>JBIQKJ010000005.1:0-207970 GCA_044506615.1 Chloroflexota bacterium | reverse complement strand
CCAGCTTGCGCGCGATCGCCACGACCGCCACGTTGGCCCCGCGCCGGCTGCGGATGCGCAGGTAGCAGGCGCGCAGCGGGCCGGGCGTGCGGACCGCGCTGTGGGCGGCCTCGATGAGTTGCGCAGGAGCGTCCGGTTGCGCACGAGCCCTGCCCGGAAGGCCACCCGCCGGCGCAGCTCGCGGGTCGCCGGATCGGGCTGCCAGACCTGTGGGATGTAGTCGGCGGCGAGCAGCTCGGCGGGGGTCCGGGCGTCGATCTCGTCGGTCTTGACCTTGGCCTGGGCGATGGCCTTGGTGCGGAGCGGGTTGCTAACCACCACCCGCCCGGCGTGGGCGGCCAGGATATCGGCGATGGCCCACGTGTTGAGCGATGCCTCGAGCGCGACCTGGTCGTCGGGCCCGAGCGTGCTCGCGAACGCTTCGAGCGCGGCGCGCCGCACCTCGAGGCGGCCGAGCGAGCGGGTCCTGCCGGTTTCGTCGATGACCGCCGCCTCTCCGGGGGAGTCGGTCGGGCGCTGGGATCCGGATGGACGAGTGCCGGTCGGGGCAGTCGATCAATGGCAAGTTGTGGCCAACCGCCCGATGAGCGACAGTTCAGGCGCCACCTACAGCGACACGCGACGACCGCCGGCTGACGTCGCGGCCCGGGCAGAGGGAACGAGGCTCGCGCTCGATGTCATCCGTGCGGGCCTACGGAGCCGGGCGGCCTTGGCGGGGACATTCGGTGCGCCTGGCGTGAGGGACTCCGCGCCTAGCCTAAGATCACGGCATGGCCGTCGAACCTGCGTCGCCGATCAAGCTCACCGATCTCACCGACTGCGGCGGGTGCGCGGCCAAGCTCGGCGCCGACCTGCTGGCCGACGCGCTCGGCGGGCTGGGCGCGCTGGCCGCGCCAGAGGCGCTCATCGCCGGCCTGACGCCGCCCGACGACGCGGCCGCGTACCGCGTCTCGGACGACCTCGCGATCATCGGCACGCTCGACTTCTTCCCGCCGCTCGTCGACGATCCGGGCACCTTCGGGGCGATCGCCGCGGCCAACGCCGTCTCGGACGTCTTCGCGATGGGCGGCCGCGTGCTGTTTGCCCTCTCGATCGCGGCCTTCCCCGAGGACCTGCCGCGCGACACGCTCGCCGCGATCTTCGACGGGGCGGCGGCCACCGTCCGCGAGGCGGGCGGCACGCTGGCCGGCGGCCACACGATCCGCGACCCGGAGCCGAAGTACGGGCTCGCGGTCGTCGGCGCCGGCCACCCGGACCGCCTCCTGCGCAAGGGTGGCGCCCGGCCCGGCGACCGCCTCCTCCTGACCAAGCCCCTCGGCACGGGGGTCCTGGTGTCGGGGTCGCGCCAGGGCAGGATGGCCCCCGAGCATCTCGCCGCCGCCGTCGCGAGCATGCGCCGCCTCAACCGGGCCGCCTCGGAGGCGCTCGTCGCGGCCGGCGTTCGCGCGGCGACCGACGTGACCGGGTTCGGGCTGCTCGGTCACGGGCTCGAGATGGCGCGGGCATCGGGCGCTCGCTTCGCGTTCGAGGCGTCGGCGCTGCCGGCGCTCGATGGCGCGCTCGACCTGGCTCGGGCCGGCGTCGAGACCGGCGGCGCCGGACACAACCGCCGCTTCGTGAGGCCCGCCCTCGAGCTGGCGCCCGACGTCCCACCGGAGCTCGTCGTGCTCGCCCACGATCCGCAGACTTCGGGCGGGCTGCTCGTCGCAGTCTCACCGGACCGCCTCGCCGAGGTGGAGCACCGGCTCGCCGACTCCGGGGTGGAGCATTGTAGGGTCGGGGGCGTCGAGCCCGGCGACGGAGTCGCGTTGAGGTAGGCCGGGCCCCGGCGTCGCTGATGTAGTCGACCATCCCCGAACCGGATCTCGGGCACCGTCATGTCGTCGCCTCGGATCGTCGACGAGATGGCCCTCACCGGCGCGCCGGGTCGGTCTCTGCCATCGGTGAAAGAGTGAGTGCGATTCTTGCGACAGCGGTAGAATAGCCCGGTCTCTTCCGAGCGTGAGGAAAACCGTGGACTATCGGCTCGACATCGCCATCCTTGCATCGCCAGGCGAGCAGCTGGATCGGCGACGGTGGTTGTTCGAGCAGCTGCCGATCGACCCGACCCACCTCGAGTGGTTCCGCCACCGTGCCTGGGTTCGGACGGTTCACGGGACGACGAAGATCGAAGGAAACACGCTCAGCGATATCGAGGTCGAGGAACTGCTGGGAGGGACGGCCCTACCCGTCAGTCGCCGGGAGGCTCTCGAAATCCTGGGCTCGCGGGAGGCGATCCAGTTCGCCGACGAGGTCGCCGCCGAGCCTGACATCGCAGTCGATGAGTCGGTCATCCGGGAGATCCATCGCCGTGTCCTCGGCGACATCGATCCTCTGCTGACCACCGGCGAGTACCGTCATGGCGAGAATCGCGTGATTGATTCCGGCGGCAACACGATCTTCACCACACCCCCACCGGGCGACGTGCCGGAGCTCATGCGCGAGTTCGGGGCGTGGCTGAAGGACGGAGCCGATCGACTTCCCCCCGCGCTCGCCGCCGCCGTCGCGCACCTCGAATTCGTCGCCATTCACCCGTTCAATGACGGGAACGGCAGGACCGCTCGTGCCCTCGCCCGGCTCATCTATGCTCGAGGCGGCCTCGACTTCGGCGGGCTCGTGTCGCTCGAGGGACAGTTGGATCAAGAGCGTGCGACGTACTTCGGCGCGATTGCGAAGGCGACCGGCCGGAGGTATGAGCCCGGCTACGACGCGACCCCATTCGTCTCGTACTTTCTGGAAGCAACCATTCGGGCCGCCGATCGAGTTCTTGCTCGGATGCGCGGACTTGGCGATGTCCAGATCGCGATCCGGCGCGCAATCATCGAGGGGACGCTCCATCCAGCCCTCCTGGACGGGCTGGCCTACGCCTGGATCAACCACTCGATGCGGCCGTCCGACTACTCGCGGATTACCGGCCGCTCTGCCGCGGCTGCGAGTCGCGATCTGGCAACAGCCGCTCAGCTGGGATACCTCGAGGGAAGGGGCGCGACCCGGACCCGCCGCTACATCATGGGTCCGGCACTTGCCGCGCTCGCGCCGATCCCGGAGGCCTAGATGTCGCGACTCGCCATCCTCGTGCGGATCACCGGACCGCGCCCCGACTCACCGTCGGTGGCGGCGTGACGTACGAGGCGGCGTAACGTACGAGGGTGAACACGCACACCCTCGGGCAGACCGGGCTTGTCGTCACGCCGATCGGCCTTGGTCTGGCCGCGCTCGGGCGGCCCGGGTACATCAACCTCGGGCGCGACGCGGACCTCGGGGAGGAGCGGGACGTCGACGCCATGCGCCGGCGGGCGCACGAGGTGCTCGACGCGGCCTGGGCAGCGGGCATCCGGTACCTGGATGCCGCCCGGTCGTACGGACGCGCCGAGGAGTTCCTCGCGTCGTGGCTCGACGGGCGCGGGATCCAACCTGGCGAGGTCACGATCGGGTCGAAGTGGGGCTACACGTACACGGCCAACTGGCAGGTCGGCGCCGAGGTCAACGAGATCAAGGACCACTCGCTCGCCACGCTCCGGCGCCAGGCCGCCGAGAGCCGGTCGATCCTCGGCCGCCACCTGCGGCTCTACCAGATCCACTCGGCCACCCTCGACAGCGGCGTCCTGAGCGATCCGGCGGTCCTGGCCGAGCTCGCGCGGCTGCGCGAGGACGGCCTGGTCATCGGGCTGAGCGTGAGCGGGCCGCGCCAGGCCGACACGATCCGGGTCGCGCTCGAGGCCGACGTCGACGGAGTCAACCCGTTCGGCGCGGTCCAGGCGACATGGAACCTCCTCGAGCCCTCCGCCGGGGACGCCCTCCGGGAGGCGCACGCCGCCGGCTGGGGCGTCATCGTGAAAGAGGCGCTCGCGAACGGGCGCCTGACCGACCGCGGCGAGCCGGCCGTCGTCGGACCGCTCGCAGCGGTCGCCGGAAGCCACGACACGACGGTCGATGCGATTGCGCTCGCCGCCGCACTTCGGCAGCCGTGGGCCGACGTCGTGCTGTCGGGCGCGGTGACGGTCGACCAGCTCGCGTCGAACGTGCGCGCCACCCAGCTCGCGCTCGGCGCGGACGAGCTCGACGACCTGGGGCGGCTCGCGATGGCCGCGGAGTCCTACTGGAGCGAGCGGAGCGGGCTCGACTGGCACTGATCGAGGCGCCCGCTGGCCCCCGCGATGCGCCCCGCGCTACACTCGACCGCGTCGGTTCCGCAGGAGGCCACGCCGTGGCAAAGCCCTACGTTCGACTGACCCAGCCCCTCGTCCGCGACACGAAGGGCGGCGAGCTGCGTCCCGCAACCTGGGACGAGGCGCTCGACCGGACCGTTGCCGGGTTCGAGGCCGCGAAGGCGGCCCACGGCCCGACGACCTTCGGCGTCTTCAGCTGCAGCAAGGCGACCAACGAGGTCAACTTCGCAGCCCAGAAGTTCAGCCGGGTGGTCCTGGGCAGCAACAACATCGACAGCTGCAACCGGACCTGACACGCTCCGAGCGTCGCCGGTCTGGCGACCGTGTTCGGTGCCGGTGGCGGCACAAGTTCATACCGTGAGATCGAAGAGACGGACCTGATCGTCCTGTGGGGCAGCAACGCCCGCGAGACGCACCCGATCTTCTTCCATCACCTCCTGCGCGGCGTCCACAACGGCGCCCGGCTCTACGCGGTCGACCCGCGCCGGACGGATTCGGCGGAGTGGGCCGACGGCTGGCTCGGCCTCGACGTCGGCAGCGACATCGCGCTCGCGAACGCCATCGGGCGCGAGATCATCGCGGCGGGCCTCGAGAACCGCGCGTTCATCGAGCACGCGACCGACGGCTTCGAGGCCTACAAGGCGAAGGTCGAGCGGTACACGCTGCAGTACGCCGAGCGCGAGACCGGCGTGCCCGCTGCTGCGATCCGCGAGCTCGCCCATGCCTACGCGACGGCCGAGCGGGCGATGATCTGCTGGACGCTCGGCATCACCGAGCACCACAACGCCGTCGACAACGTCCTCGCGCTGATCTCGCTGTCGCTGCTGACCGGGCACGTCGGTCGGTACGGCAGCGGGCTCAACCCGCTCCGCGGCCAGAACAACGTCCAGGGCGGCGGCGACATGGGCGCCCTCCCCGACCGGCTGCCTGGGTTCCAGCACGTCGAGAACGACGAGCTCCGCGCGAAGTTCGACGCCGAGTGGGGCGTGCCGGTCCCGCCGAAGCGCGGCTGGCACCTGTCGGGCATGTTCGACGCGATGGAGCGCGGCGACCTGACCGCGGTCTACTGCATCGGCGAGAACCCGGTCCAGTCCGAGGCCGACCAGAAGCGCGCGAAGCAGCTCCTGGGCGACCTCGAGTTCCTGGTCGTCCAGGACCTGTTCCTGACGAAGACCGCCGAGCTGGCCGACGTCGTTCTGCCGGCGGCCGCCTCGTGGGCCGAGAGCGAGGGCACGGTCACGAACTCGGAGCGGCGCGTCCAGCGCGTCCGGCGGGCGAAGGACCCGCCCGGGGAGGCGCGCGACGACCTCGCGATCATCTTCGACCTCGCTCGGCGCATGGGCCACGACTGGGGCGTGCCCGACGCCGAGGCGGTCTGGAACGAGGTCCGCCGGCTGTCGCCGGTCCATGCCGGGATGAGCTACGCACGGCTCGACGAGCTCGGTGGGCTCCAGTGGCCGTGCTACGACGAAGAGCACCCGGGCGAGCTGTACCTGCACTCGCGACTGTGGGAGGACCCGCTGCCCGGGCATCGCGTCCCGTTCGTACCGGTCGACCACGATCCGCCGATCGACCGCCTGACCGAGGAGTTCCCGATCCGGCTCACGACCGGCCGCCGGCTCGACTCATACAACACCGGCGTCCAGACCGCGGGCTACTCGTCGCCGCTCCGGCGCGGCGAGACGCTCGACATCTCACCGGAAGACGCGGCCGCGCTTGGGCTGGTCGACGGCGAGCGGGTGTGTGTCACGTCCCGTCGGGGCAGTATCGAGGCGCCGATCCGGATCGACGAGTCGCTGCGGCCGGGGCTCACGTTCATGACGTTCCATTTCCAGGACGACGTCGCGACGAACCTGCTGACGATCGACGCGACCGACCCGAAGTCGGGCACGGCCGAGTTCAAGGCGACCGCGATCCGCGTCGAGAAGCTGCCGGTCGCGGAACCCGTCGCCTAGCGCGGCCGTCACTCGGGGCGAGGAGGGCCGCCGTGAGCGAGTGGATCTACTTCATCCATCCCCCGCGCGACGACTTCGCCGACACGATGACCGACGAGGAGCAGGCGGTCTGGGGCGTCCATTTCGAGCGCTTCGGGCGGATGCTCGCGGAAGGGTCGCTGATCCTCGTCGGGCCGACGCTCGGGCCGAAGAACACCGGCATCGCAATCTTCGAGGCGCCGGACGAGGGCGCGGCGCGGCGGATCATGGAGGAGGATCCGGTGATCGCCGGCGGGTTCGCCCGCGGGGAGCTGCGGCCGTTCCGGGTGTCGCTGCTGCGCGGCCGCGACTGACGGGCATGGGTGCGGGCCGCGCGGCTCACCCGCGCGTTGCCCGGCCCTCGCATCTTGGGGTCCGGCGTGCTGGTGCGAGCAGCAACGCAGGGGGAAGCGACGGCCGAAGGCCCCAGTCGGGCAACCCGGCATCCGCTTACCGGGTCCGATTGCCACCGAGACCCGCACGAGCGCCCTCCACGGGGCCGACACCGGCCGGCGCTGCCCGCCTGTCCTCGCCGCTGGCCTCGTCTTGGTGCTCACACCAGCACGGGCCGGGCCAACGAAGCCGTACGGGCCCTGGCAGTCCCCGCCACCGCTCCCCGCCCCGCACTCAGCCCTCCCCGCGGCCCGCTCTGACCGCCCGTGCCACTCGGAGTGCCACATCGGGGGTTGTTGGCAGCACAAGGCCGAAGCCCGGTCCTCGCGAGCCTGCTTGGCGACCGGTGGCGCCACCCGGACAGGCACGGAGCGCCGACAAGGGGCCAAATCCCGCACCCACCGTGCGCTTGAGCTCGTCACAGGCCCCGTTCTGACACTCACAGTGGCACGGGCGTGGACAGCGGCGGCGCATGGAACGCAGGGCCGCCATCCCACTCCGCAACTCCACTCCCCGATCCCACGGGCCCACTCCCCGCCCGATCTGAACCCTCCCCGCGGAGCGGCGGTACCCTCCTACGGATGGAACGGCCAGGCCTCCACGATCCCGCCCGGCTGCTCGCGACGGTCGGCGCGATCGTCGCGATCATCGCCTCGCCGCTGCCGTGGATGACCCGTGTCGGCAACCCCCCGCCGCAGGTGCGCACGGGTTGGTCGAGTACGGCCGACGGCTTCCTGCTCGCCGTGGTCGCGGCCGCGCTCCTCGTGCTCGCCCTCAGCGGCTCCGCGGCCACGACCAGGTCGCGCGGCCTTCGGCTGCTCCCCGGGCTCCTCGGCGTCGTCGCCGGCATCTTCGGCTTCGGTGCCTGGCGGGCACTCGAGAACCAGGACCGGATCTGGCGAACTGAAGGCGCGCAGGGCGTCTACGAGCCGTGGTTCTTCCTCGCCCTCATCGGTGCGGCCCTGGCGACGATCGGCGGTCTCTGGCTCGGCTGGCAGCGCGCCCGGGCGCCGGGCATCGGCGACTCGACCGACGAGCTGCGCGTCACCCCGACCGGTGTCGCGCGGACGCTCCTCGGGTTCGTCGGCGTCATCGTCGGCGCGGGGGCGGTCGCGTTCGTGATCCTGAACTCGGGTCTCAACGACGTCGCGATGTCGATGCCGCTGCTGTTCGGGACGCTGGCGGGCGGGCTGTTCGGCGCCTACGTCGGCGGCTGGCTCGGACGGATCCTGTTCGACGCGCCGCCCCCGATGGCGGCGCCGCGCGATCCGGCGATCCGGATCGAGAAGGTCGGCGGGGCATCGGTCGCCCGGCAGGATCGGGGACGGCGGGAGGGCCCGACGCCGCTCGAGTAGCGCTCAGGCCGGTCGCACGACCGGAAGGCCGAGACCACGGGCGGCCCCGGCCAGCCGGTCGTCATACGTCACGAATGCCTCGACCTCCCCGATGTGGAGGGCCGTCGCGAGGTGGATCGCATCGAGCGTGCGCAGCGCTGCGGGTCGGAGTGCCGATGCCTCCGTGGCGATCGCGGCGTCGACCTCCACGACAGCCACCGATCCCAGCACGGACTCCACGACCACGGGATCCACCTCGTCACTGCTGCGAGCGACCGCACGCCGGACCTCGACGAGCCCGAGTCGACTTGTCACCGTGCGCTCGGCCTCGACGTACCAGCGGTACATCGCGTCGCTCTCGGCCTCCGCGACGATGAGCTTCACGAGCGCCGACGCGTCGACGTAGGCAATCGCCGTCACCGGTGATCCTCGTCCCGCATCTCGCGGAGGATCTCCGAGAGCGGTCGACCGCGTCCCGCCTGCGGCGGTGCCAGGCTGGCAGGGGAACGGCGGGCCGGCACGGCCCTGCCCTCCGCGATCAGCTGATCCAGGCCCGACACGGGTGCCGTACCGCGCGGCCGGAGCTCGGCCACCGGGCGGCCGCGCTCGGTCACCTCGAACGACTCGCCGCGTTCGACGCGACGGAGGTAGACCGAAAGGTTCTGGCGGAGCTCCCGCACACCGACCCGGGTCCGAGGCTCGGTACGACGTGCCATGTAGCACACGGTAGCACATGATGGTCACGACACCCCGGAGCCCAGCCGGCCTCGCTGCGGCGGTACACTCGGCCGGCGATGGATCTGCACGTCATCGGACCGCTCGCCTCGCCCGCCGAGCGGGCCGCCGTGGACGCCGTCCTCGGGCCACCCGCGACGCGCTGGGTCGGCGGCGAGCGGACGCCGGGGGCCGAGGGCCACGTCGCCCACGGGGGTCACGCCGCCCGCGCCAACCGCGACCTCCTGCTGCCGGTGCTCCACGCGGTCCAGGAGCGGGTCGGGTGGATCAGCCAGCCCGCGCTCAACTACGTGTGCAAGCGGCTCACGATCCCGCCCGCCGAGGCGTACGGCGTCGCCACGTTCTACGCGCTGTACGCGACGAAGCCGCGGCCGCCGATCGTCGCCCACCTGTGCGACGACCTCGCGTGTCGGATCAACGGCGCCGAGGACGTCGCGGCGGACCTCGCCCGCACGCTCGGTCCCGAGGCTGAGCCGGACGAGACCGGCAGGGCGACGTGGCTCCGCTCGCCGTGCCTCGGCCGCTGCGAACGCGCGCCCGCCGCCCTGCTCACGGTCGCCGGGGAGGAGCCGCAGACGGTCGCGCTGGGGCCCGTCGACGCGGCCGGGATCGCTGCGCGGATCGACGACGCGGAGGCCGGCCGCTCGATCCTCCCCGAGCCGCACGCTCCGACGCCCTCCGCGGAGCGGCTCGCCCACCTCCGGCGATCGATCCCGCAGGCCGGCGACGAGGGGCTGACGCTGCTGCGGCGGGTCGGGCGGATCGACCCGACGTCGCTCGACGACTACCGTGCGACCGGCGGCTACGAGGCGCTCGCCCGCGTCCTCGAACGCGGCGGCGACTGGGCCTTGGCCGAGGTGACGCTGGCGCGGCTCGTCGGGCGCGGCGGCGCCGCCTTCCCAACCGGGCGCAAGTGGGCAGCCGTGCGGACCGCGACCGGCCGGCCGAAGTACGTCGTGTGCAACGCCGACGAGTCGGAGCCCGGCACGTTCAAGGACCGCGCGGTCATGGAGGAGGACCCGTTCACGATCGTCGAGGCGATGACGATCGAGGGTTTCGTCGTCGGCGCGTCGAAGGGCTATCTCTACGTCCGCGGCGAGTACCCGCTGTGCGAGGCGCGGATGCGCAACGCGATCGTCCGGGCCCGCGAGGCCGGGCTGCTCGGGCGCGACATCCTCGGCTCGGGCTTCGACTTCGACATCGAGCTGCGGCGCGGCGCAGGCGCCTACATCTGCGGTGAGGAGACCGCGCTGTTCGAGTCGATCGAGGGCAAGCGCGGCGAGCCGCGCAACAAGCCGCCGTTCCCGGTCGAGGTCGGGCTGTTCGGGAAGCCGACCGCGGTCAACAACATCGAGACGCTCGTCAACATCCCGTGGATCGTGATGCACGGCGGCGAGGCGTTCGCGGCGATCGGCACCGAGGGCTCGACCGGCCCGAAGCTGTTCTGCCTGTCCGGGCACGTCGAGCGGCCGGGAACGTACGAGGTGCCGTTCGGGACGACGCTGCGCGAGCTGATCGAGCTCGGTGGTGGCGTTGCCGGCGGTCGGTCGCTCAAGGCGGTGCTGCTCGGCGGCGCGGCGGGCGTGTTCGTCGGTCCCGATGCGCTCGACATGCCGCTCACGTTCGAGGCGACGCGCGCGGCGGGCGCGACGCTCGGCTCGGGGGTCGTGATGGTCTTCGACGAGACCGTCGACCTCGTCGACACGCTGCGCCGGATCGCGCGCTTCTTCCGCGACGAGTCGTGCGGCCAGTGCGTCCCGTGCCGGGTCGGGACCGTCCGCCAGGAGGAGCTGCTGGCGCGGCTCGCCGCCGGCTCGCCGCACCGCTCGCAAGGCGAGGAGATCGCGCTGCTGCGCGAGGTCGGGCAGGCGATGCGCGACGCGTCGATCTGCGGTCTTGGGCAGACCGCCTCGTCGGCGATCGAGTCGGCGTTCCGGCAGGCCGGGATGGTGTCGCTGTGACGCACGATCCGACGCGGGCCGCGCCCGCGACGCCGGCGACGCCGGTCGGCGCACCGCCGCCGCTCTCGCCGATCCTGCTCACCCCGCCGGCCCGCCCGAGCCGGCCGCCGGCCGCGCCTCCCCCGCCCCAGCCCGAGCCGGTCGAGATCACGCTCGACGGCGAGCCGATGGCGGTCCCGGCGGGCTCGACGATCCTCGACGCGTGCCGCGCCCGCGGGATCGACACGCCGACCGTCTGCTATGCCGACAACCTGACGCCGGTCAACGTGTGTCGGGTGTGCGTGGTCGAGGTCACGGGATCGCGAGTGCTCGTGCCGTCGTGCTCGCGGAAGGTCGAGCCCGGCATGGAGATCGCGACGGATTCGGATCGCGTGCGGACGGCGCGCAAGGTCGTGCTCGAGTTCCTCGGGTCGTCGGTCGACGTGTCGCTGGCCGGGACGGCCGCGCCGGACGGTTCGCTGGCCGCGTACGCGGAGCGCTACGGCGCCGATCCGTCACGGTACGGGCCGCCCGCCCCGCCGGCGGCTGCCGGGGAGCGCGACGTCCGGGAGCCGGGGCACCATCACGCGCCGTCGGGCGGGGTCGAGGCCGAGACCGTCGCACAGCCGGTGAAGGTCGACAACGACCTCTACGTGCGGGACTACGCGAAGTGCGTCCTCTGCTACAAGTGCGTCGAGGCGTGCGGGGAGGACGCCCAGAACACGTTCGCGATCGCGATCGCCGGGCGCGGCTTCGACGCGCGCGTCTCGACCGAGTACGACACGCCGCTCCCCACGTCGGCCTGCGTGTACTGCGGCAACTGCATCGGCGTCTGCCCGACCGGCGCGCTCATGTTCAAGTCCGAGTTCGACATGCGCGAGGCGGGCACCTGGGACGAGTCGGCGCAGACCGTCACGAGCACGATCTGCCCGTACTGCGGGGTCGGGTGCGCGGTCGATCTGCACGTGCAGGACGAGGAGATCGTGAAGGTCACCTCGCCGCTCGACTCGTCGGTCACGAGCGGCCACCTCTGCATCAAGGGCCGGTTCGGGTTCCAGTTCACGAACGAGCGGCCGGGGCGGCGCGACGGGGCCTGACGCTCCGGGCGCCGGCCGGGCGGGCCGGGCGGGGTTCGGCCGCCGCGCGGGGTTCGGCCGCCGCGCGGGGTTCGGCCGCCGCGCGTCCCCGGCGTCACACCCTGCCATCCGCGCCCCCCGGAGCACGAACGGGGCCCGGCTGCGTCGTACCCTGCCATGTGACTCCCACCGGATCGTTAGCCGCGCTCGAGCGCGTTCACGCTGCCAGATGCTTGTCCGGGAAGCGTAAGGCCAGGTCGGTGCCGGAAAAGTTGGCCTAATGCCTCGCCACAGGCACAGATGGCAGAGTCGAGCCGGTCCGTGCGCCCCGCTGGAACGTCGGGGCCGTGACGTCGGTCCTACAACGTGGCCAGGTAGTCCGGTAACGCTCCCCGGGGAGCATCTGGCCGGATCGCCGAGCGCGGCGAGGGCCGGAGGAGGCGCCGAGGACGAGAACGGGCAGAGACCGGCCGCGCCGAGGACGAGAACGGGCAGAGACCGGCCGCGCCGAGACCCGACTCAGGACGCGAGGCACGCCCGCGCCCCGTTGCGCTTCCACGCGACCCGGTGCACCATCAGCCGCGACCCGCGTTTCGCTGGAGGCGTCCCGAATGACCACGGAAGCGGCACCTCGTCCGCCGTCGAGGCGAAGCGCTGCCGCGCGACCGGCCGCTGCGCCGCCCCGACCCTCGCCCGCGGACGAGGTCACGCCCGCCATGCGGCTCCAGATCCTCTCGACCGAGCACTGGAGCCTGCTCGCCTCGCGCAGTCTTGCCTGGAACGAGTCGTTCACGCGGGCCGGGATGTACCTCTCGACGCTGTCGTTCTCGGTGGTGGCGATCGCGCTGGTCGCGCAGGCGACCGACTTCGGTGAGGGGTTCCGGCTCTTTGCGCTCGTGCTCCTGCCGGTGGTGCTGCTGCTCGGCATCGGGACGCAGCTGCGGCTCGACAGCGCGAACCACCACGACGTCGTCTGCATCATCGGGATGAACCGGATCCGGGCGAAGTACCTCGAGCTCGCGCCCGACCTCGGACCCCAGTTCGTCATGGGCACCACCGACGACGTGCCCGGGGTCGCACAGACCATGGCTGTCGTGCCCGGCCGGGGCTTCGCCGCCAATCTCCTGTCGGCGACGCCGGTGCAGATCAGCATGCTGAATGCCGTGGTGTGCGGCGTGATTGTGGCGCTCGCCGCGATCCAGGTGGGGCTCGGCCCGGCGGCCACCCTGGCCCTCGCGACGCTGGCCTTCCTCGCGGCGCTGACGGTGTTCGCCTGGACCACCCGACGCCTGCTCCGCAAGCTCATCGAGAGCCACGTCCCGCTCTACCCGACCCCCACCGAGTAGTCAGCCGGGGTCAGCCCCAGCCGACGAGGTCGCGCAGGTCGATCCGGTCGTCGTGGGCGTAGACGTTGAAGCCGTCGCCCCGCAGGAACCCGACGAGCGTGACGCCGAGCCGCTCGGCCGCCTCGACCGCGAGGTCGGACGGCGCGGACACCGCGCAGATGATCGGGATGCCCGCGACCGCGGCCTTCTGCACGATCTCGAAGCTCACGCGGCCGGACACGATCAGGACCGCCTCGTGCAGCGGCAGCGCGCCCGCGAGGACCTGCGCCCCGATGACCTTGTCGAGCGCGTTGTGCCGCCCGACGTCCTCGCGCAGCCCGATCATCTCGCCGCGCGGCGTGAACAGCGCCGCGGCGTGGACGCCGCCGGTCTCGTCGAACGCGCGCTGGGCGGCGCGCAGCGCGTCGGGCAGTGCCAGCACGATGGCCCGCGAGACCACCGGCGTGCCCGCGGGGATGGGCGTGCAGCGCACGGCGACCTCGTCGATCGAGGCCTTGCCGCAGATCCCGCACGAGGCCGTGGCCACGAAGTGCCGCTCGGCGATGCGCGACGCGTCGAACGGTCGGGCCAGGTGGACGACCACGGTGTCGTCGGGCTGGTTGAGCGTCGCCGGGTCGCCGGTCTCGATCCGGAGCACCTCCGGACCGTCGATCAGCCCCTCGGTCCGAAGGAACCCGACCGCAAGCTCGTCCTCGTGCCCCGGCGTGCGCATCGTGACCGCCACCGCAACCGGCTCCTGGCCGGGTCCGGCGGCGCGGATCTCGAGCGGCGCCTCCCCGACGACGCGATCGGCGCGCACCTCGAGCGAATCACCGCGGACCGCCACGATCCGAGCCGTGGTGACGTGCCGCGTCGGCGGCGCGGGTTCGGCCGTGCCGGGCTCGGCGGTCTCGGGCGGCGGTTCCGCGCTGGGGTCCGACACGCGAACGCGCTTGGTCATCGTCGGGCGAGTCTAGCGCCGGCCCGAGGGAGAGGTACCAGTGGCCGCCCTGACCGTCGGCGAGTCGTCGGCCGGGGTGTCCCCCGGCATACTGCCGCGACGGACGACCGCGTCCGTGAGGGAGCTCGAGGGGTAATCGGTCATGAGCGACTGGGTCTGCGGGCGCTGCAAGTCGATCAATCGCGAGCGCGCCGCGACGTGCTACAGCTGCGGTGGGATTCGCGGCGCGATCCAGATGCAACCCGGTGGCGGTGCCGCGCTGGGCGGCACGTTCGGCGGCGGGGCCCAAGCCGCCGCGACGGCCGGAGCCGCATCCGCCGCCGGCACCGGCGTCGGCGTCGGCGCGGGCGCTGCGACGCTGAGCGGCCAGCCGCTCGCCGGTGACGGGACCGTCGATGCGATCGCGATCGCCGACGTCAGCGAGCCCGAGGCGAAGCCGGTCCTCCCGGCCGGACCGGCGAACCTGCTCGGCGGATTCGTCGGCGGTGCCGTCGGCGCCGTGCTCGCGACCGCGCTCTGGTACGGCGTCGTGGCCATCACGCAGTGGCAGATCGGCCTCGTGGCGATCGCCGTCGGGTTCATCGTCGGCCAGGCGGTCGTCCTCGGCGCCGCCGGGCGTGGCTCGATCCTGCTCCTCCCGATCAGTCTCGGCTTCACGCTCGTCGCGCTCGTCGCAAGCGAGTACCTCATCGCGCACTACTTCCTCGAGCAGGTCGCCGCCGAGATGGGCGTCCCGCTCGCCGAGGCCGAGGCGCTCTTCACGCCGGTCGACCTCGTCCGAGCGTCGCTCGAGGCCGAGCCGATCACGCTCCTCTTCTGGGCGATCGCCGGCTACGAGGCGTTTGTGATCCCGATGCGACTGATCGGGCGGACCCGCGCCGGCTGACCTCCCGCGCGGAAGGCGCGATCATCGACGGGTGACCTCGACCGCGCAGCTCGACTCCCGGCAGCGCGCGCTCCTCGACGGGGCGCGCACCGCCACCCTCGCCACCCTCCGACGGGACGGAACGCCGCGGCTCGTCCCGGTCTGCTTCGTCGCGAGCGAGGTTCCGGCCGATGGAGCGCTCCTCGTCCACACCCCGATCGACGACAAGCCGAAGGCGACCGACGACCCGCGTTCGCTCGCTCGCGTGCGCGACATCCTGCGCCGGCCCGACGTCGGGCTCCTCGTGCACCGCTGGGACGAGGACTGGGCCGAGCTCGCGTGGCTGCGCCTCGGCGGTGTCGCCCGTCTCGTCGAGCCGACCGAGCGCGAGCCGCACGCACCCGCGATTGCCCGGCTCCGGGAGAAGTACCCGCAGTACGCCGACCATGACCTCGAGCACCGGCCGCTGATCGAGATCCGGGTCGAGGAGGCGACGTGCTGGTTCGCCGGCTGACCGCCGGCCGCCCCGCCCGCGCGGGCCTCAGCGATCGAGGAAGAGGGCGCTCCCCGTCGGCCGCAGGCAGTGGGTCGAGCTCATCGCCTGCAGGTACCCGCCGGCGTTGAGCACCGCGACGACGTCGCCCTCCGCGACGCGCGCCATCGGGTAGTCCTCCGCGAACACGTCGCTCGCCTCGTTGATGTGCCCCGCGACCGTGACGAGCTCGGTTCGCGGCGCGTCGGCTGCGGCGCACGGGATGATTTCCTGCGCGTACTTGTAGATGAAGTACGCGCAGTTCACGTTCCACCCGATGTCGAGCCCGACGAACGTCGTCTCTCCCCGCCGCTCGACGGTGACGACCTCGCCGAGGAGGATCGCGGCGTCCTTCGAGAGGTAGTCGCCCGGCTCGCACGCGACGACGACCCCGAGCGGACCGAGGTGCCGGGCAAGGACGGCCGCATAGGCGGCCAGATCGATCGGGGCCTCCTGGTCACGTGCCGGTGCACCGAGCCCGCCGCCCACGTTGACCTCGGCGATCGGGTGCCCGCCGTCGCGCAGCACTGCAACGGCGTCGGTCGCACGAACGAGCGCGGCTTCGAAGGCCGCCAGCCCATCCGCGAGCCAGCCCGAGCCGGCGTGGAAGTGCACGGTGTCGAACGTGAGGCGGTGCCTGCGCGCGACGTCGAGCGCTTCGGGCAACCGGTCGAGCCCGATCCCGAACTTCGTCGGCCGCGCCCCGCTGTAGCGCAGGTGGTCGTTGTAGCCGGCGCCGGTCGCGGGATCGATGCGCACGCCGACCGTCGCGCCGGGCGAGCGCCGGCCGTACCGCTCGAGCTGGCTGATCGCGTCGAGGTTGACGTGGACGCCGGTCTCGAGGAGGACGTCGAGGTCGCGCTCGGAGACGTTCGTGCCGGTGTAGCTGATCTCGTCCGGCCGCCAGCCGCAGTCGATCGCCCGCAGGACCTCCCCGGGCGAGCAGGCATCGATCCCGACGCTGTCCGGGGAGCCGGGGTCGCCGAGCCCACGGAACACCGCGAGGATCTCGGGCAACGGGTTCGCCTTCAGCGCGAACCGGAGCCGGTACGGCAGGCCCGTCGACGCCAGCGCTGCCTGGAAGCGACGCGCGTTCTCGGCGAAGCGGGCGCGGTCGTAGGCGAACAGCGGCGTGCCGTGCGCCCGCGCGAGAGCCTCGGCGTCCTCGCCGGCGATCGTGAGGCGGCCGTCGCGCGACTCGAGACCCGCCCGGCGCCACCAGTGGGCTGCGGGCAGCCCGGCGGCTTCCTCGGGCCGCCCGGCGGTCGCGACGGGATCGGTGGCGCCCGGCGTCATCGACCCATTGCCCGCGGCGCCCCGAGAGACCTCAGCGCGCGCCGAGCGGCCGGGCCGGCGCGTGCGAGTGGCGCGCGGTCGACGGCGTCCAGCGGTCGGGTCCGTCCTCGACCGGGACGCCGAGCGCCTCGAGCATCCGGCGCGACGCCGCGGCGACTTCCGCGATCGCGGCTTCGAACGCCTCGGTGTTCTTCGCGGAGGGCTGGCGATACCCGCTGAGCTTTCGGACGAACTGGCGAGCGGCGGCGTCGATCTCCCCGGTCGTCGCGCTCTCGTCCGGCCGGCGAAGGGTCTTGATGCTTCGGCACATGGGGGCAGCGTAGCAGCCATCCTCCGGTGACGGACCGCACCGATTCTGCGAGTGATAGGTAACCGCAAGGCTGCGACACGACGCCCGGGCGCTATGCTCGCGTCCACGCCGCCCCGAGTTCATCCTGGTTTCATCGCGGGGGGCGGGCGGCCGAGTCGGGGAGGATCCACGTCCATGTCACAACCGTCACAGACGTCCGCGCGCGCCTCGGGACGGAGGCGCCGCTTCGTTCAGCGGTTCGTCGCATCGATCACGATCGGGCTCCTGGCCGCCGGGCTCATCAGCGGCACCGTCGCCGCGGCGGACCCGGCGACGAACGGCTGGCGCGGCCCCGCCTACGGCGGCGGGGCCTCCCGACCGTCGAGCGACAAGCCGCAATCGAAGCTGTGGTTCACCGACGGCCGGTGGTTCGCCGGCATGTTCGACGTGACGGACCGCGAGTACCACATCTTCCGATTGAACGCGACCCACGACTGGGTCGACACGGGCACGGTGGTCGACCGCCGCGACAGCTCGCACGGCGACTACCTCTGGAACGAGGCGACGCAGACCCTGTACGTGGCCTCCGTCGGTCCGGTCCAGGCGGTGAGCGGGTCCGCCATCCTCGTCTACCGCTACGCGTACAACGCATCCTCGAACCAGTACTCGCTTGCCAGCGGGTTCCCCGTCGTGGTCCCGAACACCGCGCTCGGCGCCCACACGGTGACGCTCGTCCGCGATTCCTCCGGCCACCTCTGGACGGTCTGGCCGAGCGGCACGCAGGTCCTGTACAGCCGCTCGACCGATGACGGGGCGACGTGGTCGGTACCGGCCCAGGTGCCGGCGCAGGCGGCCAATCCGATCCGCGGCGGGACGTACGGACAGTCCGACACGGCCACCGCGGTGGCGTTCGGGAACAAGGTGGGCATCGCCTGGAGCGATCATGACGAGCTGCCGGCAGCCTCGGACAACGGCTTCTGGTTCACCGCGATCGCGGCCGGGGCCGATCCCGCCGATGCCGGTGCGTGGAGCGCCCTGGAGCTCCTGCCCTCGGCGGTCGGCGACAGCGAGCGGGCGGACAACCACCTCAACCTCAAGGCCACGAGCGACGGCACGATCTACGGCGTCGGCAAGACCGGCAAGGACACGGCGAACTGCGCGACGAACCGGCAGCAGCCGCTCGCCGAGGCGTTCGAGCGCACGCCCGCGGGCACGTGGAGCGCGCACCTCGTCGCCACGGTCGGCGACTGCGTCTCACGGCCGCAGATCGTCATCAGCGAGCAGCTCGACGCCGCCTACGTGCTCATGACCTCCCCGAACGGCGGAGGGGCGATCTACCTGAAGTCGGCGCCGCTCAGCGGTCCCGACGCGCTCGAGTTCCGCGACGGCGCGGACACGACCGCACAGCCCGGGGTTGCGTTCATCAAGAGCGCCACCGAGACCCGCATCGACGATGCATCGACCACGAAGCAGGTGCTGACGTCCGCGTCCGGGCTGGCCGCGATCGCGAACAACGTCCCGAACAGCGCGGGCAACGGCGGCAAGTACTACCTCCACAACGAGATGGCGCTGGCGGCGTCCGACACGACCGACCCTGTCGGTACCGTGACGATCGCCGGCGGGGCCGCCTTCACGACGGCGTCGACGGTCTCGGTGGACGTGTCGGCGACGGACGCCGGCAGCGGCGTCGGCCTCGTGCGCGTCGCGAACAGCGGCGGCACCTCGGGCAGCGGCCTCCTGAACGGCGCCGGCGCCCAGACCTTCTCCTACGCCACCCCGATCACCTGGAGCCTCACCGCCGGTGACGGTGCGAAGACCGTCTTCGCGCAATGGCGCGACGGGGCCGGGAACTGGTCGACGCCGGTGTCCGACACGATCGGTGTCGACACGACTGCGCCGACCGGCACGATCTCGATCAACAACGGTGACGACGAGACGAACGTGCTCGGGGTCACGCTGTCGCTCACCGGAGATGACGGGAGCGGGTCCGGCGTGACGTCGGTCCTCGTTTCGAACACCGCCGACTTCGCGGGCGCCACGTCCCGGCCGTTCGCCGCGTCCATCCCGTGGACGCTCACCGACGGGGAAGGCGAGAAGACGGTCTACGTCAAGTTCGTCGACGCGCTGGGCAACACCTCGGCGTCGGCGGTCTCGGACACGATCACGTTCGACAAGCTCGACACCACGGCTCCCTCGGCGCCGGGCGCGCCCGTCCACAAGCTGGGCGGGACGGTCACGACGGCCATCCCGGTGCGCCTGACCTGGGCGGCCGGTGCCGACGACGACAGCGGCCTCCTCGGGTACGTCGTCCAGCGCAGCGTCAACGGGGGTGCGTACACGACGATCGCGACCCCGACCTCGGCGTCGCTCACGACGAGCCTCAAGTCGGGCACGAAGTACCGGTTCCGCGTCGCGACCCGCGACAACGCCGGGAACACGAGCGCGTTCGTTCGAGGCCCCTCGTTCACGACCGCGAACTACTCGGAGGCCAACGCGAAGGTCCGCTACGGCGGGGCGTGGAAGAAGACCTCGTCGACGAAGTACCTCGGCGGCAAGGCCCGGTACGCCACGGCCCGCGGCGCCAGCGCGACGCTGACGTTCACCGGGAAGCAGGTCTCGTGGGTCGGCCTGACCGGCCCGACGAGCGGCACCGCCCGCGTGTACATCAACGGCACGCTGGTGAAGTCCGTCAACCTGAACGCCACGAAGAACGCGACCAAGCAGCTCGTCTTCACGCGGACCTGGTCGACGTCGGCCAAGCGGACGATCCGGATCGTCGTGCGCGGCACGGCCGGTCATCCACGCGTGACCGTCGACAGCTTCTTCGTCCTGAACTAGCGAAGGGGGCCGGCCGGCAATGGGGCCCTCCCAGCCGGCCGGCCGCTATCCTCGCCGCCAGAACGCACATCCGGCGGGGAGGGCTCAGCCCGCGCCGGCGCCCTCCCGCATCCCCCACGGGGAGCCGTAGGCCGTCAGCAGATCGAGGAACGGGACTGCGTCGAACGCCTCGGGGCCCAGCACCCCGGTCCCGGACCAGGCACCGGTCGCCAGGAGCTCGAGCGCGACGACCGGGTTCATCGCTGTCTGCCAGACGACGGCCTGTGCGCCGTCGAGCGCCATCGTCTCCTGGTTGTCGACGACGTGGTAGAGGTAGACCTCCCGCGGTCGGCCGTCGATGCCCCGACCGGTGACCCATACGCCCGCGCAGGTCTTGCCGTGCATGCGATCGCCGAGGGTCGCCGGGTCGGGCAGCACCGCCGCGACGACGTCCCGCGGTGACACGTCGACCCCGCCCACCCGCACCTTCGCGGTGCGATCGAGCCCCAGCTTGTGGAGCGTCTTGAGGACGCCGATGAACTCGTCGCCGAGGCCGTACTTGAACGTCACCCGCTTCGCCTCGACCCAGCGGGGAACGAGCAACACCTCCTCGTGCTCGACGTTGACGCACTCGACGGGGCCGATCCCCTCGGGGAACTCGAACACCTCGGGCTCCGAGAACGGCGGCGTCGTGTACCAGCCGCGGTCGGCCTCCCAGATCACGGGCGGGTTGAGGCATTCCTCGATCGTCGTCCAGATCGAGAACGAGGGTGCGAAGTCGTAGTCCTCGACCACGAGGTTCGCCCCGTCGCGCACGCCGATCTCGTCGATCTCGGCGAACAGGTGGTCCGCCGCGTAGCGGGCGAACACGTCCGACAGTCCGGGCTCGACGCCCATGCCGACGAGCGCGAGCCGCCCGGCGGCACGCCAGGCGTCGGTCTTCGCGAACTGCTCGTCGCCGAGCTTGAGCCCCGTCTGCTCGTAGGGTTTGTCCGGGTGCGGCCGCGAGAGCGACATCGCCATGTCGAGGTAGTCGGCGCCGCCCGCGAACGCCCCGTCGAAGATCGGCATGACGAAGCGCGGGTCGACCGCGTTGAGGACGTGCGTGATGCCGTGCTCGCGGACGAGGGCCGCGACCCCGGCCGCATCGGACGCGTCGATGCGGGCCGCGACGAACCGGTCGTCTCCGGCGACGCGCCCGATCGCCCGCTCGGCGCGCGCCGGGTCGTAGTCCGCGACGACGCACCGTTCGAAGAAGTCGCGACGGGCCGCGATCGGAACGACGGCGCTGCCGACCCCTCCGGCGCCGATGACGAGGATGCGCATGCGCCGAGCATACGCGGGCGCCGGTTCGCCGGACGGGGACGTTGCGCGGGCAGGCGCCGAGGACCGCCTCAGCCCGTCAGGGCTTGGCCATCTTCCATTCGATGGGACCCGTGTAGCAGTGATCGAGCGCCACGCACGCTCCTCGGGTCAGGTCGAAGATGCGGCCGCCGACGTACGGACCGCGGTCCACGACGGGCAGCGTCACGACGCGGCCCCCGTTCCGGAACGTGACGAGGGTTCCGCACGGCAGCGTCCGGTGCGCGACGCCCTTCAGCGACTTCGTGAGTGTCTGGCCGCAGGCGGTGCCGCTGCCGTAGAAACCCGGGCCGAACCAGCTGATCTCCGGGTCGGTCCGCCAGGGGTTCTTCACGAGGAACCCACCGGCCGGGCCCGGCTGGGCACGCCGATTCGGAGCCGTGGGCGGCTCGGTTCGCTGGGCCGGCTCGATCAGGATCGAGCGTTCGTCCAGGGTCCCGTCGGAACGGGCCCCCGGATCGAGGGGGGCAATCGTCGTCTCCGGCCCACGGACTGCAGCCGCGACCTCGATGTTCGCGAAGAGGTCGGGATCGGCGGTGATCACGGAGCTGGGGCCCCGCGAGCCGACCGGTCCTGGGACGGCGACCGCGGCGATCGCGGCGGTGAGCGCCACGAGCGCGACGACTCTGCGGTGTCGCACGTCGGGCGGATCATACGACAACTCGGCGAAACCGCCCAGCGTCGTGCCAGACTGCGGTGATGCCTCGACGCACCATCGTCCTCGACCGGCCGCTCGACCTCGCCCGGACGCTCGGTCCGCTCCGGCGCGGCTACGGCGACCCGACGATGCGGCTCGACCGCCAGCTGGCGTGGCGCGCAACCAGGACGCCGGACGGTCCGGCGACGGTGGCGATCGACGCGCGCGGCGGGCGTGTCGCCGTCGAGGCGTGGGGACCCGGCGCCGAGCGTGCGCTCGAGCGCGTGCCCGCGCTCATCGGGCTCGAGGACGACCGGACGGGATTTGCGCCGCGCCACCCGGTCGTGGCCGACCTCGACCGACGGTTCGCAGCCGTTCGCATCCCGCGGAGCGAGGCCGTCCTCGAGGCGCTCGTGCCCGCGATCCTCGAGCAGAAGGTGACCGGGGAGGAGGCGCGCCGCGTCTTCCGCGGTCTCGTCAGAACGTTCGGCGAGGCCGCCCCCGGGCCGCGGGAGCTGCGGCTGCGGCTGCCGCCGGCGCCCGAGCGCCTGGCCGCGACCCCGTACCACGCCTTCCACCCGCTCGGGCTCGAACGGCGGCGCGCCGAGCTCGTGGCACGCGTCGCCCGTCGTGCCGCATGGTTCGAGGCGATCGTCGACCTGCCGATCGAGGAGGCGTACCGGCGCCTGACCGCGCTGCCGGGGATCGGCCCGTGGACCGCCGCGGAGGTCGCGTTCCGGGCGCTCGGCGACCCGGACGCGGTCAGCGTGGGCGACTTCCACACGCCGAACCTCGTGTCCTGGGCATTGGCGAGCGAGCCGCGCGGCGACGACGCCCGGATGCTCGAGCTGCTCGAGCCGTACCGTCCCCAGCGGGGACGCGTCGTCCGGCTGCTCGAGGCGGCCGGTCTGCGGACGCCGCGCTACGGTCCGCGCATGGCGCCCCGCGAGATCGCGACCATCTGAGCGACCGGTGCCTTGCGCCGGACGGCACAATCGGAGCAGCCCGGAGGCGGACGGCGACACCAGGTGACGACACGGGAGGCCGAGTGGCGCGCACGCGACGTGAACGATCGGCAACGGAGCGCTCGGCGCCCGCGCGCCCGAGCGGCCCGGCGACCCGCCCCGGACCAGCGCTCGACCGGTTCCATGCCCTTCTCGGATCGGGCGCCCCCGTGCTCGCCGACGGCGCGATGGGCACGATGCTCTTCGCCCAGGGCCTGACGTCGGGCGACGCGCCCGAGACGTGGAACCTGACCCAGCCCGACGTCATCCGGCGGATCCATCGCGGGTACCTCGACGCGGGCGCACGGCTCCTCCTGACCAACACGTTCGGCGGGAACCGGCTGCGGCTCGGGCTGCACCGGCTGGACGACAAGGTCGACCTGCTCAACCGGACCGCCGCGATCCTCCTCAAGGCCGAGGTGCGAGCCGCCGGCGGCGAGGCGCTCGTCGCGGGCGACATCGGTCCGAGCGGCGAGATCATGGCCCCGCTCGGGACGCTCGAGCGCGACGAGGCGGTCGACGTCTTCGCCGAGCAGGCGGCCGCGCTCGTCGCGGGTGGGGCCGATGTGCTGTGGATCGAGACGATGTCCGACCTGGGCGAGGTCGAGGCCGCGATCGCCGGCGCCCGCCGGGCCGCACCCGCGACCCCGGTGGTGGCCACGATGACCTTCGATACGCGGGGCCACACGATGATGGGCGTCTCCCCGGAGCAGGCCGTCGAGGCGTTGGTTGCGCTCGGGGCGGACGCGATCGGGGCGAACTGCGGCAACGGCCCCGACGAGCTCGTCCCGGTCATCGACCGGATGCGGGCAGCCGCGCCCGACGTGACGCTCGTCGCGAAGTCGAACGTCGGGATGCCGGTCTTCGTCGACGCCCGCGCCGTCTACCCGACCGAGCCCGCGACGATGGCCGCCGAGGGTCTGCGGATGCGCGATGCGGGCGCCAGGGTCATCGGCGCCTGCTGCGGCAGCACCCCCGCGCACCTCGCGGCCATGGCCGACGCGCTGGGGGTGGCCCGCGGTTGAGGGTCCGCGGGGCGGCGCAACCCCCGCGCGTGCCGCCCCGGACACCCGAAAGCCGGCCGGCCCAGCGGACCGACCGGTTCCGGGGTGCGCGGACCCTCCCGTCAGCGCGGGCGGATGTTCTGGTTGCGGCGGAAGAGGTTCGTCGGGTCGTAGCGGCGCTTCGCGGCGACGAGTCGCTCGAACGTCGCCGTCGGGTACGCCTGGCGGACGCGGGCGTCGCCCTCGTTGTCCAGGAAGTTCGCGTAGACCCCGTTCGCCTTCGGCGCGAGCCGGCCGAAGTAGTCGGTGATCCAGGTCTCGACCGGGGACGCGTCGCCCCCGTACATCGTGATGATCGCGAGCATCACCGCGGCGTCCCGATGGGCGAACGCCGTGGCATCGGCCGGCACGTCGGCCATCGCGCCACCGAGGATCCGGATCTGGGTGAAGGCCATCGCGTTCGCCGGCACCGACGACATCGCGTCCAGGATCGTCTCGATCGCCTCGTCGTCGAGGGTGTCGAGGAACGCCGAGCGGACGACGTTCGGGGCCGGGGCCGCTCCGTCGGCGGTGAACTGGTAGATCGCCGGATAGGGCATCGGCGCAACCATCTCGCCGAGCGGCGTCGCGACCTGGCGGTACGGCTCGATCACCGCCGGCCCGTCGGCCGGGTCGCCGGCGTACACGAACATCACGACGACCGACGGCGCACCGTGGTGCTCGGGCGCGACGAACGGCATCGGCGGGGTGGCCGACATGTAGAACGTGATCGTCGTGAGGTCGCGCGGCGCGCTGGCGGCGATCGGAACGAGCGAGCGCAGCACGTCGGCCGTCGCCGGCAGGACGAGCGCGCCGGCGTACACGAGCCCGACCGGGTAGAGCTTGAACTGGAAGCGCGTGACGACGCCGAAGTTCCCGCCGCCACCGCGCACCGCCCAGAAGAGGTCGGCGTTCTCGTGCTCCGATGCGGTCAGCTGACGGCCGTCGGCGGTGACGATCTCGACCGCCTGGAGCGCGTCGATCGTCATGCCGTACTTGCGAACGAGCCAGCCGATCCCGCCGCCGAGCGTCAGCCCCGCGATCCCCACCGACCCGGTGTCGCCGAACGGCGTCGCAAGCCCGTGCGCGGCGGCGGCCTCCGTGTACTCCCCGGCGGTCAGCCCGGGCTGGGCCCACGCGAGGCGCGCCTCGGGGTCGATGTGCAGGCCGCGCATCTCGCCGAGATCGAGCACGAGCCCACGGTCGACGGTGCTGTGCCCGGCCACGCTGTGCCCGCCGCCGCGGACGGCCAGGTCGAGATCGTTGTCACGGGCGAACGTGATGGCGCGCACGACGTCGCGAGCGTCGGCCGCCCGGACGATCGCGAGCGGCTGGGCATCGACGGCCGCCTGGTGGACCTGGCGGAGCGTGTCGTAGTCGGCGTCGCCGGGGCGAACGAGTCGCCCGACGAGGCTTCCGGCAAGGGCGTCGAGATCGACGGTGTCGGGGGCGAGCGTCCGGGGCGAGAGGATGGCTTCCACGGTTGGTCGGTCCTCGTGTCGGTGTCTGGGGTTGGGGGGCGGCGTGTGCCCCGACCGTAGAGCCCGCCCTCCACGCGGTGACTCGGCGGCAGGCCGGTGCCACGGCCGATCTACGTCGGGATCCGACATGGACATCTGTCAGCCCCGGCCCCTCTCAGGACTCCCTCAGGAAGCGACCCGAGAGTGGAGTCGAGCGGCCCGCGCCGTCCGGCGGCCCGCACCCGACACGATGCAACGGAGGTCACCCATGGAAGCGCTTCCCACCCACGGCGCAGCCGCAGCAGGCAGCGGTGCACCCGCCGCAAGCGGCGGTCCCCCGGCCCGTCCACCCCGCTGGCGAGCCGCGGCCCTGCTCGGCGCCACGCTCGTGCTCCTCGGTGGCGCGGCGGTCACGACCGCGGCCTCACCTGCGCCGTCGACGAGCCCGTCCACCGACGACAGCGACGATGCCGACGGGCGCGCCCGGATCGGGCGGACCGGCGCCGGGCTGTTCGACGGATTCGTCGGGTTCGCCGGTCGGCACGGCGGCCTCGGGCTCGGCAACATCACGATCACCGCGATCGACGGCTCGTCGCTGACGCTGTCGACCGTCGACGGCTGGACCCGGACGGTCGAGGCGACCGGCGACACCGAGCTCACTCGCGAGGGCCAAGCGATCGCTCTCGCCGATCTCGAGGTCGGCGACCGCATCCGCTTCCGGCAGGTCGAGGAGGACGGCACGTACACCATCACCGCGGTCGAGGTCGTGCTGCCCCGCATCGTCGGCCAGGTGACCGCCGTTGACGGGAACGGCCTGACGCTCGAGCTGCCCGACGGGAGCGACGCGACGGTTCGGATCGGCGACGCCACCGAGATCTCGGTCGGCGGCGAATCCGACAAGGCCGTCTCGGACATCGAGACCGGCATGGTCGTGATCGTGGCGGGCGAGGAAGCAACCGACGGCACGTTCGACGCGGTGTCGATCCGCGCCGGCTCGATCTGGCAGCGGTTCGGACCGGGCGGCGAGGACGTACAGCGCGGCCCGTTCGGGCGCGGGTTCGGCCCGTTCCGCGGCGGGATGTTCGAGGGCGGCCCGTTCTGGAACGACGCGGGCGAGCCGTCGCCGTCCGACACGCCGAGCTCGGACACGAGCGCCGGCTGACCACACCCTCCGCTGCCGAACCTGGGGACCGGCAGCGGGCCCCCGAGCCGCGTGCTCCTCGCGCGGCCTTCGACGCCCGGGTCCTTCGGGGCCCGGGCGTCACGCTGTCTCCCCGCCGCGCCGTGGTGCGGCCCGCCCTCAGGCCAGCGGCAGCGTCACCCGGAACCGCGCCCCACCCGACCGGCCGTTCGATACCGCGATCGTGCCGCCGTGTCCGTCAGCGATCGTCCGCGCGATCGACAGACCCAGCCCCGTCCCGCCGCCCGGGGCACCCGGCGCCCGCCAGAACCGCTCGAAGACGTGCGGCAGGTGATCCTCGGCGATCCCGGGTCCGTCGTCCTCGACCTGGAGCACGGCCCGGCCCGCTTCGCTCCGCACGAACACGCGCACGTCGCCGTCCCGCGGGGAATGTCGGATCGCGTTGTCGAGGAGGATCGTCACGAGCTGCCGCAAGCGCGCCGCGTCGCCGGACACCACGGCCGGCGCCGGATCCGCGACGAGCCGGACACCCGCGTCGGCAGCGGCGTTGGAGAGGGCCGACGCGGCCTCGGTCGCGACGTCGCCGAGGTCGACGGGCAGCCGCTGGAGGGCCATCGCGCCCGAATCGGACCGTGCGAGCAGCAGCAGGTCCTCGACCAGCGTCCCGAGGTGGGCCACTTCGGCGTCGATGTCGTCCAGCGCCTCGGCCTGCGCGCGGAGCGTGTCGTCCGGGTGCCGCCGGACGTGCTCGAGCGACGAGCGCACGACCGTCAGCGGCGTCCGCAGCTCGTGGCTCGCGTCCGCGGCGAACGCGCGCTGCCGGCGGAGCGCGATCCGCTGCGCGGCGAGCGACTCGCGGATCGGCACCAGCGCGCGTCTCGCGTAGACCGCGCCGAACCCGAGCGCGACCAGCACGACGAGCGCTCCGCCGCCGAGCAGGACCGCGAGCATCGCGTCGAGTGTCCGCTGCTCGGCCGTGCGGTCCTGGGCGACCTGGAGGTAGGTCGGACCCGCCGCCGTCATGAGCCGCTCGGTGAGGACCCGAACCGGGAGCTCGCCGCCGAGCGACGCAACCGTCGCGGTCCGCACATCGCGCGTCAGGCGGGCATCGGCGTCGAGGGCCTCGATCGACTCGAGGACCGGCAGCCCGGTCGGTACGGCCGGTCCGCCGCCCCCGATCAGCGCCCGTCCGTCCGCGTCGACGAGCATCGCGATCGTTCCCGACGTCCTGCCGCCGAAGATCTGGCCGAGCGCCGGGCCCGGCCGGCCACGCTCGATCGCGATGCGAATCTCCGCCGCGCGGACCTCGAGCTGCTCGGTGCCGGCGGCGGCCAGCGAGCGCGCCGCGATCAGGTACAGCCCGACGCCGAGGACGAGCAGGACGACGAGGGTCGTCAGCCCGCTCCACGCGACGAGCCGTCGGCGCACGGCCCGGATCAGTCGGGCGTCGTCGGCGACGGCCCGCCGTTCGACAGGGTCGAGCGTCGCCGCAACCTCCGGTCGGTCAGCCATCGCGCAGACGGTAGCCGACGCCGCGGACCGTCTCGATCCGACCCCCCTCGTCGCCGAGCTTCGTCCGCAGGTAGTGGACGTAGGCGTCGACCGCGTTCGGCGTGACCGCCACGTTGAACGGCCACGCCTGGTCGAGCAGCTGGTCGCGCGTCAGCACCTGACCGGCGTGACGCAGCAGGCACTCGAGCAGGGAGAACTCGCGCGGGCTCAGGTCGACCTCGCGCCCGGCGACGAGAACCCGCCGGGCGGCCTCGTCGAGGACGATCGGTCCGGCCGTGAGACGGATCCCACCGCGAGGCCCGCCACCCGCCCGGCGAGCGAGCGCCCGCAGCCGCGCCGCGAGCTCCTCGTAGGCGAACGGCTTGACGAGGTAGTCGTCGGCGCCGGCGTCGAGCCCGAGCACCCGGTCACCGACGGTGTCGCGCGCGGTGAGCATGAGGATCGCGACGTCCCGGTCCCCGTCGCGCAGCCGCCGGGCAACGTCGAGCCCGGAGATCCCGGGCAGCCCGATGTCGAGGATCACCGCATCGATGCCAGCGGTGGCGCCCGCGATGTCGAGCGCCTCCTCGCCGTCGGCCGCGAGCTCGACGACATGGCGATCGGCCTCGAGCAGCCGGCGCAGCGCCCGGCGCAGCCGTTCGTCGTCCTCGACCACGAGCAGGTGCAACGCTCGTGCCTCCTCAGGCCCTCGACGGCTCGAGCCGTCGCGCTTGGGGCGCGGCACGGTCAGCGGGGCGAAATGTGAGGCGGATCACGGGTGATGCGAACTCCGAACGGCGGAAGGGGCTGACGCAATTCCAGGGACGAAGTCTGAGACCCTGCTGAGAGTCGCGCGCCGCGCGGCGCGGGTTCAGCTGCCCGACAGATCCGCTGCGCCGTCCTCGCGGCAGTGCCCCGGTGGGAAGCACCCGCCGAATCGCTCGCGCTTGCGCTCGAGGTGCTGCTCCCAGCGGTCGGCCTTCTCCTGCGACCACCCCGGGTGCCGCTCGCCGACCACCTTCCAGCCGCCCGCCCACGGCGGCCTGCCCGCCGCCCGGATGGCCTCGCCGTCGACCGTGGCGACGTCGACCTCGGTCGATCCCTCCGCGACGCCGCCGGTGATCGTCACGGTCCGCCCGACGAACGGTTCGAGCGGATGATCCTCGCCGTACCACCAGGCCGGGCCGCCGTCGAGGACGTAGGTCGTGCCGTCGCTCGTCAGGCGATACTCGCGCCGGCCGTCGGCGTCCCTCGCAGCGCGGACGGTGCCGCGGAGCGTGATCGGCGCCTGCTCGACCTTCGCCTTCGGGCCCTTCGGCTTGGGCCCACGCGGCGTCTTCGGGGAGGGATCGGCCGACGCCTCCGCGGCCGGCGCCGCCGGCGCGCCGTCCGCCCGCGGCGAGGGTGCGGCCAGCGCGGGCACGGCGAGCGCGGCGAGCAGGACCGCGAGCCCCGCGATCAGCGCGAGGTGTCGCGGCGGTGGCGGGCGCGATGCCGACGTCCGATCCATCGCGCGCAGCGTACGCCGAAGCCCGCTCCGCCGGAAGCGCCACGGTGCGTCCTCGCACCGAAACCGTGCGGGTACGATGCATCCCATGCCCCGACGCAGCAGCTACGGAATCCTCCTGTTCCGGCGACGCGACACCGGTCTCGAGGTGCTGCTCGCCCACCCGGGCGGCCCGTTCTACGTCGAACGCGACGTCGGGCACTGGACGATCCCGAAGGGCGAGGGCAACGGCGACGAGGCGCCGCTCGACGTCGCCCGCCGCGAGTTCGCCGAGGAGACCGGGGCGCAGGCGCCGGCCGGCCCGGTCATCGAGCTCGGCAGCATCGTCCAGAAGGGCGGCAAGACCGTGCACGCGTGGGGGCTCGAAGGCGACCTCGACCCTGCCGCCGCCCACTCGAACGTCTTCGAGATGGAGTGGCCGCCGCGCTCGGGCAGGCGGCAGTCCTTCCCCGAGATCGACCGGGTCGACTGGTTCGGCCTCCGCGAGGCGCGACGCCGGATCAAGCCTACGCAGACGGCGCTGATCGACCGGCTCGAGGCCGCGGTCACCGCGGGTTCACGAGACTGACAGACCGGGCATACGCGACGGGCGGCCGCGCGATAGCCTCGGTGGCGGAACCTGTTCCGAACCCAGGGAGCCCATGAGCACCATCGAGGACCCGATCGCCGCGGGTCGTCCGCCCGACGCGGACGCGCCCGCCTCCGCCTATTCCCGCGAGTGGCTCGCCGCGCATCTCGCCGAGGAACGCCGCGGCGCCTCGCTGCTCGGCGAGGTCCGCGAGGTCGTCTTCGGCGCACAGGACGGGCTCGTCTCGACGCTCGCCGTGGTCGCGACGGTCGCGGGCGCCACCAACGAGGCATTCCCGGTCGTGGTCGCCGGGTTCGCCTCGGCGCTCGCCGGCGTCTTCTCGATGGCCGCGGGCGAGTACATCGGCTCGAAGAGCCAGCGCGAGATCTTCGACGCGCAGATCGACCGCGAGCGCGAGGAGGTCGAGGAGCGACCCGGCGAGGCCGAGGCCGAGGTGTCGTACATGCTGGCCGAGGAGGGGCTGGGCGAGGAGGACGCGGCCAAGGTGGCGGCGATCATGGCGCGCCACCCCGAGGTGCTGCTCCGGACGATGGTCAGCCGGGAGCTCGGCATCCAGGTCGAGGACGAGCACGGCAGCCCGCTCCAGGGGGCGCTCGTCATGGGCGCCGCCTTCGGGCTTGCGGCCGCCGTGCCGGTCGTCCCGTTCCTCCTCCTGCCGATGGCGGTTGCGCTCCCGGTGGCGGCCGCCCTGAGTTGGGCCGTGCTGTTCGGGATCGGTGTCGTCAAGGCCCGCTGGGCGGGCACGAACCCGCTCCGCTCCGGGCTCGAGGTGCTGGGCATTGCCGCCTTCGCGGGCCTGGCGGGCTACCTGTTCGGGACCGTGCTGCCGTCGCTGCTCGGTGTCGCCGGGATCAGCGCCTGACGGGCCTACCGGGCTCGTCGGGCCGTCACCCGGATGCGTTGACGCGGACCAACTGGCGCCCGTACTATCGATAATCGATGAAACGGAGCGAGGACCCATGACCCAACTCGACATGTTCAGCCTCGAGGGCCGCGTGGCGCTCGTGCCGGGCGGCAGCGGCGGCATCGGGACCGCGCTCGTGACGGGCCTTGCGGATGCCGGTGCCAGAGTCGCGATCATGGGCCGGTCCAGGGAGGCGCTCGACGCGGCGGTCGCGGGCGCCGAGGGTGCCGGCTCGGAAGGCCTGGCGATCGTCGGCGACGCCACCGTGGACGCGGACGCGGAGCGCGCGGTCGCGGAGACCATCGACCGGTTCGGGCGGCTCGACATCGTGATCAACGCCGTGGGTGGCGGCGCCGGGAAGGTGCTCCACCCCGCGGAGGCGTATCCGCGCGAGGCGTGGGACTGGATCATGGAGCTCAACGTCCGGAGCACGATCGTGCCGACGATGCCCGCGGTTCGGGCGATGGTCGACGCAGGCACGAAGGGCGCCGTGCTCAACATCACGTCGGTGCGGGCGAACCTCGGGATCAACGCGGGCTACTCGGCGTACGTCGCCGCCAAGGGCGCGATCAGCTCGCTCACCCGCCAGTGGGCCACCGAGTGGGCGAAGCACGGCATCCGGGTCAACGCGATCATGCCGACCTTCGTCGACACGCCGCAGGTCGCGATGCTCCTCGAGGACCCCGACTTCAAGGCCGGCATCGTCAACCGGATCCCGCTTCGGCGGGTCGGCGAGACATCCGACATCGTCGGGCCGGCGATCTTCCTCGTCTCGGACGCCGCGGCATTCGTCACCGGCCACGTGCTCACGATCGACGGCGGCCTCACCGCAACCCAGTAGGAGTTACCCGTGACCGACCAGGCGACCTCGATGATGGAGCGGGTCACCCCGAACGTCTTCACCAACACGAAGCTCCGCGGCTGCAACCCGTCGTTCGTGACGACCTCCGACGGCGTCGTGGTCATCGACACACCGCAGCTGCCGACGAAGGCGGTCGCGATGCGCGCCGAGGCCGAGTCGCACGGACCGATCCGCTACCTCATCAACACCGAGAACCACGTCGACCACATCTTCGGCAACTGGTGGTTCCGGGGCGCGGGCGAGGTGGTCAACCACAAGGCGCTGTGGGACATCTTCATGGACCCGAAGGCGGCGCTCGATCCGTTCGCGTACGCGCTCGAGGCGATCCCGACGGACGACCCCGACGCCGCGCCGCTCATCCCCGATCGCGACCACTACTACGAGAACCTGCCGCGTGGCACGGTCGTGTTCACCGGCGACCTGACGCTGAAGGTCGGGGACACGACGTTCCACTGTCTGTGGACGCCGGGGCACACCCCCGGGCAGCTCGCCGTGCACGTCCCCGAGGAGCGCGTGGTCTTCACCGGCGACACGATCTTCTCGGGCTGCCAGACATGGTTGATGACGTCGAACGTCGACCAGTGGATCGAGGCGCTCGAGCGCATCCGGGCGCTGCCGGACGTGGATCACGTCGTCCCGGGCCACGGTCCGGTGGTCACGCTCGACTACATCCACACCCAGCGCGCCGTGCTGCTCGCCTGGAAGGCCGCGGTCGCGGATGCGGTCGCGAAGGGATGGTCGCGCGAGGAGACCATCGAGGGGGTCCGGTTCGACGACCGGTTCGGGCCGGTCGACGTCGGGCAGGGCTACATGATGGACCACATCCAGAACAACAACGCGGGCTCGCTCTGGGACAAGCTGACCGCGCTCAACTACGAGAAGGGCCGCTAGCTCCAACCGACCGATCGCGCTCGTTGACGCTTGGAGCGCGCCGACGCATCCTTGCGTTCATGAGGGACAAGTCGCACAAGGGACAGCGGCACAAGGGCTGCTCCTGGTGCAACCCGTACAAGCAGCTCGGCAACGGCGAAGAGCGCCGTCCCGCGCGGGACCGGCGTCAACTCGAGCGCGCGCGCCGAGAGGTCGAGGTGGCATCCGGTCCCTGCTGACTCGAGGCCCGGGGACCCGAAGCGCCTCGTTCCGGGGCTCGGATTGTGCGCTCCGCCGCGGCCCGAACCCGTTCTCGCAGTACGAGAGCACGCGACGTGCGGTCGGCTCCATCGGTCGATCGCTTGCGTCCCGCGAGAATCCGCGACCTCGTCGGTATCTTCCTTGCGTGGGACGAGAAACCGCGACGTCCTCGACGCCACATCCGTCGCCTGCTCTCGTGGGGCGGGAACTCGGGCGCCGTGGCCCGACGAGGGCCCGACGCCTTACGCGCGCCGCGCCTACGCGCGTCCCGCCTCGACCTCCTCGGCCCGCGTCCGACCCGCCAGCTGGATGAGCTCCTCGTGGAGCTCGAACCAGATCCCGTGGTAGCTGTCGACGCGCGGTGACGCCACGTACTTCTGGTCGCCGGCGAGCGCCTGCAGCAACGCACGGGTGAGCCGCGGCCGGTAGCCGGCGAGCCGCGGGCACGCAACCTCCACCGGGCCCATCCAGGCGACCGCGTCCGCGTGCAGCGCCTCGAGCGCCTCGAGGACGCCCCGGTCGTAGTCCTGGTCGCTGTGGTCGTTGATGACCTCCGGCTCGCGGAGCTGCCACGCGGTCACGATCTCCTTCACCCGGTGGTCGAGCGACAGGAACGCGTCGAGCGCGTCGTTCGCGGCCGAGTCGCCCCAGCCCGCTCGATCGGCCGCCAGCAGCTCCTCCGCCCTGGCCGTGCCCGCGGCGGTGAGCCGGAACGCCCCCGCGGTCGCGGTCGCGAGCCCGTCGGCGACGAGCGCATCGAGCACGTCCTGCACCGCGGCCGGATCGCACCCGAGCGCCTCCGACAGCGCGCCCGGCGTGCCGAAGCCCTTGATGCCGAGGGCCCGGACGATCTCGTCGCGCGATGCGGTCCGCGAGGCGTCCTCGGGGGAAGACGCGGCTCCCCCGGCCTCGCCATCGCCGACCGGGATGCCGAGCTCGCGCGCCCACGCGAGCAGCGTCGCGGCCTCGGGGGCGACCGCGGTCGTCGCGGCAACCTCGCCCTCGAACACCTCGCCGGTCGAGCCGTCGATCGTGAGCACCGCGCCCACCGCCAGGCTCCGGCCCGAAACCCGGACGCCGTCCGGGCCGACCGACAGCCCCGCCGCCCCCACGACCGCCGGGATCCCCCAGCCGCGCGCCACGACCGCCGCATGGCTGGCCAGCCCGCCGGTCGCGGTGAGGATGCCGGCAGCCTTGGCCATGCCGTGCACGTCGTCGGGCGACGTGTCGTTCCGAACGAGGATCACCGCCCGACCCTCCTCGGCGGCCGCCACCGCGGCCTCGGGCGACACGACGATCGCCCCGGACGCGGTGCCCGGCGACGCCGGCAGACCGGTCAGGAGCGGCGCTGCCGCGGCCGAGCGACCCGTCGCGATCATCGGCGGATTCGCGAGCACCGGCGCGACCCGACGCACCGCCTCCTCGCGGCTGAGCGGGAACCCCTCGTCCTCGGCCATGTCGACCGCGATCCGGAGCGCGGCCTGCGGGCTCCGCTTGCCCACCCGGCACTGGAGCATCCACAGCCGTCCCGCCTCGATCGTGAACTCGATGTCGCACAGGTCGGTGTAGTGCCGCTCGAGCCGCAGCGCGTGCTCCCGCAGCTCGGCCGCGACCGCCGGCATCCGCTCGCGGAGGACCGTGATCGGCTCGGTGCGGCTGATCCCCGCGACGACCTCCTCGCCCTGGGCCTCGAACAGGACGTCGCCGTACGGCTCGCGATCCCCGGTCGCCGGGTTGCGGGTGAACAGCACGCCGGTCCCCGAGTCCGGACCCCGGTTGCCGAAGACCATCGCCTGGACGACGACCCCTGTCCCGAGGTCGTCCGGGATGCCCTCCCTGCGCCGGTACGTCACCGCCCGGTCGCCGTTCCACGACCGGAACACCGCCTCGATCGCGACCCGGAGCTGGACCCAGGGGTCGTCGGGGACCTCCGACGCGCCGGCGGTCTCGCGGAACATCGCGACCAGGCGCTCGCGGCACGCCTCGGCAAAGGCGGGATCGCCGGATGCGGCGGCGAGGCCGGCGGTGGTCTCGGACGTCAGGCCGAGATTGAGAATCGTGTCCATCATCCCGGGCATCGACACCGGCGCCCCCGACCGCACGCTGACCAGCAGCGGGTCCGCGGGGTCGCCGAAGCGCCGACCGACCACCGCCTCGACCTCGGCCATGCGCGCGCGGATCTCGACGTCCAGGCCGTCGGGCCAGCCGCCCGCGAGGTAGGCCCGGCACGCCTCGGTCGTGATGACGAACCCGGGCGGGACCGGCAGGCCGAGGTCGCGCGACATGATCGCGAGGTTGGCGGCCTTGCCGCCGACCAGCGCCTTCAGCTCGGCGAGGTCGAGGTCGTGCGGGTGATCGAGCGCATAGGTCCAGGTCATGCGGTCACTCGTTCGGATGCTTCGGTCGGGTCGCCCTCGTCGAGGCGCTGCAGCGCCCGCCAGACGCGCTCGGGGGTGAGCGGGAGCTCGCGGATCACGACGCCGGTCGCCTCGCGCACGGCGGCCGCCACGGCAGGCGCGACGCACAGCAGCGCGCCCTCGCTCATGCCCTTCGAGCCGTACGGGCCGGGACCGTCCTCGTTCTCGACCGTCTCGCTCTCCATGACGTGCGGGAGGTCCATGCTCGTGGGGATCCGGTAGTCGATCGCACCAACGTTGCGGAGGCGGCCGGCTTCGTCCCAGATGTAGTGCTCCATGAGGGTGTGCCCAAGGCCCATCACCGCCGCTCCCTCGTCCTGGCCGCGGACCTGGCCCGGGTGGAGGCTCTTCCCGACGTCCGACACCGTCACGTGGCGCAGCACGGTCACGTCGCCGGTCTCGCGATCGACCTCGACCTCGACCGCGGTGCAGTTGAACTCGTAGAACGCGGCGGTCCCGCCGAGCGGGTGCTCGGGTTCGGCCTCCTTGCGCATCTCGCCGACGCCGATGAGCTCCCCGCCGAGGCGCCCCAGGCCGCGCTGGAGCACGTCCCGGATCGGCAGCTCGCGATCGGCGCCGATGTGCACGACCCCGCGGTCGACGACGATGTCGTCCTCCGGCTCGGCCTCGAGGCGGGCCGCCATCTCGCGGAGCCGGCCCTGGATCTGGCGGCACGCCAGCAGCACCGCGTTCCCCATCAGCACCGACGAGCGGCTTGCCGACGTCTGCTGGTCGTACGGCACGACCGCGGTGTCGCCCATGACGACCGTCACCCAGTCGATCGGCGCGCCGAGCTCCTCGGCCGCGATCTGCGCGAAGATCGTGCGCGCGCCCTGGCCCATGTCCGACGTGCCGGCGTAGACGACGACGCTGCCGTCCGCGAGCAGGCGGACCGTCGAGTACGAGAGGCCGGTCGTCGGGCCCTCCTTGAGCCCGACCGCGAGACCGCGGCCGCGACCCGGAGCCGCCGGGCTGCCCCAGCCGATCCGCGCCGCCGCGCGCCGGACCGTCTCCGCCCAGTCGCCGTCGGCCGGTGTGTCGCCCGGGATGAACGCGTCGCCGGGCCGCGCGAGGTTGCGCAGCCGGAGCTCGACCGGATCGATGCCGAGGATGCGCGCCGCCTCGTCCATGTTCGATTCGACCGCCCAGATCTGCTGGGGATTGCCGAAGCCCCGGAACGCGGTGGACGGCACGGTGTGCGACAGGACCGTGCGGGCGACGATCCGCACGTTGGGCGTGCGATACGGACCGTTCGACGTGTAGCTGCCCTTGGCGACGGTGCGGTCCGCGATGTCCGCGTACGCCCCGACCTGGTAGTCCGCGTCGATGTCCCGGAAGACGAGCGTCCCGTCGCGCCGGAAGCCGCTGCGGACCCGCACCTGCGCCGCGCCCCGCCGAACCGCGAGGAAGGTCTCCTCGAGCGTGAGCACGAGCCGGACCGGCCGCCCGAGCCGCAGGGCCATGAACGCGAGCAGCGGCTCGTACTTCGCGTGCTGCTTGCCCCCGAACCCCCCGCCGGGGTCGGGCGCGAACACGCGAACCTTCGACAGCGGCAGCCGGAGCAGGTCGGCGATCACGCGCTGGAGCCAGTTCGGATGCTGGATCGAGCTCCAGATCGCGATCCCGTCGCCGTCGGGCGCGGCCATGAACGCATGGGGCTCGATCGCGAACTGGGTCACCATCGGGAAGGCGTACGCGCCCTCGACGACGCACTCGGCCTCCGCTTCCGCGGCCTCGATGTCGCCCCAGCCGTAGCGGTGCTCCCTGAGCACGTTCGTGTGGGCAAGCGGGTCGCCGTCCGGGCGGATCGACGGATCCTGGACGAGCGGTGCGTCCGCGGCGAGCGCGAGCTCGATCGTGTGTGCGGCCGGAAGCGGCTCGTGCTCGACCCGCACGAGGCGGGCGGCCTCCTCGGCGGCGTCGCGCGTCTCGGCGGCGACGGCCGCGACAGGCTCGCCGTGGTACGTGGTCTCGCCGACCGCGAGCACCGGGCGGTCCCGGAACTGCGGTCCGAAGCGCGGCATCGGGTCGGGCAGGTCGGCCGGGGTCATGACGAGCCGGACACCCGGGACCGCGAGGGCGTCCGTGACGTCAATCCGACCGATGCGCGCCCGGGCGACGTCGAGCGCGACGAGCTTCACGTGCAGCGCGTCCTCGAGCCGGAGGTCCGCGACGTACGCCTGCCGGCCGGTCACCCGGCCGCGGCCGCCCCCTCGGTTGGGGTTGGTGCCCACGACACCCGCGCCCGCTCGGTCAGCGGTCATTGCGGCGCAACCTCCGCGTTCGGCGTGTCGGCCGGGTGGCCCGGGTCGGGGCGGGGCTCGCGCTCCGCGACCAAGGCCGCGTCCGGCGCGCCGGCCCGCTCCGCAGCGAGCATCACGGCCTCGAAGATCTGCTCGTACCCGGCGCACCGACAGAGGTTCCCGGCGAGCCCCTCCTCGATCGCAGCCCGGTCGGGGTTCGGGTCCTCGGCGAGCAGCGCATGGGCCGACATGAGCTGGCCCGGGATGCAGAACCCGCACTGCGCGGCGCCGGTGTCGAGGAATGCCTGCTGGAGCGGGCTCAGCTCCCCGTCGCGCGCCAGGCCCTCCACGGTCGTGATCTCGGCGCCGTCCATCTCGGCCGCGAGGACGAGGCACGCGTCGACGCTCCGGCCGTCCACGAGCACCGTGCAGGCGCCGCATTCGCCGACGAGGCAGCACTCCTTGGTCCCGGTCAGCCCGAGGTCGTCCCGGAGCGCGTCGAGCAACGTGTGCTGCGCCTCGACCCGGAACGACCGCCGCCGGCCGTTGACGACGACCTCGATCGGGAGGACGACCGGCGCGTACGTCATGCCGCCACTCCCCGGAGCCTCGACTGCGCCGCGTCGAGCGCGCGCAGCCCGAGCACTCGGAGCATCGCAAGCCGGTAGTCGGGGCCTGCCCGCATCGAGGTCGGGGACGGGCGGGCTTCGACGAAGAGCGCGTCGAGCGCCGCCGTGCGGGCCGCCGGCGTCGCCCCCGGGTCGACCAGCGCGGGGTCCGGCGTCGGCGCGAGCACCGGCCGCGGACCGACGCTGCCGTAGGCGACCCGGACCGTGCCGTCGGGGCGGATGAGGCATGCCAGCGTCACCGACGCCAGGTCGTGACCGCGCCGCCGCGTCCGGCGCACGTGCACCGAGCCGACGGGCTCGTCGTCGAGCGGCAGCTCGATCGCCGTGACGAGCTCCCCGGCCTCGAGGGTCGTGACGCCGGATCGAACGAAGAACCCGTCGAGCGGGATCCGGCGGGTGCCGCTCGGACCGGCCGCGACGACGACCGCGTCGGACACGAGCAGCGACGGCGCGGTGTCGGCGGCCGGCGACGCGTTGCACAGGTTCCCCGCGAGCGTCGCCCGGTTCCGGATCTGCACCGAGCCCACGACCGCGGCCGCCTCGGCCAGGCCGGTGAACCGCCGCCGGATCAGCGGGTGCGCGGCGATCTCGGTCATCGTGGTCGTCGCCCCGATCACGAGCCGCCCGCCCTCGGCCGCGATCCCGGGCGCGAGCTCGGGGATCGCCTTGACGTCGACGACGACCTCGGGCGCGATCGAGCGGTCCCGGAGCCGGATGATCAGGTCGGTCCCGCCCGCGAGCGGCCGCGCCGCCGGCCCGCGCTCGGCGAGGAGCGCGACTGCCGCCGCCAGCGACGCCGGCCGCTCGTACCCGAACGTCTGCATGCCCGGCCCCGTGCCTCAGAGGACCCGGTCGACCTCGTCCATCAGCACCTGGGGGGTTGCCGCTCGGACGAAGTAGTACGGTCGGTCGCAGAAGCGCTCGAGGAACGCCGCCCGCTTCCGCCGCAGCTCCTCGGTGTCGACGAGCGGCATCGTGAAGCCCGGCGCGAGCAGCTCGTTGAGCAGGAAGTAGTTCTGGAGCGAGTGGAACGTCTGGAACTGCTTCTCGAACGGGATCATCTCGGCGAGCGACGGCTCGAAGTTCCCGTCGATCGCGGGGAGCACGACGATGTCGACCGGGGTCGGCTCGGCGTGGATCTCCCAGGTCGGCATGCCGCCGAAGAACTTCTCGACCCCCGCCTCGGGCGCGGCCTTGTCGGCGCGCTCGGTGCCCTCGGTGCGCTTCTTCAGGAAGGCCGACTTCGAGCCCATGATCACGACGCCGTCCTCGTCGATGACGGTGGTCTCGGTCGAGACGAGCGTCGCGCCGCGCCGGCAGGCCTCGATCTGGCCCATCGACTTGCCGTGGTTCGACTCGCCGCCGAGGAACACGATCGTGCGGTCCCGGTAGCGAACGGCCGAGGCATGGAACGGGTGCAGCCCCACCTCCTCCATGCGCAGCGCGAGCATGGTCACGATGACCTTCTGGATCGGGCCGGCGGGCCACGGGCCGCTGAACGTCATGCGCCGCCCGTCGTAGCGGATGTCCTTGTCGGCGTCCTGGCGCCAGACGATGTCTGGCTCGGCGAGCGTGACCTCGGGCGAGATGCGGACGTCGGCGAGGCGGTAGTTGAGGAAGTTCATGTCGTCAAGGACGTGCGCGCGGGGCTCGGACCCGTACACGTCGATCCGCAGCCGGGCGGGACCGGCCGACATCTCCTCCGAGAGCTGCAGCGTGTCGTTCATGCGTCCTTTCGGGCTTCGGCAACCGGGATGGGGCTCGACGAGCCGTCCTCGGGGAGGCGGCGCGCCATGTTCTCGCTGACCTCCGCGAAGTGGCGTTCGAGGGCCGTCACGACGGCTTCCGCGTCACGTCGCTCGAGCGCCGCGAGGATCGGCAGATGCAGGTCGGCCGACCAGTGCGGATCGGCGCCGGGTACTACGAGCGTGATGTACGTCCGGGAGAACGGCTCGAGCGAGCGCCACAGCTTGAGCAGCGTGTGGTTGTCGGCGAGCTCCACGATCGTGCCATGGAAGCGCGCGTCGGCCTCGGCAACGCGATGGCCGTCCTCCGCCACAGCGCCCGCCCGCATGTCGTCCATGCACGCGGAGAGCCGGGCGAGATCGTCGCCGGTCAGGCGCGGAACGGCGAGCCTGGCGGCGAGCCCCTCGAGCGACGAGCGGACGACGTAGGCCTCGAGCAGCTCGCGCCGCGTCGGGCGACGAACCCGGGCGCCGCGGAACGGCAGGATCTCGACGACGCCGAGCGCCTCGAGACCGCGCAGCGCCTCGCGCACCGGCGCCTGGCTCGTGCCGAGCTCGCGCGCGACCTGGGTCTCGACGATGCGCGAGTCCGGTGCGTAGCGGCCGCTGAGGATGCCCTCGAGCAGGCGGTCCTTGACCTGATCGGCGAGGACGCTCCGCGAGAGCGTGCCGGGCTCGGCCACCGGTTCCGCCTACGACGCGATCGGGGCGACCGGCGCGCCGGAGGCGTCCGCCCCGCCCGGCGAGCCCGGCCCGCCCGGACCGCCCGGCGCCCGCTCGAGGATCTCGACCACGCCCTTCGAGCCGTCGACCCGGATCCGATCGCCCGTCCGGATCGTGTGCGTCGCGCTCGACGTCCCGATGACCGCCGGGATCCCGAACTCGCGGGACAGCACGGCCGGGTGCGACGTCGTGCCGCCGGTGTCGGTGACGAGCCCCGCGATCTTCGTGAACAGCACGACCCACGCCGGGTTCGTCATCTGGCAGACGAGGATGTCGCCGTCGGTCACCTCGTCGAACTCGTCGACGGTCCGCACGACGCGGGCGGTGCCCTCGACGACGCCGGGCGATGCCGCGATGCCGGTCACCTCGGTCGCCTCGGCGCTCCCCTGCTCCTGGTAGAAGCGCTCGGGGTACCCCCAGTTGACGAGGTACGGGAACGCGAGCTGCGAGGGCGTGACGGTCCCCACCCAGTTGCGCGGCCGGATCTTCTCGGACGCGGCCCGCTCGGCGCGGCGCTCGGCGACGATCCCGCGCGCCTCGATCGACGAGGCGTCGCCGATGAGCGCGCGCAGCTCGTTGTAGCGAAGGAACAGCACGTCGTCGGGCTGGTCGAGGTGGCCGGCCTCGACGAGCTTCCGCCCGATCGCGATCAGCACGAGGCGGACGTGGGCGTTCGCGCCCTGGTCGATGTAGAAGTGGTGGTCGGGCGTGAGGGGCGCCATCCGGAGATTGATCTCGTTCGCGGCGCGCATCTCGTCGAGCGCCTCGCCCTCGAGCCCCTCGAGGATCTCGCGCGAGGCCGCCTCGATGTCGGCCCGCATCGCGGCGATCGCGGCCGGGTAGTCGTAATCGGAGTCGAGGTAGTCCTTGACCAGGTCGAGGACCGGCTCCATCTGCTCGCGGACGGTCGGGAAGATGAACTCGTGGCTCCAGACCGCGTGCCAGCCGAACTCGCGCTGGTACGGCTCGATCCGCTCGGCGATGAAGCGGCGACCACGCTCGTCTGCCCGGAGCGCGTCCCCGATCTGCTCGGCGGACCCGGCCCCGAAGGCCGCGCGCAGCTCGGGGTCGTCGCGGACCTCGTTCTTCATCCGCCACAACGCCTCGATCGAGTCCCAGTTCCGGTCCGAGGCCGAGTTCTGGAGCCGCCCGAGCAGCTGCTCGTCGATCGAGCCCCGGGTCTTCTCCATGACCGCCCGGAGGTTGAGCGTCGCCGACAGCTGGGCGAAGTTCAGCATCCAGTGGATCTTCCAATGGCGATCGTGGATGTCGATCGCGTCCTCGAGCACGCACGCGAGCTCGGCGAGGCTCATGGCGTCGGCGGCGTCGAGGCGCTCCTCGAGATAGGCGAAGTTGCGCTGCATCTCGGGGACGAGCCGGTCGCGCCACCAGTCGGCGAAGTGGAGGCCGTAGACCGGCAGCACCGTGTCGAGGTACGAGCCGATCCGGCCCGCGAACTCGCGGTCGACCGGGACCCGCGCCCCATAGCGGGCGCTGTACTCGACCGCGTCGATGCGCAGGTCGGGATCGGCCGGGATCGCGGTCGTGTAGACGTAGCCGTTGACGTTCTTCGCGAGCCAGTCGACGGCGAACGGGGTCCCGAACCGTCGGAACATGTGGTCGCAACTCAGCCACCAGCCGCCGATGTCGAAGAACATCGGGCTCACGGGGTGCGGGATGTGGAGGTCGTCGTAGACCCAGAAGAGGCGCTGCTCCTCCTCGGACGCCCACTCGACCGGGAACGACTCGTCCCCGAGGAACTGGCCGAGGATCTCCTCCGCGGGCGCCGTCGCCGCTGTCTCCACCGAGTCTCTCCTCAAGCAGCCGAGCTGCTTGGATGCGAGGATTGTCGATAATCGATTGTTCTGGCGAGGATACCGAGGGGGCGGGGGTCGGGTCAAGATGCCACTCCCGCGCCTCGGCCATCCCGGCCGCCGGCGCGACCCGGCCCTTGGCAAGATAATCGATGATCGATAGCATGGTCGCCAGCGCATCGCACCGGACGCACGGACAGGAGGACGCCATGGTCGCGTCGAGCCCGGCCGGACTCGTGGACAGCCCGCTGTCCCGCATGGTCCAGGCCTTCCCCACCGACTACTGGAACGACTCCTGCGCGGTCGCCGAGCTCGAGTACGCGGTCGCCCGCGGCGCGACCGGCGCCACCTCGAACCCGACGATCGTCCACGAGGTGCTGCGCAAGGAGAGCGCGCACTGGCTGCCGCGCGTCCGCGAGCTTGCCGACGAGCGACCGGACGCGAACGAGACCGAGCTGACCTGGGCGCTCGTCGAGGAGATGGCGGTCCGCGGCGCGGCGATCCTCGAGCCGGTGTTCCGGGCGGAGGGTGGGCGCAAGGGACGCCTCTCGATCCAGACGAACCCGGCCGAGTACCGCAACGCCGACCGGATGCTCGAGCAGGGCGTCCGGTTCGCCGGCCTCGCCCCGAACATGCAGGTCAAGTTCCCGGCGACCCGGGCGGGGCTCGAGGCGATCGAGCGCGCCACCGAGGCCGGCGTCAACATCAACGCGACCGTCTGCTTCACCGTGCCGCAGGCGCTTGCGGTCGGGGAAGCGGTCGAGCGCGGGCTGCGGGCGCGCGAGGCGCGCGGCGAGCCGGTCGACGGCATGTCGCCGGTCTGCACGCTGATGGTCGGGCGGCTCGACGACTGGATGCGCGTGCTCGTCGAGCGGGATTCGATCGCGATCGACCCCGACGCCCTCAACTGGGCCGGCGTCGCGGCCTTCAAGCGCGCGCTCGGGATCTACAGGGAGCGCGGGTACCGGACGCGGATGCTGGCCGCGGCGTACCGCCACCGCCTCCACTGGACCGAGCTCGTCGGCGGCGACGTCGTGCTGACGATGCCGCACGCTTGGCAGGTCCGCTTCAACGAGAGCGGGATCGAGCCCGTGGATCGCATCGACGAGCCCGTGCCGGCGCGCCACGTCGACGAGCTGCTCGCGCGCATCCCCGACTTCGGGCGCGCCTACGAGCCCGACGGCATGACTGTCGCCGAGTTCGACGGCTACGGTGCGACGGCGCGAACGCTGCGCGGATTCATCGCCTCGTACCACGACCTGATCGGCGCGGTCCGCGACGTCGTGCTGCCGAACCCGGACGCGGCCCGGCCGGCGCGCTAGCTGGGACCACCGCCGCGCTCCGCGAGGAGCTCTGCGAGCACGACCGCCTGGTTCCGGGCCTCGTCGCGCGCCGAGTACACGAGCGTCACGGTCCCGTGGCGGCGTTCCAGGTCGTGGATCCGGTCGAGCTCGGGGCCCTTCCCGCGGAGCTCCGCGCGGTAGCGCTCCCGGAACTCGGGCCAGCGCTCGGGTTCGTGCCCGAACCATCGACGCAGCTCGGTGGAGGGCGCCACCTCCTTGAGCCACAGGTCCACGCCGGCGGCTTCGCGGCTGACGCCGCGCGGCCAGATCCGGTCCACGAGCACGCGGGCGCCGTCCCCGGCGGCCCGGTCCTCGTAGATGCGCTTGGTCCGGATCGTCATCGGGCGCTCCTCGGTCAGGCTGCCTGGGTGTCCTCCGCGAGCTCGTCGAGCGACGTCGAGGTGTCGGTGAGCGCCGCCGGGTCGACGACCCGGCGCGACCGGATCAGCCGGTCGATCGCCTTCGTGACCTTCCAGACGTTCGCGTTCATCCCCGCCACGACCCGGCCGTCACGCAGCCAGAACGCGATGAACTCGCGGTCCGCGAGGCTGCCGCGCACGACGAGCCGGTCGTCCGAGGTCGCGCGGCCCGTGTACTCCATGCCGAGGTCGAACTGGTCCGAGTAGAAGTACGGCGTCCGGTCGTAGGGGACCCGCTCGCCGAGCAGCGACGCGGCGACGGCTGATCCCTGGAACTTGGCCGTCGCCCAGTGCTCGTTCCGAACGCGCTCGCCGTACAGCGGGTGCCACGCCGAGGCGATGTCGCCGACCGCGAAGATGCCCGGCACCGAGGTCTCGAGCGTCTCGCTCACCTCCACCCCGTTCCCGACGGCGAGCCCGGCCGCCGCCGCGAGCTCGGTCCGCGGCTCCGCGCCGATCCCCACGACGACGAGGTCCGCATCGATCCGGGCGCCGCGCGTGGTGACGACGTGGGTGACCCGGTCCCCGCCGACGATCCGCTGCACCGACCGGCCGAGCCGCAGGTCGACCCCCTGCTCGCGGTGCAGGTCCCGGTACACCGCCCCGATCTCCGGGCCGAGCACGCGCTCGAGCGGGACCGCCTCGGGGCCGATCAGCGTGACCTCGCGGCCGACCTGCCGGAGTGATGCCGCGACCTCGCTGCCGATCCAGCCCGTGCCGACCACGACGATCCGCGCGGCCTCGCGGGCGGCCGCGGCCAGCGCATCGGCATCCTCGAGCGTCCGGAGGTAGCGGACGCCCGGGAGGTCGGCGCCCGGAACGGGCAGCCGGCGCGGCCGCGCGCCGGTCGCGAGCAGCAGGCGATCCCAACCGAGCCGAGCGCCGTCCTCGAGCTCGACCTCCCGGGCCGTGACGTCGATCGCGCGGACCGCGGTCCCGCCGCGCCAGTCGATGCGATGCTCCTCGTAGAAGTCCGCGGGGTGGACGTGCACCGACTCGCGGTCCTTTTCGCCGCGCAGGTACTCCTTCGTGAGCGGCGGGCGGAGGTACGGACGCTCGGCCTCCTCGCCGAGGAGCGTGATGTCGCCGTCGTAGCCGGCGGTTCGGAGGGCTTCGGCGGCACGGGCGCCGGCGAGGCCGGCTCCCACGATGACGATGCGGTCGATCGAGCTCATGACGCGTCCTTTCGCTCCTCGGGGAGGCCGTATCGCAGGAACAGGTGATCGGCCGAGCGCATGAGGCTTCGCAGCCGAAGCCATGGCGCCCGGGTAGGGTCGAAGGCGGCGTGCTCGACCAGCGCGAGCCGGTCGGCGCCGGTGTCGCGCCCGACGAGCTGCGGGGCGAGGGTCAGGAACAGCTCGTCGACGACGCCGGCGTCCAGCAGCGTGCCGAAGACCGTCGGGCCGCCTTCCGACAGCGCGACACGGACGCCGCGTTCGGCGAGGCGGGCGAGCAGATCGTCGGGCGGGACGTGCGATCCGTGCCCGAACGCGAGGATCTCGGGCTGCACGTCGGCGCCGCGGAGGACCGGCTCGAGCCGCTCCGCGCCCGCGTCGGTCGTGGCGACCAGCACGGGAACCCGAGTTCGCGGGAGGTCCCGGGGTTCGAGATCGCCCGAGGCGCTGATGATCACGGTGGCGGGGCCCGCCTCGGCGAGCCCGAGCTCCCGGCGCCACGCCGCGAACGCCTCGGCCGACGCCGGGTGGACGTCGCCCGGCGTCCAGCCCTTGCTGTGGCTCGCCCGGACGGTGCCTGCGCCGACGATCACGGCGTCGGCCGTGGCCCGCAGCAGCCCCATGAGGAACCGGTCGGGCTCGAACCCGCCGCTGATCTCCCGGCCACCGGTCGCCCCGGAGCGGTCGAGCGCGACCGCGCCGTCGAGCGTCGTGACGAAGTTGACCAGCAGCGTCGGGCGATCGGGTCGGAGCGGGATGTCGAACCGCCCGGCGAAGCGGGCGGCGAGAGCGTGCGGGAGGACGCCGCCACGGGTCTCGGCCGAGGGGTCGGGAACGGGTGCGGCGAGGAGCGGCTCGATCGGCCAGGGGCTCTCGCCGCCACCGGCGAGGGCCTCGCGGTCGGGGGCGAGTGTCGCGCCTGTCATCGGCCCGGCGCCCCGATCCCCGCCAGCGCGAAGAACTCGCCCCGAAGCGCGGGATCCGCGACGTACGAGCCGCGGTAGGCCGTCGTCCGCGTCTGCGCCGCCGGCTCGCGCACGCCGCGCATGCGCGTGCACAGGTGCTCGGCCTCGAGGACGACCGCCGTCCCGTGGGCGCCGAGCATCCCCTCGAGCGCATCCGCGATGTCGTGGGTCATCCGCTCCTGGACGCCGAACCGGCCGGTCGCGACCCGGACGAGGCGCGTCAGCTTGCTGATTCCGATGATCTGCTCGTGGGCGACGTAGCCGACCCATGCGCTTCCGATGAACGGCAGCGCATGGTGCTCGCACAGGGCCGAGAACGGGATCGGTCCCTCGACGATCTGGGCGAGCTCGCAGTTGGCCCCGCCGCGGCACTCGGTCGGGAAGGCGGTGAGCAGCTTCGGGTCGCCGTCGTAGCCGCTCGTCGCGTCGTAGAGCGCGCGCAGGTACCGGCGCGGGGTTGCGGCGGTCGCCTCGGTCGTGAGGTCGAGCCCGAAGGCCGACAGGATCTCCGCCGCATACCGCTCGTACCGCGCCCAATCCTCGGGGCGCACGTCGCGGATCGGTGCGGTGAGCGGATCGACGCGATCGGTGACGACCGAGCGGAGCGCGTGATCGTGGCCGTTGGTCAGTGCCGACATCGCGGACCTCGCTGGTTCTAACGCTAACCCCAGTTAGTGTTACATCCGAGGCGGCGCCTGTCAAGCCGCGCGCGAGCGGCCGGGTCGGCCGCGCCGCTCACGGTTCGTCGAGGTCCCAGGCGATCTCCCCCGAGCACTCGGGGCAGTCGAGCGCGATGAAGTCGAGCCAGCTGACCGCCTCGGTCGGGTCGATGAGGCCGCCGGCCTCCGACGCGACCGCACCCGCGCGGGCTGCGTGCCATCGGTCGAGCAGGAGCACGGCCGCGCGGTCCGGGGCGAACCCGACGTGGTCCGCGACGGCCTGCCTCCAGTCGCCCGCCGGGTCGGCGACGAGGCCGACCGACGGGTCGACGCCGTGCGACCACTCGTCCAGCTCGTTGGCCGACCCGCGGACGACGGCGACCGCGACGGCATCCGCCTCCTCGAGGCCGGTCCGGACCTTCCCGAGCTGTCGCGCGTAGCCGAGACAGGCGAGGCACCCGGGCTCGTGGGCGAGGAACAGCGCCAGCTGCCGACGGCCGCGAAGCGCCCCGACCGCGGTCCCCCGGACGGTCGATGCCGACCGCCCCGGCAGCGGGATCGGCAGCTGGGTGACCGGGGCGCGGTACTGGGTGGCCTGCGGGGGCGCGACCTGCCAGCCGGCGGCGTTGAGCATCGCGCCGAGCTGCTCGAGCGTCGGCTCGGCGGCCGCCCGGACCGCGGTTCTCGTGTCGCCGTCGCCGACCACGACCGTCGGCGTGACCTGGGCCCCGTCGTTGAGCTCGCGGATGCGCGCCTGGGCGTCGGCGTCGGCTTCGACGTCGAGCTCCGCGAACGGCACGCCGAGCGCCTGCAACCGGCTGCGCACGAGCGCCGTGTCCTCGCACCAACCGGTCCCCAGCACCGTGATCGGAGCGGCAGGCGGGGCGGCGAGGGTGGCGGGCGGGGCGGCGGCGTCGACGTTCATGCGCCGATCATCCGCCAGTCGGGCGGAACGCGCCCGGAAACCCACGTGTACGCCGCATGAACCCGTCGAAACCGCCTTCCGAAGGTCGGCGTGCCCGCGGACGCGGGCCCTTCGGCCCTGTCGGCACGCGATCGGGTTGGCTACGGTCAGGAAGCGTCCGGCCCCGGACCGGAGGGTGTTGTGCGCCTGTCCCGCCGCCGTCTGCTCGCCGCCTCGCTTGCGATCCCGGTGGTCGTCGGTGCCGAGCGCGCGGTCCGCAGCATCGGCGACGCGCTCCGGGGGATGGCCGCTGCGGTGCGGCCCCCCGCAGCGGGCACGAGCGCGACCCGCTGCGCCCAGTGCGGTGCGGCCGACCACACGATGCTCGATCTGCGCTGTCCAGCGGCGCCCAAGGTTGCCTGACATGTCGCTCGATCGCCGCCGGTTCCTGAAGGCGTCGGCAGGTGCGGCAGCCGGTGTGGCCGCCGGCGCCGTGCTTCCCGTGCTCGATCCACAGCCCGCCGCGGCGGCGCGCGACTACGCGGTCCCTGCCAGCCTCCCGGTCGATCGCGTCGTGCGAACGACGTGCTCGCCGAACTGCACCGGGAGCTGCGGCCAGCTCGCGTTCGTCCGCGACGGGGTGATCGTCAAGGTCCAGCAGGCCGCCGACTACCCCGACGCCGTCTACAACCCGCGCGGCTGCATGAAGGGCCTCTCGTACCTGAACCAGGTCTACGGCGCCGATCGGATCCGCACGCCGCTCGTGCGCACCGGCGAGCGCGGATCCGGCGAGTTCCGTGAAGCGACGTGGGAGGAGGTCCTCGACCGCGTGGCGGACGGGCTGCGGGCGATCGGCGAGCGCTGGGGCTGGGACTCGATCCACGTCTTCGGCCAGGTCCCGGGCTCCGGGTACATCCAGAAGGGGGCCAACTACCGGGCGAGCGCCGTGCTCGGGATGAGTCACGGCACGAGCTTCGACTTCAACGGCGACCTGCCGATGGGAATGCCGATCACGTTCGGCGTCCAGAACGCCGAGCACGAGGCGAAGGACTGGGCGAATAGCCGGTTCCTGCTGCTCGTCGGATCGAACCCGGTCGAGACGCGCATCCCCGACGTCCACTTCCTGTTCGACGCGATCGAGCGCGGCGCGCGGCTCGTCGTCGTCGACCCGAGCTTCTCCCCGACCGCGGCCAAGGCCGACGCGCACCTCCGCATCCGGCCCGGGACCGACGCGGCGCTCGCCCTGGCACTGTGCCGTCAGGTCGTGGCGGACGGGACCTGGGACGAGCCGTTCATGCGCACCTACACCGACGCGCCGCTCCTCGTCCGGACCGACACCGGCAGGCGTCTGCGCGAGGCCGATCTCGTCGCCGACGGCGCGGCCGACCGGTACGTGGCGTGGGACGAGCTGGCCGACGCGCCGATCATCGTCCCGCGCGACCGGCTCGGGTTCCCCGACGACGTGCGGCCCGCCCTCGACGGCCTCCATACCGTGACCCTCGCCGACGGCACCTCGGTCGGGGCGGCGCCCGGGTGGCGCTTCGTGCGAGCCGAGCTCGAGCGTTGGACGCCCGAGGCCGCCGAGGCGGTCACCGGGATCGCCGCCGACACGATCGTCCGGGTCGCGCGCGCCTATGCGGCGGCCAAGCCCGCGGCGATCCTCATGGGCGGCGGCTCGAACCACTGGTTCCACGGCGACCTGACGGGTCGGGCGTTCGCGCTGCTCGCCGCGCTGACCGGCAACATCGGCACGTCGGGTGGCGGGTTCTCGGTGTACGTCGGGCAGTACAAGGTCCGCGTCGACACGTCGCCGTGGTGGAACGCCGGCGAGACGAAGGCCAAGGTCGTCCCGAGCATCTACTTCGTCCGCGGCCGTACTGCGACGATGCATCCCGACGTGCCCTACCCCGCCGAGGGGTTCCACGGTCTCGTCTGCACGTTCGCCAACATGTTCGTCCAGGCGATGGACGTGAACCGGCTCCACGAGACGCTGCGCGGGCTCGACCTCGTCGTCGTCGTCGACCACCAGATGACCGAGACCGTCCGGTGGGCCGACGTCGTCCTCCCCGCCACGACCTGGTACGAGAAGACGGACCTCACGGCGACACCGCTTCATCCGTTCCTCCAGCTCCAGCAGCCGGCGATCGAGCCTGTCGGCGAGGCCCGCTCGGAGCTCTGGATGTGGCGCGAGATCGTCCGCCGCATCGATCCTGCGAAGGCGACGGAGTACTTCGAGATCGACGAGGAGGCGGCGATCGAGGCGATCCTCGCCGCCGGCGACGCCCCCGGCGGACCGACCGAAGGCATCACGCTCGAGGCGCTCCGGGCCGGGCCGGTCCGGCTCAAGGTTCCGGACCCCGACATCCCCTTCCGAGCCCAGATCGAAGACCTCGAGCCGTTCCCGCCGCGGTCGCTGCCGGCGCCGCTCGAGAAGACCGCGGCGTTCGTGCCGACCGGTCGGATCGAGTTCTACAAGGACGAGGATCGGTTCCGCGAGCTGAGCGAGACCGTCCCGACGTTCAAGCCGCCCCACGACGACACGGTCCACGACCCCGGGGAGTGGCCGCTGACGCTGCTGACCCCGCACAGCAAGTGGCGAATCCACTCGTCGTACGCCAACAACGCCTGGCTCGAGGAGATCCACGGCGGCCGGCCCGAGGTCTTCATCGCCCCGGCCGACGCGGAGGCGCGCGGCATCGCGACCGGCGACCCCGTCCGCGTCTGGAACACGCGGGGGGAGGTCGAGGCCTGGGCACACGTCTCGTCGTCGGAGCAGCCGGGCTCGGTGACGCTGTACGAGGGTTGGTGGCCCCGCCAGTTCCGCAAGGGCAAGGGCGTCAACGAGCTGACCTCGTCCGAGGTGAACCCGATCCACGAGGTGCACTTCGTGGGCAACATGTGGTCGCCGTCGACCGGCTGGAAGGACTGCCGCTGCCAGGTCGCCCGGGCGGAGGAGCCTGGGCGATGACCGACAAGGTCTCCCCGGTCGACGCGCTCTCCCCGGCGTCGCGGGCCTGGGGCGCGATCGGCGAGCGGTCGGCGCAGCCGCGCTGGGGGATGGTCGTCGACCAGGAGCGCTGCATCGGCTGCTGGTCGTGCGCCGTGATCTGCAAGAGCGAGAACGACCTGCCGCTCGGGATGTGGTGGAACCGGATCCTCACCGAGGGCGAGGCGCTCGACCAGCCGAGCGAGGAGCGCGGTGGCGAGCTCGAGATGCACTGGCTGCCGCTCGCCTGCCAGCACTGCGAGAACGCGCCCTGCGTGAAGGTGTGCCCGGTCCAGGCGACCTACCACCGCAGCGACGGGCTGGTCCTCCAGGACGCCGACCGCTGCATCGGCTGCCGGTACTGCATGATCGCGTGCCCCTACGGCGTCCGCGTGTTCAACTGGGGCGCGCCGTCCCGGCCGACGCCGCACGAGACCGGGATGGTCGAGGCGCGACCGGTCGGCACGGTGGAGAAGTGCACGATGTGCGTCCAGCGGATCGCCGAGGACCAGGTGCCGTCGTGCGTCTGGTCGTGCCCGGCCGGCGCGCGCGTCTTCGGTGACCTGAACGACCCCGACAGCCGGGTCAGCCGCCTCGTCCGCGAGCGCGAGGGCTTCGAGCTGCTCGAGGAGGCCGGCACGAAGCCGTCGGTCCACTATCTGCCGGCGCGCCGGAGGCACGAGCTGTGAGCGCGGTCGTGACGCCGGCCCCCGTGACCGCCCGCCCGACAGGTCGGCGGCGCCCTGCGCCCGCCCTCGCAGCATGGATCGCGCTGCTCCTGGTCGTCATGGCGATCGGCTTCGGCGCGTTCGTCTACCAGTACGCGAACGGGCTGATCGTCACCGGCATGCGCAACACCGTGATGTGGGGCCAGTACATCCTGTTCTTCATGTTCTTCGTCGGCCTGTCGGCCGGCGGGCTCATCGTGGCATCGGCCGGCCGGCTGTTCGGCGTCGCGGCGTTCAAGCCGATCACCCGCCTCGCGGTCCTCGAGGCGACCGTCGCGGTCATGCTCGCGGCGACGTTCATCCTGCCCGACCTCGGCCGGCCCGAGCGGCTGCTGAACATCTTCCTGTACGCCAACCCGACCTCGCCGATGATCTGGGACATCGCGATCGTCCTCGTGTACCTCGGGATGTCGGCGTTCTACGTGTGGCTGTACGCTCGGGCCGACCTGGCGCGGCGCGGCTCCTGGCTGGCGTTCGGGACCTCTGCGTCCGAGGGGTCGGCCGCGCGCGACGAGCGGATCAAGTCGGCGATGGCGTGGATCGCGTTGCCGGCGGCCATCCTGCTTCACTCGATCACGGCGTGGATCTTCGGGCTCCAGATCTCACGCGGCTTCTGGTACACCGGCGTCATGGCCCCGATGTTCGTCGCGTCGGCGCTCGTGTCGGGGCTCGCGCTCGTCATCCTGCTCGCGCTCGCCCTGCGCCGGCTCGGGCGGCTGGCCTTCGGCGACGGGCTCGTCGCGCTGCTCGGCGGGCTGCTCGGCGTGTGCATCGCGGTCGAGGCGTTCCTCGTCGGCGCCGAGTACCTGACCGCGCTCTACCCGGGCGCTCCCGAGGCCGCCGCGGTGGAGCGGCTGCTGACCGGGCCGTACGCGCCGCTCTTCTGGTTCGAGGCCGGGGTCGGGCTCGGCGTCCCGTTCGTGATCCTGGCGATCCGTCGGCTCCGACGCGATCCGCGCTGGGTGGCGGCCGCCGCGATCGTGGCGATCGTCGGGATCTTCGTGCACCGGCTGAACCTGGTGCTCAACGGCCTGTCGTACGTGAACATCGGGCTGCCGCCGGGCGTGTCGATCGGCACCGATCAGCGCGGCGCGGCGAGCTTCGCCGCGAGCTACTGGTACGTGCCGACCGCGATCGAATGGCTCGTCGTGCTCGGCGTGCTCGCGTTCGGGGCGCTCGTGTTCACGGTCGCCGTGCTCGTGCTGCCGATGCAGGAGCCCGAGGCGCACTGACCACCGGGCTCCCGCCGATCGACGAGGTCAGGCGGTCGCCGTGCGCCCGATCCGCACGCGCCAGACCTCGGGGCCCTGCTCGAGGTAGTCCCAGGTGAAGGCGCCGGGCATTTCGGCCGCGAACTGGTAGTAGAGCGGCTTCGGGTCGTGGTCGTTGCGCAGCTCGAAGGCCGCGCCCGGGTCCAGCGCGTCGAACGCCTCGAAGATCATCGTGTGGCGCCGGACCGGCGGCTCGCTGCGGACGTCGAGGATCGTGTCGGTGGCCATGGCAGGTTCCCTTTCCTGTGCGAGCCCGCCCTCGAGGCGGGCCAGATGGTGCATCACGCCGTTGAGCCGCTCGGCGGCCCGCGGCTGGTCATGACGGACGCCCGACCACGCGGTCGCCGCGATCCGATTGGCGGCGCGCGGACGGCCGGCGCCGCCGAGCTGGCGCAGCGCCGCGACGAGCGCCGTGGTCAGGACGTCGATCGCGGCGGCGTTCCCCGGGCCCGGATGCGCCCGCGGCGGGTTACCCGACGAGCGCATGCATGCCTTCGAGCAGGGCGTGCAGATCGACCTCCGGGTCGTCGACGAGGGCAGGGATCAGCCGATCGTTCTCCTTGCGGAGGTGCGCCTCGAACAGCGCGAGCACCGCCGCGGCCGCGGTCGCGGCATCGACGCCGTCCCGCGCAGCGCGCACTCGCTCGACGTGGCCCACGATCAGCCGGTGCTCGTCGATCATCGCGCCGACGAGCGAAGCGGTGGGACCGCGATTGCCGGCGGGATACAGCGCATCCTCCTCCGCGGCCGCGTGCGGCAACAGCTCCCGGTCGATGAACGCGAGCAGCTCTGCCGTGGCTGCCTGGTGCGAGGCACCGACGCGCACGGCGTCGGTCAGGGCGGTGACTCGGCTGCGAATGCCCTCCTCGAGCTCGACATGGTGTGCCCGGATGGCCGCGGCGGCGGCCGCGTCCCGATCGATCAACGTTTGCATGGCTTGGCTCCTGTGCCTGTCGGACGCCCACTTGATATTTACGGTCATCACCGTGCAAAATGCAAGCCATGACCGACGTCGAGCTCCGGCACCGCGCGCTGGCCAGCCCGATCCGGGTCCGGCTGCTCGCACTCCTGCGCCGTTCGGGGGGCGCGCTCGCGGTCGAGGAGCTGGCGGGAGCAGTCGGCCTCCATCCGAACACGGTCCGCGAGCACCTCGACCGGCTCGTCGTCGCTGGGCTTGCCGTCCGCGACATCGCGCCTCCCGCGGGCCGCGGACGTCCCCGACTTCGGTACACCGCCGCCGGCCCGGGCGACGCCGACGTGGCCGCGTACACGGGCCTGGCGCGAGCGCTCAGCGACGCGCTCGAGGACCTCCCGGACCCGGCGTCGGCCGCGGTGGCGGCCGGCGAGCGCTGGGGCCGGGCGATGATCGCCGGCGACGGCGCGGCCCCGGCGGCTGCCCCGGCCGAGCGCGTTCTGGCGATGCTCGACCGGTCCGGGTTCGCGCCCGACAGCGACGGCCACGGCGATCCCATCCGCCTGCGCGCGTGCCCCTTCCTGTCGCTCGCCAGGGACCGCCAGCGCGTCGTGTGCTCGGTCCACCTCGGGCTGCTCCGCGGAGCCGTGACCGAGCTCGGTCTCGCGCCCGACGGGATCCGGCTCGAGCCGCTGGTCGCCCCGAACCTGTGCCTTGCCCACGTGCCGGCGGTGGACCATGGCTGACGACCCGACGGTCTCGCTCGGACGGCTCCTGCCGACCGCGCCCTCGCCGGCCGAGCTGCTCGAGCGGCTGCGCCCCGTCCTCGACCCGGAGCTCGGCATCGGGATCGTGGATCTCGGGCTGGTCCGCGACGTCCACGCCGCCGACGGCGTTGCCCGGGTCCTGATGACCACGACGACCCCCGCCTGCCCGATCGGCTCCTACCTGAGCGACTCGATCCGCTGGACGCTTCTCGCCGGGGACGACCTCGTGGACGTCGACGTGGAGGTGACCCACGACCCGCCGTGGTCGCCCGATCAGATGAGCGACGAGGCCAAGGTCCAGCTGGGCTGGGCTCGCTGACGATGGCCGTCCCGCGGTCCCGGCTCGTGCTCCTCGCCGCGGGCGGGATCGGGCTCCTGGGCGGGCTCACCGGCGCGCTCGTGCTGCTGGGCATCGCGCTCCCCACCTCGATGGGGCGGCTGGGCGCCGGACACGGGCTGCTCATGACGCTCGGCTTCCTCGGCACGCTGATCGCCCTCGAACGCGCCGTGGCGCTCGGTGCGGGATGGGGGTACCTGGCGCCGCTCGCGGCGGGCGCGGGCGGGCTGTCGGTGGTCGCGGGGCTCCCGGGCAGCGTGACGGCCGTGCTGTTCGCACTCGCGGGCGTCGGGTACGTCGGTCTGTACGTCGCGTTCGAGCGCATCGAGCGCTCGCTCCACACGACCGTGCAGGCGGTCGGCGCGGTCGCGTGGCTCGTCGCGGCGCTGCTGCTGGTGGGCGGCTCGCCGGTCGCGCGGGTTGTGCCCTGGCTCGCCGCGTTCCTCGTGCTGACGATCGCCGGGGAACGGCTCGAGCTGTCGCGGCTCGGGCGGCCCTCCCGCTCGGCGCGGTGGACCTTCGTGGTCGCCGCGACGATCTTCGTCGGCGGCGTCGCGCTCTCGACCGCGGACGCAACCACCGGCGGCCGCCTCGCCGGGGTGGGCCTCGTCGCGATCGCCGCCTGGCTCGCCCGGCACGACATCGCCCGGCGGACCGTTCGCGGCACGGGCGTGACGCGCTTCGTCGCCGTCGCGCTGCTGAGCGGCTATGCCTGGCTCGCGGTCGCGGGACTCGGGTGGCTGGCGTTCGGGGGCGACGTCGTGGGTCCGCGACGCGACGCGATCCTGCACGCCCTGTTCCTCGGCTTCGTCATGTCGATGGTCTTCGGGCACGCTCCGATCATCCTGCCGGCGGTCCTGCGGACGCCGCTTCCCTACCACGCCCGGTTCTACCTGCACCTCGCGCTGCTGCACGCCGGGTTGGTGCTGCGGATCGTCGTGGGCGATGTCGCCGGCGAGCGGGGCGCGTGGCAGCTGGGCGGGATCCTGAACGTCGTGGCGCTGCTGCTGTTCGTCGCGTCGTCGGCGGCGAGCGCGGCCGCGGCGGCGATGGAACGGCGTGCCGGGGCGGGCATGCACCGGGGCCGGCGAACCGCGGCGCCCTCGGATACGTCAGCGGTGATCGGCAGATAACCGAGGGTGCAGGGCGCCCCGCCATGATCGCGGGCATGGGAGACAAGCATCGATCCAGGGAGCGCAAGCGGCGCGAACGCGGGCGGGGACGCGCGAGTCGGTTCGACCTGAACGGAGCCAAGGTCGACGTGATCGAGGGGCCGCCGCTCGGCCCGAACGTCGTCCAGGCCTCGCTCACGGATGTCCTGGCCGCCCTCGGGTCGGTGCCCGCGGACCTCGGCTGGAAGGACGTGCGCGACCAGATTGTGCCGGTGTTCCCGCGCATGCGGCCGCAGCCCTTGGGCTCGCCCGAGCCGATCCGGCTCGTCGTGCCACCGGGGATATCGGTCGGCTTCGGGATCGACGTCGGTCCGGCCTTCCTGTCGGTCAGCGCCCCGCTCCTCGAGTCCTGGGCCGTCGCCGAGGACGAGCTCCTCGAACGTGCCCTGGCGAACCTTGCCCGCCGAATGGCGGCCGTGGATCCGGAGGAGGTCATCGACGGGTGGATCGACCGGCTGCCGATCCGCGCGCTCCAGGCCGAGGCCGGGTGCGCCTCGGCCTACGTGCTGCTCCCCGACGGGCTGTCCCGGCTCTTCGGGCGGCGACCGCAGCTGCTCATGGCGCCGATGCGGAACCTGCTGATCTCGGTGCCGGCCGGCGCGGACCGAGAGCTCGTCGCGTGGATCTTCGCCGAGTTCGCCTCGCAGGACCCGAACGCGCTCGCGCCGACCGGGTTCGTGCTGCGCGACGGGGTCCTGACCCTCGAGCCGCTGGGGGAGGCGTTCGGCGAGGCGTGAGCGGCGGGATCGAGCTGCTCATCGGCTCTCCAGGACGGAGTCGGTTGCGGGGTCGACGCGCTGCGTCGGGCCGGCCGGCGCTGCCTCGGTCCCGTCGCCGCGGCCGACGAGGTACCACGTCTCGATGTCGCCCTTGCCCTTCACGCCGACGATCCCGCGCGGGGCCAGCTCGAACTCGTCGCGCAACAGCTCGTACGTGGCGCGGGTCACCTGGATCTGGCCGGGCGTGCCGTGCGATTCCATGCGGCTCGCCGTGTTGACCGCGTCGCCCCACAGGTCGTAGAGGAACCGCTTCCGACCGATGACGCCGGCGACGACCGGGCCCGAGTTGATCCCGATGCGCAGCTCGAGCCCGAGGTGTCCGACATGGTCGGTCGAGCGGACCGCGTCCCGCATGTCGAGGGCCATGAGCGCGAGCGCGCGGGCGTGGTCGGATCGAGGGGTCGGCACGCCCGCCGCGACCATGTAGCAGTCGCCGATCGTCTTGATCTTCTCGAGCCCGTACCGGTCGGCCAGCGAGTCGAAGTGCGTGAAGAGGTGGTCGAGGATGCCGACGACCTCGGCAGGCGGCAGCCGCTCGGCGAGCGGCGTGAAGTCCACGACGTCCGCAAACAGGATCGACGCGGCGTCGAACTGGTCGGCAATCGTTGCGGTCTCCGCCTTGAGCCGCTCGGCGATCGAGCTGGGCAGGATGTTGAGGAGGAGCCCCTCGGCCTTGTCCTGCTCGATCCGGAGCGCGGCGAGCGCGTCCTGCCGCTGCCGGGCGAAGACCGCCAGCAACGTGAACACGATCGCGCCGCCGACCGAGATGTTGAGCGCGATCATGGTCGTCTGGAACCACGTCGGCAGGTCGGAGACGCCGCCCAGCACCTCGCCCACGACGCCCGAGCCGAGGAAGACCGCGAGGAACGCGACGAACCACCGGATCCCCGACCGCCACCCCTCGAAGACGAGTGCGCCGAGCGGCGCGAGGATCCCCCACAGGCCGACCGCGCCTGACGCCACGAAGCCCCCGACGACGATCTGCGACAGCGTCGGCGCGAGGAGGATCGCGAGGAGCTCGGCGCGGAGGAACCATTCGGTATTGCGCGTCCGCGCGAAGACGGCGATCGCCACGGCCGAGATGAGGAAGTAGAGCAGCGCGATGTACCCGCCGGGTGTCCCGAGGGCGAGGTAGAGGACACCCCACGTCAGCGAGATCGGGAGGATCAGGACCGCGATCACGACGAGGAGCGCCTTCCGGAACGCGAGCTCCTCGCTGTCGCGGTGATCGGCGCCGATGGTCGCAATGCGACCGAGCGCGGCCTCGATGGCGCGACGAAGGGGACGCATGGCCGCGAGCATACGCGCCCGCGACGAGCGTCACGGCTGTCGGATGGTCGGGGCGAGAGGATTTGAACCTCCGACCTCATCGTCCCGAACGATGCGCGCTACCAAGCTGCGCCACGCCCCGACCGAAGTGCTCGTTGCACAGAGCCTCGGGATGATAGCAAACGACGCGGTCGGGGGCCACGGGACGCGCCGTGTCGCGTGCCTTCCTCGGCCCCGGCCCCGCCACGCCCACACGGTCAGACGTCGAAGAGTGTCGCCTCGTACTCGGCGTTGGCCCGGGCACGCTCGTCGGCGCGGATCGGCAGCGTGCCGATCGCCGCGCTCACGAACGACACCGCCATGAGTCCGAAGACCAGCGCCAGGCCGACCTCGTTCCCGAGGGCGTCGATCAGGAAGCCGTAGGCGATGAGCCACAGCGACCCCACCCCGAACGCCAGCGTGAAGTAGACCGCGTACGACGCGTCGCGGATCGACGGCGGCGCGATGTCGGACAGCAGCGACTGGAGCTGCGGGCTCTCGGCGAACGTGAACAGCCCCATCAGCACGATTGCCAGCCACAGGAGCAGCAGGTTCGATCCCGCGAAGATGAACACGCCGAACGCGATCGCGCCGCCGAGATAGGGCCCGATGATCAGCGGCTTCCGACCGTACCGGTCGGAGAGCCAGCCCGCGATGAGCGGCATCGGCACGGAGAAGATCACGAGCACCGCGTACATCGGTCCGTAGGTGGCCTCGTCGAGGAGCAGCACCTCGGACAGGTAGAGCAGCGCGAACACGTTCACGACCCCGAGCCCCCGACCGCCGCCCCCGAGCACCGATGTCAGATACAGCCAGCGCAGGTCCCGATCTCCCGCGACCTGGCGCAGCGCGTCACCGACGCTGCCGTGCGCGATGGCGGCCGCCCGGTCGGTGCCGCGCTCGCGGATCAGGGCGAGGATGAGGATCGCAAGGATCGCGGCCGCGAGCCCGAGCAGCACCGAGGCGCCGCGCCAATCGAGCGCCTCGAGCAGCGGCACCCCGAGCACGCCGATCACCAGCGTCCCGACGTTGCCGCCAGCAATGTGCGCGCTGATCGCGAAGCCACGCCGCTGGATCGGGAACTGCTCGGCGAGCATGCCGTTGCCGACCGGGTGCTGCGGCGACCCCCCGATCCGCGACAGCACGTTCGGGATCGCGAACGTCGCGAAGCCGTTCGCGAAGGCCTGGGCGAAGAACCCGCCACCGAACAGCAGCCCCCCGACCCCGAGCAGCCACCGTCGCGAGGTCATGCGGGTCAGCTGCGCGAACGCGAGCTGGACCACGCCCGAGGCGATGTTCCCGATCGCGGCGAGGAACGCGATCGATTCTGCGCCGACGTCGAAGTCGTCGATGATCCGCAGGAAGATCAGCGGCAGGATGACCGCGTGGGCGTGGTTGACCGCATGCGCGACCGACAGCAGGACGAGCGAGCGCATCGGCCGGACGTCGGGGAGGGGTTGGGGAGCGGAAGCAGGGCGCGCGGGGGCGGTGACGGACATCCCGCCTATCGTGCCGCATCTCCGCACAGCCTCGTGGGCCAACGGCGCGACCGACGTCCACCGGCAGCCGCGCGTCCGGCATTGCATCGGCCGACGCGTTCGTGCATCGTGGGGTCCCGTCCCGCCCCACCCGATCGCCCGCCCGGAGGATCCATGGCCACCGTCCTCATCGTCGACGACGAGCAGCACATCCGGCTGCTGATCGAGCAGACGCTCGAGGAGCTCGAGGACGACGGCGTCGAGCTGCTCACTGCGTCCGACGGCGAGGAGGCGCTCGCGGTCGTCGAGCACCACCGCCCCGACCTGGTGTTCCTCGACGTGATGATGCCGAGGCGGAACGGCTTCGAGGTGTGCCGCGCGATCAAGCAGGAGCTGGGCCTCGCCGACACGTATGTCGTCCTGCTGACCGCCAAGGGCCAGGCGTACGACCGCCAACAGGGCGCCGAGGTCGGGGCCGACCTCTACATGACCAAGCCGTTCGACCCCGACGACCTGCTCGCGCGCGCCCGCGAGGCGCTTGGGCTGGCAGCGGCCTGATGCAGGCTCCCGAGCTGCGCCGCCTGATCGTCCGCCATCGGCACGTCGCGCCGATGCTCAGCGTCCTCCTCGCAGCCACCGACGCGCGCGTTCGCATCACCGATCTCGAGGGCGCGGTCATCCTCGACCGCAACACCGGCTCGGTGCCCGACGGGACGCCGGTCGAACGTCACCCGATCGTCGTCGAGGCGAAGCCGGTGGGCTGGGTCGAGGGTCCTCGGCCGGCCGGCGCGATCGCCTCGGTGCTGTCGTACGCGGTGTCGCGGGAGACCGACAAGCGCTCGCTGGCGGCCGAGGCGCTCGACCGCTACCGCGAGCTCAACCTCATCTACGACCTCGCGGAGCGGATCGCGGGCTCGCCGCATCTCGCCGACGTCACCGCCGTGGCCGTCGCGGAGGCGAGCCGCCTGCCGTCGGGCGGCACCGGCTTCCTGCTCCTCGAGCACCCGGAGCCCGGCCTCCTTCGGCCCTTCCCCGACGCCCCGGCCGATCCTGCCGCCGGGCCCCTTCCGGTACCGCCGCTGCCGGCCGGCGAGGGGATCCTCGGGGCGGTGTTCCACGGCGATGCCGAGATCGTCAACGACGTCCGCGGCGACCCCCGCTCGACCCCGGCCGAGCGGGCCCTCGCCTCGCTGGTCGCCGCCCCGCTCAAGGTCGAGGGCACACGCCTCGGCGTCATCGGCACGGCGGCGGTCGAGCCCGTCGAGTTCCACGCCGGGGACGTCAAGGTGCTGACGGCGATCGCGGCCCTCACCGCCCCTGCGATCAGCCAGGCGTACCGCTACGAAGCGGCGGCCCAGCGCACCGAATGACCGCGGTCGTCGAGCCGGCGCGCGCTGCGGTCGGCGGCTCCGGCCGCGACACCGGGCTCCCCGCCGTCCCCGACGACCTCCGCCGAATGCACGGCCGGCCGTTCGGGCGCGACGAGCACGGCGAACCGATCGCGCACGGCAGCGGCCGCATCGTCGTCGGGGCCGTTCGCTACCTGCAGTCGGTCGTGGGCGATCGGGTGGAGCGCGAGACACCCGAGGGAGCGGACCCGGTCGACACCGCCGAGCGGGTGGAGCAGGCCCGCGCCGACGTGCTCGAGCGGCTCGTCACGATGCTCAACGCGGCGATCGACGACGAGCGCTACCACGTCACCGCCGACTACCTGCTCAACGAGAGCCACAACTACTCGTACGAGTTCCGCCTCTTCGTCGCCGAGTACGCCCGGATGCTGTCGGGCGACGACGCGTTCTTCTTCAACCTCGGCCGACGAAGCATCCCGAACGCGATCGTCCAGCTGACGCGCCCGATCGGCATCCGCCAGACCTACGCGATCGTCCCGCGCTTCACGGCGAAGTACGTCCGGACCGACATGCGGGTGGTTCGCACGACCGACACGTCGGCCGTCGTGCGCTGGTACGCCCGGTCGCAGCTCGACCTCGTGCCGCCAGCGCTCCATCGACGGTACGTCGACTACGCCTGCCAGGCGTATCGCGGAACGCTCGCCTCGATCCCGCTCGTCGCGTTCGGTCAGCCGGCGGCGACGGTGCGTCAGGTCCAGTGCCAGCTCGACGGCGACCCGTGCTGCGAGTGGGAGTTCACGTGGACGCCCGTGGCCGGCGGCGGATCCCGGCGCGACGTCGCGCTCGGCGTCGCGGGCTCGCTCGCGATGCTCGGGTACGTGGCGGTCCAGGGCCCGCTCTGGCAGGAGCTCGCGATCGTCGCGGCGACGCTCCTCCCGGCGGGGGTCGTGCTGTACGGCGGCAGCGCCCGACGACGCGCGAGGGAGCTGCGCCGCCAGCAGACGATGCTGCTCGAACAGCGCGAGGTGTCCGAGCGGGAGTACGACCGCAGCGAGGAGACCCGCGTCGAGCTCCAGCAGGCGAACCTCGAGCTCCAGCAACGGGTGGCCGAGCTCATGACGCTCAACGAGCTCGGCGTCGCGCTGTCGGCGACGATGGATGTCGAGGAGCTCCTCGACCGCAGCCTCGGCGCGGTCGTCAATCACCTCCGATTCGACCGGGCGCTCGTGCTGCTCGCCGACGACGAGCGCGGCGTGCTGACTGGCGGCCGCAGCGTCGGCGGCACGCCGGAGATGGACGAGGTGGTCGCCCGGATCGAGCTGCCGCTCGACCATCCAACCTCGCAGCTCGTCGCCCTGCACCGCGCGACCGGGCCGATGCTCTTCCGCGACGTCGATCGCGACGAGGACGAGCACAACCGGGCGTTCGCCGAGCTCCTCGGCGTGACCGCATTCCTGGGCACGCCGTTGATCACCAAGGGCCGCTCGGTCGGGATTCTGGCGGTCGACAACCGGCTCTCCGGCCGCGAGGTCGAGCCGGGCGACGGCCCGCTGCTGTTCACGGTAGGCAACCTGATCGCGAGCGCCGTCGAGAACGCCCGGCTGTACGGCGAGATCGAGGCCCACAACCGGGAGCTCGAGCGCCGGGTCGAGGAGCGCACCGAGGCGCTGCGGCTGGCCACGACCGAGGCGGTCGAGGCACGCGCGGCGGCGGAGGCTGCGTCCGAGACCAAGAGCGCGTTCCTCGCGAACGTCAGCCATGAGCTGCGAACGCCGCTGACCTCGGTCGTCGGGTTCTCGAGGATCATCGCGAAGCGCCTCGACGAGGTCGTCTTCCCGACGGTCCCGCCCGGCGACCCGAAGGTCGACCGGGCGATGCGCCAGGTCCGCGACAACCTCGCGATCATCTCGTCCGAGGGCGACCGGCTGACCACGATGATCAACGACGTCCTCGATCTCGCGAAGATCGAGGCCGGGCGGATGGAGTGGAAGCGCGTCCCGGTCGCGCCCGAGGAGCTCATCGTCCGGGCAGCGGCGGCGACGTCGTCGCTCATCTCGACAGCCGGCCTGTCGCTTGTCACCGACGTCGAGCCCGACCTCCCACTCGTCGTCGGCGACCGGGACCGGCTCATCCAGGTCGTGATCAACCTCCTGTCGAACGCTGTCAAGTTCACGCCAGCCGGCTCGATCACGTGCGCCGCCCGGCTCGACGGACCGGATGTCGTCATCTCGGTGACCGACACCGGGGTCGGCATCGCGTCCGAGGATCACGGGACCGTCTTCGAGCAGTTCCGGCAGGCCGGTGACACCCTCACCGACAAGCCTCGCGGAACCGGGCTCGGGCTCCCGATCTGCCGTGAGATCGTCGAGCACCACGGCGGTCGGATCTGGGTCGAGTCGGAGCTCGGCAGCGGCTCGACGTTCGCGTTCACGCTGCCGATCCCGGCCGCAGAGGTCGGCCGGGTCGAGGGCGGCGAGCCGATCGCGTCCGGCGCGGCCGCAGCGCCCGCACCGACCTCGCCCGAGGACGCCGCTCGACCGCGCGTGCTCGTCGTCGAGGACGATCGGGCGACCTGCGAGCTCGTCCGGCAGGCGCTCGAGTCGAACGGCTACGTCGTCGACGCCGCGGGCGACGGGGAGTCCGCGCTGGCCCGCGTCGCAGCCGACCCGCCCGCGCTCGTCGTGCTCGACGTCGTGCTGCCGGGCGCGATCGACGGGTTCGGGGTCGTGGAGCGGCTCAAGGGGTCACCGGCGACGGCCGGCGTGCCGGTGATGATGCTGACCGTCGTCGACGAGCCCGATCGCGCGGCCCGGCTCGGCGTCGCGGCATACCTCGCCAAGCCGTTCGACACCGAGGTGCTCGTCCGGCGCGTCCGTCAGCTCGCCGGCGCCCCGGAGCCGCGGGCGCGACGCACGGCCTCGGCGTAGGCCGCGCCGTCGCTGGCACCGCCCCACACCCGGTCGACCTTGAAGTCGACCTCGCCGATCAGCACGCCGTCGCTGCGCTCGTAGAACTCGCGGACGTTGTCGAGCCCGACCCCGCTGCCGATCATCACCGGGACGTCGACGGCCCCGCGCACCGCGGCCACGCGCTCGTAGGTGGGCGGATCGGGGCTGCGGGCGCCCGACACGATCACGGCGTCCGCGCCGCCGCGCTCGGCGAGATCGGCCGCCGCGTCCTCGATCGGGACGTCGAACAGCGGCGCGGAGTGCTTGACGTGGACGTCGCCGAGGACCGCCACGTCACGGTCGAGCGTCGCGCGAAGGCGCGCGAGCTCGGCGGCGCAGCCCTGGATGATCCCCTGGTCGGTCACGTAGGCACCGATGACGACGTTGCAGCGGATGAAGTCCGCGCCGGTCACCGAGGCGATGGCGAGCGCCTCCTCGCACGCGTTGCGGAGGATGTTCACGCCGATCTTCATTTGGGTCGCGCGGCGGACCTCGCGGACGACGACGGCCATGGCGGCGGTCGTGATCGGCTCGACGTGGTCGCGGAAGAACGGCGCGTCCCCGACGTTCTCGACGATGCAGCCGTCGAGCCCGGCGGCCTCGAGGATGCGTGCCTCGTCGAGGGCGAAGCCGACGATCTGGTCGAGGGTCAGGGTGTTGCGCGGGGCGCCGGGCAGCGCCGGCAGGTGGATCATCCCGATCAGCGGCTTCGACCGCAGGAAGTCACGCATCTCCATCCCGGGAAGTATCGCCGAGCGGGACGGCGGGCGGGGCGTGACCGGGCCCCCGCTCGGCCCGGTCGCCGCGGTCCGGGCCGGTGGCCGCGGGCCGGGGCACCGCGTTTCGTGGCCAACTATTAGTCCGGGTAGTACGTGGCCGACGGATCGGCCCTCGAAGGCCGCGATTCTTGGCCAATCAGCATCCGGATTCGTGGTTGGCCAAGGAAACGGCCTCTTCGCGGCCCGGATCGGTGCCAACGACTACGGGGGCTGATATCTGGCCACGTGCGGCGGGCCGGAGCACCTGGGCCACGCGCGACGGGCCGGAGCACCTGGGCCACGCGCGACGGGCCGGAGCGCTCGGGCCGGAGCGCCCGGGCCCACGCCCCGGGGCGACCCGCGGGGTCCGGCCCACTCGCCTGCCGCATTTCGTGGCCAACTATTAGTCCAGGTAGTAGGAGGCCGACGGATCGGCCCTCGAAGGCCGCGATTCTTGGCCATTCAGCATCCGGATTCGTGGTTGGCCAAGGAAACGGCCTCTTTGGGGCCCGGATCGGTGCCAACGACTACGGGGAGTGATATCTGGCCACTCGCGACGGGCTGGGGCGCCCGGGCCCCACGCTCGGGGCCGACCCCCGGGGTCCGGGCCGGTGGCCGCGGGCCCTGGCGCCGCGTTCGTAGCCAACGATCACTCGGGGCAGTAGGAGGCCAGCGAATCGAGCCTTCACAGGCCTCAATCCGGGCCATTCAGCATCCGGATTCGTGGTTGGCCAAGGAAACGGCCTCTTCGCGGCCCGGATCGATGCCAACGACTACGGGGGCTGATATCTGGCCACGGACGGGCCGGAGCGCCCGGGCCGGAACGCGCGGGCCACGGACGGGCCGGAGCGCCCGGGCACACGCCCCGCCAAGGCCCGCGGGGTCCCGTGGGCGGCCGCCGCCCCCCGCGCCCCCGACCCGACCCTAGAACTGCTCCAGGTACCGCTCGAGCTCCCAACTCGACACCTGGGTCCGGTACGCGTTCCACTCCGCGCGCTTCGCCTCGAGGTAGTGCGCGAAGATGTGGTCACCGAGCGCCTCCCGGATCACCTCGTCGCGCTCGAGCTCGTCGAGCGCCTCGCCGAGCGTCCCCGGCAGCTCGCGGATCCCCTTCTCCGCGATCCGCGCCGCGTCCATCTCGAACAGGCTCTCCTCGACCGGCTCGCCGAGCGCCAGACCCCGCTCGACGCCATCGAGACCCGCCGCGATCAGGGCTGCGAACGCCAGGTACGTGTTCGAGGACGGGTCCGGACAGCGCACCTCGCAGCGCGTGCCCTCGACCGACTTCCCGGGCGACACCATCGGCACCCGGATCAGCGCCGACCGGTTGGTCCGGCCCCACGTGAGGTAGGTCGGCGCCTCGTACCCGGGGACGAGCCGCTTGTACGAGTTCACGAGCGGCGCCAGCACCGCGATCATCCCGCGCGCGTGGGCGAGGATCCCGGCCATGTACGCCTTGGCGAGCGGCGACAGCCCGTACGGCGCCGACGGGTCGGCGAAGGCGTTCCGCCCCTCCTTGATCGACCACAGGCTCAGGTGCGTGTGCATCCCCGAGCCGTTGATCCCGTGGATCGGCTTCGGCATGAACGTCGCGTACAGCCCGTGGAGCTGCGCGATCGCCTTGAGCGCGAACTTGAAGGTGACGGCATTGTCGGCGGTGCGAAGGGCGTCGCTGTACTCGAAGTCGATCTCGTGCTGCCCGACCGCCACCTCGTGGTGGGCCGCCTCCACCCGGATGCCGAACGCCTCGAGGGTGTCGACCATGTCCTGGCGGATCTCCTGGGCGAGGTCGGTCGAGAAGTCGAAGTAGCCCGCCTGGTCGTGGGGCAGCGGCTCGATCTCGCCGTTCGGTCCGCGGCGGAAGAGGAAGAACTCGAGCTCGGGTCCCGTGTTCACGACGTACCCGAGCGACCGCGCCCGCTCCACCTGGCGGCGGAGCACCCAGCGCGGGTCGCCGACGAACGGCGTCCCGTTCGGGGTGAAGACGTCGCAGATGACGCGCGCAGTCCCCCGCGGGCCGTCACCCCGCTGCCACGGGATCTCGGCAAACGTCGACATGTCGGGCACGAGGTACTGATCCGACTCGGCGATCCGCGTGAAGCCCTCGATCGACGAGCCGTCGAACCACGTCCCGTGCTCGACCGAGCTCGGGAGCCGGTGGATCGGGATCGTGACGGCCTTGACGTGCCCGATGATGTCGGTGAACTGGAGCTGGACGAACCGGATGCCGGCGGCACGCGCCGCCTCGATCGTCGCCCCGTCCTCGTCGCGCAACGTCACCTGTGGTTCACCTCCGCTCCGACGGTGATACGCCCGGCGGTTCGTGGGAGCGCCGGGCGTACCGGGATCGGTCGGGCCCCGGGAGGAGCCGGCCCCGTTGCTGCTCGTGTCAGTACTGGAACAGGAGCTCGCGGTACTTCGGCAGCGGCCACAGGTCGTCCGCCACGAGCGTCTCGAGCTCGTCGGCGGTCTCGCGCAGCGCGTTCTGGGCCGGGATGACCGACGAGACGAAGGCCCGCGCCTCAGCCTGGACCGAGCCGGCCTCGTGCGCCGCGTGCTGGGCCTCGCGGAGCTTCTCGATCCGATCGACGAGCTCGTCGGCGAGCGCCGAGACCTTCTCGCAGATCGCGTTGACCCCGCGGGACGACGGCGCGCCGTTGAGCACGCCCAGGTACCGGGCGACCGCGGGCAGGATCATCGTCGTGGCGATGTCGAGGGCGGTGCTCGCCTCGATGTCCTGGACCTTGACGTAGCGCTCCCAGTTGATGTCGGCGCGTGCCGTCAGCTCGCGCTCCGACAGGACGCCGAACTCGGCGAAGAGCCTGCGCGCCTTGTCGGTGGTCAGCGCGGGCAGGGCGTCGACGGTCGTCGGGTTGTTCGGGAGGCCGCGCCGGGCGGCCTCCGCGTGCCATTCGGCCGAGTAGCCGTTGCCCTCGAACAGCACCTGCTTGTTGTCGCGGACGATCTCTGACAGCACCTTCGTGAGCCCGTCGAAGTCGTTGGCCGGGAGCGCATCGAGCGCGTCGGCGAGCTGCTTGAGCGAGTCCGCGACCGCGGTGTTGAGGACGGTCTGCGGCCAGTAGATCGGCGCCGACGAGCCGACCGCGCGGAACTCGAACTTGTTCCCGGTGAACGCGAACGGCGAGGTCCGGTTGCGGTCCGTCGCGTCCTTGGGCAGGACCGGCAGCGAGGTCACGCCGAGCTCGACGTTGCCGCCGTGCTTCGACCCGGTGGCGGCGCCCTGCTCGATCTGGCCGATGACGTCCTCGAGCTGCGCGCCGAGGAAGATCGACATGATCGCGGGCGGCGCCTCGTTCGCACCGAGTCGGTGATCCTGGCCGGCGTCGGCGATGCTCGCCCGGAGGATGTCGGCGTGGACGTTCACTCCGCGGATGACCGCGATGAGGAACGCGAGGAACTGGGCGTTGGCATGCGGGTCGGTGCCCGGGTCGAGGAGGTTCTCCCCGTCGTCGGTCGACATCGACCAGTTGTTGTGCTTGCCGGAGCCGTTGATCCCCGCGAACGGCTTCTCGTGGATGAGGAACGCCAGTCCGTGCTGGGGGGCCAGCTTCCGCATCGTCTGCATGACGATCATGTTGTGGTCGGAGCCGACCGAGGTCGGCTCGAACACCGGCGCCATCTCGAACTGGCCGGGCGCGACCTCGTTGTGGCGGGTCTTCGCCGGGATGCCGAGCCGCCACAGCTCGCGGTCGAGATCCATCATGAACGCGAGGATCCGCTCGCGGATCGGGCCGAAGTACTGGTCCTCGAGCTCCTGGCCCTTGGGCGGCGTCGCGCCGAACAGCGTCCGGCCGGTCAGCAGCAGGTCGGGCCGCTGCTCGGCGAGCCGGCGGTCGACGAGGAAGTACTCCTGCTCGGGGCCGATCGTCGTGAACACCCGCGTCGCGGTCGTGTTGCCGAACCAGCGCAGCACGCGCAGCGCCTGCCTGCCGAGCGCCTCGTTGCTGCGCAGCAGCGGGATCTTGTGGTCGAGCGCCTCGCCCGTGAACGATACGTAGGCGGTCGGGATCGTGAGCGTGACCCCGTTGGGCTCGACCTGGAGGAAGATCGGCGAGGTGACGTCCCATGCGGTGTAGCCGCGCGCCTCGAACGTCGCCCGGATCCCGCCCGACGGGAACGAGCTCGCGTCGGGCTCGCCCTGGACGAGGTTCTTGCCCGAGAACTCCGCGATCGTCCGGCCGTCCCCGCTCGGCGTCAGGAACGAGTCGTGCTTCTCCGCGGTCGACCCCGTCATCGGCACGAACCAGTGCGTGTAGTGGGTCGCGCCGTGGGCCAGCGCCCACTCCTTCACCGCGTGCGCGACCGCATCGACGATCGCGGGGTCGAACGGCTCATGGCCGTCGATGGTCTGGCGGAGCTTCCGGTAGATCGGCTTGGCCAGGTACCTGCGCTGGGCGACATCGTCGAACACGTACTGGCCGTAGATGTCGGCGCCCGCGCTCTCCAGGAAGTTCTGGGTCTTGGCGACCCGGTGCGTCGCGATGCCCGAGATGGCGGCCTGTCGTGCGGTCATGGGTCTCCTGTCGATCCCGGCATTGGTGATCGGTGCGTCGATCCGACTCCTCGATCGCCACCACCCCACGTTCTTGTGCACTGCGCACCAGCGTCCGCGTGCAAGGCGATCGGCGGAAGCCTACCAGCGACGTCGGTTGCGAATCAGTACCGATCCTTGGCCCTACGTATGTGCGGATTGCACAATCCGGGCAGCCAGGGCGAGCGCGAAGCGGAGATCGGGGTCGGTGAGGTCCCACCCACCGAGCTCCTCCAGCCGTGCGAGCCGATAGGCAAGCGTGTTGCGGTGGACACCGAGCCGTGCCGCCGCCTCGCCGAGGCTGCCGCTCTCGAGCACCGCACGGAGCGTGGCGAGCCGGTCGTCCTGCGTCGTGGGCCGGCCGGTCAGCAGCGGCGCCAGCAGGTCGCGCGCCTGGCGAGCGCCGTCCGGCAGGTTGTGCACGTTGCCCAGCAGCAGGTACGCGGGGAGGCGCGCCGCCCGCGCAACCGGCGGTGGATCGGTCAGCGCTTCCGCGGCTTCGAGCGTCGCGCGGGCGGCCGCCTCCGCCGCGGGTCGCGCTCCCGGGTCGTCGAACGGGCGCGACACGGCGACGGTCCGCCCGAGGTACGAGGCGATCGGGGCCGCGATGCCGATGCCGTCCGGGTCGTCGGGCGGGGCCGCCGCCACGAGCCGGAGCTCGATGCTCTCGGCCGTCCCCCGAAGCGCGAGGCGGCGGGCCGGGAGCATGCGCTCGAGGTCGCGCCGGACCTGCTCGCGCGCGTCTCGGTCGTCCCCGGCGTCCGACCGGCCGGTGTCCGCGCTGGCCCGTCCCCCGCCGGTCTGCGCCGCGACACCCTGCCTGGCCACCAGCACGACCCACGGCGGACCGTCCTCGGGCAGCGGCGCCGAGCGGCGGGTGTCCTCGCGTGCCCGCCGCACCGCCGCGTCACGCGCCAGCTCGAGTGCGAGCAGGGCGACGATCCGCTCGGTCGCGATCCGCTCGAGCTCGCCCACGGCGTGGTCCCCGAGCAGCACGAGCCGGCCGCCCGCCTCCGGGTCGCCCGCCTCGCCCGGGATCGGCAGCCGCAACGCGACGCCGGACGGTCGCGACAGGTAGGCGGAGACGGCGCTCGCCGCCTCGGGGACGTCCGCGGGCGCATGCACCGCGATCGGCTCGCCGCGGCGACCCTCGATCACGACGGCCCGACCGAGAAAGCTGCCGATCCCCGCGGCGAGCGCATCGAGACCGCGCCCCGCGAGCGCCAGCCGGGCAAGCTCCGCCTCGAGCTCGCCGGCGCGGTGGTCGAGCTCCGCCCGCCGGTTGACGAGGAAGCCGATGACGCGCCGCTCGAGCGCGACGGGGTCCGTGCGCGGCAGGCGGAGCACGGTCAGCTCGGACCGCTCGGCCGCTGCGGCAAGCGCGTCGAGTGCGGCGGCATCGCCCGCGTGCTCACCCTCGATGAGCAGGACCGCCGGCACGCCGGTGCGGGCAAGCGCCGCGGCGAGCTCCTCGGTCTCGGCGAGCCGGGGCGCGACGACCGCGAGTGCGGCCGCCGGGATGATCGCGAGGTCCGACGGGTCGAGCGCGTCGAACGCCGGGACGCGGGCCTTCAGCACCCGGACCCACGTCACCTCGCGCTCGCCGCTGCGGCCGTCGAGCGTGCCGCTCCCGTGCGGGCGGGCGGTCGGGAAGATCGCCCGATGGAGGTCGCGCAGCCGCGTCGTCGGCTCGTGCGCGGCGGTCATGCCGGTCGGCGACGTGCAACCAGGTCGTCGAGCAGGCGCCCGAACTCGCGCTCGACGTCGACGTACCGGTCGGAGCGCCACACGAGGCCCGTCCGGCCGTCGGGCGCGAGCCGTGCCCAGACCCGGCGGCGGGGCAGGTAGAACGTGATCGCGAGCCCGACGATGAGCAGACCGAAGGCCAGCCAGACGAGCCCCTGCCCCGGGTCGGCCTTGGCGATCAGCAGCGTGTACTCGCCGAACTCGCGGACGCCGACGGTCACGTTCGTTCCCTCCGGCGCCGCGGCCGCGCCGCGCGTCAGGAGGACGGGCTCGAAGTTCTCGGCGATCGGCCGGCCGTCGACGCCCGTGCCGAGGATCCGGAACGGCAGCACGAGCAGCTCGCCGACGCCGTCCTCGCGCCGCTGGAGGAGCAGCTGGAGACCGAGGTCGCGGCCCGGGACCTGCATGACCGCATACGGGAACCCCCCGGCCGAGTCGGTCAGCGCCACGGGGGCGTCCCACAGCGGGCGGCCGTCCGCGTCGGTCACCGTCACGTGCGGCGCGGCGCCGAACCCGTTCTGGTGGAACGTGTAACCGCCGATCGTCAGCGGGTCGTTGACCCGGATCTGCTTGCGCGCGATCTCGCGTCCGTCCTGGTAGACCGCAAGGTCGGTCACGAAGTCGGACGCCATCCCGCGCTCGATGCCGGGCGCCTCGAACGAGACGTTCTTGACCAGCAGCAGCCCGGGCGTGCCGATCGGCTGGACCGTCAACGACTCGCCCTCGGGCACGACCAGGGCCTGCTCGTCACCGAGACGCGCGCTGACCGCCGCCGCGACGAGGAACAGGATCAGGCCGAGGTGGGTCAGCAGCGTCGCGAGCTTCGAGTACTGGTGACGGTCGCCGTACACGAACCGCACGCCGTCGTCGGTCGTCTCCTCGCGGACGCGGAAGCCCCGGCGCCGGAAGACCGTCCGGACGTCGTCGGCCGCGACGCCGGTCATCGTCGCGCGGTCGGCGAGCTTCGGGTCGAAGAACGGCTCGGGCTGGACGACGCGAACGTCGGCGACGCCGCGCCACAGCCGCGGCGTGCGATCGAGCGTGCACACGACGATCGACACGATGAGCACGACCAGCCCGGCGCTGAACCACGGCGAGCGGAAGATCTCGAAGACGTACAGGCGATCGAGGAGGTTGACGCCGGCCGTCCCGAAGAGCGGGTCGTAGAGCGCGTGGATGTCGTCCATGGCTGCGGCCCGCCCCGACAGCGACCGGAAGGCGAAGTCCGGTAGCTGGCGGATCGTCATACCGACCACCGCGAGCAGCGACAGCACGATGATCTGGACGACCGCGAAGTCGACCGAGGTGAGCAGCCGCCACAGACCGCGGCCGACACGGGCGAGCGGGTTCGGTTCGGCCGGACGCGCGGCGATCCGGGCGATCGCGGGGGTGGCGATGACGACCTCCTAGACCGCCGCCGGCGCGTGCTCGACGGGCGTCGACCGGCGGGCCGCGCGCAGTGCCGCGGCGAAGTCCGCCTCGAGATCGGCGACGTCCTCGAGTCCCGTCGAGCAGCGCAGCAGCCCGGGGCCGATCCCCGCCTCGGCGAGCCCGGTCGCGTCGAGCTGGCGGTGCGTCGTGGAGGGTGGATGGACGACGATCGTGTGGATGCTGCCGAGCGACGCGGTCCGCTCGGGGATCGTCAGCGCGTCGATGAAGGCGCGCGCCGCCTCCCGACCGCCGTCCAGCTCGAACGCGAACATGCCGCTCGCGCCGTGGAGCTGGCGGCGGGCCACCTCGTGCTGCGGGTGGCTGGGCAGGAGCGGATGGAAGACGCGCGACACTCCCTCCTGACGCTCGAGCCAGCCTGCGAGTGCCAGCGCCGACGCGCGATGTGCCTCGAGCCGAACGGAGAGCGTCGCAATCCCGCGCAGGACCAGGAAGGCCGAGAGCGGGGCGAGCGTCGCGCCGGTGTCGACCTGGACGCGCCGCACGCGCTCGACCAGGTCGCGCGGCCCCGCGACGGTGCCGGCCAGGACGTCGGAGTGACCGCCCAGGTACTTCGTGGCGGACTCGACGACGAGGTCGGCACCGAGCTCCGCCGGGCGGCACACGTACGGCGAGGCGAACGTGTTGTCGACGACGTAGGCGGCGCCGTGGCGGTGGGCGATCGCGGCCAGCGCGGCGTGATCGACGACGACCATCGTCGGGTTCGAGATCGTCTCGGCGTACAGGAGGCGTGTCGGGCGTGCGGCGAGTGCCGCTTCGACCGCCTCGAGGTCCGTCGCGTCGACGAACTCGGTCTCGACGCCGAGCGCACCGAGGACGCCGAGCAGGAGCGAACGCGTCGAGCCGTAGACCGCACGGGTCGCGACGATCCGGTCGCCGGCACGGACGAGCGCAAGGAGCGCCGCATGGATCGCGGCCATCCCCGAGGCGAGCACGGCCGCTGCCTCGGTTCCCTCGATCTCGGCGATCGCATCGGCGAGGGCCGTGTCGGTCGGGTTGTCGATGCGCGCGTACGAGTAGCCGGCACGGGCGCCGGTCGTCACGTCCCCGAGCTCGTCCGCGTCGCCCGACGAGAACGTCACGGCCTGGTAGATCGGAACGCTCGTCGGGCGCTGCTCGACGTTCGGAGCGCGCGAGGCGGCACGGATCGCGCGGGTCGCGAAGCCGTGGGAGCGGGACGGCTCGCCGCCGCCCTCGGTCGATCGGGGGTCGGTCACGCCCCCGATGCTACACCGCTGCCTCGGCCGGGGCCGACGGCCGTCGGGGCGGGCGGCTCGCCGGGCGGCACGTCGACGCCCGTGACCCGGTTCTTGCCGCCCCGCTTGGCGCGGTACATCGCCGCGTCGGCGGCGATCATCAGCTCGTCGGAGGTCGCGCCGTCGCCGGGGTACGACACGACGCCGATCGACAGCGACGGCCGGATGTCGGGGGTCGGGAGCTTGAAGTCGAGGTCGGCGACGCCAAGGCGAATCTTCTCGGCGAGGACGTAGGCGCCGGTCGGATCGGTCTCCGGCAGCACCACGACGAACTCGTCGCCGCCGTAGCGGGCCGCGGTGTCGATGCGGCGCACGCCCTGGCGGATCACCTCGCCGACCCCGCGCAGCACGCGGTCGCCGTGGAAGTGACCGTGGCGGTCGTTGATTGCCTTGAGCTCGTCGAGGTCCATCATCAGCAGGCAGAACCCCCGCCCCGATCGCGCCGAGCGGGCGATCTCTCGGTCGACCGCCGCGAACAGGAACGTCCGGTTGAACAGGCCGGTGAGCGGATCGATCGTCGAGAGCCGGATCGCGGCATCACGGGAGCGGCGCTGCTCGCGGGCGATGACCATCCCGACGTAGGCGAGCAGCACGAGCGACATCAGGTTCACGCCCGCGGTCGCGAACGTGACCGGAGCGATCGGACCGGGCGGCGCGGTACCGACGACCGCGAGCGTGTAGCCGAACCCGGCGACGAGCGCGAGGACGACGGTGGTGGGCTGGGGCACGACGAGCGCGGCGCCGCCGACGATCAGCGGGAACGTGAAGAAGAACGGGCTCGCGATCCCACCGGTGAGCGCCACGAGCAGCGTCGCGAACGTGATCGCGACCGAGCCTTCGAGGACGTACTTCGCGGGACCCAGCGCGTCGGCCGGCAGGAGGTCGTGCACGACGAGCACGAAGAGGCCGGCGAGCGCGAGCAGCGCGAAGATCGTGGGCTGCGCATCGCGCCACAGGCCGGTGACGGCGACGATCACCGTGACCGCGAGCAGGAAGCTCCACGACACGATGCGGACGACGCGGTCGTAGGCCCGCGTCGGGACACCGTCGGTGGCCGGATCGCCTGCGCCGAGCCCGCCGACCACGGCACTCTCGGCCAGCCGGCGATCGGGTGCGTCGAAGCCGTCGACCCCGGTTGACGACGCGTGGGAGCGTCGCCCGAGCATCCCCGGGATCAGCATTGCGGCCATGACCACGAAGTTCGCGATCGCGGCCGCGAGGGCGATGATCAGGACCGGTTCCGCGGGCACAATCACCCCCGTCTACCCACCGAGTCCCCGCGCGCACCGCTGCGACGGGTCACGCGCGCCCGGCCGCCGACATAGTACCCGGTCCCACCGCGGTCCCAGCCATCCCGACCGATCCCGCGGTGCGATGCGGCACCGAGCGGTGCGGTCTAGCGGGTGCCCCACTGGTACGTCTGCTTCACCATCCGTAGGTACACGAACGTCTCGGTCTCGCGGACGCCGTCGATCGCGCGCAGCTTCTCGGCCAGGAACCGGAGCAGCGCCTCGTTGTCCTCGCACACGGTCTCGATCAGGAGGTCGTACGTGCCGGCCGTGATCACGACGTAGTCGACCTCGGGCATCTCGGCGATCCGCTCGGAGACCTCGACGAGCTTGTCGCGCTCGCAGCGGATCCCGATCATCGCCATCTGCTGGAAGCCCAGCTTGAGGGGATCGGTCACGCCGACGACCTGCAGGATGCCGCGTTCGACGAGGCGGTTCGTGCGCGCGCGGACGGCTGCCTCCGACACGCCGAGATCGCTCGCGATCTGCGTGAACGGGCGACGGCCGTCCTGCTGGAGGTGCTCGATGATCCGCTTGTCGAGGTCGCTGACGTCGTCGCCGTTGCGGGAGGCGCTCGATCGGGGGCGGCCGTTGCGTCCGTTGAGCGTCATCGGTCCCGTCCCATCGCCCGGATGCTAGCAGGCCGCCGCGCCACGCTCGGGGATGTTGCTCATGACGCGTCGAGGGCGTGCAGCATCGGACCGAGCGCCTCGATCGACTCGATCGTGATCGGGTCGAGCACGAGCTGCACGTGGCCGATCCCCTCGTCGGCGAAGCGACGGACCTGAGCCGCGATCTCCTCGGGCGTGCCCTCGATCGGGCCCTGCGGCTGCGCGTAGTCACCCTGGATCCGACCGGTGCCGCCCGGCAGCCGAACGAGCAGCGCGACCGTCCGCTCGACCGCTGCGGGGTCGCGGCCGACGTCGCGGCACGCGTCGTCGACGATGCCCCGCAGCCGGCCGATCCCGTCCGGGCGGTTGCCGAAGTCCGAGTACCACGAGTTCCAGCCCGCGGCCGAGCCCATCGTGATCCGCAGCATCCGCGGGCCGTTCGAGCCGATCATGATCGGCGGACCGCCGGGTCGCGGGCGCGGCAGGAGCTCGCAGTCGCGCGCGCTGTACCAGGTGCCCTCGAAGTCCACCGCTCCGTCCTGGAGCAGGCCGCGGATGATCGTGTAGGCCTCCTCGAATCGATCGACGCGGTGGTCGAACGGGAAGCCGAATGCGCGGAACTCGGGCTCGTTCCAGCCGGCGCCGAGACCGAGCACGAACCGGCCCCCGCCGATCTCATCGATCGTCGCCGCCTGCTTCGCGAGCAGGGCCGGGTTGTGGAAGTTCGTGCACGCAACGAGCGGCCCGAATTCCACCCGCTCCGTGACGGCCGCGAGCGCGCCGAGCAGCGTCCACGCCTCCCACGGCCCACGGCTCTCGCGATCGGGCCAGCGGTAGAGCAGGTGCTCGCCGAGCCAGAGCGAGTCGAAGCCGGTCGCCTCGATCGCCCGGGCCATGTCGAGCAGCTCGGGCCAGCGGACCTCGCGCTCGACCTCGGGGAGCTGGATGCCGACCTTCAGCGGGCGGCGCGCGGCGGTCTCGGTCGGGCGGGCGGCGGTCATGCGCCGGAGGGTAGCAGCGGCGGGTCGGCGGCCGCGATGCCGTCGCAAGCCTCGACCCCGGTTTCCGGGGTCGGCGCGGACGGCCGGGCGGCTACGGTCGCCCCGATGACCGACCATCCTCCCCCACCGGTCGCCGCGCGGGGCTCGCTCACGTTCATCGGCAACGCGACCACGCTGCTTCGCGTGGGTGGCGTGACGATCCTGACCGACCCGAACTTCGTGCACGCGGGCGAGGAGGTGCCGCTGGGGTACGGGCTGAGCACCAGGCGGCTGCTCGATCCCGCGATCGAGATCGAGGCGCTGCCGCCGATCGACCTCGTGCTGCTCTCGCACTTCCACGGCGATCACTTCGACCGGGTCGCCGAGGAGCAGCTCGACCGGAACCTGCAGGTCGTCACGACTCCCGAGGCCGCGGGCACGCTCCAGGATCTCGGGTTCCGCGCAGCTCGCGGGCTCGAGACGTGGGAGTCGGTCGAGGTCGGCTCGCCGGAGCACCGGGTGCGCATCACCTCGATGCCCGGGCGCCACGCGCCGAGCGTGCTGTCGGTGGCACTCCCCGACGTGATGGGCTCGCTCGTCGAGGCGTGGGCGGCCGGGGCCGCTGGGGACGCTCCCGCGGAGACGCGCCTCTACATCAGCGGCGACACCCTGCTCTACGACGGGCTCGAGGAGATCCCGCGACGCCATCCCGCGCCCGATGTCGGGGTCCTCCACCTCGGCGGGACGCGGGTCATGGGCGTGACCGTCACGATGGACGCGGAGCAGGGGCTCGGGCTGGTGCGGCTGCTCGCGCCGGGCGTCGTCGTGCCGATCCACTTCGACGACTACGACGCCTTCGAATCCCCGCTCGAGGATTTCGTTGCCGCAATCGAGGCGGCGGGTCTCGGCGAGCGGCTCAGGCTCCTCGATCGAGGCGGCACCCTCGAGTGGTAGCGGCCGCCGCCTGAGCCGTTCCTCGGCTATCGTTGCTCCTGCAACGAAACGGAAAGGGAGCATCGTGCGGGTCGAGATCTGGTCGGACGTCGTCTGTCCGTGGTGCTACATCGGGAAGCGGCGGTTCGAGCGCGCGCTCGCGACTCTCGAGCGCGACAACGAGATCGACGTCGTCTGGCGGAGCTTCCAGCTCAACCCCGAGCTGCCGGTGGGGTATCGGCAGTCGCACGACGACTACCTGGCGGCCAGGATGCGCGCGACGCCGGAGCAGGTCGCGACGATGAACGAGCGGGTCGTGGCGCTGGCCGCCGACGAGGGGCTCCGCTACCGGTTCGACCTGTACCAGGTGATCAACACGTTCGACGCGCATCGCGTCGCCCACCTCGGGCAGGCGAAGGGGCTCGGGCGCGAGATCCAGGAGCGGCTGCTGTCGGCGCAGCTCGAGGAGGGCGAGGTCCTCGACGACCACGAGACGCTGGTACGGCTCGCGTCGGAGGTCGGGATCCCGGCCGGCGAGGCTCGCTCGGTCCTGGCGTCCGATGCGTATGCGGCCGACGTCCGTCGCGACATCGAGGAGGCGCACGCGCTCGGGATCACGGGCGTCCCGTTCTTCGTGGTCGATCGGCGCTACGGGGTGTCCGGGGCGCAGCCAACCGAGGTGTTCGTGCGCGTGCTGGAGATGGCGCGCGAGGCGGAGTCCGCTCCGGCGTCCTGAGCGCGGGTCGTGGGCGCGTGGCCCCGGCTCTCGCGTCACCCTGCGCGCCCGGCCCGCCCGGCCCGCCACCTTCGCGGGAGCTTCTCGCCGCAGTCCGCGGGAGACTGGTATCCACCCCACAGCCCGGATCCGCTTCGCGGGGATCCCCCCGAGCATGCTATCGACAGGGCAGGGGCCGCCGGCGACCGATCCCGCCTGCTCGGGCCTGCTACCAGTCTCCCGGTGGATGGGCAGCACCAAACCAGCGAAGGCGCCGACGGAACAGTCGCCTCCGGCATAAGCAGCACGCGAGGAGCGCCATCGTCACGCTGTGCCCGGCGCGGGCCGGGCCGGGCGGCCGCTCACCCAGTCGTGCGACGAACGATGATGTGGGTCTTGACATAGTGTGTGACACACACTATTGTTTCGGCCATGGACATCGAGGAACTCCTCACCGGCGGCCGCCAGGAGCTGCGACGCGGGACGATCGTGCTTGCGTGCCTACTCCTGCTTCGCACGCCCGGCTACGGCTACGCGCTGCTCGACCAGCTGCGCGAGCTCGGGTTCGGGGTCGACGCGAACACGCTCTACCCGCTCCTCCGTCGCCTCGAATCGCAGGGCGTCCTCACGAGCGAGTGGAACACCGCCGAGTCGCGTCCACGCAAGTTCTACCGAACGGGCCCCGACGGCGACCGTCTCGCCGAGGAGCTCCTCGCCGACTGGAAGCGGCTCGACGCGTCGATCCGCGATCTCGCCCAGGGAGGGCATCGACCATGAGCAACCTGACCGACCGATACGTGTGGGCCGTCCTTCGGGCGGTCCCGAGCTCCCAGCGCGCCGAGCTCGAGCAGGAGATCCGCGCGCTCGTCGACGACGCCGTCGAGGCGCGGCGCAGCGCCGGCGAGCCGGCCGACACGGCGGAGCGCTCCGCGCTCACGGAGCTGGGCGACCCGACGGTGCTCGCCGCGCGCTACTCGGAGCGGCCGCAGCACCTGATCGGGCCGACCATCTACCCGCACTGGCAGCGGCTCCTCACGCTCCTGCTGCCGATCATCGTTCCGATCCTCTTCGCGGTGGTGCTGGGCGCCAACCTGATCGGCGAGCGACCGGTCGGCGAGTCGATCGTCGCCGCCGGCTCAGCGGCGATCAGCGTGGCGATCCAGACCGTCTTCTGGATCACGCTCGTCTTCGTGGTCATCGAACGTGTCGCGGTCGACGAGGTCGCCGCGCACCGGTGGACGCCCGACGATCTCCCGGAGCTGCCGGATCCCGGACGCCTGCCCGTCTCGGAGCTCATCGGCGTCCTGGTCGCGAACGGGATCGTCGCGGTCGGCCTGCTCTGGGTCCAGCTGCAGCCGCCGACCGTCATCGACGGCGTGTCGTTCCCGCTCTTCGACCCGGCACTGTGGTCGTTCTGGCTGCCGTGGTTCCTCGGCGTGATCGTCGCCGAGGTCCTCCTCGCGATCGTCGTCTTCGTCCGCGGTCGCTGGACGTACCCGCTCGCCGCGACCAACGCGGTCCTCGGCGCGGCGTTCGCCGTGCCGGCCGTCTACCTCCTCCAGAACGACCTCCTGTTCAACCCGCAGCTCATCAACAAGCTCCGTGAGGCGACCGACGGCGGTGCCTGGATCGATGTCACCGCGGTGATCATCGGCGTCAGCGTCGTGGCCGTCGTGACCTGGGATGCGATCGACGCCTTCCGCAAGGCGCGCCGGGCTGCGAACCCGGCACTGCGCGGACCGGCGCCGGCCTGACCACGAGCCGCCCTCGGCGCCACCGGAGGCGGCTCCTCGCGTCGGGGCCGTCCGCCGGCCCGAAACCGACGGGGTATCCTTGACGGTCTCGCCGCCGCGGCGTCCCGCGCGGCGACATCGACCGGAGGAACAGTGGCCGCGACGGCTGACTCCGCCATCCCCGCCCCAGCTCTCGGCGGTCCACAGACGCGCCGATCCGCCCGTTCGCTCGAGGACTGGCTGGCGGAGGCGCCCGGGTACGCGCTGCTCATCGGTGTGGCGGCCGCCTACCTCGTGCTGGCGCAGCTGGTCATTTGGCTGCGCGATCCCGTTCCGAGCGGCACGGCGGTCTTCTGGCCGGCAGCAGGGCTGTCGCTCGGGCTCCTCCTGCTGATCCCGACCCGGCTCTGGCCGTGGGTCCTCGGGGGCGTCGCGATCGCCGAGTTCGGCGGCGATCTTGTGCGAGGCTACCCGCTCGGCGGGTCCATGCTGTGGACCGTCGGCAACGTCGTGGAGCCGCTGGTCGGCGCGGTCCTCATCCGTCGCCTCGTCTCGCCGAGCGGCTCGCTGACCCCGGTGACCGCGCTGATCGGGTTCATCGCGTTCGGCGCGATCGCGGGTCCGCTCGTCGGCGCGACCATCGGGTCCATCGGGACGATCCTCTTCGCGAACGGCATCCCGACGGTGGTCTGGCCCCAGTACTTCGTCGGCGACGGGCTCGGCGTCCTGGTGGTCGCGCCCGTGCTCCTGAGCTGGTCGCACCCGTCGGCCAATCGGTCGCGCCTGGAGGCGGTGCTGCTCGCCGTCAGCGCCACCGCGGTGACGGTCCTCGTGTTCAGCGAGTGGGGCGGCACGTGGGCGCTCACCTTGCCCTACTTCATCGTCCCGTTCGTCATGTGGGCCGGCCTTCGCTTCGGGATCCGGGGCGCCTCGCTCATCGGGCTGCTGATCGCCGGCATCGGGAACGTCGCCACGGCGTTCGGGATCGGCCCGTTCACGGTCCTCGATGCGGCGGACCACGGCACGACGCTGCTGCAGGTCTTCCTCGGCGTCGAGCAGGCGTCGGGGCTGGTCCTCGCCTCGCTCGCGAGCGACCTCACGGACTCGCGTGAGATGGCTCGTCGCCAGGCAGCCCACACCGCGGAGATCGAGCGGACCCGTGAGTTCCGGGACGCGTTCCTCGGCGTTCTCAGCCACGAGATCCGCTCGCCGATCACGACGCTGTACGGGATGACCGAGCTGCTCCGGACGCGCCGCCACACCATGGATCCGGAGAAGGTCGGCGAGCAGCTCGACGACATCGGCGCCGAGGCCGAACGGCTCCGCCGCCTCACCGAGGACCTGCTGGTGCTCAGCCGCGCCGAGGGCGGCCGGCTCGAGGTTGCGCCGAACCCGATCTCGGTCGGACCGCTCGTGCGCGCCGCCGCCAAGGCCGAGGGGGCGCGTGCGACCAGCCACGAGATCGATGTCGAGACCTCGTACTCGCTCCCGATCGTGCTCGGGGAGGACGTCTACGTCGAGCAGGTGCTTCGCAACTACCTGGGCAACGCGGCCAAGTACAGCCCGCCGGGCACGACGATCCGGGTGACGGCGGACGCCGAGGACGGCGGAGCGGCGGTGCGGGTCATCGACGCCGGGCCGGGACTGCCCGACGGGCCCGCGGACCGCCTGTTCGAGCTCTTCTACCGGGCACCGGAGGCGAGCGCGAGCACGAGCGGCGCGGGCATCGGCCTGTTCGTGTGCCGCAAGCTGGTCGAGGCGATGAACGGCCGCGTCTGGGCGCGGCCGGCCGAGACCGGCGGGGCGGAGTTCGGCTTCTGGCTGCCCGCCGCGAGCGACGAGGAGCTCCACCTCGACTGACGGTTCATGGGGCGGAGCCGCGGCGGCGGCGGCGGTCGATGGTCGGGGAGGCGGGACTCGAACCCGCGATCTCGTGCTCCCAAAGCACGTGCGTTGCCAACTACGCCACTCCCCGAAGTGCAGGACCGCGCGAGCAGGATACCCGAGGTCGCAATCGCCACCGTCCGCCGCGCGTCACGCCGTCCGGGGCCCGCGCGTCACAGGACCAGACGCCGGGCGATCTCTGGCAGGCTGATCGATCGTCCGGCGTCCCCATGTCCGGCGGCGTACGATCGCGCCGGCATCTCCCCTGACCTGACCGAATGACCAACCACGCTCGACCCATGCCGCCGAACCCGCGTCGCGAGCCGCGGCGGTCGCCCGCTGCGCGTCCGCTCCCGGCGTCCGCGTCGGCCACGGCCGCGTCGAACCCGTCGGCGCGCGTGCGGCGGACCGACGCCGAGACGACGGACCAGCCGGCCGAACCGGCCCGGCGGGACGAGCGGATCCGCGACCTGCGCCGGCTCGGCGCCGGGCTGCTGTCGGCGTTCGTGCCCGGGCTCGGCCAGGCGGCCAACCGCCGGCTCCGGCTGGCGGCCTGGCTGCTCGTTCCCTCGCTGCTCCTGGCCGGACTCCTATGGCTCCTCCTCCAGTGGCAGGGGCCGATGCGGCTCGCCGCGTGGGCCATCTCCCCGTCGGTCCTGCAGGCGCTGCTCGTCCTCAACGTCGTCGTGCTGGCCTGGCGGCTGTTCGCGGTCGGGCACGCGTTCTTCGACCGTCGCTACCCGGCGATCCCGGGACGGCTCGGGTTCGTCGGGCTCGTCGTGCTCATGGTCGCGGTGCTCGCCCCGCACGCCTATGCCTGGCAGGTCGGCGGCGCGGCGCAGAGCGCGTTCGCGCGGATCTTCGCCGGCGGGACGCTCGGCGGCGGCGAGGCGGCCGGCGGCCCGCAGCCCGGGCCCGGCGAGCGGATCAACATCCTGATCGTCGGCATCGACAAGACACCGAAGCGGCCGGCCACCCTGACCGACACGATGATCGTCGCCTCGCTCGATCCGGTCGGGAAGACCGTCTCGATGGTCTCGATCCCGCGCGACCTGGTCGGCGTCCCGCTCGGCAACGGCGACGCGTACGGCCCGAAGATCAACTCGCTCTACGGCTACGCCGAGCGCAACCCGGACCTCTTCCCGAAGGGCCCGATGCGCACGCTCGAGGACGCGCTCGGCGCGCTGCTCGGCATCCCGATCCACTACTACGCCCGGATGGACTTCGTCGGCTTCATCGACATGGTCGACGCGGTCGGTGGCGTCGAGGTCGAGGTCGACCGTGGGTTCAGCGCACGCTATGACGGGTTCGGCATCCCCGGGAGGCCCCGGACATGGTCGATCACCGAGGGCCGCCACCACCTCGACGGCGCAAACGCGCTCGCCTACGCGCGGGCCCGCAAGGCCGACGGCGAGAGCGACTTCACGCGCGCGGCGCGCCAGCAGGAGATCATCGTCGCGCTCGCGGAGAAGGCGACCAGCGGCTCGAGTCTCCTGTTCGATCTGCCCGACCTCCTCGACGCGGTCGGCGACGCGGCGAGCACCGACATCCCGATCGATGCGCTCCCCGAGATGGCGGTCACGATGGACGGCGTGAAGCGACGGGACATCGTTCGGGCCGTGATCCGGCACCCGCTCGTCCGGTCGGAGGACACCCAGTACGGCTCGTCGCTCGTGCCGGATCTCGAGCGGATCCGGCGGATCGCCGCCAGGCTCTTCCCGGCCCCCGGCGAGACGCCGGTGCCGTGGCCCCGGCCGTCGGCGTCACCCTGACGGCGCGCCCGGTCGCGTGAGCGGGGCGGCGCGCCTCCTTCGCGGACCCGGCACTTCGCTCGCACCGAAGCGCTCGCAACATTCGTGCACGCTGCGACCGCGATCCTGGCCGAAACGACGGGTAGCCACGCACGAATGTGCTGACGGCTTCGCTCGGACCGAAGTGAGGGCTGGGGCCGGGGGCCGAAGTGAGGGCTGGGGCCGGGGGCCGAAGTGGGGGCGGGGCCCGAAGTGGCGGCCGGGACCGGGGGCACGCCTCCTTCGCAGACCCGGCACTTCGCTCGCACCGAAGCGCTCGCAACATTCGTGCAGGCTGCGACCGCGATCCTGGCCGAAACGACGGGTAGCCACGCACGAATGTGCTGACGGCTTCGCTCGGACCGAAGTGGGGGCCGAAGTGGGGGCTGGGGCCGGGCGGCACGCCCTTCTTCGCGGACCCGGCACTTCGCTCGCACCGAAGCGCTCGCAACATTCATGCAGGCCGCGACCGCGATTCTGACCAAGACGACGGGTGGTCGCGCACGAATGTGCTGACGGCTTCGCTCGGACCGAAGTGGGGCCCGAAGTGGGAGCGGGGGCCGAGGGCACGCCTTCTTCGCGGACCCGGCACTTCGCTCGCACCGAAGCGCTCGCAACATTCGTGCAGGACGCGGCCGCGATCCTGGCCGGAACGACGGGTAGCCACGCACGAATGTGCTGACGGCTTCGCTCGGACCGAAGTGGGGGCCGAAGTGGGGGCTGGGGCCGAGGGCCGAACTGGCGGGGCCGAGGGCCGAACTGGGTCGGGGCCTGGCCCACCCGGCCGGCCCGACCCGGCCGGCCCGACCCGGGCCTCCGCGCCCCGCGCCCGCTAACTCGGCGCCGGCTCCTCCCAGCGGCCGCGCGGCGCGACCCACCCCGCGAACGCCTCGAGCAGCGCCCCGAGGTCCTCGGCCTCGAGCACGAGCCGGCGATGCGTCGGCGGGATGAACCCCTCGGCCACCGCCTGATCCAGCCAGCCGAGGAGCGGCGCCCAGTAGCGCCCGCCCAGGACGCCGATCGGCTTGTCGTGGAGGTCGAGCTGGGCCCACGAAGCGACCTCGGCCAGCTCCTCGAGCGTCCCGAGCCCGCCCGGCAGCGCGATGAACGCGTCGGCGAGCCGGGCCATCTCGGCCTTGCGCTCGTGGAGCGAGCCGACGACCCGCATCTCGGTGGCGCCCGGGTGCGCGAGCTCGCGGTCGACGAGCGCCTGTGGGATGACCCCGATCACCTCGCCGCCGGCCGCCAGCGCCGCGCCGGCCAGCTCGCCCATCAGCCCGACCCGACCGCCGCCGTACACGACGCCGATGCCGCGCCGCGCGAGGTCTGTGCCGACCGACCTGGCCAGGGCCGCATGCGAGGGATCGCCGCCGGCACTCGCGCCGCAGAACACGCAGATCCGGCGCAACTCGTGCACGGTCAGAACCCGAGCGCCGCGAGCCGCCCGGCCATCCGCCGCGCCGCACGGGCACGGTGCGAGATCGCGTGCTTCTCGGCCGGCGACCACAGGCCGAGCGTCCGGCCGCCGGGCGGCTCCGACGCGGGCTCGAAGATCGGGTCGTAGCCGAACCCGCCGGTGCCCTTCGGCGCGCGGGCGATCCGGCCGCGGCACGTGCCGCGCGCGGTCAGGATCCGTGGGCGCGCGGTCGGCCCGGCTCCATCCGGGGGTGGCAGCGCCAGCGCGAGCACGCACACGTACCGGGCGCCACGCGCCTCGGGCGGCAGCTCGCCGAGCGCGTCGAGCAGCTTCGTGTTGTTGTCCTCGTCGGTCGCGTCCTCACCGGCGTAGCGCCGAGTGCGAACGCCCGGACCGCCCCCGAGCGCATCGACCTCGATCCCCGAATCGTCGGCGAGCGACGGCAGCCCGGTCGCGGCGTACGCGAAGCGCGCCTTGATCCGAGCATTCGTCTCGAACGTCCGGCCGTCCTCGATCGGGTCGCCGGGGACGCCCAGCTCGTCGAGCGAGACGAGCTCGGTCCGCTCGAGCGCGAGCAGCTCGCGCAGCTCACGCAGCTTGTGCGCAGATCGTGTGGCGATCACGAGCCGTCGACGCTCCCCGACGGGCGCCACGGGGGCCGGCCCGCCGGCCGCGTCGCTCACCGCCGGACGGTGGCGAGAACGGCGGCCTGTGCCTCGAACAGCCGGGCGAGCCCGGCGTCGGCGAGGTCGAACAGGTTGTTCGCGGCGGCTCGGTCGAACGGCCGGCCCTCGGCCGTGCCCTGCAGCTCGACGTACGTGCCCGCGTCGGTGCCGACGACGTTGAAGTCGACCTCCGCCCGCGAATCCTCCGAGTAGTCGAGGTCGAGGTAGGGCGTGCCGCCGACGATCCCGACCGAGACCGCAGCGATCTTCGCGACGAGCAGCCGCTCCATGCCGTACGTGATCAGCGCCGCGGCGAGCGCAACGTAGCCGCCGGTGATCGAGGCGGTGCGCGTGCCGCCGTCGGCCTGGAGCACGTCGCAGTCGACGGTGACCGTGCGCTCCCCGAGCCGCGACAGGTCGACGACGCCGCGCAGCGAGCGCCCGATCAGCCGCTGGATCTCGTGGGTGCGCCCACCGACGCGGCCCTTCGACGACTCGCGGTCCGTGCGCTCGGCGGTCGCCCGGGGCAGCATCGAGTACTCGGCGGTCACCCAGCCCGTGCCCTTGCCGCGGAGGTGGGGCGGGACGCGGTCCGCGATCGTCGCGGCGCACAGCACCTGCGTGTCGCCGACCTTGATCAGGCACGAGCCTTCGGCCCACTTCTGGACGCCGAGCTGGAAGCTCACCGGCCGCAGGTCGTTCGGGCCGCGGCCGTCGCTGCGGACCGTCGGCGGGCGGTTCCCGATCGTCATCGTGTCGTCTCCTCCGCCTTGGCGGCATCCCACAGCTCGTCGAGCGCCGCGAAGTCCAGCTCGCGCAGCGCCACACCGCGCTCGGCGGCCTGGCGCTCGACGCTCCGGAAGCGGCGGCGGAACTTGTCGTTGGCCGCCCGGACCGCGGCCTCGGCCTCGATGCCGTGCTTGCGGGCGACGTTCACGAGGACGAACAGCAGGTCCCCGAACTCCTCGGCCCACGCGGAGTCGTCGGGCGCCTCGCGCAGCTCGCCGACCTCCTCGACGACCTTGTCGAGCACGCCGTCGATCGACGGCCAGTCGTAGCCGAGGTTCGCGGCCCGCTCCTGCATCTCCTGGCTCGCGGCGAGCGCCGGCATCGACGGGCTGATCCCGTCGAGCGCGCTCTTCGCCGGCTGCGCTTCGCCACCTGCGTCGGCGGCGCCGGCCGCGCTGGCCGCTGCCCGCTCGTCGGCCTTGATCCGCTCCCACTGCCGGTTCACGTCGGAGGCAGTGCGGGCCTCGGCCTCGCCGAAGACGTGCGGGTGCCGCCGGACGATCTTCGAGGCGATCGATGCCTGCACGTCGGCGAGGTCGAACACGCCGGCCTCGGCCGCGAGCTGCGCATGGAGCACGACCTGGAGCAGCAGGTCGCCGAGCTCCTCGGCGAGGTCGGGCGTGGCGCCCGCCTCGAGCGCATCGTAGACCTCGTACGTCTCCTCGAGCAGGTGCTTGCGGAGCGACGCATGGGTCTGCTCGCGGTCCCAGGGGCAGCCGTCCGGGCGGCGCAGCCGGTCCGAGATCCAGGGCATCGCCCACGGACCGGCGACCGCGAGCTCCGGGGCGACCGGGCTCAGGTAGAGCGGCCCGCCGAGCGCCGTCGCGTCCAGCGCCCCCACCGTGGTGCCCTCCTCGACGCCGAACCGCCCGACCGCGTGCTCGGACGGGTAGAGCCGCGCGAGCAGGCGAAGCGCGTCGCGACCCGCCGGTCCGTGTCGGCCGGGCAGCGGCTCGACCTCGGACGCGGCGGCCTCGCCGTTCACCCGCAGCACCGCGAGCGGGATGAGCAGGAGCGGCCGCGACGGCTCGACCGGGGTCGCCACGAGTCGCTCGGTGGCGACCACCTGGAGGCCGGCGGCGAGATCGAGCCCCCAGCGCAGCCGTGCCTCGGCGACGAGGGCGTCCAGCACGGCCTACCCGGCGTCGCCGAAGCGCACGATCTCGGCCGCGTCCTTCTTCTCGGTGTACCAGTCGTTGAACGCGGTCGAGCGGAGCTGCTCGAGCTGGCGGCCCTGCGGCGTGCGCGTCTCCTCCTCGAGCACCTTGTACAGGTACAGGCCGTCGCCCTCCACCTCCACGATCTGGGTCGTCTCGCCGACCTTCGCGCCGAAGATCGCGACCGTGAGCTGGTCGTCGAGCTGACCCCGGGCGATCCAGCCGACCTCGCCGCCGTTGCCGGCCGTGTCGGACTCCGAGAAGTCGCGGGCGAGCTGGGCGAAGCTCGCGCCGGCATCCGCCTCGCGCTTGATCTTCTCCATCTGGTCGATGTCCGGCGGGCCGTACATCACCTGGATGACGTGCCACCCGAACTGCGTCCGGACCGGCTCGAGGATCTCGCCCTCCTCGACGCCGTCGGCGAAGATCGCGTCGAGGAACTCCTGGACCAGGTTGTCCTCGGGGGCAACGTAGCCGCCGAGCTTGCCGCCCGTGCCGGTCGGCCCGAGCGCGACGTCCTCGTCGCTCTCGGTTCGAGCGATCTCGTCGAACAGGTCGGGGTCGGCCTGGAGCCGCTCGTAGGCGTCGCGCGCCTCGGACTCGGCCTCCTCCCAGGAGGGATCGTCGCTGGGCAGCGGGGTCGTCGGGCTGGGCTCGTCGTTCGGCGAGTAGAGGATGTGGCGGACCTTGAGCGAGCCCTCGGGCACCTCCGACTGCGGGTCCTGGATGAAGATCTCCTGGACGCGCCGCTGGGGCCCCGGCTTGATGACGTCGGCGACGATCTTCTCCTCGAGCTTGTCGCGGAGCACGTCGCCCCGGACGACCTCGCGGTACGCGGCAAGGTCGACCCCGTCGTTCTGCAGCTTCGTCGTGTACAGGTCGTCGACGGACTCGGCGGCCACCTCGCTCACCCGGCCGATGCGGAACGTGCCGTCGTCGCCCTCGAGGACCTCGCTCGGGGCGTTCGGCTCGAGCTCGAACAGCGCGGCGACGAACGCCGGGTCGAGGCTCGCGTCCTCGGCCTGGATCCAGCCGAGGTCGCCGCCCTGCTCGCGCGTCGACGCGTCGGTCGAGACGGTCTTCGCCACGTCCTCCCAGGCCTTGCCGGCGCGCAGATCGGCGAGCGCGGCCTCGGCCGTGCGACGGGCGTCGGCCACCTGGGCGGCGGTCGGCTCGGTCGCGCCGTCGCTGACCGCTGGCTCGACCTCGATGACCCACGCGTGCCGTGCCTCGGGCGTCGTCGCCTCCTCGAGGAGCTTGGCGTCGACGTCGGCGTCGGCGACCGCGATCCCTTCCTCCCCGGCCAGCCTCGCCTGGAGCCGATTGTCGATGATCCGCTCGAGCGCAATCGCGTCGAGCGACTGGCGCTGCGCGTCGACGAGGCTGCGCTGGCTGCTGGCCTCCTCCTCGGTCAGCCGGCCGGCGGCCGCCTGGGTCGAGATGCGCCGCAGCGTCTCGTCGAGGCGCCACTCCTCGATCCGCATCCGGGTGTTGAGCTCGTCCCGGGTGATCGTCTGCCCGTCGACGCTGCCGACGGGGGCGAGGTGATCGTTGTACCAGGTGAAGGCGACGGCGATCAGGAGGATCACGATCGCGGCCACGATCACGAGCCCGAAGGCGAGGTTCGTCAGGAAGGTCCGGCGGTCCTGCGACTCCCACTGCGGGCGCGACCGCTTCACGACGGGTTTGGCACGAAACGTCATCGGCGAGGAAGGATCCTTTGGCATGGGCCGGCAGGGAGCCGGCAACGGACGGGCCGGTATCGTACCCCAACCTCGGTCCCGCAACGGCCGGGCGCAGCCGAGGCGGGGCGCCCCGTCACCGGAGCGCGGCCTCCAGCGCGGCCATGACCCGGTCCTGCTGGAGGTCCGTCAGGCTCGACGACGAGGGCAGGCTGAAGGCGCGCGCGAAGATGCGGTCCGCGGTGTCGCCGCCGATGTGCCGGGCGTCGGCGTACAGCCGGGTCCGGTGGAGCGGCGTCCAGATCGGCCGGCCTTCGATCCCGTCGGCGGCCAGCGCCGCGAGCAGGTCGTCGCGCGAGCAGTCGGTCGCGTCGGGGTCCGCGGCGGTCGTGTACAGCCAGAACGACGGGTCGGCCCACGGAGCGCGCGGCGCCGGGACGAGCCCGGGACGGCCGGCGATCCAGGCGTCGTACCTGCCGGCGATGCGTCGACGCGCCGCGAGCAGATCCGCGAGCTGCTCGAGCTGGGCGACCCCGAGGGCGGCCGCCACGTTCGAGAGCCGGTAGTTGTAGCCGACCTCGTCGTGGTCGTAGGCCGGCCCGGGCAGGCGGGCCTGCGTGGAGAGGTGGCGGGCGCGCCGGGCAAGCGCCTCGTCGTCGGTGACGAGCATCCCGCCCCCGCCGGTCGTGATGAGCTTGTTGCCGTTGAAGCTGAAGCAGCCCACCCGCCCGATCGTGCCGACCGCGCGCCCGTCCCAGCGACCGCCGCGGTACGTCGCGCCGAGCGCCTCCGACGCGTCCTCGACCACCGGGACACCGTGGCGTTCGGCTGCCTCGACGACCGGCTCGATCGCGGCCGGATGCCCGAGCAGGTGGACGACCTCGATGGCGGCGGGCTGCCGCTCGCCGGTCCGGGAGCGCCGGTCGAGCTCCGCAACGACCGCGTCCGGATCGAGGTTGTACGTCTCGGGCTCGACGTCGACGAGCACGGGCTCGGCGCCGACGTAGCGGACCGGGTTGGCCGACGCCACGAACGTGAGCGTGGGGACGAGGACCTCGTCGCCGGGCCCGACGTCGAGGACGCGCAGCGCGAGGTGGATCGCGGCCGTCCCCGACGCGCAGGCGACCGCATGCCCGGCCCCGACCGCGCGCGCGAACTCCTCCTCGAACCGCCCGACGAACGGCCCCACCGACGACACGAAGTTGGTCGCGAGGCACTCGGCCAGGTACCGCGCCGCATTGCCGCCGATCGACGGCTCCGCGAGCGGAATCCGTCCCTGGGGGGTGCGGGCCTCAGAGCTGGACACGCACGACCTCGTCGGGCGACGCCGGCTGCGACCGCAGCCAGTCGATCATCGCCGCGATCCCGTCCTCGAGCGACGTCCGCGCCTCCCAGCCCAACAGCTCGCGGGCGAGCGTCGGGTCGGATTGGAGGACGAGGACCTCGCTCGCGTCGGGCCGCAGCCGGTCGGCATCCTCGACGACCTCGGCGTTCGAGCCGGTCAACCGCCGCGCAATCGCCAGCAGCTCGCCGATCGATTCGGTCCGCCCGGTGCCGAGCTGAATCGTGCGCCCGTCGATCCCATCGGCGGTCGCCGCCCGGATGAACCCGTCGACGGTGTCCGCGACGTAGGTCATGTCGCGCCGCGTGTCCAGCCGCCCGAGACGGATCTCCGGCCGGCCGTCGAGGAGCTGACGGAGCATCGTCGCGAGCACGGCCCGCTCGGACTGGCGCGGCCCGAACGTATTGAACGGCCGCAGCACGACGACCGGCAGGTCGAACGAGCGGTGGAAGGCGAGCGACAGCTGGTCGGCGGCGACCTTCGACGCCGCGTACGGCGACTGGGCATTGAGCGGGTGCGTCTCGCGGATCGGCAGGTGCTCGGGGGTTCCGTAGACCTCGCTCGTGGACGTCTCGATGAGCCGGCGCACCCCCGCCCGCCGGGCCGCCTCGAGGACGTTGAGCGTGCCCCGCACGTTGGTCTCGACGAACGACTCGGCCGCGATGTAGGAGTACGGGATCGCGATCAGCGCAGCGAGGTGGAAGACGACCTCGATCCCCTCGGCGGCGCGCTCGACGAACCGGGCGTCGCGCACGTCGCCGAGCCGGATGTCGCAGGCCCGCCGAACCTCGGCCGGGACCGTGTCGAGCCAGCCGGCCGACCCGCGCGAGTTGTAGACGCAGAACGCGCGGACCGACGCGCCCTCGGTGACGAGGCGCTCGACGAGGTGGCTGCCGATGAACCCGTCGGCGCCGGTCACGAGGACCGGGACGCCGCGCAACGCTCCGCTCACGTTCCCTCCCGCGCCCGGTTCAGCTCGTCGCGCTGCCCGACGTCGATCCAGTCGCCGTCGATCTCGAACGCCCCGACCGGGCGCCCGTCGGCGATGAGGCCCTCGAGGAGCCCCGGCATCGTGCTCGGTTCGCCCACGGGCACCCGCGCCACCACCGACGGCTCCACGACGTAGATCCCGGCGTTCACCTCGCGCGCGATCGCCGGCTTCTCGACGAGCCCGACGACGCGTCCCTCGTCCCGCTCGACGCACCCGAACGGGATCGTGTGGACGTACCGTCGCGTGCCGATCGTCGCCGCGTAGCCGCCGGTCTCGTGGAACGTGAACAGCGCATCGACGTCGACGTTCGTGACGAGGTCGCCGTTGAGCAGCAGCAGCGGCTCGCTCGGCGGCTCGGGCAGGAGCGCGAGCGCGCCCGCGGTCCCGAGCGGCTCCTCCTCGCGGACGTACTCGATGGAGCAGCCGAACGCGTGGCCGTCGCCGAAGTGGCCCTCGATCACGTGCCCCTGGTACCCGATCGAGATGAACACCCGCGAGATCCCGAAGCCGACGAGGTGGAGGATGATCCGTTCGAGGATGGGTCGGCCGGCGACGCGAAGCATCGGTTTCGGGATCGAATCGGTGAGCGGTCGCAGGCGCTCCCCACGTCCGCCGGCCATGATGACCGCCCAGTTCGTGCGTGGCGTCGCGGTGAGGAACGTGCGCAGCAGGTGGAGCCCGATCGGCCTCCCGTGATCGTCGACGATCGGGATCGCCTGGATCCGGCGGGCCTGCATGAGCTCGAGGATGTCCGAGCGGGTCTGGCCGGGGCGCAGCGCGACGAACGAGCGGTTGAGCGACGGAGCGAGCGGCTCGCCGAGGTCGGTGCCGGCGAGCAGCGCGCGGCGGAGGTCGCCGTCCGTGGCCACGCCGACGAGCCGGCCGCGGTCGTCCACCGCGAGGGCGATCCCGCTCGCGCCGCGATCGACCGCACGCATCGCGTCGCGGATGGATCCCGCCTCGGAGACGAGACAGTCTCGGAACGAGCCCTCCATCCGTCAGCCCGGCCGCCGGCCGCGCAGCGGACCGGCGGGGTTGCCGACGACCGTCCGACCGAGCGGCACGTCGCGCACGACCACCGCGCCCATCCCGACAACCGCGTCCTCCCCGACGGTCCGATGGTCGCGGATCAGCGCGCCCATGCCGATCGTCGCGCGATCCCCGACCGCCGCGCCGCCGCCGAGCACAGCGCCGGGCGCGAGGTGGGCGAACGCGCCGACCACGCTGTCGTGCTCGACGATCGCGCCGCTGTTGACGATCGCGTGGCGGCCGACGGTCGCGCCTGCGTTCACGACCGCCCGAGCGAGCACCACCGCGCCGGGCTCGATCACCGCGCTCGGCGAAACGGAGGCGGTCGCGTGAACGATCGACGCCCAGCGCGCCGTGTCACCGAACCACTCGACCGCCGCCCTTCGGCCGGCCGGGGTTGCACCGAAGCCGAGCACCAGCGCAGGCCGCTCGTCGCCGGGCAGCTCCCGGAGCCGTGTCAGCAGCGCTGCGTCCCCGTCGGCGTCGACGAGCTCCACCGAGTCCCACGCCGTCGGGTCCGAGCGGGCGGCGTCCGCAACGACGCGAGCGTGACCGCCCGCCCCGAGGATCACGAGCGATCGGCGCGTCACCCCTCGATCCGGACCGGCGGCTTGCGCGGTGGCCTGGTCGGTCGCCATGCCGCGATGATATCGGCAACGCGCCGCCCGGCCCGACCGTCCGCCAGCGGCGTCGACGCGCCGTCGAGCCCGTCTCGGAAGGCGGGGTCGAGCGCCGTGCGGAGCGCTTCGGTCACGGCACGCGCGTCGGCCGGCGCATCGACGACGCTCGGCCAGCGCAGTCGACCCGCCTGCCGATCGCCGACGTTCACGGCCGGCACGCGGAGGGCGGGCGCCTCGACGAGTCCGCTCGAGCTGTTCCCGAGCAGCGCGTCCGCGAGGCGCAGCAGCCCCCAGTAGCGGACCTCGCCGAGCGCCTCGACCGCCACAGCCGGGGTCCCCGCTGCCCTGATCGCGGACACGGACGCGACGAGCGTGGAGCGGACCCGCTCCCCGCCCGGATCGACGTTCGGCAGCGTCACGACGTACGTCGCCGGGACGGCAGCCATCGCAGCCGCGACCGCGTCGGCGACCGCGGCCGGATCCGGGTCGAGCGTGGCGGGGTGGACCGTCACGAGGACGACTGGCGGCACGAGCGCGATCCCGAGCTCGCGTTCGAGCGCCGCACGGTCCGGCAGGTCGGCTCGGAAGGCGTTGTCGAGACCCGGGGCCCCGACGACGCGGACGCTCCCCGGGTCCTCGCCGAGCGCGACGACGCGGTGAGCGTGCTCGTCGGCGCTCACGAGGTGGAGGTGGGCGAGCTTCGTGATCGCGTGCCGGAGGGCGTCGTCGAACGCGCCGAGCGACTGCTCGCCGCCGTGGAGATGGACGATCGGGACCCGGGCCAGGGTCGCGGCCAACGCCGCTGCGGCGGTCTCGAAGCGATCCCCGACGAGGACCAGCGCGTCGGGCGGATCGTCCCGGAGCGCCTCCCCGATCCGCGCCAGGGCCTCGGCGGCCTGGCGATCCGGGGCGTCGTCGCCGGCCTCGGACAGCCACGCCAGCTCGACGGGCTCGAAACCTGCCTCCCGGACACGCTCGACGGTTCGACCGTGCCGATTCGAGAGGTGCATCCCGCCGGCAAGCACACGGAGCTCGATGCCGGGGGTGTCCCGAAGCGCCTCGCAGGTCGAGCGGAGGATCCCCCAATCCTGGCGGCCCGTCGTCAGGACCGCCACCCGACACACCGGCCGGCTGCCCTCGCTTCCTGCCGCGCTCACCGCGGCGTCCCGGGCTCGGCGTCGTCCTCGAGGGCCAGCGCTCCCGCCTCCACCGCGCGTCGTGTGCGGCGACCCACCAGGCCCGCCGCGCGGGCCGGCGACAGCCCGGTCCCCGGGCGCAGCGCAACGAGGTCCGCCTCCGCGATCACGGCGCCGGCGGGAAGGGCGCGCCGCCAATGGAGGCTGCGGCGGGCGACGCGCGCGATCGGCTGCTCGGCCGGGACGGGCTCCTTGCGCCCCGTGCCGAGCGCGGCCTCGACGGCCCGGATCCCGACGACCATCGCGCGCAGCTCCCCCGGCTCGAGCGAGGCCGCGTGGTCGGGACCCGGCATCGTGCGGTCGAGCGTCACGTGCTTCTCGACGAGCACGGCGCCCGCGGCGACCGCCGCCAGCGGGAGCTCGACGCCGAGCGTGTGGTCGGACCAGCCGACCGGCACGCCGAACGCGCGCCGCATGGTCTCGATCGCCCGCAGGTTGGCGTCCTCCGGCCGTGCCGGGTAGCTCGACACGCAGTGGAACAGCGCGAGCGGCGGGTCGCCCGCCGAGGCGATCGCGTCCACGGCGTCGGCGACCTCGACCATCGTCGCCATCCCGGTCGAGACCAGCATCGGGCGGCCCCGACGGGCGAGCGCCGCGAGGAACGGGATGTTCGTGAGCTCGCCCGAGCCGACCTTGAATGCGGGAACGTCGAGCCGATCGAGCAGGTCCGCCGACACCAGGTCGAACGGTGTCGAGAGGAAGGCGAGACCGCGCTCGCGGGCGTGCGCCTGGAGTGCGAGCCAGGCGTCCGCGGGCAGCGCGAGCCGCTCGAGCATCGCCCGCTGGCTCCCGGTCTCGCCGCGCGATCGCTGGTAGTCGGCGGTCGGGGCGTCGGCGGCGGCCAGCGCCGCGGGGTCGAACGTCTGGAACTTGACGGCGTCGGCGCCGGCGTCCGCCGCCGCGTCGACCAGGCGATGGGCGAGCTCGGGGCGGCCGTCGTGGTTGACCCCGGCCTCCGCGATGACGAACGCTCGGCCCCCGCCGACGGCACGGTCCCCGATCGACAGCGGCCGGACCGGGCGCGCCGCCAGGATGCCCTCGGCGAGCACGAGGTCGAGCGGCTCGTCGACGTCGATCGAGCGATCGGGCGGGACCCGGAACGGCTCCGTGCGCCCGGGTTCGACGAACCGGCGCCGGGTCCGCAGGACCTCGGGCGCGACGACGTAGAAGGCGCCGGTGAGGACATCGTCGTGCGCGTCGGCGCCCTCGCCGGCCTCGAGCCCCAGGTGCCACGCGGCCGGGTGACTGGGCGTGACGCTCACCACCGAGTCGGCGCCGCCATCGAAGCGCTCGACGGCCGCGACCATGTCCCCGGGATGGGTCAGCGGGGAGGTGGCCTGGACGAGCACGACCGCACGGAACATGGAGCCGGGGGTTGCCAGCTCGTCGAGCGCGTGGATCGCGACATCGACCGAGGTCGCGGTCGCCGTTGCAAGCGCGGGCGGCCGGGCGATGATCGCGTCCGCGCCCCAGGCCGTGGCAACCGCTCCGATCTCCGCGTCGTCGGTGCTGCAGGCGACGACGTGCGGTCCGCCGGGCAGCCGTGCCGCCGCGAGCCGTGCGATCCGGATCCCCCACCCGACGAGCGGGATGCCCGCCACGAGCCGCAGGTTCTTGCCCGGGACCCGAACGCTGCCGGCGCGCGCCGGCACGAGGAACAGGAGCGGACTGCTCAGCGCAGCCATGCCAGGAGGTCGTCCGCGATCCGGCGGCTGGCCTCCCCCGGCTCGAAGTGCGCGCGCAGGAACGCCTCACGCGCCGAACCCGACGTGAGCGCCTCGCGCGGGCGCGCGAGGGCGGCCTCGAGGTCGTCGGCGCAGCGGACCGGGTGTGCGGCTCCCGCGTCGACGTAGCCCAGCAGGTCGCTCGCCGCGAGCACGTCCGCCAGGAGGTTCCGCGTGCCGGTCACGACGGCCTCGGTGAGGACCGTGGAGTGGATCCCGAGGTGGGCATCGGCCGCCGCGAGCAGCCGGTAGAGATCCACCCGCTGCACCACCGAGATCCGGGGCGGCGCGAACCCGCGAGCGGCGGCCAGGCGCTCGATCGCCTCCCGGTACGGTCCTTCGTCCCGCTCGGACGGATGGAGCTTGACGACCAGGTGGACGCGTTCGACGCTCCGGTCGAACAGGCGCGCGAGCGCGATCGGGTAGTGGAATCGGCGGTACATGGGCCCCCAGGTGCCCGAGAGCACGACCATCCGGTCCTCAGGGTCGACGCCGATCTCCGCGCGGACGGCCTCCCGGTCGACGGGCCCGGGATCGTGGAGGTCGAGCCGTGGCGAGCCACCGACGACGACCTCGTCGGGCCGGTACACGCTGTGCGTGACCAGCAGGTCGCGCTCCCACTCACCGAAGACGTAGGTGCGGTTCGGCAGCCGCAACGAGGCGGGTCGCGTCCGGTGGATGTACCCGGTGTGCCAACGGTAGATGACGCCGTGCTGGATGGCTGCGGTCGGGATCCGCTCCCGCGCGGCGGCCGCGAGCCAGTCCTGGCGGTGGTACTCGTCCGCCAGCAGGATCCCGGCCGGCCGGATGCGCCGGATCAGCCGCCTGATGCGCTCGACATCGACGATCGCCCGGACGAGCGCGGCACGCGAGCGCTGGGCGACGCGGCGCGCCAGCGCGGGTCCCAGGTCGATGCCGGACACGACGAGCGGGGCGTCGAGCGTCGCGAGGCGGTTCGAGAGGGCGGCTGCGCGCTCCTTCAGCCCCGGGACGACCGGATCCTCCTGGGCGATCGTGAGGACGTCGGCCGGCAGCATCCGCTCACCGCCCTGCTCCCGGAGCCGCTCCCATGTCTCGTCGTCCTCCAGGAAGCCGCGGATGTCGAGCTCGACCGGATCGAGGTCGGAACCCCGGAGGCGGTCCAGGACCGGGCCGAGGTACGTGTTGACGAGGCGTGAGCCGGCGGGCGTGTCGACACGCTGCCGGACGTGCGCCTGGACGACGAGCAGCGGCCGGACCCTGCTGTTCGCGATCCTGTCGAGGCGCTTGAGCGCGAGCCGTCGGCGGCGCTCCGGCTCCGGTGGGAAGAATCGGTCGCGCAGGGACTGGTTCAGCCGCTGCAGGATCGGCTCGCGCGGCGGCTCCGGGGCGCGCGGCAGCCGCTGGGACTCCTGGCGTGCACCGCTGATCCGTCGTCGGATCCGCCTCACGATCCCCCTGGCACCGCCCCTGCGCCTGCCCTTGCCCTGGCCCTTCCGACGAGGCGCGCCCACGCGTGCAACCGGGGCTCGTGGTGCGTCGGCGTGGGCGGACACCCTGGCGGCGGCCGGGGGATCGGCCGGTTGGTGGTCCGGCGGATCGGCGTCGAGATCGTCCGCAGCGGCCGCATCCGCCGCCGGCGGGCCGGCCGGCGCGCTCGCCGCGACCGCGACCGGCGGTGGCGGCTCGAAGCGCAGGCCGTCCCGCGCCGCCACCAGCCGTCCCGCCTCGACGAGGCCCTCGTCGACGCCGTGCTCGATCGCGATCGCACGCGGGCCCGCACCCGCCAGCACGTCGTCGAGGATCGTGATCCACAGCAGCTGGTCGAGCAGCCACGTCCAGTGGCGGAGGCGCATCCCGTACCAGAACGAGGTCCCGTCCACCGCGAGGAGCTCGGCGATGCCGGTCGACTCGGCCCAGTCGTCGAGGAGGCCGGCCGTCTCGGCGATCACGTCGCGCTCGCGCATCACGCGCTCGGCGACATCGCGCAACGAGATGACGCGGCCCGATTGCGCCTCTCCGGCACGCGGTGTCCAGGTCGTGTCGGTGACGAGCACGACCTCGTCGGGTCCAGGCGCCCGCGCAGCGTGGCTGATCCGCAGGACGTGCGTCGCGGTGGTCGCGGTCGTCACGGACGCTCCCCGTTCGGCGGCACCCGTGGCCCGGTCCCTCGCCGGCGTGGCGCCGCCCATCCGCCGAGCATAGCCAGAACGGAATCGCGGCGCGCCACGGCTCCTCAGCCCTCGCTCGACCAGCCGGCTCCGAGACGCAGGACCTGGCGCGGCCGAACGGCCCGTCCCGCCGAGCTGTTGACGGTGTCGACGACGAGATCGGCCCGGTCGTAGACGACGTCCCAGTCGATCGCCCGGTGGGGAGTGACGACCACGACGACGTCGGCCCAGCCGAGAAGCTCGTCGAGGTCCGTGTTCGTCCGAACCGCACCCGCCGCGTCACGGAACTCCGGGACGTGCGGGTCGTGGAAGCGGACCTCCGCGCCGCGCTCGGCGATGCCCGCGAGCACGTCGGCGGCCGGCGAGTTGCGGGCGTCCTGGACGTTCGGCTTGAAGGCGACTCCGAGCACGCCGACCTTCGAGCCCTTGATCGCGCGACCGCGCTCGTTGAGCGCCTCACCGGTGAGGTCGACGACGTGCCGGGGCATCGCGAAGTTGATGTCGCCGGCCGCCTCAATGAACCGATCGGTGAAGTCGAACTCGCGGGCTCGCCACGCGAGGTAGTAGGGGTCCACCGGGATGCAGTGCCCACCGACGCCCGGTCCCGGCGTGAACCGCATGAACCCGAACGGCTTCGTCGCGGCGGCGTCGATCACCTCCCAGACGTCGAGGCCCATCCGCTCGCACAGCAGCGCAAGCTGGTTGACGAAGGCGATGTTGATGTTGCGGAAGACGTTCTCGAGGAGCTTGGCGAGCTCGGCCGCGTCCGGCGAGGACAGCTCGACCACCTGGTCGTTGACGTTGCGCAGCAGCGCCGCCGCGCGGGCGGTCCCCTCGCGCGTCGTCGCGCCGACCAGCCGGGGGACGCCCTTCGAGGCGCTGGCGGGGTCGCCCGGGTTGACGCGCTCCGGGGCGAACGCGAGATCGAAGTCGGTTCCGGCCTTCAGCCCGCTGCGCTCGATCTCGGCCCGGAACGGCCCGGTCGTGGTCCCGGGGTACGTCGTCGACTGCAGGACGATGAGCTGACCCGCCCGGACGTGCTCGCGGATGAACGCGCCGGCCGACAGCACCGGTCCGAGGTCCGGGTCCTTGGTCGTCGTGATCGGGGTCGGGACGCACACGAACACGGCGTCGGCGTCGCGGAGGTGGGCGTCGATCGTGGGAACCACCGTCAGCCCCCGGTCCAACGCGGCCGACAGCCGCTCGTCGGAGACGTCGTCGATCGGCGAGCGCCGGGAGCACAGCTCGGCGACGCGGGCCGGCGACGCGTCGATGCCCTCGACGTCGAGTCCCGCCTCGACGAACGCGATGGCGAGCGGCAGGCCGACATAGCCAAGGCCGATGACGGCCACGCGGCGATCCTGGGTCACGGAACCTCCAAGGCGCGCGGCGCACCGTGCGCGCCGCGCGAATCAGCGTCGGACGGAATGGGCCGAGAATACAGGCACCGATCGATCACGCTCCCGGGGCACCCTGACCGCTCAGCCGCGACCCGCGGCGACGAGCCGGCGGTAGACGTCGAGCAGCGTCTCCACCTGGGTCTCCCAGTTGTACGTCGTGTGGGCCGCCTGGAGCGCCGCCCCCGACCAGCGCGCTCGCTCCTCCGGGGGAGCATCGAGCACGCGCCGGAGCGCCGCCGCGACATCGGCCGGCGACGTCGGGTCGCACAACACGCCGGCCCCGGTCGCATTGACGACCTCCGCCATGCCGGGCAGGTCCGAGGCGACGACCGGCACGCCCGCCGCGCATGCCTCGAACAGCTTCTGCGGCGTCGTGTATCGATGGTTGAGCGTCGTCGGCTGGATCGCCATCACGAGGACGTCCGCGCTCGCGGTCCAGGTCAGGAGCTCCGACGGCGGCACGGCCGGCAGGACGAACACCTTGCCGGCGTACGGCGGGGCGGCGGCACGCTCCGCGTAGTTCGACCGCTGTGGACCGTAGCCGAGCAGCGCGAGCACCGCGTTCGGCACGTCGAGGATCGCGTCCATCGACTCCTCGATCCCGCGCTCGGTCATCAGGTTGCCCTGGTAGAGCACGACGCGCGTCGCCGCATCGAGCCCGATCGCCTCGCGCAGGAGGTCCGGGCGCGGCTCGGGCGGTGTCCAGCGTGCCGGGCAGTTCATCACGATCGGTGGTCGCGGCACGCGCAGGCTGCGCTCGAGGATCGAGGCGTACGCCTCGTTGACGGTCAGCACGGTGTCGGCGGCCTGGGCCCAGCGGCGCTCGACGATCTCGAACACGCGGCGCATCGTCGGCCCCATCGAGCCGAAGGTGCGCGCGTGCATGTAGACGTCGCGGCTGTCGTAGATCGTGCGGCCACCGAAGCGCTTGCGCAGCCGCATCTGCGCCGGGAGCGAGCCCGCCCACATGCCGTGCCAGACGTCGGCCGGCTCGACGACCTCCTCGAGCGCCCATGCCCAGCCCATGGGGCGGAACGGGAAGAGGATGGCCTGGCGGCGGAACTGGTCGATCTTGCCGCGCATCGTTCGGGTCAGCTCGGGCGAGGTCCGCTTCACGGGCCGTGACGGTCGGTAGCGGCGGGTCGAGCGATTCGGCGACCGGACGACGCGCCAGATCGGGCGAACCACCGCGCGCAGCGGCCGGAGGGTGCGCAGCGCGGGTCGACGCAGTGGTCGGGGCAGGCGCCTCGTGGTGCGCCACAGGAACGTTGCGCGCTTGCGGCGGCGCACCGCGACCGCTGACTCGCGATCGGCGTCCTCGTCGGACGGAGCGGCGTGCTCGGCGGCCCCGAGGGCGGGGTCTGCGACGGTCTCGGGCGCAACCGTGCCCGCTCCGATGGCCGCCGCCTGGTCCATCGACGCCTCGTCGACACCCTCCGCCTCGTCGACACCCTCCGCCTCGGCAGCCGCCGCCTCTGCGGCCTCGGCCTGCTCGGTTCCGTCCGTGCCGCCGTCGAGCGGCGGGAGAGCGGGCTTCGGCACGTGGTTCGCGGGATCCGCCATCCGGCGCTTCTGACGGCGCATCGCCCGTCGTCGCCAGATCGGGAACGCGAGCCGCCAGTCGAACGGAACGCGGATGATCCGGTACCCGTCGGCCTCCTCGGTCGGCGGCACCCCGGGCTGCCAGCGTGCGTAGACGACGACGTCGTAGCCCGCGTCGAGTGCCGAGCGGGCCATGCGCTGGGTGCGCGAATCGAACTCGGCCGTCGAGTAGGACAGGTACGCGATCCGCGGGCGGCGCTTTTGCGGTCGAGGGGAATCGGGTGCCGCCGGAGTCTCCGGTGTCGCCGGGGCGCCGCCGGACTCGGTCGGTTCGTCGCGGGTCGCGAGCATCGGCGGAAGGGTACATCACGACCCCTGCGCACGCCGTCGGCGGTGGCTCCGCGCGTGGTCAGGAGGGACGCGCGATGCTCCCATCGCGGAGTCCGGGCACGACGACGCGGTCGACGAAGCGGGCCGTCGCCCCGCCGTCGGCGACGTCGAACGACGCCTGCCGGAAGCGCGCGACTCGATCGAGGTCCACCACGCCCGAGCGAAGCCACCCGGCGAGTGCGTCGGTCGTCTCGAAGACCGGACCCGGAACTCCGCTCGCGTAGTCGAAGTAGAACCCCCGCTCGCGTTCGTAGGCGGCATGGTCGGGAGCGAGGAAGGCCATCGGCCGGCCGAGCAACGCGAACTCGAAGATCGCGCTCGAGTAGTCGGTCACGAGCACGTCGGTCACGAGCAGGAGCTCGTTGAACTCGGGGTGATCGGAGACGTCGATCGCGAACCCGGCGAGCTCAGGCGGGATCGGCGCGGCGGCACGGACGAACGGGTGCAGCCGCACGAGCACGACGTGGTCGTCACCGAGCGCCTCGTGCATCCGGGGAAGGTCGAGGTGTGCGGGATGCGCGGCCTGGCCGATCGTCGCACCACGGAACGTCGGGGCGTACAGGACGACCCGCCGGTCGGCGGGGATCGCATAGCGGGCACGAACCGACGCGGCCGTGGCGGCGATCCGCTCCTCCCCGAAGAAGACGTCGGTGCGCGGGATGCCCAGATCGGACCGGAACAGCTCGAGCGGCTGGTCGAACGCCTCGGCATAGTGCGGGGCGACCGACCGGGACGAGACCAGGACGATGTCGTAGTTGCTGTGAATGCGGACGTGCTTCAGGAGGTCCTCGTCCGCCCCGAACTCCTTCTCGACGACGGAGTAGCCGAACTTCTTGAAGGCCCCGCACGCGTGCCACACCTGCGCGCGCACCGTGCCCGGTCGCGGCGTGACCGCGTAGATCGGGAAGAAGTAGTCGTCGACCACGACGACCCGCGAGGTCGCGAGCAGGAAGCCGGACCGCAGCGCCTTGATCGCCGCCCCGATCCGGCCACCTCGCGAGGTCGACTGGCGGAACGCGAAGACCGTCACTGGCAGCCCGGGGTACCGGGCTGCGAGCTCGCGGCGGATGAACTCGAGGTTGCCCGAGATGCGCTCGGCGTGCGCGGTTGCGAGCACGACCCGACGCCTGAGCGGGAGCCGGCGACCGGCGGCGAAGCCCGCCCGGACCAAGGCGAGGCGAAGCAGGGTGAGGACACGGCGCATCCCGGAGAGGATAGGCCGAGCGGGCGGTCGGCATTCGACGACGGCCGTGGGCCCCGGTCGACGGCAGCGGGGGCTGCGGCCGCTCGCACAGGTGAGCCTGTAGAGTACCGGCCGTGAGGGTGCACACGGACTGGGGCGCTGACGGACCCACCTTCCGCTTCGTCGCCGAGAACGGCGAACCGATCGAGCGGACCCGCGGGAACATGGTCCGTTTCGAAGCACGTTTCCGGATCGCCGACCTCGTGGCCGACGACGTTCACCCAGATCTGGAGGCGCTCGCCGTCGTGCTCCTGCTTCGACCGTGGGCGAACGCGCTGGCGTTCGATCGCGGGGTCTCGGAGCCGTTCGCGCGCGCCGTGCACGAGCACCTGAAGGTTGATCTGGCACCGATCGACACCACGCTCGAACCACGGTCGACACCCGCGGACGGTCTCCCGGCGCTGGCCTTCAGCGGAGGCGCCGACTCGTTCGCCGCGCTGACCGTGATGCCGACCCACACCCAGGCTGTCTTCCATCGCCGGATCGATCCCCCGGCTGGCGAGATTCGGTCCATCTATCGTGACGACGCCGCGATGTACGCGATCGAGCAGCTACAAACCCGGCACGGGCGCTTCGTGTCGGTCGTCGAGTCCGACTTCGAGCACCTCCGCAACGCCGTTGGCTTCCCGACCGACTGGGCGAACGCGGCCGCTGCCGTCCTGCTCGCCGACAAGCGGTGCTTCGACTCGGTCAGCTGGGGCGTGATCGCCGAGAGCGCCTACGGGATTGGCCATCCCGTGTTCCTCGACTGGAGTCGGCGACGCGTGCCGTGGGCGACGGCATTCGCCGCCGTCGGACTCCAGTTCGGTAGCCCGGTCGCCGGCGTGAGCGAGGTCGGGACGGCACGCATCTGCACCGGCTCTCCATGGAGTGATCTGGTCCAGTCCTGCATTCGCGGCCAGCCCGGCGAACCGTGCCGGTCGTGCTGGAAGTGCTTCCGAAAGTCGACCCTCGATGCCGCGCTGACCGGGGTCTGGCCAAGCGACGCAGATCTCGAGCACATGATCAGGGGGCGCGACTCCGTGAAACGCCTGAGCCAGGTCCCGATCCCCCACGAGGACGTGGTCGCGTTCACGCTCGCCCGCTACCCGGGCTCGAGCCGGCTGATGCGACTGCTTCGGGAGAGAGTCCGCGCCGACTCGTCCAACCTGTCGTGGCTCAAGCGCTGGTACGCCCCATCGGCCGACGGAGTCGCCGACGGCCATCGCGCGTGGGTCGTGGCTGAGCTGGACGCACGGCTCGGCCGCATGTCCGAGCGTGAGGAGCAGCGAATGCGCGCCTGGGACATGCGCGCGCGCATGGCAGACCCGAGGACGCAGGCGCATGCCGACGAGCTCATCCGAGTCGCGACCGAGCCCCGTCCCCGGATCCGGCCCCCCATGACCCACGAGATGCACCGGCGGCGGCGTGCCGGACGGCCCTGGCGCCCCTTCATCCGACGTGTTCGCCGCATCGCGTCCCGTGGCATGTCGTCGCGGCGGCTCACGTGACCGAGCGCCCGACGCCCGAGCGGCGCATCCTCGCGATCCTGCTCGCCGGCGGCGGCGGCACGCGCTTCGGGGCCGAGAAGCCCAAGCAGTTCATCCGGCTGGCCGGCGAGGAGATCCTCGTCCGGAGCGTCCGGGCGGTCGCGGAGGCGGGCGTCGACCGGATCGTGATCGTGTCGCATCCGGACTGGGTGCCCCAGACCACGGCGGCCGTCGGTGAGGCGGTCGGGGGCGTGCCCGTGTCGGTCGTGCCGGGCGGGGCGACACGCAACGAGAGCACGCTCGCCGGGCTTCGGGCGCTGGGCGCGGCCGACTCGGACGTCGTCGTCGTCCACGACGCCGTCCGCCCGCTGGTCCCGGTCGACGTCGTTCGCCGCTCGATCGAGCCCGTCGCGACCGGCGTCGCGGAGGCGACCGACACCGTCATTCCGAGCGCCGACACGCTCGTCGTGGTGGAGGGGGACGACGTCGTCGAGATCCCCGACCGGGCGCGCTACCGCCGGGGCCAGACCCCGCAGGTCTTCCTGGCGGGCGTGCTCCGCGCGGCGTACGAGCGGGCCGCCGACGCGGGCGACCTCCAGGCGACCGACGACTGCAGCCTCGTCCTGCGCTACGTGCCGTCGGCGCGGGTCCTGGCCGTGGCCGGCGACGAGGTCAACCTGAAGATCACGACGCGCATCGACCTCGTGCTCGCCGACCGCATGCTCCAGATGCGCATCCTCGCCCCGCCCGCGCCCGGGGTGGCGGAGGAGACGCTCGAGGGCGATCGGATCCTCGTGATCGGCGGCACGAACGGCATCGGCAAGGCGATTGCCGATGAGGCCGGGCGGCTCGGTGCGCGGACCGCGGTCGAGGGCCGGTCGCTCGGGCTCGACATCCGGGACGCCGCGGCGGTACAGGCTCGGGTCGACGCCGCCGCGGAGGCGCTCGGCGGGCTCGACCACGTCGTGTGCACCGCGGGGCTGCTGCGGATCGGCCGGGTCAGCGAGACGCAGCCCGAGGAGCTTGCCGAGATCATCGACGTCAACCTGACCGGGTCGCTCAACGTCGCCCGCGCGGCCTACCCGCATCTCCGGGACGCGGCCGGCTCGTTGACGCTCTTCGCGTCGAGCTCGTTCACCCGCGGACGCCCGGAATACGTCGCCTACTCCGCGAGCAAGGCCGCGGTCGTCAACGTCGTCCAGGGGCTCGCGGACGAGTGGGCCGACGACCGCATCCGCGTCAACGCGGTGAGCCCGGAGCGCACCGACACGCCGATGCGCCGGCGCGCGTTCCCCGACGAATCCCCGGTCGGGATGCTCACCGCGGCCGAGGTGGCCGTCGCCACCCTCCGGCTGCTCCGCTCCGACCTGACGGGCCAGGTGGTCGACATCAAGCGTCACGACGGCGCCGCGGCGCCGGCGGGAGATCCGACGAGGACCGGCCCGGTCGACGTCCCCGGCGGCGAGGCCGCCGCCGGCGAGGGCGTGCCGGGTTCCGTCGCCGCGGAGGCACTGCCGGGGGGTCAGCGTCGCCCCGGATGAGCCGGCTCGAGTTCCGCCTCGCGCAGGCCCTCCTGCGCATCGTTGCCGCCCTGTGCCGCCTGCTCCCGGTCCGACCCAACCGCGTCGTGCTCGCCAGCCCCCGCCACACCGCCCTGGAGGGCAACCTGGCCTGGATCTTCGCCGCGATGCGTCGGCGGCGGCCGGACCTGCGGTACGTGCTGCTGCTCGAGCCGTACGGCTACGGCCTCCGCGCCAAGCTCGGCTACCTGCTCCGGACGATCCGCGGCATGTACCACCTCCAGACCGCGCGGCTGGTCGTCATCGACAACGCGTACCTCCCCGTCCACGTGGGGTCCCGTCGCCCGTCGACCACCGTGGTCCAGGTGTGGCACGCGGTCGGGGCGCTCAAGCGCTTCGGGGCCGACACCAGCCAGCCGCTCGAGGAGCCCGAGCGGTCGTTCCTCCACCGCGGCTACGACTACGTCGTCACGACGTCGGAGGCGTCGCGCGAGCCGTGGGCGCGCGCGTTCCGCACGCCCTTCGAGCGGGTGCTCCCGCTCGGCTCGGCCCGCACCGACTTCTTCTTCGACCGTGAGTCGATGGACGCGGCCCGGGCGGCCGTCCTCCGGCGCTATCCGGCGCTCGCGGGGGGCCGGGTCGTCCTCTACGCCCCGACGTTCCGCGGCCGCGGTCGCGGCAAGCACCCCGGCCCACCGATCGACACCGCGCGGCTCCGAGCCGCGCTGCCCGCGGATCACGTGCTCGCGGTCAAGACCCACCCGAACCTCGCGGTGGACCCGGCGTGGACCGCCGGCTTCGACGTGGTCATCGATCCCCGGCTGGAGATCAACGAGGTCTTCACGGCGACCGACGTCCTGCTGACCGACTACTCGTCCTCGGTCTTCGAGTTCGCGCTGCTGCGTCGGCCGATCGTGCTGATCGTGCCCGATCTCGCGGCCTACGAGGCCGATCCCGGCCTGTACCTCGACATGCGCCGCGACCTCGTCGGCGCGATCGCGACGACGACCGACGAGGTGATCGAGGCGGTCCGATCGTCCCGCGTCGACGACGCGGCGTGGGACGCGTTCATCGCCCGGCACCTCGGCGACGCGGACGGGCGCGCGAGCGACCGCTTCGTGGAGCGGTTCCTCGGCTCCTGAGTCCGCACCGATCGGCGGGGCCCCGGCCGCGTCACCGGGATTCGTCCGCTACGTGACCGACCAGAGCCGCACGCGCCCGTCGGCGGCCGACATCGCAAGATGCCGACCGTCGTGCGAGAACGACAAGCCGTAGACGCCCTTCGGCAGACCGTCGACGGTCACCGCAGGCGCCGACTCGTCGGCGCTCCACAGGCCGAGGTGGTTGTCCCACCCGAGCGCGATGCGGCTCCCGTCCGGGCTCAGCGCGACCGGGAGCATGCTGCCCGACCCGCCGACGAGGGTGCGGACCGCTTCCCAGCCGTCCGCGGCCCAGATCGTGGAGCCGTCCCGGGTCGAGGCGATCAGGAACGAGCCGTCGGCGGCCCAGGACGCCGAGCCGATCACGGCTGCCGGATCCCCGAGCCGGGTCAGGAGCGCTCCGTCCGGGTCGACGATCGCGATCCCCCCGCCAGCCGTGCCGGCGAGGACCGCGCCGTCCGAGGCACGGACCGCGAGCGCGGTCACCGATGTGCCGAGGTCCAGCTCGACGATCGCGTCCCCGCGCTCGAGGTCCCAGGCGATGAGCCTGCCGTCGTGACCGCCGCTCCACGCCCGACCGCGCGCCGCATCGAGGTCGAGCGAGAGGATCTGGCGACGGTGCCGCCCGAGGATCCCGCGCTCGCTGCGTGTCGGGAGGTCCCACACGCGCACCGTCTTGTCGGAGCTCGCCGTGATCGCGGTCTCGCCGTCCGCCGAGATGCGCACGACGTTCACCGATTGCTCGTGTCCGGCCAGCTCGCCGGCGGGCCGGCCGTCGAGGGTCCAGATCCGTGCCTGGCCACCGAAGCCGCCGCTGATCAGCTCCTGGTCGTCGGGCGTGAACACGACCGTCATGCAGTGACGGTCGTGGGCCTGGAAGGCGGCCGTGGGGGTCAGGCTCGGCGGAATCTCGCGCGCGACGATGTGGCTGCGCGCGACCGTGTACGACTCGCCGGTCCGCGCCATCCGCGCGCGGATGAGCGCCTTGCGGTGCTTCTGCTCGGTCATCGATGTCCCTCCGGCCACCGCGTCAGCCCTGCGCACCGAAGCGACGACCATCAGGCACACGACCGTCAGTCATCCGGAGGACAGCGATCCCCTTTGGCTCCTCGAGCGGATCGCGCAGGGACCCGATCGGAGCTTGGGCGCCGGATGCCGCCGCCGCGACTATAGGCCCTCGGGTCGGCTCGCCACAAGGGCCGGCGCGGCCCCTGGACGGGGTCGACCGCGCCTGCCGGGGCCCCGTCAGGTGATACCCTTCGGCCCGATGTCCGCCACGACCGAAGCGCCGGCTGCCTACAGCAACACGGCCGGTGCGAGAAGCCCGATTGCCTTGCTGACCGAGGCGATCGGGGAGGTCCGATCGCGGCAGCGGCTGGTCGGGTACCTCGTTCGCGCGGACATGAAGAAGCGCGGCGCCGACACGCTCATCGGCAACTTCTGGTGGGTGCTCGACCCGCTCCTCCAGATGGCCGTGTACTTCGTGTTCATCACGATCCTGGCGCGCGGTCTCTACCCCGATTTCCCGCTGTTCATCTTCTGCGCGATCCTGCCGTGGAAGTGGTTCTCGAGCGTGGTCAACGACGCGTCGTCGTCGGTGGTGAGCTCGAGCCAGCTGATCCGCCAGATCGCGTTCCCGAAGATCGTGCTGCCGATCTCGTCGGCGACCGCGGGGATCGTCGGTTTCGCCTTCGGGCTCATCCCGCTCGGCGCGCTCCTCCTGTTCTACAGCGACCGGATCACCCCGTTCGTGCTGCTGATCCCGGTGATCGCGGTCGTGCAGTACGTGTTCTCGCTGGCAATGGCGATCCTCGTGTCGGCGGCCAACGTGTTCTTCCGCGACCTCGGCAACGTCATGCGCCACCTGCTGCGGCTGTGGTGGTACCTGAGCCCCGGGCTGTACGGGCTCGACCGGCTGTCGGACGTCGACTTCGTCAAGGAGCACCCGATCATCCTCACGATCTTCCAGCTCAACCCGTTCTCGGTGCTGTTCAGCTCGTACCGCGCCGTGATCTACGGGGCGCCCGACGCGCCGGGGGCAGGGCTCGGACCCGACTGGGTCGGGCTCGCCATCCTCCTCGTCGTGAGCGTCGTGTTCCTGGCTCTCGCGACGATCCTCTTCAAGCGCCTCGAGCCGACCTTCGCCAAGGTGCTGTGATGACCGTCGAGGCTCCGCCCCGGCTGCGTGCCGGCGCGCCGTACGCGATCCAGGTCCGGGACCTCGGGGTCTACTACAACCTGCGCTTCAACCGGAAGGTGACGATCCGGCAGCAGCTGTCGAACCTGATCAACCGGCAGAGCGGCAAGCAGTTCTGGGCGCTCCGCCACGTCTCGTTCGACCTGACCCACGGGGAGTCGCTGGCGATCATCGGCCCGAACGGTGCGGGCAAGAGCACGCTCCTCCAGGTGCTCGCCGGAATCCTCAAGCCGTCCGAAGGGACCGTCGACGTCCACGGGCACGTGTCTGGGTTGCTGACGCTCGGCGCCGGGTTCGACAGCGAGCTCTCGGGACGGGACAACATCCTGCTCGGCGGGGCGTTCCTCGGTCTCGACGACGCGGTGACTCGCGAGCTTCTCCCGTCGATCATCGAGTTCGCCGACCTCGGCGAGTTCATCGACGCGCCGCTCAAGACGTACTCGTCCGGCATGCGGGCGCGGCTCGGCTTCTCGATCGCGACGTCGGTCGACCCCGACATCCTGCTCCTCGACGAGGTGCTCGCCACTGGCGATGCCGCGTTCCGGGCGAAGTCGAAGGCACGGGTCATCGAGCTCGTGCGCAAGGCCAAGGCGGTCGTGCTGGTGACGCACGACATGGGCTGGGTGACCGAGTACTGCAACCGGGCGATCCTCGTCGAGCGGGGGCAGGTCGTGCTGGAGGGCGCGCCGCAGGCGGTCGTGGAGCTGCACCAGCAGCACATGCAGGAGGCCAAGGCGGCGAAGGCCGCGCGCCTGGCCGCGGGGCGGATCTAGGAGCGTTCCGCGGCGGTCCAGGCCGTGGCCTGGGGGCCCACCGAGGCCGACTTCGCCCCGAGCGAAGTCCCACGAACATTCGTGCAGGGATCGCGGCCAGTTGTGCGGACTTGGTGGTCGGCCCCGCGTGAATGTTCCCGGTATTTCGGCCGGACCGAAATCGGCCGGGTCGAAGGACCGTGGGCCGCGGGCAGGCCGGGCCGAGGGATCGCGGGCGGGCCGGGCCAACCTGGGGCCGAGGGCCGCGGGCAGGCCGAGGGTCCTGGCAGGGCCAACTTCGCTCGGCGCGAAGTCCCACGAACATTCGTGCAGGGATCGCGGCCAGTTGTGCGGATTTCGTGATTAGCCCCGCGTGAATGTTCCCGGCACTTCGGCCGGACCGAAATCGGCCGGGTCGACGGGCCGTGGGCCGCGGGCCGGCCGGGCCGAGGGATCGCGGGCGGGCCGGGCCAACCTGGGGCGGAGGGCCCTGGCAGGGCCGAGGGCCCTGGCAGGGCCAACTTCGCTCCGCGCGAAGTCCCACGAACATTCGTGCAGGGATCGCGGCCAGTTGTGCGGATTCCGTGGTCAGCCCCGCGTGAATGTTCCCGGGGCTTCGGCCGGACCGAAATCGGCCGGGTCGAAGGGCCGTGGGCCGCGGGCAGGCCGGGCCCGGCCGAGGGCCCGGGCTGGGCCGGCCCGGGCCAACTTCGGTCCGAGGGCCCTGGCAGGGCCGGACCCCCCGCTCACCCTCGCGGGCCGGTCGGGCCTCGGCGCTCCTTGAGGTCGTCGTCCTCCGGCACGTACGCGTAGTGGCGCCCGCAGCGCGGACAGGCGAGCGTCGGGTCGATCCGGTAGCGCTCGACCTCGGCCGGAGCCGGATCGCCGCTCGAGTCGACGAGCCGCCGACCGCAGGCGCACACCCAGCCGATCCGGTGGGCCGGTGTGCCGACGACGAGGGCATGGGCGGGCACCGGCCGGGTCACGACCGCACCCGCGCCGACGAGCGCGAACCGGCCGACGTCATTGCCCGCGACGACGATCGCGCCGGCCCCGATCGAGCATCCCTCCCCGAGCGTCACGGAAGTCGGCTCCCAGTCCGCCGCTTCGGCGCGCCGGCCGTCCCAGGTGATCGCGCGTGGATAGCGGTCGTTGGTGACGATCGCGTTCGGGCCGACGAACACGCCGTCCTCGACCGTCGTCCCGCGGTAGAGGCGCGCGCCGTCGTGGATCGTCGAGCGCGCACCGACGCGGACCTCCGCCTCGATCAGCACGCCCCGCCCGATCGTCGTCTCGGGCCCGATCTCGACGGCGGGGTCGACCGACGCCGTCGGGTCGATGCGCGCCGCCTCGTCGATCACCGATTCAGCGCCGCCGCAGGAGGCCGATGACGAGGCCGAGCGCGGCGCCGAATGCCAGCGCACCCCGCCAGTCGAGCACCGTGCGCACGTTCCCCTCGACGCGCCCGGCGATCAGCATGAACACGCCGACGTTGCGGTCGAGGGTCGCCTGGCCGGCGACGACGGTCCGGGCGAGACCCTGCTCGATGCGGGCGTTGCCCGCGAAGACAGTGCGGGCGAAGCCCTGCGTGACCCGCAGGTCCCCGGCCAGCCCGAGCCCCATCCCGCCGAGCTCCAGCGAGACCCGATCCCCGCGGGCCATCCCGATGCCGCCCTGGCTGACCGCGATGTCGTCGGCCGTTGCCCGCCCGATGCCGCCCTGGCGGAGGTCGATCTGACGGGCGTCGGCGGCGTTGACGCCGCCCTGGTGCACGACGAGGACCTCGCCCCGAACGTCGCGAACCTCCTCGGCAGGAGTCGCCGACGGTCGCTGCCGTGCTTCGGCCGCCGTCGCGCCGCCCGTGGACTGGGCCTTCGGCTTGCCCGAGGCACGCGCGCGGCGGGGCTTGGCCGGCGCGATCCCCTCAGGCGGGTTACCGGTCGCCGCGTCCTCGGTCGCAGCGCTCGTGTCGCTCGGCGACTCCGTGGGCTTCTCGTCCCCTGCGTGCGTGTCGGCCATGGCTGGGTCCTCGATGGTGCGGGCAATCACGGGCTCGTCGCAACACGCAGCGTACCGCGCGCGTCGAACCACCGTACGGGCTCGTCTCGACGACCGGCCGATCGACGCCGCCCCACACGAGCCGACGCCGTGCGCTGTATCCTGCGCGCGGCATTCCAGGCGGCGCATTCCGGCCGCGGGGAACCGGGATCGACGCCGCACCGAGGGGAACGCACGCACATGGATACCGCAGCATGAAGCGGCCCGTTGTCCTCGCCGCGGTCGTCGCGGCCGTCGCCATCGGCGTCGTCATCGGCGTCATCGCCGCAAGCTCACCCGGCCCGGGCGCGAGCCAGTCCCCGGTGGCCGTCGCATCGCCCACGCCCACCCCGACGCCGATCGTCTCGCTGCCATCCCCCACGCCGTCGGCAACGCCGACACCCTCCCCGACGCCGACCCCCTCGCCCACGCCGACCCCGACGACCGTCGCCGCTCCCCTGACCGGGCTGCCCGTGTCACCCGCTGTGGCCCGCCGTCACCCGATCGCCGTGATGATCGACGACCTCAGCCCGGCACGGCCGCAGTCGGGGCTGAGCGAAGCGAGCGTCGTGTGGCACGCGCCGGCGGAGGGCGGCATCCCGCGCTACATGGCGATCTTCCAGGACACGCTGCCCGAGCAGATCGGTCCCGTCCGCAGCGCCCGGCTCTACTACATCGCGTGGGCCGCCGAGTGGAAGGCCGTCTACGCACACGCGGGGGGCTCGCCGCAGGCGAAGGAGATTCTGGCCCGGCGCGGCAACGGCAAGTCCGTATTCAACGCCGAGGTCTTCCGCTGGGAGGGCCGCTTCTTCCACCGGGTGACGTTCCGCGCCCCGCCGCACAACGTCTACACCAGTGGGCGGGAGCTGCGCCGGCTCGGGAATCGGCTGGGCGCGGAGGATGGCGACTACAGGTCGGCCTGGCGGTTCGCACCCGACGCGCCGGAGGCGGAACGCCCGAGCGGCGGCTCGATCGTCGTCCGGTATCCGTACAACCGGGTCTCGTACCAGTACCACCGCGCATCGAACACCTGGCGTCGGTCGGTCAGCGTCGAGGGCAAGCAGGTCGATGCCGGAACCAGGGAACGGGTCGCTCCGAAGAACGTCGTCGTGGTGTTCATGCGGTTCGGGCCGCTCAACGACGGCTCGCCGAAGCACCGGCTCGAGGCGGACTACGTCGGGAACGGCAAGGCCTGGATCTTCACCAACGGCCGCCGCATCCGCGGCACGTGGGAGAAGGAGGGCCTCAACCGGCCGACGCGCTTCTTCGACAACGACGGCAACCCGATCACGCTGACCGCGGGCCAGACGTTCGTCCAGGTGGTGCCGACCGGGACGGCCATCGGCTGGGACCCGGGCACCGACCCCGAGCCCGACGCCTCGCCTGCACCCACCGCGTCGCCGGGCGGCTGATCGGTCGGCTCAGGGCGTGCCGCTGACCCCGGGAGCGCTCGCGCCCGCGACCTCGGCGTAGACGCGGCGCGTCTCCTCGGCGACGTCGCGCCATGTCCGCCGATCCGCCGCGGCCCGCTCGCGCGCGGCTTCGGCGATCCGGGCATGCACGTCGTCGTCCGACCAGGCCGTCCGCAGCGCGACGGCCAGCCGGCTCGGGTCGCGCGGCTCGACGAGGATCCCGGTCCCCGCGATCAGCTCGGGGAGTGCCCCGACCGTCGACGCGATGACCGGCGTCCCAGCCGCGAGCGCGTCGATCGCGGCGAAGCCCGCCACCTCGGACAGCACCGGGAGCAGCGCAGCGCGCGCCCCCGCGACGAGCGCCGCGAGTCGGTCCGGGGAGAGCCGTGGCGCGTAGGCCAGCGCGTCGCCGACGTCGACCCGTGCCGCGGCCCGGGCCAGCGCCGCCCGGTCGTCGGGCGTGGCGTCGACGAGCAGCACGCGCGGCGGCCATGGCACGTCCTCGGGGAGTGCCGCGGGCCGGCCGGCGGCGGCGAGATCGGCCAGCGCCTGGAGCAGCGTCGCGAGGTCGTGGCGGGCGTCGTACCGGCCGGCATAGATGAAATAGCGGTCAGGGAGGCCGAGCCGATGCCGGTCCTCCCGGGCGGCGCGCTCGACGGCGGCCTCATCTCGCGCGGCCGGGCCGGAAGCCCGGAACGCCTCGCTGGGCGCGAACGGCACGACCCGGATGCGATCACGCCGGACACGGAGGACCCGACGGGCAAGCGTCGCCGCCGCATCGCTCCCCACGATGACCGCGCTCGCCTCGCGCATCAGCTGGCCGCGCAGCCGCTGCCCGAAGCGGGTGACGACCGTTCGCTGGAAGGCTCCCGGCAGCTCCCAGGGCGCGAGGTCGAGCAGCGTCACGACGATCGGCAGCCCCGACCCGATCGGGAGCGCGCCGCCGGCCGCGTGGTAGACCGCGCCGGCCGCGCCCCCGCGCTCCGCCCGCCACGCCGCTCCGAGCGACGCACCACGGAGCACGAACGGATCGACGGTCATCGCGGCGGAGCGGAGCAGCCGGGTCGGCGGCAGGAGCCGCCGCCCGACGACCTCGAGACTCCCGAACCGCTCGGTCGGGTCGTCGAGGTCGGACTGCAGGAACAGCGCGAACGACTCCCCGGGGAGTGGCGTCGCGTCGAAGCCCGAGAGCAGCCCCTCGAGGTAGGCCGAGGTGACCGGCGCGCGCTCCGGGTCCTGGAGCGGGCGAGCGTCGAGCACGATCCGGACGCCCGGCGGCCGTGCCGCGGGTGTCGGGGACCGGCCGAGCGGGAGGGACGCGTCGGTCACCCGCGACCGGCGTCCCCGGTGCGCGGACCGCGGCGGAACCGCGCCCGCTGCTCCTCGAGCCAGAGCTGGACAACGACGACCAGCGCCTCGGCGACGATCCGCCGCGACATCTTGCTCTGCCCGACGCGCCGATCGTGGAAGACGATCGGGATCTCGCGGACGCGTGCGCCGGCGCGGCTTGCGCGGTAGGTCATCTCGATCTGGAAGACGTAGCCGCCCGCGTGCACGCCGTCGAACGGCACGTCCCGGAGCGTGCTCGCGCGCCACGCCTTGAAGCCGCCGGTCAGGTCGTGCGGCGCGAGCCGGAGCACGGTCCTCGCGAACAGGCTGCCGCCGCGCGAGATCGCCTGGCGGAAGATCGACCAGTCGACGACGCCGCCGCCCGTGACGTAGCGCGAGCCGATGACGATGTCGCACTCGTCGCGTTCGACCGGCCCGATGAGCGCCGGCAGCACGGCCGGGTCGTGGCTGAAGTCGGCGTCCATCTGGACGACGACCGATGCGCCCGCGTCGAGCGCGGTCTCGAAGCCGTCGAGATACGCCCGGCCGAGGCCCTGCTTCTGTGCCCGGTGCCTGACCCGGATGCGCGGGTCGGCGGCACCCAGGCCGTCGGCGATCGTGCCGGTGCCGTCGGGCGAGTTGTCGTCGACGACGAGGAGCGTCGCGCCCGGCAGCTGCGCGAGGATCGCCTCCGAGATCGGGCGGAGGTTCTCGGCCTCGTTGTAGGTCGGCAGCACGACCCACGTCCCGGCGCCCGCGCCGGCGGTCGTCGCGGACGCGTCGGGACGGGCGTCAGGGGTGGTCGTCATCGCCGGCAAGTGTAGCGGCGCCGGTGCACCGGCCAGCCGGTCAGGACAGCTTGAGCTTGAGCTGGCTGCTGTTCCGGCCCCCGCCCGTGTCCTTCTGCTTGACGAGGAGCGTCAGCGTGCCGGCCTTGCCGCCGGTCTTGACCATGAACGTCGTCCGGTAGGTCCGGGTCGCGACGGTCTTCATGCGGAACGAGTACGTCGCCTTGCCGGGCTGCGTCACGTAGAGCCGCGGCCGGTCGGCGAGCGGTTCGGCCGAGACGACCGTCACCGTGATCTTCTGGCCGCGTCGCGGCGTCGTGTCGGAGACCGAGACGCGGAACGCGTTCATCTCGAACGTCGCGCTCTGGCTCGCCGACAGCGTGCCGTCGCTCACCTGGAGGACCGAGCGATAGACGCCGACCGGCAGCATCGTGCCGTCGAGGCGCTTGCCGTAGAACCCGCGCTTGTGCGTGCCGGCCGGCAGGACCTCGCCGTCCAGCAGCGTGTCGACGACCGTGCCCTTGGCGTTGCGGATCGTCCAGGTGACCGTCGCCTCGCGGTCGAGGCGGAACGACAGCGTGGTGCCGTCGACCAGACCGTCGCGGTCCTGCGGGTAGATGAGCGACTTGCTGGCCGCCACGTGCCCGACGAGGTTGACGAGCGTGGCCGGCGCGGTCGCCGACGCGCCCGAGTTCCAGACCGCGTCGCGCGGCGTGACCTGGAGGGCGTACCGGCCGTCCGTGGCGGCGGTGCCTTCGTCCGTCCGCCCGTCCCAGGTGAGCGTGAAGGGGCCGGCCTTGGACACCTTGACCGTCTGGCTCCGGATCACCGCGTTGGACGCGTCGCGAACGCGAAGGACGAGGTCGCCGGCCTCGGAGACCGAGCCGCCCACCGACACCGTGTCCCGGTACCCGTCGCCGTTCGGGGCGAACCACGGGACGGGGTCGCCGTCGGCCGGCATCCCGGACAGCGTCGGGCCGGTCGTGTCGATCCGAATCGTGCCGGTCTTCTTCGAGCCGGTGTTCTCCCAGGCGTCGGTGCCCTGGATCTCGTACGTGTAGGCGCCGTCGGGGAGCGCGGTCCCGCCGTCGAGCCCGTCCCACGCGGCCGCCGCGTCGCGACCCGAGCCGCTTCGCGTCCCCACGACCGCACCGGACCCGTTGCGGAAGGTGACCCGCCACTCGACCGACTCGGTGAACGAGGCGCTCACCGTCGTTTCGTCGGCCTTGCCGTCGCCGTTCGGTGAGATCGCGCCGGCCGAGGCTGCCGCGGCGAGCACGATCGGCGCGGTGCTGTCGCGCGGGGCCAGCTCGTCGACGCGGACGTAGCCGGTGATGCCGGTGTCGTCGAGCCCCGCAACCTGCAGCAGACCGGTGCCATCGCCGGCGCTCGCGAGGGGGTTGTCGACGACGGCGAGGCGAGTCCCGGTCGACAGCGTCGTTCCGAGCGGCTGGCCCGTCGAGTCGAGCAGCTCGGCCCCGTCGCCGATCACCTCGGCGCGACCGGGCACCGTGAAGGTCGAGGGCACGCCGTCGGTCGCAGCCACTGTGCCGGTCACCTGCGACGTCGTGATCGTCGGCTTCGTCACGAGCGAGCGGTAGAAGCCCTTCGTCGCCGAGTCCGGGTCCATGTAGGCGGTGAACCCGCTGTTCCGGCCCGAGGCGAAGCTGAACTCGTTGCCGTTGGCGTTCGGCATGCCCCGCCACATCGAGAGGATCGTCTGGTTCGTGGTGAACAGCGCGCGCAGGTAGTTCGCGGCGCCCATGTGGCCATCGGCGATGACGGCCCGGGCCGGCGACCGCAGGAACCCGGCGGCGTAGTTCTCGACGCGCTTCTTCGCCCGGGTGACCGTCGGCTCGGCGTCGCCGGGCTCGCTGTTGCCCGAGGCGTAGCAGAGGTGGTGGAGCAGGACGATCGCGTTCGGCGCGAGGTCGAGTTGCTCGACGTAGGGCTCGCCGTAGTACCTGTTGTTGTAGTCACCGTCACCGGACGTCGCGTTGAGCCCGAAGCCGTCCTTGGTCGTGTAGTTCGGGTCGTACGCGTACGGGCTCGGCCAGCCGTTGCCGTGACCCATGTAGATGACGATGTTCGCGCCCGCGGTCGCAGCCTTGACCTTCTTCCATGTCGCGTTCGGGCTGTAGACCTTGACGACGTTGGGGGTGTAATCGTCCGCGACGGCCGCGGCGGCGTCGCCGCGCCGGCGGTACTCGTCTGTCGCGCCGTGGACGGCGCCTACGATGATCACGACCTTGGCGTCCGACACGTACGCTGCCGCGCGGGCAGGGACGAACGCGCCGAGGGCAGCGACGAGCGTGAAGGCGAGAACGACGACGGTCTTGCGCAATGCGGGCTCCGCGGGATGAGGACCGGGTGCTGGATAAGTGCACGCAGAGCCTCCCGCGAGCGCGTTGGCGGCTCAATCGCGGGATGGTCAGGGATCAGGTAGCCCGTTCAGCGCGACCCGAGTACGGAATCGCGCGGAGCGGTGGGGTCCGGGGGCCTCGCGCGGTTTCCGGGAGGCACCGCGCACGGCGCCCGTCACAGGGTCAGCGAAGGCTCGCGACGAGCTCCGCGAGCGAGGGGTTCGAGCGATCCCGAATCGACAGGATGGGGAGACCCTCCGCGGTGCCCGGCACGCGCGGCCACGGGACGCCGACCGCGGGGTCGTCCCAGGCGAAGCCCAGCTCGTCCGATCCGTCGTACTCGTTGGTCACGAGGTACAGGAGCTCGAGCGGCTCGAGCGCGAGGAAGCCGTGGGCGACGCCCGCCGGGATCGTGACGGTGCCATCGGCCTCGAGCTCGCGGGTCTCGACCAGCGGCCGATCGCCCGTCCCCTCGAGGAGCGGCCGGGCATCGACGAGGGCAACGAACGCGCGCCCCGTCAGCACGATCCAGTGGTCCGCCTGGCGGCGATGGAGGTGGAGACCGCGGAGCACGCCCTGCGCCGACGTCGACACGTTCGCCTGCACGAACGGCTCGGGCAGGACGCTGTGGCGCCAGAGCTCGCGGAAGGCGCCCCGCTCGTCGGCGTGGCGCTCGACCGCGCCCCACGCGACACCCGGCAGCCGCGAGGGTTCGTGCCGCGTCGTCATCTTCGCCGTCCCTTGGCGCCGACGCCGGCCTCGCGCAGCAGGATCGGCGCGTAGTCGGCCATGGCGTCCGGCCAGGAACGGAGCGGCTCGCCGGACGGCAGCGGGGTCGGCTCGAGCACGCCCCATCGGGGCGGCGTCGAGGCGCGCTCCCAGGTCGAGGCCGGCACGTCGACGACCTCGACGTCGAGCTGGGCTCGACCGACGACGTAGCGCGCCCAGTCGGACCGCCTCGCGAACAGCCCGTTGACGACGTGGTGCACGCCGCCGACGTCGGGCTCGGCGAGGAGCTCGGCGATCCCGTCGGCCAGGTCGGCGACGTAGGTCGGGGTCCCCCACTCGTCGCCGACGACGCGGAGCGGCTCGCGGGCTTCGGCAGCGCGCGTCGCCGCGGCGAGGATCTTCGTCGGGAAGTCCGGCTTGCCCGGCCCGAACAGCCACGCCGTCCGAACGATCGCGAGCCGGGCGCCGGCCGCGGCGCGGTCGTACGCGTCGGCCGCCGCGCGCTCGCCGGCCAGCTTCGAGGCGCCGTACGGGTTGATCGGGTTCGGCTCGTCGTCGGGCGTGTACCCGGAGCCATCGGTCCGCCGGCCGTCGAAGACCTCGTTGGTCGAGACAACGACGAGGTCGATCCCCCGCTCGGCGCAGGCCGTCGCGAGCACACCGGTCGCGGTCGCGTTGCGGGTCATGGCGAGCTCGGGGTCGCGGGCGCAGCCGTCGACGTCGGTCCAGGCCGCGGCATGGACGACGACCTCGGGGCGGTCCGCATCGAGACGGGCGCCGATCGCGTCTGGCGCGTCGAGGTCGAAGGCAGACCGGTCCCATGCGATCGGCCCGAAGGGCCCCGTGTACGGAGCCTCCTCGAACGCCCCGACGAGGGCCCGCCCGAGCCGGCCCTTCGCGCCGGTCACAGCCACCCGCACGGCTCAGCTCTCTCCGGTGGCGCTCGCCGCCGTCTCCGCCTCGCGCAGCCGCCGGCCGTACTGGCGCTCGTAGTAGGCATCCCAGTCGCCCGACCGCGCCGCCCGCCACCACGCCTCGTTGTCGCGGTACCACGCGACGGTCGCGGCCAGGCCCTCGTGGAAGGGCATCGACGGCTCCCAGCCGAGCGCGCGCAGCTTCGCGCCGTCCATCGCGTAGCGCCGGTCGTGCCCCGGCCGGTCCTCGACGTACCGCACGAGCGACCAGGGCTTGCCGAGCAGCTCGAGCAGCAGCGCCACCGTGTCGCGGTTCGCCATCTCGGTGCCACCCGGCACGTTGTAGGTCTCCCCTGCCGCGCCGTTTCGCAGCACGAAGTCGACCGCGGCCGCGTGGTCCGACACGAACAGCCAGTCACGCCGCTGCAGGCCGTCGCCGTAGAGCGGCAGCGGCCGGTCGTCGAGCGCGTTCGTAACGAACAGCGGGATGAGCTTCTCGGGGTGGTGGTACGGCCCGTACGTGTTCGAGCCCCGGGTGACGACGACGTCGAGCCCGTACGTCACGTGGTAGCTCCGCGCGAGCAGCTCGCCGCCGGCCTTCGCGGCGGCGTAGGGCGAGCGCGGCGCGAGCCGGTCGGCCTCGGTCGACTCACCCTGCTCGACCGAGCCGTAGACCTCGTCGGTCGAGACCTGGAGAAAGCGCGGGGCGGCCGCTCGCTCCCCCCGGGCGGCGCGTTCCGCCTCGCGCCGGCACGCCTCGAGCAGCACGTGGACCCCGATCACGTCGGTCCGGAGGAATGCCTCGGGATCGAGGATCGAGCGGTCGACGTGCGATTCGGCTGCGAAGTTGACGATCGCATCGGCGTCGGCGACGAGCGGGGCGACGATCTCAGGGTCGGCGATGTCGCCCCGGACGAACCGCAGCCGGGCGACCTGCTCCGGGTCCGCGTGGGCCGGCCCCAGGTTGGCCTCGTTGCCGGCGTAGGTCAGCTTGTCGAGGACCGTGATGCGGGTCCCGTCGCGTCGCGCCAGGACGTCCCGGACGTAGGCAGAGCCGATGAAGCCGGCGCCGCCGGTGACGAGGATGTGCTCGAAGTGGTGGGCGCCGGTCATTCGGTCGGTCGCTGGCGTGGGCGGGTCAGCCGGCCGTCGGCGTCGTCGTCCGCGGCGAGCTGAGCGGCGCGCAGGAGGCTCGGCACCGTCCCGGCGTCGGTCCAGTGGCCGTCGTAGACGCGGCTGAAGAGCCGCCCGTCCCGGACGTAGTGGTTGAGGACGTCGGTGATCTCGAACTCGCCGCGACCCGACGGCGCGAGCCGGCCGATGACGTCGAAGGCATCGGGACGGAGGAAGTACACGCCGATCGGGATCAGGTCGGACTTCGGAACCGCCGGCTTTTCCTCGAAGCCGACGACCCTGCCCTCGGCGTCCAGCTCGGCCACGCCGAAGCGTTCCGGGTCGGGCACGCGGTAGAGGAGCGTGCCCGCGCCCCACGGCCCCGACTCGAACTCGGCCGCGACGTCGGCCAGCTCGGGCCCGCGCAGGATGTTGTCCCCGAGCACGACGCAGAACGGCGCGTCCCCGACCCATCGCCGGGCGAGCCCGATCGCGTGGGCGATCCCGAGCGCGCCCCGCTGATAGCGGTACGTGAGATCGAGCCCGAAATGCGAGCCGTCGGCGAGCAGCTCGACGACGTCGCCGACGCTCTTGCCGCCCACGACGACGAGCACCTCGCTGATGCCCATGCCGGCAAGCGTCTCGATCGGGTAGTAGATCATCGGCCGGTCGTAGATCGGCAGCAGGTGCTTGTTGGTCACGATCGTCAGCGGGAAGAGGCGGGTCGCCGTTCCGCCTGCGAGCACGATCCCCTTCATGCGTCCCTCGCGGTCACTGGGTCGGTTCCGGCAGGCACGGCTGCTCGCCCTCCGGGAGGACGCCGTCGCTCGAGGTCGGGTTCTCGCAGTCGATCGGCTGCTCCTCGGCCGGTGGCAGCCCGCCGTCGTAGTCGGTGATGACGAGCACGTACTCGAGCCGGTCGAGCGCCGCGGCGGGCTCGAGGAAGGCGGTCTGGACGACGTCGTTCGCGTCCCGCCGCACGTCGATGACCTGGCCGATCAGCAGGCCGCGCGGGTAGGGCGAGCGGATCCCGCCGCCGAGCTCGATCCCGGCCGTGACGACCTCCTCGCCGAGCTGGAGCCGCGCGCTCGCATCGATCTTCGTCATCGTCAGCGCGCCGCCGAGCTGCCCGACGACCTCGCCGGTCGCGGCGGAGGTGACGAGCTGGCCGATGACCGTCGAGGAGCCGTCCGTGAGGAGCGTCACGGTAGCGAAGTTCGGCCCCACCTCGACCGCCCGGCCGACGAGCGCGCCGCCGCCCGCGATCACGACGTCGCCCTCCTCGATCCCGTCCTCGGTGCCCCGGTCGATCGTCACGGACCGTCGGAACTCGGCCGGCTCGCGGCCGACGATCGACGCGGCCACCGTCTCGTGCTCGAAGCCGGCCTGGAGCTGGAGGAGCCCGGTCAGCAGATCGTTCTCGCGGCGCACCTCCTGGAGGCGACCGTTCTCGGCCCGGAGCAGGTCGTTCTCCTCGCGAAGCGCGGCGTTGTCGCGGCGAAGCGTGTCGATCTCGCTGATCGTCGCGACGACCCCGGCCACGCCGCCGGCGACGCCGTCGACGGCCTGCTGGGCCGGTCGGAACGCGAACGCGACGCCCTTCTGGACCTCGACGAGCAGCGGGTTGCTCGAGAACGCCATGAGCAGCAGCGTGATCGCGACCAGGATCGCGAACGTGATCGCCTTGCGTCGCGCAGCTTTCGTGGCAAGGATGGCGGTCATCGCGTCGGCTCAGTCTACGCGGCGCGGGCAGCGCGAACGGCGCGATCGGCTAGCGGGGTGGACGCGAGTAGGTGTCCGAGACGAGGACGCGGTCCATCCGCTCGAGCTCCTGGAGCACCATGCCCGTGCCTCGGGCGACGCACGTGAGCGGGTCGTCGGCGACGTGGACCGGCATCTGGGTGGCCTCGGCGACGCGCCGGTCGAGCCCGACGAGGAGCGCGCCGCCGCCGGCGAGCACGATCCCCTGGTCCATGATGTCGGCGACGAGCTCGGGCGGGGTCTCCTCGATCGTGTCCTTGATCGTGTCGACGATCTGGACGACGGACGGCTCGATCGCCTCGCGGATCTGGTCGGCGCCGACCTCGACGCTGCGCGGCAGCCCCGTCAGCAGATCGCGACCGCGGAGCGTGACCCGCTGCTGGTCCCACTCCCCGGGGTACGCGGACCCGATCGCGATCTTGATGTCCTCCGAGGTCCGCTCGCCGAGGAACAGGTTGTACTCGCGCCGGGCGAATGTGACGATGTCCTGGTCCATCTCGTCGCCGCCGATCCGGATGCTGCGGCTCACGACGATCCCGCCGAGGCTGATCACCGCCACCTCGGTCGTGCCGCCGCCGATGTCGACGATCAGGCTGCCCGACGGCTCGCTGACCGGCAGCCCGGCACCGATCGCCGCGGCCATCGGCTCCTCGATGAGCCGGGCCCAGCGGGCGCCCGAGTTGAGCGCGGCGTCGCGGACGGCCCGCTTCTCGACCTCGGTCACGCCCGACGGGATGCCGAGCAGCATCCGCGGCCGCGGGATGAGCCCGACCCGGTCGTGCACCCGGTTCACGAAGTACTTGATCATCTGCTCGGTGACGTCGAAGTCGCTGATGACCCCGTCACGGAGCGGGCGGACCGCGATGATGTTGGCGGGCGTGCGACCGACCATCCGCTTCGCCTCGGCGCCGATCGCCAGCACCCGCTTGGTCTTCGCGTCGATCGCGACGACCGACGGTTCGCTCATGACGATGCCGCGATCCCGCACGTGGACCAGCGTGTTGGCGGTGCCGAGGTCGATCCCGATGTCCCGGGAGAAGAGGCCGAGCAGGCGGTCGAACATGATGGCGGGCGGGTCCTTCCTGGGAGGAATCGCGACGTGCGCGGGGCGGTGCGGGGCCGGGGCACGTGAAATCACGCGGGAAGCCGCCGCAGTATACCCGGTCGCTCGCCGGCGCCGGTCCGCGGCCGCCTCCCCGCTCGCGCTGCGGGCGGCCCGGCGGGCGGCACGTCGCGGCGGCCCGTCAGCGTGCCTCGTGCGTGGCCGATGCCGCCCGCAGCCCCGACCCGAGCGACGGCCGGTCGAAGGCCACGCCCCGGTCGCGCAGCGACACGTAGGCGTCGTGCCCGATCACGAGGTGGTCGAGCAGGTCGATGTCCAGCAGCCGGCCGGCGGCCAGCGCCTCCGCCGTGAGATGCAGGTCGTCGGGGCTCGGGGTCGGGTCGCCCGAGGGGTGGTTGTGGACGAGGATGACCGATGCCGCGTTGAGCCGGACCGCATCCCGGAACAGCTCGCCGACGCGCACGAGCGAGGCGCTCACGTTGCCCTGGTAGACCGTGGCGACGCGGAGGACGTGGTTCTTCGCGTCGAGGATCACGGTCCGCAGCTCCTCGCGCTCGAGCCGGCCCATCTGGAGGATCAGCCGGTCGGCGACGTCCCGCGGGTTGCGGACCGTCCAGCGACCGGCCGGCCAGTCGGCAAGGAGCCGCCGGCCGAGCTCGAAGGCCGCGAGGAGCTGCGCCGCCTTGGCCGGCCCGACGCCGCCGATCGACGCGAGCTCCAGCTCGGTCGCGCGGGCGAGGCCCGAGAGCCCGTCGTGGGCCGCGAGGGCGTCGGTCGCGATGTCGACCGCGCTGCGGCCGCGGCCTCCCGAGCCCCACACGAGCCCGATCAGCTCCGCCGCGGTCAGACCGCCGACGCCGCGCTGGGCGAGCCGCTCGCGGGGTCGCTCGGCGGCCGGCAGCTCGCGGATCGCGCGCCCGACGGTCCGGGGGGCGTGCGCGTCGGCCATCGGAACCTCCTGGCTGCGGGGGACCGGCGGGATCGGAGCCCTCGAGGCCCGAACGACGGAAGCCCGCCGATTCCTCCCGCCATCCGAACCTCGAGGACGCTGCGCAGCCTAGCGAGCGGCCCTCATCGGTCGATCATCGCGGGCTGCACGGGGCGTCAACCGGGCCGAGGGCTGTGTCGGCTTGCCGAACCCGGGCGTGCGGACGGCGGCCGTAACCCCGGGGCGGGCCGCCGGCCGTGCTTGCGGCTCCCATCACGCGGCGCCCGGCCCGCCACGCGGCGCCCGCCCGCCACGCGGGGCCCGGCGCCCGGCCTCGCCGGCCTCGCCCAACCTCCTCGGCCTCGCCCGGCCTCGCCCGGCCTCGCCCGGCCCCCGACTTCGGTCGCACCGATGTGTGCGCAACATTCGTGCACGAGTCGGTCCCGATTCCGCGGAATCTGCGTCGAGCCCTGCACGAATGTTCCGAGGAGATCGGCGAGAGCGAAGTGGGCGAGGCTCGCCGAGTCGAGACGGACCCTCGGATCACTCGGCCAGGCGACGCGTGCTCCAGGCGGGCGCGTGGCCGGCGACCCTTCCGTCGAACCGCGGCGGCCGCCGGGTTCAGCGCCGACGCGCCGCCGGCGGACGGTAGGCGATCGAGCACCAGATGCGTTTCGCCCAGGCAAGGTCGTCGCTCGTGATGGTCGCAATCAGGATCCGCCCGTCTGCGGCGAGGCAGCCGGTCAACGCTCGTGCCGCGCGGGCATCGCCGTCGACCGTCGTGATTGTCGCGCGCCCTCGAAGTCCGGGCGGCAGATCGTCGATGGGCTCGCCCGTGAGCAACCTCGCGAACGTGGGCGCGATCTCGTCGGCCATGACGGGCCGGCCCGTTTCCCTGTCGGTGATGACCGTGCTGGACACCGAGATCGAGCGTCGCTCGTCCCACGCGTGCCAGTAGTTGCCATCGGCGATCCATCGCTCGGCGAAGCCGTCCGGCACCGGCACCCACCACGTCTCGAACACCCGCCTGACGGTGAGCGTCTCCCGGGCGGCGTCCTTCCCCTGTCCGGGAGCCCGTGACCCTCTCGCGCGCTTGCCCATCCTGACACGGTAGCGGCCGCCGATTACCCACTGCTTCTTCGGCGCTTACGCGGTGCTTATCGCGGCCGGGCGGCTGATGTCCGTCCGTGTCCCGCGCTCCGAAGGGGGCTCGTGGCGCACGGAGCGGCCAGTCAGGCGGAGCTGCGCCGGCGCCAAGGCCGTGGTTCGCGCAGGCCGCACCTGCCGCGCCGGCGACTTCGCTCCGACCGAAGTCCCCGCAACATTCGTGCGGCGCCGAAACGCGATTCGCCCGAATGACGGCCGAGCCCCGCACGAATGTCCTCCGGAGTTCGGCGAGAGCGAAGTGCGGGGCGCCCACGCCGGCCGTGGCCCAACTCCCGGGCCGGGCCGGAACGGAACCCGGCCGCGAGCCCGGCCGCGCGGGCCGCCTCGGCCTCGCCGGCAACTTCGCTCCGACCGAAGTCCCCGCAACATTCGTGCGGCGCCGAAACGCGATTCGCTCGAATGACGGCCGAGCCCCGCACGAATGTCCGCTGGACTTCGGCGAGAGCGAAATGGGGGGCGCACGCGCCGGCCGTGACTCCGGACCGTCAACGGGTCCGGGCGGAACCGTGGCGGGACCGTGCACGCGGACGGACCCCGCCGTCGGCGTCGCCGGGGCGTCCTATGCCGGCCCCGCGCCCGCCCCCGACCGGATGGCCGCCTCAGCCGCGATGAGCAGCAGCGCGTTGAACGTCGCGTGCAGCCCGATCGGCGCCCAGATCGTCCCGCGTCGCACGAACAGCCATCCAAGCACCAGCCCGATCGGCACGCGCGTCGCGAACCCGATCAGCGCGAGCGCCGCGGCCTCACCCAGCGACGTCCCCGCGATCGTCAGGACGTGGACGAACGCGAAGAACAGGCCGCCGCGCACGATCGCCGTTCCGGCGCCCAGCGAGCGCGCCCAGGCCGTGGTCGCGAACGCCCGGAAGAACAGCTCCTCCCCGAGTGGCGCGATCACGGCCCCGGCCACGAGCTGGACGAGGAACCCCGCGGTCTCGCCGGTGGGCGGGAGCGGGCTGGGTGGCACCGCGTCGAACAGCCCGACGAGCAGCGCCGAGATCGGGACGGTCAGTGCGATGACCGGCAGTGCCCAGACGGCGCCGGCGGCCAGCTCTCGCAGCAGAGATCCCGAGGGACGCCGGATCCCCATCTCCGCCCACGACAGCGCCCCGGTGTCGACGACGAGCAACCGGATCAGCGCGACGTACAGCAGCGCCTGGACGACGACCGACAGCAGGCGGAACGCCGGGCTGTCCACGTCGAACCCGAGGAAGGAGACGGGCGCCGCCGCGACGACGATCGCGAGCGATGCGATCGGGATGACCGCCGCGAAGACGATCAGCGGCGACGGTCCCTGGTACGGCTGCACGCCACGCGAGCGACGCTCGATGCCCTGCGAGCCCGCGCCCGCGACGAGCCCGATCGACAGGAGCGCAAGGCCGACCATCAGCAGGATCAGCTGGGGCGGTCCCGCCGCCGACTGGAAGCTGACGACGAGCAGCCCGAGGCCCATGAGCGAGGCCAGCCAGCCGACGACGAACAACGCGGGGGCCGCGCGGCCCTCGATCGTGAACGTCGACGTCCCGGGCCGCGGCCCCGGCACGTCGGCGGACTCCGAAGGGTCGGCAGCGGGCGCGTCGAGCGCGGTGGGCTCGGCCGGCGGCGGCGCCTCGCCGCCCCGGTCGGGCGGGATCAATGCTCGGGCAGGGCGTCCGGCGCCGAGGCGCGCGCCGCACCCGAGCGTCCGGCCCGGAGCGACGATCGGGTCGGCGACCCCGCGGCGAGTCGACCGGTCGGCTCGAGGCCGCCGGGGAGCGGCTCGAGCGCGGCGGCCGGCACGTCACGCCGCTCGAAGTCCTTGCCGCACCACGCGCACAGCGACCAGTCGAGCCCGACGAGCCGGCTGCAGTTCGGGCAGACGCGGTTGAGCCGGGTGCGACAGGTCGGGCAGATGATCCACTCGTCGTTGACCCGCCGCTCGCACGTCGGGCAGTGACGGATCGCCTCGACCTCGGCGAGCAGCGCCTCCTCCGCCAGGTTCCTCTCCCAGACCTCGCCGATCTTCTCGTGCGGTCGGACGATCTTGTAGATCCAGAACGCGAAGACGAAGAAGAAGGGCGTCAGCAGGATGATGCCGGCGGCAGCGAAGTACGGCGCGATCGGGTTCGCCGAGCGCTGCTGCATGTCCCGGAAGGCCCAGTAGGCGGTGGCGAGCCAGAGCGCCGTGAGGTAGATGAAGATGGCCTGCAGCGCGAGCTGCACGATCGCGTTGTCGAAGAAGTCCGCGATCGCCTGGCCGATCTGGCCGAAGATCTGATCCATGCGCCTGGGTAGGTGCCTCCGTTCGCTGCGGCTCGATCCGCCCCACGGCGGACCGCCCGGCGTCCGGGGCAGTGTAGCAGGGGGATCCCGCCGATCCGGGCGCTTTGCCCGGCCGGGTCTTTCAGACGGCTGGCGGCTCCGCGCGGTGACGGGACGTCGCGACGCCGGTCAGCCCGGCCCCGACGAGCATGAACCCGGCCACGACCACGAGCACGACGCCGGGGCCCGCTCCCAGCGGACCCAGCGCGTACGGCCATGCCAGCCCGAGCACGAGCGACCCGAGGATGAGCCCGAGGACCCCCGACCGGAACCAGGCCGAGACCCGGTTCGGCATCGCGGCCAGCGCGCACGTCACGATCGCGGCCAGGAAGACCCACGCGTGCCCGGGGCCCGCGAGGCCCCACGAGTCCGTGTAGGAACCGCTGCTCCGGGCGCCGATCATCACTCGCGACCACGGGACGAGGAACGAGATCGCGACCGCCATCGAACCTGCGAGCACGACCGCGTTCGCGGCGTCGGTGACGCCCTCGAGGGTCAGCAGCCGACGCGCTCGATCGCCGACCGTGGGCGCGCCGTCGGCCTCGCCGTCGGGACTCGGGGCGGGGGCAGTCCCCTCCCAGGCTCGGGCGAGGAACGGTGCCGGCGGCACGGCGACCACCGACCCGACGCCGCCCGCCGCGGCGGCACCGTTCGGAGCTCCCGGGACGGCGATCCCCGACATCGAGGCGTCGGGGGCGACCGGCGCCGGCGGCACCCATGCGCCCGGCGGTGGCGGCGCGGGCGTCGGGTCCTCGGGCACATCGACGTCCGCGTCCGGAAGCCCCGCCGGCGCCGACGTGGGGCGCAGACCCGGCCGGGGCAGGTAGGAGGGCGTCACCGGAGGGAGCTGATCCTGCGTGGGCAGCAACGGCGGCGGGGGCAGCCGTGCCGGCTCCCACACGGTCGGGCCGTGGGCGACCGGGAGCGGCGCATCGGCCTCGAGGTCGTCGTCGCCGTGGTCGAACAGCCCCGGCTGCGGCAGCTCGCCGGGATCGCGCAGCACCGGCGGGATCGCGGCGGAGGCCGCGGTGACCGAGGCTGCGCCGTCGGCGAGCACGTCGGCGACGGAGCGCGCCACGAGCGCCGGCTCGTCCCCGGGGTCCGTGGCGACGACCGGCCGGGCCCAGGCGCGTCCCGCCACCGCGGCGAGGACCGTGCCGCAGTGCGGGCACGACAGCCGCCCCGGCGGAACGGTCTCGTGGCACTCCGGACAGACAAGCGGATCGTGGGCCATCCCCGGTACCTCGTGCGATCGGCAACCTCCGCCCGAAGGACGCAGCCGGCCGAAAGGGGCTACAGCCTGCCAGAGGGCTCGAGGTCGATCCAGTCCCCCGGTTGGCGGGCCGGCGCTGAGCCGATCGTCCGGGCGCGCAGCACCTCCACGGTCCACGCGGCGCTGCGCCAGGCGGACACGAGGCCGGCCACGACGAGCGCGACGCACCACACCGCCACGAAGGCCGCGAGCAGCAGCACGATCTCGAGCGGGTTGGCGCTCCGCGACGTGGCGAGCACGACGCGCAGCGCGCCCCACGCCACGCCGGCGGCCGCCACGATCGGCACGACGACCACGACCAGGACGGCGGCCGGCACCGCGAACGTCGCGAGCGTCGTCGCGGGTCGTCGCAGCAGGTCGGCCCATGCTCCGAGATACGCCGCGTCGACGTGCTGTCCGCGCAGCATCACCCGCCGGGTCGCCAGCGCCCCGAGCACCTCGCCGAGGATCCACGCCACGACGATCGCGGCCACCGCGTCCGGAACGGCGGCGAGCACCCGGAGCGCGATCGGCACCGTGACGTCGCTCGGCAGGGTCAGCTCCGCGTACGCGGCCCGCACGACGCGAAGCGAGCCCCAGGCGAGCGCGACCGCCAGCGGGACGTGGCCGGCCAGCCGCAGCACGATCGTCCGGGCGATCGTCGTTCCACGCCGCGGACCAGGCGGCGCGGAGGGCTCGCCGAGCGCCGCGACCTCGTCGTCCGCGGCCACGGTCTCGACGAGCACCCGCTCGGTGGCTGCCGCGATCCAGCCGCCGACGAGCAGCCAGGCGAGGAACGTCGCGAAGATCGCCCCGACGGCCAGCGCGAACGCGGGCGACAGCCCGCCGAAGACGAACGACGTGATCGAAGGTCCGAACGCCGTCGCGAGCTCGACCGGCGACGGCACGACGAGGATCGGGACGAGGAAGACGAGCAGCCCGCCCCGGAGCAGGAAGGCCGCCAGCGCGACCATCCAGGTCCCCGGTCGGGGCAGCACGACGAGGAGCGAGGCGAGCATCCCCGCTCCCCAGCTCATGGGGCGGGGCTGCCGGCGCCGCCGACGAGCTCGTCGAGCTGCCGCAAGGCCGCCTCGACGAGCTCCATCTCCGCGCCGTACGTCGCGAAGTCGCCGTCACGCAGCGCCTGCTGGGCGAGCTCGAAATGCGTGTTGGCGTACTCGATCAGTCCCTGCAGGTCGTCGGCCGGCGGCGTCTCGCCCGGCGTCGGCGGTGTGGGCTCGGGCGAGGCGCCCGGCTCGGGCGATTCGCCCGGCTCAGGCTCCGGAGTCGGCTCCGGGGTAGGACTGGGCGCCGGACCGTTGCCGCCCTCGGCCTCGAGCAGGAGCTGCAGCGCCTCGCCGAGCGTTTCGGCCCACACGACCTCGCGCGGGGAGGCGACGACGATGCGCCGGAACTCGGGGAACGCCGACGCCTCCGACTGGAGGTAGACCGGCTGCAGGTAGATCAGCGAGTCGCCGACCGGCACGACGATGAGGTTGCCCCGGATGACGTTGGAGCCTGCCTGGCTCCACAACGTGATCTGCTGGCTGATCAGCGGATCCTGGACGATCCGCGCCTCGATCTGGGCGGGACCGAAGACCGTCGTCTCGGCCGGGAACCGGTAGACGCGGATGGCGCCGTAGTTCTCGGGGTCGTTCCGGGCGGCGACCCAGGCGATCATGTTCGGCCGATTCACCGGGAGCATCGGCTGGAGCAGGAGAAACTCGGCCTGCGGCTCGCCGGGCATCCGCATGATCACGTAGTAGGCCTCGGACGGCAGCGACTGGTCGCTCGTCTGGCCCGTCGGCACCGTCCACAGATCGTCGTTCTGGAAGAACCGGAGCGGGTTTTCGACGTGGTACCGCTCGAACATCCGCGTCTGGGTGTTGAAGAGCTCCTCGGGATAGCGGATGTGGGAGCGCAGCGATTCGGGCATCTCGTCGATCGGCCGGAAGAGCGTCGGGAAGATGGCCATGTAGGCCCGGATCAGCGGGTCGGCCTCGTCGGCGACATAGAACGTCGTGGTGCCGTCGTAGGCGTCCACGACGACCTTCACGCTGTTCCGGATGTAGTTGAACGGGACACGGCCGAGCCCCGTCGCCTCGAGGGCCCGCGGATCGAACGCGTTCGCGTGCGGGAACCGGTCGGAGATCGTGAACGCGTCCTGCACGTAGGCGAGGCGGCCGGTCGACTCGTCGATGACGATGTACGGGTCCTTGTCGTAGCGCAGGAACGGCGCGATCCGTGGCAGCCGGTCGGGCAGCGAGCGGTGGAAGAGCAGCTGGCTGCTTCCGGTGACCTGGTCCGAGATCAACAGGTCGAAGTCGCGGAACCGCAGCGCGAACAGCAGCCGCATGAGCGTGTTGTCGAGCCGGATCCCGGTCGTCCCGGACCAGCGGGTCTCGAAGCCTTCGACGTCCTCCGCGTCCCCCTGCCCGGTCGGGAAGTCGAACTCGTTCTGTCGGGCGCCGACGACGATGTAGTGGCTCTCGCGCTCGCCGAAGTAGATCCGCGGCTGGGTGATCTCCGGGGCGCCGCCCGAGGAGACCGGCGGCAGGTTCCGGATGAACAGCCGTGGCTGACCCTCGTTCGTGACCTCGTTGACCGGCGCCATCGCCACGCCGATGCCGTGGGTGTAGATGACGCGCTGGTTGACCCAGCCGGTCGCATTCGGGTGGCGCGACAGGTCGAGCTCGCGCCCGGACAGCATCACCTGGCGCTGGACGTCGTCGATCACGTAGCGATCGGTGTCGATGTCGGTGAAGTTGTAGTAGCGGCGGATCGTCTGGAGCTGGTCGAGCGACACGCCGAGCGGCCGGTAGTCCCACAGACGCGCGTTCCGGAACGTGTCGTCCTCCGCCTGGATCGCCTCCTCGGTCAGGACGTCCTCGCCCCGGAACGATCGGGTCTCCCATTGGTCGAGCCCGAACGCCATGCGGGTCATCGCGATGTTGTTCGCGATGTAGCGCTGCTCCTGGGCGTACTGGTTCGGGACGACCGTGAGGCGCTGGACGGCCTCCGGGTAGATGCGTCCGACGACGATCGACGCCAGGAACCACACGCCGAGCACGAGGCCCAGCGGCCACAGCATCCGTGTGAACGCACCGCCGGCGAGCAGCGCCGCAGCGAGGCCCGACAGCACGGTCAGCACGTCGTACGCGAGGAACTGCGCGTTCTGGTCGGTGAACGAGACGCCGGTGGCGATGCCGCGCGCGCTGTAGACGAGCTCGAACTTGTCGAGCTGGTAGCCCACCGCGACCGACACGAGGAACAGCGCCCCGAGGATGCCGAGGTGGACGCGGACCGGGGTCGTGAACACGGCGCCGCCGCGCATCGCCCCGATGAGGTAGCGCGTGATCGCGATCAGCAGGCCGCCGACGACGAGCCCGTTGAAGACCGCCTGGACGAGGCGGAGGAACGGGAGATCGAACAGGAAGAACGAGATGTCCCGATTGAAGATCGGGTCGGTGACCGGGCCTGCCTCCGAGTACGGGACACGGTGCTGCCAGAGCAGGATCGTCTCCCAGGCCGCCGCAAGCGAACCGGCCAGTCCGAGGGCGACGAACACCGCCAACCCGCCGAGCACCCAGCCGGCCATCGGCGTGAAGTCGGGCAGCTCGTCCGGGTCCCACACGACCTGGCGGGGACCGCCGGCGCCGGGATCCCAGCGACGGGCGCCGCCGGGGCGGTTGTACTCGGCCTGGCGCGCCGCCTCGTTCAGCCGTTCGAACAGGCCGCGGATCGCTCCGCCGCCCGCCGCGGCCGGCGGCATGAGGCGCCCGGCCAGCCAGAGGTTGCCGAGGAGGACGACGAGCGCGAGCACGAGTCCGAGCGCGAACAGCCCGGCCTGCGCGCCGATGCGCGTCCAGAAGACGGGGTCGTACCCGACGCTGCGGTACCAGAGCGCGTCCGTCCAGAGGTCGATCCCGACACCGAACAGCACGATGAGCGCGAGCACCACGAGCGCCGCCAGCGCGATGACGACGCTTCGGCCGGCACCCGCGAGCCGGCTGCGAAGGCCGCCGCCCTGGCGTCGCACGGGTCGGCGGGGACCGCCGGGGCCACCCGGGCCGGCGCCCGGCGCGCGCCGAGGACGGTCGGGATCAGGGTTGTCGTCGGGGCCGCCGCGACCGCGCCCGGGTTCGTCGGGGTCGCGTGGGCCGTCGGGCCCGCCCGTGGGGTCGTCGGGCCCGACCCGGCGGGCTCGCCGGGGTGCCGCTGCATCGGGATCCTCCCCGCGAGCGGCGGCCTCGCGGCGCCGGAGCTCGTCCATGAAATCGTCGAAGAGGTCCCGCATTCGTGCTCAGTCTACCGGCTGGGGCCGGCCCGAGGGCAGGTACGGAAGGCGCTGGCTCCCGGCGCCCGGCACGGGCCGGGCACGTGCGCTAGCGGTGCAGGCCCGCCAGCGCCGATCGGAACGCCCGCAGGACGGTCGCGGCGAGCTCGTTCGCGGTCATTGTCGCGACGCGTGCAGGCTCGAAGCGGAACGCGGCCCGGATCGCGGCCGGGACCCGCCACGGGCGGGTCGGGTCGTCGGCGGGGACGACGGTCGCCAGCCGCATCTGGAGCCGACCCGCATCTTCGAGGATCAGCCCGGAGAGCGCGCCCGACACGGCCGGCCCGATCCGGGCCAGCGGCGGGTCGGCGGGGGGGCCGGCTTCGGGGGCAAGGTCGCGGAACGCGATCACCGACGCGTCGTCGGCAACCCACACGATCCCGAGCCACCAGCCGTCGTCGGTCCCCGACGGGTTCGTCATCCCCAGTCGATAGGTCCGCTCCCCGACCGGGAGGTCGATCTCCTTGAGGTACGAGGGGCCGGGCAGCGGCAGGCGATCAGGCACGGATCGAGCATACCCGCCGGCGGCCGCAACGCCGGCCCGCCGGGCGCCGGCGCGAGCGTCGTCCGGCGCCGCGGGAACTACCGGGGAGCCTCGTCCCCGGCGCGGAACGTCTCGGAGGTCGTGTCGCTCACCCGGGCCGCGGGCTCGGCGGCGTCCTCCGGGGTGCCCGCCTCCGGCGGCGCGGATTCGGACACCTCCTCCGCCTCGAGTGAGGCCTCGGCGCCCAGCGAGGGCTCGGCGTCGAGCGAGGGCTCCGGCTCGAGGCTCGGGATCGGCCGGCCCTCGACGGCGGCGTCGGCCATGATCGCGTCGGCCTCCGCCTGACGGTCGGCGATCTCGGCGGCCAGCTTGAGCCGCAGCATCTCCCGGCGAACGGCGGGATCGGGCGGGGCGATCGCCTCGGTCGCTGCCGGACCTTCCTCGGCATAGTCGCCGCTCAGCCACGAGAGGAACCGCGATCGGGGCTGGCGCAGCGCCTCGCGCGCGCTTCGGGCGATGGCCTCATGGTCGATCGCGGTCACCCCGGGGAGCTGCGACGCGTCGGTGCTCGACGTCAGCGTGGCCCCGCACGAGGGGCAATCCTCGAGGTTCGGCGCCGGAAGGGCAGCCGAGCACCACGGGCATCGGAAGGGAGCCGACTCGCCCCCGGAAACCTGCTCGTCGACCATGGCGCGAACTCTAGCGTGCCGGAAGGCGCTGGGAATACCCCATTGGTCCCGTCGCGACCGCGGCCGGTGACCCGGCTACGGGCTCATCGGATAGCGTTCGACCACGGTGCCGTCCGCCGTCACCGTGAAGATCGCGGTCACCCGCACGTCCTTCGCGGCAACGTAGCCGAACGCCCCGCCGGCGAACCCGAGCTCGGTCAGCCGTACGAGCGGGATCCGATGGAGACCGTCGCTCGCTTCGACGTGGACCGCCACGGCCGGCGGCAGGAAGACGCCTTCCATCGTCGTCGGCATGTCGGTGCCTCCGGAGGTGCCCAACCCGGAGCCGCCGTTCGCCACGTCCGTACAGCCGCTGCCCTGCGGCACGTCGGCGATGACGATCGTGGTGCACAGCTGAGCGCCCTCGCGGCGTGCGCTCACCGACCACTGCGTTCCATCCGCGAACTGCCCGGTGCTCACGACCATGCTTCCGTCCGGCTGGACCCGGCCGACCGGCTCGGGCGCGGGGACGAGGGAGCAGCCGGCGACGAGCGCGGCCGCCGCCACCGCGGATCGGAGGCGCCGCGCTACTCCCACTCGATCGTCGCGGGCGGCTTCGACGAGATGTCGTACACGACGCGGTTGACGCCCGGGACCTCGTTGACGATCCGCGACGAGATCTTCCCGAGCACGTCGTACGGGAGCTTCGCCCAGTCCGCGGTCATGCCGTCCTCCGACGTGACCGCCCGGATCGCGACGACGTTCGCATACGTCCGGCCGTCGCCCATCACGCCGACGGAGCGGACCGGCGTGAGGATCGCGAAGCTCTGCCACAGGCTCCGGTACAGCCCGGCGCCCTTGATCTCGTCGATCACGATCCAGTCGGCGTCGCGCAAGGTGTCGAGCCGCTCCGCCGTGACCTCCCCGATGATCCGGATCGCGAGCCCCGGCCCCGGGAACGGCTGGCGGAGCACCATCGCCTCGGGCAGCCCGAGCTCGAGCCCGACCTTGCGCACCTCGTCCTTGAACAGGTAGCGCAGCGGCTCGATCAGCTTGAAGCGGAGATCCGCCGGCAACCCGCCGACGTTGTGATGGGTCTTGATCTTCTGGGCGGCCTTCGTCTCGGCGGTTGCCGACTCGATCACGTCCGGGTAGAGCGTGCCCTGGGTCAGGAAGTCGATCCGCCCAAGCTTCGCCGCCTCCTCCTCGAAGACCCGGATGAACTCGTCGCCGATGATCTTGCGCTTCTGCTCAGGGTCCTCGACGCCGGCCAGCCGCACGAGGAAGCGCTCGCGGGCATCGACCATGACGAGATTCATGCCGAGGTCGCGCTCGAAGGTGACCCGCAGGAGCTCCGACTCCTTCTTGCGCATGAGCCCGTGGTCGACGTAGATGCAGGTGAGCCGGTCCCCGACCGCCCGGTGGACGAGCGCCGCGGCGACCGCCGAATCGACGCCGCCCGACAACGCGCAGATGACCTTGCCGTCGGAGCCGGTCTCGCGGGCGTGGGCGTCGACCCGCTCGCGGATTGCGGCGACGGTCGTATCGATGAAGCTGGCGGCGGTCCAGGACTGGCTGACGCCGGCGATCCCCACGACGAAGTTGCGCAGGATGTCGCGACCGCGCGGCGTGTGGACGACCTCGGGATGGAACTGGATGCCGAAGAGGCGTCGGGACGGGTCGGCGAGGCCGGCGTAGGGCGTCGAGTCGGTCTGGGCGGTGGCGGCAAAGCCCTCGGGCAGCCGCGTGATCGAGTCGCCGTGGCTCATCCAGACCGGCTGCTCCCGATCGATGCCGCCGAACAGGCCGTCGTCGCGGGTGATCGTGACGTTGGCCGGCCCGTACTCGCGCCGATCCGCCGGCAGGACGTCGCCGCCGAGCTCGCGCGCCATGAGCTGCGCGCCGTAACAGATGCCGAGGACCGGGATCCGGCCCGACCAGAGGGCGGCGTCCGGCTTGGGTGCGCCCTCGTCGTAGACGGAGTTCGGGCCGCCCGAGAGGATGATCGCGCGCGTGCCGCGGCGCTCGAGCTCGGCGAAGGGCGTGTCGAACGGCAACAGCTCCGAGTAGACGTCGAGCTCGCGGACGCGCCGTGCGATCAGCTGCGCGAACTGGCTGCCGAAGTCGAGGACGACGACGGGGCCGTCGGTCGTGGTCGGGGTGGCCCGGACCGTCGTCGTGCGGTCGGGGGCCGGCGCGTTGAGCGCGGTCTCGAGGTAGGCCTCGACCTCGGCGTCGTCCGGTGCGAGGACGCGATGGCCGGCGTTGGCCGCCTCGCCGTGGACGGTCTTGCCCCGGCGCAGCGACGACTCGGCCGCCTGGTCCGGCGCCCCCTGAGGCGTCGTGGACGTTGGGCCGTCGACCTGGGCCGCCTCCGAATCGCTCGCCTCGACCATCCTCGATGCCCGCCCTCCTCGCCGCGTCCCGTGCGGACAGTGTACCGGCCGGTGGGCCGGTCGAGACCGCCGGCGGGGGCGGAGCCGCATGGGCGGAGCCGCATGGGCGGAGCCGCATGGGCGGAGCCGCATGGGCGGGGCCCCACGGGGCCTGCGTCGGGCGGGCTCGGCGGGAGCCGGCAGGCGCGCGCGTGCGGAGCCCGGCGCAACCTGGAACTCTTCGTGCCTGCACGAGTGGCACATCGGCGGCTTCATGGACGACAAGCGGTCGAGGGGAGCGGATCGGGTGCGCTTGTCGGGCGTGCTGCCACTCCGAGTGGCATGTCGGCCGACCAAGGTGCTCGACGAGCGGTCGAGGCTCGGCTTGCAGGGCAGCCGACCCCCGATGTGCCACTCAGGCAGGCATCGACCTGAGCAGGCGGGCAGCGCGGTCCGCGCCGCGCCCGCAAAGCCCTGCCCGTGCCGGCACGAACATCAAATCGGCGGCAACGCGAGCCACACGGGTTCGGATCCGGCCCGCGCGGGGGGCTTCTGGCACCGAGTGCTGCTCACACCAGCAGGACGCGCCGCTGTCTGGCGACGAGGCCCTCGACACCCCACTTTCAGCTGTCGCTCCCCCCTTGTTGATGCTCCCACCGGCACCGAGGCGCTCAAGCGGAGACGGCAGGCTCCCGCACCGCTCGGAACGCGGCGATCGGGTCGCGGACGTTGCGCAGGTCCAGCTCCCCGACCGGCTCGAACCGGAGTCCGGCCATGCCATCGCCGCCATCGCCGGCCACGGCCTCGACCACCGCGCGGGTCACGAGCACGGAACCGGCCGGCGCCTGCGCGGCGAGCCGCGCGGCCACGTTCACCGTGTGCCCGAAGTAGTCACCGTCGCGGCCGATGACGGGGCCGGCATTGACGCCGACGTGCGCCGCGGGCAGCCCCGCGTCGGCGATGCGTGCCACGAGCTCGAGCGAGGCCGCGACCGCGCCCTCGGCCCGCGGGAAGTGCAGCATCGCCCCGTCCCCGAGCAGCTTCACGAGCCGGCCGCCATGGGTCCGCGCCACCCCCGCCGCCAGGTCCCCGAGCAGTGCTGCGGACGCTGCCGCGAGCTCGTCGCCGCGCTCCTGCGTCAGCCGGGTGTAGCCGGCCAGGTCCGCGAACGCGATCGCCGGCGGTCGCGCCGAGGGCCGCGGCAGCATTCCCTCTCGTGCGAGACCGGTCTCCATCGCCATCGTGTTCAGCTCGTTCATGCCCGACTCGAAGTGGCGCTCGAACAGCCAGACGAGGAGGTCGGGCACCTCGCGCACGATGCGTGCCGCCGGACCGAGGATCAGCGGCTCGACCTCGTCGACCGTCCGGGTGCGGTCCTCGAGCGGTCGGGACACCTGCTCGTGGAAGAGCTGGAGCCAGCCCTCGACGAGACGCCGCATGGACTCGCCCGCGAGCCGCGCGGCCCGAACGGGCATCGAGCCGTCCGCGCCGACGTCCCACACCTGGATGAACGTCCCCAGCATCTGCTCGTCCTGGGTCGTCAGACGCGCGTCACCGTCCGGTACGGGCAGCCCGAAGGCGGCGAGCACGGCATCGAGCCGGGCGGCGCGATCGCCCCCGGCGGCGTCACCACCCAGCTCTGCCCGGAACTCGTCGTACGTCCGCTCGGAGCGCGCCGCGGGCTCCGGGTAGAGGTCCTGGACGTGCTCGAGCGTCGTCCAGCGCCGTTCGATCGCGGTCGCGAGGAGCTCCAGCCCGATGCCGCCTGCCTCGTACGCATCGATGACGCGGACGCGCTGGACGTCGGCCGCCGTGAACGAGCCGTCGTCGAGCGGGACGAGCGCGCCGATCCGGACGAGCGCGTCGATCCGCGCGGTCGCGGTCCCGGCCTCGGCCGCCAATGCCGCGGGAGACAGGCGGCGCGCCATTCGGTCAGTCGCGGTTGCGCATCGCTTCGGCTGCGTGCGCGATGTAGCGCTCGAGCGCGTCGGCCACCTCGGCCGGTGGTTGCAGCTCGGCGATCGCCGCGCGCATGTGGACCAGCCAGCGGTCCCGCTCGGCCGGACCGATCCCGAACGGGACGTGCCGCATCCGCAGGCGCGGATGTCCACGCTCGGCGTCGTACGTGCGCGGCCCGCCCCAGTACTGGGCGAGGAAGAGCGTCAGCCGGCGACGCGCGCCGGCGAGGTCCTGCTCGGGGTAGAGCGGACGCAGGATGGGGTCGGTCGCGACCCCCTCGTAGAAGCGGTCGACGAGCCGCTCGAAGAACGGCATGCCCCCGGCGATCGCGTAGAGCGTCGTCGTCGGCGTTCGGATAGGTTCGGTTCGGGTGTCCTGCACGGGCGCGAGTCTACGCGCTCTCGGCCCGATGGACCGGCGTCACCGTCGGGAAGGGGGCCGGTGGCGGCGGGAACCGCCACCGCCTCGATGTCAGCGCCCCGCGGACCCGCCGAGGAGCGCCATGCCCACCGTGCCGGCCCGGCCCGGCACCCCGAACGCCGGCACGTTGACGGGCTCCGTCCGGGGCGCGACCGGCTCGACCGGGCGGAGCACCGGCGGTGCCATGCCCTTCAGCACGAACCGCGCGGCGACGAGCCACGAGCCGATGAGCCACACCACAAGGCCGGCAACCTCCGGCGCGGACGCGCCCAGCACCCCGGCGCGAACCAGCAGCAGGACGAAGACCGCGACGCCGATCCCGATCGCCGCCAGGTAGAGCGTGAGCGGCGTGACCCAGCCGCGACGGCGGATGATGCCGTAGGTGGCGACGAGGTGGGCGATGGCGAAGGCGAGCCCGAGCGGGATCAGCCAGCTCAGGGCGAGCCCGTCGATCCCCGATGCGGGCAGGACGAAGCCGACAACGCCGAACGCGATCATCGAGGTGAGGAACAGGACGACGGCGGCAACACCTCGCGTCCCGCGGCGAAGCGCATGACGCGGCACGGAACCGGTCGGAAGGGCGGCGGCGGTCATGGTCGGTGGCTCCTCGGGTGGCGGGCGACATCGGTGCCCGCTGCAATGGGCATGGGAAAGGCCGGACACCGTGGGCAGCAGCGTCCGGCCTGTGTAGGGTCCGGTATTCGGTTGTTCTTCAGTTGTTCTTCAGTTGTGTCCGGGAGGCTCGATCCCGATGACCACACCGTAGCCCCCGTCGCGCATCAAACCCATCGACGAGTGCCGCCGATTCGGCATCGACGAATGTCAGTGTCAGGGGCGGTCCTGCGCGGATTCTCGTGGGGCGCAAGCAGGCGACGTGCTCGGGCCCGAATCCGTCGCAGCTTCTCGTGCGACGCAAATCCCCAACGCCGCGCGTCGCCGTTTCTCGTCCCGCGCAAGCGTGCGACGTCGAACACGGCGCGTGCGTCGCTTGTTCTCGTGGGACGCAAATCGCGGCCCCGCGGCACGCACATCACGGTGCGTGGGACCCCCGCAGGCGCGGCGCCGACGCGCACGCCGAGCTCAGCCCTCGGCGACCGACTCCATCCGGCGCTTGAACGCCTCGAGGTCGAGCGCCACCGCCCGCTGCGCCTGCGGCGCGATCATCCCCTCGAGCATCCGGAAGCGGAGCGGCAGGCTGACCCCGATCGACCAGCGAAGGATCGTCGTGACCGGCGTGTCGGCCCACGTGAGCGCGTCGATCTGGATCTTCACGCCGTCCCGGTCGCGGCCCTCGAGCGCGAACCGGGCCCCGGGCTCCAGGACAGCCACGACCGCCTCGACCGTCGACGCGCGACCGGCCACGCGCTGATCGATGCGCAACCGAAGGCCGGGCCGGATCGGCCCCGGGTCGAGCCGCTGCACGCCGACGATGCCCGACGCGATCAGCCACTCCGGGAAGCGCTCGACCGCCACGAGCTCGTCGTAGACCGCGGGCAGCGGCCGCCCGATCCGCGTCTCGAGCTCGGCGGCGATCGTCACGACGCGCCCTCGGGGGCGACCGGTCGCAGGCGGAAGGCGTAGCCGTGCCCGAGCTCCTCGGCCGGCGTGCCGTACTTGAGGATGTGCTCCCGGATCGCGCGTCCGAAGTCCGGATCGTCCAGCGGCTCGGCCTCGGCCGGCCACGACCGGTCCCCGACCGTCACCCGGCAGCGCGGGTCGGCGAGGAGGTTCTCGGCCCAGCCGGCGCCGCCGCGGGCCGCGATGAGCACGGCGCCGTCCTCGTCCTCGACGAACCCCACCGTGACCGTCCGAGGCAGCCCCGACCTCCGACCGATCGTGTCGAGCCGGGCGTAGCGGCCGGCGGCAACGAGCTCGGCGTCGCGCTCGTCCATCGGGTGATGCCCGCCGGCCCCGGCCGCGACCGCGGCCGCGGTCAGCGTCCCCGCTGCCAGGACTTGCCTTCGGTCTGGACGGACGGGGCGTAGATCATCTCGACGGCCTGCATCTCGCGGATCGTGCGCGCGCCGAGCGCCGCCATCGACTGGCGCAGCGCCCCGATCAGGTTCTCGGAGCCGTCGGTCACGTGGGCCGGCCCGAAGAGGATCCGCTCGAGCGTCCCCACGGTCCCGACCGAGATCCGCGTCCCCCGCGGGAGCGTCGGCGAGGGAGCGGCCATGCCCCAGTTCGTCCCGCGGCCCGGCGCCTCCTCTGCACGGGCCAGCGGCGAGCCGAGCATCAGCACGTCGGCGCCGGCCGCGACGGCCTTGGCCAACTCGCCGCCCCGACGCATGCCGCCGTCGGCGACGACCGGCACGTAGCGGCCGGTCTCATTGAAGTACGCGTCGCGCGCTGCGGCCACGTCGGAGATCGCGGTGACCTGCGGCACGCCGATGCCCAGCACCTCCCGGGTCGTGCACGCCGCCCCCGGCCCAACGCCGACGAAGACGGCGGCGGCGCCCTGCTCCATCAGCTGGAACGCCGCCTCGGCGGACGTCGTGTTGCCGACCGCGACGGGGATCGGCATGAACCGCGTGAACTCGTCGAGCGACAGCGGGTCGTAGCCGCTCGCCAGGTGACGGGCCGAGCTCACCTGGCTCTGGACGATGAAGAGGTCCGCGCCGTGCTCGGCACAGAACGGACCGAACCGACGGGCGGCCGCCGGCGTCGCGGCCACCGCGGCCGGCGACCCGGCCGCGTGGATCTCGTCGAGCCGCCGCGCGATCAGGTCCTCGCGGATCGGCGCCTGGTAGGCCTCCGCGAGCAGGTCCTGGACCGACTCCTTCGGCGCCGTCGCGATGCGCTCGAGGACGGCATCCGGTTCGTCGTACCGCGCCTGGACGCCCTCGAGGTTCAGCACCGCCAGCCCACCGAGCCCGGCCAGCGCCCCGGCGAACCGCGCGTCGACGACTGCGTCCATCGCCGACGCGAGGATCGGGATCCGCAGCTCGATGCCGCAGAAGCGCTGCGAGAGCTCGACGTCGGACGGTTCGACCGTGTCGGTCCCGGGTGCCAGCGACACGTCCTCGAACCCGTAGGTCGGGCGGATCGTGTCCACCTTCGAGCGGAAGGCTCGGCGGCTGGCAGCCGGGGTCGGGGCCTGAAGGCCGGTGGTCTCGGGTCGGTCGAGCACTGCTGCCCCTCCTCGTGCGCGCCTCACTCGGGTGAGCTTCGGCCGATTCTACCGGGAGTGGCGGTCGGTCCGTCGGCCGGCGCTAGAGACGCTCGAAGCGCTCGACCGGGAGCACGAAGACCGTCGCCCCGCCGACCTCGACCTCCAGCGGGTACGGCATGAAGAACTCGCCCGGCTCCATGATCGGGGGCATCGGGTTCACGATCTGGGTCCGCGACGTGCAGTTCTCGCGGACGATCCCGAGCACCTCGTCCACGTCGGCGTCCTCGACGCCGAGGATGATCGTCGCGTTCGACTGCTTGAGGAACCCGCCCGAGCTGTGCAGACGCGTCGCCCGGAACTCCCGGTCGAGCAGCGCGTCGACGAGCGCCCCGGCGTCCTCGTTGTGGACGATGGCCACGATGAGCTTCATGTGACGCGAGTATCCGCGTCACGAGTCCCGCGGGTCAACGCGGTTCGAGCACGGCCCGGCGGCGTAGAATGCCTCGTCGGCCCACCCGTGCGCAGGAGCTCACCCGTGCCCGAGTCCCGCGAACCCGTCTCGATCCTCGCCGCGGCCGCCGCGATCGCCGCCCGCGAATCCGACATCGACGGCGCAATCGACGCCCTCGTACGACTGGTCCGCGATGGGGTCGCGTCGACCGACGCCGTCGTGTTCCTCCAGGATCCCGACCAGGCCGAGCTCCAGATTGCCGGCCGTGCCGGGCTCGAGGCGGACACGGCCTCGGCGCTGGCAGCGGCCGCCACGGATCCGACCAACCTCGTCGCGGAGGCGATCCGCGACCAGCGGACGACGAGCCCCGACGGCCAGCTGTGCGTGCCGCTGCGCGTCCAGACGGTCGGCGTCGACCTCGTGCTCGGCGCGCTGCTCGTGCGCTGGTCCGGCGGGGCGGCGCCGGATCGCGAGACCTCGAGCCTGGTCTCGGCACTCGCGGACCTGCTGGCGGTGACCGTGGACCGGGCGCGGCTCGCGTCGACGGCGGCGGAGCGCTCCGATTGGTTCGAGCGGATGGCCCACACCGATCCGCTGACCGGGCTCGCGAACGAGCGCACCGTTGCGCGGATCCTCGAGCTCGAGCTCGCGCGTGCCGGCCGCCAGAACAGCGACGTCTCGATCGTCCTGTTCGACGTCGACGACTTCCAGGCCACGAACCGCGACGGCGGGTTCGCTGCCGGCGACGACGTGCTGCGGCGCGTCGCGGCCGTGCTGGCGGAATCCGTCCGGCTCGTCGACACCGTGGGGCGGATCGGCGGCGACGAGTTCGTGCTCGTCGCGCCGGGCTCGGCCGGGATGACGGTCGCGCGCCGGGTGCTCGAGGGGATCGTGTCGCTGCCGCCGGTCGCCGGTCGGCCGATCACGGTGTCGGCCGGCGTCGCGCAGTTCCCGGCCGACGGCACCGACGCCGACGCGCTCATCGAGGCCGCGAAGACCGCGCTCGAGCGAGCACGGGCGGACGGCCGCGGCCGGGCGGTCCCGACCTAGGAGCGCTCGCGGCCCTCGGCCTCGCGACCCTCGCGTCCCGCTCCCAGCCGGCGTCGGGTCGTCACGTCCACGCGCGCACCGTCCGATTCGTGCGCGGGGTGCTCGACGAGCGCGATGAGCCTGCTTGCCATGAACCGGCCGGTGCGGACCGGCGTCCCGCCGCGGGTCACCTCGGTCACCTCGACCACCCCGCGCGCCGTCGTCACCTCGATCCGGCGCCCGGCCCGGGTCGCCTCGATCGTGAACGTCTGGGTTCCCTGCCCGGTGTCGACCACCGCCTCGACGCGATCGCCCTTCATCCGGCGCTCCTTTCAGGCGCTCATCCCCGCGATCGAGCGTAGCAGGAGGGGGCTTGCGACCCAACCCTGCCGCGGTCGCCGGGCGCGTCGAACGCCTCGAAGGCCGGCGCGACGTCGCCGACCCCGATCAGCCCGCCGGTGCGAGCAGCCCGTCGACCGCCATCCGGACCTCGTCGGCCACCGCGTCCGGCGTCGCGGTCGCATCGATCACCCGGAACCGCGCCGGCGCCGCCGCGGCGAGCGCGAGGAACCCGTCGCGCACGCGGCGGTGGAATGCCAGGTCGTGGTCGGCCTCGAACCGGGTCACCTCGGAGGCGTCCTTGCGCGCCAGCCCCACCTCGGCCGGCACGTCGAGCAACAGCGTCAGGTCGGGTTCGAGGCCGCCGGTCGCGGCCGCGTCGATCGTGCGCAGCAGCTCGAGCGGCAGCCCTGCGCCGTAGCCCTGGTAGGCGAGCGTCGAGTCGGAGAAGCGCGCACACACGACGAGGATCCCGGCGGCGAGCGCAGGCCGGACGACGTGCTCGACGAGCTGGCGCCGGGCGGCCTCGAACAGGAGCGCGTCGGTGAGCGGATCGATGGGCTCGCTGCGCGAGCGGCGGGCGAGCAGCAGCGTGCGCAGCTCTTCCCCGAGGGGCGTCCCACCCGGCTCGCGGGTGACCAGCACGTCGTGGCCGCGTCCGCGGAGATGCTCGGCGAGCCGGGCGACCTGGGTGGTCTTGCCGGATCCCTCGGGCCCCTCGACCGTGATGAACCGGCCCGGGCGATCCCCGGTCGCGCTCGTCGAACTCACCGGGCGAGTCTACGACGGGCACCGGCCCCGACGGCACGGTGGCCGCACTTCACGGTCGCCGCACTACACGGTCGCCTCTGGTAGGCTCGCGCCCAATGCGCGATGTCACCGACCGTGCCCTCGACACCGCGACCTCCCTCGGCGCCGCCTACGCGGACGTGCGCGTCGTGCGCCGCCTCAGCGAGTCGATCGCGATCAAGTCCGGCCGGGTCGAAGGGGTCGCGTCGGGCGAGAGCGAGGGCTTCGGCATCCGCGTCCTCGTCGACGGTGCGTGGGGGTTCGCGAGCTCCCACGACCTCACGACGGTCGAGGCCGACCGGATCGCCGCCGAGGCCGTCCGCATCGCTCGGGCGTCGGCGACCGCGCTGCGCGAGCCGGTGGAGCTGGACGACCGACCCCCGGCGCACGGCAGGTTCGAGACGCCGATCGAGGAGGACCCGTTCGCGGTCCCGCTCGAGACGAAGATCGCCGACCTGCTCGCCGCCGACGAGGCGGCGGCCCGGGTCGAGGGCATCGCGTTCACCGAGTCGATGTACGCGGCGCAGCGCGAGTGGAAGACGTTCGCGGCGAGCGACGGCAGCTACACCGAGCAGACCATCACCCACGTCGGCTCCGGGGTCGAGGCGAACGCCGTCGAGGGCGACGAGCACCAGCGACGGAGCTACCCCGACGCCGGCGGCGGCTGGCAGGCGGCCGGCTACGAGTACGTGCGGGGCCTCGGGCTGCGCGAGCGCGCCGGACCCCTCGCCGAGGAGGCGGTCGCGCTGCTCTCGGCGCCGCAGTGCCCGTCGGGCCGGTTCACGATCATCCTCGACCCGTCGCAGCTCTACCTCCAGGTCCACGAGTCGTGCGGTCACCCCACGGAGCTCGACCGGGTCTTCGGCACCGAGGCGAGCTATGCCGGCACCAGCTTCCTGACGACCGACAAGCTCGACGAAGGGTTCCGGTACGGCTCGGACCTGATCGACATCGTGGCGGACGCCACGGCGCCGGGCGGCATGGGCACGTTCGGGTGGGACGACGAGGGCGTCGAGGCGCAGGCGGTGCCGCTCGTGAAGGAGGGCATCTTCGTCGGCTACCTGAGCTCGCGCGAGACCGCGCCGCGGATCGGCCGGCGGAGCGGCGGGGCGATGCGTGCCGACGGCTGGAACCGGATCCCGCTCATCCGGATGACGAACATCAACCTGCTGCCGAAGCCCGGCAGGAGCCTCGAGGAGATCGTCGCCGACACCGACGACGGCCTCTACCTCGCATCGAACCGCAGCTGGTCGATCGACGACCGGCGGCTCAACTTCCAGTTCGCGACCGAGGTCGCCTACGAGATCAAGGGCGGCAAGCTCGGACGGCTGTACAAGAACCCGACCTACACGGGCATCACCTACGAGTTCTGGCGGTCGTGCGACGCCGTCGGTGACGACCGGAGCTACGTGATGCTGGGCACGCCGAACTGCGGCAAGGGCGAGCCGGGGCAGACCGGGCACGTGGGGCACGCGGTGCCGGGCGCGCGGTTCCGGAACGTCCAGGTCGGGGTCGGCAAGTGGCAGGGCTAGGGACCGGCGCGTGAACGACGAGCACGTGAACGACGACCGGGCCGCGGTCGCGCTGGCGCTGGCCGAGCGCGCGCTCGCCCACGCGGAACGCGAGGGCGCAACGGAAGCGGAAGCGCTGGTGATGGCCGACGACGCGGCCTTGACCCGGTTCGCGAACAGCCAGATCCACCAGAACGTCGCCGAGACGAACATCTCGGTCAACCTCCGTTTCGTGGTCGGCAAGCGGGTCGGCGTGGCGTCGTCGGACCGGATCGACGAGGAGGGGCTGCGGCGGCTGGCCGCCAGCGCGGCGGCCATCGCCCGCGTCGTCGAGGAGCTGCCCGACTGGGGCGGTCTCCCCGAGCCCGCGCCGGCCGCCCGCGTTCCGGAGGGCTACGCGGCGGCGACCGCCGACGCCTCCCCGGAGTTGCGCGCCGAGGGCGTTCGGGCGGTCATCGCGGCTGCCGACACGGCCGGGGTGACCGCGTTCGGGTCGTTCTCGACCGGCACCGAGACCGTGGCCGTCGCCAACACGCGCGGCATCCGGGTCGGCGCGACGCGCACCGTCGCGCAGCTGCTGACGGTCTCGATGGGTCCGGGCGGGGGCACAGGCTACGCCGAGCAGGCGGCGGTCGACGCCACGACGATCGACGCGGGCGCGATCGGACGCGAGGCGGCGCAGAAGGCGCGCGCGACGGCGGACGCGGTCGCGGTCGACGCCGGCGACTACCCGGTCGTGCTCGAGGAGTACGCCGTCGTCGACCTGCTCGACATGCTCGGCTACCTCGGCTTCTCGGCGCTGGCCGTGCAGGAGGAGCGGAGCTTCGTCGAGATCGGCAAGCGGATCGGCAGCGAGCTCGTCTCGATCGTCGACGACGGGCGGGACCCGGCCGGCCTGCCGATGGCATTCGACTACGAGGGCGTCCCGAAGCAGCGCGTGCCGCTGCTGGAGGCGGGCGTCTGCCGCGGCGTGGTGTATGACGCCCAGACCGCGTCACGGGACGGCGTCGCATCGACCGGGCACGGGCTCCCCGCGCCGAATCCGTACGGCCCGTTCCCGCTGAACCAGGTGATGGCGGCCGGCACGACCCCCCGATCCGAGCTCGTCGAGGGTCTCGAGCGGGGGCTGCTCGTGACCCGCTTCCACTACACGAACCCGGTCCACCCGAAGCTCGCGATCGTCACGGGCATGACCCGCGACGGGACGTTCCTCGTGGAAGGCGGTCGGATCGTCGGGCCGGTCAGGAACCTGCGGTTCACGCAGAGCTACCTCGACGCGATCGCCGGCGCCGCCGCGGTCTCGCGCGAGCGCAAGACGCTGAAGGGGTTCCTCGGCGGGGCGGTCGTGCCGGCGATTCGCCTCGAGGCCTGGACGTTCACGGGCACGACCGAGCACTGACCGGGGGCGGCGACCGCCGATCCCGCGGGGCCGCGACGATCAGGTCTTCGCGTGCAGCATCCCGCCGACGTGCTGGAGGAGCCGCCACGCCACCTCGGCATCGCCCTGCACGAAGGCGCGGAAGTCCCACATCGTCATGACCTGGCAGGTCAGATCGCTCGTCGCCGTCACCGTCGCGGTGCGGACCCGGTCGCTGATCAGCGCGACCTCCCCGAAGGAGTCGCCGCGTGCGAGGTCCGCCACCTGGTTCCCACCGACGCTGACCGTCGCCTGGCCGTCCTCGATCACGAAGAACCCGATCCCGTGCTCGTCACCCTCGCGAACGACGACGGTGCCGGCCTTGAACGTGCGCCGCGTGAAGTCGCGCGCAAGCGCCTCGAGGTGCTTGCGGTCGAGCCCGCCGAACATGGGCACACCGGCCAGGAGATCCGCTGTGTCGCTCATTCGAGTCCACACCCCTCATCGGTGACGGCAACTGGGACGTGCAGTGTGGTCGAGCCGGCACCGCCCGACAAGCCCGCCGCCCGCCTGCCGGACCCGGCTACCGCTCGACGACGACGATCACCGACTCCTTCGGCCGTCCGAGCCCGAGCTCGCGCCGCAGCCACCAGCCGAGCGACAGCGCCCCGACCGCCGGCACCGCCATCCCGACGACGAGCAGCACGAGGACGAGGATGAGGATCGTGCGGACCTCGCCCATGCCCGCGGTGATCAGGCCCTCGTCGACCCGCACCGCGAAGGCCTCCATCCGATCGGCAAGGGCCGCGAGCGAGTCCGCGTTCTCCTCGAGCGACGCCTGGTTGCCGGTCAGCTCGTCGGCGATCCGATCGAGCTGCGCGTCGAGGCCGGCGAGGTCGGCGGCCATGCGCCCGAAGAGCTCGCCGAGGCCCGCGAGCGGGCGGGACCCGAGGATGTTGATCCCGCCGGCCTGCGCCTCGAGCGCCTGGAGCCGCGGCTGCAGGTTGCGCACGGCCGCCGCTGCCTGGCGCACGCCGGGCGGCGTCTGGGCCAGCGTCCGGCCGAAGGACTCGGCGGTCGAGGATGCGTCGTCGAGGACCGTGGCCGTCCGCCGCAGCGTGGTCGCGAGCTCGGCCGACTCGCGTGCGATCCGATCGCTCAGACCGCCGGCGGTGAGGCTCGCCCAGATGATGCCGCCGAACCCGACGACGGCCACGAGGAGCGATGCTCCGCCGTACACGAGCAGCGCCTGGCTGAACCGGGCGAGCAGCCGGCGCAGCCCGTATGCGGGCCGCGCCGGGGGACGGGTCTCCACCGGTCAGCCGGTGGGCGGGATCACCGCCAGGAGCTCCGGGCGGGGTCCGGGTAGAGGCGGACCCGGCGGTACGGCTCCCGGCCGCGTGACCGCGAGACGAGGTTCGCCCGCTCGGCCATCTGGTGCTGCAACCGGCGGATGAACGCGTTCTGCGGCGACAGCTCGACGGCCTCCGACGAGTTGAGCACCATGTCGATCGCCTCCTCGGTCTCGCGCAGCGCGGCTTCCCGCGGGTCGGTGGCGAGCGAGAAGATCGAGGTCAGGCTCGACTGCATCTGGGGGATCGTGTTGCTCTTGAGGACGTAGATCGGCATCGCCCGCTCCTCGGCCTCGCGCAGCAGCGGTGTCTTCTGCTTGTACTCGTTCTTGAGCGTCATGACGACGTCGGCCTCGTCGACATCGCGCGCGATCACCGCGGGGAGCTGGAGATCCCGGATCGCCTGCTCGAGCCGCTTGCGGCTGATCCCCTGCGGCAGGACCCGCAGCGTCGGCAGGGGCGCGCCGCCCGGGACCAGCACGGTCTCGCCGCGGGGCCCTTCCTCCGCCCCGAGCGGCAGATCCTCCTCACCGTCCGACTCGAGCTCGTCGGCGTTGACGGGCCCGGTGCCCTCCTCGGCGCGCAGCGCGTTGAGCGCCTTCGACGCCTGGTCGCGCCACGCCTTCTGGCGGTCGAGCTCACGCGCCTCGCGTGCTCGCGTCTCCACGGCGGTTGCGGCAGCGGCGCCGCGTTCGAGCGGCCCGCGGTCGGCGATGTCCCCCGCGACGAACGCGACGTCGTCGATCCGCGCCGAGGGTCCCCGCCCGCCTATCGGCGGCGTCGCGAATCGCTCTCCCGGGAGCGTCGCGCCGCCTCCGCCTCCCCGGCCCGGGTCCTCGCGGCCCGTGCCCCGGGTCTGCCGCCACCCGCCGGATTGCCCCGGCCGGTAGCCGGGACGAAACCCGGCGCGCTCCGCTTCTCGGTACCCGCCGCCGGGGCCGCGCCAGCCGGGCTCGGTGCGCCAGCCGCCGCCCGATCCGACAAGGCCGGCGAAGCGGTCCGGGCCGAGCTGCTCGCGCGGCGACGGCCGCGGCCGGCCCTGCGACCGGTGGACGCCCTCGTCGTCGCGCCAGCGCAGCTCGGGCGCAACCGCGTCACCGCGAAGCATCGCGTCGACGGTCTCCGCCACGTCGGCGTGCACGGCGACGCGCTCGCGATCCTGGATCTCGACGATGACGTCGAACGTGGGCGGCGCCTTCCGCTCGAGGACGCTCTTCTGGGTCCGGCGGCGGCGTGCCTCCTCGTCACCGAGCGTGACGCTCTGGATCCCGCCGATCAGGTCGGACAGCGTCGGGTTGAGCATGAGGTTGTCGAGGTTGTTCCCGTGGGCGGTGCCGATCAGCTGGACGCCGCGCTCCGCGATCGTGCGCGCGGCCTGTGCCTCGAGTTCGGTGCCGATCTCGTCGATGACGATGACCTGCGGCATGTGATTCTCGACCGCCTCGATCATCACCTCGTGCTGCATCGACGGCGTGCGGACCTGCATCCGGCGCGCCTTGCCGATCGCGGGATGGGGGATGTCGCCGTCGCCGGCGATCTCGTTCGAGGTGTCGACAACGACCACGCGCTTGCCGAGATCGTCGGCGAGCACCCGGGCCGCCTCGCGCAGCATCGTCGTCTTGCCGATGCCCGGCCGGCCCATGATCAGGATCGACTTCCCGGTCTCGACGAAGTCGCCGATGATCTCGATCGTCCCGTACACGGCCCGACCGATCCGGCACGTCAGCCCGACGATCTTGCCGTTCCGGTTGCGGATCGCGCTGATGCGGTGGAGCGTGCGCTCGATGCCCGCCCGGTTGTCGTCGCCGAAGGTGCCGATGTGGTCGACCACGAAGGCGATGTCGGCCTCGGTGATCTCGCGGTCGAGCAACGTCACCTCGCCGTTGGGGTAGCGAGCCTCCGGCCGGCGCCCGAGGTCCATGACGACCTCGATCAGCTCCTCGCGATCCGGCGTGGCATGCACGGCGTCGACGATCTCCGGCGGCAGCGCGGCAAGGAGCGCGTCGAGATCGTCGATCGATTCGCCGTGCCGTTCGTCGTGTCCCACGCTGGCCTCCACTAGCGGACCCCCGCCGGCACGAGGGCCGGCTCGGCAACCCGGATCAGGGTCTCCTTCATCAGGAGCGTGACGCTGGCGATCGTCTCGAAGCCACTCTCCTCCAGCCGCCGATCGATCGGCGACTCGTACGTGCGCACGGGCGCGATGACTCCGTGGTCGTGGCGGTGACCCCCGTCCCGGGCGGTCCGGGCCGCAATCATGCCGAGACCGTACTCGACGAGAGGTGACACGTCCGCATCGGGACGGGCCATCACCTTCAAATAGTGTGGCTGGTCCTCCTTGGCGACGCCGACCTGGAGGAACCCGTCGAGGCCCGATCCGTCACGGCCGCCACCCGCGCTCTCCTGCACGAACGTCTCGACGTCGGCGAAGCGCAGGATCGGCGCGAGGCTCGAGCGGGGCACGCGGCCCTGCGCGCCCTGGCGCTCCCAGTCGGCCAGCCGGACCGCCTCGAGCCGTTGCACGGGCTGCGGGGTGGCAGCGCCGTAGAGCCGGGCGATCGCGAGCGAGTCGACCTGCGTCGTCGGGCGGATCCGGCAGGCGGCCGCCTGCTTGTCGGTCCACGGCTTCGGCAGTGTCGTGTGGTGCGATCGGAACAGGATCCGCTCGTCCCCGTAGCGGATGAACCCGGCCTGCATGAACAGCTCGACGTTGTCGTCGGCGTCGGCACACGCAACGTGGAATCGGACCGCGCCGCGCTTCTGTCCCTCGCGCAGGACCTGCTGGACGAGCCGGTAGCGGATCTCGCCGGCGTTGGCCACGCCGACCGCATCGAGCTCGACGATCGTCCACTCGTCCCGGCTCGTCTCGCGCTCGACCCGGACGAGCCCGGCGATCCGGCCGTCCTGCTCGTAGACGTACATGAGGTCGTGCGGCCGGAACGCCCCGAGCGGCAGCCGGAACAGGCTGAAGACGCCGATGGGCGGGCCGCTGACCGGCAGCCCGAGCGACCGGGTCTCGTCACCGTCCGACTGGCACAGCCGCGACAGCTCGCCGAGCGCTGCGAGATCGGTGAGGCGCGCGATCCGGACCTTGCCGCTGGCGCGCGGCGTGCGCGACTCGCTCATCGGGTGCCCTGCGCCCGGCGCGTGGGATGCGGGCGCCGCCCGGATCCCTCGCCGGGATCCTCGTGCTCCGAGGCCATCGTGGCCACGAGCCGGTGGAAGCGGGTCTCGCCGGCGAGCTCCGGGTGGAACGAGGTGGCGATCACGTTCCGCTGGCGAACCGCCACGACCCGCCCGTCATCGAGCCGGGCGAGGACGTCGACGTCGGGGCCGGTGCGCTCGATGATCGGGGCGCGGATGAAGACCGCGTGCACCGGCGTGTCCCCGAGGACCGGCACCGACAGGTCGGTCTCGAACGAGTCGAGCTGGCGCCCGAACGCGTTGCGCTCGACGGTCACGTCGAGCAGCGGCAGGACCGGCTCCTCGCCGCCCTCGATGTCGGTCGACAGGACGATCATCCCGGCGCACGTCCCGAACAGCGGAGCGCCGCGCCGCGCGAGATCGAGGATCGGCTCCCGCAGGCCCCAGCGCCCGACGAGGTGGCGCATCGTCGTGCTCTCGCCGCCGGGCAGGATCAGCCCGCTGACGCCGTCGAGGTCCGCCGGCTCGCGCACGCGAACCCCCTCGACGCCGATCGCGTCGAGCGTCTGGAGATGCTCTCGGAAGGCCCCCTGCAGGGCCAGTACGCCGATCTTCATGGTGTCGCGGCGGCTCTACCAGCCGCGAACGGCGAGGCGCTCCTCCGCGGGGATCGTCTCGAGCGAGATGCCGCGCATCGGGCTCCCGAGTCCCTTCGACACCTCGGCGATCTTCTTCGGGTCGTCGAAGAAGGTCGTCGCCTGCACGATCGCGTTCGCCATCCGGGCCGGGTCCTCGCTCTTGAAGATGCCCGAGCCGACGAACACGCCCTCGGCGCCGAGCTGCATCACGAGCGCGGCGTCGGCCGGCGTGCTGATGCCGCCCGCGACGAAGTTGACGACCGGCAGCCTGCCCGCGGCCGCGACGTCCTTGACGAGCTCGTATGGCGCCCCGAGGTCCTTCGCCGCGACGAACAGCTCGTCCTCGCGCATGCCCTGGAGTCGGCGGATCTCGGCATTGACGTCGCGCAGCTGGCGGACGGCCTCGACGATGTTGCCGGTGCCGGCCTCACCCTTGGTCCGCATCATCGCGGCGCCCTCGTTGATCCGACGGAGCGCCTCGCCGAGGTTCCGGCAGCCGCACACGAAGGGGATCTTGAAGGCGTGCTTGTCGATGTGGTTGGTCTCGTCCGCCGGGGTGAGGACCTCGGACTCGTCGATGTAGTCGACGCCGAGCGCCTCGAGCACCTGCGCCTCGACGAAGTGCCCGATGCGGGCCTTGGCCATCACGGGGATCGAGACGGCCTCCATGATCCCCTCGATCATCGCGGGATCGCTCATGCGGGCGACGCCGCCGGCCGCGCGGATGTCGGCCGGGACGCGCTCGAGGGCCATCACGGCGACGGCGCCGGCGTCCTCGGCGATCTTCGCCTGCTCCGCCGTGACGACGTCCATGATGACGCCGCCCTTGAGCATCTGGGCGAGGCCCTTCTTGGTCGCCCAGGTGGACGTTTCAACGGTCATGTGGGACGGATTCCTTCGACGCTGTGCGCTCGGTCCGCCGGCCGGGTCTGGCCCCGGGGTCCTCGCCCGTTCGAGTCGGCCGGGCCCCTCGCGCGTGCGGATTATCGCACGCGCCCGGAGAAGGCCCAAAGAGCCACCTCGTGGGGAAGTGGACCGGTCGTCGCCGCGGCCTTGTTGGGGGTCCCGGGCCCCGCGGGTCGCATCGGGCCGGGCCCGGCGGCCGGCACGGGTTCTTGCTCGGGCCCGCGGGCGCCCAACGCGCGGCCTGTCGCGCCCGATGCTCGCTGCATGGTCACCGCGAGCGTGCGGTGCATCGATATCCGGCTGCCACCGGGCGACATGCCCCCGGATTCCACGTGCATGGTCGCCGTGAGCGATATGCCGCCCGAATCGGGAGCGCGGCCGCGCCCCCGGTCAGGGAACCGCACGCGCTCGTGCTCGGGATGACCATGCACCGGGCACGGGTGGCCGTAGCGGGGCTGCGCCTCTGCGACTCCAGCGCCACGCCCCACACCGGCGCGGCTCGTGCGGCACCGCGACGCCGCGACCTCAGCGCGCGACCGTGCGCACGACCCCCGACATGAGCTTCGTCGCGCGCCGGGCGGCCGTCGGCGACAGTCGCGACAGCGCCTCGACCAGGTCGAGCACGTCCTCGTCGGGCAGACCGGCGAGCAGGTCGAACAGCCGCAGGATCGTCTCGTCGGGCACCCGGCCGAGCAGGTTCAACCCCCGCTCGAGCTCGCGCGGCTCGAGCTTCGGCACGAGCCCGATCGCCCGGTCGAACAGGCGAACGAACACGAGGAATGCCGCGAGCCAGTCGCGCAGCGAGGCGAGCTCGGTGTCGTCGGGGTGCTCGGCGGCCGCCCGGGCTGCCTCCTCGGCCTTCGCCTCGAGCACCTTGACGATCGGGTCGCCCTCCCGGACCTTCCGCTCGGCGATCACCCGCCCGAACCACTGCCAGTGGTCCCCGACCGCGAGGTACGCGGTCCCGGCAGGCCCCCGGCGTCCGACACGCCGCGGCTCCGGCACCCGCTCGACGATCCCCCACGACTCCGCCTCGGCGAGTGCCAGGCTCGCAGCGCGGTGGCTCAAGCCGAGCGCCTCGCGGACCTCGCGCTCGGTGAGGGGCTCCTGACGCGCCATGAGGTAGGCCTGCACCCGGGCGATCGCGGGCGTGACGCCCCACGCGGCGCCCATCTCGCCCCATGCGCTGGCCAGATCGAGGCGGATCGATTCGGCCGTGGGCGAGCCCCGCCTCACCGGGCGCACGGGGGCACCGGTGTCGGGAACTTGCCCATTGACAGTAGCGTGTTTCTCGGCCATAACTTGCTATACAACAGTAGCACGCTTGAGGAGCGGACCCATGAGGCGCGGCGGCGACGGGACCCGAGTGTTGGGGGGCGTGGCGGGATTGCTCCTCGGTATCGTACCGGCCGCCGTCGGCCTCCTCGTCCCGGACTGGGACATCCTGGTCCCGGCCGGCGGGCTCGGCGCGATCAGTGGCGCCGTCCTCGGCTGGCGCTATGGCTCCGACGCGGCGGATGCCTCCTGGCCGGGTGCACTGCTGCTCGCGCTGCGAATGGCGGTCCTCGCGGTCCTGCTCGGCGACGTTCTCCTCTGCGTCGGCATCGCGCTGTCGTCGTCGGCAGGCGGAGCGGAGTCGTTCCTCTTCGCGTTGGCCGTGCTGCCGGTCATCGGGCTGATCGTCGTCGGGCCGCCGGCCCTTGGGCTTGCGCTGGCCTGCGCCGGAGCGTGGGTCGTCGTGATGCGAACCCTCGTGCGGCCGTCGCCCACGGCGTGAACGCAGCCGCATCCCACGACTGGTTCGCCGCCGCGGTCGCCGGGTGTGCCATCGGGCTGGCCTCGGTCAGCCTCCCGGTGATCGGGTGGCCGCTCGGCCTCGCCCTGCTCGCCGGCGCCGCCCGCAGCCGCCATCGAGCTCCGGCCGTCGGGGGCGCGCTGGCGGGTCTCGGCCTCGTGTGGGTCCTCGTCTGGACGGCCGCTGCGCTTCGATGCGACCCGGCGTCGTGCCGGGGGCCGGACCTCACGCCGTGGGTCGTCGGCTCGGCGGGGACGCTCGGGGTCGGGGTGCTGGTCTCGGTCGCGGGCCTCCGCCGCGGCCGAGGCTAGTTCGAGGCGGCGCCCAGGACCGCGTCGACCGCGAGGAACAGCGGGTGCCCGGGATCGATCTCGACCTCGCACGACGCGATCCGCTGCTCGCCCGACGGCGCCGCGAACGTGTAGACGACCTCCTGGCCGTCGAAGTTGACGGGGCACTCCCCGGTGAACGGCCGCGCACGAATGGCGCCGAAGTCGGCGGCACCGATCGCGGCCTCGAGCACCCGGATGGCGTCGGCGTCGACGCGGTGGGTCTCGAACTCGTCGGGCACGGTCCGGTGGACGCGGCCGTCACGCTCGATGACCATCACGGTCTCGCACATCCCCTCGGGACATTCGCCGCCGCGGTACTCGACGGTGACGAGCGGGCCGGTCGCGGCCGACGGCAGCAACGCGCACGCGCCGGCGAAGGACGCAACGGCGACGAGCAGCAGGACCAACGACCAGCGGCGCATGGCACGCAGGACGCCCGAGCGGGGCCGCCGGTTCCGTCGGCACGATGCGCGCCTATCATCCCGCCATGTCCGTCCTGCGGAGCCGGCTCGACCTCGACAGCCCGGACGCCCGGGCGAACCACGCGGCGATGGCCGTCCTCGTCGAGGAGCTGCGCAACCGACAGGAGGCGGTCGCGGGCCGCGGCGCCGGCGGCGACGATCGCTCGATCGCCCGGCACCGGGAACGCGCCAAGCTCCCCGTCCGCGAGCGGATCGATCGGCTGCTCGACCCCGGCTCGGCGTTCCTCGAGCTGAGCCCGCTCGCCGCCAACGGCCTCTACGACGACGAGGCGCCGAGCGCGGGGATCGTGACCGGGATCGGGCGGGTCGAAGGCACGACGTGCGTCGTCGTCGCCAACGACGCGACCGTCAAGGGCGGCACGTACTACCCCATGACGGTGAAGAAGCACCTGCGGGCGCAGGAGATCGCGCTCGAGAACCGGCTGCCGTGCATCTACCTCGTCGACTCGGGCGGCGCGTTCCTGCCGCTCCAGGCCGAGGTCTTCCCCGACCGCGACCACTTCGGGCGGATCTTCTACAACCAGGCCCGGATGTCGGCGCTCGGGATCCCGCAGGTTGCGCTCGTGATGGGCAGCTGTACGGCCGGCGGCGCCTACGTCCCGGCGATGAGCGACGAGACCGTCATCGTCCGTGGCACCGGCACGATCTTCCTCGGCGGTCCGCCGCTCGTGAAGGCCGCGACCGGCGAGGACGTCAGCGCCGAGGACCTCGGCGGCTCGGACGTCCACACCCGGCTCTCGGGCGTCGCCGACCACGAGGCGCTCGACGACGAGCACGCGCTCGCGCTCGGTCGGTCGATCGTCGCGAACCTGAACCGGCGTCCCCCGCCGCTCCCCTGGGACCGGCGCGCCCCCGAGCCGCCCGCCGTCGATCCGGGAAGCCTCTATGCCGCGATCTCGTCGGATCCGCGGCGCGCCGTCGACGTCCGCGAGATCATTGCCCGCCTCCTCGACGGCAGCCGGTTCCACGAGTTCAAGCCACGCTACGGCGAGACGCTGGTGTGCGGCTTCGGCCACCTCGAGGGCTATCCGATCGGCATCCTCGCCAACGACGGGATCCTGTTCAGCCAGTCGGCGCTCAAGGGCGCGCACTTCATCGAGCTCGCGGCGCAGCGACGGATCCCGCTGCTGTTCCTCCAGAACATCACGGGCTTCATGGTCGGGCGCGAGTACGAGGCGGGCGGCATCGCGAAGGACGGGGCGAAGCTCGTGACGGCGGTCGCGAGCGCCGAGGTGCCGAAGCTCACGGTGATCGTCGGCGGCAGCTTCGGGGCCGGCAACTACGCGATGGCCGGGCGGGCCTATCAACCGCGCTTCCTGTGGACCTGGCCGAACGCACGCATCAGCGTCATGGGCGGCCAGCAGGCGGCCCGGGTGTTGTCGACGGTCCGAGGCGGCTTCGGCTCCGACGAGGAGCGTGAGACCTTCGAAGCGCCGATCCTCGAGACGTACGAGCGCGAGGGAAACCCGTACTACGCCACGGCGCGCCTCTGGGACGACGGGGTCATCGACCCGCTCGACACGCGGCGCATCCTTGCGCTCGGGATCGAGGCAGCGCTCCACGCGCCGATCCCCGAGACTCGGTTCGGCGTGTTCAGGATGTAGTCGCGGCTGCCCCCACCGTCGCTCGGAGCCGGTCGATGTGCGGCGGCAGGATGGCGTCCCAGCGAGGACCGGCGTCGGCGGCGGGCGGCCGCGCCTCCGGGAGCCGAGGCGCAACCGGCGCGCTGACGAACTGACCGGCAAGCGGGACGCCGTCGGGCTCGAGCCGGGCCAGCGTGACCAGGCCGCCCTTCCACGTGTCGATATTGAGGGCGCGTCCTCCGTGGTACGCGGTCGGCGCCGCGACCGGCGTGTGGCCGAACACGACGCGCCCAATCCCTGCGTCGCGGTAGCGCAGCCACACCGGATGGTCCGGGAACGGCTCGGGCGCGTCGAAGAACGCGGCGCGGATCCACAACCGCTCGACGCTGGCCGCGTAGTCCTCCAGCGATGCAACCCCCGGCACCGGTCCGCCGTGGACGAGCAGCACGTCGCGCCAACGGGCGTACGGCGCCAGGGCGCGGATCTCGGTCGCGATGTCCGGGGCGGCGGCGGCCAGCTGCCGGGCGGCGTCGAGCGGATCGTCGTACGAGAACGCTCCCTCCGCGATCCCGGCCGAGACGAGCAGCGCAGGCGCCCCGAACACCATCCACGCTTCCGCGACGAGCGGGTCGCCCTCGATCGCCAGCCGCGTCTGGAGCTCGTGGTTGCCCTCGAGCAGCGCGACGGCGCTCCCGGCGACCGCGGCCTCCTCGCGGAGCCCGACCAGGTACCGAAGCAGCCCGAGTGAGTCCGGCCCGCGATCGACGATGTCGCCGCACACAACGAACGCCGTCCCCGCCGGCGCGATCCAGCGCCCGGCATCGTCGACGAGCCGCGCCTCGAACAGCGCGGCACGGGTCGCGTCGAGCTGGCCGTGCAGGTCGGTCGCGGCCCACACGGTCCAGTCGTCCGGAATCGTGGCGGGGCTCGCCTTCGGCAGCGTGACCTGCATGTCCGAATTGTGCGCGTCATCGCTTCGAGCCGATGGGCTAGCATCCGCCAATGCCGACCGTCGCCCGCCTGTCGATCGCCCCCGTCAAGGCGCTCGCGCTCGAGCATCCCGCGGAGATCGAGCTGACCGAGCGGGGCGTTGCCGAGGACCGCCGGTTCTACCTCATCACCGAGGGCGGCCGTCTCGTGGACAACCTGCTGGCCGGCCGCCTCGTGCAGGTCGCCGCTCACACCGACCGCGACGCGACGACGCTCCGGCTCACCTTCCCCGACGGTCGGGTGATCGAGGACGAGGTCCGGCCCACCGAGCCGATCGTGACCCCGATGTACGGCCGAACCGCGTACGGGCATGTCGTCGACGGTCCGTGGGCCGAGGCGCTCGAGCCGTTCGCGGGCCGGCGCGTCCGGCTCGTCAGGGTCGACCGACCCGGCGGCACGCGCGAGAAGCACCCGGCCACGCTCGTCGGCGACGGATCGCTCGACGTCCTCGCATCGCACCTCGGCGTCGGGGCGGTGGACGGTCGGCGGTTCCGGATGCTGATCGAGCTCCGGGACTGCGCGCCGCACGAGGAGGACAGCTGGATCGGCGGCACGATCCGGGTCGGCGAGGCGGAGCTGTACGTCAGCAAGCAGGTCCCGCGCTGCGCGATCACGACCCACGATCCCGACACCGGCGAGCGCGACCTGGACACGCTGCGCACGATCATCGCCTACCGCGGCCTGCGCGGCGGGGAGAACGTGGACTTCGGCGTCTGGGGCGAGGTCGAGCGCCCGGGTCGCATTCGACTCGGCGACGCGGTCACCGTGCTCGACGCCGTCCCCCAGGCTGCCGGATAGCGCAGTGGCGCTCGTCCGCGTCGAGCGCACCGGTCCGAACGGCGTCGTGGCGCGGGTCACGCTCGACCGCCCGGACGTCCACAACGCCTTCAACGCGACGCTCATCGCCGAGCTTCGGACGACGTTCACCGGCTTCGCCCGCGAGGGCCCGACGGCCCTCAGGGCGGTCGTCCTGACGGGCGCAGGGCGGTCGTTCTGCGCGGGCGCCGACGTCGACTGGATGCGCGCCGCGATGCGGCTCGACGTCGAGGGCAACGAGCAGGACGCGATGGCCGGGGCCGAGATGTTCGAGACGATCGACACGTGCCCCGTGCCGGTGATCGCGCGCGTCCACGGCGCGGCACTCGGGGGCGGGATGGGCCTGTGCGCGGTGTCGGACGTCGTCATCGCGGAGTCGGGCACGCGCTTCGGCTTCACCGAGACCCGGCTCGGCATCCTGCCGGCGATGATCGGACCGTTCGTGATCGCGAAGATCGGCGAGACCCACGCCCGGGCGCTCTTTCCGGGCGGTCGGCGATTCGACGCGGTGCGGGCCCAGCGCATCGGGCTCGTCCACGAGGTCGTCGAAGGCGAGGCGGCGCTCGACGCCGCGGTCGAGACTGCCGTCGCCGACGTCCTGGCAGCGGGACCGACCGCCGCGCGCGCCGCGAAGGCGATCGTGCGAGAGGTCCGCGGCCTGGGGCATGGCGCCGCCAAGTGGCACACCGCCCGGGTCATCGCGCGGCAGCGAACGAGCGCGGAGGCGCAGGAGGGGTTCGCCGCCTTCACCGAGAAGCGCCGACCGGCCTGGGCGCCCGACGACGAGGGCTGAGCCGGGGCCCGGCCCGATGTCAACGCTTGCCGGCGAGGCGGGCGAGGCGCGACAATCGCGACACCATGGCCGAAGAGTTGACGCCGCGAGAGGCTGCCGAACGACTCGGCACGACGACCCGCTCGGTGCAGCGATGGATAGCGGCAGGGACGCTCCCGGCGCGACGCGTGGGCGGTCGGTGGCGTGTCGCGATTGACGCGATTGACGCGTTCGACCGACGCGCTGCGCCTCACCGGGCTGACGGAGCCGCAGCCTCGCGGGCCATCGGCCGGCTGTTCATCGCCAACCGGGGCGAGATCGCCGCCCGGATCGAGCGCACGTGCGCACGTGTGGGCATCGTGGCGATCGCCCCACCGACCGAGGGGCCGGACGCCGTCGACCTCCTCGACGTCGGCGCGGTGGTCGCCGCCGCGACCGCCGCATCGGCCGATGCGGTCCATCCCGGGTTCGGATTCCTGGCCGAGTCACCCGAGCTGGCCGCCGCGGTCGAGCGCGCCGGCATGCGCTGGGTCGGTCCCCCGCCCGAGGCGATCCGGGCGATGGGCGACAAGGCCGCGGCGCGTCGGCTCGCCACGAAGCTCGGCATCCCGGTCGCCGCCGGGTACGACGGCGCCGACCAGTCGGACGGGGCCCTCCGCGCCGCCGCCCGCCGGATCGGGGCGCCGCTGCTCGTGAAACCGGCCGCGGGTGGCGGCGGCAAGGGGATGCGCGTGGTGCGGAGCCTCCCCGAGCTCGACGCCGCGCTGGCCGCGGCGCGCCGCGAGGCGCAGGCGGCGTTCGGCGACCAGCGCCTCGTGCTCGAGCGCTACCTCGAGGGGCCGCGGCACGTCGAGGTCCAGGTGCTGTTCGACGCCTTCGGCACGGGGGTCCACCTCGGCGAACGCGACTGCTCGATCCAGCGGCGTCACCAGAAGGTCCTCGAGGAGACGCCGTCGCCCGCGGTCGACCCAGCGATCCGACGGCGCCTCGGGGACGCGGCGCTGGCGCTCGCCCGGGCGGTCAGCTACGTGTCGGCAGGGACGTGCGAGTTCCTGCTCGACGGGGAGGGCCAGTTCGTGTTCCTCGAGATGAACACGCGGCTCCAGGTCGAGCACCCGGTGACCGAGCTCGTCACGGGACGCGACCTCGTCGCGGACCAGCTCCGGATCGCCGCGGGCGAGCCGCTCGGGTTCGGGCAGGACGACGTCCGTTCCGAGGGCCACGCGGTCGAGGTCCGGCTCTATGCGGAGGACGCCGAGGCGGGGTTCCTGCCGGCGACGGGTCGGATCGAGGCACTGCGCTGGCCGGACGGCGAGGGGGTCCGGGTCGACGCCGGCGTGGAGGTCGGCTCGATGGTCACCGACCGGTTCGATCCGATGCTCGCCAAGATCGTCGCCCACGGCCCGGACCGGGGAGCTGCCTTCGACCGGCTCGCGACGGCCCTCGACGAGACCGTCGTGCTCGGGCTCACGACCAACCTGCGCTTTCTCCGATGGCTCGTGCGGCACCCGATCCTGCGAACCGGCGAGGCGCGGATCGACACGCTCGACGCGATCTGGCCGCCTGCCGGGGCTGCACGGGACGGCGACTCGATCCCCGACGATGCCTGGTCCGTTGCCGCGACCCTCTTCCTCGCCGGGGACCCGCAGACCGACCCGTGGACCGGTGGGTGGCGGATCAACGCGTCGCCCTCGGTCCGGCTCGAGGCGGAGGGAGTCGGGCGCATGGTGCGGCTCCCGACGACGCCTCGCGGAGCTACGCCTGCGCGTGCGCGCGTGCGGATCGGCGACACGGTCCATGTCGACGTCGACGGCCGCAGCGTCCCGTTCCGGCTCGCGCCGCCGCCGGACGTCGATCGGGCGGCACGGGCGGCCGCGGCCCACGCGCACGAGGGCGGACCCCTCGAGGTGACGGCCCCGATGCCCGGGACCGTCGCGTCGGTGCACGTGGCAGTCGGCGCCGGGGTCGAGGCCGGCGATCCCCTCGTGACGCTCGAGGCGATGAAGATGGAGCATGCGGTGACGGCGCCGATCGCGGGGCGGGTGACTGCGGTCGAGGTCGCCGCCGGGGCGCAGGTCGTGCGCGGAGCCGTCGTCGCGGTCGTCGAGCCGTGATGCGCCGGGGGTGGTGACCGCAGGCCGCGCCGGACCTTTCGGCGCAACGTTCGCCGAGCGCGAACATTCGGTCGCGAGGGGGGCTCGCCGCATCGTGCCGTTCGGCTACAGCGGACGTTCCGAGGTCGACGGCCCGCGATCGGGTGCTTTCGCTCGTGGACTGTTCGCCCGGGGCGGACACTCGGTCGCCAGGGAGCCATCCTCGCTTGCTTCGGCACGAAAGCGTTCGACTGCGGCGAATGCCGGGGAGAGGCCCCGGGTCGTCCAGGGGCCGAGCGGACGCCCCGGTCGGATCCCTCGCATCGCGCGCCGACGCGGTACGCTCTCGGCGATCCATCGAGAGGAGATCCACGGAACGATGACCGCGCCACGCTCCGCCGACCCGCCGCTCCCCCAGACCCGTGCCGAGCTGCTCGAGCTGCACCGCGCGACCCGAGCCCGCCGGAACGCCGCTGCGCACGGAAGCGAGGAGCACAAGGCCGCCATCGACCTGATCGGGCGGATCGAGGTCGAGATCGCGCGGCTCGAGCGGGAGATGGACCCGCCCCGGGTCTGAGCCGAGGATGACCCCAGGGCCACGGACCGGCGACGCGCGCGGGGCGCGCGGGCGAGTCCGGGTCTACGAGGTCGGCCCACGCGACGGTCTCCAGAACGAGGCCACGCCGGTCCCGACCGAGGTCAAGCGCCGGTTCATCGGCCTGCTCGCCGAGGCCGGTCTGGCCGAGATCGAGGCCACGAGCTTCGTCGCCCCCGCCGCAATCCCGCAACTCGCCGACGCGGACGACCTCATGACGACGCTCGAGCGCAGTCCCGGGGTCCGCTACCCCGTCCTCGTTCCGAACGCACGCGGCCTGGCCCGCGCCGAGTCGGCCGGTGTCGACGCCGTCGCGGTCTTCACCGCGTCCACGGACGAGTTCACGCGCCGCAACATCGGGATGACCGTCGACGAGTCGATCGACGCCTTCCGGCCCGTCGTCGACCGCGCCCGGGTCCTCGGCTGGTGGAGCCGCGGCTACGTCTCGACCGCCTTCGGCTGCCCGTTCGAGGGCCGGGTGGACCCGGCCCGGCCGCTCGAGGTCGCGCGCCGCCTGCTCGACCTCGGCATCGACGAGGTGTGCTACGGCGACACGATCGGCGTCGGCGTGCCCGCCCAGGTCGAGGAGCTGACCGGGCTGACCGAGGCGGCCGGGATCCCGCTCGACCGGATCGCGTACCACTTTCACGACACGCGTGGGACGGCGCTCGCCAACGTCTCGGCCGCGCTGGGCCTGGGCATCCGCTGCTTCGACGCGTCGACCGGCGGGACGGGCGGCTGTCCGTACGCTCCGGGGGCCGCGGGCAACCTCGCGACCGAGGACCTCGTCTACCTCCTCGACGCCGAGGGGTGGGAGACCGGCGTCGACCTCGGGCGCGTGCTGGCAGCGGCCCGGTTCATCGCCGACGCCCTCGGTCGACCGCTCGCATCGAAGGTCGGGCAGGCCGGCGCCTGGCCCCCGGGCTGAGCTCGCCGGGCCCCGATCCCCCGTTCTGCTATCGTCGCGGCCGAACATGGACGGTGTCGTACTCGTTCTGAACCAGAACTACGAGCCGCTCAACGTCTGCAACCTGCCGCGAGCCTTCCGCCTCGTCTTCGGCGAGAAGGCCGAGGTGATCGAGTTCGACCACCAGATGGTGCGGACGCCGCGGGTCGAGTACCGCGCGCCGTCCGTGATCCGTCTCCAGCACCTCGTGCGGCGACCTCGACCCCGGGTCAAGCTGTCGCGGCGCGAGATCTTCGCCCGCGACCGGCACACCTGCCAGTACTGCGGACGACAGACGCACGACCTCACGCTCGACCACGTGGTGCCACGGCATCGCGGCGGGGGCCACACGTGGGAGAACCTCGTGACCGCCTGCAAGGCGTGCAACCACCGGAAGGGCGGCAAGACGCTCGAGGAGGCGCGGCTCCGCCTGCACCGACCGCCGTTCGAGCCGCGCTCCGACATCTACTCGCTGTTCACGCCATACCTGTCGGACGAGCGCAACGAGGCGTGGCGGAGCTACCTGTTCCTGGGTCGGAACTGAGGTCGGAGCTGACCGGCGTCGCCGCCACGATCCCCGACCCGGTCCGGGAGCTGCTGGCGACCCTCTGGCAAGCCGGCTCCGCGGCCTATGTCGTCGGTGGCTCGCTGCGCGACGCGCTCCTCGGGCGACCCGCCGACGACTGGGACCTCGCCACGGACGCGCGCCCCGACGCCGTGCTCGCGCTCTTTCCGGGCTCGGTCTACGAGAACGCGTTCGGCACGGTCGCGGTTCGTCATCGCGACGCCCTGTACGAGGTGACGACGTTCCGCAGCGACCACGACTACGCCGACTTCCGCCGTCCGCACCGGGTCGAGTTCGGCGACTCGATCGAGGACGACCTGGCCCGGCGCGACTTCACGATCAACGCGCTGGCGTGGGGGGCGCCACCGGGTGGCGAGCCGGCGCTCGTCGACCCGTACGACGGGCAGGCCGACATCGATGGCCGCCTGCTCAGGGCGGTGGGCGAGCCGCGCCGCCGGTTCGAGGAGGACGCGCTGCGCATGGTCCGGGCCGTTCGGCTCGCGGCCACGCTGGGCTTCACGATCGAGCCCGACACCCTCCGCGCGATCGCCGCGAACGCACCGCTCGTCCGCCACCTGTCGGGTGAGCGGGTGTGGGCCGAGCTCACCAAGCTGCTCGCCGCGGATCGGCCGTCGGTGGGGCTGCGGCTGATGGCCGACACCGGTCTGCTCGACGCGCTGCTGCCCGAGCTCGCCGCCCAGCGCGGGATCCCGCAGAACAAGGTGCCGGGCGAGGACCTGTGGGCGCACACGCTCCGGTCCGTCGATGCCGCTCGCCTGGACCGGCCGATGGTGCGGCTGGCCGCGCTGCTCCACGACGTCGGAAAGCCGCCGACCTTCTCGGACGGGCACTTCCTCGGTCACGACACCGTCGGGGCCGACATGGCGATCGCGATCCTCGACCGCCTGCACGCCCCGAGGTCGGTGCGCGAGCGCGTCGGCAACCTCGTTCGCCAGCACATGTTCAGCTACGAGCCGGCGTGGTCGGATGCGGCGGTGCGCCGGTTCATCGGCAAGATCGGGGTCGAAACCCTCGACGAGCTGTTCGATCTCCGCGAGGCGGACAACGTCGGCAGCGGGCTCCGCCGGGATGCCGGAGGGCTCGGGGAGCTGCGCGAGCGGGTCGCCGCCGAGCTTGCCGCCGACACCGTGCTCGACCGGAACGACCTCGCGGTCGACGGGCACGACCTCATCGGGGAGCTGGGGCTGCCGCAGGGTCCGCGGATCGGCCGGATCCTCGATCAGCTGCTCGATCGCGTCATCGCCGACCCTGCCCTCAATGACCGGCCGACCCTGCTGCTGCTCGCCGCGTCCCTCCTCGAGGACGACGGGGAGTGACGCGCGCCTCGCCATCCGTGCGGCACGCGACGATGACGCCATGATCGAGTTGTTGTTGCAGGCGGAGCGGGCGTTGGCCGTCGGGCTCCTCGACCAGGCGGAGCGCCTCTATCGCCAGGCTTCGGACCAGGACCCGCGCAACGCAATCGCGGTCGTGGGCCTGGCCCGCGTCGCGCTCGAGCGCGGCGACGAGGTGCTGGCGCTGGCGGAGGGTCGACGGGCACTCGCGATCGATCCGGACAACGCGACGGCAAGCCGCCTGGTGCAGCGCCTCGAGGAGATCATGCGGTTCCGGGGTCAGCCGGTGCCGCCGCCACCCGCGCTGGGCGGGGCGCCGGATCCGGCCGATCGCGCCACGCCCGGCCCGATGTCGCCGGCGGCGGACGTCGCGGCCCCGGCACCGCCGGCCCGGACCCCGATGACCGACGGAACCCTGGCTGCGCCGGAGGCCGCAGCGGGCGCAGGGTCGGGCGAGCCGCCGGGCCCTCGCCCCCCGGGCGAGGCCGCGGCCCGGAAGCGGCGGTCGCTGCTCGGACGGCTCCTTCGGCGGCGCTGACGTATCGTCCGCGCATGCGGGTACTGGTCACGGGCGGCGCCGGCTATGTCGGCTCGGTGTCGGTCGCAGCGTTCATCGAGGCAGGACACGACGTGGTCGTCCTCGACGACCTCAGCACCGGCCACCGAGCGGCCGTCCCGGACGATGCGCGGCTCGTCGTCGGGTCGTACGGCGACCCCTCGGTCGTCACGCCCCTCCTGGCCGGCGGGGCGATCGACGCGATCCTCCACTGCGCAGCGCGGTCGCTGGTCGGGGAGTCGGCGCATGATCCCGCGAAGTACTACCGCGACAACGTCTCGGGCGGCGTCGCCCTGCTCGAAGCCGCTCGGACGGCCGGCGTCTCGCGGATCGTGTTCTCGTCGACCGCAGCCGTGTACGGCGTCCCCGATGCGACCCCGATCCCCGAGGACGCCCCGCTCCGCCCGATCAACCCGTACGGCGAGACCAAGCGCACGTTCGAGGGTGCGCTCGCCTGGTACGGCGCCGCCTACGGGCTGCGCAGCGCGACCCTCCGATACTTCAACGTCGCGGGCGCGACCGCGGCGCTCGGCGAGGTCCACGCACCCGAGACCCACCTCATCCCCAACGTGCTCGCGGCGGTCGAAGGCCGGCAGGAGCTGACGGTCTTCGGCGATGACTACCCCACCCCCGACGGCACCTGCATCCGCGACTACATCCACGTCGCGGACCTGGCCGACGCCCACCTGCGGGCGCTCGAGGCCACCGCGCCGGGTGATCCGCGGACCGACGCGCCGCTCGTCTGCAACCTGGGCAACGGCGGGGGGTTCAGCATCCGCGACGTCCTCGCGTCGGCGGAGCGGGTCACGGGCCGACCCGTCCCGCATCGCATCGGCGACCGGCGTCCGGGCGACCCGCCGGTGCTCGTCGCGAGCAGCGATCGAGCCGCCGACGTGCTCGGGTGGCGGCCGCGACATCCCGAGCTCGACGACATGGTGGGGTCGGCGTGGGCGTGGCGGCAGGCCCACCCGAACGGCTATGGGGACTGAAGCCGGGGAAACCCACCTCATGGGCTAGGCGCGATCCCTCGGCTCGAGCGGCGACGTCGCGGGAGCGAGCCGCTCCGGTGGAGCCACGATGGTCCCGGTGGCGGCCTCGGTGCCCCCGCGATCCGACCAGTGGTCGCGCACCGGCCAGACCAGCCAGAGACCGATCAGCATCGTCACGAGCAGGCTCAACACCGCGAGCTGGTACGCGGTGTTGCCGAGCGCGTCGAAGAGCAGGAACACGATCAGCCCGTACACGAACGAGCCGATCACCTGCGACGCCTTGCCGACCAGGCCGTAGATCCCGAAGAACTCGCCGAGGCGCTCCGGCGGCGAGAGGCGGACCATCAGGACCCGGTCGGCGACCTGGACGCCGCCGAGGCCGCTGCCGAGGATCGCGCCGGCGACGACGAAGGCGCCGATCCCCGGGTCCGTGCCCGGCGCGCCGAGCGCCGCCGTACCGAGCAGCAGCCCCACGGTCCACGAGCCGAGCACCGCGACGAGCGTGCGCTTCGGGCCGATGCGGTCGGCGAGCCACCCCCACCCGAAGCTCGTGACGATGGCGACGACCGTGAGCAGCAGCGACAGCAGGAGGAAGGCCTGCTCGGTCATGCCCATCGCCCGGACCGCGATCACGCTCATGACGACGATGAGCGTGTTGACGGCGTCGCTGTAGAAGAACCGGCCGAGCAGGAACCTGCCGAGACCCGGGACCGCCCGCGCGTGGGCGATGGTCTGCCGCAGCTGCCCGAGCGAGGCAATCACCTCGTTCCGTGTCAGCGGCGGGGCCGTCGATGGCGGCTCCTTGACGACGAGGAAGATCGGTGCCGCGAAGACCGCGAATAGCAGGCCCGCGATCAGGAAGATCTGCTCCACGGAGGCGTCGAGCACGATCAGCGTGCCCGCCACGACGATCGTGCCCATGTACCCGACCGCGACGCCGATCCCCGACAGCCGCCCGCGCGTCTCGGGCAGGCTGACCGTGGACAGCGTCGCGTCGTAGTAGATGAGCGCGGCCTGGTAGGCGAAGTTCGCGACGACGTAGAGCAGCACGCCGACGAGCGCCGGCGACGGCCCGATCAGCACGGTCGGGACGATGCACAGGATCGTGAAGAACAGCAGGAACGGGAGCCGCCGGCCGCCACGGTCCGACAGGGCTCCGAGGATCGGGGACACGAGCGCGTTGAGCCCGACGCTGACCGCAGTCGCGATGCCCTGCACGAGCTGCCCCGGCCCCTGGTCGAACCGCTCGGGCGCGGTGAGCCACAGCCCGATCGCCACCGAGACGATCGCGTAGCTGAAGATCGTGTTGGCGAAGTCGTACAGCGCCCACGCGACTGGAACCCGGGCGCGGCCCGAGGGCGTCAGCCGCGCCAGGCCGGCCTGCAGGCGGGGGCGCGAGCCGGCCGTTGCTGCGCTGCTCACCGCCCGATCATGGCACGCGAGGGGTCCCGCCACCAGCCGGGTACGATGGCGGCGTGAACCTGCGCCTCCGGGCCGCCGACGCGCTCGCCGGCCTGCGCCCCCAGCCGTTCGGGTCGGCCCATCCGAGCACCATCCGCGACCCGATCGTCGAGCCGATGTGGACCGGCGTGCGTGCCCTGGTGGCGCTCGACGGATCGGAGGTCCGGCTCCAGGACGGGGAAGGCGTGCCCGTCGATGACGTTCCCGAGGTCGGCGCGGCGCTCGCCGCGGCCGCCAGGGCCGACGGCCTGATCCTCGACGGCTTCCTGACCAAGGAGACGTCGCACGACACCGTCGGCGCCGATGCGGCGCTCGAGGACGCGCCGTCGATGGGCACGTTCATGACGCAGTCGCTCCTCGGAACCCGGCGCAACCCCCGCAAGGAGGTCATCGAGCGGACCGAGCTGGTCGAGGAGGCCGGGCGGTTCGACGAGGACGATGAGGTCGGATTCGTCGCGCTCGACCTCCTGTGGCTCGACGGGGAGTCGCTGCTCGACGTCCCGCTGCTGGAGCGCAAGCGGCTGCTCGAGACCGTGCTCGTCGAGAGCGAGACGGTGCGACTCGGCGTCTATGTGCGTCACCCGATCGACACGTGGGTCGCGTCGTGGCGCGCCCTCGGCTTCCTCGGCTTGACGTTCCGTGCCGCGAACAGCCGCTACTTCCCGGGCGAGAAGCGCAAGGACTGGACGACGGCCTGGATGCCGCGGAGATAGCACCCCGCGACTCAGGCTCTAGGTGTCCGGCTGGAGATGCGAAGCACCCTCGGCATGAACCCCGAGGACCTGCACGCGGCATCCGTCATCCGCAAGGATCAGGAGTAGGTCGGTCTCGGATCGGGGCCGAATGCCGAACGTTCCCTCGCAATCATTTCCGTTGACTTCAATCCACTTCGCCGGCGGGAGCGGGAGCGTTGACCAATCGACGACGACTTGGTCTCCCTCCTCGAATTCCGCGGCGCGCCGCGAAGGTCCGCCGATATCGTCGATGCGCACCGTGAGGGGGTATGGGGCCGACTCCGGCGCCGAAGTGAGGTGAAAGGCACCCGGAAGCGGCTCTGCGGCCTGCGTCGGCTCGGGCGGCACCGGAGGCACGGTCGGCGTGTGGACGCAACCGATTGAGGCAAGCCCGAGGAGGAGCGGCAGCAATTTCCCGCTTCCCATTCGGGCAACCGCCTGTGGGCGCTTACGGTTCGTTGCTCGCGCCACACCCGATCCCAGGGGTCGACGACGGAACATCGAATGACACGTCCAGGATTCGGATGTCGGCACAGGCTCGCTGTCTACTCAACCAGTCAACCCAGCGACGATTGGACACTTCCCCGATAAGGCGCTCCCGAAGGGCTGGGATAGCGTCCGCGAATGGGATGCTCCAAAGGTTCGGATCGGCTGAGTACTCCTTCTCGAACTGTTCCTGAGGGATTTCCACGCGCCCGACCACCGCTGACTTGACGAGGCCGAACAGGAGAAACACGCGGACCCTTGCGACGAAGGCAGAGTCGTCGTCATCATCCGGCAGGGCCTGCGCGAGAAGCTCCGTCTCTCGCATCGCGTCCAGCGCGCGCGCAAGTTCCTCCTCGGGAACCGAGATGCCCCTTCGAGAAGCCTCTTGCTGCACCAGCGTTTGATTGACGAGCGACAGGAGCACCTCATCCCTGGACAGACGCAGCGTTCCATCAGGGCAACCGGTGGAGCCGAACAATTGGTCGGCGTGACTTGAACGTCAATAGGTATGTCGACCTACTTCTCAGCGCTGCTGCGAGGTGTCCAACCGTTGGGCCCCGGTTCGCGATGAGCTCGGAGGATTCCCCACTCACCCCGCCGCAACGCTTCCAGGCTGACACGCCCAGCCCACCCTATGACGCTTCCCGGCTGACACGCCGGCTACCGCCCTGCTACGGTTGGAGCGATGCCCCCGATCGTCCTGACGCCGGCCATCCGCGAGGAGATCGCCCGGCTGGGCAAGGCCGACATCATGGTCGGCATTCCCAGCTACAAGAACGCGGCCACGATCGGCTACGTAGCGCGTGCCGCTCAGGCCGGCCTCGTTCAGTACTTCCCGGATCTGCGGCCCGTGCTCGTCAACTCGGACGCCGGCTCCCCCGACGGCACCCAGCGGGTCGTCATCGACACCGAGCCGCCCGACTACATCGAGCAGATCCTGCTCGTCCGACCGACCAACCGGCTCGACCGCGTCTCGCTGACCTACCCGGAGATCGACGGCACCGGGGGCAAGGGCGCGGCGCTCCGGACGATCTTCGAGATGGCCGCCGCGCTCGACGTCGAGGCGCTCGTCGTCGTCGACTCGGACCTGCGCTCGATCGTGCCCGAGTGGATCGAGCTGCTGGCCGGCCCGATCCTCAAGGGCGGCTACGACTTCGTCGCGCCGCTCTACGCGCGGTACAAGTTCGACGGCACGATCACGAACACCGTCACCTACCCGCTCACGCGGGCGCTGTACGGGCACCGCATCCGCCAGCCGATCGGCGGCGACTTCGGCGTGTCGGGCGATCTCGTCCGGCACTACCTGACGCTCGACGACTGGACCGACGACATCAGCAAGTTCGGCATCGACATCTGGATGACGACCTCGGCGCTGGCCGGCGGCTTCGCCGTGTGCCAGACGCGGCTCGGCGCGAAGATCCACGACCCGAAGGACCCGGGCGCCGACCTCGGGCCGATGTTCCGCCAGGTCGTCGGGACGATCCTGCGGCTCGCGACGACCTACGCCGACAAGTGGCTCCCGATCCGCGGCAGCCACGACGTCCCGGCCTACGGCTTCGAGCGGATCATCGACCCGCCGCCGCTCGACGTGAACACGATCCGCCTGCTGTCCGAGTTCCACTCGGGCTCGCTGACGATGGTGGACACGTGGCGATCGATGATCACCGAGGCGAACCTCGCGATCGTGCTCGAGCTCGCTGGTGAAGCCGGGGCGCTGGCCGACCAGGCGCGTACGAAGCTCGGCCTCGGCGGGGACGTCGCCTCAACTACGGCCAGCACCCAGGAGATGGCCGACGCGCTGGCCGCGTTCCACTTCCCGGACGATGTGTGGGCGCGGGTCATCTACGACCTCGTCGTGACGGCCCGAGACCAGCCGGACCAGATCGAGCGGCTCGTCGCGGCGCTCGTGCCGATCTACTTCGGGCGGGTGGGCAGCTTCGTGATCGAGAACCGGAACGTGACGACGACCCAGGCCGAGGACCGGGTCGAGCGGCAGGCCCGCGAGTTCGAGCTGCTCAAGCCGTACCTCGTGGAGCGCTGGTCCGCGGCGACCACCCCGGGGAGTGCCGGCAAGACCGCGAAGCCGAGGAAGCGCTCGTGAGCCGTGCGCCGCTCCCCGCCCGGATCCTCATCCCGGTCGCGAACCCGCTGACGGCCGAGGAGCTCATCAGGCTTGGATCGGCCATCCTCGACAAGCGGACCGGGGAGCTCACCGCGCTCGGGATCGTGGAGGTGCCCGAAGGCATGCCGCTCTCGGAGGGCGCCACGCGCGCCCGCCACGCCAGGCGGCTGCTCCAGCGCGTGCTCGACTTCGCGCCCGAGGGGACGACGATCCATCCGATCGTGCGGATCGGGCGACGCGCGGCCGAGGGGATCATCGAGGCCTCGGGCGAGCAGGAGGCCGACCTCGTCATCTTCGGTTGGGGAGGCAAGGCGCCGGCGCCGCGCGACGGCACCAGCCCCACGGTCTTCTCGCCGACGATCGACGAGGTCGTGCGCGACTCGCCGTGCGACATCGCGGTCGTCAAGCAGCGCGGCACGTCGGACATCAAGCGCATCCTCGTGCCCGTTCGGGGCGGTCCCCATGCAGAGCTGGCGATCCGCTTCGCCGATGCGATCGCGCGGTCCCACGGCGCCCGGGTCTCGGTGCTGCACCTCGTGCCGCCGGGTATCACCTCGACCGTTCGCGCCCAGGCCGAGCGCGCCTTGGCGGCGTTCATCAAGCAACACGTCCGCGGCACGGGCGACGCGATCCTGCGCGAGGCTCCGAACGTCCGTACCGCGATCCTGCGCGAGGCCGACAAGGCTGACCTCGTCGTCATGGGCGCGTCGGCGCAGCCGTTCGGATCCGACGGCGAGAACTACCTCTTCGGTGCGCTGCCCGAGGCGATCGCCGCGCGCGCGAAGCCCACCGTCATCGTGGTCAAGACACGCGAGAACATCGGCAAGGCGACGTTCGAGCAGCTGGCTGCCCGGGCGGAGACGCTGGCCGCCGCGGACCGCGCCGCCGAGGAGGTCCGGGCCGTTCCCGCGCGCGTCGAGCGCTGGTTCGGCGAGTCGAACTTCCACCACTCGGAGTTCGGGGACCTCGAGCGGCTCGTCGCGCTGAAGCAGAAGCAGAACCTGTCGGTCAGCCTCGTGCTGCCGACGCTCAACGAGGAGGAGACGATCGGCCCGATCGTGCGCCGGGCGACCCGCGAGATGATCGAGCGCTTCCCGCTCCTCGACGAGATCCTCGTGATCGACTCCGCGTCCGACGACCGCACCCGCGAGATCGCGGAGGCGGAGGGTGCCCGCGTCGCCGTCCACCCCGACGTCCTCGCGCGCTACGGCTCGTTCCGGGGCAAGGGCGAGGCGCTCTGGAAGTCGCTCTACGAGACGAGCGGCGACATCGTGGTGTGGGCCGACACCGACGTCCGCAACTGGCACCACCGGATGGTCTACGGAACGCTCGGGCCGCTGCTTCACGAGCCGCGGCTGCAGTACGTGAAGGGCTACTACCAGCGCCCGATCGTCGAGGGCGGCGTGCTCAAGGAGGGCGGCGGCGGCCGCGTCACCGAGCTCGTCGCGCGCCCGCTGATCAACCTCTTCTTCCCCGAGCTGTCCGGGCTCATCCAGCCGCTGTCGGGGGAGTACGCCGGGCGTCGCGCGCTGCTCGAGACGATCCCGTTCTTCACCGGCTACGCCGTCGAGATCGGGCACCTCATCGACGCCGCCGAGCGGGTCGGGATCGAGGGGCTCGGCCAAGTCGACCTCGAGCGCCGGGTCCACCGCAACCAGGAGCTCGAGGGGCTGAGCCGGATGTCGTTCGTGATCCTGCAGGCCGTCATGAAGCGGCTCGAGGAACGGCGCAAGGCGCGCCTGTTCGCCGAGCTCGGCTCGACGATGAAGCTGCCGCGCTCGGGCAAGGGCCGGCTCTCGCTCGAGGTCATCGAGCTCGCCGACCAGGAGCGACCGCCGATCGTCCGGATCCCCGAGTACCTCGAGCGGCGGCGCGAGGCGGGCGCTCCGGTCGCCGGACCGGAGACCGCGATCCGGTGACCGCGGCCGCCTCGACCGGCGAGGCAGCACGGCCCGCCGTCGACTTCCGGGCGCTCGACCCCGTGGGGTACCGCGCGGTGATCCCCGAGCTGGCGGAGCTGATCGTGGATGCCGTCGCGAGCGGGGCCGGGGTCAACTTCCTGACCGGCGTCACCCGGGACGAGGCCGCGGCGTGGTGGCACGCTCGCGATGCCGACGTGGGGGCCGGCGCGACGACCGCCTTCGTGGCCGTGGACGACGACCGCGTCGTCGGCTCGGTGCTGCTGATGCGCTCGACGAACCCGAACTCGCCGCATCGCGCGGAGATCGGCAAGGTCATCGTGCTCCAGTCGCATCGGCGGCGCGGCATCGCGGCCGCGCTCATGGCCGCCGCCGAGGAGCGTGCCCGAGCCGAGGGCCGCTGGCTGCTGATCCTCGATACCGTGACGGGATCTCCCGCCGACGCCTTCTACCGGCGGCTCGGCTGGACGCCGTTCGGGACCGTTCCGAACTACGCCCTCTCGCCCGACGGCGTGCCGGGCCCCGCGACGTTCTTCTGGAAGGACCTGCGCTGACGTGGCCACGGTCCTCATCGCCCCCGACTCGTTCAAGGGCTCGCTCACCTCGGTCGAGGTCGCGGGGGCGCTGGCGACCGGGTGGTCCCGGGCGCGTCCCGGGGACACGGTGCTGCTGTCGCCGCTCGCGGACGGCGGCGAGGGCACGCTCGTCGCGGTCGCGGCGGCCGGTGGCTGGGAGTGGCAGGAGACGCCGGCGACGGACCCGATCGGCCGACCGATCACCGCGCGCTGGCTCCGCTCGACCGACGGCCGCCGTGCCGTCGTCGAGCTCGCCGAGGCGTCCGGGCTGTCCCGGCTCGGCGCGGACGAGCGCGACCCGGCGGGCGCCACGACCTACGGCACCGGCGAGGTGCTGCGGGCGGTCATCGAGTCGGGTGTCGAGGAGATCACGCTCGGGATCGGGGGCAGCGCGACGACCGACGGCGGGTTCGGGATCCTCGAGGCGCTGGGCGTGCGTCGGGGAGACGCCGATCGGGACGGCTACCTCCACCTCGACGCGCTGTCGTTCCTCGACGGCGTCGACGTGCGCGTCGCCTGCGACGTCACGAATCCCCTCCTCGGGGAGCGTGGCGCGGCCGCGACCTACGGTCCCCAGAAGGGCGCCACACCCGAGCAGGTGGCGGAGCTCGATGCGCATCTCGCGCGCTATGCCGACGACCTCGGTGCGGCCGTCGGGCGGGACGAGCGCGAGACACCGGGCGCCGGCGCTGCCGGCGGCGTCGGGTTCGCGCTGCTGACCGTCCAGGATCGGTTCCGGTCGTTCGCGCTCCAGCCCGGGATCGAGCTCGTCATGGAGCTGACGGACTTCGCGGGCAAGCTCGCCTCGGCCGACCTCGTGATCACCGGGGAGGGACGGATCGACCGTCAGACCGCGTTCGGGAAGACGGCGCTCGGCGTCGCGCAGCGCGCGCACGCTGCCGGGAAGCGCTGCGTGGCCGTCGGTGGCGGCGTGGAGGTCGAGGGGATCGAGGCGCTCGGCGCCCTCGGGGTGGTCGTGGTGCCGGTCGTCGAGCGGCCGCAGACCGTCGAGGAGGCGATGGCCGCGGGAACGGCGCCGCTCGAGCGATGCGGGGAGCGGATCGGGCGGTTAGTCTCGCTCCTGTGAGCGCCAGCCATCCGCCGAAGGCGTCCGCCGCAAGAGCGCGGACCGTCGCCCGGCGGCCCCGACCGAAGAAGCGCAAGTTCTCGAACCCGGCCGCGAGCTATGCCAAGCGGCTCGAGCGGTATCGGCCGGGGCTCGTCCAGTTCACGCTCGAGCAGCTCGCCGCGCTGTACGGCCACCCGGTGCGCGAGCCCGGCCTCGACCCGACGAGCCAGCTCATCCTCACGATCCTCACCCAGAACAGCGCCGACGTGAACGCCGAGGTTGCCTTCCAGGCGCTGCGCGAGGCATACCCATCAGGGCTGCCGTCCGAGCGTCACCTTCCAGGCGAGGGCTGGGGCGGGGTCGGGCTGCCGGACGGTGCGCCACCCGACTGGGAGCGCGTCGAGTTCGCGCCGATCGAGGAGCTGACCGACGTCATCCGGCCCGGCGGCCTCGCGAACCAGAAGGCGCCCCGGCTCCAGGCCACGCTCCGCCGGATCCGCGAGGCGCACGGCGACTATTCGCTCGAGTTCCTCGGCGAGATGACCGCGCTCGAGGCGCGCGACTGGCTCACCGCGATCCCCGGGGTCGGCAAGAAGACGGCCTCGATCCTGTTGCTGTTCTACTTCGGCCAACCGCTGTTCCCGATCGACCGCCATGTGGACCGCGTCATGCGGCGGGTCGGGCTGCTACCGCCGAAGCTGCCGATCGACCAGGCGCACGACATCGTGCTCGGGCTGTTCGAGCCGGACGAGATGTACGAGGCGCACGTGAACCTCATCCAGCACGGTCGGAAGATTTGCCACGCGCTCCGCCCCGAGCACGAACGCTGCCCGCTCGCCGACCGCTGCCGCTTCTACAATCCGAAGGCGCCCTGAACGAAGCGCGGGCCGTCGCGCCTGGTGCGGCCCGACCCGGTATTCGCCACGATTCATCGGAATCGCGCTCAACAAGCGTGACCCTCTGCCCGGATCGCCGCTATCGGGCAAGGGTCGAACGTGCTGAGCGCCAAATCCATTCCCCGTTGGGAATGCTCTCACCGCCTCAGGCGGCGGTCCGGCGCAGCCCGACCCGGATATTCGCCACGATTCATCGGAATCGCACGCAACAAGCGTGACCCTCTGCCCGGATCGCCCGTTTCGAGCAGGGGTCGAACGTGCTGAGCGCCAAATCCATTCCCCGTTGGGAATACCGGCACCGCCTCAGGCGGCGTTCCGGCGCCGGCGGGTACCCGCTCTCGATGATGACCTGACGAAGTCCGCGTAGTCCTCGTACCGGGCGAGCGTCCGACGTCCGTCGAGTCGCAGCGGACGGACCCAGCCCACCCGGCGCGCGCGCGGATCCACCATGGCCACCGAGCGGCCGGTCTCCGCGGGAGGCCGGCCCGTCCGTACCGTCTCGCTCAGCACGGCGGCGCGGACGGGAAACGCGACGCCGAGGGCCGAGCCATTGTCGGTCGCTCGACGGTCGTTCTCTACCGTCGCAAGGAGCAGGAGCGCGCCATGCACGTGTCGCGGCCGCCACCCGAAGCGTCTCGCGGCCTCGATGGCCGCGCGCTCGTACCACGCCAACGAGCGCTGGATCGCGCCCAGGTCGTGAATCTCGGTCTTCAGCTCGATCACGAGCAGGAGACCGGTCTCGGGATGCCACGCCAGAACGTCGATCCAGCCCTTGCCACCGGCGCCGCCGATCTCGACCTCGGTCTCGACCCACCATCCGTCGGCGCGGAGCCGGTTCGCGACATACCCGCCCATTCGCGAATGGACCGGCTCCCGTTGCCGGCGCCGGTCGGACAGGAACGGCGCCCGAAGGCCGAGTTCGAGGCGCGCGCCCATCGCGCCGAGCACCAGCTCGACCATGCGGACCGTCAGACCGGAGAGCCGTGCCCGCTCCGCCTTCGATACCCAAGCTTGTGACCGACCGATCCTTCGGCCGAGGTCCCGCTGTGACCAGCCGATGGCCTCGCGCACGGTGCGGATGAGTCCGCCGACCTCGGCGTCGAGACCTCGGGACGGGCCGGGATGTGCACGCATGTGGCGTATATAGCGGACGGCCCTTCACGGCTGGTTATCCCGGACGCGCGGGCAGTCGTCCGGTCACCAGGTCCCCTCCCAGCGGCTATTCCCAACGGTTCATCGGAATCGCGCTCAACGAGCGTGACCCTCCGCCCGAATCGCCCGCATCGCCCCAGGGTCGAACGTGCTGAGGGCGAAATCCATTCCTGATACTGAATACGCCGTTCGGGACACGGACCCTGTCCGGTCCCGAACGGCATCGTTGACAGTCGGCTACTTCTTCGGCTGGAAGAGCGCGCGGAGGATGATCGGACCGGAGGTCGTGCCGACCCGAACACGGATCGTGTATTCCTGGCCCGCCTTCATCTGCTTGGTCGAGAGGTTGTAGATGTAGGCGTCGCCGGCCGTACGCATCTGGGTCCCCGTGTCCGCGCCGCTGACGCTCGTCGCAGTGATGACCTCGACTGCTGTCGGATCCATGCTGTCGTCGCCGTTGGCGATGGTGAGGTGCAAGGTGGGCTCGGTCGTCGTCGTACCGGGGAAGCACGAGCTTGCGAGCTGGACCTTGACCGGCACGACGTTGCCGTACTTCGCGATGTTCCGCTCGTTGCTCTTGATGGGCGCGTTGAAGGACGCCAGGTAGACGTCGGTGTTCGCAATGGTCCGGCTGATGGTGTGGCTCGCTCCGTCGTCGTCCGTGATCGTCGCGGTCACGATGAGCTGATAGCAACCGGGGGGGAGCCGGGTGGTTCCAGTCGCCGCTCCGCTCACTGGCCCCGGCCGAGTGCTTGTGCCGGCGGTGGGCGTGACAACCCCGGCGACCGGTGCGCCGCCGTTCCAGGTGAATGACGCGGTGTGGGTGTCGAGCCAGCCCGGATCGCTGTAATCGATCGTGGCCGACGTGATCCCGGTGACGGGATCGACGGTGACAGTCAGGTTCGATGCCACCGGCGCAACGCTGCCGACGGTGACCGTGAAGGTCCCGTTGGTGGCGGCGCCGTCCTTGTCCGTCACTGTGACCGTGGCGGTGTACGTCCCGTTGTCGCCGTAGCTGTGGCTCGCCGTTCCGAGCGAACCCGCGCTTCCTGCGTTGGGTCGGCTCTCGGTCGGGCTGCCGTCACCCCAGTCGACGCTCACGGTCCAGGGATCGTCGTCGACGCCGGCATCTGTGAAGGTGCCGAGGTTCCAGGTCTTGTTCTCACCCTCGTCGGCCGACTGCGCAGCCGGAGCGACGACAACTGGCGCGACGTTGGCGACCGTGACCGTCTGGGTCGCGGTGTTGCTGTCCGCGCCGTCCTCATCCTCGACCTGGACCGAGACCGTGCTCGAGGCGGGGCCGTCGGCGAACGAGCAGACGAAGCTGCCGGCGCCGGTGGCCGCGTCGAAGGTGGCCGTCCCGACCTGGCTGCCGGCGCTGCCGCAGCTGGCCCCGAGGAGCGCGAACGCGTCCTCGCCCGGGTCGCTCGTGGTGAAGCTGTACGTGTGCTGGCTGCCCTCGTCGACCGAGGTCTCGTTGGTCGGGGCCAGGGTGACCGTCGGGGCGACGTTGACGACCGTGACCGAGCGGGTGGACGCGAGATGCGTGCCGTCCTCGTCGGTCAGGTAGACGTCGATCGTGTACGACGCAGGCCCGTCCGCGTAGACGTGCGGCTGGTCGGTGAACGCAGGCGACCCGAGGCCCGTCGTGGACGCCCCATCGCCCCACTCGATCTCCCAGGCCGTGACGGTGTCCTGGCCGGGGTCGATGACCGTACTGAGCGTCAGCGTGAACGTCGAACCCTCGGGGGTCGAGGCATCCGCGCTCGTGACGATCTCCGGCGCGACGTTGGCGACGACGACGTCAACAGCGTCGGTGTCGGTTCCGCCGTCGCCGTCCGACACGCGCACCCCAACCATGCCGGTCGCGTCGCCGTCCGGCATCAGGCAGCTCGTGCTGTTGCCGGGCTGTGGGCCGACGTCGTAGCTGCCGTCGCCGTCGCAGTCGAACTCGTATGCCAGTGGGTCAGCCGGACCCGCGGGGTCCGACGCGGTGACCGTCACGGTGGTGGAGCCGCCCTCGTCGACCGAGGTCGGCGAGGCGACAACCGAGCTGATGGTCGGCGCCAGGTTGGCGACGGTCACCGAGAAGGTCGCGGAATCCGAGGCGACGTCGCCGTCCTCGAGCACCGTGATCGTGACCGTGTAGGTGCCGTCGTCCGCATACGTGTGGAACTGGTCGGCGATGGCGCCGGGGGCCGCCTCGGAGAAGGCGGTGTCGGTCGAGCCGTCACCCCAGTCGATCGTCACCGACCATGGCCCGTCCGTGCCGGGGTCAGTGAAGCCGCCGAGGTCGAAGCTCGTGCTGGTCGCCTCGCCGGTCGACTGATCGGCGGGTGCCGTGACGACCGGCGCGACGTTGTCGACGGTGATCGTGATCGTCTCGCTGTCGGACAGGGTGCCGGTCCCGTCGTCCGTCACGGTGACCGTCACCGTGTAGGTGCCGTCGTCGGTCGGGGTCCAGCTGAATTCGCCCGTGTCCGGGTCGATGCTCGCGCCCTCTGGCGCCCCCGACAGGCTGAACGTGAGCGTGTTGGCCGGGATGTCGGCGTCGGTCGCGGTCGCCGTGAACGCGAGCTCCGACCCTTCGTCGACCGTGCGATCACCGACCGCACCCAGCACCGGCGCGACGTTGACCTCGTTGACCGTGACCGTAATGGTCTCGCAGTCCTCGAGCGGGGGCGTACCGTCGTCGGTCGCGCAGACGTCGAACGTGAAGGTGTCGGGACCGTCGGCCTCGGCCGGGGTCCAGCTGAAGACGCCGGTCGCCGGGTCGATCGACGCCGCTGCCGGGGCGCCGACCAGACTAAAGGTCAGTGTGTCCGTCCCGTCGACGTCGGCGGCGTCCGCGTCGAACGAGAGATTGGTCTCCTCGTCGACGACCTGGTCGCCGACGGCGGCGAGCTCGGGCGCGTCGTTGGCCGACGTGACCGTGACCGTGACCAGGCCGACATCGGTCAGGTCGCCGTCGCTCACGGTGTACTCGAAGCTCGCGCCCGCGCCGTTGTAGTTCGGGGCAGGGACGAACCGGATCTTGCCGGCCTCCGGGCCGTCGGTCAGGAGCTCGACGGTTCCGTTCGTCGCCGAGCCGACGGCCGACACCACGAGCGTGTTTCCGTCGACGTCGCTATCGCCGGCGAGCAGGTCGGCCGGGTCGATGAGGAGCGCGGTGTCCTCGGCCGTGCTGGCCGTGTCGTCGTCGGCGACCGGCGCGTCGTTGACCGGCGAGACCGTGACGTCGACCGACGCGGAGGCCATGCCGCCATTGCCGTCCGAAACCGTATAGGTGAAGCTGTCGGTGCCGAAGTAGTTCTCGTCGGGCGTGTAGGTAACGCTTCCGCCACCGACCGTGGCCGCGACGGTCCCATGCGTGCCCTGGGTCACCAGCGTGACCTCGAGCGTCTCCCCGACGTCCGGGCCGGTCGTGTCGTTGGCGAGGACGTCGACGACGTTTGCGCCCGAGTCCTCGTCCACCGTCGTGCTGTCGTCATTCGCGACAGGGTCGTCATTCAGACACGTCACCGCGACGGAGACGGTCGCCGTCGAACCGCCGTTGAGCGTGTAGCTGAACGAGTCGGCGCCGCAGAAGTTCCCATCGGGCGCGTAGGTCAGGCCCGTCCCGCCGCCCGTAATCGCGACCGACCCGTCGGCCCCTTGTGTGACCGATGCGATCGCCTTCGGGCCCCCGTCGACGTCGGTGTCGTTCGCAAGCACGTTAATCGCGTTCGTGCCCGAGTCTTCGGCCACTGTCGCGCTGTCCCCGACGGCTGTCGGCGCATCGTCCACCGGGTTGACGGTGATGGTCACGGTGGCCGCCGAAGCAGAGTTCACCTTGCCGTCGTTCGCCTGGTACGTGAACGTGTCGGTGCCGTGGAAGTTGGCGTTCGGGGTGTAGGTGAACGAGCCGTCCGCGCTCAACGTGAGGGAGCCGTTCGCGGGCCCCGAGGCCGGGCGCGGCGCGGCGATGGTCAGCGGGTCGCCATTGGCGTCGCTGTCATTGCCGAGCACACCGGGCGCAGGGACGGTGAGGGTCGCGTCCTCGTTCGTCGAATACGAGTCAGCGTTCGCTACGGGCGGAGCGTTCGTGGCCGAATCGTACGAGGCGGTAGCCGTCCGGCTGCCATTGAAGTTGCCCGAGATGCAGATGCTTCGACCGTTCGTTCCGGGAATCAGGACATAGCTGGCACCCGACTCGACGGTCCATCCGGCGAATGCACGGCTGACCGGAGCAACCGAGGCGGCCCCCGTCGCGGCCGCGTCAAGCCTCACTGACTCGCTGGAGCCCACGCCGATCGTGCCCGGCGCGCTCTTCGAAGTTGCGGTGCCAGAGCACCCTGCCCCTGAGTACAGCGCAGCGGAAATCGACGCCGTTACGTTTGTCGGCTCGACCTCCACCTTGACGTTGCCATCGGTGAAGCGGGTATACGCGCGCCCGTAAACCTCTCCTGTCGCGACTACGGCGTATTCCGCCACAAACCAATTCGGGAGGTTGAACTGGTCCGTGATGTTGCCGTCCGCATCAGCGACGACGTCCACATTCCGGCTCCAGGAGCTGCCCCAGTCGTCGTTGACGAAGATGTTCACGGTCTCGCCCGGCTGCCAGTTGGAGCCGGTGAGCGTGACGAGGCCGCCGGGCGGGTAGTCCGCGAGGTCGCTCGCGATCGTCGGCGCGGCGGTCGATGGAGACGGCTCGAATGACGGCGCGCTCGGCTCCGGTAGGGTCGTCGGATCGGGGTTCGAGGTCGGTTCAGGATCGGCGGGTGCGGGCTCGCCGGCCGGCGTGGGCTCGGGCTCGGGCGTCGGGTCAGGCTCGGCTGTCGGCGAGGGCTGCGTCGTCGGATCAGGCTCGACCGACGCCGCGGGAGTGGGCTCCGGCGTCGCTTCGGGTGTGGGCTCGGCGGTCGGCTCTGCGCTCGGCTCGGTGGAGGGCGCGGAAGACCCGCCCGGATCCGCGCTCGGCTCGGTGGCCAGCGCTGCGACGGGCGCGAAGAGGCTCGCGACGAGCAGGAAGACCTGCACGAAGGCGAGCAGTCGAATCAACGTGACGGATCGGCGGGCGGCGAGTGGATGCACCAGAGTCCTCACTTCCCCGGTGCACCGACGGCCGCGGGAACACGGCCCCAACCCCCCGGCACCGTTCCGCTCTGGGCTGCAGGAACGGCGGTTGGCCGAAGACGCGCGGCGAACGGTCGAAAACGAGAGCGATGAGTGCTGAAAGTGCGACCGCCGCGGAGGACCCGGCCCCCGATGCACCCTCTGTTGCGTACGCCGATGACGCCGACGTCCGCGAATGGACGGCCAATGGTACGGGTCCGATCGGTCGAATCAACTACGTCAGATTGACCATTACCGTAGGTAATCGCACCGGACGCCCGCATTCCGGTGTCCGCGGGCACCGCCCGAGTGCCATGCTCCCGGCGCTACCATCGGCGCCATGTTGAGCGGCGTGCCCGGCGCCCCGGGCGGCAGCGCACCGCGGATCCTCATCGTCGACGACGACCCCGGGCTGCTCGTGCTGCTCGCGGAGCAGCTCCGCGACGACGGCTACGAGATCATGACCGCGCGCGACGGCAACGAAGCGCTCCGTCGACTCCAGACGAGCTGGCCCGACCTCCTGATCATCGACATGATGATGCCGCGCATGGACGGGCTGTCCCTCGCTCGCGAGATCAAGGCCCGCGCCGACCTGCCGATCATCGTGCTGTCCGCGATCGACGCCGGCGACTCCAAGGCCGACCTGCTCGAGGAGGTGGCCGAGGACTACGTCACCAAGCCATACCACTACCCGGAGCTGCGCGCCCGAATCAATCGGGTCATGCGGCGCCTCGGCGACAAGGTGCCGCGCCAGAGCCTCGTCCTCGGGCCGGACCTGACGCTCGAGCTCCATCGCCGCGAGGCAACGGTCGCCGGCACGACCGTCCAGCTCACCCCGACCGAGTCCCGTCTGCTCTACGCGCTCGCCGCGAACCTCGGCCAGGTCGTCTCGACCGAGACGCTGCTCGCGAGGGGATGGGCGGAGACCGAGGACGCCGACCCCTCGTACGTGTGGGTGACCATGCGCCGGCTGCGGCAGAAGATCGAGGTCGATCCGAACCGCCCCGTGCACCTGCTCACGGTCCGCGGCGTCGGGTACCGGCTCGTCCGCACGAACGGCGACGCCGGCAATGGCTGAAGCGCCCCCCGACCTCGAGCTCGACCTCCACGAGGAGCTCGGCCCCGAACCCCCGCCTCGCGGCTTCTCCTTCCGAACACGCCTGACGGCCGCCCTGATCGCGCTGGCCGTCCTGCCGCTGGCGGCGTTCGGCATCGTTGCGCTGGCTGCGAATGTCGTGGGCGGCTCGTCGGACCCGACGCTCGGGCGGATCCTGCTGTTCGCGATGGCCGTGACGGTCCTCATCGCGATCGTCGCCTCGTACCTCATCGCGACCGACCTGACGCGGCCCTTGCGGGCGATCGCGGCCGCCGTCGATCGCGTGTCGGCAGGCGACCTGACGACCCCGATCACTGCCGTAGGAGACGACGAGCTGGCCCGGCTCGCTGAGAGCCACAACCGGCTCGCCGCCGATCTGGAGCGACGGGACCGGCAGTTGGCGCGCATCCTCGAGGCGATCGTCGACGTGTCGCCGCGCGATGGCGTCTCGTTCCTCGTCGGTCGGACGGCGAGCGAGGCGAAGCGCGCGTTCGACCTGCTCGATGCCCGCGTCCTGCTCGGCGACCCGGCGACGGTCCCGATCGAGGAGGTGGTCCCCGGAGAGCAGCGGCCGCTGCGCGCGATCCTGCGCGCCGGCGACGAGAGCCTCGGCGTGTTGATCGGGCATCTGCCGCCGCTCCGGCCGTGGGCCCGTGCCGACCAGGATCTGCTCGACCTGTTCGCAAGCGAGATGGCGGTCGCGATCCGGAATGCCCAGCTGTTCGAGCGCGTCGAGGCGCAGAACCAGCAGTTGCTCGAGCTCGACGCGGCGAAGGACGACTTCCTCCGCGGCGTGAGCCACAACCTGCAGACGCCGCTCACGAGCATCCGCGCGCACGCCGATCAGCTCCGCCGCGACCGACCGGATCGTCGGCTCGAGGTCATCGGGGAGCAGTCGGAGCGGCTATCGCGGATGGTTCGGCAGCTGTTGACGGTCACGCGCCTCGAGTCGGGTGCGCTGAAGCCGCGCAGCGAGGTCGTCAACGTGGCAGCGCGGACCAAGCGCACGTGGGAGGCGATGGGTTCGACCGAGACCCCGTTCAGGCTCGAGGACCGGTCGAGCGGGTGGCTCGCGATCGCCGACCCCGATCAGCTCGACCAGGTGCTGTGGGCGCTGCTCGACAACGCGGTGAAGTACGGGCGCGGGGCGCCCGTGTCGATCGAGGTCGCGCCCGACGCGGCCACCGAACGCCTTCGGCTCACGATCACCGACGGCGGGCCCGGCGTCGCCGAGGCCGACCGCGACCGGCTCTTCGGCCGCTTCGTCCGCGGGGCCGAGACCGGACCGGACGAGGGCAGCGGGCTCGGCTTGTTCGTGTCGCGGGAGCTGTGCCGAGCGATGGCTGGAGATCTCGTGCTCGAGCCGAACGTCACCGGGCGCGGGGCGTCCTTCAGCGTGTACCTCCCCGCGGAGCACGCCAGCGAGGGCTGAGGCGGGATCGTCCGTCTGACTTCGGGCTGGCGCCGCCGCGCACCGCGAGGAGGTCCCTGCCCGACCCGACTTCGGTACCAACGGATGGTGCTACCTAGCAGCATTGCAAGGTTGGCTGCAAGGTTCTTGCAAGACTATCCTGTCGATCTCATTGGTCGCCCGACCATCTTCGGGCTTCACCGCCGGGGACCCATATGCAGCCATTCGGTTGGCGACTGCGCGTGCGCGCAGCTCGCGACGTCCGCCATCGTCCGCGCACGCCGCGCGGCCAGGCACTTGTCGAGCTCGCGCTCGTGGTGCCGATCCTCCTCCTGTTGATGGTCGCAGCCCTCGACCTCGGGCGGATCTTCTATGCCCGGATCACGGTGGAGAATGCCGCCCGAGAAGGGGCGATGGTCGCTGCGGCGCTCGGGGACGATGCGACCGCTTGGCAGGCCGGCTCGCCGTGCGGACCCAACAACAAGGTCATGTGCCGCGTCACGACCGAGGCTCAGGGCGGGTTCGTCACGGTCAGCCACACCGACGTGACCCGCACGTGCAGCCCCTCCAGCTGCGCAGCGGGGCTCGGCAACACCGTCACCGTCAGCGTCACGGGACACTTCCGGCTGATCACACCGCTCCTGGCGGCGTTCACGGGCGGGCAGGACGTGACCTTCGACGGCGTGGCCGTTGCCCAGATCCGGACAGCCCCCACGATCTCGGGGACGCTCGCGACCCCCACTCCGTCGCCGTCGCCGACGCCGACCCCGACGCCCTCGCCGACGCCGACGGCCACCCCGACGACCGGGCCCAGCCCGAGCCCGACACCGTCGCCGTCTCCGACTCCCACGCCGACGCCGCTGCCATGCGTGACTCCGGTGGCGAACTTCAGTTCGCAGAGCCTCGGCAACAAGACGGTCGCATTTACGGACACGTCGACCCACATGAACGAGCCGACATGCGGGCTCATCTGGTCGTGGAACTTCGGTGATGGCAGCGGCGCGTCATCGCAGCAGAACCCCACGTACACGTTCGGGAACGCGAGCTCGAAGAACGTGACGCTCACGGTCTCGAACTCGGCGGGCACGCACAGCGTGACGAAGTCGGTGAAGCCATGAGCGGGCGCCGGACGCGTCGCGGTCAGGCGCTGGTCGAGTTCGCCCTCGCGATCATCGTGTTCCTCGTCCTGGTGATGGGTATCGTCGACTTCGGCCGCGGCATCTACGTGTACAACGGCGTGTCGCAGGCGGCCCGCGAGGTCGCCCGGACGGCGAGCGTCCATCCGGGAAGCCCGCTCGGCTCGAGCTCGGCCGTCACCGCCACGACGAACACCCAGAAGGCACTCGTCCCGGGGATGCAGAACCCTGTCTTCACCTGCATGACGCCCGGCACGCCGCCCGTCACCAAGGCCTCGGGGTGCCTGCCGGGCGACCTCGTGCGGGTCGAGGTGACCGCTCCATTCACCGTGCTGACCCCGCTCCTGGGTGGCCTCGGGCCGTTCCAGATGAAGGGCAGCAGCACGATCGAGATCCAGTAGCCCCATGGAAGGGAACACCCAGATGCGCATGCACTCCTCGCGCACCCTTCGGGGGCGCAACGACGAACGGGGCCAGATCATCGTCCTGTTCGCGCTCGGTCTCGTCGCGATGATCGCGATGGTCGGCCTCGTGCTCGACGGTGGCTCCGCCTACGCGCAGCGCCGCAACGAGCAGAGCGCCGCGGATCTCGCGGCCCTCGCAGGGGCCAATGCGTTCATCGTCAACTACGACCAGCCGTCAACCCGGTCCGCCGCTGCGATCTCCGCTGCGCGAGCTTCGGCGACCGCCAACGGGTACACCCACGGCGCCGGCGGCGTGACGGTGAACGTCGGGATCGATCTGACGAACGGTGCGTCGGTCACCGTCGACATCTCGGCGCCGCACCAGAACAGCTTCGCGACGATCGTCGGGATGAACCAGTGGACGGTTTCGACGACCGCGACGGCACAGACGGGGTTCCCGGACACGGCGACCGGGATCGCTCCGATGATCTTCAGCATCGAAGCCTTCGACAGCGACGGTCAGCCGCTCCCGCAGTATGCGAACCCGAGCGCTCCATTCGCCTTCGGCGACACGAACAACCACGCCCCGACCGGCGGGAGCGACTTTGCCTGGACCAACTTCGGCACCGGCAACGTCAACAGCAACGAGGTGAAGAACATCCTCGAAGGTTCGCTGGTCATCGAGAAGACCATCGAGTTCGGCGAGTACATCGGCCAGCACAACAACGGCAACCACACGACGCTGTTCGACAACAACAACGACTGCTCGCACCAGGGCAGCGTGAACAAGTGCCTGTCGGGCAAGGACGTGCCGGTCCCGGTGGTCGACCTCAACGGGAACTTCATGGGATGGGCGACCTTCCACGTCACGTCGGCTGAAGGCGGCAGCTCGAAGAAGGTCAACGGCTACTTCGTGAGCCCGTTCCTGAGCCAGCGGCTGACCGTGAACTGCGCGTTCGACGACTGCCCGCGCTATCTCGGGTCGTACAGCCTGAAGCTGGTCAACTGACCTTCCGGCGAACGATCCGGGGGAAGGGAAGAGCCGGGTGCGACAGGCACCCGGCTCTTTCATGTGTCGCCCGACGGAGTGACTACGCGGGCTCGCTTGCGGGCTCCCCGGCCCGCGCCGACGGCGCGGTCCAGATGATGCGGCGCGGGTCACCGACCACGAGGCCGGCCGCGGCGACCCCGAGGATCGGACCGAACGCGGGGCTGATGCCGAGGAAGGCCACGACGAACGCCCCGGCATACCAGCCGACGTAGAACCACAGGAACGCGGCGAGAACGCGCTTCTTCATGCGCCGGACTGTGGCGCCCACGGCCGATGCGCGCCAGCCATCCAGTGGTACGGGCCGGCCTGAACGGTCGGGGGGTGCGATCCGCACCGGATGCCGTAGTCCGGCGCCCACCGGATGCCGTAGTCCGGCGCCCACCGGCACCGCGGTAAGGTCGACTGTAAGGTGCCCCCGCCACCATACGGGACGATTCTCCTAGTTCCTTGGGGGTACTGATGCCGGTCCCTGCCGCCACTCAGGCGAGCCGCCGCCGACTGCGCCGTCGAGGCCAAAGCCTCGTCGAATTCGCGCTCTTCGTTCCCGTGCTGCTACTCCTGGTCCTCGTCGCATTGGACTTCGGGCGGATCTACCTGGGCTGGGTGAACCTTCAGCAGATGGCTCGGGTCGCGGCTAACTACGCCGCGAACAACGCCACTGCCTGGGACGCGACCCCCGATGCGTCCAAGCAGGGGCGTTATCGCCAAATGATCTCGAACGACGCCCGCTTCGCGGTCGGGTGCGAACCGCAGGATCCTCTTCCCGACCCGATCTTCGGCGGGACGGCGCTCGGCGCTCACGTCCAGGTCAGCATCAGCTGCGAGTTCGGGCTGATCACGCCGATCATCTCGCAGGTCGTCGGCAATTCGATCCTGGCGACGGGAAGCGCGACGATGCCGATTAAGGAAGGGGTCGTGTCGACCGTGCCCGGAGGCGGCGCACCCATCGGTATCGCCCCGGTTGCTGGGTTCACCGTCTCGCCTCGGACGGGTTGGTCGGAACTGGATGTGACAGTGACTGACACGTCAAAGAATGGTCCGACGAGTTGGAACTGGGACTTCAGCGTCGCCCCGGCGACCACCGGTGGCGCAACGGGCGACGTGAGTGACGACGTGGATACGAGCGAAGGGCCGCACACGATCACCTACACCTGCACCGGAGATCCAGGGGATACCTGCACGTGGGGGGTCTCGCTCACGGTAGGAAACCCTGCAGGCTCGGATTCGGAGCAGCTGAATGACTGGATCACCGTAACCGTACCCCCGGATACGGGACCGATCGCCGAGTTCACTGGCTCCCCGCGGTCCGGGCTCGAGGGACTCGACGTCGATTTCCAGTTCGTCGATGTGCGCAGTGGCACAATCACCTACACCAGCTACCAGTGGGAGTTCGGAGACGGCGGCACGGCCACGGGGCAGAACCCGAGCCATACCTATGCAGATGAGGGCTCGTACGACGTCACGTTGACGGTGTCCGACGGGACGACAACATCGTCAGTGACGAAAGAGGACTACATCGTCGTGAGCCGGCCCACGTGCACCGTGCCGGACTTCGCCAACCGGAAGAAGAACGCCGCCCAGGGGATCTGGGATGCTGCCGGCTTCACCACGGACGTCCTCTACCGGCCAGGAAACGGCAACTACGACATCCACTTCCAATCGATCCTCGGCGGGACTGTCGACCCACAGCCAGGTGGTTGTGACTCGACGATCACGGTGGGGCCGTAGCCGTGGAACGACAGAAGGCCGGCTGGGGCCAGACGCTCGCCGAGTTCGCGATTGTCATCCCGATCGCCCTCCTGCTGCTCCTCGCGGTGTTCGACCTCGGGCGGGCGGTGCTGCTCTACAACGGGTTGACGAACGCCGCGCGGGAAGGCGCCCGCCTCGCGATCGTGAATCAAGATCCCGCCCTCATCGGTCAGCGAGTTCAGGCCACGACGTTCGCGGGAGCCGTATCCAACCTGGGATCGGTCGTGCAGTTCAGGGAGAGTGGACCGAACGCGGGTGATCCGACTGCCAACGCTGCATGTTCGCCAGTCCGCGTCGGATGCATCGCGGTCGTCGCACCGCAGTCCGATTGGTCACTGATTACGCCGATCTTCTCCTCGATCATCGGCCCGATCACGTTCCAGGCACGGTCCGAGCTGCCCGTCGAGTTCATCTGCCCGAACCCCGACATCCCGGCCTACAGCTCGTCCGCGTCTTGCCCGAGGCAACCATGACGCGCCATCGAAGCCCCGTCAGCCCAGCCTTCGAGAGGTACCCGATGTCAACGGAGCGGTCCCGCCAGAAGCGAGGCCAAATCATCGTCGTCTTCGCGCTTGCCCTCGTCGTGGTCGTCGCCATGACGGGCCTCCTGATCGATGGCGGCGCGGCGTTCGCCCAGCAGCGGCTGGCGCAGAACGGGGCGGATGGGGCGGCTACGGCTGGCGCCCTTGTCATCGCTGAGAACCTTGGACCGGCGAGCCGCACCGGCGCGCAGGTCTACGCCGCCATCGCCTCGGCAGCTGCGGCGAACGGCCTCCAGGACTGGTCGGCCGTCTACACAGATGACTTTGGAAACCCGATCGGCCAGGACGTCGTCAATGACCCCGGTCCGATCCCATCGGGTGCTGAGGGGGTGCGTGTCGGCGGTGATCGGGACGTCCAGACAACCTTCTCTCGCGTCGTGGGCGTCAATCAGCTCACCGCCTCGGCTGACGCCACCGTCGTCGCCGGGAACCTGAGCGGCGAATGCGTTGCCGATGAAGACGGTTGCGCTCTCCTGCCGATCACGTTCCCGGTGAAGGTGCCGGAGTGCAATGGCTCAGGAGAGTTGATCCCCGGCGGCACATGGATCGGCGCCCCTCCGCCCGGCGCTAGCGGAGAGGGCTATTGGCCAGTCGTCGGAATGGAGGACCTGCCGACGGCCGGAGACCCTGACGGCAACGCGAGCACCATGGCGATTCTGCCCCTGTGCCGCGGGTCCGGTGAGTCGACCGGCGCCTTCGGGTTCCTCGATGTCGTCGCCGGGATGAATCTCGCCGACGAAATCATTGGCCCTCTGAACACGACCGTTGACTTGCCGGATTGGTTCCAGATTCAGACGGGCAATCCGAACTCGGTCGAGGATGAGCTCGAGACCTGGATTCATACGCCGGTTCTCATCCCCCTTCACAACCAGGCCTGCCGCGAGGATCCGGGCGACACGGACATTTGCAGCTTGCCGGGCGTCGATCCGCACGGCAACAACACCTGGTACTACATCCACACTCTGGGCGTGTTCTACACGCACGAAGTGCTCGTTCAGGGCAGCAACAAGACCGCGTGCGCGTCACCCCCCGGCACGCCGCTCGTGCCCGTGACGAGTGGTGCGGGATTCCTCGGTTGCCTCAAGGGCTGGTTCGTGAACTACGTGACCGCGGGCCCGATTACGCCGGGGGGCAACGGCGACAACAGACCGGGCGCGATCGGCATTCAGCTCGTTCGCTGACCCCCAAGCACTCGATCCCAGGAGAAGACGACGCCGCGCCGGGAGGCGCGGCGTCGTCGTGTCTGCGACCACCGAGCGCCGGCCTCGCCCGCTGACCATCGGCTCCGGTCGTTACCCCGTTCGGGCTATGCGTCCGCGCACCGATTCAAGGAAGGCTGAAATGGCGCCGATCCAGCATCGGCACGTCGTTTCCTTCCGAACATTCGGTGACGCCCATGCTCCCGTTCCGTCACATCACGACAGCGCGCCGCCGACGCGGCCGCGGCCAGAGCCTGGTCGAGTTCGCGCTGGTCGTCCCGGTCCTGCTGCTGCTCGTCGCGGCCACGCTGGACCTCGGGCGCGTCTTCTACGCGACGATCACGCTCAACAACGCCGCCCGGGAGGGCGCGCTGCAGGCCGCCCAGAAGCCTGACTCCTTCCAGTCCGGCCAGCCGTGCAACACGACGTCGAACCTCGTCGTGTGCCGGGTCCAGCTCGAGGCGAAGGACTCGATGATTGCCATTGCGGACGGCAGCATCGACATGGACTGCAGCGTCTCGGGCTGCCCGAAGCAGAGCGGGAGCTACGTCACGGTGAGCGTCGAGGGGACGTTCCGACTGCTGACGCCGCTCCTCAGCGCCATCTTCGGTGGGCAGACGCTCGACCTCGACGCGAGCGCCACGGCCCAGGTCGAGTACTTCCCGCCCGCGACGGCCGCCACGCTCCCGCCGGGTCCTGTGGCCGTCATTCAGGCTGACCAGCTCTCCGGGAATGCGCCGCTGACCGTCAACTTCGATGCCTCGGGCTCGAGCGGGACGCCGACCGACTGGCAGTGGCAGGTCAGCGACGGTACCGTCGCCACCGGCTCAGCCACCTTCTCGCACACGTTCACGACCCCCGGGGAATACACGGTTACCGTCACCGCGATCAACCTCGCCGGGTCCGACACCGACACCGTGACGATCACCGTCAACGGCCCGTCGCCGACGCCGACCGCGACCGCGACCGGCTCCCCGAGCCCGACGCCGACGCCCTCCTGCGCCTACCCCGCCAACGTGATGGGCATGACGCCGTCGGCAGCCGAGCAGGCGCTCGAGGACACGGGCTTCGAGAACGTGACGATCTGGAACGACCTCACGAACGGGCAGAAGGGCCGCATCCAGGCCCAGAACCCCGACCACACGCAGTGCATCTCGACCTCGACCGAGATCGTCCTGCACTACCGGCCGAACTGAGGACGATCTCGATGAGCACACCCACCTCCCTGCGACCGTCCCGCCGACGCCGGACCGAGGGCCAGTCGATGGCCGAGTTCGCCGTCGTCCTGATCCCGCTGCTGATCCTGTTCATGGGGATCTTCGACCTCGGTCGGGCGATCTACATGATGAACGGGACGGCCGAAGCGGCTCGCGAGATCGCCCGCGTCACCAGCGTCCATCCGTACGACACCTGCTGCGATCTCGGGTCGAGCTCGCGCGCCCAGGCCGTCGTCGGGACGCAGCGCGGAACCATTCCGAGCCTCGTCATCAACACGTCGTCGGACGTGACCTGCGTCGACGTCACCGACGTCGCGATCGCCGACGCGAGCTGCCGCTCCGGCAACTTCGTCAAGGTCCGCGTCCGGGCCCAGTTCCAGCCGATCACCCCGATCGTCGCGATGTTCGGCAGCCACACCCTCGAGTCGATCAGCCGGGTGAAGATCCCGTGAGCAAGGAGCCGACCACCATGCACGCCAGCCATCGCGCTCGTCCCGGGCAGCGGGGCCAGGTCCTCGTCATCTTCGCGATTGCGCTGATCGCGATCATCGGTGGCGTCGGGCTCGTGCTCGACACCGGGAGCGCCTTCTCGCAGCGGCGCGATGAGCAGAACGTCGCCGACCTCGCCTCGATCGCGGGCGCCACAGCCTACCTGAACGCCACGGGCACGACGGCCGAGCGCACCGCCGCCGCCGAGGCAGCCGCCCATGCGGTCACCACCCAGAACGGCTACACCGACGGCGCGTCGAGCGTCGACGTGAACGTCACGGTCGCCGCAACGAGCATGCTCGCGCGCGTCCGCGTCGACATCACGAAGCCGCACCGCAACAACTTCGCGGCGGTGATGGGCATGACCGAGTGGCCGGTATCGGTGACTGCGGCGACGATCTCGAGCGGCGCGCCGAACGGCGCGATCGGGGCCATGCCGCTGCTCTTCAACGAGAAGGCCTTCCCGGGCGCGATCTGCGACGAGACCGTCCAGACCTGCGTTCCCGAGGTCTACCAGCTGCCGGGCACCGGCAACGAGGACGTGCCCCAGGACGGCACCCAGTTCAACTGGACGATCTTCTGCACCGCGAGCGGCAACCCCTGCAACGCGAACTCGCAGGGCGTCCGCGAGCTGATCGACGGCGGCGGCGCCAGCACCACCGTCTACCTCGACGACGACATCGGCCCGCTCAACTCGGGTGCCCACACGACGCTGTTCACCGCGCTCGAGCAGCACCTCAACAAGGTGTTCCCGGTGCCCGTCGTGAACGATGAGGGCGAGATGGTCGGCTGGGCGTACTTCAAGCTCACCTCGGTCCAGGGCGGCAGCGACAAGGTGATCAGCGGGTACTTCGTCTCCCCGGTGAACGCCGATCAGCTCGTCGTGAATCCCACCCACTCGGCGTCCCAGCTCGGGACCGGCGTCTACATCGTGAAGCTCGTGGATTGATCGCGGGGCGTGTGACAGGACGCCAGCGCGCGCCGAAGACCCCGGGCACCTGCCCGGGGTCTTCACGTTGTCGCGACCTCGCCCCGGCGGCGAACGGCGTCAGCGGATGCCGGTGTCGTAGAGCAGCTCGACGGGCGTCTCGCCCTCGGTGACGACGACATCGATCGGCTCGGGGAAGGCGACGTAGCCCTCGATCGGGCGGGCGACGACCTCGTACTCGCCGGCCGGAAGCTCGACGAAGATGGCGCCGCCGCCGTCGGTCACCGCGCGAGCAACCTCGTTCCCCGCAGGGTCGGTGACGACGAGGTTGGCGGCAGGCACGGGACGCGGCAGACATGTCGGGTCGTCGGGCCGCTCCACCGGGCACGTCGGGCCGGCGACGGTCCGGATCAGCAGCCCGGTCTTGCCCGTGCCGGCCGGCGAGGGCCACTCGCTCGACGGCACGGGCTCGCCCTCCTCGTCGACGAGGGCAACCCGGCCGTCATCGGCGACCAGGTACGACCACGTGTGTCGGTCGATGCAGCCTGCCGGGCAGTCTCCCCAGCCGATCGTGACGTCAACCCGATAGCCGCCCTCGACCCGGGACACCTCGTACCACGAGGACTGCCCGATGAAATCGGGATCGAGCGGCATGATCCCGGTCAGTCGCGGGTCGAACGCCACGACGCGCGCGACGGCGTCCTCTGCATCAGTGACCGGCTCGAGGCTGGGAGCCGGTGCGGGAGAGGCGGCGCCGGCGCTCGGTGCCGGGCTCGAACCCGGGCCGAGGCTGGCCGCCCCGGACGAGGCGCAGCCGACGACAAGGAGGGCGACGGCAAGGAAGACGGCGAGGCGGCGGATCACGGGTCGCATGATCGTCCAGACGATGATCGGCCGTGCAACGTTCCGCCGCCGGTCGCTCCCGTGCGCGGCGGGGCAACCCTGGAGGCGCCGGGATGGGGCTAGTCGGACCGCTCCCGGTAGACCGTCCAGTGCGCCTGGTGGCTCAGGACCTCGTCGACGTTGCGCCAGTACCCGACGACCGCGCGGGGCCAGCCGCGTTCCCGGAGCATGGATTGGGCCACCTCGGCGGCGCGCGGACAGTCGATCGCGAGCCCGCTGTCCTCGATCTCGCGGAAGACCCCCTCGACCGCGTGGGTGAACGAGGTATCGCTCCACGGCACGACCCTGAGGCGGACCTGGTGCGCCAGCATGTCGCCACCTCCTTGGGTCGAGGCTAGGCCGAGGCGTCGCCGGGCGACCAGTGCCGGATGGTCCGAACGCGGCCCCCAACGCCCCGGCGGGGGTCGCTCGCGGTCTCAGCGAGGCACCGCGTCGCCGAAGTCGCGCTCGTCGTCGCTCGGCTCGTGGTCGACTGCATCCAGCTCGGCGAGCCGGAACACCTCACGCGCCAAGGCCTCGACGTCACGCACCCGATCGTCGAACTCCCGAGACTCGCGCGGGACCTGCCGCCGGAGCTCCTCCGCTTCCCGCAGCCGCTCGAGCGCGTCGAGCAGCGGATCGCCGCCGGGGGACGTCGTCTCGCCAGCTGGCTGGTCGAGGTCCTCCGCACTGTCCTCGCGCACACGGCCAGCCTGCGCGCTGCTCCCTTCCCTGAGGCTCGTGCCACGCAGGGTGCGTCTTGCGCTGCCCTTGCACGCGGCTCGCGGCCGCCCCCCGACGCGCGACCGTCGCGGCGGAGAGAATGTCCGAACCCAGCCAGGCAGAGGGAGGCAGGACGCGCGTGGCGAGAACGGTGTTCCGCGGTGGGCGGGTATTCGACGGCACTGGCAGCGACCCGGAGCCGGGCGACGTCGCAATCGAGAACGGCCGGATCGTCGACATCGGCCCGCGGCTCGACGGCGACGAGGCGATCGACGCCTCCGGCTGCACGATCCTGCCCGGGCTGTTCGACTGCCACGTCCACGTCGTCGTCTCCGACGTCGACACGTGGAAGGGCATCCAGCAGCCGTTCTCGTACCAGTTCTACGAGGCGGCGCGGAACCTCGACGCGACGCTCCGGACGGGAATCACGACCGTCCGCGACGCGGGCGGCGCGGACCTCGGCATCCAGCAGGCGGTCGACGACGGGCTGATCCCGGGTCCTCGGCTCCAGCTCTCGGTCGTGATGATCAGCCAGACCGGCGGCCACGGTGACGACTGGTACCCGTCGGGCTCGATTGTCCCGTTCATGGGCGAGCACCCCGGCCGGCCTTCCGGCATTGCGGACGGCGCCGACGAGATGCGTCGGAAGGTCCGCGAGCTCGTCCGCGCCGGCGCGGGCGTGATCAAGGTCGCGACGAGCGGTGGTGTCCTCTCGCCGAGCGACGACCCGCGCCACCCGCACCTTCGACCCGCCGAGCTCGAGACGATCGTGGAGGAGGCGACGGCAGCCGGGATCCGGGTCATGGCGCACGCGCAGGGCGCCGAGGGCATCAAGAACGCGCTCCGGGCCGGGATCCGCTCGATCGAGCACGGGATCTACCTCGACGACGAGGCGATCGAGCTCATGCAGGCGCGCGGCGCCTGGTTCGTCCCGACGCTCGTCGCGCCGCAGGGCGTCATCGACGCGGTCGCGGCCGGCGTCCCGCTGCCGCCGGCGGTCGTCGACAAGGCGCACCGGGTCGTCGACATCCACCGGGCCGCGTTCCGTCGAGCGGTCGAGGCCGGCGTTCGGATCGCGATGGGCACCGATTCGGGGGTCACCCCGCACGGGCAGAACCTGCGCGAGCTCGCGCTGATGGTCGAGGGCGGGATGACGCCCGCGGCGGCGCTCGAGGCGACGACGCGCAGCGCGGCCCAGCTCATGGGTCTCGATGCGGACCTCGGCACCATCGAGTCGGGCAAGATCGGCGACCTCGTGCTCGTCGAAGGCGACCCCTACGATGTCGCGACGCTTCGCGAGCGGATCGTCGGGGTCTGGAAGGACGGGGTGCGAGCCGCATGAGCGCGACGACGCCCCTCGATTACGCGAGCTTCGAGGCCCTGACATTCGACTGCTACGGCACGCTCATCGACTGGGAGGCCGGCCTGACCGCCGCCTTCGACGCGGCGTTCCGCGCCCACGCCGTGGCGACCGACCCGGAACAACTGCTCGAGCGCTATGCGGAGCACGAGGCCGCGCTCGAGGCCGGACCGTACCGGCGTTACCGGGACGTGCTCGCGGGCGGCCTCCGGGCGGTGGCCGCCGAGTTCGGCGTCGAGCCCACCGACGCCGAAGCGGCGGCGTTCGGCGGTTCCGTTGTGGACTGGCCGGCCTTCCCGGACTCGGCGGCCGCGCTCGCCCGACTCAAGGAGCGTTTCCGGCTCGGTGTGATCACGAACTGCGACGACGACCTGTTCGCCGCCTCGGCGCGGCGGCTCGGGGTCGAGTTCGACTGGGTCGTCACGGCGGAGCAGGTCGGCTCGTACAAGCCGTCGGAGCGCAACTTCAGCGTCGCCTTCGAACGGCTCGGGCTGCCTCGCGACCGCATCCTCCACGTCGCCCAGAGCCTGTTCCACGACCACGTGCCGGCGCAGCGCCTGGGGCTGTCGTCGGTCTGGATCGACCGGCGCCACGACCGGCCGGGAGCCGGGGCCACACCGCGCGCCGAGGCGCGGCCCGACGCAACCTATCCCGACATGGCCTCGTTCGCGGCGGCGGCCGCGCCGCGCTGACCGCCCTCAGGCCGCCGGTGCCAGGCCATACGCACGGCGCACCGACACCGGCAGCAGCGTGAGCACGAGCGCACCGCCGAGCACCGCGATGAGCGCGTACAGATTGGACCACTCGGCCTCGATGTAGACGACGGCCGTCGCGACGACGAGGGCGACACCGACGAACAGCGCGGCCGGCCACGCCCACGACCTCCCCCGCCACATCGCCCGGGCGGCGAGCAGCGCCACCACGGCCAGCGCGATGCAACCCGCGCCGACGAGCGTCTCGGTCGCGAGCACGAGCGTCGAGCCGTCCCCGACGATGTCGTCGCTCACGACGACGCCGAGCACGATGAGGTACGGACCGCCGATCGCGCCGGCCAGCGCGACGACGGCGAGCAGCGCGGACGCGATCCCCGCGCCGAGCGGACGAGGTTCGGACATGCCAGCCTCCCTTCGAGGAGGAGGCTCGCCGCCGATGGCGCCCGCGGCCAAGGGCCGATCGTCAGGTAGCGGCGCGGCCGGACGGACCCTCCCCGGTCGGGGCGGACGCGCTCAGGCGATGAACCGGTAGCCAAGCCCCCGCTCGGTCCGGATGTAGCGCGGCCGCTCGGGGTCGTCGCCGAGCTTGTCGCGGAGCCGCCGGATGTACACCCGCAGGTAGTCGACCTCGTCGACGTACTCGCGGCCCCAGACCTTGGCGAGCAGCGTCCCGTGCTGGAGGACGTGGCCGGCGTTGCGCACGAGGTGGTACAGCAGCTTGTACTCAGTCGGGGTGAGCTCGAGCCGCTCCCCGTTGAGTCGCGCCTCGTGGGCCGCATAGTCGACCTCGAGGTCGCCTGCCCGGAAGGACGGCGCGCGGCTGGTCGGTGTCGGCATCGACAGCCGCCGCAGCACGGCCTTGACGCGCGCCATCAGCTCGAGGTGGTTGAACGGCTTCGTGATGTAGTCGTCGGCGCCGAGCTCGAGCCCCTTCACCTTGTCCATCGCGTCGTCGCGCGCGGTCAGCATCAGCACGGGGACGTCGCTGAAGGCACGGATCCGGCGCAGGACCTCGAAGCCGTCGATGTCCGGGAGGCCGATGTCGAGCAGGACGATGTCCGGGTGCTCCTGCTCGACGACGTCGAGGGCCTCCTCCCCGGCGACGGCCCCGAGGACGTCGATCTCGCGCCACTGGAGCTCGAAGCCGAGCCGGACCGACTCGATGACGTCGGGTTCGTCGTCGACGACCAGGATCCGCATCACTCCGCCTCCGCCGGCCCCATGACCGGCACCACCAGCTCGAAGGTGCTGCCGCGACCGACCACGCTGTCGACCTCGATCGACCCGCCGTGCGCCTGGGCGATCGCGAGCGCCGTCGGCAGGCCGAGGCCAACGCCGTCGCGGACGGGGTTGCGGTCGTTTCGGCCCACGAAGAAGCGCTCGAACAACCGGGCCTGATCCGCCTCGGGGATCCCCGGGCCGGTATCGGTCACGCGCCAGCGGACGAGGTGCCCGTCCGAGCCGACGGCAACCGTGATGCGCGCTCCCTCCGGCGAGAACCGCTGCGCGTTCGACACGAGGTTCACGAGCGCCTGCTCGAGCCGGCGATGGTCGCCGAACACGCTCGGCGCGGATCCGTCGCAGCCCTCGACGACCAGGTCCTGCCGCCTCGCGTCGGCGAGCGGCGCGATCGACCCGACCGCCGCCCTCGCCAGCTCGCACGCGTCGAACCGACGCAGCTGGAGCCGGATCGTGCCGGATCGGAAACGCGCCAGCTCGAGGATGTCGCCGATCAGCCGCTGCATCCGGTCGGCGTTGCGCTCGATCGTCGAGAGCAGCGTCTGGCGCTGGTCGTCGTTCGGTGCGGACGTCGGATCGGCGAGGAGCCCGACGCTCGTGCGCAGCGCGGTGAGCGGCGTGCGCAGCTCGTGGGCGATCGTCGACAGCAGCTCGGTGCGCAGCAGCTCGAGGTCGGCGAGCCCGACGGCCGGCATCCCGCCGATGCCTTCGGTGAGCGCGTTCGCGCCGAGCGACGACAGCACGAAGAGCCGTTCGCCCGCCTCGACCCGCGCGACCCGCACGAGCCCGAGCTCGAGCAGGTGCTCGAGGAGACCGTCGGCGAGCCCCGGATCGAGGCGTGCGCCGGCGGATTCGAAGCGGCGCTCGAGCGTCCCGGGGGTCGTCCCCTCCCCGATCAGCCCGAGCGCCGCCGATGCCAGCGGGACCCGGTCAGGTGTCGTGGCCATGACCGGTCCAGCATATGCGGTCGTCACGCCCCGGCGGCAACCGCCGTCGGCGCGACTGCGTTCAGCATGTCACTCGACCGCGGTGACCTCGATCTCGCGAGGCCCCGCGGGCGCGAAGACTTCGACCCGCTGCCCGGGGGTGGCGCCCAGCACGGCCGCCCCGAGCGGCGAATCCGCGGAAACCCAGCCCTGCGATGGATCGCCGTCACCGGGCAGCACCAATGAGTAGGTCTCGACCGCCCCGTCGTCGCGGATCGACACGCGGCGGCCGATCATCGCCACGCCGGGCGTGTCGTCCACCAGGGCGCCGTCGCGGACACGGCGGAGCTGGTCCCGCCGGCGGGCCGGGTCGCCGACCGGCAATCGGACGATGCCGGGGGCGGGCGCGACGGCGAGCTCGGCGTCGAGGCGGTCCAGCTCAGCGCGCAGCGCGGACCAGGCCTCGGTGGTCATTGGCCACTGGTCGAGCGGCCGGGGGTTCGGCAGCGACATCGTCTGGCTCCTCGTCATACGAACAGATGCACGGCCCGTCGGCGACGCAGCCGGCGCAGCAGAACGCCACGCCGACGTGGAACGTCGGTCGGTGGCGGATGTCGACGTGGCAGGTAGCACACGTCCACGCGGTGTGTGGGTGGGGCTGGGTCATCGCGGGCCTCGTACGTTGGCGGGACGCGCCGCCGCATGCGTCAGGCTTCGCGTCCCGACTGCAACCCTATGAGCCGCTCGGGACAAGACCCGGGAACGAGCGTGAACGGGCCATGAATTCCACCGAACCGCAACCGCAAGGCAACGTTCACGCAACGTTCATGTTCGTCTCGTCCGATGTTCGCCCGCGCGCGGGAGCGTAGAGGTCACGACACCGCGCCGGCCCCGGCCGGCCATCGTCCGGTCGTACCTGGAGTGGCCTTCATGATCGACGAGACCAAGCGAGCGCAGGGCGCCCGCGCCTATGCCGCAGCGCTCGAGCAGTTCGACGCCGCCGCCGAGCACCTCGACCTCGACCGCGACCTGCGCGAGATCCTGAGGACGCCGCATCGCGAATACACCGTGAACTTCCCGGTGAAGCTCGACGACGGCTCGACCCGCGTCTTCAGCGGCTATCGCGTGCAGCACAACGTCGCCCGCGGTCCGGCCAAGGGCGGCCTCCGCTACCACCCCCAGACCGATCTCGACGACGTTCGTGCGCTGGCCATGTGGATGAGCTGGAAGTGCGCGCTCGTCGATGTGCCGTTCGGCGGCGCGAAGGGCGGTGTCACCTGCGACCCGCGCGCGATGAGCGCGAAGGAGCTCGAGGCCCTCACCCGACGGTTCGCGACGGAGCTCGAGGGGATCATCGGACCGGACTCGGACATTCCCGCTCCCGACGTCGGGACCAACGCCCAGACGATGGCCTGGATCATGGACACGGTGTCGATGCACCGCGGGTACTCGGTCCCCGGCGTCGTCACGGGCAAGCCGCTCGCCGTCGGCGGGTCCGTCGGTCGTGCCGACGCGACCGGCCAGGGCGTCGTGTACTGCATCGAGGACGCCGTCCGCCGCGCCGGCTTCGACCTTGCCGGGGCAACCGTCGCGGTCCAGGGGTTCGGAAACGTCGGCGAGGCGACCGCGCGCCTCCTCCACGAGCGCGGTGCTCGCGTCGTCGCGATCACCGACATCGCCGGCGGCGTCTACCGCCCGGGCGGGCTCGACGTCCCGTTCCTGTCGCGCTACCTCCAGGAGCACGGCACCGTCGCCGACGCCCCCGACACCGAGCCGATCGACAACGACCGCCTCTTCGCGCTCGAGGTCGACGTGCTCGTCCTCGCCGCGCTCGAGGGCCAGGTCACGGCCGGCAACGCGGCCACGGTCGGTGCCCGGATCCTGGCCGAGGCCGCCAACGGCCCGGTCAGCCCGGACGCCGATCCGATCCTCGCCGCCAACGGCGTCACGGTCCTGCCGGACATCCTGTGCAACGCGGGCGGCGTGATCGTCAGCTACTTCGAGTGGGCGCAGAACCGCGCCGCGCTGTCGTGGACGCTCGACGAGGTGAACGAGCGGCTGCGCCGCCAGATCCTCGCGGCAGCCGAAGCGGTCGGGGAGCGAGCCGCCGCCGACGGCATCCCGCCGCGCCTGGCCGCCCACGCGATCGCGGTCGAGCGCGTCGCCTCGGCCACCCGCCTTCGGGGTCTCTATCCATGAGCTCCGTCACCATCGAAAGGACCTCGCCCGTCATGCCTCACTCGCGCATGGACCGCTGCGCCAACTGCCATCGGTCGTTCTCGACCAGCCCGCGCTTCGTCGCGGACCAGGCCTACTGCTGCGAGGCGTGCGCGATGCGCCACCTGTGCACGTGCTTCACGGAGGTCGACCTCGCCGACGACGGCGTCGACCACATCGGCCTTGCCTTCCCGATGGGGCCGGTGACGTCGCCCGCCGACCTCGCGGAGGCCGTCCGCTAGGGCGACCCGGCCACCACCTACGGCGTGCGCGGCGCCGGGACGTTGCTCCCGGCTTCGGACCGGCGCCGCAGCCGCCGCTCGACGAGCTTCTTCGCCTCGTCCGCCCAGAGCACGACGCTCGCCAGCGCGAAACACGTGAGCCACTCGCCCGGCGTCAGCGGCGTCGTCCCGAACGCCTCGTTGAGGAACGCCAGGTGGACCACCGCGACCTGAAGCACCACCGATAGCCCGACGGCCCCCCACAGGAGGGGGTTCGTGAAGAGCCGGTGGAACGCGCTCACCCGGTCCGACCGGGCGTTGAAGCAGTTGAACAGCTGGGCGAGCACGAGCGTCGTGAACGCCATCGTCCGCCCGAGCGTGATGTCGCCGTCGCCGCCCAGCAGGCCGCCCGCGAGGCCCAGGTCGAGCGCGACGAGCGTGACCACCGCCATCACGGAGCCGACGAACAGGATCCCCACCCACATCGTGCGGTCGATCACGCGGTCGGTGAGCCGGCGCGGTCGACGCTCCATCACGTCGTCGGGCGGCGGATCGACACCCAGCGCGAGGGCGGGCGCGCTGTCGGTGAGCAGGTTGATCCACAGGATCTGGGTCGCGAGCAGCGGCACCGCCACGGCCTCGCCGGTCGCCGCCAGCCCCAGCGCGCCCGCGAGCAGCACGCCGAGAAGCATCGTCAGCACCTCGCCGATGTTCGACGAGAGCAGGAACCGCAGGAACGTCCGGATGTTCGCGAAGATCCCGCGCCCCTCGCGGACGGCCGCCACGATCGTCGCGAAGTTGTCGTCGGCAAGGATCATGTCGGCGGCTTCCTTGGTGACGTCCGTGCCGGTGATCCCCATCGCGACCCCGATGTCGGCGCTCTTGAGCGCCGGCGCGTCGTTCACGCCGTCGCCGGTCATGGCGACGATGTGGCCGTCGGCTTGGAGCGCGTCCACGATCCGCAGCTTGTGCTCCGGGGCGACCCGGGCGTAGACCGAGGCCTCGCGGACGAGGCCGCGCAGCCGCTCGTCGTCGACCTCCTCGAGCTCGGCGCCGCGGACGACGCGCGCGCCGGGACCCACGATCCCGAGGTCCTCGGCGATGCGGAGCGCGGTCCGCGGGTGGTCGCCGGTGATCATCAGCACGCGGATCCCCGCTCGCTGGGCGGTCACGATCGCGTCGCGCACCTCGGGCCGCGGGGGATCGATGATCCCGACCGCCCCGAGGTACACCTCGTCGTCCTCGATCGACTCGTCCGCCGCGGACCGCGCGCCGTCATGCTCGCCGAGCGGCCGGTAGGCGACGGCGAGCGTGCGCAGCGCGCGGTCGGCAAGCCCGTCGACCGCGTCGAGGATCTGGCGTCGCCGATCGTCGGTGAGCGGTCGGAGCTCGCCCGCGACGAACTCCGTGGTGCATCGGCCGAGCAGGACGTCGGGCGCACCCTTCGTGACGAGCGCCAGCCCGAACTCGCCCGACGCGTCCACCTCGACCGTGCTCATGAGCTTGCGCTCCGACGTAAAGGGGACCTCCCCGACGCGCTCGAACCGCGATCGCCGGGCGTCGCGAAGCCCGGGCACCTTGTGCTCGGCCACCAGGAAAGCCGCCTCGGTCGGGTCGCCCTGGATCGTCCACGTGCCGTCCTGCTCGTGGAGCGTCGCGTCGTTGGCCAGGCTGCCGCCGGCGAGGACCCGTCGGACCTCGTCGAGGAGCTTCTCGTCCTCGAGCGGTGCGCCGTCGACCCGGAGCTCGCCGTCCGGCCGGTAGCCCGAGCCGGTCACCTCGATCTCGGCCGAGCCCGTGACGATCGCCTCGATCGTCATCTCGTTCTTCGTCAGCGTCCCGGTCTTGTCCGAGCAGATGACCGACGCCGAGCCGAGCGTCTCGACCGAGGCCAGCTTCTTGACGATCGCGCGCTGCCGGGCCATCCGCTGGACGCCGAGCGCGAGCACGACCGACAGGATCGCCGGCAGGCCCTCGGGCACGGCCGCCACCGCGAGGGACACGCCGACGAGCAACACCGACACGAAGTCGCCGGGCTCCGAGATGTCCTCGGTCAGCAGGATCGCGCCGATGACGACGATCGCGATCGCGATGACCGCGACGCCGAGCGCCTTCCCGATCTGGTCGACCTCGCGCTGGAGCGGCGTGCGCCCCTCGTCGGTCTCACCGAGCAACCGGGCGATCGTGCCCATCTCGGTCGCCATGCCGGTCGCGGTGACGACCGCCCGGCCACGGCCGCGGGTCACCGCCGTACCCGCGAAGACCATGTTGGTCCGGTCGCCGATGCCGGCGGGGGCGTCGAGCGTGGCGGTCGCCTTCACGACGGGCTCGGATTCGCCGGTCAGCGACGCTTCGGCCACCGTGAGCGAAGCCGCCTCGACGAGCCGGGCATCGGCCGGCACCGCATCGCCCTCGGCGAGCACGAGCACGTCGCCCGGGACGATGTCCGCTGCGGGGATGCGGGTCGTCCCGCCGTTCCGGACAATGCCGGCCGACGGCGCGGCCATCCGCTGGAGCGCCGCCACGGCCTGCTCGGCGCGCGCCTCCTGCACGAACCCGAGGACGGCATTGAGCAGCACGATCGCGCCGATCACGATGGTCTCGTAGGGAAGATCGTGGGCGCCTTCCGCCAGCCAGACGAGCGTCGAGATCGCCACGGCGAGGAGCAGCAGGTAGACGAGCGGGTCGGCGAACTGCGCGAGGAACCGACGCCAGGCCGGGTCGGCAGCGGCCGCCTCGAGCCGGTTCGGGCCGTGGTGCGCGAGGCGTCGGGCGGCGTCCTCGGTGGTGAGGCCGTCGATCAGGTCGGCGCCGAGCTCGTCGGCGACGTCATCGAACGTGCGGAACCATGGCTCCGATGGCGTGCCGGAGGGACCGGGGTTGGTCGTGCCCACCCGAACAGTCTGCCACCCCGATCGGTCGGCTCTTCCAACCCTACCCGGCTGGGGAATGCTCGGCGGCGGTGGCGAGGGCAGCTTCCCGGCGGGTGTCCCGACCCGCGCGATGGTGGCAGACGAAGATCGGCTCGCCGGGCTCGATCGCGAACCTGTCCCGCTCCGCGCTCGAGAGGGTGGTGGCGTAGTCGACGACCTCGACCTCCAAGTTTGCGTCGCGCAGCCGGTCCACGTAGTCCGTACCGACCTGGCGGACGTGGCCGTGGTCTCCGACCCGGCGGTGGGCGGCGGGCCCGTCCGCCCCCTCCGCCGCCGGATCCGATCGCGGCGCGTGGCCGGGATCCCCGTCCGAGGCAAGGAACTCGATCGTGGGACCGTCCTTCACGGGGACCACGATCAGCGCGGTCCCATCCGCGCGCAGCACCCGGTCGATCTCGCGGATCGCGCGACGGTCGTCGGGCACGTGCTCCAGGACGTGACTGCAGATCACGAGGTCGAACGACCCATCCGGGAAGGCGATGTCGGTCACGTCGATGCGGCGGAAGCCAGGCATCGGGTCGATGTCGCCCGCGACGTAGTCGGCGCCGCTGGCCAGGATCCGCCGAGAGATGCCGGGCTCAGGGGCGACGTGGAGGATCCGCATCGGACGCCGACCGATGTCGAGGACGCGCTCGAGGTACAGCCAGAGCGCCCGATGCCGAACGAGCGAGCTGCAGCCGGGACACTGCTGATCCGGCCGGCCGTGGCGTGGGAGGAGTCGCCGGTAGTGCCCGCCGCAGATCGGGCAGGTGACACGATCGCCGGTGAGGAGCCACTGCTGCGCGCCGCGCCAGGGACCCTTGAGGGCGCGGCGGAGCCGCCCGGGGAGGATGCGGTGCAGGAGCCGCTCCACGGCCACATGAGGACGCTGGCCGCCGGACATGCGCCCGACGCCCAGCATCGACCAAGGGACGTTTCAGTTTTCGTTCAGTTTCCCCAGGAAGTCCCAGTTTCCCGGCGAGCACTGCTTCCAATCCACGCACGACCGGCGGTAGGCGCTGGCCGATCACATGAGCAGGTGCACGCTGAGCATCTCGTGCGACGCCGACATAGCTCAGCGGTAGAGCAGCTGTTTCGCAAGTCTCCCGCGCTATGCGCAGTGCTACCCCGAGTGGCGGGTGAGCACAAATCGGCACACTTCTCTGCTGAAACCAAGGCCACGCGTCGCGCGACAGGTCGGATCAGCGGCGACGCAGCGCAGGCGCTGAACGTCCCGCACCTCGGAGGGTGACGCAGCCTTCAGGCGGCCTCGCCGGGGGTCCGGGATGGCCGATCGGGCACCGGCTGTTGAACGCCAATCCGCTTCCACGATGCTGTCGGGCCGAAACGGCCAGAAGGTCATGACCCGACGGGCTGGCGGACACCCGACACCGGAACATCGGGCCATGAGGCGCAGGGCGAGAAGCTAGCTCGCCCAGAACGACACGACGGAGACTGCGGGGATGACCTGCGGGTCCTCACCGATCTCCGGGTGGGCGCAGCCCGCATACGACTCACCGGCCGGATGTTCGGTGATCATCGTCAGGAAGTGTGACGTGGCCCCAATCCCAAGCCAGTCGGGCAGGGAGCGTTGCGCTAGATGGCGTGCTCCGACGTCGTCCGCCCCAACGATTACGACCGAGCCAGGTGGAACGTCAGCGACCGTCGTCTCGTCGAGGTGGCGCCGGATCGGCTCGATCCTGAGGCGGCCGGGTAGGTGTTCGGCGAGGACATCGACCTTGTGCCATCCGAGCTGGTCGATCATCACGAACGCGCAGCGGTTGGCGTTCGACAGCAGGTCCGAACGAAACACGGACGGCACGTTCTCCATCACGAAGAACGCCGGACGCAGGGCTAGGAGTAACCGAAAGTACTCGCTGAGGAGGCCGTTGCGTTCGTCGAAGGCGTCCCGTTGGCCAGCCGCGCTGAAACCTTGGCATGGCGGGCAGCCGAGGAGGCCAACGACTGATCGCCCGTCGGCCCGATCCATGACATCGGAGACGCGCAGCTCCCGAGCGTCACTTAGCCCGGATCCACCGAAGCACTGAATGATCCCGTCGGTTGACGGCTGAAGAC
>JBIQKJ010000016.1:0-69736 GCA_044506615.1 Chloroflexota bacterium | reverse complement strand
CATTCGTGCAGGGCTCGAGGCCGAATCCGACGAATCGGGCCGCCACCCACGTTCAACTGTCGTGCCGATTTCGGCGAGACCGAAGTCGGGGGCGGCCGGGAGGGGGCGGCCGGGAGGCGCCGGCCGCGCATACTGGCGCGAACCCCAGCCCGGAGGCCCATGGCGACGAGCGTCCCCGTCCTGCCACGTCGTGCGCTGAGCCGCGCACTGCTGCACCGCCAGTCGCTCCTCGAGCGCACCGACCGGCCGGCGCGCGAGCTCATCACGCACCTCGTCGGCATGCAGGCCCAGGAGCCGCTCGATCCCTACATCGGCCTGTGGCTGCGCGTCCGCGACTTCGACCCGCTCGAGCTGTCCGGACTCCTCGAGCGGCGCGAGGTCCTTCGAACGAGCGCCATGCGCGGGACGATCCACCTCCTCACCGCCGAGGACGCCCTCGAGCTGAACCCGATCATGCTCGACGTCTCCCGGCGCACGTGGAAGAGCAGCGGGTTCGCGAAGGAGCTCGGCGACATCGACCTCGAGCCGATCGTCGCCCATGGCACCGAGCTCGTGACCGCCGAGCCGCTGACGGCGACCGAGCTCGGGCGTCGCCTCGCGGAGCGCTGGCCCGACCTGCCGCCGACGGCGCTCTCGTACGTGATCCGATTCCTCGTTCCGCTCGCCCAGGTGCCGCCCCGCGGGCTGTGGGGCCGGACCGGCCGTGCGGCGTGGCAGACCGTCGAGGCGTGGCTGGGCCGCCCGCTGACGGATCGAACGTCGCTCGAGGGCATCGTCCTGCGCTACCTCGCGGCCTTCGGGCCGGCGAGCGTCGCGGACCTCCGGACCTGGTCCTGGCTGAGCGGTCTGCGCGAGGTCGTCGAGCGGCTGCGACCGAGCCTGCGGACGTTCCGCGACGAGAGCGGCCGCGAGCTGTTCGACCTCCCCGATGCGCCCCTGCCCGATCCGGACACGCCGGCCCCGCCACGGTTCCTGCCCGCGTTCGACAACGCGACGCTGTCGCACGACGACCGGACCCGGATCGTGCCGCTCGAGTTCCGCCAGCGCGCGTTCGAGGGCCGGACGATCCTCGTCGATGGATTCGTCCGCGGCTCGTGGAGGCTGGTCCGTGCCGGCACTTCGGCCGTGCTCGAGATCCGACCCTACGCGCCGCTCGCCCCCGGCGACGAGGCGGCCCTCGAACCTGAGGCCGACGCACTCCTCGGGCTCCTCGCGCGAGACGCAAACGCGCGGCAGGTGCGCTTCCTCGCGGTCGAGTAGCGGCGCAGCGCACCGGAGGCGCTCCGCGGCATTCGGCGGGGGCGGCTTTCGGGTACACTGCCGGTCGCCCCGTGGCTCGACCGAGCGTCGGTCGCCGGTGCCCGGGACGTGGTGGCCTTAGCTCAACCGGCAGAGCACTGGATTGTGGCTCCAGAGGTTACGGGTTCGAGCCCCGTAGGCCACCCCACACCACGCACTGCGCCGACGACGCCCCTCGCCCGGACACCCACCTGCAATCGCGCCGTGGCGAATCTCGCGTACCTGCAAGGTGCGGTGGGCCCGGGACCTGTCAGACTCCCTCGAATGCACGATGACCCGGCTCCTGCGCGCCACGAGCCGGAACGAGGATCGCGGCGGCGGCTCGTGCTCTTCGTGAATCCACGCGGCGACGAGGCCCTGCACGCCAAGGCACACGGCGCGATCGGTCGTTTCGACGTTCGACAGCCGCACGATCTGGAAGCGCTGCTGCGCGACGACTACCCCGCGATCGTCGTGCGGCGCCGGGCGCTGGCAGCCGAGCAGGACGAGATCTGGTACGTCTTCCGCGACGGCCGCTGGTCGCCACCGGAGGGACCATGAGCGACGACCGAAACGACGAACGCCGCGCGACCGACGACGCCGTCGCCGAGACGATCGACCAACTCGAGCGCGTCGAGGCCGCAAAGCAGAAGGCGGCGCCGGGATCGCCGCGACACGTCGAGCTGGCCGAGACGGCCCGCCGCCTTGCCGATCGACTTCGCACCGGCACCATCGCCCAGGAGGAGATCGCGCACGAGCAGTCGCGCGAGCCGCGGCGGCCCCGCGAGTCGTAGCGGCCTACGCGGTGCGTGACACCGGCAACGGTCCGAGGCGGAGCTGCTCGACGGCGGCTTCCGCCTCGGGTGGCGGCAGGAGCGGCCGGCGCCGCCGATCCCGGAGCCCGTACTCCTTCGCGAGCTCGCGGACCTCCGCCTTCACCGGGTCCACGACGTCCTTCGCCACGTACGCGCGGCCGTCGTAGAGCCGCTCGTACATCGGCAGGAGCTCCGGCCAGTCGCGCGCCAGGTGGTCGAGGAAGTGCTCGCGCGTCCCGGGGCGCAGGTAGAGGACGTTCGTCCAGATCGACGTGGCACCGGCGTCGCGTGCGGCGCGGACGACGTCGGCCATCTTCGCCGGGTCGTCGGACAGACCCGGCAGGATCGGGGCCATGCCGACGCTCGCGTCAACGCCGGCGTCGACGAGCGTGCGCAGCGCCCGCAGCCGCTGCCGGGGCGGCGCCGTGCCGGGCTCCGTGAGACGCAGGATCTCGGGGTCGAGCGTCGGAATCGAGAACGTGACGCCGACGGCGGCCCGGGTGCTCGCCGTCGCGAGCACGTCGACGTCGCGCACGATCAACGGCCCGCGGGTGATGATCCCGATCGGCGTGCGCGCGTCGGCTAGCGCCTCGAGCGCCCCACGCGTGAGCCGGAAGCGGCCCTCGGCCGGCTGGTACGGATCGGTGGCGGTCCCGACGACCACCTGCTCGCGCTTCCACGATTTCCGAGCCAGCTCGCGGCGCAGAACCTCGACGAGGTTCGTCTTCACCCTGATCGACGTTCCGTATCGGTCGTCCGAGGGGCGGTCGGCGAGGCGCTCGAAGGCCCGGACGAAGCAGAACGTGCACTGGTGGACGCAGCCCATGTACGGATTGAGCGACCACTTGAAGCGCATGTTCCGGACGCGCGTGAGAGCGGTACGGCACGGCTCGTCGCGGTACTGGGGACGCATGGGTGCAGGATAGAACAGGCGTTCGGATTCATCCCGGGCGGGCTCAGTCGCCCGCGAAGACCAGCCAGCCGTCCGGAGTACCCTCGAGCAAGCGGCGCGCCAGCGCCGGATCGGATCCGAGCCGCCAGTCGATGACCCGACCGATCTCGGGCTCGTCCTTGCGCCACTCGAACCAGCTGAGCATCCCGATCCGCGGGAACGCGACCCGGGTCTCCTCGCCGAAGACCTGTCGGAACCAGGCAGTCTTCAGGTCGGCCTCCATCGGCCCGTCGGTGGCCGCCGGGTCGTAGAGGATGGCCGTTTCGACGATCGCGAGCGGCTTGTCGTGGCCCTCGGCGTACTCCGCATAGAAGTCCGGGACCGATGCGCCCGTCCCGTGCGCCCCGGTGTCCTCGCCGCGCAGCAGCGCCGCGAACGATCCGTCGTGCGGCAGCTCGTTCTCGCCCCACGGGTACTCGAGACCCCAGTGATAGAGGCTCATCCCGACCCAGTCCACGGCCTCGTCGCCCGGCCAGTACCGTGCGTACGGGTCGTCCTCCGCGGTCAGCGAGCCGTCCCCATTCGTGTCGAGCGCCTCGGCAGCCTCCGAGCCGACCGCTGCCTCGTATCGCCCGCCGCCGAACGGGTAGCCGCCGCCCTGGTTCGGCGCCCAGACCATGGCGGACCCCGGTGACCGCTCGTGGACGGCATCGGCGACCAAGCGGAATGCGTCGACGTATGCCTCGGGATCCTGGCTCCACGGGTACCACGACCCGTTCATCTCGTGGGCGAACCGCACGAAGGTCGGGACGCCGTGGTCGGCCCGGTACGAGGCGAGAAGGTCGCCGAGCTCCGCCGCTGCCTCACGGGTCACCGTGTCCAGCCCGTCGTGCGGCTCGAGCGTGATCAGCGCGATGCCGCCGACACCGGCGACCTGCTCGACGAACGCGTCGAGGTTGGCCCGCGCGCCGTCGTCGAGCGGGAACCGGGCGAACTGGACCCACACGGCCGGCGTCCGTCCAAGGTCCGCGCTCGCCCCGGCGGCGGTCTGGTTCCCCCAGTCGAGGTTGAGCCCGAAGTAGGCCGTTCCGGCGGTCGGCTCGAGGCGCGCGGTGCCGGGCGGCGGCTGGGTCGCGGGTCCGAAGGCCGGCGGAGAGGACGTGGACAGTGCCGGGTCCACGGTCGGCGGCGGGACCGACTCGGACGGCGGTGGCACCGCCCCCGGCCCGGCACAGCCGAGCAGCAGGACCGCAACGACGGACAGGAACAGACGACGCATGAGCGCCATCCTCATCAGCGGTGCGCATCGGCACCATCGCCCGATGGTCCCGGTCCCCACCGACCGTCATGCGTGGCTACGCAGCTCGAGCCGTCGGCGGTCGATCGTCTCGAGCTGGAACGTCGAGTGCTCGATGTCGAAGTCCTCGGCGAGGCACTCCGAGAGCGAGTCGAGCGCCTTCGCCGGATCGGCGCCGTCGGCGAGCACGACGTGCGCCGACACGACGTTCATTCCCGAGGTGATCGTCCAGGCATGGAGGTCGTGGCAGTCGACGACGCCCGGCGCGTCGAGGATGTGCTGGCGAACGTGATCCATGTCGATGCCCTTCGGGGTCGCCTCGAGCAGGACGTCGGTCGCCTCGCGCAGCAGCGCCCACGTCCGGGGCAGGATCAGCGCGGCAATCAGCACCGAGGCGACGACGTCCGCGCCGTTCCAGCCGGTGATCGCGATGACGACGGCGGCCACGATGACCGCGGCCGAGCCTCCCAGGTCGCCGAGCACCTCGAGGTAGGCACCCCGCATGTTCAAACTGTGCCGTTGGGCGTCCCGCAGCAGCACGAGCCCGACCAGGTTCGCGGCAAGACCTACCAGCGCGAAGGCCAGCAAGGGACCCGACGCGACCGCGGGCGGCTCCCCTGCCCGCCGCCACGCCTCGAGCAGGACGAACGCCGCGACCCCGAGCAGCAGCACGGCGTTCGCGACGGCAGCGAGGATCTCGAGCCGGAGGTAGCCGAACGTTCGGGCGGTCGTCGGCGGGCGGCCGGCAAACCAGATCGCGAGCAGCGCGAGCGAGAGCCCGGCCACGTCGGTGAGGACGTGCCCCGCGTCCGCGAGCAGCGCGAGGCTGTTCGTGAGGTAGGCGCCGACGACCTGAACGACGAGGGCGGTCAGGCTGAGGACGAGAACCGCGGCCAGCCGCCGGCGGTGGGCCGCCGCAGCGGTGGCGCCGCCGTGCGTGTGGGTCACGCCCCAAGGATGCCACCGGCGCCTGCAAGGCCGCAGGCGGCACCCGTCTGCAAGGCAGCGGGCCGGTCGGACAGGCCCGGCCCTGATCGGCGTTGCGCGATCCTCGCCTCGTGGTCACCCTGCTGGCGATCCGCGACCGCCTCCGGCTGAGCCTGTGGTTCCTGCCGGCGCTGTTCGCCGTGGCGGCGCTCGTGCTCGCGCTCGTGCTCGTGGCGGTCGACGAGACCCTGTCGAACGACCCGGGCTCGCTCTTCTTCGTCTTCGGCGGGACGGCCGAGGGCGCACGCAGCGTGCTGTCGACGATCGCCCAGTCGATGCTGACGTTCACCGGACTGGTGTTCTCGATCACGATGCTCGTCCTGCAGCTCGCCTCGAGCCAGCTGTCGCCACGGGTCATGCGCACGTTCCTGCGCGATCGCGGGAACCAGGTCGTCCTCGGTCTCTTCGTCGCGACGTTCGTCTACACGCTCGTCGTGCTGCGTGAGGTCCGGACGCCGGTCGACGGCGACGACGGCTTCGTTCCGGGCCTGTCGGTCTGGGTCGCGTTCGCGCTGCTGCTCGGAAGCGTCGCGGCGTTCATCTACTACATCGATCACATGGCCCATGCGATCCGCGCAAGCACGGTCGTCGCGAACATCTGGCGCGAGACGGTCGAGGCCGTGGAGCGGCTGTACCCGGAACGCGTCGGCGGCGACGCGCGGGAGGCGCTCGGTGGCGGCCCAGTCAGGGCCGAGGCCGACCTGGTGCTCAAGAGCACCGAGGCCGGTGTCGTCGTCGCCGTCGACGAGGACCGGCTCCTCGGCGTTGCTCGCGAGGACGGCCGGATCGTCGAGGTCGTCCCGTCCGTCGGCGACTTCGTGCCCGAGGGCATGCACGTCGCGCGGCTCTGGGGCCGCTGGGACCGGGACGCGGCAGACCAGGTGCGAGCCGCCATCGGCGTGGGCAGCGAGCGCACGCTCGACCAGGACGCGGCCTTCGGCATCCGCCAGCTCGTCGACGTCGCGATCCGCGCGCTCTCGCCGGGGACGAACGATCCGACGACCGCCATCCAGGCGCTCGACCGGATCCACGACCTGCTCCGCCGCCTCGTGGGTCGACAGTTCCCGTCCGAGACGCGCGTCACCGACGGGCGGGTCGCGCTGATCCTGCACCGACCCGACTGGAGCGACTACGTGCGGCTCGGCCTCGACGAGATCCGACTGGCAGGAGCCGGCCAGATCCAGGTCCACCGCCGAATGCGGGCCCTGCTGGAGGACCTTGCGACGGTCGCGCCGCCCGATCGGCTGCCGCCGATCCGCGAGGAGCTGGCGATGCTCGACGCCGGCGTTCCACGTGCGTTCGCCGACCGGCTCGACCGGGAGGTTGCGTCATTGCCCAGCGCGCGCGGCCACGCCGCGACGAGTGAGCCACCGCAGGTGCCGCGCTGAGCCTTCCGTCCCAGGAGCGCACGGAGCCCCACAGCGGCAGCGGCGATGGTGTCCTCCGCGCGATTCTGACGTCCGCCGTGCATCGGCGAGGCCGTTCGGCTCTCTGCTCGACCGTCCCCGGCATCAGATGCTGCATCGCATGGGTCCCTGGTCCGAACGAGTGACGCTCACCGCAATCAAGCCGGTTCACTCGGCGGTCTTCCTGACGATGCTCGCCGCGATCCTCTGGCTGCTCGTGACCGGCCTCACCGGCCGGCGCGATCGATCGGTGAGGGCTGCCGCAGCCTTGGTGGTCATCGAATCCGCGGTCTTCGTCGCGAACCGGGGGGTGCGGATCGCGTCGCTCGGACGATTCCGATTTGGTCAACGGCGCTGATCATCGTGGGAGCAGTCCTGCACGGTCGTTCGGTGCTGCTGCGTCGCCGCGGCTGATCGCCGCCCGCGAGCCCCGGCGCCGAGCCGCGGACCGCCATCACGATGTCAGAAAGAACTGCCTGATACCGGCATGACCTCGGGGACGCAGCCTGCCCTGCGTGCGCCGCACCATCGGATGGAGACTGGAGACTTGACGGCATGGTGATACTGGGGGGGAGTATCAGCCTGCAAGTGAGCTGCATGGACCACGCCGCCCACACCGAACACCCGACCGAGCACGACCTGGCTTCGACAGAGGGCCACGCGATGCATCCCGGTGTCCACGACGCGCATGCCGGCGGTCACGACAAGCACGCCGGGCATTCCGTTGCGATGTTCCGGGACAAGTTCTGGCTCAGCCTCGCCCTGACGATCCCGGTGCTCGTGTGGAGCATGGATCTCCAGGAGTGGCTCGGCTACGAGGCGCCGACCTTCCCGGGCTCGGAGTGGCTCCCGCCGATCCTCGGCACGATCGTGTTCCTGTACGGCGGGCTCGTGTTCATCCGAGGGGCCGTCGGCGAGCTGCGCGACCGGCAGCCGGGGATGATGACGCTGATCTCCCTGGCGATCGTCGTCGCGTTCGTCACGTCGTGGGCGGGCACCCTCGGGCTGTTCGAGGTCGAGATCTGGTGGGAGCTCGCGACGCTCATCACGATCATGCTGCTCGGCCACTGGCTGGAGATGCGCTCGATCGCGCAGGCGCGCGGCGCGCTGGCCGCCCTCGCGGAGCTCCTGCCCGATGCCGCCGAGCGGGTCGGGGCGGACGGCGCGACCGAGACCGTCCCGCTCGATGCGCTCGCCGTCGGCGACGTCGTGCTCGTCCGCCCCGGCGGCCGTGTGCCCGCCGACGGCACGGTCGTCGAAGGCTCGGCCGACGTCGACGAATCGATGATCACCGGCGAGTCCCGCGCGGTCGCGAAGGGGCCGGGCGACGCCGTCGTGGCCGGCACCGTCGGCGCGGGCGGCAGCCTGCGCGTGCGGGTCGACGCCGTGGGCGAGGGCACGGCGCTGTCGGGGATCATGCGGATGGTCGCTGCGGCGCAGGCATCCGGATCCCGGGCCCAGGCGCTCGCCGACCGAGCCGCCGCGTTCCTGTTCTACGTCGCGGTTGCCGCCGGCGCCATCACGCTCGTGGCGTGGTGGTTGCTCGGCGACGCGGAGGGCGCGCTCATGCGCACCGCAACGGTGCTCGTCATCGCCTGCCCCCACGCGCTCGGGCTGGCGATCCCGCTCGTCATCGCGATCTCGACGTCGCTCGGGGCCCGCAACGGCCTCCTCGTCAAGGACCGCATCGCGCTCGAGCGGGCGCGCGAGCTCGACGTCGTGATCTTCGACAAGACCGGCACGCTGACACGTGGCGAGCCGGTCGTGGCCGCCGTCGGTGGCGCCGATCCAGGCGAGACGCTGCGGCTGGCCGCCGCCGTGGAAGCCGATTCGGAGCACCCGCTCGCGCGCGCGATCGTCGCCGCGGCCGAGCGGCGCGGACTCCCGACCGCCGGTGCAACCGCCTTCGAGTCGCTCGCCGGCCGCGGCGTCCGGGCGACGGTCGACGGCCGGCGCGTGGCGGTCGGCGGCCCGCGCCTGCTGGAGGACGCCGGGCTCGACCCGCTGGCCGAGTCGGCTGCCTGGGCCGGGGAGGGGCAGACCGTCCTCCACGTCGTCGCCGACGGCCGGGTCGTCGGTGCGCTCGCGCTCGAGGACGAGATCCGCCCGGAATCCGCGGCGGCCGTTCGGCGGCTGCACGAGCTCGGCCTGTCGGTCGCGATGATCACCGGCGATGCGCAGTCCGTGGCGGACTCGGTCGCGCGCCGGCTCGGGATCGACGAAGTGGCGGCGCAGGTCCTTCCCGCCGACAAGGCGGACGCCGTCCGCCGGTTCCAGGCCGGCGGGCGGACGGTCGCGATGGTTGGCGACGGCGTGAACGACGCGCCCGCCCTGGCGACCGCGGACGTCGGGATCGCCATCGGCGCCGGGACCGACGTCGCCGTCGAGTCGGCCGGGATCGTGCTCGTCCGGAGCGACCCGCGCGACGTGGTCGGCGCGATCGAGCTGTCCCGCGCCAGCTATCGCAAGATGGTGCAGAACCTCGTCTGGGCGACCGGCTACAACGTCGTCGCGATCCCGGTCGCGGCCGGCATCCTCGTGCCGTGGGGCATCGACCTGCCGATGGCCGTCGGCGCGATCGCGATGAGCGTGTCGACGATCGTCGTGGCGGCAAACGCGCAGCTCTTGCGCGGGCTCCGGCTCCGCCCCGCGGGCGCCACGGCCTGACCGAGCGCCGCGGGGACGCGGCCGAGCGCGGGCGCCCCGGGTCGCGGCTGCGGGCGAGGCGGGCGGACCGACTCGCTCAGAGCCGCGGCTCCTGCTCGTAGACCTCGCCCTCGATGTCGGCCAGCTTCTCCGCGACGAACCCCGCCGCGTCGCGCACGCCCTGGTTGTACACGGGCGGCCCCAGCTCGCGGACGAACAGGTCGACGAGCGCTTCGGCCCGGAAGTCGCTCAGCTGCTCGTCGAACTCGTCCTCGAAGTAGCGCTGGACGGCGTCCACGAGCGCGGCTCGGCGCTCGGGGGCGAGCGAGATGCGCATCGGGGACGTCGGGCGGCGTGCCATCGCGGCATTATCGACCGGAGGGCCTGCCGCGCGAGCAAAGGACGCGCCGCGCTCCCTCCATGGTCGTCCGAGCACGTCGCAGCGCGGTATCGACCTTCAGCGGGTCGCGCGGGGGTGGATACGCCGCGCGATTCCGCGTGCATGGACATCGCGCTCGACATCCTCAGGCGCGGGTGGCGATGTCCCCTCGCCCCACGCTCGGAATGACCATGCACCGGGCGCCGCACTCGATGGGCCCGCTGCCGGGGGCCGCTCGGGCAAGGGTCCCCCAGCCCACGCGCCCGTCCGATCAGGCCTTCGTGACCGTCCCGACGGGCTCCGTGACCGAGGTGGTGACCGCGGCGGCGATGCCGGCCGCCCAGGCCCGGACGTGGTCGAAGTCGCGCCAGTCGCCGCGAGGCATCCAGCGTTCGAACAGCCCGCCGGCCTCCTCCCCGAGCCGGCCACCGAACGTCGCGTGCCCGCGGACGCCGAGCCGCGCCGCGCGCTTGCCCGCGTCACCGGGCGGCGGCGCGTCGGTCGCGAGCAGCCCCTGCACCTTCTCGTCGGCCTCCGGCGTGCCGCCCGTCGGTCCGCTGCTGAACATCCAGACCGGCAGGCCCGCGAGGTCGCGCTCGTGGCGCTTCAGGAGGTCGAGCGCGTCGCCGCGCCACCTGTTCATGTAGACCGCGCTGCCGAGCACGACTGCGTCGTAGCCGACGACCGACCGGACCTCGCCCGCGACCCGGAGATCGGCGGTGATGCCCGCTTCGGCGAGCGTTTCCGCGATGACCGCGGCGATGCCCGCGGTCGAGCCGTGCTTCGTGCCGTAGGCGACGAGGACGAGCGGGCTCATGCGGCACCGCCCGCGACCGTCGCCTCGCGCTGATGGAGCACCAGGTACGTGACGGAACCGAGGACGATCGCCTGGCAGGCCTTGACGAGCAGTCCCCAGGGCTCGAACGACGGCTCCCGGATCCCGGCCATCGCCACGTACCCGACGAGCACGAGGACCTCGAGGACGCCGACGCCCAGCCAGACCGCGACCGACCGGGCTCGAAGCAGCAGCAGCGCCAGGGCCGCGTGGATCGCGGCGAGGAGCGCACCGAACGTCAGCAGGTCGGGCGCCGTCCCGTCGGCCGTCGTCCCGACCGAGAGGACACCCACGCCGATCAACGCATACAGGAGCGCAGCGCCGGCGGCCGCCGCGACGGCGAGCCCTCGCACGGTCCGGATCGTCTCGCTCATGGAGTCCTCCGTTCGGGACGCGTCACCACGCTCGCTCCGTCAGTCGGGCTCCATGCAAGCGCCCGCCGGCGGGCGACGCCAGCGCCGAACGTCGTGCGCTCGGGGGCCGGACCGCCTCGCGTGCGGCGCCCCGATGGGCACGGCGGCGACCCAGCCTCCACGAGGCCGGCGGCGCGCGGGTGCATGCGGCTGGTCAGCCGGCCGGTGAGCCCCGCCGGTCAGCCCAGGCGGCGGAGCGCGGACGCGGCGGCGTGCCGCCCGCACATGCCGTGGACGCCGCCACCGGGCGGCGTGGATGCCGAGCAGAGGAAGAGTCCCGGGTCGGGCGTGGCGTACGGGTCGAAGACGCGCAGGCTGGGGCGCGTGAAGAGCTGACCGAGGTCGAACCGCCCGCCGGCGATGTCGCCCCCGACGGCATTCGGGTTGTAGGCCTCGAGGTCCGCGGCGTTCGTGGCGTGCATGGCAACGATCCGGTCCCGGAAGCCGGGGGCGAAGCGCTCGATCTGGCCCAGGATCCGCTCGGTCATGTCCTCGGTCGACCCGGCGGGGACGTGGCAGTACGTCCACAGCGTGTGATGTCCTGCCGGGGCCCGGGACGGGTCAAACCGGCTCTGCTGCACCACGAGCACGAACGGGGCGTCGGGGTGGCGCCCGGCGGCCACGGCCGCCTCGCCCCGGGCGATCTCCTCGAGCGTGCCCCCGAGATGGACGGTGCCGGCGTGGTCCAGCCCGGCCGCCCGCCACGGCACCGGCCCGTCGAGCGCCAGGTCGAGCTTGAACACGCCGGGCCCGTGCCTGAACCGCTCGAGCCTTCGCCGGAAGCCGTCCGGGAGGCGGTCGCCCGCGATCGAGGCGAGCTGCCCGGGGTTCGTATCGAACAGCGCCACCCGGTGCGGGGGGAGGTCGGCGAGGTCCGCGACGCGAATCCCGGTCGCCACCGACCCGCCGCGGTGCTCGAGCTCGGCGACGAGCGCGTCGGTGAGGCGACCGGCGCCGCCTTCCGGCAGCGGCCAGCCGTCCGCGTGGGCCGTCGCGAGCATCACGAGCGCGGCCGCGCCGCTCACGGGCTCGGTGAGCCGGAGGATCGAGTGGGCGGCGACCCCGGCGAGGAGGGCCCGTGCCCGCGGCTCCTCGAACCGCCGTGCGAGCTGCGTCAGCGACTGGATCGCGTGCACACCGAACCACGCGAGCCGCAGGGCGCGCGGCGGCCACACCGGAACGTGGAACGGCGCCAGCACGTCCTCCTGGAGCTCGTCCCAGCCCTGGACGAACGGGAGCATCAGGCGGCGGTATGCCTCGGCGTCGCGGCCGAGCCGGACGGCGGTCCGGGAGACGTCGCGCTCGACGAGCACCGCCGTCCCATCGTCGAGCGGATGCCCGATGGCATACCTGGGCGCGATCCAGCGCAGCCCGTGGCGCCCGAGGTCCAGGTCCCGGAAGAACGGCGAGATCCGCCCGAACGGGTAGATCGCGCTGCACACGTCGTGGACGTAGCCCGGCAGCGTCAGCTCCGCGGAGCGCACGCCGCCGCCCGGTGCCGCCCCGGCTTCCAGGACGCGCACCCGGTGACCGGCGCCGGCCAGCTCGATCGCGGCGGCCAGCCCGTTCGGGCCGGAGCCGACGACGACCGCATCGACCTCGTCGCGCAGCGGCTCGGCACCCGTCGTGCCGCGGACACCGGCGCTCGGCCGGGTGCCGGTCACGACGACTCCTGGAGCCGCATGGGCGGTACGAACTCGCCGACGAGCTCGCGGTGCCACCAGCGGCCGGTCGCCCGTCGCTCGCGCGGGTCGGTGAACCGGTACAGGAAGAGCCGGGCGCGAACGTACCGCGGCGGGGCGTCGGGGAACGGCGAGCGGCGCAGGAGCCGGAGCGTGGCCCGGTCGCCGCGGAGCAGCGCAGCGAGGAACGGCACGAACCAGCCCTCCCCGTAGCGCGGTGACAGCGGCAGGAACCACATGAGCCAGTCCAGGCGGAGATGGTACGGCGCAACCTGCGGAGGCATCCGGCGGGGATCGCCGGGCTTGCCCAGGAACTCGTACTCGCGCCATTCGGCGGTCGCGTCGGGGATCTCGGCGTCGGTGCCCTCGACGACGACCTCGTAGCGGTCGCGGCTGACGCTCCCGAACGCGCCGTACGTGTTGACCAGCCGGAGCGGGTCGAACGAGGCGTTCATCCGCTGGTGCGGGCTGGCCATGTTGCGGATCGGGAACACGCTGAGCGCGGCGATCACGATCGCCAGCGCGATGACCGCGAGCGTGAACCAGTCCGGCGCGGCGGCGGCTGCGGCAACCGGGAGCCAGTCGGGCTGGCCGAGGACGGCGTCACCCAAGCCGGCGCAGAGCACGACGATCGTGATCCAGTTGAGCCACGCGTAGTTGCCGCTCACGACGAGGTACAGCTGGGTGACGATCATCGCCACGGCGGCGATCGTGGCGATCGGCTGCGGCAGGAAGAGCCCGAACGGCAGCACGAGCTGCGCGACGAAGTTCCCGATCGCCTCCACCCGGTGCAGCGGGCGCGGCAGCTGGTGGAAGACCCACGACAGCGGGTTCGGCAGCGGCTGCGTCTCGTGGTGCCACTCCATGCACGTGAGCCGGCGCCAGCAGGGGTCGCCGCGAAGCTTGATCAGGCCGGCCCCGAACTCGACCCGGAAGGCGAGCCAGCGGAACGCCAGGATGATTGGCCAGGGCGGCGCGACCTCGCTGTTGCCGAGGAAGATCGCGAGGAAGCCGGCCTCGAGCAGCAGCGTCTCCCAGCCGAACCCGTAGAAGGTGCCGCCCACGTTGACGATCGAGCTGTACAGCGCCCACAGGCCGAACCAGGCGAGCATCGTCACGGGGAGCGGCAGCGACTGCGGAATGCCGGCGAGGAGCAGCGCCGCGACCGCCGCGCCGACGGCGGCCACGAGCCGCAGGGCTCGGTCCGAGTAGCCCAGATGGAAGATCGAGGGCGTCTGCCGGAAGGTCGTCGACGCGAGCACGTGCCGAGCGGGCTCGAGGCCCCGGTCGCCCGACAGCGCCGGGAACTGGTGCGCCGCGACGACGAACGCGATCAGGTAGATCAGCGCAAGGCCGCGCTCGATGAGGAACCGGGCAAGCTCCGCGTCCGGGGCGGACAGGTCGGGCATGGCGTCCCTGGTCGGTGGTCGTGTCCGGCCCTATCGTCCCGCATGCGGTCGCGACGCGCGACGGCGCGGGCGTTACCGGTCGTACGTCGCCGGGATGACCTCCTCGACCAGCAGCGTTCGCACCGCGTCGACCTGCTCGAAGGCCACCGAGTGCGCCGCGTCCTCGTACGGGACGAGGTGCTTCACCGGCGCGTCGAGGGCCTCGAACCATTCGAGCATGAGATCGCGTCGGCCGTCGAGTTCGGCAAGCCCGTCGAGGACCCAGACCGGCACGTCGAGCGACGCGGCCTCGACCCGCAGGTCGATGGCCTGGACCTTCGGGTAGAGGATCGTGAAGACGTCGATGAGGCCGCGCAGGGCGTTCGCCTTGTCGATCAGGCCGTACTCATGGGCAAGCAGGCCGTACGGCCCGGGCGCGGCGGCGGTGAGCCGGTCGATGTAGCCGGCCGAGGGCGTGTACGGGGCGTAGAGGTAGTCGTAGAAGCCCCAGATCGCCCCGTTCGACCACGGGATGTCGCGGTACGGCGGGTGCCCGAAGCCGGCCAGCGTCGCCTCGAGCTCGGCGTTGCCGCTGGTCGTGGCATACGCGACGAGATCATCGTAGATCCGGGCGTCGGTCTCGGCGATGTTGACCATCTGGCCGCTGCCGATGAACGCGTGGTACAGGTCGGGGCGCTCGCGGACCGCCAGCACGCCGAGCAGCGTCCCCCACGACTCGCCCATGAGGTAGATGCGCTCCTCGTCGAAGCGCGTCCGAAGGTAGTCGGTCAGCTCGATCAGATCGGCGACCGCCCGCTCGGCGGTCAGCGTCGAGGTCGGCTCGAGGGCCGGGTACGACAGCCCGTTCCCCCGCTGGTCCCAATCGACGAAGACGACGTCGTGGACCCAGGCGTCGCCGACCGGCCGGGAGTAGGCGAGGTCCGACTGACCGGGGCCGCCGCCGAGGTAGAGCAGGACGGGCTTCGTCGGGTCGGCCGCCCGGATCATGACGGTCTGGTCGAGCCCACCGAGCCGCACGGTCGCCAGCTCCCCGATGCTGCCCGGGACGGGCTGGCCGTCTGGACCGACGATCGGCGGCGTCGAGCCGGGCAGCCCCGCCGCGAACGCGAGCCACAGCGTGAGGACGCCGAGGATGCCGGTCCCGACCGCGCGGCGGCGCGGGGCCCCGCCGGCCTCGCGCGAGGCGACCAACCGGGTCGCCGCTGCCACCCCGAACGCCATCGGCACCACGAGCAGCAGCCCGTGCAGCCCCCGCCCGACCGCGAAGGCGATGATCCCGAAGACGTTGTCCAGGCGGAGCGCGTCGACCGTGGGACCGACGGCGCCGAGCCGCCCGAGCTCGATCGCTGCAAGATGGGCCAGCCCGACCGGCACGATCGCCGCGCGTCGCCGCACCAGCGCGCCGGTCGCGAGCCCGATGAGCAACCCGAGGGCCATCGTCCCGAGCGCCTCGATCTCGGTGGTCGGACCGCGCGGGATCAGCGCCGCGGACGCGAGGCCCGCGACGATTGCGAGGGCCACGGCCAGGCCGAACCCGGCGCGCCACCCGGCGACAACCCGGTCGGCCGGCTCGACCCGCCCGAGCTGGTCCAGGTGTTCGACTGTCGTGCGGTCCATGCCGATCCTCCCTCGCGCGCTGCCGTCCAGCGAAACACCGGGAACCGGAGCCGCGCACGGGCCGAACGTCGCGGCGACGCGGGTCCGGAGGCCCGTCGCGCCAGCGGCGGCGCCGAACGCGCGTCCGATCCCGGGCCGGGAGACGGATGCTGGCGGGTTCCCGCGGGACGTCAGCCCGCGGCGGACCGAACCGGCGTCCGCGCAGGCGGCGGCGGCGCCGACACCACGGGCGCGCGGAAGCGGCGCAACCGCAGCGCGTTCGACACCACCGTCACCGAGCTGAGCGCCATTGCGGCCGCGGCAAGGATCGGATCGAGCAGGATGCCGAAGAACGGGTACAGCGCGCCCATCGCGACCGGGATGAGGACGACGTTGTAGGCGAACGCCCAGAAGAGGTTCTCGCGGATGTTGCGCATCGTCGCCCGGGAGAGCGCGATGGCCGTCACCAGCCCGCGCAGATCGCCCCGCATCAGCGTCACGCCAGCCGACTCCAGCGCGACGTCCGTCCCCGTGCCCATCGCGATCCCGACGTCGGCCGAGGCGAGGGCCGGCGCGTCGTTCACGCCGTCGCCGACCATGGCGACCTTCAGCCCGTCGGCCTGGAGCGCGCGCACGGCGGCGGCCTTCCCGTCGGGCCGCAGGTCGGCCAGGACCTGGTCGATCCCCACCGACCGCGCGATGGCCTCGGCGGTCCGCCGGTTGTCGCCGGTGAGCATCACGACCCGGAGGCCGAGCCGGTGCAGCTCCGCGACCGCCTCGAGGGAGCCCGGCTTGACGGTGTCGGCGATCGCGAGGATCCCCGCCGGACGCCCGTCGATCGCGGCGAGCACCGGCGTACGGCCGTCGGCCGCGAGACGATCCGCCTCGCCGGTCAGCTGTGCGACGTCGATACCGTGCGATTCGAGGAAGCCGGCGCGCCCGACGACGACCCGGACGCCCTCGACGTCGGCGACGACGCCGCCGCCGGGCGTCGACTCGAACGTCTCGGCGGCTGCCATCGGGATCCGCCGCTCGTCGCGGACATGGCGCAACACCGCGTCGGCGAGTGGATGCTCGGAGCCGGCCTCGGCCGCGCCGACGAGCGCGAGCAGGCGTTCCTCCCCCGGCGCGCCATCGAGGCGGATGACGTCGGTCACGCGCGGCCGGCCCTCGGTCACGGTGCCGGTCTTGTCGAGGACCACCGCCCGCACCGCGCCCAGCCGCTCGAGCGCCTCGGCGTTGCGGAACAGCACGCCGGCCTCGGCGCCCTTCCCGGTCCCGACCATGATCGACGTCGGCGTCGCGAGCCCGAGCGCACACGGGCACGCGATGATCAGGACCGCGACCGTGTTGAGCAGCGCGAGGTTGAAGGCCGGCGCCGGACCGGCCAGCAGCCAGACCACGAAGGTCAGCGCGGCCAGCGCGAGGACCGCCGGCACGAAGTAGCCGGTCACGACGTCTGCGAGCCGCTGGATCGGCGCGCGCGAGCCCTGAGCCTCGGACACGAGCCGGACGATCTGGGCCAGCACCGTGTCGCGACCGACCCGCGATGCACGGAACGTGAGCGTGCCGGTGGTGTTGAGGGTGGCCGCGATCACCTCGTCGCCCGGACCCTTGGCGACGGGGATGCTCTCGCCGGTCACCATCGACTCGTCGACGCCCGAGCGCCCCTCGAGCACGACGCCGTCGACCGCGACCTTCTCGCCGGGACGCACGCGGACCACGTCCCCGACGACGACCGACTCGATCGGCACGTCGACCTCGGTCGTGCCGCGGACCAGGCGCGCGGTCCGTGGCTGCAGGCCGACCAGCCGGCGGATCGCATCGGACGTGTGGCTGCGCGCCCGGGCCTCCAGGTACCGGCCGGTGAGGATCAGCGCGACGATCACCGCGGAGGTGTCGAAGTAGAGCGGCAGCTCCGCCCCGTCCATGCCGAGACCGGCCGCCCGGAAGAAATCGGGCACGAGGATCGTGGCCAGCGAGTAGCCGTACGCAGCGGACGTCCCTACTGCGATCAGCGTGTTCATGTCGGCCGTTCGGTGGCGCAGCGCCTTGACCGCCCCGCGGTAGAACGGCCAGCCCGCCCAGAACTGGACGGGCGTCGCGAGCGCCAGCTGGAAGAGCGGCTCGGTGAGGATCGCCGGAAGCCACGGCGCGACGGTCATCCTGGCGAGCCCGCCGAGGAGCGGGATCGTCAGCACCACGGCCACGACCAGTCGTCGCCGCAGCGAGGCGAGGTGGCGGGCGGCGGCCTCGTCGCGCTCCGAACGGGCCTCGGCCACCTGGGCGACGCCCGCCGGCGCGTCGTCGCCGGGCGCGCCCGACGGCATGCGCGCTTCGTACCCTGCGGCCTCGACGGCGGCTCCGAGCTGCGCGAGACCGACCCGAGCCGGATCGAACCGCACCGTGGCCGACTCCGCGGCCAGGTTGACGGTCGCCTCGTCGACGCCGTCGACCTGCCGGAGGAAGCGGGTGATCCGGTTCACGCATGCCGCGCAGGTCATCCCCTCGACCGGGAACGACACGATGCGCAGCGGCTCGTCCTGGGGTGGTGCGGCGGTCAACGCGAACTCCTCTTGATACTCCCAGGGGGTATTCTCGCACGCGATGGCGGGCCCGTCCAGCGGCTCGCCGGAGTCGCGGGACGCCACTCGGGGACGCGCGGGGCAGTCGCGCCCGCCTGGCGGTCAGGCTGCGGTCGCGCGCAGCATCCAGAGCGTCTTCTCGTGGACCGTGATGCGCTCCGTGGCGAGGTCCACCGTGACGGCGTCCTCAGCCGCCTCGGCCGCGGCAAGCGTCGAGCGCGCGGTGCGGACGACGACCTCGTGCGCCTCGATCAGGCGCGCGAGCATCTCGGCCGCATCGGGCGCGCCCTCCTCATCCGAGACCGACGCCAGGCGCTCCATCGCCCGGAACGATCCCGGCGCGAACGCGCCCCGCGCGCGGATCCGCTCGGCGATGACGTCGACCGCGAGCGCGAGCTCCGTGTACTGCTCCTCGAACATCCGATGGAGCGCCGGGAACTCCGGTCCGATGACGTTCCAGTGGTAGCCCTGCGTCTTCAGATAGAGCGTGTAGCTGTCGGCGAGCAGCCGGCTCAGCTCCGCGGTCACGGTGTCGGTGGCACGGGTCGTCGTCTCGGTGGCTGTGGTCATCGGATCCTCCTTGTGCCCCCAGCGTGCCCCGGCGGCACCTGCCGGTTGAGGGCCGAACGGCACGGCGTGAGCGGCCCGAGGGCCACTTGGACGGGACCGGCGCCCCCGCGATCGTCGAACTCGCGCAGCACGGAGGCAGCCATGACCACGAGGACCGCAACCTTGACCCATGGAGGCGACGGCCTCCGCTTCGTCGCCACGACCGGCAGCGGCCACGTGCTCGCCTTGGACACCGCCGAGGGCGACGGCGGACCACGACCCGCCGAGCTGCTCGCGGTCGCCCTCGCGGGCTGCACCGCGATGGACGTCCTCTCGATCCTGCACAAGAAGCGCCAGGAGATCGGCCACTACGAGGTCAAGGTCCGCGCGGAGCAGCGCGACGGCGCCCATCCCGCGGTGTTTACGCGAATCGACCTGATCCACGTCGTCGAGGGCGCGTCGGTCGAGATCGCGGCGGTCCGCCGGGCGATCGAGCTGAGCGCGACCCGCTACTGCGCCGTGGGCGGAACGCTTGCCACGGGCGTCACCGAGATCCACCACCGCTACCTCGTCCGGCGAGCCGAGGACGAGGAGGTCATGGGCGAGGTGCTCGTCACCGGCCCGTTCGCCGACCCCGACGCGATCGACGCCACCCGACACGCCGCGATGTTCCCGAGCTGACCGGTTCGCGAGCCCGGCGAGATCCGGGACGGCGTGATCGAGCCGTTCGTCCGGCAGGCAGCCGCCCTCGCGATGCTCGGGCGCGCCGGCCGCCTCGCGCTGGCGCTCGATCGCGACTGGTGACGCCGGGACGAGCTCAGCGCGTCGGCGAGGCCAGCTGGGCCGCGATCGTGCCGGCCCACGCGTCGATCTCGGGCCACGGCCGATAGTCGCCGTCCGCTGCGCCGACGATCCGCGTGATCGCACGCTCGGCGAAGCTCAGCGTTCCCCGATCGAGCTTGCCCGGGATGATCCGGTGCTCGCGGGCCATCGTCGCCTCCCGCATCGGCGCCGCGTCGGTCGGCTCGGCCTCGGGCTTGAGCGGGTCGCCGATCGGCCCGCTCGAGAACAGCCAGACCGGGCGCGCGCGGAGTCCGTCGGCATGGCGCTCGACGAGCTTGCGCGCGGGCTCGAGCCAGCGACCGGCATAGACACCGCTGCCCAGCACGACCGCGTCGTACCCCTCGAGCGACCCGACCCGATCGGGCTCGACGACCTCGGCGGTGACGCCGGCCGCGATGAGATCGGCCGCGATCCGCTCCGCGATCTCGCGCGTGGCGCCGTGCCGCGACGCGGCGCTGACCAGGACGTTCATCGGACACCTCCTCGTCGCGCGCGTCGGTGCGGACGCGATCGCGACGGCCCCAGCCTCGCAGCGCGCACGGCTCGGTGGCAGGGACGGTCGGCCCGTAGGACCGGGGCCGATGGTCGCCATGGACGCGCCTGATCCCGCGTTGTTGGGCGCTACAGGCATGTATCAATGCGGGGTGTGCCGACAGCGCAAACCGCCCGGAACCCGTATCCTTCCCCCGCAGTCCAGACCGTGAGGAAGTCCCCACCCCCATGAACCTCGAGCCCGAGCTGCGCGGCACGTCCGACGCGCTCCTCGCCAACCTCGACCGTCTTCGCGAACTCGAGTACGAGAAGCGGACGCTGCCCCTCGACTCTCCCCGGCTCGTCGAGCTCGCGACGGAGATCGAGCTGCTGGCAAGCACGGTCCTGCGCACCACCGACCGCCAGACGGACCTCGCCAAGCGAGCGAACGAGGCGGCCGATCGCGGCGACCTCGAAGGCGAGGCATCGATCGAGACGCTCGCCCCGTCGCGGGACGTGCACTCGGTACTGGCCGACTGGCGCGAGGCCGAGCGGCGACTGGCAGGGCTCGCCCCCGACTCGACCGAGGCCTCCATCGCCCGAGCCGAGGTTCGTGCGCTGCGCGAGGAGTACCGGCGCGCCCACGAGGCTGCTGCTCGGCGCACCAACGGCGACTGAGCGGGCGCGGCGACCCGGCGGTCTGATCGAAGGGATCGTCACGGGCCGGCCGGCATCGGGACAGCGGTGACGAGAAGGGTCGATGTCCCGAGGCGGGCCGGCGCCGGTGACGACCCAAGCATCGACCCCGGACGGCGACCCGTCCATCCGCCAGTCGGACGAGATTCCCTACGGACTTCGTCGTAGCAGCGCGATGCGGCTGTGATGTGCAGCCGGCTCCGGGGGGCCCACCCGGGGGTTGCGCGCGCCCCTGCCCGACCCTACGATCACCACGACCCGTGCCTGCCACGTACGGGGCTCGTCCACGCAGTCCGCCTCGGCGGCAGCTGGATGCATGAGCCCGCGATGCGCCGGTCGGGACCAGGAGGAATACTCGATGGCGACCGTGACCTTCGAGCACGTCAACAAGCAGTACGGCGATTTCCTGGCGGTCAACGACCTGAACCTGGAGATCGGGGACGGCGAGTTCATGGTCCTGGTCGGGCCATCGGGCTGCGGCAAGACGACCAGCCTGCGCATGATCGCCGGGCTCGAGGAGATCACCTCGGGCACGCTGCGGATCGGTGACCGCGTCGTCAACGACGTTCCCCCCAAGGATCGCGACATCGCGATGGTCTTCCAGAGCTACGCGCTCTATCCGCACATGACCGTCCGCGAGAACCTGGCCTTCGGGCTCAAGCTGCGCAAGGTGCCGAAGGCCGACATCGAGCGCCGCGTGAACGAGGCGGCCGAGACCATCCAGCTCCAGAAGCTCCTCGACCGCAAGCCGAAGGAGCTGTCGGGCGGTCAGCGGCAGCGCGTTGCGCTCGGCCGAGCGATCGTCCGCGAGCCCGCCGTCTTCCTTATGGACGAGCCGCTCTCGAACCTCGATGCCAAGCTCCGCGTCCAGACGCGGGCGGAGATCGCGCGGCTCCACCAGCGCCTCGAGACGACCGTCGTCTACGTCACCCACGACCAGGTCGAGGCGATGACGATGGGCACCCGGATCGCGGTCATGAACGAGGGCATCCTCCAGCAGGTGGGCACGCCGCAGGCCCTCTACGATGAGCCGATCAACCGCTTCGTGGCGGGCTTCATCGGCAGCCCGGCGATGAACTTCGTCGACGTCGACGTCGAGGGCACCGGCGACGGGGCACGGCTCGTCGGACCGAGCGACTGGTCGCTCCCGCTCCCGGCCCGCGCGCGCTCGGCCATCGGCACGAACGGGCGCCGAGTCGTTGCCGGCTTCCGCCCGGAGCACCTCGAGGTCGGCGAGGCGGGCTCGGAGAGCGCGAGCTTCCAGGCGCGCGCGGACGTGGTCGAGTACCTCGGCCACGAGGAGCTCCTCCACGTGAGCGCCGCGGGTCAGGACGTGGTCGCGATCGTCGACTCGGAGCACCGCATTCGGCCGGGCGACGTCCTCACGCTCACGCTGCCGCTCAACAAGCTCCACCTCTTCGACGCCGAGAGCGGCGCCGCGCTCACCACGGACAAGGCAGCGGCGAACGTCTCGGCTGCCGAGGCCGCGGCGGCGACCGCCTGAGCGGCCCGACACCCACCCCCGGCGATTCGGCCCCGGAGGACGACTCCGGGGCCGATCTCGTCGAGCGCGTCGTCGCCTCCGACGTCCTCCACCGCGGTCGCTACCTGACGTTCCGGATCGACACGATCGAGCGCGCCGACGGCACGCGCGCGACGCGCGACGTCGCGGGCCACCCCGGGGCCGTCGCGATCGTGGCGGTCGACCCCGCCGGCGACGTGCTGCTCGTGCGCCAGTACCGCTCGCCCGCCGCACAGGTCCTGCTCGAGATCCCGGCGGGGACGCTCGATCCGGCACCGGATGGCGGGACCGAGGACCCGGACCTCGCGGCCCGCCGGGAGCTCGAGGAGGAGACCGGCTACCGGGCCGGCTCGTGGCGGCTGCTCGGCCGCTTCTTCACGGCTCCCGGGTTCACCACCGAGCGCATGCACCTGTACCTCGCGGAGGACCTCACCCCCGCCGACGCCGACCGGCTCGGGCCCGACGAGGACGAGCGGCTCCACCTCGTGCGGATGCCGTGGCGCGACGCGGTCGCGGCGGCCGAGCGCGGCGAGATCGGGGACGCGAAGTCGATCGTCGGGCTGTTCTGGCTGGCGCGGCTCCGCGAGGCCTGACCCCGTGACGACCCCGGCGCGCCCGCCTTCCGGGGATCGACCAGGGGACCGATGCTGCGGGCCGGAGCCGTTCAGCCCGGGAGCGCGCTACCGGGCCGGCAGTCGGTCGAGCGCCTGTCGGTAGAGCGCCGTGGCGGGGCTCAGCGCGACCGCGAGCTTGAGATGCGTCCGTGCCTCGCGGCGTCGGCCGAGCCGCTTGAGGCTCTGACCGAGCGCGAAGTGCGCGTAGTGCGCCGACGGGTCGATCTCGAGCAGCTCGGCGAACGTGGCCCGGGACCGCTCGTGCTGGCCGGAGTTGAAGTACGCGCGGCCGAGCGCCTCGAGGATCGACATCTTGCCGGGCTCGAGCCGGGCCGCGCGCTCGAGCACGATCGCGGCCTGCGCGTGGTGCCGGTCGTTGAGCAGCGCGCTGCCGCGCTGGAAGAGGTCGTAGGCGGTCTCGCGATCGCCGGCCGGGGTCGGATCCATGCCCGAGATCGTCGCACGGACTGCCGCTGCTGTCGTGCGAGCCGCTCAGCCCGTGCCGTTTCGGACGAGTCTCAGGTGCGCCCCTCGCGCCACGGCGCCAGGTCGACCGGCTTGAGCCGCGGGCTCTCGGTGACTCCCGGGATTCGGCCGCGCTTCGCGATCGGCGTGCCGTCGATCTCCTTGATGTCGCCGGTGAAGTCGATCGGGGTCGCGCCGCTGATGTACGACCCGACCGCGAACGAATCGACCGGTGCGCCCGCGTCCTTGAAGTAGCGGATGCGGTCCGGGTTGAGCCCGCCCGACACGACGATCCTGACGTGGTGGAAGTCGGCCTGGTCGAGCCGCGCGCGCACTTCGTGCACGAGATCCGCCGTGACCCGGCCGCGCTCGGAGGGCGTGTCGAGCCGGATGCCGTACAGGCGATCCCCGAGGGCGTGCGCGACCCGGAGCGCCTCCTCCGCCTCGTCCTTGAACGTGTCGATCAGCACGATCCGGGGCACGTCGCGCTCGACGTGCCGGTCGAACGCTAGCGCAGCGTCGACCGTGTCGCCGAAGATCAGCACGAGCGAGTGCGGCATGGTCCCGGTGGGGTTCAGGCCGGCCAGACGCGCCCCCGCCGGCGTCGACGCGCCGACGCACCCGCCGACGATCGCAGCGTAGTCGAGCACGTCGGTGATGTCCGGATGGATGTGCCGGGCGCCGAACGAGATGACCGGGTCCGGGGCGGCCGCCTCGACGCACTCGCGAGCCGCGCTCGCCCACCCGGTCGACTGCGCGAGCATGCCGAGGAAGGCCGTCTCGTACAGACCGAAGCGGCGGTACCGGGCACGGATCCGGAGCACGATCTCCTTCGGCGCGATCAGGTCGCCGTCGTCGAGCGCCTCGACGCAGACCTCGGACGGGTCGGCGTCGGCGAGCACGTGGCCGAGCAGGTTCTTCGCCTCGTCGATCCCGCACAGCACGGCCGACTGTCGGGTGAAGACCTCCATCGTGACCATCGGGTCGAGGCCTTCCGCGTCGAGGATCCGCTCGGCCCGCGCGAAGTAGACGTCGGCCGAGTCGCCCGAGAGGATCTCCGATGAGGGGCGCGGACGCTGGAGGCCCATCAGCGCGCGAGATCGGCCGTCCGGCCTGCGAGTGGCACCATCGTTCCTCGTGCTGTGCTCGTCCCCCTCCATCCCGGTCGAGGTGGCCGCGAGTGTAGCGCAGGACCCCGTGCGTCGGCGGGAGGGAGGCCGTCGTCAGGGGCCGCAAGGCGGCCCGGGCGGCGTCTCGAGGTGTGCCATCCGCATGCGACGTCGGCCGCGACGCCAGCGCACGAACGCCATCAGCAGCAGCGCGAGCAGGACGAGGGCCGCCACGGCCGCGATCGCGATCAGCACCGCCCGGCTCTGCCCGACCTGCGGCGCGCTCAGCCAGGTCGCGAGCGCGAGATCGGCCGACCGGGCGGCAGCGTCCAGATCGCCCGCGGCGAAGGCCGTCCGCGCGGCCGCGAGGTCCGACTCGGGGTCGGCGTCGAGGAGGCCGAGCTGGACGAAGACGTCCGGGTCCTCGGGGCGTCCGTCGAGCGCGTCCGCGTAGCGCTCGATCGTCGCCTCCTGGGCGTCGGCTTCCGCCACGGCATCGGCGAACCCGTCGTCGCCCTCGAAGGTCTCGCGAAGCGTGGCGGGCGGCGTGAGCCCGACCTCGGCCGCGGCTGCGTCGATCGCCTCGCGGCGGGCAAGGACGGCCGATGCCTCGCTGAGCAGATCGGTCGCCGCGTCGAATTGCCAGGCGCGCAGGGCGTCGCGGATCGGTCGCGGCAGACGCCAGCCCTCGGCCTCGTCGAGCACCTGGTCGTAGCGGTCGCGCGCCGCCTCGCGATCCTCGAGGAGCGGCGCGTCTTCGGGCCGGATCACCCACTCGACCCACAGGTCGTCGAAGTCGGCGCCGGTCCGATCCTCGAGCAGGTCGAGCAGACCGCGCCAATCGGGCGGGCCGGGCACCATCTCGGGCCGAGCCGTCTCGGGCGCGTCCGGCGGCTGGTAGGCGCCGAACCGATCCGCGGCGGCCCGCCACACCTCGCGCAGCCCATCCTCGCCGGCACGCTCAGCGATCAGGCGTGCGACCTCGAGCGTCGCCGCGTACGCGTAATCCTCGGTCGCCGTTTCCTCGCGCCCGATCGCGCCCCATGCGTTCAGCTGGATGCGCGACGTGCGGAGCTCGTCGGTCAGGCGATCGCCGGCCGCTTCGACCTCCAGCGCCTCCGCCGCCTCGAGCGCGTAGTACGACGCGAAGCCCTCGCTCGCCCAGCGATCGGCCAGCAGCGTCCCGTTGAACCAGGCGTGGGCGGCCTCGTGGAGCACGACGTAGTTGTCGGCGTAGTACGCGACCTCGACCCGACCCCTCGCGGTGTCGAACAACCCCGCGTAGCCGCCGGTCGAGCGGCTGACCGCCTCCTCGACGACGAGGCCGCCGTCGCGCGGCCAGTCGAGCCCGATACGCTCCGCGAGGGCGGGCAGGCCGCGCTGGAAGAGGCCGGCGACGCGCTTCGCCCAGTCCGGATCGTCGCGCCAGGCACGGATGGTGACCTCCACCGCCTCGTCGCCGATCCGAGCCGTGCGCTGGTGCTCCTCGTAGGCGCCGGGCCGGTCCGCGACCAGGTAGGCGAAGAACTCCAACGGCCGCTCGAGCCGACCGGTGGTGAAGACCGTGTTCCCGTTCGGCTCGGTGACCGGATCGGGCATCTCGCCCGACTCGACGTCGATCGTGAAGCCCTCGGGGAAGGTGACCCGGACCGTGCTCCCGGGCGTGTCGTCGGAGGCGAACGCCCAGACCGGGAAGGAGGCGAGCGCGTCGCCGATCCGGACGTTGCGGGTCAGCGCGCCGCCGCGATCGCGGAGGTCGAACTGCAGCCGGTAGCTCGCGGTCCGCTGGCTGAACAGGCGCTGCCCGAGGTTGAGCTGAAGCAGCGTGTAGTCACGGTGGCGCCGGACGACCCGCACGGACGGCTTGGCGCCCGACGTGCTCAGGCGGAAGCCGGACGTCCCGGGGAGGACCGCGAGGAACGCGCGGTCGAAGTAGAAGCGCCGGGTGGCCGTGTCGCGGAGCCGGTTGCGCAGCGTGAGGTCGAGCGTGATCCGGACGCGGCGCTCGGCAGGCTGGACGACGTAGTGGGCGTCGCTGACGATCGTGAGGTCCGGCGTCGCGGCACGGGCCTCGGGCGCGTTCGGCGGAGCGGCGACGAGGCCCAGCGCCACGACCGTGGCCAGGAGCAGCGGAACGAGACGGGATCGGGAGGTCATCGCGTCGGGGCGGCCTCCGCCGGGGTTGGGGCCTCCTCACCGGCGCCGGCGCCGGCCGCGTCGGGGTCGTCCGCGGCGTCCGGGTCGTCCGCGGCGTCCGCGTCGTCCGCGTCGTCGAACAGCTCGGGGAGTCGCGGCGCGTATCGCTCGAGCAGCGCGGCGTTCCGCGAGGTGCGCTCCGACCAGTCGGGCCCGCGACCGCCGATCCACAGCCAGCCCTTCGACTCCTCGAACAGCGCGTCGGCGATCCCCACGATCCGCGCGAGCGCGAGCCCCAGGCGGTCGGCGTCGAGCGCGTCGGGCGGCAGCTCGACCGACAGCATCGGCCGCTCGTCCTCCCCGACCGAGAACTTGGCGAACGGGAACTCGTCGTTCCAGCGCAGGAACTTGCGGTAGGACCGCCGGAAGAGGTCGTTGATCGGCGGCGCGAAGTGGCCCCAGCAGATCAGCCCGAGGGCGGGGTCGAGGAGGATCGTGACGCGAAGATCGAAGCGGCGGCGCCCGTCGAGGACGAGGTCCCAGCTGGTGACGACCTCGCGGTCCGCGCGCTCCATCGGCTCGAGCCCGAGCTCCGCGAACCATGCCTCGACGTCGGCCGGGCGCACGCTGCGCGCGCCGGGTGCGGCGGATGACATAGCCCGGGGAGTCTAGCCGACATCGCCCCGGTGAGCGGATCGCGCGGCCGGCCCGTCCGCTGCGAGGACCTACGGCTCGGGCTCTGCGCGCTTCCCCGCGCCGCCGCCGCCCACTGCCGCCTCGGCCGACATCGGGGTGCTCGCGACGACCGCGTCGGCCGCGCCGCCGTCGGCCTCCACGCTCGAGCGCCGCTGCGCGCCCTTCACCTCGACGGACTCCCCGCTGCGGACGATCCGCGAGGTGAAGTCCGACGATCGCGCATCGGCAGCGACCTTCACGTTCCGCCCGAGCCGCGTCCCGCGCGGGATCACCGCCCGCTTGCCGACGACCGTGATGCCGGTGTTGAGGCGGTTCGGTTCCTTGCGGTTGGGCCGGTCGAAGTCCGGCCCCTCGCCGACGATCGCGCCCGGGCCGACGACCACCTCCTTGTCGAGGATCGCGCGGTCGACGACGGCGCCCGACCGGATGTGGGTGTCGAACATGACGATCGAGTCGCGCACGACCGCGCCCATGTCGACGCGCACGCCGGGCGACAGCACCGAGTTGACCACCATCCCGTGGACCTGGCAGCCGTGGCTGATGAGACTCCGGTGGACCTGGGCGGTCGGGCCGATCTTCGCGGGCGCTCGCTCTTCGGAGCGCGTGTGGATGACCCAGTCCTTGTCGTACAGGTCGAACTCGGGCTCATCGGCCAGGAGCGCCATGTTCGACTCCCAGTAGGACTGGATCGTGCCGACGTCCTGCCAGTAGCCCTCGAAGCGGTAGCCGAAGACGCGAGCGCCGGCATCGAGCATCGCCGGGATGACGTGCTTCCCGAAGTCGACGAGGTCCGGCGAGAGCCAGCGCCGGAGCGCCTTCTTGGAGAAGACGTAGACGCCCATCGAGGCCAGGTCGCTCTTCGGCTGCTTCGGCTTCTCCTGCCACTCGACGACGCGGTTCTGCTCGTCGAGCCCGAGGACTCCCATGCGCGATGCGTCGGCGAGCGGGACGTGACGGACGGCGATCGTGACGTCGGCCCGCTTGCGGCGGTGGGCCTGCACGAAGGGCTGGTAGTCCATCTTGTAGATGTGGTCCCCCGCGAGGACCAGGATCGTGTCGGCGCTCGACTGCTCGATCTCGCCGAGGTTCTGGAGCACCGCGTCGGCCGTCCCGCGGTACCACTCGGCGACCCGCCCGCGGGCGATCCACGGCTGGCGGAGCTTGACGCCGCCGTAGTTGCGGTCGAGGTCCCACGGGCGGCCGAGACCGATGTGGTCGTTGAGCGAGCGCGGGTTGTACTGGGTCAGGACGACGACGTCGTCGATGTCGGAGTTGACGCAGTTCGACAGCGTGAAGTCGATGATCCGGTACTTGCCGCCGAACGGGACGGCCGGCTTGGCCCGCTTCTGGGACAGGATCGAGAGCCGCTCACCCTCGCCGCCGGCCAGGATCACCGCCATCGTTCTCTTCACGCCCGGATCCTCGTGCATGGGGGCGGCGCCGTCGGGCGGATGCTAGCACGCAGCGTGCCGACGCCTGGGGGAGGCGAACGCACGGAGCCGACAACGCGCGGCTGGAAGATCCCAGCCCCGGGCCTAGAGGAACAGCCGCGGGTTCTTCCAGGTGCCGTTCAACTCGACCATCCAGTGGAGGTGGGCGCCGGTCGAGTTGCCGGTGTTGCCCTCCCAGCCGACGATCTGGCCGGCCTTGACCCGGGCACCGACCCGGATGCCGCTCGGCGATCGCGGCTGCATGTGGGCGTACCACGTCTTGAGGCTGGTCGAGTGGGCGATGATCACGATCCAGGCCGGGTCTGCGCCGTCCGCCCAGTTGTAGCCGACGTGGACCACGGTGCCGGGGCCGGCGGCCCGGATCGGTGTCCCGTAGTCCGCCACGATGTCGATCCCGTTGTGGAAGTGCGCACAGCCGTAGCCCGGCCCGTAGCCCGGGTACGAGCTGCACCCGAACTCTCCGCTGATGCGACCGACCATCGGCCAGCGGAACGTGCCGTTGTACTGCGACGGGATCTTCCCGGCGCGCGCCTGCCGCTCGACGATCCTGTCGATCCTGCGGGCGAGCGCCTTCTGGTTCGCCTGGGCACGAGCGATCGCCTGGCGCAGGTTCTTCTTGTTGCGGGCCAGCTCCTGGTAGGCGGCCTTCTGCTTCGCCAGCATCCGCTTGGTCTGCTTCTCGAGACGGGCGAGCTGGGCCTTGGCATCCTTGAGCGCGGCGAGGCTTCGATCGAGGGCCCGCTTGTGGGCAGCCGTCTCGCGGGCCAGCCGACGGGTGGCGGTCCGGGTCTCGACGACGGTCTGGTGGACCGAGGCGAGGATCTCCTGGTCGCGCTCGATCTGCTGGGCGAGCGCCTTGTCCTGCTCGCCGACGTCGATCAGGTAGCTGGCCTCGGTCAGGAGGTCGGTGAAGGTGCCGCCCGACAGGAGCGTCTCGAGCAGGGACACCCGGTTCGTGTCGTACGCCGACCGGATGCGTTCCGCGAGCAGGTTCTTGCGCTCGCGCAGGTCGGCGGCCTTCTCCTGCTCCTCCTTCTCGACCCGGGCGAGCGAGGCCGCGAGGACCTGCCCCTCGAGGACCAGCGCGGCGTAGGCCGCCTTGACCTCCTCGATCTTCGTCTCCATCGACCCGATCTTCCGGCGGACCGCCGTGAGGTCGGCGTTGATCGAGCGAAGCTCGCGGGTCGTGTTCCGGATCTCGGACGAGAGCGCCGCCTGCATCGAGTTGAGCTGGGAGACCTGGGACCGCTGCCGGGAGATCTGCTTCTTGAGGGCGGCCTGACGGGCGCGGGCGTCGGCCAGGTCGTCGGCCCGGACCGGGCTGGCAACCGGGGACGCGCCGATCGAGCCGAGGAGCATCGGCAGCGCCAGCAGGAGGAGAAGCAGTCGACGGCTCAGGCGAGGGCGACGCCTCGCCGATGTCCACGTGACGGTCTGCTCGTGGTCGCGAATCGGCATCAGGCAGGCGATGACATCAGTCGGAGCGGTCTCCGTTGTCGCGCGGGGGGCTCGGCGCGAGCGCTTGACGGGGGCGGCCACCCGGCTTCATCGCCGCCCCGAGGGTGAGCACGCACTCAGGACGACCAACCGGTCTGGCCAGCATTCTAACCCGGGCAGTCTAGGAGCCGCGTCCGGGCGGCCGCCATCCCACTTTGGTCGGGGGTGACGGTAGTACCGTTTGGTGGGGTCCGGTGCATTTCGGTGGGGTTGCGAAACGGGCCGGCGTGCCGGTTTCCCCGGCGTTGCCGCGATCGATCGCTACCCTCCCGTGGGTCCCAGCACGAGCGCCGCCCACAGCGCCCCGAGGATCAGGAACGGCCCGAACGGCACGTACGACCGTCGCCCGATGCGTCCCGCGAGGAGCAGCACGAGCAGCACCGCGCCCGCCACGAGCAGCCCCCACAGCACGCCGCCGAGCCCGCGGTCGAACCCGAGCAGCAGCCCGACCCCGACCAGCAGCTTCACGTCGCCGAGCCCGAACGCCCCCGCCCCGTACAGCAGGGACGGTAGGTACAGCGCGAGCGGCACGATCAACGCGACCCCGACCGCCAGGACCCAGCCCGGCCCGACGAACGGGTTGAGCCCGCTCAACGCGTAGACGAACGCCACCGGGATGACCGGCAGCGTCAGCACGTCGGGCAGGAGGCGCTGGTCGAGGTCGGTAGCGAGCCCGATGACGAGCGTGACGAACCACGCCCCGAACACGACGAGCGCCAGCGGATCCTCACCGAGGCGTCCCGGCAGCAGGCCGAACGCCGCGGCCCCGACGGCGACGACGACCAGCGTCCGCCAGCCGATCGGCCGCCCGGGTGGATGCTCCGGCTCGGCCGGGTCGTGCTCGGGCCAGCGGACCGCGAGGCGATCCGCCCCAAACCCGAGGACCGCGCCGGCGGCCGCGAGGAGGAGCCCGACGACGGGCGCGTCGAGGCTCACCGGTGTCGGACGGACCCGGTCAGGCGGTTCGCGCCCCGGCGAGCGCGAGCTCGACGAGCGTGGGATGCGACACGCCGGTCGCGCCGCGCGGCGCCCACGCGGTCGGCTTCCGGTAGTAGGCCGTGCCCGCGATGTCGAGGTGGACCCACGGCTTCGTCACGAACTCGCGCAGGAAGAGCCCGCTGCGGACCAGCCCGCCCTCGGCCGCCCCGGAGTTCTGGAGGTCGCCGTACCAGCTCTCCATCTCCGGGACGTAGTCCTCGACGAGCGGCAGCTGCCAGTACCGCTCCCCTGCCCGGTCGGCGGCCGCCATGACCTCGTCGTAGAAGCCCTGCGGCTGCCCGAACGCACCGGTCACCAGGTGACCGAGCGCGCGCGCGACCGCCCCGGTCAACGTGGCGGTGTCGACCAGGTGGGTCGCCCCGAGCTGCTCGGCGTAGGTCATCGCGTCGCCCAGGATCAGCCGGCCCTCCGCGTCCGTGTTCGTGATGTCGACCTTCTTGCCGTTGAGCGCGGTCACGATGTCGCCGGGCCGCGTCGAGTGCGGCCCGGGCATGTTCTCGACGGCCGGGGCGAGCGCGAGCAGCGGCGTGCCGGGCGCCAGCCGGGCGACCGTCTCGATGGCCGCGATCACGGTGCACGCACCGGTCTTGTCCATCTTCATCTCTTCCATCCGGTCGGACGGCTTGATGCTGATCCCGCCCGAGTCGAAGCAGACGCCCTTGCCGACGATCGCGAGGTGCCGGTCGAGCGCGTCGCGCTCACCCTCCCCGCCCGAGCGCATGACGATCATCCGCGGTGGGTTCGAGCTCCCCCGGCCGACCGCCATGAACATGCCCATGCCGAGCTCGGTGGCGCGATCGGGCTCGATCACGTCGATCCACAGGCCGTGCCGCTCGGCGATCGCGCGTGCCTCACCGGCGAGGACCTCGGGCGAGACGTCGTTGGAGGCGCGGTTCGACAGCGTCCGGGCGGTGTTCGAGCCCTCGCCGATGATCTGGCCGCGCTCGCCGGCCTTCGTGGCCGCGGCGGTGTCGGCCCCGGCCGGCACGACGAGGATCAGCTCGTCGAGGTCGGGCGGCGCGCTCTCGACCGTGTCCCGGTAGATGGCCTGAGGCTCGTAGGCCCCCTCGACGATCCCGCGCGCGACGAGCTCGGCGGCCGCGACCGCCCCGCCGTCGAGGACATCGGCGAGCGGCGGGAGCCAGAACGCGAGGCTCGACACGTCTCGCCCGCCGAGGCGCCGGATCGCCGCGCCCGCGATGCGCACGACGGTCTCTCGGTCGAGCGTGGTGCCGTCGCCCGCGCCGACCGTCAGGACCCGGCGGACCGGCAGCGCACCGGAGCCGGCCAGCGCGGTCGCGTAGCGCTTGCTCTTGAGCTCACCGAACGTCGCCAGCGCTCGCAGCTCACCGCCGCTGCGCCGATCGATCTCGCCCGCCTCGCCGTCGAACGCGGGCTCGCCGGTGACCGGGACGACGAGCACGTCGGCCTGGACCTCCCAGGGCTGGTCGGTGACGACACGAAGCTGCATGCGGACAGGCTCCTCCGGCTGGGTCGACGCGCTCGGACGCGGCGCGGACGCTCGTGGGTTGGCCGCAGTGTACTCGGCGGACGGGGTCGCGGCGTCAGCCGAGGCCGCGTGGGTCAGCCTCCGGCCGCGTCGCTGTCGAGGTCCTCCAGAGCCGTGGCGAGCGCCCCGCGTGCTTCCTCGATCGTGATGACCGCCCCGTTCAACCCGCCGAGCCCGATCTCGCCCATGATCACCACCAGCCCGCGGCTGTCGGGCGGCAGCCGGTCGCGGGCCGCGTCGTGCACCTGCAGCGCCTCGCGGACCGCGGGGTTGACCCGTCCGCCCGATCGTCGGAGCGCGTCGTAGAGCGTGCGCAGCGCGTCCTCGTACGCGCGGTTCCGGTCGATCCACTCGTCGAGGGTCGCCACGTCGACTGTGTTCGCGAGGCCGTCGCGGACGTCGCGCGCCTCGTCGAGCAGCGCCGACGCCTCCTCGATCTGCTCGATGGCCGCCCGGTAGCGGGCCGCGCGCCCCTCGGCGAGCGCCTCGCCCATGAGCCGGTCGTGGTCGGTGAGGAGCTGCGCCAGCCGGGCCGCCGACGGGGCACCGGCGGCGAGCCGCGCCCACGCCTCACCGAGACCGTCGGTCGTCTCCGCGGCCTCGACCATCAGCGCATGACGTCGCCGGACCGCATCGGATGTGGTGAGGCGCGCGGCGGGGCCGCTCACGCCCGGCACGCCGGCGAGCTCGGCTCGGATCCGGGCGGATTCGGAACGGAGCCCGGAGACCAGGGCGCCGCCCGCGTCGACCGCCTCCCGGACCGTCGGGAGATCCTGACCGGTGAGCGCGGCAAGCGCACCGCGTCCCTGGATCCCGAGCTCGTCGAGCCTGCCCTGGAGACCGCGCAGCCGATCCTCGATCGGGTCGAGAGCCGCAAGTGCAGCGCGGTCGCCGGCCCACGTCAGCTCGGGGCGCGCCGCGGTCCCCGGGACGTGGTCCATCGCCGTCACGATGCCCGCGGCGCCGGCCGAGAAGAGCAGCGCGACCGCCAGCCAGACGGCGGCTCGCGCGCCGGTCCCCAGCCGCCTCACGGGCACGGAACCCCGGCGTCACCCGGACACGGGTGCGGTCGCATCAGCCGGCCTCGCCGCGCTCCGCCGCGCCCAGGCGGATCGGCTCCTGGTCGCGCACCCGGTGGCGCAGGTACCCGAGCTCCCCGGCCATGTCCCGCGGCCGGAAGCCGAATCGCTCCTCGACCAGCCCGAGCGGCCCGATGTTGTCGAGCCGGAGCTGGCGGAGCTGGTCGGACGCGACCGGGAACGGGAACCGCACGAGCTCGGCCGAGCGGGCAACGAGCGCGATGAGCGGCACGGGCATGGGGACGATGATCCGCCGCTTCCCGAGCGCGCGGAGCACCTCCGCGGTGATCTCCCGATACGTCCAGTAGCGCGGACCACCGATCTCGAACGTCCCCCCGATCGTCGACGCGTCGTCGATGGCGATCCGGACCACGCGACCGACGTCGCCGGCGTGGATCGGCTGGAACCGGCTCGACCCGTCGCCGGGGACCGGGATGAGCCCGGGCGACAGCCGGGCGAGGTCGGCGACGATGTTGAAGAAGCCGTCCCGCGGACCGAACTGGAGCGACGGCTTGAGGATCGTCCAGTCGAGGCCGGACTCGCTGACGAGCCGTTCGGCCGCCGCCTTCGAGGACGCGTACCGCAGGTCCGGGTCCTCGGCGACGCCCATCGCGCCCATGTGCACGAGCCGCCGGATGCCGGCCGACTCCATCGAGCGCACGACGGTCCGGGTGCCCTCGAGGTTGATCAGCCGAAGCTCCGCGCCACCGGAGAAGTCGCGGGGGATCGCGACGAGGTGGAGCACCGCGTCGATGCCGTCGAGGGCCGCGCGGATCGTGTCGGGTCGGGTGACGTCGCCCAGTCGCGTTTCGACGCCCGCGCGCTCGCCGGCGCTGAGCCGTCCCAGGACGATCTCGCCGGCGGTCGGCGTCCGGACCAGCGCGACGACCCGGTGGCCGCCGGCGAGCAGCTCGGGGATCGCGTGGCTTCCGACGAACCCGCTCGCGCCGGTGACGAGGATCGTGGCCATGGTCGACGGGCTCCTGCGTCTCGAACGGGCCGCGTCGGTCAGCCGCGGCCGGCGCGGAATCGTAGCATCGCGTCATGGACGAGCCCCGATCCCCCGCCCTCGCCGGCGCGCCGCTCCGACGCCTCGTCGAGGCCATGCCGAAGGCCGAGCTCCACCTCCACCTAGACGGGTCGCTCCGGGTCGACACGGCGCTCGAGCTCGCCCGCACCCGGGGCGTCGAGGCGCCGCGCGACTGGGCGGGGATGTTCGGTGCGCTCGTCGCCCCCGAGCGTTGCGAGGATCAGGCCGAGCTGCTGCGCGCGTTCGACCTGCCGATCGCGCTCATGCAGGACGCCGAGGCGCTCGAGCGGATCGCCTGGGAGCTCGTCGAGACGAAGGCCGCCGAGCACGTCCGCTACGTCGAGGTTCGCTGGGGCCCGCTCCTCCACGTCGCGCGCCGGCTGCCGCTCGCCGACGGCATCGCCGCGGTCGTGCGCGGGGCGCGCGCCGCCGGGGAGCGGTACGGCACGGTCGTCCGGCTGATCTGCACGGCGCTCCGCTCCCACGCTCCCGAGGACAACGTCACGCTCGCCGAGACCGCGGCACGCTTCGTGGACGAGGGACTGACCGGGTGGGACCTGGCCGGTCCGGAGGCCGCGTTCCCGGACCCGCTGACCCATGCTCGCGCGTTCGAGGCGGCGCGGTCGGGCGGCCTCCGGATCACGCTCCATGCCGGCGAGTGGGGCGGCGCCGCGCAGGTGCGCCGGGCGCTGGCGGTCGACCCGGAGCGCATCGCCCACGGTCCGGGCGCGGTCGACGACCCCCCGCTGTGCCGCGAGCTGATCGACCGCGGGGTGACGCTCGACCTGTGCCCCACCTCGAATGCCCAGGCCGGGATCGTCCCGTCGGTGGCCGCCCACCCGATCGCCCGGCTCCACCGGGCCGGGGTGCCGGTCACGCTCAGCACGGACGACACGACGGTCTCCGACATCACGCTCGCCGAGGAGTACGCCCGCGCGGTCGAGCAGATCGGCCTGACGCCCCCCGAGCTGTGGGCGATCGACCGGCACGCGCTCGAGGTCGCCTTCGCCGACGAGGCGACGCTCGCGCCGCTTCGCGCGGCGTTCGACGCGTGGGCCGCCGGGATCGCCGAGCTGGAGGCGGGTGCGGGCTGAGCCCCGGCGCTACATGACCTCGGCGACGCGATAGACGAGGCCTCGCCCGCCGTCGCCGGTCAGGGTCAGCGTCTGCTCGGTGATGTCCGCCCGGAAGCCGCCCTCGAGCACCTCGATCACGTGGGCATCCTGGTCCGCCGGTCCGCCCGCACAGTCGCCGTCGGCGGTCATCTCGGTGACCTGGACAACGGTCCCGCTGGTCGTGTACCGGCCCGTCAGCGTCCGGCAGCCGGTCGTCGCCAGGAACGTGCCGTCGGCGTCGAGCTCGAGCGTCGCCGGCTCGCCGATCGTCGATGCGACCGCGTCACCGCTGACGAGCCCGTCGAGCAGCCACGTCGTGCCGACCAACTCGGCGGTCGGCGGCGGATCGATCCGCTCGAAGCGCAGCTCGACGCCCTCACCGAGCAGCACGAGCTGCTCGCCGTCCATCCGCGCGGCCGTGACCTGGGCGAGCGCCTGCATGTAGGCGAGCTCGGACGCCATCACCGGCTCATCGCAGCCCATCTCGGTGCCGCCCAGCCCCCCGAGCCGCACGACGCCGTTCTCGACGACGAACTCCCCGAAGTACTGGTTGCAGGCCGACCGGCCGCTCACCGTCGAGCCGTCGACCTCGAACGTGATGTCGGCGCCGGGGACCATGGGAATCGGCCGCCCGCCGGCAGTGCCGCCGACCAGCAGCCAGCCGCCGCTCGGATCGATGGGGCCCGACGGCGCCACGCTCGGTGGGGCGGACGGCGGCGACGAGGGGCTTGGCGAGACCGACCCGCCGGACGGTGTGGCGGTACCGGCGCCGCTGCACGCGGCGAGGACCAGGACGAAGGCGGCCAGGAGGCCGAGCCGAGTTCGGTGCATGCGCGAGAGACGCGCTGCGGTGGGCATTCGGTTCCCGTCGCCGGTGCGCCTCAGCGCGGCGCGGGCTGCTCGAGCCGGTCTCCCTGGTCCGCCGCGACGGCGTCGGCCGCGGCGAGCCGGTCGAGCGCCGCCGCCAGCTCGGCCGCGTCCTCGGCCACCGCGACCGGCTGGTCGCGCGGCGCCAGCGCGCGCAGCTGCTCGCGCGTCGACACCCCGGTGAGCATGAACACGCAGCGCATCCCGAGGGCGTTCGCGGCGGCGAGGTCCGTCAGGATGCCGTCGCCGATCATGATCGCCTCGCCCGGGTCGCGGCCCACGGCGTGCGCGGCGATCTCGAGCAGGCGCGGCGCGGGCTTGCCGATCGAGACCGGCGTCACGCCGGTCGTTGCCTCGATGGCGGCGACCACGGACCCGGCGCCGGGCCGGAGACCGCGCTCTGTCGGGTAGATCGGATCGCGGTTCGTGGCGATGAACCGGGCGCCGGCACGGATGCAGTCGGCGGCGGCGGCCATCCGGAGGTAGGTCAAGGCCGGGTCGAGCCCGACGAGGACGGCGTCCGGCTCGCCTGCCGCGGCGAACCCGTCGATCCCCTCCTGCTGCATGCGCGTCGCGGCGTAGGCCGCCGTAACCACGTCGAGACCGACGTCGCGCGCCTCGCGCTCCAGCCCGCCGGCGCCGAAGACGAGGACGCGCCGGATCGGCGGGTCCTGCTCGGTCAGGTACAGGGCCGTGGCCCGCGCGGAGGAGACGACGGTGTCGGCGCTGACCGGGGCCCCCATCGCCGACAGCCGAGTGAGGTAGTCGGCCCGGTAGTGCATCGAGTTGTTGGTGACGTAGACGACGTCGTCACCCTGGGCGGCGCGCTGGGCGAGCACGGCCGCGACCCCGGGAACGGGATCGGCGCCGCGGTACACGACCCCGTCGAGGTCGACGAGCAGGAGGAGACTCACGGGCCGCATCGTAGCCCGAGCCCGCCCGACCCGTCCGCGACCAGTCACGAGGCGCGCGGGCCTATGCTCTCGCCGTGACCGACCGACCTCGCGACCCGCTCGCGCTGACGACCCGGCTCCTCGTCGACGGCTCGAACCTGCTGCACGCGCTCAGCCGCGGACCCGAGCCGCAGCCGGCCGCCGCCCTCGTCGGTCGGTTGCGGGCGGTCGTCCCCGCCGACATCGCGATCGAGCTCGTCTTCGACGGGCCGCCGGAGCGGGGCCTGCGCGGCGAGCGGATCGCGCACGGCCTAAGGGTGCGGTACTCCGGCGCGCGTTCGGCCGACAGCCTCATCCTCTCGCTCGTCGACGAGGTTCGGTCCGACGCAGGGCCGGACGCGACCGCGGGGGTGCTGGTCGTGACCGACGATGCGGACCTGCGCCATCGGCTCAGGAGCCGGGGTGCGCGAAGCGCGGGGGCGGCGTGGCTGATCGGGCGGCTCTCCCGCGGACGGCTCGCTGCCCCGGCGGCCGGGAACCCCAGGCCGCCGGCCGCTCCGCCACCGACGGGCCCGGACGAGGACGCCGAGGACCGGCCGGGTTGGCGGCCCGGACGCGGCGCCACGACGAAGCGTGGACCGGGCCGCAAGGCGCCTCGCCGGGAGCGGCCCGGATGATCGCCGCCGCCCCTGCTAGGATGCGACCGTGACGATCATCGAGGCCCTCGAAGGGCTGTGGAACACGATCCTCGACGTGACCTCGCTCTTCGTGATGCCGGACTGGGGCGCGCTGATCCTGCTGCTGCCCGTGTTCATCTTCCTCGGCGTCGTGGGCCCGCTGCTGACGTTCCTCGCGCTCGGCACGGTCATCTACCAGCTCCGCAAGCCCCGGGTGAAGGTCAGCTACGAGGAGGGTCCGCGTACCGCGGAGCTCGACGCGGCGGGGCAGCCGGTGTTCCCGGCGGGCCTGCCCTTCTGCCGGCGCGACGCGCTCGTCTACCCGTCGGGCACGATGCGCTGCGAGCGCTGCGGCGACGACCTCGCGGTGACCTGCCCGATGTGCGGCGTCGGTCGCTCCGCGCAGTTCGACACCTGCGGCAACTGCGGCCTCGTCCTGAAGATCGAGAACCGCGCCGTCGCGGTCCGCCGCGGTCGCCCGAAGCCGGGCGGCGCCGCGGTCGCCTGACGACGATCGAGGCGCAACCGACGACCAGCTCTCCGCGTCCCTGAGGCAACAGCCATGGCGACTCTCTCCTTCGCACTCTTCTCGATCGGGACGATCCTCGTCGGGCTCGGCTTTGCGGCGCACGTCGGGCATGCGGTGCTGCTCGCGAACGGACGTCGCGCGCTCGCGGCGCTCGCGCCCGGGCCGCAGCCCGCGTACGCGGGCGTCGTGACCGGCTCGTTCGTCGAGGGCCGCGTCCGTGCCGCCTCGCAGGCGCCGGAGCTGAGCGCCTCCCCCAGCCTCCTCTCGCGGGTCGCGGTGTGGCTCGCCCTCGCCGGGTTCGCGGCGCTCGTCGCGTCGCTCGTGATCCGGGGCGTGCTCGTCGGACGCGGCCCCTGGGGCAACCTCTACGAGTTCAGCGCGGCGTTCGCGACGTCGGTCGTCGGCGGCTACCTGCTCCTCGAGCGGCGCTACCCGATCCGGTCGATCGGGTTCATCCCGGTCGGCGTCGCGTTCGCGCTGCTGCTCTACGCGTCGAGCCTGCCGTCGCAGATCGAGGCGCTCCAGCCCGCGCTCCAGAACCCGCCGCTGCTCACGATCCACGTCGGGATGGCCGTCATTTCGTACGGGATCTTCGCGACGAGCTTCGCCGCCGGCGTGGCATACCTCGTCCAGGGCCGCGACGACCGGTTCTCCTGGCTGCCGTCGCACAAGGTGCTCGACGAGGTCGCCTACCGGGCGGTGATCATCGGGTTCCCGATCTTCGCGACGATGATCATCCTCGGCTCGTGGTGGGCGTCGATCGCCTGGTCGCGCTACTGGGGCTGGGATCCGAAGGAGACCGCGGCGCTCGTCACGTGGCTGACCTACGCGGTCTACCTCCACGCCCGGAACCAGCGGTCGTGGGCCGGCCGACCTGCCGCGCTGCTGCTCGTGATCGGCTTCGGGATGGTGCTCGTCACCTACTCCGGCTCGCTCTGGTTCTCGGGCCTCCACGCCTACAGCGGGCTGTAGCCGGCCGCTGCGTCGCGCCGCCGCGCCTCCGCAGCTGCCGGGACGGTGGTCGACGTCCGGCGCTACGCTTGGGAGAGGCGTGCGAGGCGTCCCCGGAACGAAGGAGACGACCACATGCAGACACTCCGCGGCGTGGCGGCCTCGGGCGGGGTCGCGCGGGGACCGTGGGTCCGGATCGAGGCGGCGGCTGCGCCGGCGGGCGGACGGATCGACCCGGCACGTGCCGACGAGGAGATCGAGCGGCTGACGCGGGCACGGGACGAGGCCGCGGCCGAGCTCGAGGAGCTGGCACGGGCCGTCGCCGCGGCCGGTCGCCCCGCCGAGGGCGAGATCTTCGAGGCACAGGCCGCGATGGCGCTCGATCCCGCACTGCTCGACACGGCGACGAGCGCGATCCGGGACGGGGATGACGGCGTCGCGGCGATCCGATCCGCCGCTGCGTCCGTGGCCGGGATGCTGCGGAGCCTCGACGACGAGCTGCTCGCCGCGCGTGCCGCGGACGTGCTCGACGTGGCCGAGCGGATCGCGGCCCGCCTCGCCGGGATCGACCGGTCGGTCACGCTGACGGAGCCGTCGATCGTCGTCGCCGAGGACATCCCGCCGTCGCTTGCCGCCGGTCTGCCGCGCGACCGGCTCCTCGGCCTCGCGCTCGAGCAGGGCTCGGCGACGTCGCACGCCGCGATCCTCGCCCGCGCGTTCGGCATCCCGGCCGTGGTCGGGGTGGCGGGTCTCCTCCAGGCAGCCGCGGAAGCGGGCGGGACCGGCTCGGTGCTTGCCGTCGACGGCGATTCGGGCGAGGTCGTCTTCGACCCCGACGCCGCCACGAGCGAGCGACTCGACCGCCGCCGCGAGGCAGCCGAGGCGGCCGGGCGCCGGGCGCTCGAGGAGGCGACGCTGCCCGCGGTCACCACGGACGGCGTCGAGGTCGTGCTGCTCGCGAACATCGGCGGCCCGGCCGAGGCCGCCCGAGCCGTCTCGCTCGGCGCGAAGGGCGTGGGGCTCTTCCGGACCGAGTTCCTGTTCGTCGAGCGGTCGACGCCGCCGTCCGAGGACGAGCAGACCGCCGCCAACCGCGCGGTCGTCGAGGCGTTCGCGCCGGGCCCGGTCACGATCCGGCTCCTCGACGTCGGTGGCGACAAGCCGATCCCCTACCTGCCGATCCCACCCGAGGCCAACCCGTTCCTCGGCGTGCGCGCCCTGCGGCTCGCGCCCGAGCAGCCCGGGATCTTCGTGACGCAGCTGCGCGCGGCCATGCGCGCCGCGGCTCCGTCGGCCGATCGGCCGAGCGGGCGGGTCAAGGTCATGGCCCCGATGGTCGCGGACGCGACCGACGTCGACGTGCTCCTCGGCCTCGCCGCGGAGGCGCGGGCCGGGCTCGAGCGCGACGGCATCCCGTTCGGCGAGGTGGACCTCGGGGTCATGCTCGAGATCCCGGCGGCGGTGCTCGTCGGTCGGTCCTTCCTCGGGCGGCTCCGGTTCGCCAGCCTCGGCACGAACGACCTGCTCCAGTACGCCATGGCGGCCGATCGCGGCAACGCCGCGCTCGAACGCTATCGCGACTCGCTCCACCCGGCGCTGCTGCGCCTCATCGCGATCGCGGTCGACGAGTGCCGCGCCGCGGGCGTCGAGCTCTCCGTCTGCGGCGAGATGGGCGGCGACCCGGCCGCGGCGCTCGCCCTGGTCGGGCTCGGGGTGCGTGTGCTGAGCATGGCCGACGCGAGCCTTGCGCCGGTGCGGCGTGCGATCCGCGCGTCGTCCGCGGCGAAGCTCGAGGAGCTGGCACGCGCATCGCTCGGGGCGTCCACCGCGGCCGAGGTGCGCGAGCGGTTCGCCGCGCTGCTGCCCGCATAGCCGAAGACCGGGCTCGGGGCCCGGTCTTCGATGTTCGTCGGACTGGTGCGCCGGTCGCTAGGACGGCCGGACGAGGTCGAAGCAGACGAGCGGCTCGGTTGCCGTCGCGCTCTCCATCACGACCACCGCGTGCGGCAGGTCGAGGATCAGGTTCGCCGGGATCGAGATGTTCCCTTCGAGCCGTCCGTCGACGACGCCGAGCAGACCGGCCGACTGCTGACCCTCGATGGTCTCGCACGTGCCGGTCATGACGTGTGCGACAGCGCCCGTGGCCGGCAGCTGGAACGAGTTGAACTCGACGACGACCTGGGTGGTCGCGCCGTACTCGGTGAGCGTCGCGGTCCCGCCGAGCTCATCGTTGCCCGCCGGGGCGAACGGGACCTCGGTCGTCGCGCCCGGGCTCGCGTCGGCCGGCGGCGTGGCGACGCTCGGCGAGCTCACGGCTCCACCGGTGGACGCCGACGGCGAGGCGGCCGCGCTGGCGGATGGGGACGCTGCGGCCGGCGAGGTGGCCGGGGACGTCGCGGGGGACGCGGCGGGCGAGGCAGCGGACGTCGCGGGTGCGAGCGACGGGGCGCCGGTCTCGCCCTGGACGCCGCCGCCGCAGGCGGCAACGGCGAGACCCAGGGTGACCGTCGCGATCACGGTTCGGATTCGAGGCATGGGTGCCCTCCAGGACATTCGTTCTCGGCCGTCTACCCTCGCCCCGGGCACGCAACGATGTCGCCCAGACCGACGGGGGACGGCGTTGCAGTTCGATGCCACGGGCATAACGCCCGATCGGTCAGGGAGCGCGGTCGTCGAAGAAGCGCAGCTCGGCGCGGGCACGGCCCCCCTCGAGCTCGAGGACGGCCCACGAGTACCTGGGCTGGCGGCGCTTGTCGGTCGGTGACCCGGGGTTGATCAGCAGCGAACCGTCGGGTGAGCGCGCGATGAGCGGCTGATGACTGTGACCGAAGACGATGACAGCGACGCCGGCCTCGAAGGCGCGCCGTGCCCGCTCAGGCGTGGTCCGGCCGGGTCCGAGGTCGCCGTGCACGAGCCCGACGGCCACGCCGTCGAGCTCGACAAGCTGCCGGCGGCCGAACCGCTCGACGAGCTCGGGTGGATCGTTGTTCCCCGCGACGGCCACGAGCGGCGCCATCGCCTCGAGGAGGTCGGGCACCCACGCTGCCGTGAAGTCGCCGGCGTGCAGGATGAGGTCGATCCGATCGCCGGCGATCCCGTTGCGCAGCGCCCGCGGCAGCACGCGCCCGAAGCGCGGCAGATGCGTGTCCGAGACGAGCGCGATGCGCATCGGCTCATCGTGCCGGAGGAGGCTGCCGGCTGCCGCGCTCGAGGGCGCGCGGGACTCGGAGGCTCAGGCCGGTCGCCGAGCTGCGCCGCTGATCGTGCGCATGAAGAGCACGACGGCGCCACCGACGAGCAGCACGACCAGCCCGAGGCGCAACACCGCGTCGGCGGTGAGGGCCGTGGCGGACGCGGCCGACGCGGGCTCGGGTGCCGCCGCTCGGGGCGCGGCGGGTTCGGGCGCCGCGGGTTCGGGCGCCGCGGGTTCGGGCTCGCGCTCCGCCCCGCTCGCACCGCCGCTCGCACTGCCGGCCGCACCGCCGGTCACTCCCCCGCCGGCGCCTGCCGGTGTGACCGTGATCGTCGCGGTCATCTCGGGGTGGAAGGCACAGACGTACGCGAACGTGCCCGCGGCATCGAAGGTTCGGTCGAACGACCCGCCCGCGGCGACCATGCCGGAGTCGAACGTCCCGTCCTCGGCGGACACGGTGTGGGGCGCCGCGCCGACGTTCCGCCACGTGACGGACGTGCCCGCGTCGACCGTCAGCTCGGCCGTGCCGAATCGGAAGTCCTGCATCTCGATGACCGCAGTCCCCGGGGTCGCACCAGACCCCGACGGCGGCGTCGCGGTCGCGGCCGGCGTCGGCGTGGAGGTCGGGCTCGACGCGGGCGCCGGGGTGGCCGCCGGCGCCGCGGGCGGTTCGGCCGATCCCGTCCCGGCGGTCACGACGACCTCGCCCGTCATCTCGGGATGGAGCGCGCACAGGAACGGGAACGTGCCCGCGTCCGGGAACCGCTGACGCCACGCGGCGCCCTCGCCGACGATCCCGCTGTCGAACGCGCCCGACGTCGAGGTCACGGTGTGCTCCCGGTCGTCGTCGTTGCGGAAGGTGACCGTACCGCCGGCTGCGACACGGATCGTCGAGGGGCCGAACGCGCGTCCGGCCATGCCGACCTCGGCCGTCGGCGCCGCCGGGCCGGGCCCCGCCCCCGTGCCGCCGCCACCGCCGGAGCCGGAGCCGTCGCCTCCGCCCGAGCTCCCGCCGCCGGCCCGAACCACGATCGTGCCCGCGTAGCGCGGGTTCTCGTCGTCGCGCTCATCGAGATACCGGTAGGTGCCTGCCGCGGTCAGCCGCACCGAGAACGACTCGCCCGGCTCGAGGTTCCCCGAATCGAACCGATCCGGCCCGCTCTGCGACCGCATCCGATGCCGCTCGTCGTCCCGGTTGACCCAGCGGATCGTCGTGCCCGGCGCAACCGTGAGCTCGGGCCGGCTGAGGCGGTCGGTGATCCGGACCGTCTCGGTCGCGGCGGCGGCCGGCGACGCGACGGCGGCCACGGCGAACGCGGCGAGGATCACTGCGCCCGCGCGGGGCAGCAATCGGGGGCGGCGGACGATGAGCGGCACGAAACCCTCCCTGGCACGCAATGGTCGCTACACCGATCGAGACGGGAAGGCGCCGAAAGGTTTCAGGCTGGACCGCGGGACGCGGCTGGCGCGCACCGCCAGGACGCCTGGCACGACACGACGACGCCGGCTCCGTCGGGGAGCCGGCGTCGGCCGCGAACCGAATGGATGGAGCCGTTACGCCTCGACCGGCGCCGCCCCCGAGCGGAGCGGCATCCAGCCCGGCTCGGGCTCACCGAACTTCGAGACGAGGTAGTCGCGCGACGACTCGACGAGCGCGCGTGGCCCGTTCAGGTCCGCGACGAGGCGGAAGTCGTCCTTCACGATCCGGCCGTCGACGAGCACGGTCCGGACGTTCGAGATGTCGGCCGCGCAGACGACCGCGCCGACCGGGTCGATGACCGGCGCCACGTTGACCGCCTTCGTGTCGATGATCACGAGGTCGGCCTTCTTGCCGGGCGTGATCGAGCCGGTCCGGTCCGCGACCCCGGCCACCTTGGCGCCCTCGATCGTCGCCCAGCGCAGCACCTGTCGCGAATCGATCAGGTCGGGCGTCGGGAGCGTGCCGTCGAGGTCCTCGTTCCAGGCGGTCTCGTGGCGGCGCGCCCGCTCGGACGCGAAGATCGCGTGCATCTGCGTGAACTGGTCCGACGACGCGGTGGTCGCCACGTCCGACGACAGGCCGACCGGGATCCCGAGCTTCGCCGCGGTCTGGGCAGGCGCCCAGCCGTGCCCCATCTGGAGCTCGATCTGCGGGGCCAGCGACACGTTGCCGCCCGAGTCCGCGACCATGTGCCACTCGTCCTCGAGCAGATGCGACGAGTGGATGTAGGTCGTGTTCGGGTAGAGCAGGTCCATCTCCTTGAGCCCGCGGAGCTGCATCTTCGTGTACCCGAACCGGTCCATCGCGACGTGGACCGTGATGTTGATCCCGAGCTCCTTGGCGAGCTCCCACTCGTAGCGCACAACCTCGGGCTTGCAGAAGTTCGTGCCGCGGGTCGCGAGGGCCATCGTGATGAGACCCGCGTCGTCGTGGAGGTAGTCGCGCCGGATGCGGCGGGCCTCGTCGCCGTCGATCCGCTCGGTGCTGCCGGCGTAGTCCATCCCGAACCACCACGCCTGGATCGACGTGTTCGGGAAGCCGAACGCGAAGACCGCGCGCAGGCCGGCGTCCTGGAGCCCCTTCACCGCCGCGTCCGCGTGCTCGGGCGTGTTCATGATGTGGGACCAGTCGACGAGCGTCGTGATGCCGGCGTTGAGGCACTCGAGCGATCCCCACAGGTTGCCGGCGTACACGTCGTCGGGCCGGTAGTTCGGGGCGAACTTGTCGAGGATCGCGCCGAAGTAGGCGCCGAGGGTGTAGTCGGGCGCAGACGTCCGGATCGACGTCTCCCAGGTGTGGCGGTGGGTGTCGACGAAGCCCGGGATGACGATGTCGCCGGTCGCGTCGATCGTCTTCGCGTCGGCGGCGGCGAGGTTGTGCCCGACCTGGGCGATCGTGTCGCCCTCGATGAGCACGTCCGCGTCCACCATCTCACCGAGCTCGTCGTCCTGGGTCAGGACGACGGCCCCCTTGATCAGGATCCGATCGGTCACGGAAAGGGTCCCTTTCTCGCACTGCTCTCGCCGATGTCGCTGGGGTGGTCCGGTGCTCCTCCCGGTCGCGCTCCTCCTGTGCCTCCTCGTTCGATCAGCTGGTCGGCGCGGCCGAGCCGCGCAGGTGGACGGCGACGGCCGCGAAGTCGGCGTCGGGTCCGGCGTCCGCCGACGCCGCGCGGACCACCTCGAGGTTCGTGCGAGTCTGCGGCATCGGCACGCCGAGCTGCTCCGCGAACCCGGAGATGAGCCGCAGGTCCTTTTCCGCGAGCTCGAGCGCGAAGGCCGTCGGCGCGCCGTCGGGGTCGAGGAAGGCCGCTCGCTTGTAGCCGACGAACGGGGCACCGACCGCCGACGCAGCGATGACGTCGTAGGCGCGCTCGCGATCGATCCCGGCGCGTTCGGCCAGGACGAGCGCCTCTGCGAGCGCGCCGTTGAGCCCGAAGATGACGGTGTTGACCGCGAGCTTCATCCCGGCACCGCTGCCCAAGGGCCCGATGTGGACGACGGTCTTGGCGAGCGCGTCGAACACTGGCCGTGCCCGCTCGAGTGCCGCCTCGTCGCCGCCGACCATGATCGTGAGCTGGCCCGCCTCGGCGAGCGTGACGCTGCCCGACACCGGGGCATCGAGGAGCGCCGCGCCGCGCGCGGCGACGTCGGGGCCGAGGCCCTGGACGACGGTCGGCGGGACCGTGCTCATGTCGGCGACGACCAACCCATCCCGCAACCCCTCGAGCACGCCGCCCGGCCCGCGGTAGAGCGCGTCGACCGCGGCCTCGTCCGCGACCATGCTGATCGCCACGTCGACGTCCCCGACCGCATCCCCGGCCGATGTTGCGAGCCGCGCCCCGAGCTCGTCGGCCAGAGGGCGCGCCTTCTCGGCGGTCCGATTCCAGAGCACGAGCTCGAAGCCGGCACGGCCGAGCGCCTTCGCCATCGCGCCGCCCATGTGGCCCGTGCCGAGGACCGCGACGCGGGTCACCCTACTTCGCCTCCTCGAGCCGGCGGTGGACGGTCTCGACGATCCGGTCGACCGACGGCATCGCCAGGTCCTCGAGCGTGGCCGCCGACGGCAAGGGGATGTGCGGGGTCGTGACCCGCACGATCGGCGCATCGAGGCTCCAGAAGCCCTCGTCGGCGACGATCGAGACGATCTCGGCGCCCCAGCCGCACAGCCGCGGGTTCTCCTCGACGGTGACGAGCCGGCTCGTCTTCTCGACCGACGCGAGGATCGTGCCCACGTCGAGCGGGACGAGCGTGCGCAGGTCGATGACCTCGGCGCTGATCCCGTGGTCCGCCTCGAGACGCTCCGCCGCGGCCAGCGATCGCGGCACCATCGCGGCGAGCGCGACGATCGTGACGTCGCTCCCCTCGCGCAGCACGGCCGCCTTGCCGAGCGGCAGGACGTGCTCGCCGTCGGGCACCTCGCCCTTCTCGGCGAACAGGCTCTTGTGCTCGCACACGATGACCGGGTCGGGGTCGCGGATCGCGGCCGCCATGAGCCCGACCATGTCGGCCGGGTTCGACGGCGCGACCACCTTGAGGCCGGGGATCGCCATCGCCCAGTTCTCGATGCTCTGGCTGTGCTGGGCGCCGAAGCGCAGGCCGCCGCCGTTCGCGGTCCGCAGCACGAGCGGCAGCGCGACCTGGCCGTCGGTCATGTAGCGGGTCTTCGCGATCTGGTTCGCGACCATGTCCCAGGTGACCGCAAAGAAGTCGCTGAACATGAGCTCGCCAATCGGCCGCAGGCCGGTCATCGCGGCGCCCATCACGGCGCCGACGATCGCCTGCTCGCTGATCGGCGTATCGCGGACGCGCTCTGGGCCGAACTTCTCGAACAGCCCCTCGGTCAGCTTGAACACGCCGCCCGCGGCGCCCACGTCCTCGCCGATCAGCACGACCGAATCGTCGCGCTCCATCTCCTGGGCGATGCCGGCCGCGATGGCGGCGCGGTACGTGAGTTCGGGCACGTCAGCGGCCTCCCTTGCCGTCGCTGCGCCAGGCGGAGCCGCCGTCGGCCCACACCTGCGTCTCGAGTACCTCGGGCGACGGCTCGGGCGCGGCGCGCGCCTCGGCCTCGGCCGCGGCGACCTTGGCCTTCGTCTCCTCGTCGATCCGGTCGAGCTCGTCGGCCGGGACGCCCGCCGCCTCGAGCCGGGCCCGGAACGTCGTGATCGGGTCGCGCGCCTTCCACGCTGCGACCTCCTCGTCGGGGCGGTACTTGCCGGGGTCCGCGCGGGAGTGCCCGCCGTGGCGGTACGTGACGGCCTCGACGAGCGACGGCCCGTCGCCGTTCCGTGCCCGCTCGACGACCCGCGTCGCGGTCTCGTACACCGCCTCGACGTCGTTCCCGTCGACGACGATCGGCTCGAGCCCGTAGGCCGAGGCCCGGTCCGCCGCCGGCCGCTCGACCGCGGTGACGGCCGAGATCGGCGTGTACTCCATGTACAGGTTGTTCTCGCACACGAAGACGACCGGCGCCTTCCAGACGACCGCCATGTTGAGCGCTTCGTGGAACGCGCCGATGTTCGTCGTCCCGTCGCCGAAGAAGCAGACCGCGACCTGGCCCGACTTGCGGTACTGGGCGGACCATGCGGCGCCCAGCGCGATCGGCAGGTGCGCCCCGACGATCGCGTACGACCCGAGCACGCCGTGCGGGACGCTCGTCAGGTGCATCGAGCCGCCCTTGCCGCCGAGCAGCCCGGTCGCCCGCCCGAACAGCTCGGCGAGGATCGGTGCGAACGGCACGCCCCGGGCGATGTTGTGGTTGTGCCCGCGGTACGTGCACAGCGTGTAGTCGTCGGTCCGCATCGCGGCCGCGAACCCCGCCGCGACGGCCTCCTGCCCGATCCCGAGGTGGGTCGTGCCGCGGACGAGCCCCTCGAAGAAGAGCTCCTGGGCGCGCGTCTCGAGCATCCGGCATTCCTGCATCACGCGGTACAGCGAGAGGCCGAGCTCGCGCTCGACGCGGGCGGGCTGGACGTCTGTCTTCGTCTTCGCTTCGGTCTTCGTCTTCGCTTCGGCAGCCATGGAACAGGGACCTCAGTACGCGTTGGCGACGAACAGCTCGTCCGACGGGAACTTCGTGATGACCCGCGGACCGTCGGCGGTCACGACGACCTCCTCCTCGATCCGCGCCGCCGAGAAGCCGTCCTTGGCCGGGCAGTACGTCTCGAGGGCGATGACCATGCCCTCCTTGATCTCGACCGGGTTGTCGAGCGAGTTGAGCCGGCTGATGATCGGGCGCTCGTGGAGGAACAGGCCGACGCTGTGGCCGAACTGGAGCCCGAAGCACTCCATCTCGTTGGCGAAGCCGAACTCCTCGGCCTTCGGCCAGACCTTGGCAACCTCGTCGGTCCCGACACCCGGGCGCATCTTCTCGATCGACGCGTCGATCCATTCGCGTGCCTGCTTGTAGGCGTCGCGCTGGGCCTGGTTCGCCGTGCCGACGTTGAACGTCCGGTAGTAGCAGGTCTTGTAGCCGACGAACGTGTGGATGATGTCGAAGAAGGCCTGGTCGCCGGGCCGGATGATCCGGTCGCTGAACACGTGCGGATGCGGGCTGCAGCGCTCGCCCGACACCGCGTTGATGTTGTCGACGTGCTCCGAGCCGAGGTCGAACAGGACCTTCGTGACGTCGGCGACGAGCTCGCTCTCGCGGACGCCGGGCTTGAGATGCTCCGCGATGTACTGGTAGGCGCCGTCGACCATCGCGCAGGCCGTGTTGAGGAGGATGATCTCGTCGATCGACTTGACCTCGCGCGCGTCGAGCATCACCTGCTGGCCGTCGCGGACCGTGACGCCCTCGGCCTCGAGCGCGGCGATCATCGGCGGCTCGACGATGTCGACGCCAAGCGGCATGTCGGCGACGCCCTCGTCGCGCAGGATCCGGGCGATCTCGCGGGCGGCGTTGCGGAACAGCCCGGCTTCGGGGGCCACCGCCCCGCGCAGCCCGATCATCCCGGCATGCACGTTCTGCTGGGGCAGCCACGGGCAGTTCATCCGGTGGTGCTTGGCGGCCGACCCGAAGTCCCAGATGTGCGGCTCGCCCCCACGCGTCAGCAGCGCGTAGCGGGTCATCTTGTCGCGCGCCCACTCGCCGATGTGGGTGCTGGTCGTGTAGCGGATGTTGTTGAAGTCGAACAGCAGCACTGCACCGAGCTCGGATGCCGCAAGGGCGGCGCGCGCCCGGCCGAGGCGGTACGTGCGGAGCCGATCGACGTTCCAGCGCTCCTCCCAGTCGACGTTGAGCGAGCCGGGCGACGGGATCGGGCGGTTGGCAGTGAGCGTTGGCGCGGCTGGCGCGGCGGGAAGGTCGGCGACGCTCACTGGAGCACCTCGGTTCAGTGGGTGGGACGGACAGCCGCAACCGGAGGCCGATCGACGGCCGGCACGGACGGGACGCAGGGTTGCGGCATGGCGACCTCCGGCGGGACGGGACGGACGTGCGGCGTAGGACCGAGTATGCGCCGCCTCCCGCGACCTTTTCAATATCGGTTCATTGCCAACAACAGTATTGAATGTGCGCGTTCAGAGCCGCTACACTCGCACAACTCCGCCGCAACCGGGGGCCCCCACACCCGGACGCGGTGGTCGTGGAGGAGGTCCGCGTCCCATGCCTGACCAGCCGAATGATCAGGGTCGTCCCACGCAGCGAGATGACGCGAGCGACATGGCGGCTCCGTCACGGGCCCACGTCTCCCGGCGGGCCCTGCTGAAGGGCAGCGCGGCAGCCGGCGTGGCGGCGGCCCTCGCGGCCGTGCCCGGAGTGACCGCCGCGGCCCCCGCTCGGCCACAGGGCGGTCGCCCCGAGATCGTCCCCGGCGCTGCCCCGGGCGACTTCGAGCCCGACCTCGTGTTCGTCAACGGCCGGATCCACACGATGGATGCCGACGATACGGTCGCCAAGTCGATCGCCATCCGCGGCGGGCGGATCGTCAACGTCGGCGGGAACGCGGCGAGCCCCGGCCCCGGCTCGAAGGTCATCAACCTCAAGGGGGCCACGGTGGTCCCGGGCATCATCGACAATCACAACCACATCGTGCTCATGGGGAACCGTCCGGGGCACCACACGCCGCTCGAGAACGCGACGTCGATCGAGGACATCCAGGAGACGTACGCTGCTCGCGCCGCCGGGATCCCGGCCGGTGCCTGGATCACGACGATCGGCGGCTTCCACCGCAACCAGTTCGCACCCGATCGCCGCCTGCCCACGCTCGCCGAGCTCGACGCAGCCGTACCGGACAACCCGGTCTACATCAGCGAGTCGTTCGCCGGACCGTCCGCAACGAACAGCCTCGGCAAGGCCGCGCTCGAGGCGGCTGACCCGCCCGTGACCGTCAGCGCGGATGGCTCGATCGCGGCCGGGTTCGGGGACTCGCCGACGGGACGCGCGACCCTCCACCTCCGGCGCACGCTGCTCACGCCGGCCGAACGACGGCGCGGCGCGATCGAGGCGATGGCCTACGGTGCCGGCCTCGGCGTCACAACCCACCTCGACCAAGGTGCCTTCCAGAAGACCGACACCCCGGCCGACGGCGCCGCCCACGAAGACAACTACACGATGCACCTGCCGTTCCTCGAGCTGTACCGCGAGGCGAAGCTCGGGACGCGGCTGCGCATCAACTTCCTGCACATGGAGTCCGATCCGGCCCTGCCCGAGCTGCGCGAGCGGCTCCGGAACGCGTTCCCGTTCTTCGGCGACGACATGGTCCGTACCGGCGGGATCGGCGAGTTCATCGCCCAGGGAACCGGCCCCACGTTCTTCGATGCAGCCAAGCTGGTCGCCGAGGCCGGCTGGCGAGCCGAGGTCCACTCGCTGAGCCGCACCGACTTCCAGACGGAGATCCGGGCGTTCGAGGAAGCGCACGCCCTCCATCCGATCGACGATCTGCGCTGGGTCGTCGCCCACGTGCCGTTCATCACCGAGGACTACGTCGACCGGCTCAAGGCCCTCGGCGGCGGCCTGTCGCTGACGAGCTGGCGGTACCTCGCCGGGACCGACACCAACGACGGTCCCCCGTTCCGGATGATCGTCGACAACGGCATCCCGGCCGGCATGAGCTCGGACGGCATGCAGATCGCACCCATGAACCCGTGGCTCCACATGTACTACGCAACGACCGGCGTGAACGCACGGGGCGACCTCATCAACGATGGCCAGCAGATCAGCCGGGCCGAGGTCCTGCGCCTGTACACCGCCGCGAACGGCTGGTTCCTCCGCGAGGAGGACCGGCTCGGGTCGCTCGAAGTCGGCAAGCTCGGTGACCTCGTCGTCCTCAACGAGGACTACTTCTCGGTCACCGACGAGCAGCTGAAGGGGATCCGGTCGGTGCTGACGGTGGTCGGCGGCCGGATCGTGCACGACGAGGGTGTCGTCGGTTGACGGGCTCGGCCGCGGCGACGGTCGTCGCGGCCGGCAGAAGCGGAGGAGGTGCCTGCGTGACTAGCGGATTCCGCCGGCGGTTCGGAGCGGTCCTGCTGACCGCGGTGATCGCCGGATGCGGCTCGGGGACCGGCAGCCCATCGGCCGCTCCGCCTGCGAGCGAGCCGGCGCCGCCGGCCACGACCGGCGCGTCACAGGCGCCGGCGTCGGAAGGCCCGGTCGCGCCCTCCGGCGAGCCGATCGTCGTCGGATCGACGCTGTCGCTCACCGGTGCGTTCGGGGCGACCGGCGTCATCCACCGGATCGTCGGCGAGATGTTCGTCGAGCGACTCAATGCCAACGGCGGCCTGCTCGGTCGGCCGGTCGAGTGGACCGTCCTCGACGACGAGTCCGACCAGGCTCGCGTCACGGCCCTGTACGAACGGTTGATCTCGCAGGACGAGGTCGACCTGATCATGGGCCCGTACGCGACGCCGAACATCCTGTCGGCGATGGCCGTCGCCGAGCGCTACGGCTACGTCCTCCCGCAGCACACGGCGGTCATCGCGCCGCTCATGGGCTACGAGTGCCAGTTCCCGTCGTGGTCGATCGGCCCGGCGCCGAACGAGTACGTCCCGAACCTCGTCTTCGATGCGCTCGAGAGCCTGCCCGAGCCGCCGCAGCGGGTTGCAGTCGTGGTCAACCAGAACGGGTCGACCGACTTCGTCGCCAACGGCGTCGCCGACGACCCGAACGATCCGAGCGTCGCGAACATCGCCGAGGAGCGCGGGCTCGAGGTCGTCGCCACGATCCAGTACCCGCCGACGACCACGGACTGGGCGCCGATCGCCGCCCAGATCCGCGACGCGAACCCCGACTTCGTCTTCAACAGCGCCATCGGGGTCGACACCGTCAACCTGATCCAGGCGATGGAGCAGCTTGACTACCGACCGCCGATGCTGTTCAGCCTCTTCCCCGCCCCGGGCCCGCTGCTCGGCGTCGGCGAGGCGGCCGAGGGCGTGCTGTCGGTCTCGCTGTTCGAAGCAAACGAGCCCCTCCTCGAGGCGGCCGGCGACGAGGTCCGCGGGATCGTCGAGGAGTTCCAGGAGAAGGCCGGCGCCGAGGGCCTGCCCTACACGGCGTGGGAGACGCAGGCAACCGCCTCGTGGGGCGCCTGGGAGATCCTCGTCCAGGGCGTCGAGGCCGCGGGCACGCTCGAGCACGAGGCGATCTGCGACGCGCTCCATCAGAACGGCGCAGACACCACGTTCACCGGTCAGCTGACGTTCGACCCGGGGACGAACAACTTCTGGCCGGCGAACCAGCTGCTCAAGCAGATCCAGGGTGGCGACTGGGTTGCCGTGTGGCCGACCGACCGGGCGGCCGCCGAGCTCCAGGGACCGGCCAACTGACCCACCAGGCAATCGAGATTCGGGGCTCCCGGCCTTCCTCGGCCGGGAGCCCCGCAGTACCGTGATCCAATGATCGTCCTTCAGGCGGCCATCGCGGGCGCGCTCACGGGTGGGCTGTTCGCCGTCATGGCGGTCGGCCTGTCGCTGACGTGGGGGATGCTCCGGACGATCAACCTCGCCCACTTCGCGCTGATCCTGCTCGGCGCGTACCTCACGTTCCAGCTCGCGACCGACCTCGGGATCGACCCGCTCCTGACGCTCGTCGTCACGGTGCCGATCCTGTTCGTGGCCGGCGCCCTCATCCAGCTCGCCTTCGACCGGTTCGAGCTGTCCGAGTTCAACTCGCTGATCGTGAGCTTCGGGCTCCTGATCATCGTCGTCCAGATGACGAGCAACGTGTGGAGCGCCGATTTTCAGCGGATGGACCGGTCGGTCAACCCGTATGCGGTCGGCGCGCTCGCGCTCGGGCCGTTCCGCTTCCCGCTGCCCACCCTCCTGGCGTTCGGCGCGGCCGTGCTGATCGTCGGCGGGACGCACCTCGCGCTCACCCGGACGTACCCGGGTCGGGCGCTTCGTGCGTTTGCCCAGGACCGGGCGATCGCCGGCGCGTTCGGCATCGACCACGTCCGCCTGGGGATCGTCCTCGCCGGTGCAGCCGGGGCGACGGCCGCCGTGGCAGGCATGCTCTACTCGCTCAGCGGCGCCATCATCCCGACCCTCCCGTTCGAGTGGGTCGGCATCGTCTTCGCGGTCGTCATCCTGGGCGGGATCGGGGACGCGATCGGCACCCTGCTGGCCGGCGTCCTCGTCGGCGCCGTGTCGGGCGTCGTCAGCGTCGTGGCGTCGCCCGCAGCCGCGCCCCTCGTGATCTTCAGTGCCGTCGTGCTCGCGCTCCTGCTGCGACCCGAGGGCGTCTTCGTGCGGGCCCGCCGATGAACCGCGCCGGCCTCGTGGCGATCCTGCTCGCCTGGGGGCTGCTCGCGCTGCTGCCGTTCGGCCGCGACGCCATCGGCTACCCCGTGTTCTACCTGGTGTTCCTGACCACCGTCTGGTTCTGGGCTGCGCAGGCCACGAGCTGGAACATCCTGTCCGGCTTCAGCGGCTACTTCAGCTTCGGGCAGGCCGCGTTCGTGGGCATCGGGGCGTACACGGCCGCGGTCCTCGTCGGCCGCCAGGAGTGGGGGTTCTTCGCGACGCTGCCGGTATCGGCGGCGCTGTCCACGCTGCTCGCGCTCGGGGTCGGCGCACTCGCGTTCCGGCTCCGCTCGCTGCGCGGCGAGATCTTCGCGCTGTTGACGCTCGCGGTCCCATTCATCCTCGGCTCGATCGCGCGGATCAACCCCGCGATCGACGGCGGCCAGGGGATCATCGTGCCGACGCCCGACGAGGCCGACCTGTTCGGCGGCTTCCAGGAGATGCTCTACCTGCTCAGCCTGACGATCGCCTTCGTCGCGATCCTCGCTGCGTGGGCCATGCAGCACTCCAGGGTCGGGTGGGCGCTGTTCGCGATCCGCGACGCGGAGGACGTGGCCGAGGGACTGGGCGTCCCGACGTTCCGCTACAAGATGCTGGCGATCGGGGTGAGCGGGCTGCTCGGCGGGCTGGCCGGCAGTGTCTTCGCGCTCCAGATCGGGTTCGTGACGGTCGAGTCCGTGTTCGGGCTCACGATCCCGCTCTTCGTGATCATCATGAGCGTCCTCGGCGGGCGCACCACCTGGCTCGGGCCGCCGCTCGGCGCCTTCGTCATCGTCACGCTCCAGGACCGGCTCGCGTCGTCCGGCTTCGAGGGCTGGAGCCTCGTGATCCTCGGCGCGATCCTCATCGCGCTCGTCGTCATCGCGCCGGACGGGCTGGTCGCCAGGCTCCGACGACGCGGGGCCGCGGTCGCGGTCGCCCTGGTCGCGCCGATCGTCCTGCTCGGGCTGATCGACTACGGCGACGGGCTCATCGACTGGCTGGCGATCGGGATGGTCGCGGCGTGGGTCGTCGCGTTCGTACCGCTTCCCCGGCGGACCCTCCGCCCTGCGCCGGCGTCCGAGCCCCTGCCGCCCGAGGCGGTCCCGCCGGTCCCCGAACCGGTCGTCCCGCTGGTGGACGCTGCGGCATCGCCGGCCGCGGCGCCCTCGACGGTTCCCGAGGCCATCCCGGTGATCGAGGTCGAGGACGTCGCGAAGCACTACGGCGGTGTCCACGCGCTCGACGGGGTCTCACTGACCGTGAACGAGGGTGAGCTCGTCGGGCTCGTCGGACCCAACGGGTCGGGCAAGAGCACCCTGATCGGGCTGCTCGCCGGCCGCCTCCAGCCTACGCACGGCACCATCAGGATCGCGGGTCAACCGACCGGCAGCCTGCCGCCGCATTCCGTCGCGCACCTCGGCATCGCCCGGACCTACCAGATCCCTCGACCGTTCGAGTCGATGAACGTGCGTGACAACGTCGCCATGGCGATCATGTTCGGGAGGGAGGCGGCACGCCTGGCACGAGCCCGAGAAGAGGCCGACGAGCACCTGCGCTTCGTCGGACTCGACCGGCGCGCCGACAGCCGACCGGCGTCGATCAACCTGCACGAGCGGCAGCTGCTCGAGATCGCACGCGCGCTCGCGACACGCCCCCGGGTCCTGCTCCTGGACGAGGCGCTCGCGGGGCTCAACCCGGCCGAGATCGACCAGGCCGTCGCGGTCGTCCGGCGCATCCACGCCACGGGGGTGACGATCGTGATCGTCGAGCACCTCCTGCGCGTCGTGAACCAGCTCGCGACGCGCGTCGTGGTGCTGGAACAGGGCCGCATGCTCGCGGCCGGAACGCCGGCCGCCGTGATGGGCGATCCCGAGGTCGTCCGTGCCTACCTGGGACGGCATGCCCATGCTTGAGATCGCCGGACTCGACGCCTTCTACGGGGACGCCCCCGCCCTGCACGGCGTCAACCTGCGGGTGGCCGACGGCGAGATCGTCTCGGTCGTCGGGCCGAACGGCGCGGGCAAGTCCACGCTCGTCAACGTCATCGCCGGCCTTCATCGCTCCAGACGCGGAACCCTCGCAATGCACGGGCGCCCGCTCGACGGCGTCGCCGGCCACCGTTTCTGCGACCAGGGGATCGCGATCGTCCCCGAGGGTCGGCGACTCTTCCCCCGGATGTCGGTCCTCGACAACCTCGAGCTCGGGGCGTACCGCGGCGCTGCACGGACCGAGCGTGCGACCCGGCTCGCGTGGGTGCACGAGCTGTTCCCGCGGCTCAAGGAGCGGTCCGCCCAGCTGGCCGGCTCGCTGAGCGGCGGCGAGCAGCAGATGGTGGCGATCGGGCGCGCGCTCATGGCGCAGCCCCGCCTGCTCCTCCTCGACGAGCCGTCGCTCGGCCTCGCGCCGGTGATCGTGGATGAGCTGTTCGACGTGATCGGGGCGATCCACCGAGCGGGCGTGTCGGTGCTGCTCGTCGAGCAGAACGTCGACCGGGCGCTCGAGTTGTCCTCGCGGGCCTATCTGCTGATCGAGGGCCGGGTAGAGCTCGAGGGGCCGGCGGCCGAGCTGCGCGCCGACCCGGAGCTGCGACGGACGGTGCTCGGCCTGTAACGACACTGCGCGCTCGGGCCGCAGAGGGCGCGACGCGTGCGCAACGGGCGGCAGCCCCAACAGCGGTATTGAATCGGCGCGTTCAGCATCGCTACACTTGCGCAATCCCGCTGCAACCGGGTGCGTCGCTCGGGGTGGCGGGGCGAGGTGGAGGATCAGCGTCCCATGGCCGATCTGCGACGTCGTCCAGTCGATCCCACTGCGCCCGCCGAGCAAGCCCCGACGGACGGCTCCCTCCCGCGCGTCGGAGGCGTCTCGCGTCGAGCGGTGTTGAAGGGCGCCGGCGCCGCCGGCGTCGCCGCCGCACTCGCCGCAATTCCGGGGGCGGCGGCTGCCGCGCCGGCATCCCGGCCCTCCCAGCGCGGCGCAGAGATCGTTCCAGGCGCCGCGCCTGCCGACGACGGCACGGACCTCGTCCTGATCAACGGTCGCATCCACACCATGGACGGCTCGGGCAGGGTCGAGAAGACGGTCACGATCCGGAACGGCCGCATCGTGTCGGTCGGCAGCAGCGCTGCAAATCCGGGGCCGGGAACCAAGGTCATCAACCTCAAGGGCCGTACCGTGCTCCCCGGGCTGATCGAGAGTCACACCCACTTCGTGAGCCTCGCGAACCGGCCCGGGTACCACGTCGCGGATCTCGAGCTCGCCGCGAGCATCGCGGAGGTCCAGGCGATGCTGGCGGCCCGGCGGGCCAGGGGCGACGTCCCCGAGGGCGCGTTCATTACCGCGATGGGCGGATGGCACCCGCGCCAGTGGGCCGAGCAGCGCCTGCCGACCCTCGCGGAGCTCGATGAGGCGGTGTCGGACCGGCCGGTCATGCTCTTCCAGCAGTTCAACGGCCCGGCGCGGGTCAACACGCTGGGCAAGCAGTTCATGGAGTCCGTGAGCGGGCCCTCGGTCGCGGTCGGCGCCGACGGCGCGATCACCGGCGCGAATGCCCTCGCGGCCCTCTACCACCTGCGGATCCGCCAGACGTTCGAGGACAAGCAGCGCAGCGCGCTCGACGCGATGGCGTTCACCGCGAGGCTGGGCATCACGACGCTGCTCGACCAGACGCTCGTCGCGGTCGCCAACGGCCCGCGCGACCCGCAGCCGAACCACTTCCTCGCCAACCTCGACCACTACCGGATGTACGACGGCTGGCTCGCCGTCCACCGCGCGGGTGAAGCGTTCGTCCGGCTCCAGATCAACTTCCTCCACAACCAGGGCTTCATCGCGGCGTTCGGGCCGGACCTCGATGACCAGCTGCCCGAGCTGCGCGAACGGCTCAAGAACCAGTTCCCCTTCTTCGGCGACGACTACGTGCGCACGGGCGGGATCGGCGAGTGGGCGGCGCCGTTCGCCCCGCCGAGCAACGCGAACGGGTACGCGGTCTGGTACGAGGCGCAGCGGCTGGTCGCCCAGGCGGGCTGGCGCAACGAGAATGCGCAGACGAGCGTCGCCAACATCCAGCAGGTCGTCGAGACCTACGAGGCGATGGACGACGAGTTCGGCATCACGGATCTGCGTTGGGGTCTGCAGCACGCGGACCTTGCGACCGAGGAGCAGCTCGCCCGGCTCAAGGAGCTCAACGTCGGCGTCTCGACGTCGGGCTTCCGGTGGCTGAGCGGCAACCCGAGCCCGACCGGCGCACCGGTGGGCCCGCTCTTCCCGCAGATCCTGTCGAGCGGGATCCACGCGGCGCTGCACCAGGACGGCGTCCACATTGCGCCGCACAACGCCTGGTTCGCGATGCACTACGCCACGACCGGGCTGAACGTCTTCGGCCAGCAGATCAACCCCGACCAGCAGATCTCGCGCGAGGAAGCGGTCCGCATGTACACGCGCGAAGCCGCCTGGTACCTCAACCGCGAGGACGTGCTCGGGACGCTCGAGCCCGGGAAGCTCGGGGACCTGATCGTCCTCGACCGGGACTACTTCGACGTCGCCGACGCGGATGCCCGCCGGACGCTGCCCGTGTTGACGGTCGTTGGCGGGAAGGTGGTCCACGACACCGGTGTCGTGTGACCGGCGACGGGACGGTGGCCGGACCCCGGCCCGCTCCTGCTAGCATCAGCGGCAGGTCGGGGCCGTCATCCATCCGGGCCGTTCCGGCCGGCCCGTTGGACCCGAGGAGTTCCCGTGGCAGCAGGTCACCGTCGTCCGAGTCGCGATCATCCCCCGATCGGGGAACGCCTGCGGACCGAGCGACAGGCGCACGGCCTGAGCCTGCGCCACCTCGCGGATCGGCTCGGCGTGTCGCCGAGCCTGATCTCGCAGATCGAGACGGGCCGGGCGCGGCCGTCGGTCAGCACGCTGTACGCGATCGCGACCGAGCTGGGCGTCTCGCTCGACGATCTGCTGTTCATCGACGCGGATCGGGCCGCGCCGGGCGAGGAGGCCGCACCCGCCGGCCGGGGCCCTACGACTTCATCCGGCCCGCAGTCCCCAAGGGATCCGGTCCAGCGCGCGGTGAACCGGAAGCGCATCCGGCTCGCGTCGGGGGTCGTCTGGGAGCGGCTCACGCCGACCTCGGACCCGGACCTCGAGTTCCTGTACGTCACCTACGAGGTCGGCGGCGCATCGAGCCCCGAGCACGAGTTCCAGCGCCACGGCGGCCGCGAGTGGGGCTTCGTCCTGAGCGGTCAGCTGAGCGTGACGATCGGGTTCGACGAGCACCAGCTGGGTCCGGGGGACGCGATCACGATCCACTCGACCGTCCCGCATCGGCTCGTGAACCACGGCACGGAGCCGGTGCATGCCATCTGGTTCGTGCTGGGACGCAACTCGAGTCAGGTGGACATGGACGCAGCCCTGGAACGGGGCCGCGCCGACGGCCGCTCGTCCGCGGCCACGAGACCATCGCCGACCGCCGCCGAGTGACCTCCCGGCCCGCGGCGGCCGTCCCGCACCGCTGAGAGGAGGCCCCATGGTCCACTTCGTCGGTCGCGTCGATTGGGACGCCCTCGCGACCCCCGCGCCGGCAACCGCCACCGCGTCGGGCCTCTCGCGCGCGGTGCTCGTCGGGCCGGACCAGGGCGCGGTCCACACCGAGCTCGCGGTCGGGGCGCTGCAGCCGGGCGGCTGGCTCGGCCGCCACCTCCACTCGTTCGAGGAGGCGCTCTACGTCCTCGAGGGCGAGCTGCTCGTCGAGCTCGACGGTCGGGTCCACCACCTCGTCCGCGGGGACTTCTCGTTCATGCCGATCGGGGTGTGGCACGCGCTCGTCAACCCGGCACGGAACGGGGACGGTGCCCCGGTTCGCTGGCTCTCGGTGAGCACGCCGCAACGACTGCCGGCCGGCGGGGATCGGAAGGACACCTTCTTCGCGTCCGAGCCGCTCGATCTCGAGGCGCTCGCCGCCGCGGCCGCGCGCCCGGCCTTCGGCACCCCGACGACCCGCTGGGTCGGCCACTACGAGGGCACGCCGCCGCAGCTCGAGGCCCTTGCCGTGAAGGACCCCGCCCGCGGTCGCGCCCCGGCCGGCATGGACACGGCGATCCTCGCGTACAGCGGGATCTCGGTGAAGATGCTCGTCGACCGGGTCCTCGGCGCCGACCTCCTCACGATGTTCACGGTCGACTACGAGCTCGGCGGCTCGGCCCAGGCCCACGACCACCCGTTCGAGGAGACGTACTTCTTCCTCGAGGGCGTCTGCGAGGCCGAGCTCGACGGCAGGCACTACACGTTGCGCGCCGGTGACGTCGTGTTCGCCGGCGTCGGCAGCGTCCACGGGTTCTACAACGAGGGCACCGAGCGGGTGCGCTGGATCGAGACCCAGGCGCCGCAGCCGCCGGTGCGCCACGCCTACCGCTGGGCGCCGACCTGGAAGCGGTTCGAAGAGCAGTTGCGCGGAGGACAGTGATGTCGGACAACGGGACGGTGGTCGTCGTCGGGGGCACCCGGGCGATCGGCCTCGAGATCGTCAAGCACTTCGTCCGCGCCGGACGCGACGTCGTCCTGACCGGCCGAACGCCCGGGAACGTCGAGTCCGCCGTGGCCGCCGCGCAGGCCGAAGTCGGCTCAGGCGGTGGCTCGGTCCGAGGCGTCGTCTTCGACCTCGCCGACCCGACCTCGATCGCCCCGGCACTCGCCGACGTGCGTGGACCCGTGCGCCACCTGACGCTCGTCGCGATCGACCGCGACGCGAACACCGTCGCCGAGTACAACATCGAGGGAGCGATCCGGCTCGTCACGCTCAAGCTCGTCGGCTTCACCGAGGTCGTCCACACGCTCCGCGACCGGCTCGAGCCGACGTCGTCGATCGTCCTGTTCGGCGGCATGGCGAAGGAGCGGCCGTACCCCGGCTCGACGACGGTCTCGACCGTCAACGGCGGCATCAGCGGGCTCACGCGCACGCTGGTCGAGGAGCTCAAGCCGATCCGGGTCAACGCGATCCACCCCGGCATCGTCGGGGATTCGCCCTTCTGGGCCGAGAAGCCCGAGGCGATCCGCCGCTACGAGTCCGAGACCCCGACCGGCAAGCTGTCCACGATGGCCGAGATCGTCGACGCGACCCGGTTCCTGCTCGAGAACGGCGCCGTCAACGGCGTCGAGCTGATCGTCGACAACGGCTGGCACTGCCGGTAGATCGCCGCGCGACTTGGCGGGCGCGGGGCCCACCGTCGGGCGCTCGGGCGACCCGGGTCGACGGGGCCGGGACGCGGGCCGGGACACGCGATGACGATCGCTTCGACCGGTGCATGGTCGCGGCGTGCGGGTACGCGTTGGTCATCGTGCCGATCCGGCCCTGTCGTCGGGGTTCTCGCACGCGATTCCGCCTGCATGAGCACCGCCGCTGACTTCGGCGGGCTCGGTGTGCGAAATCGGTTCGGCTCGTGCTCGAGACGTCCATGCAGCGAGCGCGCGGCGCGGTATCGCGCGGTCGGGCGGTCGGGCGGTCGGGCGGCCCAGCCGCCGCGGCACGGCCGTTCGCAGCGTGGCGCGGTTCACCCGGTCGTTCCGCGCGAGTGCCAGAGAGCGCGGGAGGCCCGCAGTGAGCGTGGAGCCCGGCGCTCCTCGTGCTCCCCCGAGCGCGCGCGGCGGACCCCGGCCCTTACAGCACCGCGATCGGCCGCTCGATCGCGAGGTCCTTCATGAGCTGGCGGTCGACGAGCGCGCGCAGGCGATAGGCGACACCCAGGCCGTCGGCGGTCACCGTGGGCGGTGCGTCGGCCGGGATCGGGAGGGTCATCCGCACGCCGGACCGGAACGCCGACGGGTCGACCGGCGCCGAGAACAGCACGAGCCCTGCGATCGGGTTGGGGCCGGCGATGTCGGCGTGCAGCTCCAGCCGCGCGCCGCGACCGGAGCCGGCGCCGGGCCACGTAACGATGACGTCGAGATCCGACCCTGCGGCGACCGGCGGCAGGGGCGAGACCGCGATCGACGCGTCGCCGCCCGGCCAGGCGTCGAAGAGCGAGCCCTCGGCCAGCCGGGCCGCGCCCGACCGCAGGTAGTCGGGATGCTGGCGGACCTCGACGAGGGACGCGACCCGCTGGTCCGCGCCCATCGCGACGTCCCATCGGGCCTCGAGCGCCCAGACGATCATCGCCGACCCGAGGTGCGCCGACGGCGGCCCCAGCCTCGGCGCCGGCACGAGGAACGTCGTCTCGAACCGCTCGCCGGGCGCGAGCCGGGTCGGCAGCGCCGGCTCGGTGAACGGCAGCTGCTCGAACGTGTCGCCGCCGACCTCGACCCACTCATCCCTGCTCGTGACGCGACCCTCGCTGTCGCGGTGCTCGATCGAACGCTTGTGCTCGGCGAGCCGAACCCCGACGAGCCGCAGCGCGACGCTCCGGCCCTCGACGATCCGGCGCGCGACGACCGACAGTCGGCCGCTGATCCCCTCCCCGACCCGCACGGGGCCGTCGAGCACGATCTCGCCGTCGAGGCCGTCGCTGGTCGGGCGCAGCAGGTCGAGCGGCCGAACCAGCGCGAGCGGATGGCTGCCGTCCCGGCCGGCGAGCCGGGGTCCGTCGAGCGCGTCGAACGGCGCCGGTGCGCTGCCGCTGTGACCGCCGAACCCGAAGAAGCCGCCCCCGTGCCCGGGATCGTGCCCGGACGCGAGGACGGCCTCGAGAAAGCTTCCCATGCGGACCACGCTAGCCGATGGAACGACCGGCTGCGAGGGCCGGATGGCTCAGGCGGGAACGATGTTCTGGTTCAGCCGGAACAGGTTGTCGGGGTCGTAGCGGCGCTTGATCTCGGCCAGGCGCCCGTAGGTCGCGCCCGGGTAGGCCGCCCGGACGCCCGCCTCGCCCTCGTCCCCGACGAAGTTGACGTAGGCACCGTGGTCGGTCTGGGTGAGCTGTCGGGCAAACCGGTCGACCCATTCGGCCTTCACGACCCGGTCGTCCTCGCCCATGTAGAACGCGGCGATGTTGACCATGATCCGGCTCGCGCGGTGCGCGTACGCGGTCGCCTCGGCCGGGACCCGGGCGTAGGCGCCGCCGAGGACGCGCAGCTGGGCCACCTTCATCGGCGCGTCGATCGACTCGAGCGTGTCGACGATCCCCTGCGCGACGTCGCGGTCGATCGCGTCCATGAACAGGTTCTTCGCGATCGCCGTCGGGTGGTACTCCTCCTCGGGCTCGGGCGGGTACATCGTCGTGTAGCTGCCCGCCTGGATCAGGTCGGCGAGCGGCGTCGCGAGCGCGCGGAACGGCGCGTACGCCTGCGCGGCGGCATCGGCCGGTCCGGCGAACGCGAGCATCGCGAGGATGACCAGCGTGCCGTGGTGCTCCTCGGGGACGAACGGCATCGGCGGGCACGGCATCACGTTCGCGATCGCGGACAGCTCCTCCGGTGCCGCCTCGTTGGCCGCGATGAAGCCGGCGATCGTGTCGGCGGTCGCGGGGAGGACGAGGATGCCGCCGGTGAACTCCGACACGTCGTGGAGGCGGAACTGGAACCGGGTCACGACCCCGAAGTTGCCGCCGCCGCCGCGGATCGCCCAGAACAGATCGGGCTCGTGCTCGGCGTCGACGCGACGGACCTGGCCGTCGGCGGTGACGATGTCAGCCGCGAGGAGCGAATCGATCGTGAGCCCGTGCTTGCGCACGAGGTACCCGACGCCGCCGCCGAGCGTGATCCCGCCGATCCCCACCGATCCGGTGTCGCCGAAGCCGGTCGCAAGGCCGTGCTCGGCGGCCCTGGCCGTGTACTCGCCGGCGGTCAGCCCGGCCTCGGCCCACGCGGTGCGGTTCTCGACGTCGATCTCGAGCCGCTTCATGTCACGGAGATCGAGCACGATGCCGTCGTCGACGACACTGTGGCCGGCCGAACTGTGGCCGCCGCTCCGGACGGCCAGCGGAAGCCCGGTCTCGCGCGCGAGGCGGATGACCGTCGCGACGTCGTCGGTGTTCGCGGGGCAGACGATCACCGCCGGGCGGCGATCGATGCCGCCCATGACGACCGTGCGGAAGCGGTCGTAGTCGGGGTCGTCGGGGCCGATGACGCGGCCGGCAACGGCGGCTCGGATGTCGGGGATGGACAGGACGGTGTTCGTGGCGGTCACGAGGTCCTCCTCGTCTTTGCGGGCGGGGGTGTCGCTGTGAAGACAGACGTCGGCGCCGAAAGTCATCGGCCGATGGCGTCGCCGCGTCCTCGGGTCGTATCGGGACCGCTGAGTGTGCCCGCGTCACCGGGCGGTGTCTGTCGTCAAATGACGGTGATGGGGGTCGGTTGGACGGCCGAGGGCCTCGTTCGTGTCGTCCCCGGTCGGCGCCGCCTACCCGGCCTCGACGCCGGGCTCGAGCTCGGTCCGCGCCTGCCAGCGCGTGTAGCGCGGCGGCCACTCGTCGGGGCCGCGCCGGCCGAGCGTCACCGACTCGACGCCGAACGCGTACAGCACGTAGTCCGGGCCGGGCGTGAACGGCCACTGCGCGGCGATGGCGTCGCGGACGGTCGGATCGTCGACGCGGCGGGCGCGGCCGCGGACGAGGAACTCGTCGGGCGCGGCCGGATCCTGGTGGGCGTGGAGCGCGTAGCGCCGATCGGCCTCGAGGTCGCGCTTCTTGCCGGACGGGAAGAGGAACGCGTACAGCTCGCCGTCGCGGATCTCGACGTTGATCGGATGGATGCGCGGCGGCTCGTCGGTGCCGCGGACCGTGGCGAGCAGCGCGAGCCCCTCGCCGTTGCGGGCATAGAGCAGGCGGCGGCCCTCGGCCGCCATCTCGGGCCGGGCCGACTCGAACTCGGCCCATGTCGTCGTCATCGGGGAGTGCCTCCTCGTCGTTCCGTGTCGTCCTCCACGGTACGCGCGTGCGATCGGGCGCGTGGCCCGCGGTCGGGGCGCGGCCGCGGCGGGGCCACGCCACGCAGCCGGGCCCGGCCCCCGGCCCGCACCGGGGCCCGCCCCCGCGCCGGGCGGCCGGCGCCGGGGCCCGGCCACGCACCGGTCTCGGCCAAATACGAACCCGGGTAGTGAAAGGCCGCCGGATCGAGCGCCTGGTCGGCCCTTTCGTGGCCACTCAGCACCTGGGTTAGTGAATGGCCAAGGAATCGGGCCTGTTCGGGGCCGCCGGTCGGCCTCTCACTACGGGGGCTGATATTTGGCCAAGGACCCGGGCCCAGGACGCACGATCCCGCCGCCGAGCCCGCCGAGCCCCGCCGAGGCCCGCCACGACGACGTGGTCGGCACGGACCGACGTGGACGGCACGGACCGGCCCCGCGATCCACACCGCGGACCGCACGCCCACGTGTCGTGCCGCGCGGTACGCTTAGCGCTCCGGGGAGCGGAGAGGACCAGTGAACTGTTCCGCGTGCGGATCGCCCAACGAGTCGGGCCGCAAGTTCTGCGGTGAGTGCGGCACGCGTCTCGCCGCCTCCTGCCCGGCATGCGGTGCCGCCAACACCCCGACCGCGCGCTTCTGCGGCGAATGCGGCTCGGCGCTCCAGCCGACCGCAGGCGCCCAGGGCGCCGGCACGCCCGCATCGCACGCGCCGGCTGCCGGCACTCCCCCCGGCACGCCCCCCGGCACTCCCCCCGGCCCCGGCTCCCCTCGCGCGGCCACCGCCCCCGTCGCCGAGCGCCGCCTCGTGTCGGTGCTGTTCGCGGACCTCGTCGGGTTCACGACCCTCAGCGATGGCCGCGACCCGGAGCTCGTCCGGGAGCTCCTCTCCCGCTACTTCGACCTTGCCCGCGACGTCGTCGAGCGACACGGTGGCGTCGTCGAGAAGTTCATCGGTGACGCGGTCATGGCCCTGTGGGGCGCGCCGGTCGCGCACGAGGACGACGCCGAGCGGGCGGTCCGCGCGGGTCTCGAGCTCGTCGCCGCGGTCGGCACGCTCGGCGAGAACCTCCAGGCCCGAGGCGGCGTGCTTACCGGGGAGGCCGCGGTCACCCTCGGCGCGGTCGGGCAGGGCATGGTCGCGGGCGACCTCGTCAACACCGCGTCGCGCCTCCAGTCGGTCGCTCCGCCCGGCACGGTGCTCGTGGGCGACGCGACCCAGCGCGCCGCGAGTGGCGCGATCACGTTCGAGCCCGTCGACGAGCAGCAGCTCAAGGGCAAGCAGGCCCCGGTCGCGGCGTGGCGCGCCGTCCGCGTCGTCGCCCAGCGGCGCGGGGTCGGACGGGAGGATCGGCTCGAGGCCCCGTTCGTCGGCCGCGACGCCGAGCTGCGCCTGCTCAAGGACCTGTTCCACGCGACGAGCCGCGACCGACGCGTCCGCGTCGTCTCGATCACCGGGCAGGCCGGCATCGGAAAGAGCCGGCTCGCCTGGGAGTTCCTCAAGTACGTCGACGGCGTGGTCGACGCCGTGTATTGGCACGAGGGCCGCTCGCCCGCCTACGGCCAGGGCCTCTCGTTCTGGGCGCTCGGCGAGATGGTCCGATCGCGCGCCGACCTCCTCGAGACCGACGACGAGCCGACCACCCGCACGAAGATCCGGGCGAGCGTCGAGCGCTTCGTCCCCGACGAGGCCGAGCGTCACCGGGTCGAGGCCGCGCTGCTGGCGCTGCTCGGGATCGACGAGGCAGCCGAGGGCGGCTCGAACGGCATGTTCGCCGCGTGGCGGACCTATTTCGAGCGGATCGCGGCGCACGGCACGGTCGCGCTGCTGTTCGAGGACCTCCACTGGGCCGATTCGGGCACGCTCGACTTCATCGACCACATGCTCGACTGGAGCCTCAATGTCCCCGTCCTGATCGTGACGCTGGCGCGGCCCGAGCTCCTCGACGCGCGGCCCGGCTGGGGCGCCGGCCGACGCAACTTCCTGGCGCTCGACCTGCAGCCGCTCGACGCCGCGAGCATGCGCGAGCTGCTCGTCGGACTGGTCGACGCGCTGCCCGAGCCCGCCATCCGCTCGATCACGAGCCGCGCCGAAGGCATCCCGCTGTACGCGGTCGAGACGATCCGGATGCTCGTCGCCGACGGGCGCCTCGTCGCCCGCGACGACGGCCGGTTCGAGCCCGCGGGCGAGCTCGGCGAGCTCGCGATCCCCGAGACCCTCCAGGCACTGATCGCCGCGCGGCTCGACGCCCTTGCGCCCGACGACCGCGCGCTCGTCCAGGACGCCGCGGTCCTCGGCCAGTCGTTCACGACCGGGGCGCTGGCCGCGGTGAGCGGCCTCGAGCCCGATGCGCTCGAGCCGCGGCTCGCCGCCCTCGTCCGGGCGGACCTCTTTCGCCGCGAGTCCGATCCCCGCTCCCCCGAGCGCGGCCAGTACGCCTTCGTCCAGGCCGTCATCCGGGAGGTCGCGTACTCGACGCTCGCGCTGCGCGACCGGCGGGCCCGGCACCTGGCCGCGGCGCGCTTCTTCGAATCGCTCGGTGACGACGAGCTGGCGGGCGCGCTCGCGTCGCACTATCTCGCGGCGTATCGGTCGGCCGCCGAAGGCCCCGAAGCCGAGGCCCTCGCCCGGCAGGCGCGGATTGCCCTGCGCGCCGCGGCCGACCGCGCCCTCGCGCTCGGCTCACCGCTCCAGGCGGTGACGTACCTCGAGCAGGCGTTCGAGGTGGCCGACAGCGACGAGGACCGGGCGGCGATGCTCGAGGGGGCGGGCCAGGCGGCGTCGGTCGGGGCGCGGACCGAGCAGGCGCTGCCGCTGCTCGAGCGGGCGCAGGCGATCCGGGAGCAGCTCGGCGACCCGGTGGCGCTGGCGCGCGTCATCGGGATGCGCGCGCGTGCCCTGACCGAAGGGCGGCAGTTCGAGGCGTCGCTCGCGCTCCTCGAGCCGGCGATCGAGCGGTTCGCGAACCTCGGGGACGAACCGGTCATGGTCGACCTCCGAGCTACGCTCGCGCGGAACCTCGTCCGGACCGCCGCCTACGACCGCGGGTTGGCGGAGGCGGACCGCGTGATGGTGATCGCCGAGCGGCTGCAGCTCGCCTCGGTCGCCGCCGAGACGATGATCGCCAAGGGCCAGGCATTCGGGTTCCAGGGTCGGATGTGGGAGGCGCGAGCGCTGTACGAGGGGGCGCGCCACGTCGCCGATCTGGCGGGCCTTCCCGAGACGGCGTTGAACGCTTCGCAGAGCCTCTCGTTCGAAATCGCGCTCGATGACAGCCGGGCCGCGGTGTCCACCCAGCGAGAGGCGCTCGAACTGGCCCGGCGGCTCGGCCGGCGGACGATGGAGATCACGATCCTCGGCAACGTCTGCGAGGACGCGCGGCGGACCGGCGATTGGGACTGGGCGCTCGGCGAGCTCGAGGGGCTGCTGTCGCTCCATCCCGAGGGCGTCGACACGATCCCGCTGCGGATGGCTCGTCAGATCCTGCTCGCGCATCGCGGTCAGTCCGACCCGGCGGAGATCGAAGACATCGATCGATACATGGGCACGTTCGACGACCCCGACGTGGGGGTCGGCGTGCTCGACATGCGCAGCTCCGCGGCCTACGCGGAGGGGCGCTGGGCCGACGCCGCGGCCGGCTGGCTCGAGGGCACGCGGACCAGCGACCTCAACGCGCCGTATCTGCTGCCGCGGGCGGCCAACGCGTTCATCCTCGCGGGCGACGCGGCCGCGGCCCAGGCTGCCCTCGATGAGCTCGACAGGATCGGGACGCGGGGTCGGGCCGTGGACGCTGACCGGGCTGCCATCCGCGCCGGGATCGCAGCGCTCGGCGGCGAACGGGATCGCGCGCTCGCGGAGTTCCGTGCGGCCGTCGCCGCGTGGCGCGGTCTCCGGCTCGCATGGGACGAGGCGCTCACGACACTCACCGCGGCACGCTGGCTGGGTGTCACCGAGCCGGACGTCGCCGGCTGGGTCGACACGGCGCGGGCGACGTTCGAGGCGCTGCGGGCCACCCCCATGCTCGACCGACTCGCAGACGTGGTGGCGGCCGGGGCGGGGGCGGACGCCGCGGGCGGGGCGGGCGCGGGGG
>JBIQKJ010000004.1:0-217590 GCA_044506615.1 Chloroflexota bacterium | reverse complement strand
GAGCTCCTTGCCCGGCGCCCTCTCGCCGCATTCACACAAGAGACTTGACGTCACCGGCGAAGGGGTGGGTCTTGGCACGCCGCTCGGGCCGTGCTAGCATGACCGGGTACGTCGAACAGACGTTCGGTCCTGGGGATGTGTGGATTCGACAGGGCCTGGAAACCGGGAAACGCGAGCCGAGGATGCTGCTCAGGCCTCGTTAATCAGGCAGCAAAACGAAGTACCTGGCAACCGCCAGTCGACTCTCGCCCTCGCCGCTTAAGCGGTAAGAGAGTGAGCGTGGAAGCCATCTCGTCCCCGCGGATGGTGGAAGCGTCATGCAGCGGGGATGCGCCTCGGATCAGCGTCGCGTAGTTCGAGGTGAAGCCCGATCTAGGGGCACGTGACTGGACCGTCCGGCAGGGTGCCGATGCCCGTCCGGGCGGTTGACGACAAAGCATCGGACACGCTCGTAGTGGGTTCCGGCAAAGGGTTCTGGACGGGGAGTTCGACTCTCCCCCATCTCCACCAAATTGACCCACGTGTGAACGAGACCCGGTGACGATCGTCGTCGCCGGGTCTCGTCACGTCTGGGGCAGGCGTGCTGCGAGCCCTTCCTCAGGCAGCCTCGCGCGCCAGGACGCTCGGCGTCAGCTCGTGTGCCACGATTAGCCCGTCGCGCATCCGAACGATCCGATCCGACGCCGCGCCCACCTCGGGGTCGTGCGTGACGAGGACCAGCGTCTGGTTGCGCTCCCGGTTGAACCGGCGCAGCAGCTCGAGGATCTCTGCGGTCCGCTGCGAGTCGAGGTTCCCCGTCGGCTCGTCCGCGAGAAGGATGCGCGGCTCGACGACCATCGCCCGGGCAATCGCGACCCGCTGCTGCTCCCCGCCGGACAGCTCGCTCGGCCGGTGACTCGCGCGCTCGAACAGGCCCACGGCGTCGAGGGCGGCCTTCGCCTTCGCGTCGATCTCCCGCCCGGGCATGCCCGCGTACTCACCGGCCAGGGCGACGTTCTCGAGCGCGGACAGCGTCGGGACGAGGTTGTACGACTGGAACACGAAGCCCATCTCGCGCGCCCGGATCCGCGTCCGCTCCGCGTCGGACAGGGCCGAGACGTCGCGACCGGCGATCGTGAGCGTGGAGCTCGCCTCGCGGTCCGGCTGGTGGAGCAGGCCGAGCAGGTGCATGAGCGTGCTCTTGCCGGAGCCCGACGGGCCCATGATCGCGACCATCTCGCCGGCCGCGATGTCGAGGTCGACGCCACGCAGCGCATGGACCCGGTTCGACTTCGAGAGGACGTAGGTCTTGTGCAGGTTCCTGCCTTCGAGCAGTGCCATCGTTGATCTCCCTTCGTGGATGTGGTCGAGGTGCTTGGGGAAGGACGTCAGTCGTGGCGCAGCGCGCTCACGGGATCCAGCCGGGCTGCGCCCCAGGCCGGGACGATGCCGGCCGCCGCCCCGAGCACCGAGCTGAAGGCGAGCGCGAAGGCGGCGATCCCGGGAGTCAGCGAGAAGAGGACGTTGCCCGAGGCGCTGCCGGCCTCGTTCGCGGCGACGACCACGACGCCGCCGAGCGCCAGGCCGATCACGCCACCAAGGAGACCGATCGTGCCGGCCTCGGCGACGAGCTCGCGGACGACGCGCCCGCGCGATCCGCCGATCGCCCGCTTGATCCCGATCTCGCGCGTCCGCTCCTGCACCGCCATCGCCATCGTGTTGATGACCGACAGGCCGCCGACGACGAGGCTGATCAGGGCAACCCCGATGATGATCGCGTTGAACAGGACGAGCGAGGACCCGATGTCGCGCGCGACGTCATCGCTGGTGACGGTGTGGACGCCGTCGAGAGCCTTCTCGATCTCAGGTGCCAGGTCGGCCGGGGAGGTGCCCTGGGCGGGATACACGACGACGTTCGTCGCGAGGCTCGCTTCGGCGATCGCCGCGTCAGGCTGGGCGTCGGCGAGGTGGGCGGCCAGCAGCGCCTGCGCGGGCCGCAGCGGGACGTAGGCCGTGGTGTCGGGGACGGTCAGCGTCGGCTCGAGCACGCCGATCACGAAGAACTCGGTGTCGCGCAGCTCGACGACGTCGCCGGCTCCCGCCTCGAACCGGCGCGCAAGGTCTGCGCCGAGCACGACGACATTCGACCGAGCGTCTGCCGCGGCGATCGGCCGGCCCTGCGCGTAGCGCAGCTCGAGCGGCTCCGACGCCGCCGGCTCCGGGTCGGTGCCCACGATGAGGTTCTGGTCGCCCATGATCATCATGTGGCCCGCGTGGGCGTCGAGCGGAATCGTGACGAGCGGGACCGCGGTGGCCACACCGGGAACTGCCGCCGCCTGCCCGGCCAGCGACGCCTCGATCGGGACGATCTCGCCCATGCCCCGGGACTCCGCGCTGACGATGACCTTGCCCGAGTAGTAGACGGTCGCGCCGTCGACCAGGCCGTTGATCTTGGTCGCCATCGCGCTGAAGACGACCAGGGCCCACATGCCGATCGCGATGCCCGCGACCGTGAGCCCCGTCCGGAGCTTGCGTCGGGACAGGTTGCGCAGGGTCTTCATGTCTCCCTCCAGGTTTCGTGCCGCTGCCTTGTCGAGCGGCGTGGTCCCGACGGTAGGGAGGGGCCCGGCGCCCGCCATCGGGGCGAGCCTCGGATCGCCGGCCGGGTGCGCCCCGGCTCGCGCTCAGGGCCAGCCCTGAGTCGCGCAATGCGCGCGTCCCGTACGATCGCGACGTCCCATGGAGTCCTCACTGCTCGCGTTCGTCCAGGACGCCGCCCTGCTCCTGGCGGTCGGCGTCGTCTTCGACGTCACCCTCGACCGGAAGCGGACCGCGACCGCCGCGCCCCTCGCGCGCGTCGTGGTCGGGGCGATGCTGGCGGTCATCGGCGTGGCGATCATGCTGACGCCGTTCCAGTTCGCCCCGGGCGTCTTCTTCGACACCCGGACTGTGCTCCTGACGGTCGCCGGCTTGTACTTCGGTCCACTCGCCTCGCTGGTCCCGGTGGCCGCGATGATGCTGTTCCGGGTGGCGCAGGGCGGTGCCGGCGCGCCTGCGGGGGTCGTGGTCCTCCTCGTCGCCTGGCTGCTCGGGGTCGCCTGGCAACGGTGGCGAGGCGACGAGGCCGACCGGATGACCCTGCGCGAGATGGCAGCCTTCGGCCTCCTGGCAAACGCGATCGTTCTCGTCGTCGCGGGGCTCGGTCTGGCCGCCACCCTCCCACTGCCGGTCGCGCAGGACGCCACGGCGCAGCTCGTCCTGCCGAGCCTGGTCGTGAACCCCGCCGCGACCGCGCTCCTCGGCGGACTGCTGCGCAACCGGCTGCGCGCGCGACAGCTCATGGAGCGCAACGAGCGCCTCCAGGCCGAGGTGGAGCGGCAGCTCGAGGAGGTCCGGGCATCGCGCGCCCGGATCGTGGCCGCCGGCTACGAGGAACGCAAGCAGCTCGAGCGCGACATCCACGACGGCGCCCAGCAGCGCCTCGTCGGGCTGGCACTGACGCTGCGGCTGCTGCGGTCCCGAATCCCGGCGGAGGCACCGATGGAGCTCGTGACGGGCCTCGATCGCGCACGGGAGGAGGCGCGTGCGGCGCTGACCGAGTTGCGCGACCTGGCCCGCGGGATCCACCCGCAGGTCCTGACGGACGCGGGTATCGGGGCTGCCGTCGAGTCCCTCGCGGACCGCTCACCGGTCCCGGTGCGGCTGACGATCGAAACCGATCGACGGTTCGACCCGGCGGTCGAGAGCGCGGCCTACTTCGTCGTCTCGGAGGCGCTCACGAACGTCGCGAAGTACGCCGAGGCCGGCGTGGCTGCGGTCCACGTGGCCGAGGTGCCGGCCGGGGCACTCCGCGTCGAGGTTCGCGACGACGGAGTCGGCGGCGCCAATACCGCAGGAGGAACGGGCCTGCGCGGCCTCGCCGACCGACTCGCCGGGATCGACGGGACGCTCGACGTCATCAGCCCGGACGGTGGCGGTACCTCGGTCATCGCCACGATCCCGCTGCGGTCGACGCCCGCGAATCAGGGTTAGCCCTGTCCCGCCCGGGCCGGCCGGCTGCCATGATCGACCCATGCGCTCGATCCTGGTCATCGACGACCACGCCCCGTTCCGCGCCGATCTCCGCGCGCTCCTCGAGGCGGAGGGGCTGGCGGTTGTCGGCGAGGCGGACACCGGCCGCGCCGGGATCGAGGCCGCGCTGGCGCTCCGGCCGAACCTCGTGATCGTCGACGTCGGGCTCCCGGACATCGACGGGTTCGACGTCGCGCGCGAGCTCGCCGCTCGCGGGTCCGACGCCCAGGTCGTGCTGACCTCGAGCCGCGATCGGGCATCGTTCGGGCCGCGCCTGGCCGAGACGGGCGTCGCGTTCGTCGCGAAGGACGAGCTCGGCTCGGAGGCGATCGAGCGGGTGGTGGCCTCATGACCACTCGGATCGTCATCGCCGATGACTCGCTCCTCCTCAGGCAGGGCATCGCCCGACTGCTGACCGAGGCCGGCTTCGAGGTCGTCGCCGACGTTCCCACGGCGGACGATCTCGTCCGCGCCGTCCGCCAACACCGCCCCGACCTCGCGATCATCGACATCCGGATGCCGCCCACGCACACCGACGAGGGACTCCGGGCCGCGCAAGCCATCCGGGAGGAGCACGGGACGGCGGTCGGCGTGCTCGTGCTCTCCCAGTACGTCGAGACGACGTTCGCGTTGCGACTCCTCGAGGACGAGGCCGGGGGCGTCGGCTACCTGCTCAAGGATCGGGTCGACGATCTCGAGGACTTCGCGGATGCCGTCCGGCGCATCGTGCGCGGCGGATCGGTCATCGACCCGGAGATCGTCCGCCAGCTCGTGGGCCGGCGCCGGACGAAGGGGCCGCTCGAGGAGCTGACCGAGCGCGAGCGCGAGGTGCTGACGCTCATGGCGGAGGGCCGGTCGAACCAGGCGATCAGCGAGCGGCTGTTCCTGTCGCCGAAGACCGTCGAGACGCACATCGCGAATATCTTCAGCAAGCTTGGGCTGCTGGCGGCGCCGGACGACCACCGGCGCGTCCTTGCTGTCCTCACGTTCCTTCGCGCGGAGCGCTGACACCGGTCCGACTCCTCCGGAGCCACGCCGAGGTCGAACCGGCATCATTGGCGCGTGAACGCCGATCCGGCTGACGCCGGTCTTCCCATCGACGTTCGTCCGGGACGCCAGCGGCCCCGGGCGATCGGCTGGCTGGCCGTGCTCCTCGCCGCGGGCGCCCTCGCTGCCACCGCCCTCGCGTGGCTCGACGGCGAGTGGCGCGTCGTCGCACCGTGGGTCCCGTCGCTCGGGCTCAGCTTCGAGCTCGCCTTCGACGGCCTTGCCGTCCTCTACGCGTTCCTCGCGACCGGGATCGGGCTGCTCGTGTTCGTCTATGCCACCGGGTACATCCCGCACCACCTCGAGTCCGAGGGGCGACCGGCGATCGAGGCACGCCGCTTCTGGCTGTGGATGAGCCTGTTCCTGGTCTCGATGGTCGGGCTGGCTGCGAGCCAGAATCTCGTGCTGCTGTTCGTGTTCTTCGATCTCACCGCGATCGCCTCGTACTTCCTCATCGGGTTCGACCGGCACCGGGCCGACGCACGAGGCGCCGCGATGGTCTCCCTCGTGGTCACGGGCGGCAGCGCGGTCGCGATGCTGATCGGCGCGGTCCTGCTGGGCACGGAGTACGGCACGTTCTCCGTGCCGACGCTCATCGAAGCCGCCGAAGCCACCCCGACGACCGCGGCCGCCTGCACGCTGATTGCGGTCGCTGCGCTCGCCAAGAGCGCCCAGGTGCCGTTCCATTTCTGGCTGCCGCGCGCGATGGCCGCGCCGACCCCCGTGTCGGCGTACCTGCACTCCGCGGCGATGGTCGCCGCCGGCGTGCTGGTGCTCGGGAGGATCCATCCGCTCATCGCGCTTGAGCCGGCCCTGCTCGACGCGCTGGTGGTCGTCGGGTTCGGCTCGATCGTCATCGGCGGGGTGCTCGCGCTCGGGAAGGACGAGCTGAAGCAGGTCCTCGCCCACTCGACGATCTCGCAGTACGGCTACGTCGTCGTGCTCTACGGGATCGGCGGCGAGGCCGGCGCGGCCGGGGCGGCGCTGTACGTGATCGCGCACGGCATCGCCAAGAGCGCGCTGTTCCTGTCGGCGGGCGCGGTCATGGAGGCGACGGGCGAGTCCCGGCTGTCGAGGCTGGGCGGCCTGGCACGCGAGATGCCCGTGCTGGCGGTCGCGACGGGGATCGCCGCGGCGTCGCTGGCGGCTCTGCCGCTCACGATCGGGTTCTTCAAGGACGAGCTGTTCTTCGCCGCCGCGACCGAGCGCGGTCTGCTGATCCAGGTGCCGGCCGTCCTCGCGGCCGGGCTCACCCTCGCGTACATCGGCCGATATTGGCTGGGCGTGTTCGCCGGCGCGCGGCGGACGGCGGCGCACGCCGTGTCGTCGACGCTGCTCGGCCCGATCGTCGTCCTCGCGATCCTGAGCGTCGCCGGCGGGCTCGCCGTCGAGCCGTTCGCGGCGCTCGCCCGGGATGCGGCCGGCGTCATCGCCGGTACCGGCGAGCCGGTCGCGGTCGATCCGGCGTATCACCTCGACACTCGCCCCGAGAACGTCATGGCGGTCCTGGCCTGGGTTGCGGGTGTGGCTCTCCTCGCCGTGCCGGCCGTCCGGGACCGGGTCGCCGGCTCGCTCGTCCGCGCCGGCGACCGGATCGGGCCGCGGCACCTGTACGGCATGACCCTCGACGCGGTGGATCGCCTGTCGGAGGCGGTGCACCGCGAGGAGGTGCGGGACCTGCGGACGAGCCTCGGCGCGGTGCTCGTCCCGGCCGGCATCCTCGGTGCGATCGGGTTCGCCGCGACGCCCTCCGACGGCTCGTACATCGTCGGCCCGATCGGTGTCGGGGATCTGCCGCTCGTCGTGCTGCTCGTGCTGGCGGTGTCCGCCGCGGTCGTCACCGCGCGCGACACGGGCCGGCTTCGTCCCGTGCTCGCGCTGTCGGTCCTCGGCTTCGCGCTGGCCGGCGTGTACGCGATCGTCGGCGCGCCCGACGTGGCGCTCGTCGCGGTCGTGATCGAGACCGTCCTGTCGCTGATCTTCGTGGCGGTGTTCGCACGGCTCCCCGCAACGGCCGTCCGGGACTCCCCGAACCCCCGCGCCAGGATCGGCCGCTACCGCAACGCGGCTGCCGGGGTGATCGCCGGGATCAGCGCGTTCGCGGTCATCTGGACCGCCCTCTCGCGTCCGCCCCTCGGCGCCTCCGACGCGGCGGCCCACGTGGAGCTGACGCCCGAAGCGCACGGGGGCGACGTCGTGACGGTCATCCTGGCCGACTTCCGCGGCCTCGACACGATGGTCGAGATCACCGTGCTCGCCGTCGCGGTGATCGGCGTGACGAGCCTCCTCCGGCGGGAGCGCGTGCCATGACGCCGATCATCGAGGTGATCGCCCCGCGGCTGCTGCCGGTTGCGATCGTCGTCGCCGTCGCCCTCATCGTGAAGGGCTACACTGACGTCGGCGAGGGCTTTGGCGCGGGGGTCATCGTGGCCCTCGCGATCGGCCTGCGGTACGTGGTGTTCGGCCCCGAGCGAGCCGACCGCACCATGCCGATCGTGCGTCGTGCCCACATCCTCGCGGCGGTGGGACTGCTCATCGCGCTCGGCTTCGGGTTCGTCGGCGTCCCCTTCGGCAAGCCCCCGTTCACGCACTATCCGCCGGCGGGCGAGCCGGTCGTCCACGTCGGTACGCTCGAGCTCACCACGGCCGTCGGCTTCGACGTCGGCCTGTTCCTGCTCGTGACCGGCGTCGTCGTCGTGCTCATCCGGAACCTCGCCTGGCTCGTCGCGGAGGCCGACGAATGAACCTCGTCTTCGCCCTGGCGGCAGCCTTCCTGTTCGGCACGGGCGCGTACTTGCTGCTCAGCCGCGACCTCGTCCGCGTGGTGCTCGGGGTCGTCGTCATCTCGCAGGCCGCGGTCCTGACGCTGATGGCCTCGGCGATCGTCCGCGGCGAGGCAGCGATCTACCCGCTCGAGGAGCCGGTGAGCGACCCGCTCAGCCAGGCGATGGCGTTGACCGCCATCGTCATCGGCATGGCGGTCATCGCGCTGCTGCTCGTGCTCGTGCTGCGGGTCTCCGTCGCGTTCCGCTCGCGCGCGGTCGACGAGCTTGCGGAGGAGGAGGCCGAGCGCGACGCCCGGCTCGAGCGCCGCCACGCCCCGGGGCAGGAAGGGGAGGAGTCGGCCGCACGATGACCGCGCTCATCCTCGCCCTGCTGATCCCGTGGGCGCTCGGCGCCGTGCTCGTGGTTCTCGACGGTCGCCGGGCGGCCGTCGCCTGGACCGCGGTCGCGGCGCTCGCGGCCACGTTCGTCTGCCTCGTACTGGCGGCGCTCACCGGCTCCGCGGACGGTCCGCTCGAGTTCACGACCGGTGACTGGCCGCGCGGCGTCGGGATCACGTTCCGCGCCGATGCACTGGGGCTGCTGTTCGCGTTGCTCTCGGTCGGGCTGCTCACCGCCGCGGCGGCCCACGAGGCGCTGGAGGGTGTTCGCGAGCGGGAGTTCGCGGGCATCGTCGTGCTCCTCGGCGCCGGATTGAACGGCGCCTTCCTGACCGCGGACCTGTTCAACTTCTACGTCTTCTTCGAGCTCGCGCTCGCGGCGTCGTACGTGCTGTCGGTCTACGGCCGGACGCCGCGGGCGATCGGGGCCGGGCTCGTGTTCACCGCGGTGAACGTCGTCGGGACGTTCGTGTTCCTGCTGTCGGTCGCGAGCGTGTACCGCGTGACGGGCACGCTCGACATGGCGGCGATCGGCATCCGGATGGGGACGGCCGACCCGAACGCCGCGATCCTCATCGCGGTCGGCTTCTTCGTGGCGTTCGGCGTCAAGCTCGGGCTCTTCCCGTTCCACTTCTGGCTGCCCACGGTCTACACCGGCTCGCGTCCTGCGGTCGCCGCGATCCTGAGCGGCAGCGTCGCGAACATCGGCGCGTACGGCCTGCTCCGCTTCGGCGGGCAGCTGCTGCCGCGCGAGCTCGAGCTGGCCGGCGGCGCGCTGGTCGTGATCGGGTGTGCGTCGATCGTCTACGGGGCCGTGCTGGCGGTCTCGCGGCGAACCGCGAGCGAGATGCTCGCCTACTCGGCGATCGGGCAGGTCGGCTACATCCTCGTCGCGATCGGGGTTGCGGGGCCGCTGGGGTTTGGCGCTGCGATCCTCTACACGGTCGTCAACGCGCTCAACAAGACCACGCTGTTCCTCACGACCCGGATCCGCGGCCCGTTCGTCGGAGCGGTCTTCGTGGTCGGCGCGCTGAGCGTGGCGGGCGTGCCCCCGGCCGCGGGGTTCATCGGCAAGCTCGAGCTGTTCCGGGCGATCGCGCACGAGCCGGTGCTGATCGGTCTCGTGGTCCTCGGCAGCGTGCTGTCGCTCGTCTATGCGTTCCAGATCTACCAGTACGACCACTGGCGCGAGGCAGGGATCGGCGAGCCGAGCGGCTGGCGCGCCCGGACGGTCCCGGCGGTCCTCGGCCTCCTCGTGCTGGCCGTGGGCGTGTGGCCGGAGCCGCTCGTCGCGTTCAGCCACGCCGCCGCCAACGTGCTGGTGACCCCGTGATCGGCTTCGTCCTGCGCGCGGCAGGGCTGCTGGTCGTGTACCTGCTCGTGCTGACCAGCCTGGACCCGGGTGACATCCTGGTCGGCGCGCTCGTCGCCGCGGCGCTCATCGCGGCCGCACACCGGCCGGAAGCGGGGCCGGCGGTCGGCTGGGGGCGCTGGTCGATCGCGCTCGCGATGACGCTGCTCACGACGGCGCGCGACATCGTCGTGGGGACGGTCCACGTGGTCCGCTTCTGCTTCAGCCGATCGAGCCACGCGGGCTTCGTCGAGATCCCGCGCGACGAGCGCTCGCGCCGGGCGGTTGCGCTGTGGGGCGTCCTGACCGGGGAGGCGCCCGACGAGTACCCGGTCGACGTCGACGACTCGCGCGACGTCCTGATCGTGCACATCATCGACGCCCGCGACCCGGAGGCCATCCGTGCGCGGCACGCCCGCTTCCGGGAACGATGGCAGCGGGACGTGGTGGAGTGAGCGCATGCCCGAGCTGATTGCGGTCATCGCGTTCGGATGGTCGACGCTGCTGCTGGCCGTCGGCGGGTTCCTCCTGCTCCGCGCGCCCGACACCCTGCATCGGATCCTCGCGCTCGACGTCCTCGCGACGATCCTGATCGTCGTCCTCACGACGCTCTCGTACGTCCACGAGGTGTCGTACTACATCGACGCGGCCCTGGCGCTCGCGCTGCTGTCCTTCGCCGCCACGCTCGTCGCGGCGCGCTACATCCTTCGCCGGCGGGGTCTGTCGTGATCGGCGAGGCGGTGCTGACCGCGGTCGGCTCGGTGTTCCTGCTCGTCGGCTGCGCGCTCGCCACGATCGGGCTGTACGGGATGATCCGGAAGCCCGACATCTTCGATCAGCTGCACGTGGCCGCGCTGATCACGGGCCCCGGCGCGGTCCTGGTCCTGCTCGGCTCCATTGCGACGCTCCACCCCGAGAGCATCTCGAGCGCCATCCTCGTGATCGGGTTCGTCCTCGTCACGTCGTCGATCTCGACCCACGTCATCGCCCAGGCGGCCGCCCGCCGGTACCAGCCGCGGGAGATGACGCCGACGCGCGGATGGTCGGCGACGAGCGCCGCAACGACCACGCCGGCCCGCGCCGCGGCGCCCGTGGCCGGCGCCGAAGGCGAGGACCACCGCCTCCACGGTCTGCGGGTCGTCATCGCCCACGACGGCTCGCCGGGTGCGAAGGTCGCCACGGACCTGTCGGCCGCGATCGACTGGCCGCCCGGGACCGTGGTCCGGCTCGTGTCGGTCGTCCTCGACGAGCTCCCGCCGATCGACGGCTGGCAGCATGACGACCGGGCGCCGGCGTCCCTCCGTACGGCGACGGGGTTCGAGGAGGCGCTCGACGAGACGACTCGGATGCTCGAGGAGCGCGGCGTCCGCGTGGAGCGCGTCGTCCTCACCGGCGAGCCGACCGACGTCATCGTCGTCGAGGCTGCGGCATTCGCCGCGGACCTCCTGATCACCGGCGTCCGCCGGCGCGGGTTCCTCGAATCGCTGCTCAGCGGGTCGGTCAGTCGCGGGATCGTCGAGCGGGCGCCGTGCCCGGTCCTCGTCGCACGCTCGACGCGCCTCGCTGAGGTGATCCTGACGACCGACGGGTCGCCGCCGAGCACCGCGGCCGCCGAGCTCGTCGCGCGCTGGCCGATCTTCGACCTGGCGCGCATCCGGGTCGTCACCGTCGGGCCCGCCGGAACGCCCGAGCGCCGGCGGCTCCCGACGCCGCTGCTCGCCACCCCGGAGCAGCGGCAGGTCGACGTCACCGCGGCGCTGCTGATGGACGCCGGCCGCGAGGTTGCAACCGAGGTCCTCCACGGGGCGCCTGCCGAGCAGATCGTCGAGGCGGCCCGACGGCGGGACGCCGACCTCATCGTGATCGGCACGCGCGGCCGGACCGGCCTCAGCCGGGTCCTGCTGGGCAGCCTCGCCGCGGACCTCCTCGATGCCGCGCCGTGCTCGGTGCTGATCGTCCCGCCGCCCGTGCGCCGGCCGGACCTCGGCGGGTAGCCGGCCTCACTCGATCGCGTGCCGTGGTGCGGTCGGTCACCAGGCAGAAGTCACACCCGACTTGCGCTCCGGGCAGGATTCTGTCTCACTGAACGCAACCACGAAGCCGGAGGTGGGAATTGACGACCGGGATCGTCGAACATCCGGCGCGCGTCCTCGTGGTCGAAGATGACCTCGCGAACCGCGTCCTGCTCACGCGCCTCCTCGAACGCGTCGGCCACAGCGTCGAAGCCGTCGACGACGGCCTCGCGGCCGTGGATGCCGTCATGCGCACCGAACCCGACGTCATCCTCCTCGACATCGGCCTGCCGGGGATCGACGGGCTCGAGGTCTGCCGGCGCCTCCGGGACGACCCGTCCACGCGCACGGTCCCGATCATCCTGCTCACCGGGCGTACCACGGTCGACGACATCGTCGAAGGCCTCGACGCGGGGGCCGACGACTTCGTCAGCAAGCCCTACGAGATCGCCGTCCTGCTCGCGCGCATCCGGAGCGTCCTCCGCCTGCACCGAGCGATGGCCGACATGGAGGCCGCGCACGGCGTGGTCGCAGCGCTCGCCAACGCCGTCGAGGCCAAGGACGTCACGACCGAGCACCATTGTCAGCGCCTCGCCGCGCACGCACGCCGGCTGGCCGAGCACATCGGCCTCGCGCCGAACGATGCCCAGGCGGTCATGTACGGCGCGCTCCTCCACGACGTGGGCAAGATTGGCATCGCCGAGTCGATCCTCACGAAACCCGCGCCGCTCGACGAGCGCGAGTGGGCCGAGATGCGCAAGCACCCCGCGATCGGCGAGCAGATCTGCCGGCCGCTGTCGAGCTCGCGGCTCTTCGCACCGATCGTCCGACACCACCACGAGCGCTGGGACGGCGCCGGATACCCCGACGGCTTGAGGGGCGAGGCGATTCCGCTCGGGGCCCGCATGGTCGCGCTCATCGACGCGTTCGACGCGATGGTCAACGATCGACCGTACCGGCGAGCCCGACCCGTCGAGTCGGCGCTCGCCGAGCTTCGTGCGCTCGCCGGACGCCAGTTCGACCCGACCCTGGTCCCGGCGTTCATCGCGGTCCTCGAGTCGGATGCCGCGGCCCCGGGCGCCGGCCTTCGTCGCCCTCACGACTTCACGGTCATGCGCTCCACGGCATGATGATGGCGAGCGCCCGCGCCCAGGCGGGCCGCTGAGCGAGGAGCGCCACCGTGCCCGACCTGTCGCTGCTGGCAATCGAGCTCCTGTTCGCGGCCCTCTTCCTCGTCGCCCTGTGGCGGGCGCTGGTGCGACGGAGCCGGCTGGCAGCGGACGTTGCGCTGGTCTTCACGCCGCTCGCGGTGTTCCTCGGGTCGGCGCTGCTCGAGAGCGCGCTCGGCGCGACCGTCGCCCCCGGGATGGAGATGCCGCCGTGGGTCGCGTACCTTGCGCTGTTCCTCCTGCTGCTCCAGCCGGTCTTCAGCCTGCGCCTGGTCGGCGACCTGCGGCCGCTGCCGCGCTGGCTGATCCCGGCCTTCGTGCTCACGGCGGTGGTGCTCGAGGCCGCGATCGTCCTCGAGACGCAGGCCACTGGGCTCCTGCTCGTCGCGGCGGTGACGCTGTTCCTCGTCGGTCAGCTCCTCGCCGCCTGGCTCCTCGCCGGGGAGGCCCGGGTGCGCACCGGCGGCGCGCGCGTCCGGCTGATCATGGCCGCGGTCTCGACGGCCACGCTCGGGTTCGCGTTCCTGATCCTGGGGTTGTCGGGGGCGGCCGCCGCGAGCTCGCCGCTGCTCGACGGCCTGGTCCGGGCCGTGGCGTTGGCGGCTGCCGGCGGCTTCTGGATTGCCTTCTTCCCGCCCCGATGGCTGCGCCGGACGTGGGTGGCCGTGGCCGCGTACGAGTACTCGGAGCGGCTGATGACGGTCGGACCGACGACCACCGTGCCGGAGCTCTGGGACGACCTCGCACGCACCGCCCGGCGGCTGACCGGCGCGGGGATCGCCGTCCTCGTCGAGGAGCCCGGCGGGCTTCGGGTCGCTGCCACGGCGGGCATCGATCTCGGCGACCCCCGTCCGGGCGGCGGCGGGACCGTTCGCGCGATCCTCGAGCACGACTCGGCCGACGAGGTGCTCCCCGATCTGCAGCGCCGATCGAGCTGCCCGTACGCGACGCTCGCACCGATCACCCGCGACGGCGAGCCCGTCGGCGTGGTCGTGCTGCTTCGGCCGAATCCGACGCTGTTCGATGCCGACGACGAGGCGCTCGTGGGGCGGATCGCCGATCGGTCCGCGTACCTCGTCCAGCGGCGCGCGGTGCTGGCCGAGGAGCAGCGCCTCACCGAGCAGCTCCGGGTCACGGTGGACGCGCTCGAGTCGGCAAGCGCGGCGAAGAGCGACTTCCTCGCGAGCATGAGCCACGAGCTCCGGACCCCGCTCAACGCGATCATCGGGTTCAGCGAGCTCATGGTCGTCGAGGACCCCGAGGCCGACACCGTGACGGTGCCGCGCGAGTGGGTCGACCACATCCGCAACGCCGGCGCCCACCTCGTCAGCCTCATCAACGACGTGCTGGACCTCGCCAAGGTCGAGGCGGGCCGGCTCGAGCTCGCGCGGACGACGCTCGACGTCGGGCATGCGGTGGCAGAGTCCGTCGCGGGACTGCGCCCGTTGGCCGACCGGAAGCGCCAGCGGCTCGAGGTCGACGGTGCCTCGATCCCGATCGAGGCGGACGGCGGCCGCCTCCGCCAGATCCTGTACAACCTCCTCTCGAACGCGATCAAGTTCACCGGCGAGGAGGGCACCATCCGGGTGGAGGCGGCCCGCGAGGGGAACGAGGTGAGGATCTCCGTCCAGGACACGGGGGTCGGCATCTCCGTCGACGACCAGCAGCACGTCTTCGAGGAGTTCCGCCAGGTCGGTGACCCGAACGCGCGGGTCGCCGGCACGGGCCTCGGCCTGGCCCTGACCAAGCGGCTCGTCGAGGCGCACGGCGGCCGGATCGGGCTGACGTCGGAGCGCGGCGTCGGCTCGACGTTCACGGTCTGGCTGCCGATCGGCTCACCGCAGCTGCCCGGCGGTACCGACGGCACCGGCACGAACCGCCCCGGCGGAAGCGCGCGTGTGCTGATCATCGAGGACGACCCGAGCTCCGCCCGGCTGCTCCACACGTACCTGACCGAGAGCGGCTACGAGGTCGCGATCGCCGCCGACGGCGAGACGGGCCTCGCGATGGTGCGCGCGGATCCGCCGGCGGCCATCCTCCTCGACGTCCTGCTGCCGACCATCGACGGCTGGGAGGTCCTGCGCCGGCTCAAGCTCGAGCCGAGCGCCCGCGACATCCCGGTGGTGATCGTCACGGTCGTCGACGAGCGGAATGTCGGCCTCGCGCTCGGGGCCGTCGACTACTTCGTCAAGCCGATCGAGCGGGAGGCGCTCCTGGCGCGGCTCGCCCGGCACACCTTCCTGACGAAGGCCCGCGAACGACGCCTCGACATCGTCGCGATCGACGACGATCCGGCGGCGCTCGAGATGATCGACGCGACGCTCGCGCCGCTCGGCTTTGCGGTGCACCGCGCGGCGTCCGGGCAGGACGGCCTCCACCTGGTCGACGCGGTGTCGCCGGATCTCGTGATCTGCGACCTGCTGATGCCGGGCGTCGACGGGTTCGAGGTCGTGGGCCGCATGCAGGCGAACCCGTCGACGGCGGCGATCCCGATCCTGATCCTGACCAGCCACGAGCTGACGGCCGCCGACAAGTCACGACTGAACGGGCGGATCCTCGGCGTGGTGGACAAGGGCGACTCGGCGGTCGCCGGGTTGCGCAGCTGGCTGTCGCGCGTGGCACCGGAGCTCGTCGTCGGGAACGGGGAGCCCACGCGGGGGCTTCCTCAGGAGCCGGCCCATGAGCGCGCCGGCTGAGAAGGCGCTCCGCATCCTCGTCGTCGAGGACGAGCCGGTCAACCGGGCGCTGCTGCGCGCGGTCCTCGGGGGGCGGGTGCCGTCATCGCTCGGGCAGACCGAGCTGCTCGAGGCGGGAACGCTCGCCGAGGCACGCCGGCTGGTGCGGGAGGCCGAACCGGAGCTCGTGATCCTCGACGTGCGCCTGCCCGACGGCAACGGGCTGGAGCTGGCGCGCGAGCTGCCCCCGCCGGGGACCCCTGGCCGCCCGGTCGTGCTCACGATGAGTGCCAGCGTGCTGCCGTCGGACCGGGATGCCGCCGCCGCCTCCGGGAGCGATGCGTTCCTCGGCAAGCCGTTCAACCCGCGCGAGCTGATCGCGGTCCTCGAGCGACTGATCCGGCGGGACGACCTGACAGCCTGACCGATCCGTTCGGCCGGGAGGTGGGCGCGTGCCGGGCCGGAGACCCTAGCGGCCGACGAGCGTGATGCCGTCGATCCGGGCGTAGTTCGAGTAGTAGGTCTCGCGGTGGATGATCGTGCCCTTGCGGTCGCGCACGGTTCGCGTCACCCAGACCTGCTTGCCGTCGGTCGGATACTCGATCCGCTGGCTCCGTCCCGCGGGCAGGCTGTTCGTGTACTGGATCCGGTCGCTGGCGGGCCGCACGTTGCGGACCGTCGGGCGACTGAACGACACCCTGCGCCCGTTCTTCGCGCTCCACAGGTCGAACCGGACGTACCCCGAGCTGCCCTCGCGGATCTTGTAGGCGCGGATGATGATCGGATAGTCCGTGTCGTTGGTGAACGACATCGTCTGGACCTGCTTGCCGCTGCGGAAGACCGTGGCGTCGAGGCCGAGCGGATAGCGGTCGATGTAGTAGTAGTGGTTCCGCCGCGCGCCCATCTCGTAGCCCGCCCGGAGCGCGGCGTTGAAGAGCGTCGTCGAGGTCGAGCAGATGCCGCCGGCGAGCGCGCCCTGCGGCTCGGTCCGGCCGTTGATGATCGCGCCGCCGTCGCGATAGCCGCGCTCGCGGGTGATGGGGCCGATCGAGGCCCAGAAGTCGAACTTCTCACCCGGTCCGATGACGTGCCCGTCGAGATCCATCGCCGGGATCCAGATGTTCGCGCCGTAGCCGTTCTTCTCGCTGATCGGGAAGTACGTCGTCCAGCTCGAGATCTTGCGCATCTTGGGGATGACGGCTTCGGCCTCGGCCGTGGTCAGCGCGGGATCCGTGGCCTCCATCACCGGCGCGATCGCGGCGGTGTCCGCCTGGGCGGCCCGGCGCGCGAGCAGGGACTCGATGCGGCTCGCGGTGGCCTCGATGTCCATCCCCTTGCCCTGACGGTGCGGGACGACCCCCACGATCCGCGTGCCGCTCATGCGGAAGCGAGCGTTGCGCGCGGGCTGGTTGATCTCCTTGGCCAGCTTCTTGAGGACCTTCGGCAGCTTCTCCGTGTCGACCGTGGGCGCGTAGCCGCCGACGCCGTCCGGCGCGAACGCCACCCACGCCCGGATCTGCTTGCCGCGGACCTTCCACGTGTTGTCGCCGCGCTCGAGGACCACGTCGGTGGCGATCCGCTCGGCCGCCTCGACGGCCGCGGCCGCCTCCGCGGTCGTGATCTCGGGCTCGACGGGGGCTGTCGGCAGCTCGACCTCGAGGCTCGGGCCGAGGTCGAGGTCGCCCAGCCGCTCGAGGATCGCTGTGACCGCAGCCTCGCGATCGGCGACGCGGCCCTCGACCCCGTCGGTCACGACGAAAGCGCCGTCGACCGTGGCCACCGATGCATCCGAGGGCGCGAGGTCGAGCGTGCGCGCGAGCGCCTCGACCGCGGGTGCGACGGCTTCTGCGTCGAAGACGATCTTCGGCTGGAGCGTGACGCCGCGCAGGCCCGTGCGGGCGTTGGCGAGCGCCCGATCCAGCGGTCCACCCGACCGGCCCACCGCGAGCGCCTCGTCGACGAGGGTGTCGATCGCCACGCGTCGCCCCACGTTCCGGTACGGGATGCGGAGCGTGCCGGCGGGGGTGGACAGCAGGATCTCGCCGGCGCTCGCGGCCCCGTACGCCTCCTCGAGCCGGACCGTCGCCTGCTCGGCCGTCAGTCCCGACAGATCGACCGAGCCGACGTGCACCCCGGGCAGGACCCGGCCGGCGTACTGCTGGTCGTAGGCGTAGAGAGCGCCGACGCCGACCGCCAGCGTCAGCAGCATGCCGACGATGAACGCGACGAAGAACCGCAAGCCGATCGAGCGACGACGGGCGGGCGGGTGCGCGACGGGTGCGGGTGCGGTGTCGATGGTGTCGGTCATGAAGGGAGCGTCATCCTACCAGCGGGTGCCAAGAAGCTCGTCGGTACGTTGGGTACGACCTCGCTGGGACGACCGGATTGCGGGTCGCGTGACGCGCGACAGGCGATCAGCCCAGGTCGCGCGGCACGAGGACGACGCGCCGGTTCGGCTCCTCGCCGATCGACTGCGTCGCGACCTGGGCGTGGTCGCGCAGCGTCAGGTGGACCCAGCGGCGCTCGAGCGCGGGCATCGGCTCGAGCTGGAGCATCTTGCCGGTCTCGACGACGCGGGCCGCGGCTCGCTGGGCGAGGTCGCGCAGCTGGCGCTCGCGACGGCCACGGTAGTCCTCGACGTCGACGAGCACCCGGGTCCAGGAGCCGATCTCCTTCGAGAGCATCAGGTTGACCAGGTGCTGGAGCGCGGAGAGCCGCTCACCCTTGCGCCCGATCAGCGCGCCGAGCGCCTCCTTCTCGGTGCCCGTGCCGACCACGTTGAGTCGGCTCGTCTCGCCCGCGTCGACCTCGACGGTCGCCTCGAACCCGAGGTGGGCCATGAGCTGCTCGAGGATCGCCTTGCCGGCCGCCAGGGCCTCGGGTGAGGCCTCGGCCGCCTCCAGCTCCGCCCGCTCGGCCGCGAGCGAGCCGCGCGCGGCGGTCACCTGGGCCTGCTCGTCGGCGGACAGGGTCTCGGCGCCGCGGGCCGGGCGTCCGGGGCGCTCGTCGCGGCGCGGGCCGCGGCCGCGATCGTCGGTGCGCGGCCGGTCGTCCCGGCGCGGCCCACGGTCGCCGCGATCGCCACGCTCGTGGTCGTCGCGTCGAGGACCTCGCTCGCCGCGATCCCGGTCGAAGCCGCGCCCGCCGCGGTCCCGGTCGCCGCGGTCCCGGTCGCCGCGATCCCGGTCGAAGCCGCGCGGCCCCCGGTCGCGACCCTCGCGGTCGTCCCGGACGGGGCGCGGCGGGAGCGGCGTCGCCGCGGCGGCCTCGCGCTTCGGTGCGGCGCCGCCGAGCGCCGACCGGGGAGCGGCCACGATCCGTGCCGGCTCCGCGCCCATGCCGAGGACTCCCCGGCTGCCCGGGGTCAGGATCTCGAAATCGAGGTCGTTGAGCTCGACCCCGAAGTCCTCGCGCGCCTCGCGCAGCGCCTCCTCGACGGTCTTGCCGGTGAACTCCTTGTAGGCACTCATGTCAGCGTCTTCTCCCTCGGCGGCCCTGTCGGCCGCGCTTCTGCGCGCGAATCGTCTTGTCGGCGGCGGAGCCCTTGCTGGCCTCGGTCAGGATCGCAGCCCGCTTGGCGGGCTCGGGCGGCGGCGGCATCTCCACCGGGAAACGGGGGGTGTGGCTGCGGGCGAAGGCGGGATCGAACCCCAGGATCGGGAACATGCCGCCCCAGCCCACGATGAGGTACTGCTGGACGATCGAGAAGAGCGTCGCGACGATCCAGTAGATGAACAGGCCGGCCGGCAGGAAGCCGCCGTACACGACCGAGATGAGCGGCAGGAACAGCATCATCTGGCGCTGCATCCGCGCGTTCGGATCGCTCCCGGCCGACTCGTCCGCCGGGGGCAGCATCATCCGCGACTGGACGAGCTGGAGCACGGCGGAGATCACGGCGAGGACGCTGATCCCGAAACCAGGCACGAGGTACCAGTCGAAGAGCACCTGCGGCTTGCTCACGTCGCCGAGCAGGGGGGCGATCGGGTCGATGCACGGGCCGAGCGCCGGATCCGGCGCCGTGCCGCCCGGCGGGATGTTGACGCACTCGAGGTTCACGAGCTGGACGCCGAACACCTCGAGCATCGCCCGCGGGTCCTGGTTGGTGAGGCCGTTCTGGATGACCGAGTACATGATCAGCAGCAAGGGCAGCTGGAGGAGGAGCGGGAGGCAGCCGGCCAGCGGGTTGACGCCGCGCTCGCGCATGAGCTCCTGCTGCGCCTGCTGCGCCTTCACCCGGTCGCCCTTGTAGCGCTTCTGGACCTCGCGCAGCTCCGGCTGGAGCAGCTGCATCCGGCGCGTCGAGACGAGCTGCTTCCGGAAGAGCGGGATGAGCGCCGCCCGCACGATGATCGTCAGGACCACGATGGCCCACAGGATCGCGGCCGGTACGGACAGGTTCTCGAGGACCTGGTAGACGCCGGCCAGGATGATGAACAGCGCCTGGAAGATCGGCGTGAAGAGCCACGCCAGCAGGCTGACCGGATCCGCGCCGGGGGAGGCCGGCTGCAACGGGGGGTGGGGCGTCGGCGTGACCGTGTTGCCCGACGAATCCACGGTCGCCCCCGGAGCGCAGCCGACGACGAGGACGACGCTCGCGAGGATGAGGAGGGCGGGCCCGAGCCATGCCCGCGGGGGCCGGGAAAGTGTCACGCGGTGCGTGCCTCGTTAGCGGACCGGGTCATACCCGCCCGGGTTCCATGGATGGCAGCGGGCGATGCGCTTCGCACCGAGCCAGCTGCCTTTGACCAGGCCGTACTTCTCGATCGCCTGCTCCGTGTAGTGGGAGCAGGTCGGCTCGAACCGGCAGCTCGGCGGCAGCCAGGCGAAGACGATCCGGTAGAGCTTGATCAGGCCGATCCCGAGTCGCTTCACGCGGCCGTGGGTCCTCCGAGTACCCCGCCCCGGACGAGCGTCCGGCGCAATGCCCCGACCAGTGCGTCGTGGTCGGCCTCGACGATCGCGGGCCGGGCGATGATGAGGACGTCCCAGCCGGGCTGGAACGAGGGCGCCATCACCCTGAGCGCCTCGCGGAGTCGTCGTCGGACGCGGTTCCGGATCACCGCCGAGCCGAGCTTTCGGCCGGTTGCGAACCCGAACCTCGTCGTCCCCAGGTCGTTCCGCACGAAGCGAGCGGTGAGCAGGGGGTGGGACCGGCTGGTCCCGGCGCCCTGGAACGCCGCGAACTCCTGCGGGCGGGAGAGCATCACGAGCCGCGGCGTGTGTGTGCCGCGACCCCCGGTCAGACCGTCAGCCGCTTGCGGCCGCGAGCGCGCCGTGCGGCGAGCACACGCCGGCCCGGCGTCGTCTTCATCCGGGCCCGGAAGCCGTGCTCCTTGGCGCGATGGCGCTTCTTCGGCTGATACGTCTGCTTGGTCATCGGAACTGTCCGGGATCCTCTCCATCCGCCCTCGGGGACTTGTCGCTCCAAACCCCGTAGAGGCACGCAGACGCGCCTGGCGCACGGAAGCGCACGGCGCGTCGTCGTCCGGCGGATGATATGACGGCCCCGAGAGGGGTGTCAAACACGTCCGCCCGGCGCCGCAGGGCCGACCGGTGGCTCGCCCACCATTCGATTCGGGCGCGCGCGAGGGCTTCGCCCGACCGTTCTGGATCGCGCGATCGGATACTCCAGGGGGGTATACCAGAATCGCCTTGCGACGGCCACGGACGCGGTGCTATCCTCACCGGGCCCTCGGCGCCGGGACGCCTGAGAGTCGCCCCTTCGGAGGCCCTCGGACGGGACTCCCGGAGCCGTCACTCCCGGTCCGCCGGGAGCGCGAACAGGTCTTGGCACCGGTCCCCGTCTCCGCGTCCGTGGTCGGCGTTTACCCACCCGGTCAATCAATGCGCTGAGTCAAGGTCGAAACACGACGAATGGACGCGAAGCAGGTATGGCGCGCGGCGCTCGGTGAGCTCCAGGTCTCGCTCTCGCCCGCCAACTACGAGACGTGGCTCAAGGAGACGCAGCTCGTCGACGTCGACGACCAGCGGTTCCGCATCGGCGTCCCGAACGGCTTCGCCAAGGACTGGCTCGAGACGCGCTATCGATCGCTGATCAGCCAGACGCTCGCCCGCATCGTCGGCTACAGCGTCCAGGTCGAGTTCATCGTCACGGCGGCGCCCGAGACGAACGGCGAGGACGCCGCGCGGCCGGCCCCGGCACCGCAGGTCCGGCTCGAGCCGACCCGAGTCGGCGGCGAGGGCGGCGCGACGAACCTCAACCCGCGCTACACCTTCTCGACGTTCATCGTCGGGTCGGCCAACCGGCTCGCCCACGCGGCGAGCCTGTCGGTCGCGGAGCGGCCGGGGCACGCCTACAACCCGCTGTTCCTGTACGGCGGCGTCGGTCTGGGCAAGACCCACCTGATGCACGCGATCGGCAACCAGGTCGTCGCCAAGTTCCCGCGCAAGCGGGTCGTGTACGCGACCAGCGAGAAGTTCACGAACGAGTTCATCACGTCGATCCAGCAGGGCAAGATCGACGAGTTCCGCGCACGCTACCGGCGGATCGACCTCCTCCTGATCGACGACATCCAGTTCATCGCCGACAAGGAGCGGACCCAGGAGGAGTTCTTCCACACGTTCAACGCGATCCACGACGAGGGCAAGCAGATCGTGCTCTCGTCCGACCGGCCGCCGAAGGCGATCCTCACGCTCGAGGAGCGCCTGCGCAGCCGCTTCGAGTGGGGACTCATCGCCGACCTCACCGCGCCCGACCTCGAGACCCGCATCGCGATCCTCCGCGCGAAGGCCGAGGAGGGCGGTGTGCCGATCACGTCGGACGTGATCGAGTTCATCGCGCGCAAGGTCGTCAGCAACATCCGCGAGCTCGAGGGGGCGCTCAACCGGATCGTGGCCTACGCCTCCATGGGCGCCATGCCGATCAGCATCGAGCTTGCCCAGGCCGTGCTGTCGAACGTCCTGTACAACCCGAAGAAGCGCCAGGTCACCCCCGAGCGGATCGCCAAGGCGGTGTCGGACTACTACAGCGTCCCGCTCGACGCGCTCCAGGGCCAGAAGCGCGACAAGGCGATCGTCGTCCCGCGCCAGATCGCGATGTTCCTCATGCGCGAGGAGACCGACGTGTCGCTCCTTCGGATCGGCGCCGAGCTGGGTGGCCGGGACCACTCGACGGTCCTCCACGCGTGCGACAAGATCAACCGGGAGATCGCCTCGAACGACGAGCTGCGGCGCGAGATCGCCGCGGTTCGGGAGCTGATCTACTCCGACTGACGGCCGGGGGTGGGCCTGTCACGCGCCTCGAATCCGCCCGATCCCGGTCCGCCCGATCCCTGCAGGTGTGGATAACCACCGGGAATCCGTGGAAAACCATCCCGCATTGTGGACAGGTCCACCGTCCCGGCGTGGAGCGCCGGCCGGGCCCGGTGCACGAGGCGACGGCCCTTCCACGCGTCGCAACCGGGCGCGCCGGGCCTGCCCACACCGACTCCCCGACACGCTCCCCGCTGTCCCCGGCGTCATCCACGGACGGCGGGCGGTCGTCCACCGTCCCGTCGTGCACGGCGCTCGCTCGGCATCCACGCGATCCACACCATGATGACGGTGATGACGGGGTGAGAAGATAGAGAGAAGATACCCACCAACGAATCGGCGCCGGCCGGATCCCGTCCGAACACCCCCCGACCCGGCCGCCCGCGAGCGCCGTCCGTCCCGTCCCGCGAAGCGTGGAGTGAACCCGACGTGAAACTCTCGGTCATGCAGGAGAACCTGGCCCGCGGGCTGTCGGTCGTGAGCCGCGCCGTCAGCACACGCAGCACGCTCCCGGTGCTCGCCAACGTGCTCCTCAAGACCGAGGACGCGGGGCTCAAGCTGACCGCGACCAACCTCGAGATCGGGATCACGTACTGGGTGCCGGGCAAGATCGAGACCGACGGCGCGACGACCGTTCCGGCCCGGCTGCTGACCGATCTCGTCGGCTCGCTGCCCGCCGGCGAGCGGGTCGACCTGGACCTCCAGGCCGGCGACATCCTGAACCTCCGCTCCGGCCGGTTCGAGACCCACATCAAGGGCATCGACGCCGACGAGTTCCCGGCGATCCAGACCGCCGGCGAGCGGCCGACGACGCGGATCGCGCAGAACGTCCTGCGCCGGGCCCTGGCCGAGACGACGTTCGCCGCGGCCAGCGACGAGGCCCGCCCGATCCTGACCGGGGTCCTCGCCCGCTTCGAGGGCGACCAGCTGACGCTCGCCGCCGCCGACAACTACCGGATCGCGGTCCGCACGATCCCCGTCCTCGACGCCGTCCCCGAGACGAGCGTGGTCATCCCCGCGCGCGCGCTCAACGAGCTCGCCCGGATCCTGACCGACAGCGACGATCCCGTCGACGTCATCCTGGCCGGCGGTCGCAACCAGGTCCTGTTCCACCTCGAGGGCGTGGACCTCGTCAGCAGGCTGATCGACGGCCAGTTCCCGAACTACCAGCAGGTCATGCCGCAGTCGCACACGACGCGCGCGGTGCTCGACCGCGAGGAGCTGCTGCGCGCGGTCCGCCCGGCCGCGCTCATCGCCCACGAGTCCGCGAACATCGTGAAGCTGCAGATCGGCGGGGACAGCGACACCGGGATCACGGTCAGCGCGAACGCCGAGGTCGGCGACCACGTCGGCGCGGTCGAGGCGGCGGTCGACGGCGACGGCACCACGATCGCCTTCAACGCCCGCTACCTGGCCGACGTGCTGACGAACGTCGACGCGGACCAGTTCGCGCTCGAGCTCAACGGACCGCTGTCGCCCGGCGTGTTCAAGCCGGTCGGCGACGAGCGCTACGTCCACGTCGTCATGCCGGTTCGGACGACCTCCTAGGGGCACGCAGACGGGGAGTCGGTCCTGCTCGAGTCCATCCGCCTCCTCGACTTCCGGGGATACGCCACCCTCGACACCACGGTGGGTGGCGGCCCGCAGCTGATCTGGGGTCCCAACGCGGCCGGCAAGACGAGCCTGCTCGAAGCCGTCGTCATGCTTGCCTGGGGACGGTCCCACCGGACGACCGCGGATGGCGAGCTCATCCGCTGGGGCACCGACCTCGCCCGCATCGAGGGAGCGGTCGGTCGGGAGGTGGTCGAGGTGGCCGTGACCCGAACCGGTGCGACGGGCACCGGCGGACGCAAGCGGATCCGCGTCAACGGCGTCGGCCGGCGCGCGTCCGGCCTGGCCCGCGTCCTGCGCATCGTGGTCTTCGCCCCGGAGGAGATGCTGCTCGTCGCCGGCTCCCCCTCGCTCCGTCGCGCGGCCGTCGACCAGCTCGCCACGAGCCGCTCCCCGGTCTACGGCGACACGCTGACGACCTACGGGCGCATCCTCCAGCAGCGCAACAGTCTGCTCCGGGCGATCCGCGAGGAGGCCGCGACGCGCGACGAGCTCCGTTTCTGGGATGCATCGTTCCTCCATGCTGCGGCGGCGCTCGTCGACGAACGCCTGCGCCTGCTCGAGGCCCTCGCGGGTCCGCTGGCCGAGGCGCACGCGGAGATTGCCCCCGACGAGGCCGCCGCCGGGGCTCTGCACATCCGCTATGCCACGAACGCGCCGGCACTCCCCGGCGAGTCGCCGCGCGACGCGCTGGCACGGCGGCTGGTCGAGACCGCGGACAAGGAGGTCTGGAACGGCTCGACGCTCATCGGTCCCCACCGCGACGACATCGTGTTCGAGATGGGTGGCCGCGACCTGGCGGCGTTCGCCTCGCGCGGCCAGCAGCGGACCGCGATCCTCGCATTCAAGCTGGCCGAGCTCGATCTGCTCACCGCGCTCGACGGCCGGCCGCCGCTCCTGCTGCTCGACGACGTCTTCTCGGAGCTCGATCCGGAACGCCGATCGCACCTCGTGCGCCGGATCGCCGCGCTCCCCCAGTCGTTCGTCACGACGACCACGCTCGACGACCTCGACCCCGAGCTGCTCGCGATCGCCCGCCCCTGGCAGGTGGTGGCCGGCCCGGCCGGCGCCGCGCTCCTGCCGGGGCCCGAGGTCGTCCCCGGGATCGGTGCCCCGTGAGCTCGCGGCGACGGCCGATGGTCCGCATCGGCGACCTCATGCCGGAGACCGCGCGGGCGCTCGGGCTCGAGGACGAGCTCCGGCTGTCCCGAGCGATTGCCACGTTCGAGGCACTCGTCGAGGAGCGCGTCCCGGCGGCCAGCGGCGCGTGTCGGGTGGTGGGCATCGAAGGCTTCGCGCTCGACGTCGAGACCGACGCGCCGATCGTCGCCCAGGAGCTCCGGCTGCGCTCGACCGAGCTGCTCGCGGCCTTTGCCGCGGCACCCGGCGGCGTCGGGGTGCGCGAGCTTCGGATCCGCGTCCGGCGCAACCCGCCCCGCGTATAATCCCGGCACCTGCCAGCCATCTCGGAGCGAGCGACCTCGATCGAACCGGGATTCCGCCGCTCGCCGCCCTGGTCGCCGACCGTGACAGGCGACCGCCGATACGAGACCGCATGGCCGTCCGATTGCACATGAAGCTCGGCCTCGTCGCCGAGCACGACCGCCTCCCAGACTCGCCCGACACGCTCGTCGTGGTCGAGCCGAGCGTCGGATCCGTCGCGCGCTCGAAGGGGCACCTGTACCTGCTGGTGACCTCGCGGGTCAGCACCCGGCACGCGCTCGAGGCGACGCGGATGACGGCCGAGACGATCCGCAACGAGTACTACTACGACGAGTCCGCCGGGATCCGGGTCTGCCTGCAGAAGGCGATCGCGACCGCCAACAAGCGGCTGTCGCACCAGGGCGACCGGCTGGGGCTGAAGAGCCAGGGCGGCAACGGGCCGATCGGGGTCGGTGTGGCCGTCGTCCGCGGCAACGAGATGTACGTCGCGACCGTCGGACCTGCCGAGGCCTACCTCATCCGGCAGGCGCGCCTCTCGACGCTGCCCGACCCGCACCGCGAGCGGGGCCTGCCCTCCGGGGAGCTCGAGCCCGACGTGTGGCGCGGTGAGATCTCGGTCGGCGATTCGCTCGTGCTGATCTCGCCGAACGTCGTGGCCAAGCTCGGGGTCGACGAGCTGAAGGACGCCATGCTGACGCTCCATCCGCAGTCCGCGATGGAGCACCTCCACCACCGCTTCGTGGCTGCCGACGGGAGCGGCAGCGACGGCGCGATCGCCTTCGAGGCGACCGAGGTCAACGCGACGAGCCGCCAGCGGACGCTCGTGCCCGTCCGGCCGGCCGAGCCGCTCGCAGGGGCGCCCGACCGCTCGCCGATTCCGCTCGCCGACGGCGTCCAGGCTGCAGGCAGCGCCGTGAGCGCGGCGGCGGGCTCCGCCCGTGAGTCGGTCGGCGGCGCACTCGAGCGCGTCGTCGGGCGCGTGCAGGAGCTCATGCCGCGGCGCAAGCCGGCGTATCGCCGGGTGACGCCGCTCGCCTCCCGGCGCGAGACCCAGCGCCGGGCGGCGGTCGCGATCCTCGCCTTCATCCTCGTCCTGGGCGGGCTGGGCCTCGGGGTGTGGGCCTTCGCCTCGCCGGGGACCGGGACCGACGCCATCAGCTCGATCGACGCCGGGCAGCGGGCCCTGACCATCGCCCGGACCAATCTCAACGAGGTGATGGGCCCGGGCATCGACCTGGTCGAGGCGGACCCGCAGGAGGCGCTCCAGCTGCTGACCGAAGCCTACGAGCAGCTCGACGTGGCCCGCGAGAACGGCGTCCGCGCGTCGACCGTCGACCCGCTCCGGGAGCGTGCGGTCGAGGGGCTGGATCGGCTGTACCGGGTCGTGCCGGTGGCGCCGGAAGCCCTGTTCACCTTCAACCCGCGCGAGGACGGCGACCCGATCGACCTTCGGTCGATCCTGCGGGGCCCCGACGGCGCGACCTATGTCATCGAGGGCGCGTCGAGCAGCGTCTACCGGGTCGATCTCGCCGCGCGCGAGGCGAAGGCGATCTTCCGGGCCGGACGCAAGGCCGCCGGCGCCACCCAGTCCGAGCCCCGCCTCATCGCGGTCGGTGTGCGCGACCTGCTGATCCTCGACGCGAAGAACGTCCTCTGGCGGTGGCGCGCCGCGAACAAGAAGGGCGACGGCACGTTGACCCGCGTCCGCGTCCAGGGGGCGAGCGGCTGGGGCGACGACATCCTCGCGATGGGGACGTTCGTGCGGAGCGCCAGCGAGGGCCTCTACAACCTGTACGTCGTCGATCCGTCGGAGAAGCAGATCCTGGCCTACTCGCCGGCGCGCGACGGCAGCGGCTTCCCGTCCCGGCCGACCATGTGGCTGGCCGACCCGACGTCGCGCCGGACCGACACGATGGTCAACCTCCACATCGACGGCGACATCTACGCGATCGAGAACGGCGGGCTCATCCGCTTCTCGTCGGGTCGGAGCGAGGGCTGGGAGGCGGGCACGCCGGGTGACGAGCTCCTGCGTCGGGCGCCGCAGTACACGCTCATCGACGGCTCCGCCGACCGCCGGGCCGGCAACCTCTACGCCTATGACCGGCGGAACGCGCGGATCCTGGCGATCGACAAGCTGGAGGGCACCTTCGTCGAGCAGTATCGCCTCGCGGGCGGCCAGCCCGGCTGGGAGGACGTTCGGGACTTCTACTACCTCCCGCCCGCCGAGGAGGGGCAGCCGCCGACGCTCGTCTGGATCACGAGGGACACGATCCACCGGGCCGCGCTCGTGGCCGTCCCGGACGTGGCTCCGGCCACGCCGGCGCCGTCCGGCGCGCCATCCGGGGAGCCGACCGCCGAGCCCGACGACGAGTCGTAGCGCGGACCGCGCCCGGTGATCCCGCTTCGGGACGCGAACCCGACCACGCGCACGCCGATCGTCACGCTGGGGCTGATCGTCGCGTGCATCGTCGCGTTCGCCTACGAGCTGGGCCTCGACGCCACCGCCCGGCCGTCGCTGGAGCCGTTCGTCCGGGAATGGGGTGTCGTGCCGGCCGACGTCCTCGCTGCGTGGCGTGCCGGTGGGGTGCTGTCCCAGGAGACCGCCACGCTCGTCACGAGCCAGTTCCTGCACGGTGGCGTCATCCACCTGCTCGGCAACCTGCTCTACCTGTGGATCTTCGGGAACAACATCGAGGATCGGCTCGGGCGCGTCACGTTCCTGCTGTTCTACCTCGCCGGCGGGGTCCTCGCGGCGCTCGCCCAGATCGCCGTGGCGCCCGAATCGACGGTTCCGATGGTCGGCGCGTCCGGGGCCATCGCCGCGACCCTGGGCGGGTATCTCGTGCTGTTCCCGCGGGCCCGCATCACGACGCTCGTGTTCCTCGGCTTCTTCTACCAGCTGATCGACGTGCCGGCGGTGCTCGTGCTGGGCTTCTGGTTCGTCCTCCAGCTGTTCGACGGCCTGGCGTCGCTCGGTGCGGAGACGACGGGCGGCGTGGCGTTCTTCGCGCACATCGGCGGCTTCGTCGCGGGCGCGCTCGCGATCCGGCTGCTCGCGGGCGGGCGGGCAGGGCCGTCCGGACCGCATCCCGTGGGATAATCGCGCCATGGCGGAGCTGGTCGAGATGGTCGTCGAGAGCGTGCGCGTACACATGCTCTCCAACCGCCACGTCGTGATCCTCAAGGAGAAGGAGCGCGAGCGCTACCTGCCGATCTGGATCGGTCCGTGGGAGGCCAGCGCGATCGCGATGCGGCTCCAGGGTCTCGCCCCGGAGCGCCCGCTCACCCACGATCTGTTCGTCGCAGCGCTCGAGGGGCTCGGTGCCAACGTCGACCGCGTCGTCATCTCGGAGCTCGCCGAGGAGACGTTCCACGCCCGGATCTTCCTCGAGCTCGACGGTCGGGTGGTCGAGGTCGACTCGCGTCCCTCGGACGCGCTCGCGCTGGCGGTCCGGACGAGCGTCCGGGTCTACGCGGCGCTCGACGTGCTGGACCAGGCGGGCCTCGGCGCGGACGGCGGGCTCGGCGACGACGGCGAGCCCGGCTCGGCCCTCGAGTCGACCGGCGAGCGGGTGGTCGACCCCCGGCTGGACGTCTTCCGCGACTTCGTCAACTCGCTCGACCTCGACCCGGGCGAGGGCGAGGGTCGCGAGAGCTAGGTCGCGGGGCCGCCCAGGATCGGCTCGCCGCGGCGCAGCGCCCGTCGCCGGTTCGCCCACATCCGGACGCGCGTGAGCCAGAAGTCCTTCACCGCCCGGAGCACGACCGACGGCTTCGCGCCCGTCGGGGACCCGGCGGTCCGCGGGTAGTGCGGCACGCCCACCTCCACGACGGACCGGCCGGCCGCGCGCAGCTTGATCAGGAGCTCGGCCGAGAAGAAGGCCCCGCCGGACTCGACCCGGATGCCGTCGAGCGCCTCGCGCCGGAACACCTTGCAGGCGCAGTCGACGTCGGTGACCCGGAGACCGAAGAAGATCCGGTTCGCGAGGCGGTACAGCCGCGCGTAGAGGGTCCGGATCAGCGGGTCGGCGCGCTTGATGCGGAAGCCGACGACGACGTCGGGAGCGTCGGGCGCGGCCAGCCGCTCGAGCAGCCGGCCGACGTCCTCCACCCTGAACTGGCGGTCCCCGTCCGTGAACGCCACGAGCTCGTAGCGCGAGGCCGCGAGCCCCGAGCGCAGCGCCGCGCCGTAGCCGAGGTTGACGGGATGGCGGACGAGCCGCACGAGCCCGGGATGTGCCGCGGCCAGCTCCTCGGCGATTGCCGCCGTGCGGTCCCTCGAGCCGTCGTCGACCGCGATGATCTCGAACGCGTCGGCCAGCCCGGGAAGCGTCGCCAGGGCCTCCTCGACGAGCGCCGCGAGGTTGGCCTCCTCATTGTGCGCCGGGAAGAAGTACGACAGCCGCGGGACCCGGGCCGTCATGAGCCGGCCTCGCGTCGTGCGAGCACCCGGGCGAGCGGGTCCGGCATGCCGACATGGATCGACTCGATGACGTAGTCCTCCTCGAGCGCCGCCAGCTCGTTCGCCGGGCGGATCACGTAGACGGGCCGCGCGCCGAGGTGCGCGTTGATCACGTCCGCGACCGACCCGAGGTCGCGATCGAGACGGGTTCGATCGTCGATGATCTCGATGTCCGGTCGCCGGCCCTCGACGTGCTGCGCGTACCATAGCGGAGTCGAGAAGCTCCACCAGCTCACGACGACCGCGTTCGGCTCGAGCGCCGCGTCGACGTCGTCGAGCCAGCGCTCGGCAAGGCGGTCGCCGCTCGCATCCACGCGCTCGAACGTCCGCGGCACGCCGGGCAGGACCGCCAGCACGAGCAGCGTCGCGACGAGCACCCGCGCCACCCCGCCGGCGGGGAGCGCCGGCCGCCACTGACCCCGCGGCTCCTCCCGGCGGATGCCGCCGCGCCACGCCCGGGCGAGAAGGCCGGCCGCCGACGCGGCGAGGATCGCGAGCCACGTCCAGGCGAACAGGATCGGCCCCAGGTCGTACCGCTCGATCGCGGCGTTGTCGTAGGACGCGGCGAAGAAGACCGTGATGAGCGCCCCGAGACCGGTGAGGAGCGCGTACCGCGGCCGGACCACGACCGTCGCCGCGAGCCCGAGCGGCACGAGCGGCGTCAGTGGGCCGAACGCTCCGACGCTTCGGTCGACGAGCGCGGCCACCTTGCCGGCCATGTCGGCGAACGGCGCGCTGAGGCTGCCGCGGAACTGCTCCGCGAGCACGATGTACCAGAAGCCGTCCCAGGTCTCGGGTCGACCGTAGACCAGCGGGGCCCGGAACGGCCCGGCCCGCAGCGGGAGCTCGAGGTACACCAGCACGACCGTGGCCGCGAGCGCCGCCGCGCAGGCCGCGATGAACCGCGGCCGGCCGACGATGCCGGGCTCGACCGCGAGGACGAACAGGCCGACGGGAACCGCCAGCAGCAGCGTCAGCGAGTGGTTGCCGAGCGACAGGCCGAACACGACCGCCGCCGCCGCCAGCCAGCGATCGGCGCCGGCACGGGCGTCCGGGTCAGCGGCGCGCCGGCGGTCCTCCCATCCGACAAGGAGCCGCAGGAGGATCGCGACCAGCGCGAGGTGCAGCGTGTGGGCCTCGGCGTGGGTGGCGTTGTCCCAGACCACCGGGGTGACGGCGAGCCCCAGCCCGGCGGCGATGCCGATTGCACGGGACCCCGTCAGGGCCCGGACGAGGTCGACCGTCACGGCGGCCGCGACCGCAACCGACAGCGCGGAGAACAGGTTCATCCGGAACGCCGGCTCACCGAACGGCTGGAGCACGACGGAGGCCAGCCAGCCGAGCACGACGTATGTCGGGAAGCCGGTCGGATGCGCGGTTCCCATCAGCGGTGCGACGGCCTGCAGCTCCGCGGTGTCCCAGAAGGCGACCCCGGGGAGCAGCGTCCAGCGAGCCAGCACGAACGCCGCGAGGCCGACGGCGACGGGCGCGACCCAGCGTGGAGGGCTCACCATCCGAGCAGGTTGCCCCACACGACGCCCCAGGTGTTCACGAGGACCGAGGCCAGCACGAGCGTCGCGACGAGCGCCAGTCCCGGACCGGGGCCGCCGCGATCGCGTGCCGCCAGCCGTTCCGCCCCGAGCGCGACCAGCAGCAGTGCCCACGGCGCGAAGTCGTTGCTGAACCGGTAGCCGAACTGGACCCAGCCCTGGCTGAAGTGCATGAGGTTCACGAGCGCCACGAGCAGGACCGCGACGAACGCGCCGGCGGCGAGCCGGCTGCCGCGATGGCCGAGGAGCGCCGGCAGCACGAGCAGATAGGCGGGCGAGGTCAGCAGCACGCTCATGCCGACGTCGCGGGGCACGGCGAGGGGGCAGGTGGCGTCGAAGAGCCCGCGCACCGCGCCGGGCTCCGTGCAGTACGGGACCGGGTCGACCGCGAGCGAGTCCGGGACCGCTGCGGGAAGGAGGTCCGGCGCCGAGAACAGCATGATCCCGAGGTTCTGCGGGATGTAGCGCGGGTCCTCGATGCCCCAGTCGAGGTTGTACCCGAGCGTCGGGTAGAAGGTGGCCTCGAGCGCGTAGAGCACCTCGTACGCCGGGTGGAAGACGTGCCCGGTCGTGGCGAGGTTGTACGCGACGAGCGCGCCGACCGGGATCGCGGCACCGAGCCCCGCCGACCAGCTGCGCCGCCACCACGAGCCGCCGCTCCCGACGAGCATGAAGAACGGCGCCGCGAACACGACCGTCAGGCGGGCCGTGCAGGCCAGCCCGAAGAGCAGTCCGGCGGCGAACTGGCGCGGGTCGACCGCGAGGCGGTCACGGGCGATCGCGGCGAGCGCGTCGCGGGGTTCCGTCGCGTCCACCTCGGGCTCGGCGGCGGCGCGGTCACCGCCCAGCGCGACGCCGATCGCGAGCATCGCGAGCCCGACCGCGACGACGTGCGCCTGGTACCAGGTGGTCGCGAGCTGCGCGGTATACCAGAAGACGGTGCCGAAGGCGAAGAACCCGGTCGTCGCGATCCGGATCGCCGGGCGGATCCGGAGCCGCCCGAGCATCCACCAGCAGAGCCCGACGTCGACCGCACCGAGCACCACGAACAGCAGCTGGTCGTCGGTGGCGAGGCCGTGGAGCGCCACGAACGGCAGCAGCAGGAGCGCCGGCAATGGCGGGAACGGGATGAGCCCCCGTTCGACACCGTCGGCGGTCTCGACCGGCAGCACGTCCTGGAAGTACCAGTTGTCCGGCGTCGGGTAGCGGATCGCGACCTGCCCCTCGAGGTAGGCCGCCGCCTGCCAGACGAAGTGGTCGTACGGCCGCTCGACCAACGTCCGCGAGTAGATCGCGAGGGCGAGCACCATGAAACCGACGCCGATCGCGGCCGCGATCCAGGCCGCTCCGTGCGCGTCCGTCCGTTCGGTCGACCGGGCGTCGTGCGCCCGACCCTGTGCTACGCTCCGATCCACCTTCACGCTCGTGCAGGAGCCGTTCCCCAGGTGACTGGCCCCGCCAGGGGTGGGACCGAGCGAAGCGCGCGAACGTCGTCACGGTCTGCCGGGATCCCAGGGGCCGTCGCCGCGGTCGCGGTCGTGCTCGCGATCGGGCTCGCCCTCCGATTCATCATTGCATACGTCCTGCTGCCCGGCTCCGGGTTCATCACCGACGTCGTCTCGTTCCGGGCGTGGGCGGCCGAGCTGGCGGCCGGCGGGCCGTACGGCTTCTACGATCGGGTCGCCTTCGCCGACTACACGCCGGGCTACCTCTACGTGCTGTGGCTGGTCGGCGTCGTCGGGAGCGCGATCGGGGGCATCGGCGACCTCGTCAAGCTGCCCGCGATCCTCGCCGACGCGGCCCTCGGCTGGCTGGTCTGGTCGATGGCTCGCGAGCTCGGCGCGCGCCAGGGAGTCGCGCTCCTCGGCGCCGCCCTCGTCGTGCTCAATCCGGTCACCTGGTTCGACAGCGCCGTGTGGGGCCAGGTCGACGCGTTCGGGGCGGTGTTCCTCCTGCTCGCGCTGCGCGAGCTGTGGCGCGACCGGCCGGAGCGCGCGGCGGTCCTGACCGTGGCCGCGGCGATCATCAAGCCGCAGCTCGGGATCCTCGTACCGCTCGTGGCCGTCGTCACGATCCGCCGCGCGCTGTGGCCGCGCGGTGCCTACGGCGACGATCCGCCGCCCGAGCGCCCGGCCACCCCTCCCGGCGCGGGCGCCGGGGAGCGGTTCCGTGCCTGGGAGCGCCGAACCGACCGACCGGTCCGCATCCTGACGACGGCGCTGGCGGGGTTCGTGACCGCGGTCGTGCTCGCGGCGCCGTTCGGGCTGTCGGTGGTGGAGCCGTCGCCCGAGGCGCCGTTCATTCGCTCGGGGCTGCTCGAGCAGGTCGGCGTGGCCGCCGGCGGCTATCCGTACACGACCGTCAACGCCTACAACCCGTGGGCGCTGATCCCCGGGGACCTCGGCTACAGCCTGGCCGCCGACGGGTACTGGATCTGCGACACCCCGAACGTCGCGCCGAACGACAGCGGCGGCGACCGGTGCAGCACCGGCACGGTCACGTTCGGTCCCATTCCCGCGGTGCTCGTCGGCACGACGCTGCTGCTCGCGTCGATCGCGCTCGTGCTGTGGCTCGTCGCCCGTTCGCCCGACCGGGCGACGCTGCTCGTCGGTCTCGCGCTGCTCGCGATGGCGTTCTTCGTCGTCCCGACCCGCGTGCACGAGCGCTACATGTTCCCGTTCTTCGCGCTCGGCGCGATCCTCGCCGCGGTCTCGATCCGCTGGCGGCTCGCCTACGTCGTCCTGTCGGCGGCGACGTTCGCGAACCTGTACGTGGTCCTCACGACGCTCTTCGATCACAGCGCGGTCGGCGTCGTCGACTGGCTGGGCATCGGGCAGGCCCTGCGCTCGGCGCCGGGCGTGACGATCGTGGCGATGGTCCATCTCGTGGCGTTCGCCTGGGGCCTCGCCCAGCTCCGCGCCGACAGCCGCGAGCGCCTCGCGGACGAGATTGCCGAGGCCGGCGCGCGGGAGCCGCTGTCCGAGGACGCGCCCGCGGCCCCCGGCGACGCGTCTCCGGGCCACGAGGCCGCGCCGCACCGCCCTGCGGTGGTCGCCCCGCCGGAGATGCGCCTGACAACCGCCCCGCCTCCCGACGACGAGCCGGCGTCGCCCACGACGATGCGCCCCGGCGCGGCGGAGGGCCCGGCGCTCGATCCGCTCCCGGCGGCGGTCGATCCGCTCGCCGCGCGGCGGCGGACGGCCGACGATCGCCTCGACCGGCTGGCAGGTCCCTCGATCCGGGCGGACCGGAGCCTCCTGCTCAGGCGTGAGGGTGGCGGTCGCATCGACCGGCTCGACGTCTGGCTGCTCATCGTGCTCGTGGTCGCCACGCTCGTCCTCCGCACGTTCCGGCTCGGCGAGCCGCCGCATTTCCACTTCGACGAGGTGCACCACGTCCAGACCGCGGCGGAGTTCCTCCAGGTCTGGCGCTACGGCGAATCGCAGGACATCTACGAGTGGACGCACCCGCACCTCGGCAAGTACGTGCTGGCCGGCGGGATCGCGCTGCTCGGGGACAACCGGGTCAGCGCCACGAGCGCCGTCGGCTCGCCGGTCTTCGACGCGCTCGTCGAGCCCCGACGAACCGACCCGTTCGGCAGCGGGCAGGAGGTCGGCGACCGCCTGTACGTCGCCGCCGACGACGGGCTGCGCGTCTACGACCTGGCGTCGCGCGACCTGATCGCCACGCTCGACGTCGCGCAGCCGCGCGCGCTCACGCTCGACGACGAGCTCCGGCAGCTGTTCGTCGGGACGGCCGACGGCGACCTGTACGGCGTCGACCTCGCGGCGGCGGACGGCGGCGCGCCGCTCGAGCCGTTCCTCGTCGCGACCTGGCAACCGGTCGATCACCTCCTCGCCACCGGGGACGGGACGACGCTCGTGGCCGCGTCCGGCGACGAGCTCGCGATCCTCGACCGCGACAGCGGAGAGGTCCTCGCGTCGGCCTCCGTGGCCGGCCTGGCAGACCTCGCCGAGGCCGGGACCGGACCCGCGGTCGTGTCGACGCCGGGCGACGTCCCCGATCCGGCCGCCGCCGCCCAGCGACTGGTCGAGATCCTCGGCGGCGACGCGGCGGACTACGAGGAGCGGCTCGCGCTGGGCGAGGCGAGCACCGTCATCACCGGGATCCCCGACGATGCGGCGCGCACCGACATCGACGAAGCAATCGCGGCCGGCGAGCTGCCGGGGATCGAGGTCGCCGACCTGGCCAGGATCGCGGTCGCGGGCACGGACGGGATCGTGTTCCTCGAGGTCGCCGGCGCCGCCGAGGTGGCCCGGCTGGACATCGCCGGAGGAGCCCACGGCCTGACCCGCGTGCACGTCGACAGCGACCAGCTGTACGCGACGACCGGCCCGCCCGACGATCCCTCGTTCACGGTCGTCTCGCTCGGGGGCGACGAGGCGACGTCGCCGGAGATCGCCAGCACGAACTTCCTGCCCGGACCCGGCACCCGGATCGCGTTCAACGACGCGACCGAGATGGTCCACGTGCTCGGGCGCACCCAGGACGGCGCCGGCTGGACGGTCTACGTGATCGAGCCGCACGCCAACGCGCCCTACGCCGACGCCGTGCTGCCCTTCGAGCCCTCGGCGCTCGCCTGGGACATCGCATCGGAGCGCCCGCAGAGCGACCGCCAACAGCTCCTCGCCTTTGCCGGGGACGAGGCCGGGTCGGTCGCGACCGTCGAGATCGGCGGCAACCCGTTCGCCTGGCGGCTGCCGGGGGTCGTCGCCGGGGCCCTGATGGCGGGGCTGCTCTACCTCCTCGCACGGATCCTCTTCCGGCGCCGCGACGTCGCGGTCCTTGCCGGCGCGTTCGCGCTGCTCGACGGGATGCTCTTCGCCCATTCGCGGATCGGCATGATCGACGCGGTGCTCGGCCTGTGCCTCGTTGCCGCCTACGTCGTGTTCGCGCTGCTCTGGACGGAACGCTGGCGAGGGCGCTGGGCCTTCTGGGTCCTGCTCCCGATCGTCGGCATGTTCCTCGGGCTGGCGCTCGCGACGAAGTGGATCGCCGCCTACTCGATCGGGGCGATCGCGCTCCTGCTGCTCGTGCGGAGCGCGCTCGGGCGGATCGTCGCGATCGCCGGTCTCGTCGGGATCACGGTCGTCCTCGGCTACATGGCGATGAGCGTCCCCGAGGGGCAGGCCGGCTTCGGGAACGTGCCGTTCCTGCTGCTGATGGTCGCGCTCACGCTCGTCGCCGTGGTCGTGACCGTCACGCACCCCATCGCCTGGTCCACCGACGAGTTCCGTTTCGCGGTGCTCGCGCCCGCGGCGGGAGCGGTCGTCGTCTTCTTCGGCGCCCTCGCGCTCGGGCGGGAGACCCAGCCCGTCGCGGTCGGGCCGCTGGAGGTGACGCCGCTGGAGGTGGCGCTCGTGCTCGCGATCCTCGCGCCGGTCGTGTACGGGCTGTTCGTCGTGGCCGGCCGGGCCGGCTTCGGGCCGCTCGCACGCGTGCCGGCCCCCGACGACCCGGTGCGGCTGCTCGATCCGCCGGCGGCGCCACCGACCGCCTGGCTGCGACCGGGCTGGCTCCTCGGGCTGCCGCTCGTGTGGGCCGCGATCTCGCTCGTCGTGATCCCCCTCGCGATCTACGTCGCGTCGTACCTGCCATGGGCGGCCATCGAGAACCACCGAATCATCGCCGGCTTCCCGGCCGGCCACACCGGCCAGACGCTGGCCGACCTGACCGCCCAGATGTACCGCTACCACGACCAGCTCACCGCCGAGCACGCGGCGTCCTCGCCGTGGTGGGCGTGGCCGTTCAACCTGAAGCCGGTCTGGTTCTACCAGGAGAGCTTCGACACCGGTACCGCGGCGTCGATCTACGACGCGGGCAACCTCGTGATCTGGTGGATCGGGGTGCCGGCGCTCGCGTTCGTGGCGTGGCAGGCGTATCGGCGACGCAGCCTCGCGCTCGCGCTGATCGCGATCGGCTTTGCGGCGCAATGGGTGCCGTGGGCCAGGATCGACCGGGCGGCGTTCCAGTACCACTACTACACGGCGCTGCCGTTCGTGATCCTCGCCCTCGCCTACTTCGTCGCCGAGCTGTGGCACGGTCCGTCGCGCCGGACGTGGCTTCTCGCCAAGGCCGCTGCTGCGGCGGCCATCGTCGCGCCGGCCGTACTGCACCTGCTGTCGCGGCCGCTGTGCTGGGCGGTCGGCGTGGAACCCGGACCGGCCTGCCCCGAGCTCATCCCGAGCTTCGTGCTGACCGCCCGGACCGCGCTGCTCGCGGCCGTGCTCGTGCTCGGGGGGCTGTTCCTCATCCGCGAGGTGCTGCTGCTCGGGGGGCGCGGCCGGGACGGGTCGCCGACCGGCTCGCTCCTTCGCCTCGGTGTGACCGCCGCGATCGTCGCGGTCGCGATGCTCGGAGTCGCGCTCGTCGGCGACGGCGAGCTGCTGCGGCTCGAGAACGTCCCGGTCGAGCCGATCGCGCTGGTCGTCGCGGTCCCGCTCGGCTGGCTCGCGCTGCAGGTGCTGCGGGCGCGGGATCCGCGCCGGTTCGTCGGCGGGCTGCTCGTGGCGGTCGTCGCCACGTTCGTCGCGTTCTACCCGAACATCTCGGGGCTGCGGCTGCCGTCGGCGGTGGTCAACGCGTACCAGGGCCTGCTGCCCACGTACCTCTACTACTTCGACTTCCCGGTGAACACCGCGGAGCGCAACGCGGTCACGCCGCTGTTCACGCCGATGCTCGCGCTCCTGCTCGCGGCGGTGGCGATCACCTGTCTCGTCGTGGCCTACTCGGCATGGTCCTGGCGGATCGTCGAGGCGGAGCGGGCGGCCGGCGAGCGAGGCATCGATGCCACGGTCGGCAGCGCCGGGCCCGCGCCCGGCTGACCCCCGGGCCGCGCCGACGCCGGGTCGGTCCCGCGCCGGGGATCAGCGGTCGTCGGAGGAGGTTCGGGTCAGATCCCGGACCGGGTCGACCGGCCCCGAGCCGTCGGTCGCGGGCGGCACCGGCTCGGTCCTGCCGGCTGGGCCCCCGGGCTCGGTCGCCCGCAGCGCCGCGGCGTCGATGAGCCGCAGCTGCTCGGGGGACGCCGGCTTGGGCGGCACCTCGGCGGTGAACCCGGGCGGGAGCGCGTCCGCGGCCGCCAGCCGGCGAATGACGAATCCGTAGTAGGCCTCGACCCGCTCGGTGATCCGCGGCCAGCTGAACTCGGCCGCCCGCTCGGTGCCGCTCTCGCTCATCCGCGCGCGGAGGTCGTCGTCGCCGAGAAGCTTCGCCATGGCCGCGGCCAACGGCTTCGGCTGGCGGGGCGGCACCAGCAGACCTTCGCGCCCGCGACGGACGACGCCCTTGTAGCCGTGGATGTCGGACGCGACGATCGGCGCGCCGGCGGCCATCGCCTCGAGCAGGACGATGCCGAACGACTCACCGCCGGTCGCCGGTGACACGAAGACGTCGGCGGTCCGGAACAGCTGGGCCTTCTCGCTGTCGCTCACGCGCCCGAGGAACTCCACGCCGCTGAGGCGGCGGGTGGCGACGTATCGCCGGGCCTCGCGCTCCTGCGGCCCGCTCCCGACGACGAGCAGCCGGCAGTCGCAGCCGGTCTTGCGCAGGATCCGGTACGCCTTGAGGAGGTCGAGCAGTCCCTTGCGCGGCTCGTGGCGCCCGACGAACAGCAGGTTCTTCGTCCCGTCCTGCCACTTCGCGAGCGGCACGGCCCGCTGGAACCGGTCGACGTCGACCCCGTTCGGAATGACCTTGTAGTCGCCCGGGAAGAAGCGGTCGATGAAGTGGCGCGCGGCGGCCGAGACCGCGATGCGTCCGTGGAGCCGCCGAGCGTACCCGCCGAGGAAGCGCCGGCCGAACTCGTAGGAGGGCGAGAAGCCGGCGTAGGCGTGGAACGTGGCGACGTTGACGCTGCGCGATTCGCGCAGCAGGAAGAGCGACAGGAACGGCACGAACGGCTCGTGGAAGTGGAGCAGGTCGAACCGCTCGCGCTCGAGCATGTCCCGGATCTGGGACAGGTAGCGCGGCGAGAACGTCAGCGTCCCCACCGAGCCGTTGGTCGGCACGGAGAACCCGACGCCGAGCCGGATCACGTCGCCCTCGGATGCCCGCTGCGGGCCGTGCGAGGCCGTGATGATGCGCACGTCGTGGCCGCGCAGCCGCAGGTTGTCGTAGAGGTACCCGACGTGCTGGGCGACGCCGCCCGACTCGGGGTAGATGTACGGGCAGACGAGACCGATCTTCATCGCGCCCCCTCCCGCTCCTCGTCCCGGCCCGGCTCGAGGCCGCCGCCGTGCTCGCGGACCGGGCGGAGGTGTCCGCCGGGATAGCCGAGATCGCGGCCCGTGCCGTCGCGCCGGACTCGTCCCGCGAGCTCGGCGCGGGCGTCGCGGCCGTACTTGCGGAGCTGCTGCCCGAACGTTCGGAGCTGCCCGGCCGAGCCGTGGAACGAGCCGCGATGCCGCGTCGCGCCGGACTCGATGGCCCGCCGCAGCTCGGCGGCGGTCGTGCCGGGGAACTCCGTCCAGCCCGCAGCGATCGCAGGGAGCGCGTGCGCGTCGCTGTTGCCGACCATCGCGAGACCGTGCTGTTCCGCGAAGCGCACGACCCGCGTGTGCCAGGGGCGACCGAGCATCGTCGGGTTGAACGTCTCGAGGGCGTCCGGCCGGAAGCGCGGATCCGAGCGGTCGAGGAGGCCGCGGAGGACCCAGCCCTGCGCGCACAACGGGTACGGGACCAGCGGGTGAGCCGGGATCGCGATCCCCCCGGCGTCGTGGATCTCGGCGATCGTCGCGCTCAGCGTGCGCAGCGGTCGAATGCGCCGATCGACCCACAGGGCCAGCAGGTGGCCGCCCAGCGTCGTGACCTCCTCGCCGACGACGACCTCGACGCGCAGCCCGCGATCGGCCGCCATGCGGCGTCCGACGAGCGCGGCGTCGATCCGGTCGTGGTCGGTGATCGCGATGACGTCGAGGTCGGTCCGCTCGACATGGTCCAGGATCGCCCCGACGCCGACCGTCCCGTCCGAGGCCAGCGTGTGCAGATGGAGGTCTGCCTTGCCGGTCGGCGTGGCCGTGCTCGTCGCGGTCGTGGCGGGGGTCCCCTGCGTCATCGGCCGTGCTCTCCGGCGACCGTCGCCCGGGGCGCGGGCGTGGCCTCGGCCGCCTCCAGGTCCGGCCAGATCGGGAAGAAGACCGCCCACCATTGCTCGGGCGCATCGGCGATGATCCGCTCGAACGCCGCGGCGATCGCCCGCGTGGTCGCCACGACCCGCTCGCGGCGGGTGCCGTCCGCCGGGACGGCGACGGGCTCGAGGCGCCCGCGGTACCGGCCCACGCCGGCTCGGCGGACCCCGGCCACGAACACCGGCGCGCCGCTCTCGACGGCGAGCATCGCCGGGCCGAGCGGCACGTCCGCCGGCGCGCCGAACAGCGGCACGGGCAGCCCGCCGCCGGTCAGATCGCGGTCGCCGACGATCCCGACCGAGACGCCGTTTCGCAGCGAGGCGAGGAGCTCCCGGCGAGCCTCGCGGAGCCCGACGATCCGGATCCCGCTTGCGCCCCGGGTGCGGACGAACCACGCCTGGAGGGCCGGGTCGCCGATCGTCTCCATGGGAGCGACCGCCTGCCCGACGCGGGCGGCGAGGAAGCGCGCCGGGAGCTCGATGGCGCCGAAGTGGAGCCCGACGAAGATCACGGCGCGGTCGTTCTCGAACGCTGCCGCGACCGTGTCGGGCGTCTCGATCAGGACGCGCTGGTCGATGTCCCGGTCGCGGAGCGCGGGGACGCGCGCCACCTCGAGGTAGTAGCGGGCGTTGTGGCGGAAGGCGGCGCGGACGAGCCGCTCCAGCGCACGGTCGTCGGTCGCGGCGGCGCGCACGAGCGGCGAGCCGAGATCGCGGTGGGCGAGGCTGCGTGCCACGCGCCGGAGGTTGCGCCGGGCCTGCGCTGCGCGGGCCGATGCGAGCCGATACCACAGCTCCCCGCCGAGCTCGGCGAGGCGGGTGAGCGGACCCTCGGGCAGGCGCACGACGAGCGCCGACACGAGCGCGACCAGCCACGCCCGGATCCGCTGCCCGACGGTTCCCCGCGCGCGGGTCATGCGCCCTCGACCGCCAGCTCGGCCGGATCGCGTCGGCGTCGCCGGTCCGGACCGGGATCCGGTCGACCCGACTGCATGATCCGCGCCCGGCGCTCGAGGTCGGCGGCCTCATCGGGGGAGGACGGCCACATCGGCTTGAAGCTGTACCACTGCTCGGGCGCGCGGCGGATCGTGTCGGCCAGCTCGTCGGCGAGCTGCTGGGTCGCCCGCTGGAGCTCAGCCGGGTCGCTGGATGCGACGACGACCGGCTCGCGCCAGGTCACGCCGAAGGTGCCGTCCGGCCGCCTGCCCATCTGGATCGACAGGATGTGCGCACCCGTCTTCGCCGCAAGCGTGGCCGGGCCGGCGGGCAGCGCCGTCCACGCGCCGAACAGCTGGACCGGGATCCCGTCCGACCGGTACCCCCAGTCGACGAGCAGCGCAAGCATCTCCTTGCGTCGGAGGACGCCGAAGATCCCGCGCAGGTTGCGCCACGCGATGACGCTGATCCCCCACCCCTCGCGCTGCCGGCGGAGGTGCTCGAACAGCTCGGGGAACGAGGAGTCGTCGGCGACGACGCTGATCGGGAGCCCGTGCCGGGCAATCGACGCAGCCACGGCCTCGTTGTTGCCGACGTGCGCGGCGGCCAGGATCAGCCCGCCCGGCGAGGACCGAAGCAGGCGCATGACCTCGTCGGCGTCGAGGTCGCCGGCCAGTCGGTCGATCTCGGCCGCGTCGCGCGACGGCAGACGCAGCAGCTCGGTCAGGTAGCGGCCGTACTCGGCGTACGCGCGAAGCGCGAGCCGGCGCACCCGCGGGTCGCTCGGGGGCAGGCCGAGCACGTGCCCGAAGTTCCGGTTCGACCAGCGCCGCTTCGTCGGCCAGAGCAGGTACGAGGCCTGCGCGAGGCGTCCCAGGATCCAGCGCGGCGGACCCGGCGGCAGGAATCCGAGGACGGCCTCCGCGGCACGGTAGCCGAGGACGGCCGTCTTCTCGAGGATGCGCGGGCCCGGCTCGAGGCGCCGGTGGGGCGCCTCGAGCTCGCGTTCGCGCGACGTCACTTCGCGGCGGCCGTCGTCCGGGTCGCGACCTGCTCGGGGCTGGCCTTCGTCGAGGCCAGCTTCCGGAGCTGCCGCTTCTGGGGCGCTTCGGTGCCGACGAGCGTCTCGGTGTCCTCGCCGCGGATGAACGCCTCGACGCGGTTGAACGCGATGTCGTCGTGGATCTGCTGCGGGGGGCTCTTCATGAAGTAGCTCGACGGCGCGACGAGCGTGCCGCTCAGGCCCCGGTCGAGACCGAGCTTGAGGCAGCGGATCGCGTCGGTGATGACGCCCGCGCTGTTCGGACTGTCCCAGACCTCGAGCTTGAGCTCCGCATTGAGCGGCACGTCACCGTAGGTCGTGCCCTCCATCCGGATGTAGCACCACTTGCGGTCCTGGAGCCACGGCACGTGGTCCGACGGCCCGACGTGGACGTCGTCGTCCTCGAGCTCGTAATCGAGCATCGAGGTGACGGCGTTGGTCTTCGAGATCTTCTTCGACTCGAGGCGTTCGCGCTCGAGCATGTTGAGGAAGTCCGTGTTGCCGCCGAAGTTGAGCTGGTAGGTCCGATCGAGCCGGACGCCGCGGTCCATGAACAGGCGGGTCAGCACGCGGTGGCTGATCGTGGCGCCGACCTGGCTCTTGATGTCGTCACCGATGATCGGCAGGCCTTCCTCGGCGAAGCGGCGCTGCCAATAGGGCTCGCGGCCGATGAACACCGGGATGGCGTTGATGAACCCGACGCCGGCCTTGAGGGCCTGCTCGACGTACCACTTGGTCGCCTCCTCGGAGCCGACCGGGAGGTACGAGACCATCACGTCGACCTCGCGCTCCTTGAGGATGCCGACGACGTCGGCGGTCGGGCCCGGGGCCTTCTCGATGATCTGGCTGAGGTACTTGCCGAGCCCGTCGTGGGTCATGCCGCGCTCGACCTTCACGCCGAGGTTCGGGACCTGCTGGAAGACGTACGTGTTGTTCGGCTTCGTGTAGATCGCCTCGGACAGGTCCTTGCCGACCTTGTTCTTGTCGACGTCGAAGGCTGCCACGAACTCGATGTCGCGGACGTGGTAGCCGCCGAGGTTGACGTGCATGAGACCCGGGACGAAGTCGGTCTCCTTCGCGTCTTCGTAGTAGTAGCGGCCCTGGACGAGGCTGCTCGCGCAATTGCCGACGCCGACGATCGCGACGCGGATCTTGCCGTCCTTGCGTCGGGCGCTGCCCGCCCAGGTGTTGCTCGGCGTGCTGCCGTTGGCGCTGCTGCCGTTCTTGCCGTTGCCTGCCATGTGCTCTCCGTCGCTCCTGCTAACCCTGCTGTTCCTGTCCGAGTTGGTGTTTCACGTGGACGATCCGCTGGAGGACCGTGATGGCTGAGAGGATGGTGATGAGCCCGAGCGCGATCGCGAGCGCGGTGGCGCCGGTGTCGGCGGCCAGCGCGCCGGCGAGGACGAGCCCGGCCGCCAGGATGACGAGCCGCTCGGGTCGCGGCGCGACGCCGACCTCGCCGTGGAGACCGATCGATTCGGCCTTCGCGCGGGTGTACGTGACGCCGGACGCGAACGTGGCAGCGGTCCCCGCGAGGAGCGTGCCCTCGAGGAAGCCGCTCGCCGCGCACCCGACGGCCACGCCGGCGAGGACGAGGCTCTCGCCGGTGCGGTCGAGCGTCGAGTCGAGGAAGGCGCCGAAGCGCGTCGCCCGGCCGGTGGCGCGTGCGAGCGCCCCGTCGAAGAGGTCGAAGATCCCGAAGGCGATCACGAGGACGCCGGCGAGGGCCCAGGCCTGGGTCGCAGCCGCTGCGGCGGCCGCGCACGTGCCGAGGAAGCCGATGACGGTCAGCGCGTTCGGGGTCAGCCCGAGCCGGCCGAGCGCGGTGGCGACCGGCACGGCCAGACCGCGGACGCGGCTGCGGAACTCGGGGGTCACCAGCGAGCCGGTCACGAGGCGGCCCGGTCGGTCGCGGGTCGAGCGAGCGGGTTCGGCCGCTGGGCATCGAGTCCGAGGACCGCGCGCTCCCGGGCGGCGAACTCGGCAAAGGCGTCGGTGTTGAGGCGGCACACGGTCTCGCGGCCGATCCGCGTCGTCTCGACGACACCGGCGTCGCGCAGCTTGCCGACATGCCAGCTGACGAGCGGCTGGCTCAGCCCGACGTGGTCGATGAGCTCGGTCACGCTGGCGTCGCCGCCGGCGAGCCGCTGGACGATCCGCAGGCGGTTGACGTCGGCGAGCGTCTTGTGGAACGCGCGGAGCGCCCGAAGCTCGTCGGGCTGATCGACGATCGTGGCGATCGTGCTGCGGACGCGGGCGGGGGAGGGGGACAGGGTGTGTGCCTCTGGTGTGCTGGTGCGTGGGGCATGCCGCGCCGTCGCATCAACGGCGGTTTATATCAACCTACATTGATGCGAAACGGGTCGTCAAGCCCCCTGGGGTTCGTGCGCCCACCACGTCTGCACCGGGACCGTGGCGCCGGCCGGGGCGCCGCCCTTTCTCGGCCGCCGTCTTTCTCGCACCTACGCGTGGGGCGCGTGCTATCCACGGGTTCGGCGACCCTCGCCCCGGCGTCGAGCGTGGATCGGCGCCAAGTACGCACGCCGTGCGTAGGTGACCGGAACCCGCCTCTGGCGGGCGGATACCACGCACGGGGCGCGTAGGCGACGGAACCCGGGTCGTACGTGACCCGCTTCGGCGTGACCGACGGGTTCGCGATCGACCCTCAGATACCCGCCCGGACGAGCCGGAAGACCGCCCGGATCCCGGGCCGCTGCCCGTACAGCAGCACGCCCGCGCGGTAGATCCGAGCGGCGACCCACAGCGCGGCCGCGACGGCTGCCGCGAGGAGCACGATCGACAGGACGATCTCCCATGGCTCGGCGACGCCGGTCGTGATCCGGCCCAGGATCATGAACGGGCTCAGGAACGGCACCTGGGTCAGCGCCCCGATCCAGCCCGATCGGATGTCGAGCAGCCCCATCGCGGCATACACGCCGACCAGGTAGCCCCCGGTCGAGGCAAGCGTGAGCGGCATCACGGCCGCGTTGACGTCCTCGAGCCGGCTCACGAGGGACCCGGCTGCGGCGAACAGCGAGGCGTACAGCAGGAACCCGAGCACGCCGTAGACGCCGAAGAGCAGCAGGAGGCCCGGCGTCAGCCCGTTGGGGACAGCCACGACCGCCGCCGGATCGTCGAGCACCAGCGAGGCGACCGCGCCCTGGCCGACGACCGCGATCAGGCCCGCGCCGACGATCGCCGCGTACTGGAGGAACGCGGCCGCGCCGACGCCGAGGACCTTGCCGGTCAGCAGCTGGAACGGCGTCGCGGCGTTGAGCACCACCTCCATGACGCGCGAGGACTTCTCCTCGACCACGCTCATCGCGATCCAGTTGCCGTACATGAGGATGATCATGAAGATCAGGATCGTCATGCCGAAGCCGAGCATGTCCTGGCTGATCGTGCCGGCGGTCGTGGTCGAGATGCGGTCGGTCCGGGCAGGGTCGGGCCACCGGACGCCGAACTCGGCCGGCGTGAAGAGCGTCGCCTGCTCGCCGGGCGCCACCCCCAGGCGGTCGAGCCGGTCGCCGATCGCGATCGCGTTCGCACCCTGCTGGATGAGGCCGGCCGTGCGACCCGTCGCGGACTCGTTCGTGTAGAGCGTGAACGACAGCTCGTCCCCGGCGGTGCGCTCGATCCCGAGCACGGCGCCGTACGTGCCGTCGAGCACGCCCGAGCGCGCCTCGTCGAGGTCGGGGACGATCGTCACGACGAAGTCCGGCGTCTCGGGATCCGCGGTCCCGACGACCGACGTGTTGAGCAGGCTCGTGATCGTCATCGAGGCCCGCTCGCCGATGGTCGGGCTCGGGGCGACCACCGCGATGCGGTTGGTGCTCACGCCCTCGACCACGCGCACGATCACGGGGAGCAGCGCGATCGCGAGCACCCCGGCAACGAGCAGGAGCGTGCCGGCGATGTAGCTTCGGGTGCGGATCCGGACGAGCAGCTCGCGGCGTGCGACCGACACGATGTTGTGCCACGTGGTCATGACCGATCCTCCCGTGCCGCCGCCAGCGTGCGCTCGTCGGCGTCGAGCGCACCGACCCGCTCGACGAAGACCTCCTCGAGCGACGGGTCGGCGACCTCGAACCGCAGCACCTCGCCCCGCTCGATCGCCGCCCGCAGCACCGACTGCGGGTCGGCGCCGTCGTCGACGTGGAGCTCGGTGTAGTCCCGGCCAGCTCGGGTGACCGTCACCTGCGGCAGCGAGCGCAGCCAGGCGAGATCGCCATTCCCGGCCGTCGCGACGCGGACCACCTGGTGGCCGGTCGAGCGCTTGACGTCCCGGGTCGGACCGGCGGTCACGATCCGGCCGCGGTCGATGATCGCCACGCCGTCGCACAGCTCCTCCGCCTGCTCGAGCTGGTGCGTGCTGAACACGAGGGTCTTGCCGCGGTCGCGCATCTCGAGGAAGGCGGCCTTCAGGAGGGCGACGTTGACCGGGTCGAGCCCGGAGAACGGCTCGTCCATGAGCAGCACGTCCGGGTCGTGCAGGACCGTCGCGATGTACTGGACCTTCTGCTGGTTGCCCTTCGAGAGACTCTCCGCCCGGCGGTCGGCGTACTCGGCGATCCGGAAGCGGGCGAGCCAGTCGAGCGCATCCCGCCGGGCCTTCGCTCGCGGCACCCCGTACAGCGACGCGAAGTACACGAGCTGCTCGAGCACCGGCATCCGGCCGTACAGGCCGCGCTCCTCGGGCATGTAGCCCCACGTCACCCGCGGCCACGACGCGGCCGGTCGGTCGCGCCAGGTCACCGAGCCGCGGTCGGGCTCGAGGAATCCGAGCACGATCCGCATCGTCGTCGTCTTGCCGGCGCCGTTGGCGCCGAGGAACCCGAACACCTGGCCCGGGCGCACCTGGAACGTCACGCCGTCGAGCGCCTGGACCTGCCCGAAGCGCTTCGCGAGGTCGTCGATCACCAGCGTCATGTGCCGCATCCTCCGAGCCGGCCGTGCCGGCGCCGGGACGCCCGATCGTGAGCGTGAGGTCCGGTGGGTCGCTCACGCCACGGCCATCGGGTCCGTTCTGGACGGGCCGATCGGCGGCGCGCCGGTACACTCCGCGGGATGGCCCGCGGTTCGGCGCTCGTGCTCCTCGTCGTGTTCGGGACCGGCGTCTTCCTGGCCGGCCTGGAGCTGATGATCACGGCCGTGGCGCTGCCGTCGATCCTGGTCGACCTGGTCAGCCCGACCGGCGGGACGGCCTGGATCGAGCTGCGCAAGGCGAGCTGGATCGTCAACGGGTACCTGCTCGTGTACGTCGTGACGATGCCGCTCGCGGGCCGGCTCGCCGACCTGTGGGGAGCGCGCCGGCTGTTCCTCGGGGCGCTCGCGGTGTTCATCGTCGGGTCGCTGCTGGCGGGCGCTGCCGGGGACCTCGACGGCCTGATTGCCGCGCGGCTGGTCCAGGCGGCCGGCGGCGGGGTCCTCGTCCCGGTCGCCACGGCCGCCGCGTCCCACCTGTTCGAGGGGCACGATCGGCCCCGCGCGCTCGGCGTCATCGGGGCGCTGACGTTCCTCGGCATGGCGGCCGGGCCGTTCGCCGGCGCGGCGATCCTCGGTGGGCTGCACCCGGAGGCAGCCGTGGTCCGCCTCGGGCTCGACGAGGGGCTCGGCGGCGTCATCGCACCCGCCTGGCGCTGGGTCTTCTACGTGAACGTCCCGATCGGGATCGCGGCGCTCGTGCTCGGTTGGGCGGCGTCGAGCGGATGGGAGACCCCGCACCGGCCGGGCCGCGTGGACCTTCCCGGGGCGGCCCTGTTCACGCTCGCGCTCGGCACGGCGCTCGTCGGCCTGACGCTGATCGGCTCGACCGAGGTCGCACTCCCCGGCGTCGAGCCCGCGACGCTCACGCTCGGCCTGTTCCTGGTGGCCGTCATCGCGACGCTGCTCACGGTCGCTCGCGACCTGCGGGCCGATCACCCGTTCCTCGATGTGCGGCTGTTCCGGAGCGTCTCGTTCAGCTCGGCGGCGCTCGTGTCGCTGCTGACCGGCTATGCGTTCGCCACCGCGATCATCGGTGGGGCGGTGTTCGTCGACCGGGTCCTCTACGGCGGCCCCGACGAGCAGCGGCTGGCGCTCGGCTCGCTCGCCGGCGCGACAGCAATCGGTGCGCTCGTCTCTGGCTTCGCCGTCCGAGTGCTGTCGCTCCGGCTCGTGACGCTGATCGGGCTCGCGCTGAGCGTCGGGGGGCTGCTCGCGATGTCCCGGTGGGACAGCGGCATCTCCATCGAGGCCGTGGCGGCGGGTCTCGGTGTCTACGGGCTGGGGTTCGGGTTGACCGTCACGCCACGGTCGACTGCGGCCGTGGAGGCCGCCGGCCGCCGCGCCTTCGGTGTCGCGTCGGCGGTCGTGACGGTCGCGCGCATGATCGGCATGGCGATCGGGCTCGCGATCCTGACGGCCTACGGCTCCACGACGATCGACCGGCTGTCCCAGCAGATCTACGCGACACCGGAGGCGTACCGTGAGGTCCTCCCGGAGGCGCTCCGGGACCGGCCGCTGCGCGATCCGTTCGTCGTCGAGGCGCTCGAGGACTGGGCATCGCGCGAGGCGGCCGCGATCATGGTCGGCCTGTTCGTCGTCGCGGCAGGCCTCACGATCGTCGCGATCCCGCCCGGGCTCGCGCTGTCGAGCGGTCCGAGCCGCGGAGGCCAGCGGCGAGCTGTCGAGGTGGAGGATGGAGAGGTCGGCGTCGCGCTCTGATCATGCGAAGCGGCCCGCCGGCCGCCGTCACCGCGTCCCGACGTCGCCGGGGGAGGGATCGGTCCGTCTGGCGTGGCTCGACGGCGGGGCCACCCGCGAGGCGGAGGGGGACGGTGCGCTCCGCCGGATCGGCGAGCTGCTGGCGGGTCCGGCGCCTGCGGTCTGGCTCGATCTCGCGTCGCCATCGGCCGCGCAGGTCACGGCGGCGGGGGCCGCCCTCGGGCTCCACCCGCTGATCGTCGAGGACGTGCTCGAAGGCAACCAGCGACCGAAGCTCGAGCTGACGAACGGGTTCGTCCACGTCGTCCTCTTCCGGCTGGACTTCGACGGGCACGTCCGCTCGACCGAGATCGACCTCGTCCTCGGGCGGGGCTTCCTGCTGACCGTCCACGACCGGGCATGGGACCCGACCGAGGTCCACCACCTGCGCGGCGGGCTTCCCGCGATCCTCGGGCGCGGTCCCGATCATCTCCTCTGGGCGCTGTGCGACGACATCGTCGACGCGTCGTTCCCGTTTGCCGATCAGCTCGGCGACGCGCTCGATGCGATCCAGGACGACATCGTCCGGCGCTCGAGCCCGGACGTCCTCGAGCGGCTCTTCGCGCTCAAGCGCGAGCTCCACGAGGTCCGCCGCTCGACGAGCCCGATGCGCGAGGTGTTCAACCAGCTCACGAACCGCGACATCCCCCAGATCGATCCCGGCGAGCTGGTGTACTTCCGGGACGTGTACGACCACGCGATCCGGCTCACCGACGAGCTCGACAACTACCGCGAGCTCGCCGCGTCCACGCTCGACGTGTACCTCACCCAGGTCAACAACAACCTGTCGGTGATCATGAAGCGACTGACCGGCGTGACCGTGATCCTCGCGGGGATCGGCGCGATCGCGGGCATCTTCGGCATGAGCGAGGCGTCGGCGGCGCTTGCCGGCGGCGAAGGCGGCGGGTTCTGGCTCGTGACCGGCGGCACGCTCGCGGCGGCGGTGGCCGCGGTCCTCGTGCTGCGCCGGATCGACTGGATCTAGGGGCGGCGGCGCGGCAGCGTTCGGTCGCCGATCACCCGCACTCGACCGGCCGTGCCCGAGGGTTCGCCTCGGCGTGATCCGCCCGCTCGACCGACAGGAACGAGGCGATCACCTGGGTCTTGCCCGGCGTCCCGCGCGGACCTTCCGAGGTCTGGAGCCAGAGCTCCTCGGTGTCGGCCGCGATCGCGTCGTCGAGGTCGCGCTGGTCGCGGCGCACCTCCCGGATCTCGTACAGGAAGCGCAGGTCGTCGTTCGTCCAGACCTCGACGATCGAGCCGATCTGCCGGCGCGGCCGCGTCTCGAGCAGCGGGAGGAACATGCCCTCGCGGGCGTGGGCGTAGAGGTAGGTCGCTCGGCCGTTGCCCGGCTGGCCGAGCTCCTGGATGTACATCGCGACGTCGCACAGCGGATACGCGTCGCTGCCGCCCCGGGGACGGATCACCGGCAGGTCGATGTCGAGCGCCGCGATCCGGACCCGCGTCGCGACTCGCGTGTCGGACGGCTCCACGACGAACGCATCGTCGGACGGCGAGGCGCTCGGGTCCGGCGTGCCGAGCGGCGGGAGCGTGATCGCGGGCGCGATCGGGGTCGCGGTGGCGCCGCCCACGGTCGGTGGGTCGGTCGCCGGGACGGGCGGTCCGGCCTCGGCGGGAACGGTCCACGTGAGCAGGCCGGCGCCGAGGAACGTCACCCCGAGCGCTGTCAGCAGCGCGGGGACGATCCGGTCACGGAGGCGCTCGTCGTGGGGCTCCATCGGTCGGGCATCGTACCGCCGACGCCGGCGAGGCGCCGTGGGCCGGCCGTACTGGTACCCTCCGGCCCATGTGGTCGCGCCTGGCAATCGTCGCGGGGCTGCTGGCGGGGATCGTGGTCGCGGTCCTGCTGCTCGGCGGCATCTATGTCCTCGCGCCCGAGCCGCTCGCGACCGTCAGCCCGACGCCGGCTCCGACGATCGTGCTGACGCCGCCGCCCTCGCCCGGCCCGAGCGCGGCCCCCAGCACCGAGCCGAGCGCTCCGGCGGCGTCGCCCAGCGAGTTCGTCGGTGGCGACGAGGCGAGCCGCGACGACGATCCGGGCGACGGTCCCGGCAATGGCCCGGCGCCGGTCGGCGTGGCCGTCGCCGCGGGGCCGTGACGGTTCGAGCGAGGGGAGCACCGGGACTCGATCCGACCGTCGACCGGCTCGTCTCCGATCTCGTGTCGGCCGGCGGCCGGCTCCTGGTCGTCTCCGACTTCGACGGCACCCTCTCCCCGATCGTCCTCGAGCCGATGGGCGCCCGGATTCTCCCGGTGGCGCGCCGCGCGCTGCGCCGGCTCGCGCGACTCGCGGAAGCCCGGCCGGATCGCCTCGCGATCGTCGTGCTCTCCGGGCGGACCGCCGGCGACGTCGCCGGGCGCGTCCGGGTCGGTGGGCTGGCGTACCACGGCAACCACGGCATCGAAGCCGGCGTGCTGCCGCGCGGCGGCCGCGCCGAGCGCCTGCGGGTCGCGGTCGACCCGGCGCTCGAGGCCTACGTGCCCGGGGCGACGGCGCTCGGCACGGCCGTCGCCCGGCGCATGGGCAAGCCGGACTGGCTCTTCGTCGAGGACAAGGGGCCGACCGTCGCCTTCCACTTCCGCCAGGCCCCGGACGCCGAGGCGGCTCGCGCGGCGCTCCTGACCGCGATCGAGGCGGTCGAGGACGAGGTGGGCGACCACGGCCTGGTGGCGTTCCCCGGCCGGAAGGTGATCGAGTTCCGGCCGTCCGGCGCGGGCGCCAAGGGCACGACGGTCGCGCGGCTGCTCGAGCGCGAGCGCCCGGACGCGGTCCTCGTGATGGGGGACGACCGCAGCGACGCGGAGGCCTTCCGCGTCGTGGCCGAGGCGCGTGCCGCGGGCCGGTTGGCCGGGCTGTCGCTGGCGGTCCGGGCGCCCATCGAGACGCCGCCGGACGTTCGTGAGAGCGCCGACGCCGAGCTGCCCGATCCGGCCGCCGCGGCCCGGGTCCTGGCACGGATCGCGGCCCTGCTCGAGCGGGAGGGTCCGGGCAGCCCTCCTCGAGGATCCCCCGGCTAGGCCGGCTCGGCCTCGACGCGCCGGACGGTGTCGCGCAGGCGGCGCGACGGCGGGGCCACGCCCCGCCGGATCGCCGCGACGTCGCGCAGCTGGCGGCGCAGCCACCAGTCGAGATCCTGCTCGCGGACGGCGGCCCGCAGCCGTCGCAGCCGGGCGCGACGCTCCTCGACGTCCATCGCCAGCGCGCGCTCGAGCTGATCGGCGGTCCCGGCCACGTCGGCCGGCGCGATCGAGAGCGCGTCCGCGGCGAGCTGCTCGGCCGCGCCGGCCGTCTCCGAGAGCACGAGCACCGGGAGCCGCTCTCCGACGAGGACCGCCTCCTTGGCGACGAGGTTCATGCCGTCAACGATCGGATTGACGAGCACGACATCGGCGCGGCGGAGCGCCGCGATCGCCATCGCGTAGTCGGAGCCGTCGTAGATCCAGATCGGCTGGTCGTCCGGCTCCGCGAGGCCGTTGACCCGGGCGACGACCTCCCGGACGGCGGCCGCGTACTCGGCGTACTCCGGGATCGTCGTCCGGGTCGGCGCCTGGACCGCGACGAAGCGGACCTTCGAGCGGAGCTCCGGCCGGCGGTCGAGCAGATCCTCGAAGGCGAGGAAGCCGCGCAGGGCGTTCTTCGACGGCTCGATGCGGTCCGCCCGCACGATCACGAGCGGGTTGTCGGCGCGCGCGAGGCGCTGCTCCAGCCGCTCGACCCGCTCGGCGACCCCCGGCGAGCGGGCGAACCGGAGCAGGCCGTCCGGGTCGAGGGCGATCGGATAGGTGGCGACGCGGATCCTCCGGTCGTGCCAGCGGATGGTCCGGCCGTCGCGGTCGACCCGTGCGTCGCGCACGAAGCTCGCCACGGTGTCCAGGAAGTGCCCGGCGTAGCGATCGGTCTGCAGCCCGACGATGTCGCAGGCCAGCAGCCCCTCGCAGATGGCGCGGCGGATCCCCTGGGGCAGCATCTGCCAGATGCTCGCCGGCGGCCATGGGATGTGGTTGAAGTGGAGGATCGTCGCGTCGGGCCGGCGCTCGCGGATGCGTGGCGCGGCGAGGTACAGGTGGTAGTCCTGGAGGAGCACGACCGGGCGCTCGACTCCCTCGGTCGCGTCGACCACGGCATCGGCCAGCGCGTGGTTCGCCGGGCGATAGCCGGTGCGCCAGGCGTCGAGCAGCGGTCGGTCGACGATCGGGCCGTACGGGAGGCCGTACATCTGGTGCTGCAGGAACCACAGGAACGGATTCGCCACGACCTCGTAGTACGCGCTGTAGACGTCCGTGGGGATGTCGACGTAGTCGAGGCGGAGGTCCTGGCCGGGCAGCGTCTCCTCGACGAGGCTCCGGACGCGCCGGGCGAGCGCCCGACGGCGCGACGGGATCGCCTCGAGCGGTCGGTCGGCGCGGCGCAGCTCCGCGCTCGCCATCCGGTCCCCGACCGTCGTCGCCGCGGCGACCCACGTGATCGGCGCGTGGCGTCCGAGCTCCGCGAGCGCGGTGACGAGCCCGCCCGAGCCGCGCGAGGCCGTGAGATCGTCCGGCGTGCGCGAGGGCGGCGGGCAGTCGAACGTGATCGGGCCCCGATTCGAGGCAACGAAGAGCCGCGCCCCGGGCGGCAGGATGTCGGTGAGGCGTCCCGGTGGTGGTGCGGTGATCACCCCTTCAGGGTACCGCGGGCGGCCCGGCCGGGCCGGATGCAGCGCGTGGTCTGCCCCTCTCGGGAGCGTGTCAGGCTCGCGAAGACCCCTTAGCGGCGTCCGGCGTCTGTTGCGGAACGGCCTAGCGGAGCGCCTGGGCGCCGACGCTCGACAGGTTCTCGACGGCGACCTTCACCGCGTCGAGGAGGGAGTTCGGCAGGACGCCGAACAGGATCGTCAACGCGGTCGCGGCCGCGAGGCCGCCCCACAGCAGCCAGCCGTGGCGCTGGGCCGGCGCCTCGCTCGCCGGGTCCCGCATGTACATGTACACGGCGACCCGCAGGTAGTAGAAGGCGGCCGCGGCGGCGTTGAGCACGGTCAGCACCGCGAGGAACGTCAGCCAGCCGCCCTCCTCGACCGCGGCGATGATGATGTAGACCTTGGCCCAGAAGCCGGCCAGCGGCGGGATCCCGGTCAGCGACAGCAGGAACAGCAGCATGATCGCGCCGAGCACCGGCTCGCGCCGCCCGAGACCGGCGAAGGTGGTCAGCTGCGAGGTGACGCCGGCCCGCTTCTGGAGCGCCGCGACGACCGCGAACGCGCCGAGGTTCATGAACGCGTACGCCGCTCCGTAGAACAGCAGCCCCTCGAGGCCGCTGAGCCGCCCGGCCCCGAACGCCGCGAGCCCGACGAGCATGTACCCGGTGTGGGCGATCGAGCTGTAGGCGAGCATCCGCTTGACGTTGTCCTGGGTCAGCGCAACGAGGTTGCCGAGCGTCATCGTGATCGCGGCGAGGACGATGACGACGGGCAGCCACCAGTCGGCGAGCGGCCACAGCCCGTCGACGAACAGGCGCAGGATCAGCGCGAAGCCGCCGATCTTCGGGCCGGTCGACAGGTACGCCGTGACGGGGGTCGGCGAGCCCTGGTAGGCGTCCGGGGTCCAGTAGTGGAACGGGACCGCCGCGATCTTGAAGGCCACGCCGGTCGTCATCAGCGCGAGGCCGAGCGCCAGGCCGGGCTGGAGGAGCGCGGTCCCCGCGACAATCTCCTGGAGGCGCTCGGCGACGCCGGCGATGCTCGTCGTCCCGGTCATGCCCCACACGAACGCGAGCCCGAACAGGAAGATCGCAGAGCTGAACGAGCCGAGCAGGAAGTACTTGATCGCGCCCTCGGTCGAGTAGGCGTCGGTCTTGTGGTAGCCCGCGAGCAGGTAGCCCGGCAGCACCATCAGCTCGAGCGCGATGAACAGGATCAGGAGGTCGCCCGACGCCGAGATCAGCATCGCGCCGGTCAGCGCGAAGATGAGGACCGTCGCGAACTCGGCGACCGGCAGGTTGCGCGGGCGCAGGTAGTCGGGCCCGAACAGGATGCTCATCGCGACGATCGCGATCAGCAGGAGCTGGAGGAACGCGGTCAACGCGTCGGCGACGTAGGCGCCTCCGAACGCCGGGGGCCGGTCGACGCCGATGAGCACGACGAGCGCGGCGGCGATCGCGAGACCCACCATCGACGTCGCAACGGCGAGCTTCGTGCGGTTCGGTACCGCGAGGTCGACGACGAGGACCGCGATCGCGGTCAGCACCGCCGCGATGAACGGCGCCGTCGTGACGAGGTCGTCGGCGGTCATCGGGCGGCTCCCGCGTCGGGCTCGAGCGACGGCGACCGCTCGAGGAGGGCCACGTACACGATGCGGGCAAGGATCCCGGCGACGAGCAGCCCGATCAGCCCGAGCACGAGCTCGGTCGGCACGGCGATCGCGCTGCCCGCCTCGGCGCTTTCGAGCGTATCGGCCACTGCGCCGGGGAACAGGTCGAGGACGAGGCCCGGGAAGATGCCGAACGCGACCACCAGTGCGGCGAGCGGGGCGAGCGTCAGGATCTCGGTCGGCGTCATGTCGGTGAGGTGGTGGCCGAGACCCTGGAGGAAGGCCGAGACCTCGCCGAACGCGATCCGCTGGAACATCCACAGCAGGTAGGCGGCGGCGAGGACCATGACGAACGCGGCCACGACCGCGATCCACGGGTTGGCCACGAACGCGCCGACGAGCGTGAGGAACTCGCCGACGAAGCCGGACAGGCCCGGCAGCCCGGCCGAGGCGAAGCAGAAGAACCCGAAGACCGCCACCCAGACGGGGACGCGCGCCGCGAGCCCGCCCATCTTCGCGATCGTTCGGTCGTGGGTCCGCTCGTAGATCACGCCGACCATGAGGAACAGGCCGCCGGTGATCAGGCCGTGGTTGATCATCTGGAGCACCGCGCCCTGGATGCCCTGCTCCGTGAACACGAAGATCCCGAGCGTCACGAACGCCATGTGGCTGACCGACGAGTACGCGACGAGCTTCTTCAGGTCGGGCTGGACGAGCGCCACGATCGCCCCGTAGATGATCCCGATCAGCGACAGCACGATGATCACCGGCGCGAACGTGTGCGCCGCGTCCGGGTAGAGCGGGAGCGCGAAGCGCAGCAGGCCGTACCCGCCGAGCTTGAGCATCACCCCCGCCAGGATCACCGAGCCGGCCGTCGGCGCCTCGGTGTGCGCGTCGGGCAGCCAGGTGTGGAACGGGAACATCGGGACCTTGATCGCGAACGCGAGGAAGAACGCGAGGAAGGCGCCGATCTGGAGCTCCGGCGGGAAGCCGCCGCCGGTCAGCGCGAACGCGCGCAGCGTCTCGAAGTCGAAGGCGTTCTCCCACGACCCGGTCGTCGACTGGTAGGTGAACGCGGTCGCGAGGATCGCGACGAGCATCAGCAGCGACCCGACGAGCGTGTAGAGGACGAACTTGATCGTCGCGTAGATCCGGTTGGCGCCGCCCCAGATCCCGATGATCAGGTACATCGGGACGAGGACGACCTCCCAGAAGATGTAGAACAGGAACAGGTCGGCCGCGAGGAACACGCCGATCATCCCGACCTCGAGCACGAGGAACGAGACCATGTACTCCTTGATCCGGTGCTGGATCGGGTGCCAGCTGGCGAGGATCGAGATCCACGTCAGCGTCGTCGTCAGCACGACGAGCGCGGCCGACAGGCCGTCCATCCCGAGCTTGTACTCGATCCCGAACAGCGGGATCCAGCCGATCTCCTCCTCGAACTGGAAGCCCGGCGAGGTCGGGGCGTAGCCGACGAGCAGGATCAGCGAGACGGCCCACGTCAAGAGCGCCGTGACGAGCGCCACCGGCCGCGCCGCGCTCGCCGGCAGGAGCGCCAGCACGACTGCCCCGACCAGCGGCAGGAACGTGACGATCGAGAGGATCGGGATCGAGGCGACGTCGATGGTCATCGGCCTGCCAGGATGAGGTACGAGCCGGCCATGACGATCAGCCCGAACGCGATGCCGAGCGCGTAGTTCTGGACGCGCCCGGTCTGGACGTGACGGAGCCCGCGGCCGGCACCCACCGTGAGGTTGCCGACCCCGTTCACGGTGCCGTCGACGACGACCCGGTCGAACCACCACAGGAAGGCCGCCACGCGGCCGCCGATCACGATGAACAGCAGGTGGTTGAGGTCATCGAACCACCACTTGTTGAGGGATCCGCGATAGAGGAACGGCAGGCGCGCGGTCCAGGCGCGAACCGCCTCCGGGTTGCCGCGCCGGCGAAGCCCGTCGAGCTCGACGCCGAAGAAGCGCCACGCCGCCAGGATGCCCGCGACGGCAACGGCCACGCTGGCGCCGATCAGGAAGCCGTCGATCCCGAGCAGGTTGTAGACGGGGACCTCGACCCCGCGCAGCTCCTCGATGTGGTGCACACCCTCGTCGAAGATCGGTGCCAGCCAGTGGTGGATGACGCTGTCGCCGAGCGGCAGCCCGAGCGCGAGCCCGATGAATGCCGACGGGATCGCGAGCAGGATCAGCGGCACGGTCATCACGGCGGGCGACTCGTGGATCCGGTCCCACACCTCGCGCGGGCCGCGGAAGTCGCCCCAGAACGTCAGGCCGACGAGCCGGAACATGTAGAACGCGGTCATGATCGCGACGATGATCCCGATCGCCCAGACCCATTGGAACCCGAGCTTGAAGGCCTCGCCGAGGATCTCGTCCTTCGAGAAGAACCCCGCGAGCGGCGGGATGCCGGCGATCGCCACCGAGCCGATCAGCATCGTCCAGTAGGTGATCGGGATCTTCCGGCGGAGCCCACCCATCCGGCGCATGTCCTGCTCCTCGTGGACGGCATGGATCACCGAGCCCGAGCCGAGGAACAGCAGCCCCTTGAAGAAGCCGTGGGTCATGAGGTGGAAGATCGCCGCGGTGAAGGCGCCGACACCGAGCGCCGCGAACATGTAGCCGAGCTGGCTCAGCGTCGAGTAGGCGAGCACGCGCTTGATGTCGGTCTGGGTGAACGCGATCGACGCCGCGAGGATCGCGGTGAAGATGCCGATCGAGGCCACGATCACCATCGCCTCGGCCGAATGGGCGAACAGGTAGTTGGCACGGGCGACGAGGTAGACGCCGGCGTTGACCATCGTCGCGGCGTGGATGAGCGCCGACACCGGGGTCGGGCCCTCCATGGCGTCGGGCAGCCACACGTGGAGCGGGAACTGCGCGCTCTTGCCCATCGCGCCGGCGAACAGCAGCAGCGCGACGATCGGGAGCGGCACGAGCAGCTCGGCGCCCTCTGCGGTCAGCAGCTCGATCGAGTGGCGGATGTCGAGGGTCGGGTCGCCCATGGCGAGCGTGTTCGCGAAGATCGCCATGATCCCCAGCGCGAACCCGACGTCACCGACGCGGTTGACGAGGAAGGCCTTCTTGCTCGCCAGGGCGGCCGAGTTCTTGCGGTACCAGAAGCCGATGAGCAGGTAGCTCGAGAGGCCGACGAGCTCCCAGGCCACGAACACCACGAGCCAGCTGTCCGCGAGGACCAGCAGCAGCATCGAGAACATGAACAGGTTGAGGTAGGCGAAGAAGCGCCAGTACCCCGGGTCGTGGCCCATGTACCCGATCGAGTAGATGTGGACCAGCAGGCCGATCGTCGTGACGACGATCAGCAGGCAGGCGGTCAAGGAGTCCACGAGGAAGCCGACGTCGACCGAGAACGTGCCGGCCGGGATCCACTCGAACAGGTGGACCGCGAAGCCGTGCGCCTCGTCGGTCCCCTCGAGCACCGGCGCCGCGCCGGTCAGCACCGCGTAGGCCGCGAGCATCGAGATGACCCACGCGCCGACGACCGCGAGGACGGGGATCCAGTGCGCGGCCTTGCCCAGCCGACGCCCGATCGCTGCGGTGATCGCGAAGCCCGCGATCGGCAGCCCGAGGATGAGCGGGATCAAGGTCCCCCAGGGCAGGTCGGTCATTGGCTCATCGCGTCGTATTCGTCGACCAGCGGCGTCCGGCGGTTGCGGTAGATGGCGATGACGATCGCGAGCCCGACGGTCGCCTCCGCCGCGGCGACCGCGATGACCATCAGCGCGATCACCGAACCACGGGCGATGTCAGCGTCGCTGCCGCCGAACGCCCCGAACGCCGCGAACGCAACGATCGCGAGGTTGACCGCGTTGAGCATGAGCTCGATCGACATGAGCATGCTGATCGCGTTCCGGCGGGCGAGGAAGCCGAACGTGCCGATCGCGAACAGCACGCCGGACAGCACGAGGTACGTGTCGAGCGACTGGCTCACGCCGGCCCTCCCGGCTCGCGCTTCGCAATGAAGACGCCGCCGACCACGGCCGCGAGCAGCAGCACGCCGACGACCTCGAACGGCAGCAGGTTCTCGTTGAAGAGCACGCTCGACAGCACCGACGTCTCGAGCCACTCCCCGATGGCCGCGGTGGGCCAGTCGGTGGCGGTCACGGCGAGCGCGATGATGACCGCCACGAGGATCGACGCCACGGCCGCGCCCGCGACCTGGGTCTGGAACACGAGCACGCGGGGCGCATCCTTCGTCTGCGTGAGCATGATCGCGAACAGGATCAGCACGCTGATCGCGCCGATGTAGACGATGACCTGGGTGGCCGCGAGGAGCGGCGCGCCGAGCAGCGCGTAGATCCCGGCGAGCGCGCCGAACGACACGATCATCGCCAGGCCGCAGCGGATGATGTCGCGCATCGTCACGACCAGCAGCGCCGACCCGAGCATCACCGCGGCGAACAGCCACAGCAGGACGTCGGGCCAGTCCTGCCCGAGCAGGACCAGCATCAGCACCGCGACGCCGGTGACGGCGCCGAGGATCGCGAGGGCGATGAGGATCGGGATCAGCGTCCGCACGTCGAGCGCCGCTACTTCTGGTGGGCGTGGGCCGAGCCACCCCCGGCGTGGCCGTGCCCGTTGCCGCCGTGCCCGTTGCCGCCGTGCCCGTTGCCGCCGTGCCCGTTGCCGGTCGCGACGCCGGTCACGCCCGCCGGCAGGACCGGCAGCATCCGGCCCGCGTCGATGAGCCGGCCCTCGGCGGCGGCGCGCGTCGCCCAGTCGGCCTCACGGCGGATGTACGTGACCTCGGTCTCGCGGTTGATCGCCGAGAGCGCGATGAGGTCGATCATCGGCTGCTCGCGGCTGGTGCTCGCGAGCTCGATGTCGGCGCCGTCGCGGAGCGCGTCGTAGGGGCACGCATCGACGCAGATCCCGCACAGGATGCAGCGGCTCTCGTCGACCTCGTACTTCTGGAGCACGCGCGGCTTCGGCATGAGCGCGCCGGTCGGACAGGTCTCCGCGCACCGGCCGCAGGACACGCACGGCGTGTCGTTGAGGCTCATGTCGAGCGGGGTCGTCACGAGCGTGTCGAAGCCGATCCGCATGAAGTCGTAGCAGGCGGCGCCGACGACCTCGGCGCAGACGTTCGCGCAGCGGCCGCAGTCGATGCAGCGCGACGGCTCGCGCAGGATGAACGCGTGGCTGTCGTCGCGGATGTAGTCGTGGTTGACGCCGGTGAACCGGTTCTCGGTCACGCTCCGATAGCCGGCGCCGTCGTGGTACTGCGGCTCGAGCGTCTGGAGCGTCGTCCCGTACTCGATGCCGAGCCGTCGGAGATCGCAGAACCCGATCGCCTCGCACGTGCACTGGAGGCAGCGGGTCGACTCGGCGACCGCCTCCTCGCGCGTGTACGGCAGCTCGTACTCGACGTAGCTCTTGTTCCGGACGTCGGCGTCCATCGAGGTGAGCCGGTAGCGCGGCTCCTTGACCTCGCTCGTGAACGGGACGATCGAGAGGAACTCGGGCTGCGGCTCGGCCAGCGTCTGGCGCGTCCGGATCGCGGCGAGGTCCTGTCCGCGCAGGTAGGCGTCGACCGCGTACGCCGCACGGCGGCCCTCGGCGATCGCCTGGACGACCGTCGCCGCTCCGACCCGCACGTCGCCGGTCCCGAAGACACCGGGGCGGCCGGTCTCGAACGTGACCGCGTCGGCCTGGAGGCGGCGGTTGCGGGTCGCAGTGACGCCCTCCGAGCCGGGTCCCACCCACGACAGGTCGGGGCCCTGCCCGATCGCGAGGAGCACGCGGTCGCACGGGATCGTGAACTCGGTCCCGGGAGCGGGCTCCGGGCGGCGACGGCCGGAGGCGTCCGGCTCGCCGAGGCGCATGCGGATGAACTCGACCCCGGTCACCGTGCCGGCGTCGTCGGTGATGACCCGGACAGGCCCGGCCTGGAAGATGGCGGTCACGCCCTCCTCGATGGCCTCGTGGACCTCGTTGGCGGCGGGCATGTCCTTCATGTCACGCCGGTAGACGAGCGTGACCTCGGTCGCGCCCTGGCGGACCGACGTGCGGACGCAGTCCATCGACGTGAACCCGCCGCCGATGACGACCACCCGCTTGCCGACGTGATCCGGGTAGGGAAGGCCGAGCGTGGCGGTCCGCAGGTACTCCAGGCCGTCGAGCACCTCGGCCGCGTCCTCGCCCGGGATCCCGAGCTTGTTCGTGTCGTAGCAGCCGATCGCGACGACCACCGCGCCGAAGCCCTGGTTCGTCAGGTCGTCGAGCGTGTAGTCCTTGCCGAGCTCGGCGTTGCAGACGATCTTGCCGCCGAGCCGGGTGACCGACTCGTACTCCGCCTCGAGCACCTCGACCTTCGGCAGCCGGTACTGCGGGATGCCGTAGCGGAGCATGCCGCCGGGCGCCGGGTCGCGCTCGAAGACCGTCACGTCGTGGCCGTTGAGCAGCAGGTAGTAGGCGGCGCTCATTCCGGCCGGGCCGGACCCGATGACCGCCGCCTTGCGGCCGGTCGCGGGCTTGCGCTCGAACGGGATCGGCGGATCGATGCCCTCGTCGAGCATCTGGCGCAGGACCTGGTCGCCGTGGTAGCGGTGGCTGTCCCGGATCGCGATCGCCTCGTCGACCTCGTCGCGGCGGCAGTGCTCCTCGCACGGTGCCGGGCAGACGCGGCCGAGGATCGACGGGAAGGGGATCGTCCGCTTGAAGATCCGGGCGCCCTCGCGCCAGTCCGCCTCGGCGTTCGCCTTGAGGAAGCCCGGGATGTCGATGTGGCTCGGGCACTTGTTCTGGCAGGGCGGCAGGCAGTAGGCGTTGTGGTCGCTGAAGATCAGCTCGAGGTTCGTCCGCCGCATCCGACGGATCTCCTCGGTCTGGGTCTGGACCTTCATGCCGCCCTCGGCGGTGCGCGAGCAGCTGATCGGCGGGTGCTCCTCGCCCTCGACGTCGACGACGCACATCCGGCACGCCCCGAAGCCCTCGAGCTTCGGCTCGTAGCACAGGGTCGGGATCTCGATCCCGTTGTCGCGGCAGACCTCGAGGATCGTCTGGCCCTCGGAGCCCTCGATGACCCGGCCGTCGACCTCGATCCGGATCCGCGGCGTCGATTGCGGTCGCTGCGGCGACTGCGTCTCGAGCAGGCGCTCGGCCAGTGCCTCCGGCGTGGCGGCGGGGGTTCGCTCTGGTGCTGTGGTCTCGGGGCGCGTGATCAGGTCGGCCATGGGTCTCGCTAGTGGGCCGCACCGGCCGTCACCGCGATCGGGTGACAGACGCCGGCAGGACAGGAGCTGCGGAGGAGGTGATCGTCGAGCTCGGACCTGAAGTATCGCATCCCGCTCTCGAGCGGGAGCGTCGTCAGGCGCTCGTGGTCGCACAGGCCCGAGCCGACGATGTCGGCGGACAGGTCGGCCAGGGTCGTCAGGTCGTTCCGGCGGGGCGTCCCCTCGGCCATCCGGTCGGCGATCTCGACCAGGCGGCGGGTGCCGATGCGGCACGGGATGCTCTTGCCACAGGCTTCGTTCGAGCAGAAGCGGGTCAGCAGCCGGGCCAGGTCGACAACGCAGGCGCGCTCGTCGGCGACCACGATCGATCCCGAGCCGACATGGGCCCCGGCGTCGCGCAGCGCGCGGAAGTCGTACGGCGTGTCGAGCAGGTCCGCCGGGAGCAGGCCGCCCGACGGGCCGCCGATCAGCATCGCCTTGAGCGCGGGGCTCGTGGGGAGCGGCCCGGCGAGCCCGAGCAGGTCGCGCAGCGGCGTCCCGAGCGGAACCTCCGCGATGCCCTCGCCGGCCCCGGTCCGGACCTGGACGAGGGCCGTGCCCGGGCTCCCGGGTGCGCCGATCCCGGCGAACGCGGGTGCGCCGTGGCGCACGATCCACGGGACGAGCGCGAGGGTCTGGACGTTCTGGACGACCGTCGGCATGTCGAAGAGGCCGCGCGTGGCCGGGTACGGCGGGCGCTGCTCGGGCTGGCCGCGTCGGCCCTCGAGCGCCTTGAGCAGGACGGTCTCCTCGCCGAGCATGTAGGCGCCCTGCACCGGGCGGACGTGGACATCGATGTCGTGGCCGGAGCCGAGGACGTCGGGTCCGGCGAAGCCGGCCTCCTCCGCCGCCGCGATCGCGGCCTCGAGGCCGCGCACGATCTCGGTCTCGCCGGCACGAACCGCGATGAATGCCTCGGCCGCACCGACGGCGTAGGCGGCGATGAGCGTCCCCTCCACGACAGCGAACGGGTCGCGGGCGAGCAGGGTGCGGTCGGTGAATGCGGCGGGATCGGCCTCGTAGCCGTTGGCGACGACGTAGCGGCGCGGCGCCTCGACCGCGGTCGCGGCACGCCACTTGTCGGCGGCCGGGAACCCGGCACCGCCGCGCCCGCGGAGCCCGGACGCCCCGACGGTCGCGATCACGCCGGTCGGCCCGAGGTCGCGCACGGCGATGCGCAGCCCCTCGAACGCGCCGGCGCGGGCCGCGGCGTCGAGATCGGTCGGATCGGGGGCGTCGGCGCGAGCGAGGAGGATCGTCGGCCAATCGGCCGGCGTCGAGAGCCGCTGCATCCCGGTTACGCTCGAGCCTGCGAGCCGGAGCCCGCGCCGCCGGTCCGCAGCGCGGCGTCGAATGCGGCCAGGTAGGACGCCTCGTTCGGCCGCAGCGCGTCCATCGCCGCCGCCTGGGTCTCGTCCATCGCCGGCTCGAACCGGAGGTGCTTGTAGTAGGACGCGGTCCCGTAGATGTAGGCGTACCAGGCGCCGGTCTTCTGGCTGATCCGCTTGATCGCCGCGACCGGGAGGTAGCCGTAGGCGGCCTGGACGCCCTCGAGGATCGGGAGGAGCGCCTTCGGATCGTGGTCGTAGTCCTCGAGGACCGCGTCGACCGCCGCCAGGTCGACGGGCTGGAAGTGGGTGAACTTCGGATCGGGCACGGGTCGCCCCGACCGGCGCAGCGCGGACTCCTCGCGCCGCTCGTCGTACGTCTCGGGCGGGCCCCAATGGACGTGGTAGCGACCGCGGGTGTCGATCCCGCCCATGTCGATGCACTCGATGGGGCAGGCCTGCGCACACTGGAAGCAGGTCTCGCACTTGAGCGTGCCCCACTCGTCGTAGAGCAGCTGGAGGCGGCCGCGGAAGCGCGGCGCGACGTCGGCCCGCTCCTCGGGGTACTTGATCGTGGCCTTGGGCTCGAAGAACCGGCGAAGGGTGACACCCATTCCCTTCACGATCCCGAGCCCGGGGATGAAGCTCATCGCGGCAGTGCCTCGGGGTTCAGGGTCTTGATGACGATGATCGCGGCCGCCGTGATGAAGATGTTGAGGAACGCCAGCTCCATCAACCACTTCCAGGCGAAGTTCATCAGCTGATCGATGCGCACCCGGGGCAGGGTTCCGCGCATCCAGACGAACGTGAACACGAACAGGTACGTCTTGAGCATAAACCAGACGACCCCGGCGACCCACTCGAACCCGATCCAGCCGGCGCCGATGATCGCGCCGACGATGAACAGGTTGGCGAGCACGAACCCCGCGACCAGCGCCTGCCAACCCTTCACCCGCGAGCTGGCCAGCCAGAACGGGATCGCGAAGATCAGGGTCAGGACGACGGGCGCCACGAGGACGAGCAGCAGCAGGCCGATCCCGAGCGAGCCCGGATCGAGCGACAGGTTGATCGCCCAGGCCTCCGGCCACGCGAACGGCGCGTTCCAGCCGCCGAAGAAGAGCGTGACCGTGAGCGCCGAGATGATGAAGACGTTGACGTACTCGGCGAAGAAGAAGAAGCCGAAGCGCATGCCGGAGTACTCGGTGGCGAAGCCGGCCACGATCTCCGAGTCGGCCTCCGTGAGGTCGAACGGCGTGCGGTTCGCCTCGGCGGTCGCGGCAATGAAGAAGATCAGTGCGCCGAGCGGCTGCTGCCAGATGTACCAGTCGGTGAACCAGCCGGCCTGGTTGCGGACGATCACGTCGAGGTCCATCGTCCCGGCGATCATGATGATGCCGACGACCGACAGCACGAGCGGGATCTCGTAGCTCACGACCTGGGCGGCCGAGCGCAGGCCGCCGAGCAGCGAGTACTTGTTGAAGCTCGCCCAGCCGCCCATCAGCAGGCCCACGACCGACAGGCCGCTGATCGCGAAGAAGTACAGCAGGCCGAGGTCGAAGTGCTGTCCGACCAGCCCGGGTCCGAAGGGGATCACGAGCAGCGTCATCACGCTCGTCAGGTACACCACGACCGGCGCCCAGGTGAAGACGAGCGCGTCCGCGCCGGTCGGCGTGAAGTCCTCCTTCATGAGGACCTTGAGGCCGTGGACCACCGACAGCAGCGAGCCCCACGGGCCGACCCGGTCCGGGCCGATCCGGAGGTTCATCAGCGCGATGATCTTCATCTCCATGTAGATGATCAGGAACGCCGTCGGCACGGTCATCAGCAGGATGACCGTCGCGGCCACGACGAACCGGACGATCGGCAGGTTCGCGGCGAGCAGGTCGAGCGCCGGTCCGCCGAGGATCGCGACCGCGGCGATGAGCCCGACCGTCAGCGCGAGCAGGATCGGAACGGCCGTGAAGACGATCTTCCCGGGCAGCGTCAGCCGGTTCCAGGAGCGCCCGATGACCGTCATGCCGTCACCACCCGAAGATCAGGCCGCGCCGAACCGCCTTGCGTGTCGCCGGACGAGCCGAGCGCAAGGCGCCCGCGAGCAGCGAAGCGAGCGCACTGCGGCGTGCGTGAGCGAGCAGCGGAGCGGGCAACGCAGCGATCGGCCGTCCTGCGACACGCCGGAGGTCGTGCCACGATCACTTGTCGACCCCGCCCATGATGGGATCGAGGCTCGCCATGATCGCCATGGTGTCGGCGATCAGCTGCCCCTCCATGAGCAGCCCGACCGACTGCAGGTGGATGAACGACGGGTCGTGGATGCGCATGCGGTACGGCTGGTCGGTGCCGTCCGAGACGACGTACGTCGCGTACTGGCCGCGCGGCGACTCGACGGCGCTGTAGGCGCGGCCCGGGCGCGGGCGCAGCAGGCGCGGGAGCTTGGCCATGATCGGCCCGTCGGGCATCTCGTGGAGGCACTGGTCGATGATCCGGAGGCTCTGCTTGATCTCGTCGACGCGCAGCAGGTAGCGCGCGAGGCAGTCGCCTTCGCTCCGAGTGGGGATGTCGAAGTCGAGCTCGGGGTAGACCGAGTACGGGTGTGCCCGGCGGACGTCGAACGGCACACCGGTCGCCCGCAGGTTCGGTCCGGTGAAGCACATGCGGAGCGCGGTCTTCGTGTCGATCGTGCCGAGACCCCGCATGCGACGGACGAAGATCTCGTTCTCGTTGAGCAGCCCGGCGTTGGCCTCGATCTGCTCGGTCGCCCGGCTCATCCAGTCCCCGAGCCTGCTCATGAAGTCGTGGTTGAGATCGCCGTTGACGCCGCCGATCCGGAAGTAGTTGAAGAGCATCCGCTGGCCGGTGAGCGACGCGAGCATCTCGACGATCTCGTCGCGCTCGATGAACGACCACAGGATCGGCGTCAGCCCGCCGAGGTCGAGCGCCATCCAGCCCATGAACAGGGCGTGGCTCGCGACCCGGTTGAGCTCGGACGACAGGACGCGGATGTACTCGGCGCGGCGCGGGACCTGGACGTCGAGCAGCTTCTCGAACGAGGCGACGGCGCCCCACTCGTTGAACAGGGCGCTGACGTACTCGAGCGGGTCGACCTGGCTGATGACCTGGTGGTAGTCCGAGTTCTCGCACAGCTTCTCGACGCCCCGGTGGAGGTAGCCGAGCACGGGGTCGAGGTCGACGACGTTCTCGCCCTCGATCTTCAGCACGACCCGGAGCACGCCGTGGGTCGACGGGTGCTGCGGACCCATGTTGATGAACATCTGGCCGTCGCCGAGCGTGTAGAACTCGGCCTCCCGCTCGGTGCGGGGCGGGTACGGCGGGACCGGCTCGAACACCCCGACCTCCTGCTCGAGCAGGACGCGGGGGTCGTCGGCGGAAGGACGCGGGGTCGTCGTCGTCATCGGCTTGGCGGCAGCTGGCGAGCGGCCGGCGTGCGGCGGATCGCCGCCGACGGCGTGTTCACCGGGAGATGGGTCTGCTCCATGTGTCGGATGCCGGCGCCCGGGGAGCGGGCCGCGTCGTCGGCGAGGTAGAAGTCCTTGCGGAGGGGGAAGCTCGAGTAGTCGGGCGGCATGTAGATGCGCCGCAGGTCGCGGTTGCCCTCGAAGATGATCCCGAACATGTCGTACGCCTCGCGCTCCATCCACTCGGCGCCCTTCCACAGGAAGGTCAGCGAGGGCACGCGCGGGTCCTCGCGGGACAGCCCGTCGACGATGACGCGGAGCCAGTCGGGCGTCACGTCGCTCCAGAGGTGGTAGACGGCCTGCATCGCGTCGCCCGTGTCGACGCCGCACAGGTCGGCGAGGAACTCGAACCGGAGCTCGGGGTCGTCATGGAGCGTCGTCAGGACGGGCACGACGTCGCCGGGCCCGATCCGGATCTCGGTCTGATCGTGGCGCTGCCGGACCGGTCCGAGCAACTGGTCACCGAAGCGCGCCTCCAGGCGCGCCTTGAAGCGGCGATCCACGGTCAGACGCCCTCCGGGACGTTCGGCCCGATCATCCGCTCGGGCCAGTGGCCGCGGCGCTGCTTGACGAGCTGCTGGAGCTTCATCATCGCGAAGATCAGCCCTTCCGGACGGGGCGGGCAGCCGGGGACGTAGACGTCGACCGGCATGACCCGGTCGATGCCCTCGATCGTCGAGTAGCTCCGCTTGTAGCGACCGCCCGAGCACGTGCAGTCGCCCATCGCCACGCACCATTTCGGCTCGGGCATCTGCTCCCAGAGCCGGATGAGCGGGCCGGCCATCTTGGTCGTCAGCGTGCCCGCGACGATCAGCACGTCCGCCTGGCGGGGCGAGGCGCGGAACGGGAAGTGGCCGAAGCGGTCGATGTCGTTCTTCGACGTCGCGGACGACATCATCTCGATCGCGCAGCAGGCTAGGCCCGACAGCAGCGGCCAGAGCGAGTTCATCCGGATCAGGTCGAGGACGTAGTCGGCCTTGGTGGGGATGACCTCGAGCGGGCCGCCCCAGCGGGCGTCGTCGCGCCGCCCGACCCCGTGTTCCTCGAGCTCGCGCAGGTGGTCGTTGGCCGGGCCCAGCGCGTTGGCGTACGCGTTCGGGTGGGGCGACTGCCAGAGGGTGTTGGGGACGATGAGCGGCTCGGTCAGGTCGGCCGGCTCGGCCACGACGATGCCGCCCGCGGTCTCGGGCGCGCCGTCCGGATTCAATGCCACGTCAGCGCCCCCTTCCGGACGGCGTAGGCGAGGCCGACGAGCAGCACGATCACGAAGATCGCCATGCTGATGAACCCGCCGAGCAGCAGGTCGTCGAACGTGAGGGCCCAGACGAACAGGAAGACCACCTCGATGTCGAACGCGACGAAGAGCAGCGCGTAGATGTAGAAGGAGAGACCGAAGCGTCCGTGGGTGTCGCCGTAGGTGTCGATGCCGGACTCGTAGGGAAGGCCCTTGTGCTCGTCACCGCGCGTCCGGTGGGACACGAGCCACGCCGCGCCGATCGTGAGGAACACGAAGGACACGCCGGCGAAGGCGAAGCCCAGGATGTACCAGATCGCTTCCAACCGAACTCCTGTGGGCACTCGCTCCCGCCGTCGATTGTCGTCGGGATCGGGGACCCGTTCGCGTGGCAGGAGAACCCCGCCGTGGGGCAGCCACGAACCACGGTCATTCTAGCAGCGGTGCTGCACGGAGGCGGTCCGCCCCGCGGCATCCGCCGGCCGGCGCGAGTCCGGGCCGACGGGAGCGTGGTGCCGGGAGGGAAGCGGAAACGTCGAGCGCGCGTGCAGGTCCGTCGCCGCTCCCCTCCCGGGTGGTCCCCGGACCGCGTCCGAGCGTCGCCGATCGGGCGACCCGCGGGCAATAGGGCGTTCGCCGTAGTGCGGTCCGAACCGGTGCGGTGGGGTCCGGGACGGGTCAGCGCCGTCTCGGCCCGCGGAAGGCGAACCCCGACAGCGCGACGCCCGCCGGCCAGCCGCGACCGTAGGCCAGCACGCGGAACCCGCCGGTCGCGGCCGGGTCGATGAGCCGCATGACCGCGGAGCGAAGCTCGACGTAGTCGCGAAGCGACGTCGCGGGGTCGTCGCGAACCGCCTGGAGTCGTCGCTCGAGACCGCCCCCGACCAGGAACTCGGCCTGCGTCGTCGCGCCGACCGGCTCGAGACCCGCGGCTCGCGCCGCCTCGTCGAGCGCCGTCAGGTCCACGTGTGCGGTGAGGTCCTGCCGGCCGACGTGGCGGTAGACATCGTCGTGCACCCGGTGTCGAAGGTAGGCGCGGAGCGTCCCGTGCGGCCGGCGGGCCGGGTCGTACAGCTCGCCGGCCGGGGCGCCGTAATCGACGAGCAGCATGAGTCCCCGGCCCAGGCCGCCGGCGGCCTCCGCCACCCATGGGTCCAGCGCGAGGCCGATCTCCGCCGACTGGCCCTCGGCGAGCGAGACGCCTTCAGCGGCCAGCCGGGTCGCGAGCGCCGGTGACGACGGCTCGCCCCACACGTCGACGAACGCCGTCCCCTCGACCCCGACGTAGCGCTCGAGCAGCCGACCTTCCCGGACCCCGACGCGGTGGACGGGCAGCGCATCGAGGACCTCGTTGCCGAGCACGACGCCGGTGACCGGCTCCTCCTGCGGCTGGGCCAGGTGCCGCTCCAGCCCGGCGGCGGTCAGGCGATCGGTGAGCTGCGCGATGCGCCGGGGATCGACCTCGACGGGCTCGTAGCGAACGGCCGCCAGCACCGGGGGCGCTTCCGCGGCGAGCGTGCGGAGCACGGATTCCGCGAGCGCCCCGGCTCCGGCCCCGTGCTCGCGGATCGCGAACGGATCCGGACGCCCGAGGACGTCCCAGGCCTCGGCCAGCTGACCGGCGAGCACGGCACCGAAGATCGGGTGGGTCTCGGGGGCCGTGAGGAAGTCCCCCGCGCGGCCGGGCCGCGACGCCTCGGCTCGGTAGTAGCCGCCGTCAGGGTCGTACAGCGCGAGCTCCATGAAGCGCGCGAAGGTCATGGGCCCGCCCCGGTCGATCTCGGCGCGGATGCGCGCGGCGAGCCCCTCGTCCTCGCCGACGGCCTCGAGATCGACGGCCGGCTCCCGCCGGAAGCCGGCGCTCAGCTCCATCGCCGGCTCCCGAGCAGGCGCAGCCCCGGTCCGACGAGCGTGTGCCCGCCGAGGACCACGGGGATCGGCGCCGAGGCCGCGGACTCGGTGAGCGCTCGGAGCCATGGATTCGCGACGCGGTCGGCGAGGAGCAGGTCGGACGCGAAACGATCCTCGGGGCTGGGCCAGTCGCGCTCCGACGGCCCGAACCGGTGGGCGAGCAGGACCCGCGTGTCGACGACGGCCGCATCGGCCAGCTCGGCGAGCCGGGCGCCGACCGCGCCGGGGCCGTCGCGATCGAGCAGGGCGCCCAGCACCGAGCGCGGCGGTCGGACGCGGAGCCTGCTCGGCTCACCGCCCCAGGCGAGTGGCGAGGACGCCCGAAGGCCGCGCTCTTCGACGAGGACGCGGACCCGTGCGGCGACCCCGCGCTCGAGCCATCCAAGCGTGCCCCCGGACGTCCGCCCTGCCACGAGCAGCTCCGCCCGCGGATCGCGGGCGACCGCAGCCACGCTACGAAGATTCGCGCGCGCGCGCGAAACGTCGGTGTCGCCGTCGCCGTCGCCGTCGTCCGGGGCACGCCCGAGCAGCAGGAGATCCAGTGGTCCGTCGACGTCGAGCGCGAGGCGCCACCGGCGGCCCAGGTCCCGGACCTCGTACCCGCCGATCTCCGCGAGCCAGCGCGGGAGCACGTTGTCGGACGGAAGGTCTGGCAAGGCGGTCAGCCGCTCCGCGCAGGGGATCGCGACGACGTCGGCGGAGTACCGGTTGTTGGCGAGTGCGATCGGCGCGGCGGACGCTGCCGCGGCAACGAGCGCACGCCGATCCGCCGCCGAGGCCAGCGGCACCGCGCCGGAACCCAGCACGATCACGCCGGCTGGCCGCTCGCGCTCGACGAGCCGCCGGAGCCGGGCGCCGAACGGTGTATCGTCGGGCGGACCGGCAATCACCGTCGCCGATGCCGCGCCGGCGGCGAGGAACCCGTCGCGGTGCCGGTCCGCGATCGCCCGACGCGCGGCCGCGACCCACCGTTCGATCGGGCCGGCGGTCGTGCCGGGCTCCGCGTGCAGGATCCAGGTCGCGACGGGGTCCATCAGCCGAGTCTAGCCTCGGACGGAGGAGGAGCCGTGCCCCAGCGACGGGTTCGCGCCTACATCGGTCTCGGCGCCAACGTCGGGGACGCACGCGCGACGCTCGCGGAAGCGGTGCGGGCCCTCGCGTCGCTTCCGGGGGTGGGGCTCCGGGGCGTGTCGCGGCTCTACGCGACGGCCCCCGTCGGCGTCACGGATCAGCCGGACTTCCACAACGCGGTCGTGGCGCTCGACGTCCCGCGCGGCCCCGATCCGGAGACCGGCGCCCTGGCCCTGCTCGGGGAGCTGAAGCGCCTCGAGCGCGAGTTCGGCCGCCGCAAGCGACGACGCTGGGGACCGCGCGAGCTCGACCTCGACCTGCTCGTGTTCGGCCGGGCGCGGATCTCGGTCGAGCGGGCCCCCGAGGCGCGGTCGCTCGACGCCGACGCCGATCCTGCGAAGGCCGCCCGACTCCTCGAGGTGCCGCATCGCGACGCCGGGGAACGGCTGTTCGTCCTCGCCCCGCTGGCCGACCTCGCGCCGCGGCTCGTGCCGCCCGGCTGGCGCGAGACCGTCGTCTCGCGGCGGCGTCGACAGGCCGCGATCGAGGGCCCGGACGCGGTGCGTGTCGTCGGCCGGTGGGATGCCGCCCGGGCTGGCTGGACGCGGGACGCCGCCGGGCGTCAGGCCGGGCGGAACCCCGCGAGGTAGTCCAGGACCGCCTGCAACGGGACGACGTCGGCGTACTTCTGGTCCATGTCGTAGAGGCTCAGCGCGTGGCTTGCCTCCGTCCGGTCGAACACGCACGGCTCCGGGATCATGATCCTGTAGCGGTGGCTCCGCCCGTCGACCACCGTCGCACGAACGCATCCGCTCGTTGTCTCCCCGACGACCACCAGCGTGTCGATCCCGAGGCCGACCAGGAGCCCCGGCAGGGGCGTGCCCCAAAAGGCGCTCGGCGCCGCCTTCCGGACCACGAGCTCGCCGTCCAGCGGGGCGACCTCATCGATGATCTCGTACTTGCGGCGCTGCCGATCCAACGTGGCCTCGTCCGCGGGCCCACCGGAGCCCGGGTTGCGCGGATTTCCCTGCCCCCACGCGGGGACGTCGCCGAGCCCCGTCGAGTGGATCACGGGGATGCCCGCCGCGCGGGCAGCGTCGAGGACCTGCCGGATCGACGGCAGTGCCTCCCAGCCTGCCTCACCGCAGCTCGCCGGCCAGCTGCGCACGGCCTCGAGCAGTGGCTCGGGGAAGTCGCCGAAGGCGCCCCGGTACAGGTCCAGGAGCAGCAGGCACGGCCGCGTGCCGGCGCCCTTCCGGCGGGTCGGGTGGGCCGCGGTGTACGCCCGGTCGCGCTCGGTGAGATACGCGTCCCAGATGCGCGGTTCGGTCACGAGGTCGCTCCTCGCACGGACGCGGCCCGAATGGTGTCCAACATGAACCGGATTGTATGCATATCACGGGACAGCGCGCCGTCCCTCAGGAGACGTGCGGCCGGGTGCGACCCGCGCTACAGTGAGTAAGATGTATCCACTGAAGCGCCTCTTGTACACAAACCGATGAAGTTCCGCGATCAGATCGAGATCGCCGCGCCGGCAGCGGCCGTGTGGGCGGTCGTCGTGGATCCCACGAGTCTCGCCTCGTGCATCCCGGGGGTCGAGGGCGTCCGGAAGGTCGACGACCGGACGTTCGAGGGGGCCGTGACGGCGTCGGTCGGCCCGATCGAGGGCCAGTTCACGTTCACGGCGGTCCTGACGGACCAGGTGCCGGCCGAGCGCCTGACCGTCCGCGTCGAGGGGACGGACTCGGTAACGAAGAGCCGGCTGGAGGCGGATGTCCTCGTGACGCTCGCGGCCGGCGGGGCACGGTCGACCCGCCTCGACTACGACGCGAACCTCAAGGTCCACGGGCGGATTGCGATCCTCGGCGAGATGGTCCTCCGCGCCACCGCCGGGGTCATGATCGGCCAGGTCACCCGCTGCCTCCGGACGAACCTCGAGGCGGAGTCGCCGGGATGAGGGACCGCTACGACCTCATCGTCGTGGGCGGCGGCACGGCCGGATGCGTCGTTGCGGCGCGCGCCAGCGAGGACCCTGCGCGCACCGTGCTGCTCGTCGAGGCCGGGCCGGATCCGCAGCCGGTTCCGGACATCGTCGCGAACCCCAAGCGGCAGGGCGAGCTCGTGCTCGGCAGCGACTACGTCCGCATGTACGACGTCGAGCGCGCCGACGGCTCGACGTTCCCGCTGTTGTCGGGCCGGATCCTCGGCGGCGGCTCGGCGGTGAACAACTGCGTCGTGGTCCGCCCGATGCAGGTCGACTTCGACGCCTGGGCGGCGTACGGCGGTCCCGCCTGGACGTACGAGGCGCTGCTCCCGCTCATGCGCGCGGTCGAGAGCGACGCGGACTTCGCCGACAGCCCCATCCACGGAGCCGACGGCCCGCTCGTCCTCGAGCGGGCCTGGAAGCTCGACGATCCGGCCGACCCGCCGGTCCGGGCGTTGCTGGAAGCGGCGGACGATCTCGGGATCCCGCGCTGCCCCGACCTGAACGTCCCCGAGCCGTACGGCGTGTGCGCGTCGCCCTACAACATCCGCGACGGCGTGCGGCAGTCGACCGCCGTGGCCTACCTGGATCCCGCTCGCAATCGCCCCAATCTCGACATCGTCGCCGACACCACGGTCCGCCGGGTCGTCCTCGACGGGCGCCGGGCGACCGGCGTCGAGCTGGCGTCCCCCGACGGACCACGCGAGATCGCCGCCGGCGACGTCGTGCTCGCCGCCGGCGCCTACCACTCGCCGCAGCTGCTCGAGCTCTCGGGGATCGGTCGTCCCGCGGAGCTCGCCCGGCTGGGGATCTCCGTCGTGCACGATCTGCCGGGCGTCGGCGAGAACCTCCAGGACCACGCGGTGGTCTACGTGACCTACGCGGGAACCGGTGAGCTGCGCGAGGACTACGTCATCCCCAAGGTCCGGCTCATCGCTCGAAGCCGGGACGATGTCGCGACGCCCGACCTGCACGTCTTCCTCCGGCCGAGCATCCGGATGACCGGCATGGCCCCGCTGCTCCCGGTCTCGCTCCACCTGCTCGAGCAGCGCTCGCGCGGCCGCGTCACGCTCGCCTCCGCCGATCCCGACGAGCTGCCCCGGATCGACACCGCACTGCTCGCCGACCCCGCGGACGTCGAGGCCCTCGTCGGCGGGATCGGGTTCGTCGATCGGCTCACCGACCACCCCGCGCTTGCCGCGTTCTACGGGGAGCGGCTGACGCCGGCCGAGGGCGACGATCTCGCCGAACACGTGCGCACCACGTACGAGACGTACCACCACGGGGTGGGGACGTGCCGCATCGGACCGGCGGGTGACTCGAGCGCCGTCGTGGACCCCGAGCTGCGCGTGCACGGGATCGACGGGCTGCGCGTGGCGGACGCATCGGTGCTCCCGACCGTGCCGCACGCCAACACGAACCTCGCCGCGATCCTCGTCGGCGAGATCGCGGCCAGGGCGATCGCGGCGTCGCGGGCCGGAGCGCCCGCCGCGGTCTGATCGGCTACTCGACCGCGACGACCGCCTCGATCTCGACCGGGAGCCCGTAGGGCAACGCGGCGACGCCGACCGCCGATCGGGCATGGCGTCCGACGTCCTCGCCGAACACGTCCACGAGCAGGTCGGAGCAGCCGTCGATCACGGCCGGGGTCGCGTCGAAGTCCGGGGCGACGGCCACCATCCCGAAGACGCGCAGGACGGCCCGGACCCGCTCGAGCGTGCCCAGCTCGGCGGACAGCGTCGCCAGCAGCGCGAGCCCCGAGCGCCGGGCGAGCCCGTAGCCCTCGTCGACCGTGAACTCCCCGCCGACGCGGCCCGTCGGGCGGGTGCCGTCGGCGTCGGGGGCCGGGCCGTGACCGGCGAGATACAGCAGGTTGCCGTAGCGTCGCGCCCGGACGTAGTGGCCGCGCGCCGGCGACAGGACCGGCAGGCGCAGCCCGAGCTCCGCCAGGCGCGCCTCAGGCGTCGGGGCCACCCGCCGCCATGCGCTCCCGGTCGCGCTCCTGGATCGCGTGCCAGACCCGCTCCGGCGTGAACGGCGCCTCGCGGAGCCGGATGCCCGCCGCGCGGTACACGGCATTGGCAATGGCCGCGGCGACCGGGTTGAGCGAGCCTTCGCCGCCCCCCTTTGCGCCGTACAGCCCAACGCCGTCGCCGCGCTCCGCGATGATCGATCGCCAGTCGGGCAGGTCGATCGTGCGAGGGACGCGATAGTCGAAGAGGTTGCCGTTGATCAGGTTGCCGTCCTGGTAGACGAGCTCCTCGCGCGTCGCCATGCCGAGCCCCATCATGGCCGCGCCGATGTCCTGGGACTCGACCAGCTGTGGATTGACCGCGTTGCCGACATCGCCCACGGTCACGAGGCGGTGGATCCGGATCTCACCGGTCGACTCGTCGACGCTCAGGTCGACTCCGACGCAGCCGATCTCCCAGAAGGGCGGCATCTCCTCGGTGATCCCGGCGCGCCGGATGTACCCGCGTCCGACGACCTCGCCGGCGCTTCCGCCGAACCACCCGCGGACGATCGCGCCCCAGTCGTGGAACGCGTCGCCGATCCGAACGCCAGCGTGCTCCTCGCGGACCGTCGGCCCGTCCGGCGCGAGCGACTCCTGCGCCCACTGGACGAGTTGGGCCCGCGCGTCCTGGGCGGCTGCCTGGATGGCGAGGCCCATCAGCGTCGTCGTCCGGCTGGCACCCGTCGAGCGGTCGTACGTGACGGCCGCGGTGTCGCTCTGGAGGAGGTGGACGCGCTCCATCGGGACGCCCATCTCGCCGGCCGCCATCTGGGCCAGGACGGTCGACGAGCCCTGACCCATCTCGGTGCTCCCGCACAGGACCGTAACCGAACCATCCGAGTGCACACGCAGGACCGCGGTCGTCATCGGCTCCGAGCCGGCGTCGGACGCCGAGATGCAGACGGCCTTGCCGCGTCCCGGCTCGAGCGGCGCGTCCCAGTCGAGCTCCTCCGCGACGAGGTCGAGATCGGCGGCGAGGTCCGCGTCGATCCCGCGCACGCGCGGCCACGGCCGCTCGCGCGGCGCGAGCACGTTCCGTCGGCGGATCTCCAGGGGGTCCAGCCCGAGGCGCTGCGCTGCCTCGTCGATCTGCGATTCGGCGGCAAGCGTGACCTGGGGCGCGCCGAAGCCACGGAACGACGACGCCGGCGCCGTGTTGGTGTAGACAGCCGAGCAGTTGACCTCGAGCGCAGGGATCCGGTACGGCCCCCCGAGGCGGTTGGCCGCCTTGCGCGCGACGAGCGGGGAGTTCTCCGCATACCCGCCGGTGTTCAGCAGGACGTTCGCCTGGCGACCGACGATCCGGCCGTCCCGATCGAAGCCCGTCCGGAGACGGATCGTCGCCGCGTCGCCACGGGTCGTGAGGATCGCCTCCTCGACCGTCAGCGCGAGCCGGACCGGCCGGCCCGCGCGGAGCGCCAGGGCCGCGGTCAGCGGCTCGATCTTCGTATAGGACTTGCTGCCGTAGCCGCCGCCGACGTACGGGACGATCACGCGCACCGCCGACAGCGGCAAGCCGAAGCAGTGGGCGAGGTCCTCGCGGACCATGTACGGGTGTTGGGCCGACGACCAGACGCTGAGCCCGGACTCGTCCCAGCGCGCAACCGCGGTGTACGGCTCCATCGCGTACGCGTAGCACATCGGGTAGCGATACTCGCCCTCGACGACGAGATCCGCCGTCGCGAGCGCACCCTCGACATCGCCCCAGGCCTGGCGCGAGTGCGAGCAGACGTTCTGGTGGGTCCGGGTGATGTCCTCTTCGAAACCGCGATGCGGTCGCTGCTCGCCGGGCTTCTCGTGGATGATCGGCGCGTCCTCGCCGAGCGCCTCCTCGACGGTCGTGACGAACGGCAGCGGCTCGTAGTCCACGCTGACGAGGCGGAGCGCCTCCTCGGCCGTCACCGCGTCGTCGGCGACGACGCCCACCACCGGTTCGCCCGCGAACCGCACCTTCTCGACGGCGATGAGCGGATGGTCGGCGACCGCGTGCCCGTAGACGAGGTGGACGTCGGTCAGGTCGTCGGCGGTGACGACGGCCACGACGCCCGGGTGGGCCTGTGCGGCGCTCGTGTCGATCGAGCGGATCCGCGCGTGGGGATAGGGGCTCCGAAGCACCTTGGCGTGGGCCATGCCGGGCAGGTCGATGTCGACCGTGAACCGTGCGGTCCCGGTGACCTTGGCCAGCCCGTCGCGACGGGGAACCGACAGACCGATCGGCTCGGGCGGGGTGGGTCGCGTCGTGACCCGTCTCATGCCGCCCCCTCCTCGGGCTCGACGCCGGCTGCCGCAAGGACCGCGTCGACGATCGAGACGTAGCCCGTACACCGACACAGATTGCCCTCGAGACCGTGGATGACGGCCTCTCGTGTCGGGCGCGGGTCGTCCTCCAGCAGCGCGGTCGCGGTCATCAGCATCCCGGCGGTGCAGAAGCCGCACTGGAACGCCGCCTTGTCGATGAACGCCTGTTGCAGCGGGCTCAGCGCACCGCCGGCGGCGAGCCCCTCGACGGTCCGCACGGCCCGGCCGTCGGCATCGACCGCGAGATAGGTGCAGGCACTGACCGCCAGGCCGTCGACGAGGACCGTGCATGCCCCGCACACCTGGGCGTCGCACGAGATCTTGGTGCCGGTGAGCCCGAGACGGGCCCGGAGCACCTCCGCCAGCGTCTCGCGCGGCTCAATGTCGAGCCGCCGGGCGACGCCGTTGACCGCAAGCTCGATCCCGACTGCGTCAGCCATGCGCGAGGGCCTCCCGGAGCGCGGCCCGCGTCGCGTTGCCCAGCAGCAGCGTCGCGAGGTGGCGCTTGTAGTCGACCGACCCGTTGAGGTCGGGCACGATCTCGAGGGTTTCGAACGTCTCCGCGGCCGCGGTCAGCGATGCGGTGATGGATCCTTCCTCCGCGGCCGCGCCGACGAGGCGCTCCGCCGCCGCGGGCACGAGCGTCGGCACCTCGGTCAGCGAGCCGACCGCGACCGTCGCGGCCGTGACCGCCCCGCCCTCCACGATGAGACGTGCGGCGACCGAGGCCGCAGGCCGCTCGAAGAAGGCGATCTTGTCGTACCCCCGGCCCTCGCCCGACGCGGCCGGCGGGATCCGGACCGAGACGACGATCTCGTCGGGCTCGCGCGCGGTGAACAGCGGCCCGAGGACGAACTCGCCGATCGGCAGCTCGCGCGTGCCGCGCGGCCCGGCGAGACGGATGGTGGCGCCACATGCGAGCAGGAACGTCGCGGGATCCGAGTGCGGCTCCGCGAACGCGAGGTTGCCCCCGAGCGTGCCCGTGTTGCGAACGCGCACGTTCGCGACGCGCGAGGCCAATGCGGCGAGGCCCGCTGCGCGCTGCGCCACGAGCGGGGAGCGCTCGATCTCCCGGTGGGTGGTGGCCGCGCCGATCACGAGCCAGCCGTCGGCGTCGGCGGCGATGCCATGGAGGTCGGGGATCCGCTTCAGGTCGATGAGCGTGTCGAACTGGGCGAAGCCCATCTTCATGACCTGGAGCAGCTCGGTCCCCCCAGCGAACCAGGCAGCGTCGCCGCCGGCGGCATCGAACGCTTCGAAGGCGTCCTGCAACGTGTCGGGGCGGGCGAGCGCAAAGCGCGGGATCACGGGCGTCCTCGATCGGCGGTACGGTGGTCGGGGCCGGCTGCCATCATAGCGGTCGGTGGATGATGATGGCTACATTTTCTCTGGTATTGTCTCCCTTGAACGTCCGAGTGTGCACACGACCGAGGAGGAACCGGTGGCCGACGCGAACAAGCTGATCGCCCACGAGGAGCAGCCGCTCAGCGGCACGGCGATCACCGAGATGACCCAGCGGGAGCAGTGGAACAAGAAGCACCCGCCGGTCGAGGCCACGATCGTCAAGAACCTGAAGACGACCGAGCTCGTCGCGCGTGAGTACCGCGGCACCAAGGCCCGCTTCTATCGCCTGTCGGGCGCCATCCGCCTGCAGCCACACCTGTCGGAGCTGCCGCCGGGCAAGGCCTCGGTCAACCACCGGCACACGACCGAGGCCGTGCTGTACATCGTCAAGGGCACCGGCCACACGATCATGGGCTACGACGGCGAGGAGCTCCAGCGGATCGACTGGGAGGAGGGCGACCTCATCGGGATCCCGCTGTGGGCGTGGCACCAGCACTTCAACGACTCGGAGACCGAGACCGCGCGCTACCTGGCCATTCAGGACACGTTCACCGTGAAGGCGATGGGTCTCCACCAGATCGAGCGCCATCCCGACAGCCCGGCCGGGGAGGAGTAGCCCGGTGACCGAGCAGGGAACGTCGAACGCGGTCGCGCCGGACGCACCCGGCGAGACCGGGCCGGGGGGCGGCAGCCTCTACTTCGACGAGGCGCGCCAGTTCCTCATGGTCGAGGGCGTCATCGCCCGCGGGATTCCCACCTTCCCCCTGATGCCCCGCCCGAAGCGGCGGAACCGGGCCAACGGCGCCGACGGGCCGGTCCCGCACGCTGCGGCGTTCGACGGCCTTGCCGGGAACACGACCCTGGGCATCCACCTGAGCGAGGTTCCGCCCGGCGGCGAGAAGCAGGGGCACCGCCATCTCGACGAGGCGACGTTCTACATCGTCTCGGGGGCTGGCTGGAGCGAGCTGCGCCAGGGCGACGACAAGCCGGACCAGCGCATCGACTGGAAGGCCGGGGACGTCGTGACGATCCCCTCGAACGCCTGGCACAAGCACTACAACGCGAGCGCAACCGAGCCGGCCCTCCAGCTCGCGTTCAAGAACACCCGCTTCCTGCGCAAGATCTTCCACAGCCGCGAGTTCGTCTACCAGAACGATTTCCGGTTCCACGATCGGTACGACGACGAGCCCGACTACTGGACCCGGCGGGAGCCGGGCAACTACGGCAAGGTCAAGGTCAACCACATCCCGGACGTGGTGCGCGAGCCGGTCGAGCCGTACCCGGACGCCGGCGAGGGGGTGGGGATCGCCCGCTTCTCGATGGGCGGCCACCGGACGATCGACCACGCGCTCCTCGAGATCGCGGTCGGCGGCCACGTCCGCGAGCACCGGCCGTTGGCCGAAGAGGCGATGCTGATCCTCCAGGGATCGGGTCGGACGACGATCCGCTCCGACGACGGCCGCGAGGCCACGGTCGAGTGGACCGCCGGCGACCTGCTGTCGGTGCCGTTCAACACGACGCGCCGGCACGACCAGGTCGGCGACGAGCCGGTCCGTTACCTGCGGGTCCAGAACACGTTCATCGAGCGCGCGCTCGGCGTGAAGGGCAACACCTCGCTCGACGGCCGCTTCCCCGACCGATGGCCGAACGTCCTCGAGGCCGACCGTGCGGCCTTCGCCGGCGCACGGGAGGGCTGAGGCCAGGACGTGGCACGGCTCCGGTGGCGTCGAACCTCCGGAGCCGATTCCATCGCCGATCGCCCGGACGGGCCGCCCCGGAATCCGCTCGACCCGCGCAACCCGCTGGCCGGCATCTACTTCGCGACGATGCTGTTCGAGCTCGCCGAGGGCGCGCTCCGGTTTCTCGTGCCGATCAACCTGCACGACCGGGGGATCGGACCGTCCCAGATCGGGCTCATCATCTTCGCCTTCTCCCTTACGAGCCTGCTCTCGCGCGGCGTCGCCGGCACCCTCTTTCGAGCGGATCGGGCGCGGGTGCTCATCGTGGTCGCCGGGCTGGCCAGCACGCTCGCCTACCTGCCCGTTCCATGGGTCGACGACGCGCGGCTGTTCACGCTGCTCATGGCGGTCGACGGCTTCGGCTGGGGCGTCGCGACGACCGCGCTGCTCGCGCTCGTCATCCTGCGCACGCCGCGCGGCATCTCGCCGGCGGTCGCGATGGGCTGGTACATCGGGTTCCAGGGCGCGGCGATGGCGATGGCGACGACGGTCGGCGGCGTGCTCGCCGAGCTGATCGGCGTGCCGGCCGCGATGCTGACGCTCGCGGTCATCCCGGTCGTGGCCGCGTCGCTCATCGCACTCCGCCTGCCGCCGACCGCGGCGGATGACCCGCAGCCCACGGGCGCCACGGGGCCCGGACCGTCCACCAGCATCGCCGCGCCCAGCCTGCGGAGGAGCGTGACGGGGCGGCTCGGGGCGGTCCCGTGGCCGGTCTGGATCGCGGCCGTCGTCGCGGTCTACGTGAACGTGATGAACGGCCTGCTCCAGACGTTCTTCCCGCTGCTCGGCCTCGCGATCGGGCTGACCGTCGCGGAGATCGGCACGCTCTCGAGCATCCGCTCCGGCGTGTCGGCCGTGACCCGGTTCGGCGCGGGCTGGCTGATGGGCCACGTTCGCGCGTCCCGCCTCCATGTGCCGCTGCTCGTGCTGTCGGCCGGCACGCTGGCGTTGATCCCGTCCGGCGGCGGCTACCTGGCGTTGCTCCCGCTGTTCGCGCTCAACGGGGTCAGTCGCGGCCTGCTGCGGGTCACCACGAGCGCGACCGCGATGGAGGCGACGCCGCCCCGCCAGGCCGGCGCGGCCGCGGCGCTGATGACCGGTGGCCTCGACGTCGGGAAGATGGTCGGTCCGCTCCTCGGCGGTCTGACAGCGAGCGCCGTCGGCCTCGACGCCATGTTCCGCATCCTGCCGCTCGCGTTCCTGTCGGTCTATCTCGTGCTCGCGCTCGTCGCCCGCCGGCTCCTTGCCGGGATGGGCGAATCGCCGCGCCCCGAACCCGGCGCCATCCAGGAGGTCTGATGCCCACCATCGTCGTCAACGACACATCGATCGCCTACGAGCTCACCGGCTCCGGAACGCCGCTCGTCCTCGTGGCCGGCACGGGCTATCCCGGCGCCACCTGGTATCCGGCGCTCGTCGAGCGCCTGGCTGAGCACCACGCCGTCCTCACGTTCGACCACCGCGGCACCGGCAACACGCCGGCCGGTCGCGACCGGTACTCGACGCGCGGCTTCGGGGCGGACGCGCTCGGGCTCATGGACGCGCTGGGCCTCGAGGCGGCGCATGTCGTCGGTCACTCGATGGGTGGGCGGGTCGCCCAGTGGATGGCGCTCGATCGCCCGGACCGGGTCCGCTCGCTCGTCCTCGCCGCGACCGGACCGGGGCAGTTCAACCCGGACAAGCCCGTCACCCGCGGGATCCCGCTCCACACCGCGCGGGCCATGATCGAGCTCGGTTACGAGCGATACATGCAACAGCACATCGCGGACACGTTCTTCACGCCCGAGTTCGTCGCGTCGGACCCGGACCGGGTGGCGTGGCTCGTCGGTGCCTTCTGGGAGCACCGCCCCACGCTCGAGGAGTACCTGCGTCACGTGATCGCGCGTCAGGAGCACCAGACAGCGGATCGCCTCGGCGACATCACCGTTCCGTCGCTCGTGCTGATCGGCGATCGTGACACGCACCAGGGAGGGACCGGGGTCCACTGGGAGCAGTCGGCGTTCCTCATGGCCCACCTGCCGAATGCGGAGCGGCAGGTGATCGCGGACACCGCCCACGGCTACTTCTGGCAGAAGCCCGAGGAGTCGGCCGACGCGGTCCTGGCGTGGACCGCGCGGCACTGAGGCGCGCCAGCCCTCAGGCGCCCGGCGGATCAGCCTTCGAGAACCGAACCGGGTAGGACGCCCAGCGCGTGTGCCGCTCGGTGCGCGTGTCGCGGGTGGGCTCCCGGTCGGGGTCCGGCGCGACACCGCGGGCCGCGACCGCCTGGATCATCAACGCGACCAGGCCGAAGAGGTGCTCGTCGTCCACGACGAGGTCGTGCGGCACCGGGAACCCGCCGGCGACCGATCGCCCCGGGCACTGGTGCGGGCCCGCGCCGAACGACAGGCCCCAGCGCGGCACGTTCGGATCGAGCCGCCGGTCGGGATCGAAGACGTCGGCGTCGGCGCCGAACAGCAACGGGTCGCGGTTGGCGCGGGCCGCGTCGAGCACCACGAGCGCGTCGCGCGGGATCGGGACGCCGGCCACCTCGGTGTCGGCCTCGGCCCGGCGCTTGATCTTCGGAGTCGTCGGTCGGAGTCGGAGGGTCTCGTGGACGATCCGCTGCGCGAACGCGAGGTCGTCCGCGGCGCGGTCGATCAGGCCCGGCCGGGCCGCTTCGCGCTCGAACAGGAGGTCGAAGGCATTGGTGACCGTCTGTGCGCTCGTGTGCGTTCCACCCTGGAGGTAGGTGGCCACCTCGCGCACGATGCGCCCGTCATCCTCGAGCGCGATCCCCGGGTCGTTGCGATGCACGAGCAGTGCGGTGAGGATGTCCTGTGGAACGAACCCGGCGTCAGGACCGTTTCCGTTCGAAGCCCCGGCGCGACCCGCCTCGGCGATCAGCGCGGCGCGCCGGTCCCAGGCCGGACGGACGTAGTCTCGCTCGAACGTCTCGTATGTCTCGTACACCAGCCTGCGGATCGCCTCCGGATCACGGGCGTCGAGGATCGCGCTGCCCTGGGAAAAGACGTCGACGAAGTGGACGAGCGTTCGAAGCTCGTCGAGGGCGGTCGGGTCGACGTCGATGCCGGCGCGCTTGGCGGCCAGCACGACGCTCAGCAGCTCGCCGACAGCGAAGAGGTCGGCCCGGTCGTCCTCGATCAGCGTGTCCAGCAGCTGGGTGAGCACCTGCGGAAAGAGCTCCCGCTCGTACAGCCGGAGCCGCTCGGGACGGAACTGTGTGTTCTCGACGCGACGACGTGCTCGCTGGACCGGTCCGTGCGAGATGCTGACGACGCCGTCGCGGATGTTGCCGTCCGCGTACGAGCGCGAGTCGAACGTCCTCGACAGGCTGGGATTGAAGAGGGCCTCGCGAATGGCCTCCCAGCGGTCGAACGTGATCGTGGCGGTATACCGGTCGAGCAGCGTCATGCGGGCTCCTCGCCGAGAACGGTCTCCGCGACCAGCCGGATTGCCCCGGTCGGGCAACTGAACTCGGCCTCCTCGAGCAGGGCCGGGTCGGTCGCGGCGGCCGCGGGAAGGGGGACCGACACACCAGTGGTCTCGTCGATCGCAAACGCGTTGGGCGCGATCCGGACGCACTCGGCGGAGCCGATGCAGAGGTCGGGGTCGATCGACACGCGAGGGGTCACTGGGCTTCCTCCGAGTTCGGCGCTCGGTCAGATTGTACCCATTCCTTGCCCGAACGTAGACACGTTGCGGGCCAGGAGCGGTAGAGTGTGCGGGACGCCCGCCATCGCCGGGACCGCCCAACGACCCACGGAGGAGCGCCCATGATCCTCGAGCACGTCGACGCACTCGGCTCCGACGTCTCACCTCCCGTCCTCGGGTCGTTCATCGACGGCCGGGTCGAGACCGACGGCGTCGGCGGGACGATCGACGTGCTCGATCCGGCGACCGGGAGGGTGCTCGCCCGGACGGCCGAGGCGGGCGCGCCCGGCGTGGACCGGGCAGTCGCCTCCGCCAGAGGAGCGTTTCCGGCATGGCGTCGGGTCCCCGCCCGGGAGCGTGCCGAGCTCGTGGCGGAGCTGGCGCGCCGGGTGACGGCCAACGCCGAGGTGCTCGCCCGCCTCGACACGCTCGACACCGGCAACCCGATGACCGCGATGCGCGCCGACGTGGCGAAGGGCGCACGCCAGCTGACCGAAGCCGCGGGGCTCGCGCTCCAGGTGAAGGGCGAGACGTTCCCGCTCCCGGGCCACCACTTCACGGCACGTGAGCCGTGGGGCGTCGTCGGCCGGATGATCACCTTCAATCATCCCGCCATGTACGCCTGCGCGCGGCTCGGAACGGCGCTCGTCGCCGGCAACTGCGTGGTGCTGAAGCCCTCGGAGCTGGCGCCGCTGGCGACGCTGGCGATCGCCGAGCTCACCGCCGATCTCTTCCCCGCCGGCGTCATCTCGGTGGTCGTGGGCGGGCCGGAGACGGGGGCGGCGCTCGTCCGCCACCCCGATATCCTCCGGCTGTCGTTCACCGGCGGGACCGCGACCGCCCTCCGGATCCAGCAGACCGCGGCCGAGAGCGGCCGGATCAAGACCGTCACGTTCGAGCTCGGCGGCAAGAACCCGATCGTCGTCTTCCCGGACGTCGATCTCGACGAGGCTGCCGCGGCGATCGTGCGCGGCATGAACTACACGCGTGTCCAGGGCCAGAGCTGCGGCTCGACGAGCCGTCTGGTGATCCACGCGTCGGTGGCGGACGCCGTCCTCGAGCGGGTCGCCGAGCGCACGGCCCGGATCCGCATCGGGTCGCCGCTCGACCCGGACACCGAGATGGGGTCGATGATCAGCATCGCTGCGCGCGATCGCAGTCTCGAGGCCGTCGCGACCGGGGTCGCCGACGGCGCGCGGGTCCTCGCCGGCGGCCGGATCCCCGAGCGCCCCGACCTCGCCGCCGGCGCGTTCGTCGAGCCGACCGTCGTCGACGGCGTGCGGCCGGGGACGCGCCTGGCCGACGAGGAGATCTTCGGGCCGGTCCTGGGCGCGCTCCGCTTCGAGACCGAGGACGAGGCGATTGCCCTGGCGAACGAGGGCCGCTACGGGTTGACCGCAGCCGTCTGGACGCGGGACATCGACCGCGCGTTCCGTGTCGCCGAGGCGATCGAGGCGGGCTATCTCTGGATCAACGACGTCGAGACGCGCTTCCCGGCACTGCCGTTCGGCGGCTGGAAGGATTCCGGGGTCGGCGCCGAGCACGGCCTCGAGGAGATCCTGTCGATGACCCGGGTCAAGTCGGTGAACCTGCGAATCCGGGCGTCGTAGGAAGGACTAGGGTCCGGACGCGACGACCGCCTCCGCTTCCGCTTCGACGTCGACGCTCCGCTCCCCCGGACCCGGTCGGTCCGCCTCCCGACGCGCCCGCTCGCGCAGCTGCCGCCAGGCGCGCTCCGTGGCGACCAGTCCGATCGGGGCGAGGAGGAGCCCTGCGAGGGCCGCGTTCTGGGCACCGACGAGCGTAGCTGCCGTACCCACGACCAGTGCCGCGACCGGCCGGTTGCCGAGGTGCGACATCTGGTGGAAGGCCATGATCCGCCCGCGGATCTGGTCGGGCACCTCGGTCTGGAGCAAACCCGTCAGGACCGGGAACGACAGCGAGAAGCCGAACCCGACGAGCCCGACGGCGACGCTGGCCATGGCGAGGCCGTTCGCCGCGGCAGTGCCCACGAGCCCGACCGCCTCGAACACGAGGCCGAGCGCCACCATGCGCTCGGACAGGCCGCGTCGTCGAAGGGGGACGAACACCGCGAGCGCGATCGCCGAGCCGACGCTCTGTGCCGCCACGATCACGCCGGCCGTGCTCTCGGGCTCGCCGAGGCCCTCGACCACGAGCGCCGGCGAGAGCGTGCGCACCATCTCGAGCGGGGCGCTGACCGCGACAACGCCCGTCAGCAGCGCGAGGATCCAGCGCTGCTCGCGGATGAACGACGTCGCACTGACCGATGTCGCCGTGGCGCGGCCCTTCCCCACCGCCGCTCCGGCGATCGCCCCGAGCCCCTTCCGCTGCAGGTAGACCATCGCGAGGACCGGCCCCAGGAACGTCAGCGCGTTGACCCCGAACGCCCAGCCTGCACCCAGCGTCGCCATGACCAGGGCGGCAGTGAGCGGCCCGAGGATCTGCCCAAGGATGAACTGGAGCGTGTTGAGCGCGACCGCGTCCGTGACCTCGTCCTTCGGGACGAGGCTCGGCAGGATCGCGATGATCGCGGGCTTGGCGAACGCATAGATCGTGTTGATCAGGAAGACCGCGAGGATGACCTGCGCCTCGTGGACGACCCCCGCGAAGGTCGCGGCGGCCAGCGCGAGCGTGATCAGCCCGGATGCGACGTGGGTCCAGATCACGACCTGTCGCCGGTCGAACCGGTCCGAGATGACCCCGCCCGCGACCGAGAACAGCAGCATCGGCATGAAGCCGGCGAAGTTCAGGATCCCGACGACGAGCGCCGACCCGGTCAGCTGGTAGACGAAGACCGACGCCGCGACGGTCTGGAGCCACGAGCCGAGGTTCGACAGCACGCCGCCCGCCCAGTACACGGCGAAGGGCGGATGCCGGAACGGACCGAGACGGCCCGCGGTCGATGTCACCGCGCCTCCAGGGCGTCTCGGCGAGCGCGCCACATTGTCTTCACCCCGCGCTCCTTCCTCGACAATCGTGGGAGGGATGGATACATTCTAGCGATGCCAGACCCGTTGGCAGCATCCGCCGAAGCGCCGCCGCGGGGCGGGCCGGTCGGAACCCGTTGCGCTCCGGCTTTCGCGCGGCCGCCCGTCCGTGCGAGGATGCGGAGGGCACGCTCCTGGAGATTGGCTGGCGCAGGGAGGATGGGCGGGCGTGGACGGTGATCGACCGAATCCCAAGGCCGAGTCGCAACGGAAGCTGACGGCGATTATCGAGGAAGGGCGCGGCGAGAACGTCACTGCGCAGGATCTCGTTCTCTCCTCGGTGCGCAAGGCAATCCTGTCGGGTGTGCTCGCGCCTGGCGCACGGCTGCGCCAGGAGGAGCTTGCCGACGTGTTCGGCACGAGCCGCATTCCGGTTCGGGAAGCGCTCCGCGCGCTCGAGTACGAGGGCCTCGTCTCGTCGGAGCCCCACCGCGGCTTCACCGTGACCGCGCTCGACGGCGACGACGTCGAGGAGGTCTACGACCTCCGCATCCTCCTCGAATCCCACGCCGTGCGGCTGGCCCTCCCGATCATGACGGACGAGGACCTGGACGACCTCGAGCGGCTGTTCCAGGCGATGCAGTCGGCCACGGATCCCGACGAGCAGCTCGCGACGCGCGAACGCTTCTACCTGCGCCTGTATTCCATCACCGGCCGCCCTCGCCTGGTGGGCCTGATCATGCGGCTCCGCCAGGAGGTCGCCCGGGTCCTGCGCTGGGCGACGATCCAGCACTCGAGCTCGATCCACGAGCACTTCTTCGAGGCGGTCCGGGTCGGTGACGCCGACCGCGCCGTGGCGCACCTCTCCGGCCACTACCGCCGGGTGACGGTGCTCATTCGGCGCTACATCAAGGAGGCCGAGGCCCGTCAGCGGGCCGATCGCCGAAACAACCGCTGACCGTTCGCCCCGCGTCCCGAAGAGCCGGCGACGGGGGCGCCGCGGGTTCGCCACGACGCCCCCGACACCGGGGAGGCGGAGGAGCGCGGGGTCAGGTCCGGCTGTTGATGTCCGGGCGCCACTTCTCGAAGCGCCGCTCGAGCCGGCGCACGCCCTCGCCCATCAGCATCCCGATGAGGCCGAGGATGATGACGCCGAGCATGACCCGGTCCGTTCGAAGCGTCGTGCCGCTGAAGTTGATGTAGAAGCCGATCCCCGCGTTCGCCGCAAAGAACTCGGCCACGACGACGCCGACCACGCCGCGCGTCGTCCCGAGACGCAGCGCGGTCAGGATGAACGGGAAGCTGCTGGGAACGATGACCGAGCGGAACGTCAACCACCGTGATGCCCGGAAGCTCTTGGCCAGGTCGAGGTAGCGGGCCTCAGCGGCGTGGACGCCGGCCATCGTGCTGACGACGACGACGAAGATCGCCTCGAGCCACACGATGAAGATCTTCGACTCGAGCCCGAGACCGAGCACGAGCACGATCAGCGGGACGAGCGCGATCGTCGGGGTCGCGTAGATCGCGGACAGCCACGGATCGAGCAGGTAGTTGAGCCGCCGGAACAGGCCGAGGGCGAGGCCGAGCGGCACGCCGGTGACGAGCGCGAGCCCGAGTCCGAGCACGAACTGCTGCGACGAGCGGGCGAGGTGCGGCCAGAGCGCGCCGCCCGGCGCGAGGTCCTCGATCGCTGCCTCGAGGATGAGGCTTGGCGAGCTCAGCGTGACCCGCTTCACGAATTCGAGCTGGACCACGAGCTCCCAGAGGGGGAGGACGATGATGAACCCGAGCAGTCCGAAGACGAGCCGCTCGCTGACGCCCGGGATGCGGGGTCGCGGGAAGCGCGGGTGACTCCGGCGGGTGAGCCCCTGGGACTGCACGGTCACGTCAGTGTGCCCCGGTGTGCGCCGGCGAGGCGGGGTCGTGCGCCGGACGGGCGCCCCCCGTGCCTGCCGCGCCAACCGGGCTCTCGGGCCGGAGCTGGCTCGAGATGAGGTTCCAGATCTCGTCCGCGTAGCGGATGAACTCCGGTGTTCGCTTGACCTCGAGCTGGCGCGGCCGCTCGAGCTCGATCGGGATGTCGGCGAGGATCCGGCCCGGGCGGGCGCTCATGACCACGACCCGGTCCGACAGGTAGATCGCCTCGTCGATCTGGTGGGTGATGAACAGGACGGTCTTGTTCGCCTCGTTCCAGATGCGTAGCAGCTCGGCCTGCATCAGCTCGCGGGTCTGCGCGTCGAGCGCCGCGAACGGCTCGTCCATGAGCAGGATCGACGGGTCGACCGCAAGCGCGCGCGCGAGGTTCGCCCGCTGCTGCATGCCGCCGGACAGCTGGTACGGGAACTTCTCCTCGAAGCCGGTCAGGCTGACCATGTCGATGAACGGCTTCGAGCGGGCGTGGGCTTCCTTCTTGGAGACGCCCTGGCAGATGAGGCCGTACGCGACGTTCGACATGACCGTGTACCACGGGAACAGCGACGAGTCCTGGAAGACCATGGCGTGAGCGGGGCCGCTCCCGGGCTGGTCGATCTCGATCGTTCCCGCGGTCGCCGGGAAGAGCCCGTTGACGATCTTGAGGAACGTCGACTTGCCGCACCCCGACGGCCCGACGATGCTCACGAACTCACCGGTTCGGATGTCGAGGTCCACGCGATCCACCGCCAGCAGCCGGTCGCCGCTCGCCTGGTCGACGTACTCCATCCGAACGTCCCGCGCCCGGAGCGCGAGGCCTGCCTCCATGTCCTACCTCCGGTCCAGGGACGTCTGCGGTCGCCACTTCTGGAAGCGAGCCTCGACCCTGCGGATCAGCTCCACGCCCACGACGCCCGAGACGGTGAAGATCAGCACTCCGAACAGGGCTCGGTCACCCTGGCGAAGCTCGGTGGCGCGACGGATCAGGACGCCGATGCCCTCCGTCTGCGTGTACAGCTCTGCGGTCACGACCCCGATGAGGGCCCGGGCGATTCCGAGCCGCATGCCGGTGATGATGAACGGCACGGTCGCCGGCAGGACCACCGATCGGAACAGGAGTGCGCGCTCAGCCCTGAAGCTCCGCGCGACGTCGAGGAAGCGCCGGTCGACGGTCTTCACGCCCTGCACCGTCGGGATCACGATCGAGAAGAAGGCGCCGAGGAAGACCACAGCGATCTTCGATGCGGGGCCGAAGACCCCGAAGATGATCACGAGGATCGGCAGCAGCGCGATGCGCGGCAGCGAGTTGAAGAAGTTCAGCCATGGGTCGAGCGCGTACTGGAGGCGCCGGAACCAGCCGGCCGCGATGCCGATCGGCACGCCGAGCGCAATCGCAAGCAGGTAGCCGATGCCGAACTCCGAGACGCTGGCCATGACGTCGCCCCAGAAGCGCGGCGTCTGGACTTCGACGATGCCCGCTTCGATGATCCCGGTCGGACGGCCGAAGAAGGCACGGTCGATGGCGCCGAGTCGACTACCGGCCTCCCACAGGACCAGGACGACGACGATGCCGGTCGCGCCGAGCAGGAACCGTTCGCTCGACAGCAGCCGACCGACGAAGCCGGTCCGGCGCGGGGGAAGCGGCCGAGCCGCGATCGTGACGCTCACGTGGCGCTCCGCTGGTCATTGACAACCGGACGACGGCCGGCCGGGCACCGGCGACGGGCATCGTACCCTGCGCCGCTCGATCGACGGCACGGGCCGGTCGGGAGCGTGCGGTCGTGAATCACCGAGAGCCTCTCCTCCTGGGGCGGGCGGTGGGGTGGGACGTACCGGGTGTCTCCGGGGGATGGAGCAGTTTGGCCCCGGAATGTAGACAATGTCAATCCGATCGACTACATTCCGCCGCGTAAGGCGCCCGCCGCGGATGGCAGGACGTGCGCCCTCGTGGAGGAGGACGACCAGCACCATGACGAGGAAGCGGATTCTCGCACTGCTCGCATCAGCGACGGTGTTCGCCGCAGCGTGCTCCGGGGGTGGCGCGGCCACCACGGCGCCGACGAGCGGTGGCGGATCATCGGCCGCCCCGAGTGCGGCCGCCGGCGGGCTCCCGACGCCCGAGAAGTCGGACATCAAGATCGGCCTGAGCGTTGCCGAGACCAGCCAGTTCGCGGCGAAGCTCGCCGAGCTGGAGGGCATCTACGAGAAGAACGGCCTCAACGTCGAGGTCACGGTGTTCGAGGGCGACGGCAAGGTCATGCAGGCGCTGCAGGCCGGCCAGCTCGATATCGGGTTCGGCGGTGTCTCCGCGTACGTGACGTCGCAGACCACCGACGCGCCGGTCGTTGCGCTCGCCGTCAACGCCCGGATCCTCAGCGACGAGCTCGTCTCGACCCCCGACGTGACGAACGCCGATGAGCTGCGCGGCAAGTGCGTCGCGGTGTCGACGTACGGCGGCACCTCGCACGGCGCCGTGATCCTCTCGCTGCAGGCACTCGGTCTCACGCCGGAGGACGTCGTGATCACCGAGGTCGGCGGCCAGGGCGCCCGCATCGCGGCCCTCCAGGGCGGCGCGTGCGCAGCCGCGCCCGTCGACGTCGCGCAGCACGCCGAGATGGAGGAGCTCGGGTTCAACTTCCTGGTCAACCTCAAGGAAGAGGCGCTCCCGTGGGGCCGCTCGGGCCTGGGCGTGACCGAGGAGTGGCTCGCCGAGAATCCGAACACCGCGCTCGTCGTCGCGGCGTCGGTCCTCGAGGCCCAGAACATGATGTGGGCCGATCCCGAGACCGCCGCCCAGCACTACGCCGAGTTCACGCAGAGCGATCTCGAGCTCGCCACGAGCCTCATCGAGGACTTCCAGGAGATCGGCAACCGGCGCATGACCTGGGATGACGAGACGTTCGAGAACCCGAAGACGGTTCTCGCGACCGTGAACCCGGAGATCGCCGACGTGCCGGTCACCGAGGCCTTCGACCGGAGCGTCCTCGAGCAGCTCGAGGCGATGGGCTACTACGACGAGCTCGGCATCCCCGCCGAGTAACCCTCCTCGCGACACCGGAGCCGCCCCCGACGACGATGCCGGGGGCGGCTCTTCTTTTGTAGACAATCCAATTCAGATTGGGTACATTATTGGCCGAACTGGGTCGGGTCCGGGTTGGGCCGGCCGACGCCGAGTTGGGGAGCTGGATGGCCGTACGCGAGGTCCGTTTCTACAGCCGGGGCGCGTGCCTGGCGGGCACGCTCAAGCTGCCCGTGGGCGCATCGCCGGAGCACCCGGTTCCCGCCGTCGTGCAGGGTCCCGGTTGGCTCGGGCTGCGCGACGCGAAGCTGTACCACCCGTACCACGAGGGACTCGTCGCCGCCGGCATCGCGGTGCTCGTCTTCGACTACCGCGGGTTCGGTGACTCGGAGGGCGACGCGACCTATCTCGACCCGATGACCCAGGTCGAGGACTGGCGCAACGCGATCAGCTACCTCGAGACCCGCGACGAGATCGACCCGCGCCGGATCGGCGCGTTCGGCTCGGGTGGGACCGGCGGCGGCAACGCCGTGATGGTCGCCGGGCTCGACGAGCGGGTCCGTGCCACGGTCAGTCAGGTCCCGGTCGCGGACGGCCGCGACTGGCTGCACCGGATGCGGCGCGAGCACGAGTGGCTCGAGTTCCTCGAGCGGCTGCGCGCCGACCGCGCCCAGCGCGCCGTCACCGGCCAGTCCGAGCTCGTCGCGCCGCGCGACGGGATCATGGTCCCGACGCCCGAGCGCAAGACGACCACGGTCAAGAGCGACGTCGACAGCCGCGTCCCCGCCGAGGTCCAGCTCGCGAGCGCGGAGGCGATCTTCGCGTACCGGCCCATCGACGTCGTCGACCGGATCTCGCCGCGTGCGCTGATGCTGATCTGCGTCGAGAACGACGCGACGACCCCCGAGGACCACGCGTACGCCATGTACGAGCGCGCGCGCGGTCCGAAGAAGCTGGTGGTCCAGACCGGCACCACCCACTACGCCGCCTACGCGCAGTACCGCGAGGTCGTCAACCCGCTGATCGTCGAGTGGTTCCAGCGATACCTCGTCAACGGTGAGGTCCTGGTTCGCGAGGAGGCCGGGGAGGCGGGCATCGTCCACCTCTCGCGACCGGCATGAGCGAGGAGTCCGTGGAGCAGGAACAGCAGCCCTTCGACGCCGTCGTCAGCGGCGGCACCGTCGTCACCGCCACCGGTCGTTTCCGGGCGGACCTCGGCATCCGCGACGGCCGGATCGCCGCGATCGTCGCGCCGGGCAGCCCCGTGTCCGCCGCGGACACGATCGACGCGACGGGCCGGTACGTCATCCCGGGCGCGATCGACGTCCACTCGCACCACCGCGAGCCGGGCTTCACCCACAAGGAGGACATCGTCACGGCGACGAGCGCCTGCGCGGCGGGCGGCGTGACGACCTCGTTCGCGATGCCCAACGTCCAGCCGCCGCCGAACACCGCGGAACGGCTCGACGCGATGATCGAGCTCTACGAGCAGCGCGCGATCGTCGACTGGAACATCAACGCCGCGGGCACGGTCCCCGACGAGATCCCGGCGCTCGCGGAGCGCGGCATCGCCGCGTTCAAGGTGTTCATGGTCGTCGACACCGGCCGAGACTACCCGCACATGCCGGGGATCGGTGTCCACGACCACGGCAAGCTGCTCGAGATCTTCGAGGCGGTCGGGCCGACGGGCAAGCCGCTCATGGTCCATCCGCACGACCAGGCGCTGATGAGTCACATCGAGGAGGGCTTCTGGGCGCGCGGTGAGCGCGACTATCGCGCGTACGCCAAGGCGTACGCCGCCCACGACGGCATCATCTGGGACACCGCCGCGGCCGTGCTCCTCCGCCTCCAGAAGGCGACGGGGACGCCGCTCCACCTGCTCCACACCCAGACCCGCGGCGTCGTCGCCCAGCTGCGCGCCGCCAAGGCCGCCGGGCAGCGGGTGAGCGCGGAGCTCAACCCGTGGGCGGTGTTCCTCGGCAACGAGTGGGCGAACATCGAGCGGCTCGGTTCGTACGCGCTGTCCTACTACGTCCCGGAACACAACACCGAGCCGCTGTGGGAGGCGCTGCGCGACGGCACGATCGACCTGATCTCGACCGATCACGCGCCGCACACGCGCGAGGAGAAGGAGCCCGGCTGGACCGACGGCTGGAAGGCCCACACGGGCACGCCGTCGACGCAGTTCTACGTCCCGATGTTCATCGACGCCGCATCGCGCGGGCTCATCACGCTCGAGCGGGTCGTGGAGCTCACCTCGACCGCTCCAGCCCGGGTGTTCGGACTCGGCTCGAAGGGCCGCATCGAGGTCGGAGCCGATGCCGATCTTGCGGTGGTGAACCTCGACGGAGAGTTCGAGATCCGCGACGAGGACGTCATCGGCAAGATCGGCTGGACGCCCTACGCCGGCCGGCGCGTCCGGGGCGTCGTCGAGACGACGCTCGTGCGCGGTCGGGCCGTCTTCCGGGACGGCGCCGTGGTCGGCGAGCCCGGCTGGGGCCGCCAGGCGCGGCCGGGCGCATCCACTTCCACCACCCACGACGACCGCATCAAGGAGACCGTCTGATGGCCACGCGCTTCGGGCTGCTCGTTCCCCACTTCGGGGAGGAAGCCGACCAGGACCTGCTGATCGAGGGCGCCCGACTCGCCGATCGTCTCGGGTTCGACTCGCTGTGGGTTCGCGATCACCTCGTCTTCCACCCGCACGGCATGGAAGGCACGGACCGGACGTTCATCGAGCCGTTCGTCACGCTGACCTACCTCGCGGGCGTGACCGAGAAGATCGGCCTCGGCGCCGCCACGATCATCCCGTTCCGCCATCCGATCCTGATGGCGTACAGCGTCGCCTCGATGTCGTGGATCACCCGGCGCCGGTTCGACCTCGGCATCGGTGCCGGCAACTTCCAGCACGAGTTCGACGTGATCGGACAGGGCGACATCAAGCGGCCCGACATGATGAAGGAGCAGACGCTCATCGCCCGCCGCCTGTGGACCGGCGAGAGCGTGGAGTGGCACAGCGAGCTCTACGACTTCGACGACGTCGACCTCAAGCCCCAGCCGCTCTACCCGGTCCCGGTCTGGTGGGGCGGGGCCACGCCGGCCTCGGCGCGTCTCGCGGTCGACTTCTGCGAGGGCTGGCTGCCCGGCCGCATCACGTTCCCGACGTACGAGAAGCGCGTCGCGGACATCCGGCGCATGACCGAGGAGCAGGGCAAGCCGATGATCATGACCGGGGCGGTGCCGGTCACGAGCATCGACACCTCGTTCGAGGCGGCGACCTCGCGGATGAACGTGCCCGGGCTGATCAAGAACGCCAACGCGCAGAAGTTCTGGCTCAAGCCCGAGGGCGGCGAGTTCACGAAGATCGAGGAGATCGACGGCTCGATCCTGGCCGGGTCGCCCGAGGACATCGTCCGCGGGGTCCAGCGCTACCAGGAGATCGGCTGCGACCTGCTGATCTTCGACTTCCGGATGCGCTTCCCGGACTGGCTCGAGCAGATCGAGATCCTCGCCCGCGAGGTCCTGCCGAAGGTCAACGATCCGGTGACCGTCGGCGCCTGACGCTACTCCTCCTCCCTGTGGCCGTCGCGGGACCTCCCCACCCCGCGGCGGCCACCTCCTCACTCCGGAAGGAGCGCCTGTGAAGACGACGACGTCGACCGAGGTCACCCACTACGAGATCCAGAAGAAGCGCCGCGAGTCCCTCCTCGAGGAGTGGCGCGGCTACCAGCAGACGGTCGTCAAGCGCTCCGACGTCGTCATGGTCGACTCCCCGGCGACGCGGACCCGGCGCGGGGTCTACCTCGGCTGGGACGGCGACCGCCCGACGAAGAACCTCGACGCGATCGTCCATGAGATCGATCCCGGTGTGACCACGACGATCCACCGCCACTCGTGGGACGCGATCATGTTCATCGAGTCCGGATCGGGCTGGACCGAGATCGACGGCCAGCGGATCGAGTGGAAGCCGTGGGACACGCTCCACCTCCCGAGCTGGGCGTGGCACCGCCACGGCAACGACGGCGACAAGCCGGCGGTCTACCAGACCTGGAGCGTCCAGCCGATGCTCGAGCAGTTCGGCGTCGCGCTCCTCGAGGAGGGCGGCGACACGCCGGTCGCGGAGCTACCGCCGCGCCCGCGCCAGGTCGAGCCGCGCACCGGAGACGACCCGTACGCGCGCAGGACGCAGCGGCTCGCCCGCCAATGGGAGGGCACCGAGAGCGCGCGGCTGATCACGCGCTTCGAGGACGTTCGTGGCCTCGTGACGAAGCGCGGGGCGCGCAGCCTGTTCATGGTCGACAAGTCGATCGGCTACCACACCGCCGGGCTCAGCGCGGTCATGCACGAGCTCGCACCCGGGCTCTACCAGTCGCGCCACCGCCACGGCGGCGAGGCGTGGCTCTACGTGATCTCCGGCCGCGGCCACAGCGAGATCGACGGCGTGGACTACCCGTGGGAGGCCGGCGACCTGGTCGTCGTCGACCACTGGGCATGGCACCAGCACTTCAACGACGACACGGAACGGACCGCCCGCCTCGTCCGCGTCCACAACTTCGATGCCCTCTACGACATGATCCGGATCCTGCTGGACCCGCTGAACCTGTTCGAGGAGCTGCCGAAGCTCGACGCGCCGGACCTGAGCGGCATCGTCTGGCCCGACCATCTCGAGGGCCGACCGGAGGCGTAGGGTGCCCGCAATCACGATCCCGCCCGGCGTCGAGGGGCTGGCCGGCCTCGTCCAGCTCCCCGACGACGACTGGCGCGACCGGTGGGAGCGCATCATCCTGCCGGACGAGCTCAAGGAGCGCCTGCTCAACTACCTCGTGTTCTCGCTGCGCCACCGGGCGCGCTTCAGCACGGTCGGGCTGCCGGTCCACGGCCTCGTGATCCTCGCCGGGCCTCCCGGCACCGGCAAGACGACGCTCGCCGGCGGGCTTGCCGACCGCGCGGCGCGGGTCCTCGGCGACGGGCCGGTCCTGTTCGTGGACGTCGATCCGCACGTCTTTCCCAGCCAGCTGCTCGGGGAGAGCCAGCGGGCGGTCGCGCGGCTGTTCGAACGGACGATCCCCGACATCGCGCGCCGCGGCCACCCGACCGTGGTGCTCCTCGACGAGGTCGAGGCGCTGGCCGTGAGCCGCTCGCGGGCATCGCTGGAGACCAACCCCGTCGACGTCCACCGGGCGACCGATGCCGTGCTGTCCGGGGTTGACCGGGTCGCGCGCGAGTGGCCGAACGTGACGTTCGTCGCCACGACGAACTACCCGCAGGGCGTCGACGTCGCGTTCCTGTCCCGTGCGGACCTCGTCGAGGACGTCGGGCTCCCGGGCGCCGAGGCGATCGCCGCCATCCTGTCGGACACGATCCGCGAGGTCACCGGCGCGAACGGCGTCGATGCCGACGGGCTCGCCGCCCTCGCCGCGACCGCAGCCGAGCGCGGCACGGACGCGCGCCAGGTCCGAAAGCTCGTGCTTCGCGCGATCTGCAGCGACCGCGACCTGGCGCTCGAGCCCGGGCGACTCTCGCTCGCCCACCTTCGGGCGGCCCAGGCGGCCGACGACGACGGCCGGTGAGCGAGGCGGGAGGCACGGGCGACACCGCCCCGGCGCGCGTGCCGCGCGAATCGCTGCTCCTCGCGGTCTCGATCTTCCTGTTCATCGCCGCGACGAACATCCTCACGCCGCTCCTGCCCGACATCCGGACCGACTTCGGCGTGAGCATCACGACCGCCGGTCTGATCGTGGGCTCGTACGGCCTGGCGCGACTCGCCGTCGACATCCCGGCCGGTTTCCTCGCCGACACGGTGGGGCATCGCCGGCTCAGCGTCGGCGCCATCGTCCTGCTGATCGCGGCCTCGATCCTCGGGCTCGTCGCCTGGAGCGTCGAGGTCCTGATCGTGTCCCGGATCGGGTCGGGGATCTCCGTCGGGATCCTGGCCACGATCATCCTGTCGGCGCTGAGCTCGACCGCAAGCGCCTCGAACCGCGGCAAGGTGATGAGCCTCTTCCACGTTGCCAACAACACCGGGATCGCGCTCTATCCGATGATCGGCGGCCTCGTGGGGCTGGCGATCGGCTGGCGGGCGACGTTCGCGGTGACCGCGGTGCTCGCGCTGGTCGCCTCGCTGATCCTGCTGCCGCTCCTGCTGCGGATGGAGTTCCCCGCGCGCAACGGCGGTCCGGCAAAGCCGACCGACGATCCGCGCGTGCTCTACGGCCGTCAGCGAACGATGGCGATGGCCGTCACGAACCTCGGCGTCGTGGCCAACATGATCCACCGGCACGGCTTCCGCAACACCGTGCTGCCGCTGTACGCCGCGACCGCGCTCGGGCTCGGCGGCGTGTCGATCGCCACCGCGATCGCGCTCATGTCGATCACCGGGCTGCTCGTCGCGACCCCGGGCGGGATGCTCGGCGATCGGATCGGACGCCGGCGGGTGATCAGCGCCGGGCTCGCCGCGGTCGCGGTCGGTGACCTGGTGTTCCTCCTGACCGGCGATCTCCTGACGTTCCTCGCCGCCGCGGCCCTGGTCGGGCTCGGCGACTTCTTCACGAGCTCGCAGACGGCCCTGCTGTCGGAGGTCGTGCCGCCCGAGGACCGGACCAAGGCGATGGCCTCCTACCGCTTCTCGGCCGACCTCGGCGCGCTGATCGGGCCGATCCTGCTCGCGGCCGTCATGGACGCGGCTGGCGCCCACACCTCGATCATCGTCGCCGCGGTCATCCTCTTCTCCGCCTCGCTGCTTGCCAGGGTCGGCGTCCCGACCCCGCCCCCGCGAGCCGCCGCCGCGCGCCCGGCCTGACCGACCCGATCCCACCCGTACGGAGGAACGACCGTGACCCCCGACGACGTCGTCGCCCGAATCGACCCGAACGAGGTCGTCGAGCTCGCGCTCGCCCTCGGCAACATCGACAGCCCGACCGGCAGCGAAGGACCCGCCGGCCAGTACGTCCTCGACTGGCTGACCGCGAACGGGTTCCGGCCGCGGAAGTACGCGCTGACCGAGGATCGCTTCAACGTCGCAGCCTGGATCGACGGCAGCGGCGGCGGCTACAGCCTCATCTTCAACAGCCACCTCGACACGACGCTCCGTCGGGACGCGGTCTGGTCGGCGAAGGACCCGAACGACCGCCTCTACCACGAGGCGTGGGTCGAGGGCGACGAGATCTTCGGCGACGGCCTCGTCAACGACAAGGGACCGATGGCCGCCTTCCTCGTCGCAGCCAAGGCGATCCGCGAGTCGGGCTACCCGCTCAAGGGCGACCTCATCGTGAGCGCCGTCGCCGGCGAGATCTCGCGCGAGCCGGTCGAGGAGTGGCAGGGCCCGGCCTACCTGAGCAAGGACCTCGGGGCGCGATTCATGGTCACGCACGGTGCCGTGGCGGACTTCGCGCTCGTCGCCGAGGGGACCGGCTTCGGCATCGTGGGGATCGAGCCGGGCAAGGCGCACTTCAAGGTCACGGTCTACACCGACACGCCGCGCTACTACACGCCGTACCTGCCCCGGCCCACGGGCCTCGCGGACGCCCCCAACGCGATCGTGCGCGCGAGCGCGGTCATCGCGGAGTTCGAACGCTGGGCGTTCGAGTACCAGCAGCGGAACACCTACCGCAGCGAGGTGGGCACGATCGTGCCGAAGGCAAGCGTCAACGCGATCCGCTCGGGCTACCCGTTCAACCTCACGAGCGCGCCGCAGCTTTGCTCGTTCTACGTCGACACCCGGATCCTGCCCGGCGCCAACCCGCTCGACGTCCGCGACCAGCTGCGCGGCGTCCTGCGCAGCGCCGGTGTCGACGGCGAGGTCGAGCTCTTCCTGTACCGTCCGGGCTTCGAGGCGAAGGGCGCGGAGCGGCTCATCGAGACCGTCCGACGCTGCCACGACCAGGTCTTCGACACGCCGCCCGCGATCGTCGGCGAGCCGGTCACCAGCATGTGGCGCGACACGAACGCGTTCAACGAGCTCGGGATCCCGGCGATCAGCTACGCCCCGAGGGCGACGAGCCACGCCGCCCGCAAGGCGATCAAGGTCAAGGACCTGACCGACGCCGCGTTGGTCTACGCTCGCATCGCGATGGACCTCTGCAACCAGGACCGCGAGCCGAACACCCCGCTCGGGGCGCACCTCAACCGCGAGATCGCGGCGTCGGTCGCCGCTGCCGCCCGGTCCTGAGGCGTCGCGGGATGCCGTGAGCCATCGGCGGCGCGACCACTACGCGGTCCTCGAGGTCGCGCGGACGGCCACGCACGCGCAGATCCGGACCGCGTATCGACGGCTGGCTCGCGCCCACCACCCCGATCAGAACCCCGACGACCCTGCCGCCGAGCGGCAGTTCAAGCGGGTTGCCCGGGCGTGGGAGGTGCTGGGGGACCCGCGGCGTCGTGCGGCCTACGACAACCGCCTCACCTACGGTCGGTTCGCCGCGCCGGGCACCGGCGGTCCGGCATCGTATGCCGTCGACAACCACGGCCCGGTCTACCACTCGGACCTCGGGCACCACAGCGACTTCTACGCGGCCGGGGATCCCCTGTCGGTCGCGGAGGCGGCGACGCTCACGCGCCGGCACCCGGACTGGCTGCGTCGCGCGATCCGGGCCGGACGGCTTCGGGCCGATCGCGACGCGACCGGCTACCTGCTCCGGCGCCGGGACGTCGAGCGCCTCGATCGCACGGCTCGCCGGCGTCGGCGTCCACCGACCGAGGAGGAGGCCGAAGCGGACCGGCAACGAGCAGCGGCCGAGGCCGCCGAGAGCGAGGGCGCCGAGCGCTAGGAGCCCGGTGCCGGGTGGTTGCGCTCCTCGGTGGCTCCGCGGATGGGCTCTCGTCCCCGGGCAACGACCGCGGCGCTGAGCGCGACGGTCACGCCGGCCGCGGCGAGGACGCCGGCCGTGCCGGTCACCGCGGCGAGCGATCCCGCGACGAGCGGGATGACGACCTGGCCGACGCGGTTGCCGAGCAGGCGGACCGACATCGCCGTCGCGCGCGCCCCGGCGCTTGCCCGCGCGGCGACCCATGCCATCGTGACCGGCTGCGCCACCCCAAGCGTGAGCCCGGCGAGCGCGATGACGACGAACATGGCCGGGAGCGGCAGGACGGCCAGGGAGACCACCGAGAGTGACGCGATCGTCAGGCTCGCGATCATCAGTCGGTCACGGCCGAACCAGCGGACGAGCCGACCGAGCAGGAAGCGCGAGATCATCGAACCCGCCGCGCGCACCCCGAGGAGGGCGCCGACGACGGCCACCGACAGCCCGCGCTCCTCGCCCAGCAGCGGCAGATACACGACGAGCAGGTCCATCGTCGCGAGGACCGTCATGCTCGCCAGCATCGCGGCCGGCATGCCCGGCGCCCGGAGCATCGTGAGCAGCGGCGTCGGCGTGGACGGAGTCGTGCCGCGTTCAACGATCGGACCCGGGTCGCGTCGCCACATCAGCACGATCCCCGGAAGGGCCAGCAGCGCGAGCCCGGCGCCCAGCAGGAGCGCGCGACTCGTGCCCTCCGTGCTGCTGTCGCCTGCGACGATCCCGGCGAGCGCGGGCCCGATCAGCTGTCCGAGCGATGCCACGAAGGACAGGTGACCGTACCGGCCGTCGAACGCGTCCGGGTTGCTCCGGTTACCGACGAGCGTCTGGTCGACGACGACGAAGACGAGCTGGCTGAGGCCGAGCACGGCGACAACCGCCAGCAGCGCCACGTCCGTACCGACGAGGGTCAATGCCGCCGCCGACAGCCCGAGCACCGTTGCCGAGCCGAGCAGGAACGGGAACTCTCCGTATCGGTCGACCCAGCGACCGATCGACAGGGCGAAGACGACCGGCGCGATCGCGAAGGCCGCCGCCACCAGCCCGAGCGTGCTGGGCGCCATGCCGATGTCGAGCGCCCGATACGAGGTCATCGGTCGGACTGCCGCCGTCGCCGCCTGCAGCAACGTCGCGACCGTGAGCAGGAGCAGGAACCAGCGCGTCCCCGCGCCAGCGGATGCCCCCACCGGTCAGCCGAGCTGTGCCGCGGGAACGGCGGCCACGGCCTCCGCGAGGCGGTCGGGGAGCGTCGGGTCCGCCGTGCACGGCCGGAACACGAACTCGTCGACGCCCATCGCGGCCTGGCGCTCGACCACCTGGCGAACGGCAGCCGGGGTCGTCGGGATGCCGCGCAGCCGCCGCTCGGCGAGCGCCGGGTCGAATCCGTACGCGGAGCCGATGTACGCGGCTGCCTGGGTGTCCGCGTCCGGGCCGAGCGCTGCGTAGCTCGAGCCCACCCAGCGCGGCCGGCCCGGGCGACCCGCCGCGTCCCAGGCCTCGACGATCGAGACCCACAGGGCGCTCATCGCCGCCGGCTCGCCGCCGCCGGGGGCCATGAACCCGTCGCCATGGGCCGCGATGCGCCGCGCGACCGCGGGGACATAGCCGCCGATCAGCAGCTCTGGCCGGCCGGTGTCAGGGGCGGCGCCGATCGGTCCGAGCTCGCCCGCACCGTCGATCGCCTCGCCGGCCCAGATCCGCCGGAGCAGGGGGAGCTGGACGTCGAGCGTCGCCCCGCGTCGCTCGAACGCCCTTCCCGTGGCGCGGTAGTCGTCGCGTCGCACGCCGACCCCGACACCGAGGCTGAGCCGCCCACCGGACAGCACGTCGAGCGAGGCAGCCTGGCGTGCGAGCAGCGTGGTCTCACGCGTGGGGGCGAGGACGATCGACGCGAGCAGACCGATGCGCCGGGTCACACCGAGGACCGCGGCCAGCGCGACGAGCGGCTCGTGCGATCGGAACACGACCCGGTCGAGGACCGCGAGGCTCGAGAATCCCAGCTCCTCGGACCGGCCCGCCCACGCCAGGATGCCCTCTCCGTCGATCGCGTCGGATCGCGTGGGCAGGCCGATCCCGATGCGCATCGGTGCGCTGGGACGGAGCCTCAGCCGAACCGTTCGCGCAGACGCGGCAGGATCTGCTCGCCGTAGCGCGCGATCGCGGTCTCCTGGTCGGGACCCGGGAAGTGGAACACGAGGTGGTCGAAGCCGTACTCGATGTACGTCCGGATCTGCTCGACGTGCTCGTCCGGATCGGCCGACACGAGCCAGCGCTTGTGCGCGACGTCCTCGACCTCCTTCGCGAGGCGCTCCATCTCGCGCGGGTCCTCGACGCCCATCTTCTTCTCGCCGGGGAGCGCCAGGGCCGCCCAGACCTTGGTGTCCTCCATCGCCCGGTCGAGGTCGGTGTCGAAGCTCACCTTCATCTCGATCATGCGGGCCAGCCCGGCCGCATCCCGGTCCTCCTTGCCGGCGCCCTCGGCGAGGGCGGGGAGGAGCGTCTCGGTGTACAGCTCGGCTCCCTTGCCGGACGTGCAGATCAGGCCGTCCGCGATCCGGCCGGCGAGCCGGGCGGCGGCGGGCCCGGAGGCGGCGATGTAGATCGGCACCGGGTGCTCGGGCCGGTCGTACACGGTCGCGTTGTGGGTACGGAAGAACTGCCCCTCGTAGCTGACGAACTCCTCGTGGAACAGCTGCTGGATCAGCAGGACCGACTCCTTGAGCCGCGCGAACCGCTCGCTCTGCTCGGGCCAGTCGATCCCGACGGGGACCTCGTTCATCGACTCGCCCGTCCCGACGCCGAGGATCACCCGGTCCGGCGCGAGGCAGCCGAGCGTCGCGAACGCCTGGGCGACGATCGCGGGGTTGTATCGGAAGCTGGGCGTGAGCACGCTCGTCCCGAGGACGACCCGCGACGTCGCCTGGCTCGCGGCGCCGAGCCACACGAGCGCGTTGGGGGCGTGACCGTCGGTGTGCCGCCAGGGTTGGAAGTGATCGCTCGTCCAGACCGAGTCGAACCCCGCCTGCTCCGCCGCGACCGCCAGGTCGAGGAGCCGCTGGGGCGGGAACTGCTCCGCCGATGCCTTGTAGCCGAGTGTCAGCGCCATCGTGTCCTCATCGTCGTGGGTTGCCGGCCCGCTGGTCGGGGCACGGCTGCGTCAGTTGGCCCGCGATCCGGGCTCCATGCCAGGCTCCTGGCCGGTCCAGCCGGGGACGTCCGAGCGCTCGGGTTCCTCCAGCCAGGAGACCCGGCTGTCGTCAACCGCCACGATCCCGTCGATGCCTCGGACGACGTCGAAGACCGAGCGCGCCAACGAGCGGCTGGCAACCGTTCCGGCAAGACGAACGACCCCGTCGTCGACGTCGATCACTCGCAACCCATCGACCGCGCGAACGGCGACGGCCGCTGCCTGGAAGAGCTCGCTGTCGGTTCGGGCATAGGCGCGGACGACATCCGACCGGGTCAGGATCCCGACGAGCCGCCCGTCCTCGACGATCGGGAGTCGCTTGATGCGCGCCTCGGTCATCCGTCGCGCGGCTTCACTGAGTGGGCGATCTGCCTCGATCGTGATCGCGGGCGCCGTCATGGCCTCACCGGCGCTGACGGCGGCGACCCGCTGGCGGTCCTCGTCCGCGTGTCGGTCGTGCACGAGCCAGCGCAGACCGGGGCGTCGTCGATGGCTGGGCTCGACGGCCTCCTTGCGGAGGAAGTCGGCCTCGGACACGACGCCGAGGACGGCCCCGGCGTCGTCGACCACCGGCACGCCGCTGATCCGCCGATCCAGCAGCAGCCGCGCAACCTCCTTCAGAGGTGTCGACGTTCGAACGGTCACCACGTCGGTCGTCATCAAGTCCCGGACGTGCATCGGTTACCTCGTGAGCAGGGACGCGGCGGGAGGCGTCCGTTGCATGTGTACGAACGCCGCCCGATTGTATCCAATCTGCCCGGGGACGTCCCGTGTCAGAGACGCACCGCGGGCGGCCGGTCACGATCGAACATGTGGACCGTGTCGACGAAGCGGACCTGCTTGGTCTGATAGGCCATGACCAGGGAGTGCGTCCGGGCGCCACCGCCGAAGAAGCGGACGCCGGCCAGCAGGTCGCCGGGCGTGACACCGGTCGCGGCGAAGACGAGGTGCTCGCCGGACGCCAGGTCCTCGGTCGTGTAGACGCGGTCCTCGTCACCGTGTCCCATGCGCGCACCCCGCGCGCGCTCGTCGTCGCTGCGGTAGCGGAACCGCGCCTGGATCTCGCCGCCGAGACACCGGAGCGCGGCGGCCGTGAGCACGCCTTCGGGCGCCCCGCCGATGCCCATGACCGCATGGACACCGGTCCCCGAGACCGCGCAGGAGATCGCCGCCGAGAGGTCGCCGTCGCCGATCAGCTTGATCCGGGCGCCCGCCTCGCGGACCTGTCCGATCAGCTCCTCGTGGCGTGGGCGGTCGAGGATCACGACCGTGATGTCGTTGACGCGCCGGCCGAGCGCCTCGGCGATCCGCCCCAGGTTCTCGGCTGCGGAGACGCGGATGTCGACGCGCCCAGCCGCGATCGGGCCGACGCACAGCTTCTCCATGTAGGTGTCCGGGGCATGGACGAGGCCGCCCGACTCGGAGGCGGCCAGCACGGTGATCGCTCCGGCCTGACCGGTGGCCACCAGGTTGGTGCCCTCGAGCGGATCGACGGCAATGTCGATGGCCTGGACCGCGCCGTTGCCGTCGTCGCGCTGCCCGACCTCTTCGCCGATGTAGAGCATCGGGGCCTCGTCGCGCTCACCCTCGCCGATGACGATCCGACCCGCGAACTCGATCTCGTCCATGGTCTGGCGCATCGCCTGGGTCGCGGCCGCATCGGCCCCATCCCGCTGGCCGCGGCCCATGAACCGAGCGGACGCCAGGGCGGCGGCCTCGGTGACCCGGACCATCTCGAGGGCAAGCAACTGCTCCAAAGGGTGTCCTCCCGGTCACTTGGCTACATTGCTTGGTCGATTGTATACAAGGCCAGCGAGCCCCTAGTGCCGGAAATGGCGCCGCCCCGTGAAGACCATCGCGAGATGGTGCCGGTCGGCGACCTCGATCGCCATCTCGTCCCGGATCGAGCCGCCCGGCTGGATGATTGCCGTGATCCCGGCGAGCGCGGCGGCCTGGATGCCGTCGGGGAACGGGAAGTAGGCGTCGGAGGCCATGACCGCGAGCTTCGCCCGATCGCCGGCCCGCCGGAGCGCGATCTCGACCGCGACCTGGCGGCTCGCCTGGGCGGCCCCGACGCCGACGGTCGCGGCGTTCCGCGCGAGCACGATCGCATTCGAGCGGACGTGCCGAACCGCCCGCCACGCGAACAGCAGGTCGGTCAGCTCCTCGAGCGTCGGGCGGCGGCGGGTCACGACCTGCAGCCGGCTGCGGTCGAGCGCCGGGTCGTCGTGGGTCTCGACGAGCAACCCGCCCGCGACCCGCTTGAAGTCCAGGTTGGCGATGCCGTAGTCGCGCATGCCCTCGGTCGGATCGGGCGGCACCGACAGCAGCTCGAGCCCGGTCTTCGACCGGAGGATGCCGAGCGCGGCCTCCGAGTAGCCGGGCGCGATCACCGCCTCGTACGAGTTCGCCGCGATCTCGCGGGCGGTCGCGCCGTCGAGCTCGCGGTTGACCCCGACGATCCCGCCGAACGACGCGACCGGGTCGGTCTCGAGCGCCCGCCGATAGGCCTCGACAAGCTCGTCATCGGAGGCGAGGCCGACGGGATCGGTGTGCTTGACGATGGCGACCGTCGGCGCGGTGTAGTCGCGCGCGATGCGATAGGCGGCGTCGAGGTCGAGCAGGTTGTTGAACGAGGGATTCGTGCCCTGGAGCTGCGCTGCGTCGGCGAGCGTCGACGACCGGTGCGTGGTCTCCCGGTAGAACGCGGCACGCTGCTGCGGGTTCTCGCCGTAGCGGAGGTCGTCGACCTTCTCGAGGACCATCGCGAGGCGAGCCGGGAACGTGGTCCCGGCGATCTGGTTGAGGTAGGCGGCGATCTCCGCGTGGTAGGCGGCCACGGCTCCGAACGCCTCGGCGGCGAGCTGGGCCCGGAACTCCGCCGAAACCATGCCGAGCTCGCGCAGCTCGCTGATCACCCGGTCGTAGTGGCGCGGGCTGGCCACGGCGGCGACGCCCGCGGCGTTCCGTGCGGCCGCGCCGAGCAACGCCGCCCCGCCGACATCGATCATCTCGATCGCCTCGTCGATCGTCGTCAGCCGGCGGCCGACCGCCGGCGCGAACGGCGTGACGTTCACAACCACGATGTCGATCGCGGCGATGCCGTGGTCGGCGAGCTCGGCCAGCTGCTCCGGAACGTCGCGCCGGGCGAGGATGCCGGCATAGACCGACGGGTGGAACGTCTTGACCTGCCCGCCGACGAGCGGTGGAACCTGGGTCAGGTCCGAGACGGACGCGACCTCGACGCCCTCCGCGGCGAGGTGGTCACGGGTGCCGTCGGTTGCGAAGATCTCGACCCCGAGCTCGCGCAGCGCCCGGGCCAGGGCGGTGATCCCGTCCCGGTCCGCGACTGACAGCAGGGCTCGCAAGGGCGCCTCCTCCGTTCGCGTGGTCGCCGCGTCGCGCTGCGCGAACCGGGTCACCGCGCGCGGTCCGAGGCGCCGTAGCTCCTTGGGGGCCGAGTATAGCGGCTGCCGTGGCATACTCCGACGCGTGCCGCCGGCGCGACCGGCTCCGTCGCCCGCCGTGCCCGCACCGCCCACACTGACCGAGGAACGCCGTGACGCGACCGCCCTGGGAATACTTCTTCGAAGCGTTCAACAGCGCGAACTTCCCGCAGCTGTTCCATCCGACGTGGATCGCCTCGCTCGTGCTCCTCGTGATCCTCGTCATCCTCTACAACGTCCGGACCCGCCAGCTCCATCGGCACGACCTGTACCTCCAGATGTACGAGTGGCTGCTGTGGACCGGCGTCATCACCTTCAGCCTGCTCGTCATCGGCGCGCTGTTCGTGTTCGACTTCATCCTCGTGCTGGCGACCGCCGTGATCGGCATCGGCACGATGGTCTGGATCCGGTTCGTGCGGTTCCCGCCGCTGCTCACCGCCTACGAGCACCGGCTCGCGCGGCAGCGGTACGTCGCCCGCCAGCGCAGCTCGACACCGGAATCGACGATCCGCCGACGCGGCCCGCGCCGTCAGCGCCGTCGGCGCTGACGCCTGGGATGCCGATCGAGATCCGGCGGTTCGGCGTCGGCAACCGGCGTCCCACCGGTCCGCCGGGGACGGCCGGCATCGCCGCACAGGTCATCCACAGCGACGCCCGCGGGACGATCGCCGAGATGGCCTTCGGTCGCGAGGCGGCGGTCGAGCCGCACGCGAGCCCGAACACGACGTTCTTCGTCGTGATCGAGGGCGGCGGCTGGGTCCTCGTCGGCGACGAGAAGACGCGGGTCGCCGCGGGCGAGGCCGTCATCTGGCCGCCGGACGTGCCGCACGGCGCGTGGACCGAGCAGAGCCCGATGCGCGCGTTCGTCGTCGAGTTCGCCGGCCCGGACGACAGCCACGTGCGCGGCATCATCGAGGGGCGAACCGCGGCGATGCTGCCGGATGCCGCCGGGACCGCGTCCGCCGCCGGCGCGAGCCGGGGCGAGGGGACGCTGGCCGAGCGCGAGGAGCAGCCCGTTCACGATCCGGACGCCGGCGAGCCGCTGTGACGTGACCGACCCCCGGAGCACGGGGCCGCCCGACGGGGAGACCTCCGCGCCGGTCGTGTCGGTGGTCGTGACCGCGTTCAACGCCGCGGCCACGATCGAGCGCGCGCTGGAGTCGGTCCTCCGGGAGCGCTCCCTCGCCCTGGAATGCGTGGTCGTCGACGACGGCTCGTCCGACGGCACGGCCCGCGTCGTCGAGGGGCTCGCGGCGGCCGACGCGCGGGTGCGGCTCATCCGGCTCGAGACGAACGCCGGCGTGTCGGCGGCGCGCAACCGGGCGCTGGACGTCGTGCGGGGGGAGTGGCTTGCATTCCTCGACGCGGACGACCGGCTCCCGGCCGGGGCGATCCGCACGCTGCACGACACGGCCCGCCGGACCGGCGCGCTGGTGGTCATCGGCCAGCGGGTCTGGACCGACGGCGAGCGCACGTGGCTGACCGAGCGTTACGACAACCCCGATATCCGTGCGCCCGGTCGCAAGTCCCTCGCGACGCACCCGGGGCTCGTGTTCTACCTGTCGACGACCTCGAAGCTGTTCCACCGCTCGGTGACAGCGGGCCTGCGCTTCGAGGGCCGGGTGCTCGGCGACCAGCCGTGGACGGCCCGCGCGCTGTTGCGCGCGGGGGATCGGGTCGAGGTCATCGGCGATCTCGTCTACGAGTGGATCCGGCCCCCGGCCGACGGCCCGCTGACGATCACCTCGGGCAAGGCCGCATCCGCCGAGGCGAGCGAGGCCGTTGCACGGGCGGCCGGGGCCGCGCTGCTCGAGGTGGCCGCAGAGGCCGCGGTCCGCGTGGGCGACCCCGTCCTGCGGGCCGCGCTCGTCGCGGCCTACGCGGAACGCCTGCTCGTTTCCGACGTGGGGCGGCTGGTCCAGGCCTGGTCGCGGCGGGGCGGCGACGAGCCGGGACGCCTGTTCCGCGCCACCGGAGCGCTCCTCGCGGTCGTGCCCGCGCCCGCGCGTCGACGGTCCGACGCGTTTCGGGACGCCATCCTCCTGCCGCCGCTCCGCTTCTGGGACCGCCTCGGACCGGGGGCGCGGCTCGGGTTCGGAGCCGTCGTCCGTTGGTACCGGGCCGGCGCAGCCACGCCGCGCGATCGGCGGAATCGTCGCCGGCGGCTCAGGCTCGCGGCGCTCGTGTCGCGGTTGCGACCGACCCGCGCGGCGCTCGCGCTGGCGCGTCGGATCCTGCGCTGATCTGCGGCCTCAGCCGCCCGCGATCGCTCCGATCTGGCTCAGCACGCGCGCGGTGGCGCCCCACACGCTCAGGCCCTCGACGGGGTAGGTCCCGTAGCGCAGCGGCCAGTCCCGGATCGACCGCTCGACGACGACGATCGGCGCGCCGGGCAGGAACGCGTCGATCGGCGCGTGGACGATCCGCGCGACCTCCGCTTCGGACGGAGCGAGGACCGGCCGCCGGCGGGCGAGCGCGACGATCGCGGTCACCTCGAAGTTGCTGACCGGGATCCAGAACCGCTCGAGCGTCCCGACGATGCGGACATCCGCCGCGACGGGGTCGAGGGCGACCTCCTCGGTCGCCTCGCGGAGCGCGGCATCGGCCGGCGACGGGTCGTCGGGCTCGATCCGGCCGCCCGGGAAGCTCACCTCGCCCGAGTGATGCCCGTCGCGGGTGGCCCGCTCGGTCAGCACGACCCGCGCGTCACCCGCCTCGTCCGGGTGCACGAGCACGAGGACCGCCGCCGGGCGCGTGAGGATGCCGGCGGGCGGGACGTTCGGCGGCCGCCGTCGGCCGTCGAGCACGACCGGGATGATCGCCTCGGCCGGGGGCGGGACGACCGCGGGGAACGGGTCGAGGCGCGCGGCGACATCGTCGAAGCGCACCTCGGCGCCCCCGCTAGTTGACCAGCTCGCCGCCGTCCCGCTTGCGGGGCGCGGTGCCGGGCAGCTCGAGCACCGACGGCGCCGTGCCCGCCGCCGCCGGCACGCCCTCGGGGGACCGCGCGTCGCGGCGTGCGCCGGCATCGGTGACGACCGTCGAGCCCTCGCTCGAGAAGACGAGGGTTCCCGTCACGAGGTCGGCGTCCGCGGTGATGCGGTCGCCCGGGCGGAACTGTCCGCCGACGAGCGCCCGCGCGAACGGGTTCTCGACGAGCCGCTGGATCGTGCGCTTGAGCGGCCGCGCCCCGAACGCGGGGTCGGTGCCCTCCCGGACGATCAGCGCCTTCGCGGCCGGCGTCAGCTCGAGCACCAGGTCCTGGTCCTCGAGGCGGCGCTGCAGGTCGGCGAGGAGCAGCTCGACGATGTGCTCGAGGTCGCTCTCGGTCAGCGAGTGGAAGACGATGACCTCGTCGACGCGATTGAGGAACTCCGGCCGGAATGTCGCACGGAGCGAGTCCATGACCTGCCGCTTCATCGCCTCATAGGCTTCATCACCCGAACGCCCGCTGGACGCGGCGATCGCCGCGCTGCCGACGTTGCTGGTCATGATCACGACCGTGTTCCGGAAGTCGACCGTGCGGCCCTGGCCGTCGGTCAGCCGGCCGTCGTCGAGCACCTGGAGCAGGACGTTGAAGACGTCCGGGTGCGCCTTCTCGATCTCGTCGAGCAGGATCACCTGGTAGGGCCGGCGACGGACGGCCTCGGTCAGCTGGCCGCCCTCCTCGTAGCCGACGTAACCGGGCGGCGCGCCGACGAGCCGCGACACCGCGAACTTCTCCATGTACTCGCTCATGTCGATGCGGACCATCGCCCCATCGTCGTCGAACAGGAACTGGGCGAGCGCCCTGGCGAGCTCGGTCTTGCCGACACCGGTCGGCCCGAGGAACAGGAACGAGCCGATCGGGCGGCGCGGGTCCTTCAGGCCGGCTCGCGCACGTCGAACGGCGTCGGACACGGCCTCGATCGCCTCGTCCTGGCCGACGACGCGCTCGTGGAGGCGCTCCTCCATCTTCACGAGCTTGGCGGTCTCGCCCTCCATCAGGCGCGAGACCGGGATCCCGGTCCACGCCGCGACGATCTCGGCGATGTCGTCGGCGGTGACCTCCTCCTTGAGCAGCGAGCCCGCGCCCTGGAGCGAGCCGAGCGAGCCCTCCTGCTCCTGGAGCCGTGCCTGGAGCTCGGGCAGCGTCGCGTAGCGGAGCTTTGCCGCCGTCTCGTAGTCGGTCTCGCGCTGGGCCTGCTCGATCCGGAGCTGGACCCCCTCGATCTCCTCCTTCGTCTGGCGGATCGAGGCGATCGCCGACTTCTCGGCCTCCCAGCGCTGCTTCATGCCGCCGGCCTGCTCCTCGAGGTCGGCCAGCTCCTTCTCGAGGGCCTCGAGTCGCGCCTTCGACGCGTCGTCGGTCTCCTTGCGGAGCGCCTCGCGCTCGATCTCGAGCTGGATCCGCCGGCGCTCGAGCTCGTCGAGCTCGACCGGCATCGAATCGATCTCCATGCGCAGCCGGGACGCGGCCTCGTCGACCAGGTCGATCGCCTTGTCGGGCAGGAATCGCTCGGTGATGTAGCGGTTGGACAGCGTTGCCGCGGCAACGAGGGCGGAGTCCGTGATCCGCACGCCGTGGTGGACCTCGTACCGCTCGCGGAGCCCGCGCAGGATCGAGATCGTCTCCTCGACGGTCGGCTGGTCGACGACGACCGGCTGGAAGCGGCGCTCGAGCGCGGCGTCCTTCTCGACGTGCTTGCGGTACTCGTCGAGCGTGGTCGCGCCGATCGTGTGCAGCTCACCCCGGGCGAGCATCGGCTTGAGCAGATTCGAGGCGTCCATCGCACCTTCGGCTGCCCCGGCCCCGACGACCGTGTGCAGCTCGTCGATGAACAGCACGACCTGGCCCTCGGAGTCCTTGATCTCCTTGAGCACGGCCTTCAGCCGCTCCTCGAACTCGCCGCGGAACTTCGCGCCGGCAATCAGCGCGCCGAGATCGAGCGCCCAGACGCGCTTGTCCCTGAGTCCCTCCGGGACGTCGCCGCGAACGATCCGCTGGGCGAGCCCCTCGACGATGGCCGTCTTGCCGACGCCGGGCTCACCGATGAGCACCGGGTTGTTCTTCGTCCGTCGGCTGAGCACCTGGATAACCCGGCGGATCTCCTCGTCGCGCCCGATCACGGGGTCGAGCTTCCCAGCGCGAGCCTCCGCGGTCAGGTCGCGGCCGTACTTCTCCAGGGCCTGGTAGGTCCCCTCGGGGTTCGGCGAGGTGACGCGCTGGCCGCCGCGTACGCTCTGCAGCGCCTGGAGGATCGCCTCGCGACCGGCGGCATGTCGCTCGAGCAGCGCCTGTGCGTCGCCACCCGCCTCGGCCACGCCGAGCAGCAGGTGCTCCGTGGAGGTGTACTCGTCGCCGAGCCGGCGGGCCTCGTCCTGGGCCCGCTCGACGACCCCCTTGGCGCGTGGGTCGAGCGCGAGCTGACCGCCCTCGATGCGGGCCCGCCGCGAGAGGATCGCCGCGAGCTCGCCGCGGAATCCGGGCAGGTCGACGCCGAGCCGGCGCAGGGTCTCCGCCGGGATCCCGTCGTCGGGCTCGACAAGCGCGCTCAGCAGGTGCTCGGCGTCGAGCACCGGGCTGTGGAGCCGCTCGGCGAGCTGCTGTGCGGCGAGGACGGCCTCCTGGGCCTTCTGGGTGAATCGGTCGAGTTGCATGGTTCCGCCTATCCAGGTCTCGTTCGGATCATCGGGGGTCGGGTTGGTCGACGAGCTCGATGAGCCGCTTCGCCGCGGCCCTCGCCTCGTCGCTGAGGTTGGTCGGCAGGACTACCCGGGTCTTGACGTACAGGTCGCCGGTCTCCGTGCCGTGCATCCGGGGCATGCCCTGCCCGGCAAGCCGGAAGGTCCGTCCGGTCTGCGTCCCGGCCGGGATCTTGAGGAGGACCCGGCCCTTCAGGGTCGTGACCGGAACTTCGGCCCCGAGCAGCGCCTCGCCGAGGGTGATCGGCAGCTCGCGCTCGAGATCGGCGCCGCGCCGCGTGAAGACGGCGTGCGGCCCGACGCGCACCACGACGAACAGGTCGCCGCCGCCCGGGGCCTTCCCGGCGAGGCGGATCCGGGTGCCGGTGTCCGCGCCGCGCGGGATCGTGACCTCGAGGCGCTTGCCGTCCACGCTCACGAGTCGGGTCGTCCCGTGGAACGCCTCCTCGAGCGTGATCTCCGCGTGGGCCTCGGCGGACGGGGTGCTCCGCGGTCGGGTTGCGGTGGCGGCGCCACCGCCCGCCGGATCGGTGTCGAGGCCGAGCCCGGCGAGGACCTCCTCGAACGAGGCACCCTGCGTCCCCCGCGCACGCGAGCGACCGCTGGACCCGGCGCCACCCATGCCGGCGGCCCCCATCCCCTCGCCGCCGAAGAACATGCGGAAGAAGTCGGAGAACTCACCCGGGTCGCCGGTCGTGCGGAACTCGTAGCGGACGCCGCCTCCGCCGCCTCCGCCGCCTCCGCCGCCTCCGCCGCCTCCCGCACGCGCGAATCCCGCGAACGGGCCGCCCGGCCCGAACGGGTCGCCGCCCTGGGCGCCCTGGGCGCCTGCCCCGGCACGCGAGAACGCCTCCCAGTTCGCGCCGAGGGCGTCGTACTGCTTGCGCTTCTCGGGGTCCGACAGGACCGCGTGCGCTTCATTGACGTCCTTGAACCGCTTCTCGGCGGCGGCGTCACCCGGCTTCGCGTCGGGATGGTGCTCCCGCGCGAGCTTCCGGTACGCCTTCTTGATCTCCGCTGGTGACGCCGTCCTGGGCACCCCCAGGACGGCGTAGTAGTCCTTGTACTCCATCGACCGACCTACCCGATGCGACCGATGTGATCACGACGATGGTTGATCGAAGCCGCGCCCATGGCGAGTTCGAGGCAAGGCGCCGACGAGCACGCGAACGAGCGCACCTCGAGGCGCGTCAGCGAGTGCGCGCAGGCGGCAACGCGGCCTCGGACCGTCAGGGGGGCGGCCACGGTCATCGGCCCTCAACCACGACGGTGGGCTGTTCGGGGGTGGGGAACGTGTTCCTCCGAACCCGGCTCTGGGTCTCGGGCTCCTTGTCGAGCTCGTCGTCGCCCTTGACGATCTTCGGCGGCTCGGCCTGGAGCGGCTTCGGCTTGCGCCGGAGGGCCGCCTCCAGGACCTGGTCCATCGACTCGACGAGCACGAGCTTGATCTGCTTGCGGATCTCCTCGGGGATGTCCCGCAGATCCTTCTCGTTCTTCTTCGGCAGGATCACCGTGCGCGCACCCGACAGGTGCGCCGCGAGGATCTTGCTCTTCAGCCCGCCGATCGGGAGCACCCGCCCGCGAAGCGTGATCTCGCCGGTCATCGCGACGTCCTTGCGGACCGGGATGCCGGTGAGCGCGCTCACCACCGCGGTGGCCATCGTGATCCCGGCGGACGGACCGTCCTTCGGGATCGCGCCGGCCGGCACGTGGATGTGGAGGGTGTTCTTCTCGAACACCTCGCGGTTGATGCCGAGCTCGGTGGCGTGCGCCCGCGTCCACGACAGACCGGCCCGCGCGGACTCGCGCATGACCTCGCCGAGCTGGCCGGTGAGGATGAAGTCCTCGCGGCCCTCCATCTTCGTGACCTCGATCGCGACGACGTCGCCGCCGACCTCGGTCACGACGAGGCCCGTCGCCGACCCGACCTGGTCCTCGGGCTCGAGCTCGCCGTAGTCGAACCGCTGCGGGCCGAGGAAGTCGGCCAGCTTCTTCGGGTCGACGACCGTCTTGCGCTTGCGGCCCTCGGCAACCTGCCGGGCGACCTTGCGCATGACGTTGGCGATCTCACGCTCGAGGTTCCGGACGCCGGCCTCGTGCGTGTACGAGCGCACGAGCTCGGTCATCGCCTCGGCGGTGATCTCGACGTGCTTGTCGGTGAGACCGTGGTTCTCCATCTGCTTCGGGATGAGGAACCGGCGGCCGATCTCGATCTTCTCCTGCTCGGTGTAGCCCGGCAGCTGGACGATCTCCATCCGGTCGCGCAGCGGCGCCGGGATCGGGTCGAGCAGGTTGGCCGTGGCGATGAACAGGACCTTGCTGAGGTCGAACGGCACCTCCAGGTAGTTGTCCTGGAAGCTGTTGTTCTGCTCCGGATCGAGCACCTCGAGCAGCGCCGAGCTCGGGTCGCCCCGGAAGTCCATGCCGATCTTGTCGACCTCGTCGAGCATGAACACCGGGTTGTTCGAGCCGGCCGTCTTGATGTTCTGGATGATCCGGCCGGGCAGCGCGCCGATGTACGTGCGCCGGTGACCGCGGATCTCCGCCTCGTCGTGGATGCCGCCGAGGCTCATGCGCACGAACTTGCGGCCCATCGCCCGCGCGATGCTCTTGCCGAGCGACGTCTTGCCGACGCCGGGCGGGCCGACGAAGGCCAGGATCGGGCTGCGGATCGTGTCGGCGAGCGAGCGAACCGCGAGGTACTCGAGGATCCGCTCCTTGATCTTCTCGAGGCCGTAGTGATCCTCGTCGAGGATCTCGGCGGCCTTCCGGATGTCGAGCTGGTCGTCGGTCGCCACGTTCCACGGCAGGCCGATCAGCCAGTCCACGTACGTGCGGATGACGCCGACCTCGGGCGACGCCGACGGGATCCGGCTCATTCGGTCGATCTCCTTGATCGCCCGGGCCTTGATCTCCTCCGGCATGCCGGCCTGCTCGACCTTCTCGCGCAGCTCGTTGATCTCGGCCTGCTGCGGGTCGTCCTCGCCCAGCTCGCGCTGGATGGCCTTGAGCTGCTCGCGCAGGATGTACTCGCGCTGGGTCTTGTCCATCTCGGACTTGACCTCGGACTGGATCTTGCCCTTCAGCTCGAGGATCTCGATCTGCTCGGCCAGGAAGTTCGAGACGAGCTTGAGGCGCTCGGTCACGTCCACGGTCTCGAGCAGCTTCTGGCGCTGCTCGGTCGACATGTCGGGGCTGTAGGCCACCATGTCGGCCAGCAGGCCGGGCTCGGTGATGTTGCGCGCGGCGACGGCCGCCTCCGGCGGGACCGGGGCGCCGTTCGCGACGTACTGCTCGATCTGGGCCTGGACGGTGCGGACCAGCGCCTGCAGCTCGATGCCCTCGTCGCTCTGGTCGGCGAGCTCGGTGACGAGCGCCTTCAGGTACGGAGCGGTCTGGGTGAAGCTCTGGACGCGCAGGCGCGCCTGGCCCTGCACGATCGCGCGGACCGTGCCGTCCTGGAGCTGGACGACCTGGGCGATCTTCGCGAGGGTGCCGACCTCGTAGAGCTCGGACGGATCGTCGATGTCCTCCTGCTCCGCCTGGCGCTGGGTGACGAGCGCGATCGGCCCGCCGTCCGCGACGGCGGCGTTGAGCGCGGCAACGCTCTTGTCGCGGCCCACCTGGAGCGGGACGATCATCTCCGGAAAGATGACCGTCTCCCGGAGCGCGACGAGCGGGAGCTCGCGGAGCTCGGACGCTGCGAGCTCGATGTCGACCGGGGTGGACGGTCGCTTTGCCATCAGGTTCTCCTAACTGGTGCGGTGGCGGTCGGCGGGGACGCGGCCGGCTGGATCATCAGCCGGCCTCCTCGTCCGACACGGGTTCGGGACGGGTTGCCGCGCGGCGGCCGGAGGTGGACGATCGGCCTTCCCGGTCGTCGCCCGCTCCCTCGGCGTAGAGCGCTTCGAGGATCCGCGTCCCGAGCTTCTCCTCGAGTTCGAACAGGACCCGCACGCCGGCGAGGTTCACACCCCGCTCGCGGGTCAGATGGCGGATCCAGGAGATCCGCCGGATATCGCTTTCGCTGTAGAGCCGAATGTTCGTCGGCGTCCGGGCCGGGCAGATCAGGCCCTCGTCCTCGTAGATCCGCAGCGTGCGCGGGTGGGCGCTCACGAGCGTCGCCGCGACGCTGATCACGTAGACGGGTCGGGTCGGATCGCGATCCGGCCGGCGGTACGCCATGTCGTCAGGCCTGCTCGCCGGCCGGGCTGCCGGCGGCGTCGCCGGCCGGGGACTGGGACGTGCCATGGGTGGTGGTCGAGATCCGGATCTGGCGGGGCTTGACGGCCTCAGACTTCGGGATGCGAAGCGTGAGGACGCCGTCCTCGAACGACGCGGTGGCCTTGTCCGGCTCGAGGCCGGTGGGCAGCGCGATCGATCGGGTCACGGACCCGCGGCGGATCTCCTGGACGAGGACTTCGCCCTCGTCGTTCTTCTCCTCGCGCTCGGTCCGGTGCTGGGCGGTGATCGTCAGCGTGCCGTCCTCGACGGTCACGTCGACGTCCTCGGGCTTGACCCCGGGAAGCGCGGCCTGGATCCGAAGCGCGTCGGCGTCACGGGTGACGTCGAGCGGCATCGGGACGGACTCGTTGCCGGTCCACGCCGCACCCCACGGGCGCGAGCGGACGAAGCTGTCCTCGAAAAGGCGGTCCATCGCCTGGCGGAGCGAAACGAGCTCGCCCAACGGCGAGGGACGGCGCACGAGCGTCATCTTCGTACACCTCCTTGTTGTGGCCACTGCACTCTCGCGGCGAGGGCGCCGCTATACGGAGGTCATGCTAGAACCCTGACAATGGTGTTGTCAAGGTTTCGGGGCGTGCCGTTGCGTTGAGAATTGTCAACGATCGGCCGTCCGGCCGCGGCTGCTCGGCCGGTTCGCGGGCCCGGGCGCGGGCGGTCCGCCAGGTACGCACGGGGCGCGTGCTGGCGACGCCGGTGCGGGCCATACAGCCGAGATGGGCTAAGAGTTAGCCGGTCTCGGCTAACGCTGCGCTCGAACGGCGGCTCGCTCGCCGTTACCACGCACCCCACGCGTCGGTGGCGGGATCCCGCCATGCCGGCCGCTCACCGCCATGCCGGCCGCTCAGCGCCGTGCAGGCAGCTGCGCCGTAGCCGCAGCGCGGCGCCGTAGCCGCAGGGGGGCACACGAGAGCCGCGTTGCGCGCCCCGGCGGAGCCGGCGGCGGCGCGGTCGCACCGCTCCGGTCAGGCCCCGATCGGCTCCCCGATGAGCTGGCTGTGGAGCATCGCCTCGCACTCGTTCTTGCCGATCGCGATCACCTTGTCGCCCTCGAGCATCACGGTGTCGGGCCGCAGCGGGGTCGGGACGCCGTCGCGGATGATCGCGAACAGCGAGCACCCCTCGGGGATCGACAGGTCCTTCGGCGCGCGCCCCACGGCCGGGGAGCCTGCCTGCAGGTGCGCCTCGATCAGCTCGAGCTCCGACCCGCCGAGCGCCGCGAGGTGGAGCAGCTCATGGACCGGGATGTCCTGCTCGATCGACGCGAGGATCATCCGCGTGGGGCTGATCAGCTCGTCGACACCGAGGTGCCGGAAGATCTCCTCGTTCTTGGGGTTGTTGACGCGCGCGATCGTCCGCGGCACGTCGAAGTGGTGCTTGGCCATCTGGCAGATGACGAGGTTGTCCTCGTCGTCGCCCGTCACCGCCGCGACGACGTCCGCGCGGTTGCAGCCGGCCTCGGCCAGGTACTTGCCCTCGCAGCCGTCGTGCGGGATGACGATCGAGCCGACCTCGTCGGCGATCTGGTCCGCCCGGCTGCGGTCCTTCTCCATCAGCGCGACCTCGTGGCCGGCTTCCACCAGCTCCTTCGTGAGGTAGTAGCCCACCTTGCCGCCGCCGACGACGAGCACGAACACGTGTCAGGCCTCCTGCGCTGCCGCAGGGGTCAGCCCGGCTGCAGCGATCTCGTGGTGCTCGCCGCCGGGATGGATCCCGGTCGGCTCGAGCATGCCGGGCAACCCCGACGGGGGCTGTCCGACGTACCCGTTGATGGCATCGAGCATGAGCCCGGTCCGGCACAGCGTCGCCAGGCCGAGGTCGGCGTAGGCACGCGCCCGAACCGGGTCGTTGATCTTCGCGATCACGCGCTTCACGGCGAGCGATTCGGCCGCCAGCTGGGCGGCCATGATGTTGCGGTTGTCGCCCTCGGTCAGGGCGACGAAGAGGTCGGCGTCCTCGGTGCCGGCGCGGCGCAGGACGTCCTCGTCGGTCCCGTCGCCGCGGACGGCCTGACCCGAGAACGAGCTCGGCAGGCGATCGAAGGCCCGCGTGGACACGTCGAGGATGACGACCTCGTGACCGGCACGGTCGAGGGCGTCGGCCAGCGACGATCCAACTCGGCCGCAGCCGACGATGACGGCTTTCACAGTGGTTCCTCGGTCATCGGCTCGCGCACCACCCAGACGGCGCACGGCGCGTTCTTGAACACGTACGGGATCGTACGCCCGATCGCAAAATCACCCCCGAACCGGGTCCGGTAGGGGAGCCCGAGGATGACGAGGTCGGCCTCGCGCTCGGTGGCCTCGTCGACGAGCGCCGCGCCGACGTCGCGGGCCTGGAGGAGGACCGGTTCCAGCGAGACCTTGGCCGCCTCGGCCGCGGCGTCGGCCGCGTCGAGGATCTGCTGGACCTCCTCGGAGCGGCCCGCGATGTCGGCGTCCAGCGGCAGCGTCCAGTCGATCTCGACGACGTGGACCGCGACGAGCTCGGCCTTCGAGGAACGGGCGTATTCGGCGGCAAGGCGGACGATCGCCGCATCGCTCGGCCCGCCGCTGAGGGCGAGCACCGCGCGCCGGAAGACCGGACGCGATGGATCGGGCACGGGGAATGCTCCGGGAGCAGGACGCGGTGCCCGGGCGGATCATCGTGCCCGGCGGGCCGCGCGGTGGTCACGATACCACCGCCCGTCGGGCGGTCGACAGGCTCCCCGGGCAGGTGGTGCCGGGGTGCGCCGGGGCGCCTCCGGGAGCGGGGACCTCGCCGCCCGAGCGGCCATCGGGAGCCGCCGGCGCCCTCAGCGCTCTCGCCGGTACGGGACGTCCGCGACGACCGTGTGCTCCCGCCCGATGAGCGCCGAGCGCAGCCGTCGGGCCGCCTGGTTGTAGAGGAGCCGGTCCCACCAGTGGCGGGCCACGTACTCCGGCAGCACCACGATCGTGATCGGCGCATCGCTGCCGGCCGGGAGCGACCGGTCGAGCACGTCGAGATAGGCGATGACCGGCCCGACGAGCGCCCGGTACGGCGACTCGACGATCACGAGCGGCACGTTGGGCAGCTGTCGGCGCCAGCGCTCGCGCAGCGCCTCGCCGGTCTCGGCCGACTCGGTGACAAAGACGGCCTGCACGTCGTCGCTCATCGAGCGCGCGAACAGCACCGCCTGGACGACCGCCCGGTTGATGCCGTTGACCGGCACGATGACCCGCTGCTCTCGTCGCGGCTTGTCGATCACGAGGTCGGGCCGGACGCGCAGCTCGGCTTCCTGGCCGTCGTACTCGCGGCGGACGAACAGCATCAGCCCGACCAGCACCGGGATGAGCAGCAGCACGAGGTACGCGCCGTCGACGAACTTGATGCTCACGACGACGACCGCGACGACGGCCGTGGCCACGCAGCCGATCCCATTGATGAGCTGCCGCCGGCGCCAGCCCGGGCTGCGCACCCTGGACCAGTGGCGGACCATGCCCGCCTGCGAGATCGTGAAGTCGATGAACACGCCGACCGCGTAGAGCGGGATCAGGTCGTGCGTGTGCCCGCCGTAGATCGCGACGAGCGACGCGGCGATGATGCCGAGCGCGAGGATGCCCATCGAGTACGCGAGCCGGTCGCCGCGGAAGCTGAACTGGCGCGGGAAGAAGCCGTCGACGGCCAGCACGGCCGCGAGCCGCGGGAACGCGGCGAACGACGTGTTCGCGGCGAGGAACAGGAGCAGCGCGGTGAAGGCCTGGAAGAGGTAGAAGCCGACCGACTCCGTGCCGAAGACCGTCGACGAGATCTGCGCGATGACGGTCTGCTTGACCGGCTCGTCGATCGGGACGATCCCGAAGTTGACCGCGAGGAACGTGATGCCGACGAACAGCGTGCCGAGGATCACGGCCATCACCATCAGGGTCGTCGCCGCGTTTCGCGCCTCGGGCGGCTTGAAGGCCGGCACCCCGGTCGCGATCGCCTCGGTGCCGGTGAGCGCGACGGCGCCCGATGCGAACGCCCGCAGCAGCACCAGCGCGCCCGCGGCCTGCCCGGTGCTGCCGGCCGCCTCGAGCGCCTCGGGTGACGGCGGGCGGGTGTCGCCCAGGACGACGATGCGGAACGCGCCCACCCCGATCATCAGCAGCGCGCTCCCGAGGAAGAGGTACGTGGGCAGCGCGAAGATGTTGCCGGCCTCGCGGATCCCGCGCAGGTTGCCCAGCGTGATCAGCGCGATCGCGCCGACGCCGATGCCGACCGCGTACGGCGCGAGGGACGGCAGCGCCGACGTGATCTGCTCGACCGCCGAGGAGGTCGAGACCGCGACCGTCAGGTTGTAGTCGATCAGGAGCGCGGAGGCCGCCACGAGCGATGCCAGCCGGCCGAAGTTCGCCTTCGACACCGAGTACGAGCCGCCCCCGGTGGGATACGCGATGCACACCTGCCGGTAGCTGAACGCGACGACCCCGAGGAGGATCGCGATCGCGAGCGCGACCTCGATGGCGAGCTCGAACGCGAGCATCGCGGCGCCGGCAAGGATGAACGCGCGGATGATCTCCTCGGTCGCGTACGCCGAGGACGAGATCGCGTCCGAGCTGAAGATCGCAAGCGCCTTCTTCTTCGAGAGCCGCTCCTCGGATTCCTCCTCGGAGGAGAGCGGCCGGCCGAGCACCACGCCCTTGACCCGCGCCAGCAGCCGTTCGAGGGTCGTCGTCGGGACGTTGGCGGCGGGACGCGCCGTCAGCTGTCCCGGGCCGGTGTAGCGGAAGTACTCTGCGTGCGGCCGCTCCACCCGCAGCCGGCGGTCGGCGGGCTTGCGGCCGCGGATCGGTCCCGTGCGGGCCGCCCCGTCGTTGTCGGGGGACGCGTCAGACCCCATACGAGAGCCGCTCCACCAGCCGCGATGGAAGGCCTGCGGCACGCATCATGGACTGAACCGCGGGGATGTCGTAGCGCACCCGATGCCAGGTGGCGAGCGCGGCCTCGGTGTCGAGGACGAGGTAGCCGGCGGTCGGATCGCCGTCCCGTGGCTGGCCGACGCTGCCGGGGTTCAGCAGCGCGGGCCGGCCGTCGAGCGCGAACGACGATCCGTGCCCGGGTGCGATCGACACGACCCGCCCGTCGTCGTCGGCCCAGGCGACCGGGAGGTGGGTGTGACCGTGGAGGCCGTACGTCGTCCCGAGCAGCGCCAGGTTCGCTCGGGCCACCGGGCTCGACGTGATGTACTCCCAGATCGGCTCGCGCGGGCTGCCGTGCACGAGCGTGAACTGGTCCTCCTCGCGCGTGACCGGCAGGTCCGTCAGCCACGCCCGCGTCGCCTCGGAGATGCGGGTCCGCGTCCACTCGATCGCCGCGCGGGCGTCCGGGTTGAACCACTCGATCTCGTCGCCCCCGACCGCCGCGGCGTCGTGGTTGCCGCGGACGCCGATCGCGCCGAGCTCGCCGAGCCGCCCGACGACCCCGTCCGGCTCCGGGCCGTACCCGACGACATCCCCGAGGTGCCAGATCGCGTCGACGTGCCCGGCGTCCGCGAGGACCGCATCGAGCGCGACGAGGTTGCTGTGGATGTCGGACAGCACGGCGATCCGCATGGCGGCCGTCAGGGTAGCAGCCGGTCGGTCACCACGGACGCCGCCGCCGCACCGCGGGGTCGCGCGGGAACTCGTCCGGGGTCGGGCCGCGCTTGGTGACCAGCACGAGACGGTGGTCGGGGAGGAGCCCTGCCGCGTCGGCCGCAACCAGCTCGATCGTCGCGCCGCCCATGCGCGGCACCGCTCGGCGAGCAGCCGCCACCTCCTCGGCGATGTCCCCGCGCTTCCACGCCACGAGCACGCCGCCGATCTCGAGCAGCGGCAGCGCGAGCTCGGCGAGCTCCGCGAGTCCGGCGACCGCTCGGGCGGTCACGGCCGGCCATCGCTCCCGGTGCGACGGATCGACCGCGAGGGCCTCGGCGCGGGCGGCGATCGGATGGACGCGGTCCGCCAGCCCCGCCGCGGCCGCGGCTGTCTCGATGAACCGGACCTTCTTGGCGACGGAGTCGACGAGGAGGGCCCCCTCGACGTCGAGCGCTGCCGCAAGCGGCAGCCCGGGGAACCCACCACCGCTGCCGAGGTCGAGCACCGACCGGACGCCGCGCTCGCGCAGCACATCGACCGCCGTCAGCGAGTCGACGACGTGGCGCACGGCGACCTCCGCCGGATCCCGAACCGCCGTCAGGTTGATCGCGGCGTTCCAGGCGAGCAGCAGCCGGACGTGGGCATCGATGGCCGACCGGGCCGAGGGGCGCAGCGGGATCGCGGCCCGCAGGAGGCCGTCCGTGAGCGCACGCTCGTACGCCTCGGGGAGGGGTGGAGCGTCGTCGGCGCGCGTCGGGAGCGGCTCGCGCATCTGGTCCAGCGTACGCCTCCCTGTGGTCGCGTACGGGTGGCCCGGCGCGGCGCCGCTCCCGGCGTCGACTCGTGCGCAGGTGGCTGGTCGGTCTTCCCCGGTCCGTCCGGTTCCTGGCCGGGTCTCCCCGGGCCCCTCGCGGACCGCGTTACCCTTCCGCCACGGTGCGGATGCCGGACGCTACGTCCCGGGACGGAGCGCGTCAACGGGGTTATCCACGAACTCACGGGCGGACGGTGGATTCGTGGATAACCGCGGCCCTCGCCGGCGTCGGCTGCAGACCGACCGGGATCCGGGCGACCGCGACCCGATCAGGCGGAGCGCGAGCCCGAGCGCCCCGACAGCTGCATCGCGCGGAGCACCGCCCGCTCCTCGAGACCGACCTCCTCGGCGCGCAGCACGTCCTCGAGCGTCGCCGGCACGGCGCTCGCGTCGGACGGCGCCGGTCCGGGCAGCGCGAGGACGAAGCTCGAACCGGAGCCGGGCACCGACGCGAGACCGAGCTCACCGCCCATCGCGCGTGCCAGCTCGCGCGCGATCGCGAGGCCGAGGCCGGTCCCCGGCACGCGCTCCTGCGCCCGGACGCGGTAGAACCGCTCGAAGATCCGGGCACGGTCGTCGGGGGCGATCCCCGGGCCCTCGTCGCGGACCGCGACGATCGCGATCGTTCCCTCGAACCAGGCCCCGATCTCCACGCGACGGCCGCTCGGCGTGAACTTGAGCGCATTGGCCGCGAGGTTCGTGACGATCTGCTCGACCCGGCGCCGATCGCCGGTCGCCACCCGGAGCCGGGGCGGAAGCTCGGTCGTGAGCTCGATGCCGCGCTCGAGCGCGATCGGATGGAGGCTCGCCGCGACCCGACCGGCGGCCTCCGCGACCGAGAACGGCCCGACCTCGAGCCGGAGCGAGCCGGCCTCGAGACGCGACAGCTCGAGCAGGTCGCCGACGAGCTCGCCCATCGAGCGCACGATGTCGCGGCCGCGCTCGAGGAACTCGCGCTCGACGTCGGCGTCGGCCACCTTGCCCTCGAGGATCAGGTCGAGGTAGCCCGACAGCCCGGTGAGCGGGGTTCGCAGCTCGTGGGCGACCGTCGACACGAAGCGGCTGCGCTCGGTCGATGCCGCGCGCAGGTCCGACAGCTCGTGCTCGAGGCCGATCTGCTCGGTGACGAGGGCGAGGGCGACCGCGGCGTGACGGGCCATGGTCGGGGGGAGCATCTCGCGCAGGGCGCTCGCGGCCCCCGCGTCGGCGAACTCGAACCCGAGCGACACGCCCGGGAGTCCCCGGATGGGCAGCACCTCGCGCACCGGTGCGCCGGGTTCCGGCGTGTCGGCTGCGGAACCGGCCGCGTCGGTCGACTCGGTGCGGCGCGCGACGAGCACCGGGGCGGGTGCGGCGGCTGCGCGACGCGCTCGCGACGGTTGGGCGGCGGCGTCGAGCCACCCCGCGAACGCCGTTGCCTCGGCCATGTCCGTGGCACCTGCGACGACCGCCACGCGACGCTCGGTGCCCTCGGCAACGACGCCGGCACGACGCGCGCCCGCCGTCCGCGCGAGGAGGTCGAGGATGCCGGCGAGCCGAGCCTCGGGCGTGCCGCCGCTGGCGAGGATGTCGAGCGAGCGCGCCAGCAGGACGGTCTCGCGGTGGGCGATCCGGTCGGCGGCGCGACGGAACGAGGTTCGTCGGTCGACGAACTCCGGGGGCCGCCCGACGCTGGGCGGCTGTGCGGTGGATCGCGCGGTCGGGCGGTCTTCGCTCATCGGCAGCACGATCCTGCCACCGACGGGCTGACCGCGCACACCCCTCGACGGACGCGCCGGGATCGCCGGAAGTACGGCCTCGCTGCCGGCGCGCGGGTCAGCTGCTGCGCGCGCCGCCGCGCACGGGCCGGCCGAGCGTCCGCCGAACGACGTCGACGACCTCGTCGACGTAGCGATCGGCCTCGCCGCGCTCGGCGGCCGTCCGGACGCACCCCTGGACGTGGTCCTCGAGCAGGAGGATCGACAGCGAGTCGACGGCGGCGCGCAGCGCGGCGGTCTGCTGGAGGATGTCGATGCAGTACTCCTCGCGCTCGATCATCCGGGCGATCCCACGGACCTGGCCCTCCATGCGGGACAGCCGGCGGATCAGCTGCGCTCGATCCTTCGAGTAGCTGTGCCGGAAGTGCTCGTCGCCGCCTGACCCGGCACGATGGCCGGTGCGGCCGGTGGTGGTGGTCATCGGTGGGATCCCCTGCCTGCCTCGTCGGTCCGTGCATGATACCCCCGGGGGGTATGAACCACAACCGGGTCGAGGCGCCCTCCGGTAGACTTCGCGCGAATGGATCCGCGCGAACGCCTCCGTCCGCTCCTCGACGGTGCCGGGTGCACCGTCTGCGGCATCACCGTCCCGGGCGAGCGGATCCGGCTCCTCGCCCACCGCGACGACCTCGCATTCGTCGATCTCTCGTGTCCCGGCTGCGGCAGCACGACGCTCGGGCTGCTCATCGCCGCGGACGATCCCGATGGACCGGCCGTGCTCGACGTCTCGCTGCCCGGCGAGCTCAGCCCGGCGGACGAGGCCCGTCTGGCGGGGTCGGCGCCGCTCACCACGGCCGACGTCCGGGCGGCCCGCTCGTTCCTGGCCGGCTGGCACGGCGACCTGGTGAGGCTGCTCGGGGTCGAGCGGGACGGCCAGAACCGGCAGCATGCACGTCGCCCCGGCAAGCCCGGGCACGGCTCCGCGGAGGATCCGTGATCGACGCCGCGGCGCGGCCCGCGTTCGCCCACGCCAGCGAGGCCGAGATGGCGCGCATCCTGGACTTCTACGGGCTCGCGTGGGAGTACGAGCCGCACACGTTCCCGATCCTGTGGAACCTCGAGGGCGACGTGGTCGAGAGCTTCTCGCCGGACTTCTTCGTGCCCGAGCTCGACCTGTACCTCGAGATGACCACGCTGCGGCAGAAGCTCGTCCGCAAGAAGAACCGGAAGCTGCGCCGGCTGCGCGAGCTCTACCCCGACCTCAACATCAAGCTCTTCTACGCCCGCGACTTCCGCGCGCTCATGCTCAAGTACGGCAAGGTCGCGCTGGCCGATGCCCTGTCGGGGACGGCCGGCCAGGTGACGCCGGCCGCTGACGCCCGGCCGGCGATCGATGGCACGCCCGAGGGCCGACCGGAGGCGGCGGCTGCTCCGGTGGTGAGCCCGTTGCGGGGAGTCGCCCGACGGCGGCGCCGGCGACGGGGATCGGCGCCGGCGCAGGGCGTCGAACCGGCGCTCACGGCGGGCAACCCCGTGGAGGCTGAACGATGACGACCCGGACCCCCGACCTGCAGGCCGACGTCGCCGAGATCCTCATCGACGAGGCCGCGATCCAGGCAAAGGTGGCCGAGCTCGGCGCGCGCATCAGCGCCGACTACGCCGGTCGCCAGCTCACGCTCGTGTCGGTGCTCAAGGGCTCGCTCCCGTTCATGGCCGACCTGATGCGGGCGATCACGATCCCGGTCCGGATCGACCTGATGGAGGTGAGCTCGTACGGCGGCGCGGCGACCGAGTCGTCAGGGCTCGTCCGCATCCTCAAGGACCTGTCCGCCAGCATCGCCGGCGAGGACGTCCTCATCGTCGAGGACATCATCGACACCGGCCTGACCCTGAACTACCTCATCCGCTACCTCCGCGGCAAGAACCCCGCCTCGCTGCGCATCTGCACGCTCCTCGACAAGCCGGCCCGCCGGCTCGTCGACATCCCGGTGGATTACACGGGCTTCACGATCCCGGACCAGTTCGTCATCGGCTACGGGCTCGACTACGGCGAGCTGTACCGGAACCTGCGGTTCGTCGGCGTGCTCCGCCGCGAGGTCTACGCGAGCCCGCCCGAGGGATGAGCCTCCATCGCCGCCCGGTCGGCCGGGCCAGAATGCTCGCCGCGCTCGGCGCGGTGGTCGTCCTCGCCGGCACGATCCCGCCGTGGTGGACCGCGGGATCGGTCGAGTCCGGGATCCCGCCGATCTCGGGGAACGCCTTCGAGGGCGCCGGGATCGCGGTCTTCCTCGTCGCGCTCGCGACGCTCGCCCTGATCACGCTGCCGTATGCCGGCGACCGCCCGTTCGGGCTCGACCGCTGGTGGGCCTACGCGGCGCTCGCCGTGGCGGGCTGGCTCGCGTTGCTCATGCGGGTCGTGGCGATCGCGCTCGAGCCGGGAGGACTGGGGACGATGACGCCCGATCGGGCGCCGGGCCTCTGGGTCACCGCGGTCGGGCTCGTCATCCTCGCCCGCGCCGCGTACCAGATCTCCACGGAGCCCGGGCGCCACTGAAGGCCCGGCCGCGGAACGGCGTCTGGAGGTCAGCGTGCCGCGCTGAGCTCCGCGGCGCGTCGCCCGGCTGGGCTGACCTCGAGATACCAGTGGAGCGTGCGCCCGCCCCTCGCCGTCACGTCGAGACGGTAGATCCCGTCGGGCAGACCCTCCGCCGGCGGCTCGATCGACGCGACGCCCGGCATGCCGGGGACGGGCGCCGGAGCGGTGATGTCGATCGCCCCGGGCAGCGGGTCGACCGCCACCAGCCGGATGTCCTCGAGCACGGTCGACGGCGGCAGGTTCACGCCGAGCGCGCGCGGTGACCCGATCGGCAGCGGCCGACAGCCGCGCAGCTCATCGGTGCCGCGCCACATCTCGGCGACGCGGCAGGTGCCGTCGGCGGATGGCCGCGCCCAGCCCGTGAGCAACGGCCCGAACGTCCACAGCGTCGCCTCCGCGGGGAGCCGTGCGAGGAGCGCCGGGTCGAGCGGCGCTCCGGGCCCGGCCTCACCGGCGGTCGCGCCGCCCGGCGGCACCGTCCCCGGGCGGACCGTCAGCATCAGCGAGCGAATCCGCTCGGCGGGGTCGACGAGCAGGTCGAGCCGATACAACCCGGGCTGCCAGGCGAGGACCTCGCCGTCGGGCAGCGCCGCCATCCGCAACCCCCACGCACGGAACGTGGCCGCGCCGGCGGCCGTGGGCAGCTCGGTCAGCTCGATCCGCCGCGGCGCGCCACCGTCGACGAACTGCCACAACCGGACCGACGCGATCCGGGATCCCGCGGGGGTGTTGACCGCGAAGGCGGACAGCGTGTCGGTCGATCCGAGGTCGATCACGGGGCCGCCGATCAGCGGGGTCGGCGCGGCGCCGGAACCGGCCCGCCCGGGTCCCGTGGACGAACCGGCCGCGGGGTCGGTCGTCGGGGCCGGAGCGTCGGGCGGGCCCGTGAACGGGACCCCGACGAGCGGCTCGGTCGCCCAGATCTCCCAGGCGGGCGCGGGCGGATCGACGCCGAAGAGCAGCGGATCGTAGGGGAGCGTCCGTGGCGGAACCACGATCCGGGCCGCGTCCGCGTCGTCGGTTCGCCCGGGCCACGGCGTCGGCCCGCTCCGGGTCAGCGTCGGGTCGTCAGCCCAGGGCTTGGTGATCGCGACGATGAGCAGCGCTGCCCCGATCGCCGCGGCTCCGGCCCACCGCCCGTCGAGCGGGGAGCGTGGAGGCCGGACGCGGGACAGCTCCGTCACGGGTCAAGCCCATCACTCCTCGCCGAGGTACGCCTTGCGCACCGCCGGGTCCTGCCGGAGACGCTCGGCGGAGTCGGACAGGACGACCTCACCGGTCTGGAGGATGTACCCGCGTCGGGCGATCGCGAGCGCCATCAGCGCATTCTGCTCCACGAGCAGGACTGTGGTCCCGCGCTCGTTGATCGTGCGCACGATGTCGAAGATCTGCTCCACGAGGATCGGGGCGAGGCCCATCGACGGCTCGTCGAGCAGGAGCACCTTCGGCGCGGCCATCAGGGCCCGCCCGATCGCGAGCATCTGCTGCTCGCCGCCGGACAGCGTGCCGGCCTTCTGCTCGCGCCGCTCGCGGAGCCGCGGGAACAGCCCGTAGACCTCCTCGTAATCGGCCTGGACCTGGGCCCGGTCGCGTCGGGCGAAGGCGCCCATCTCGAGGTTTTCGTGGACGCTCATCCGCGCAAACACGCGACGGCCCTCGGGACTCTGGCAGACGCCGAGCGCCACGATCTCGTGGGGTCGGCGGCCGTCGATCCGCTGGCCGCGGAGCACGATCTCACCCTGGCGCGGCCGGAGCAGCCCCGAGATCGTGCGGAGCGTCGTCGACTTGCCGGCCCCGTTGGAGCCGATCAGCGTGACGATCTCGCCTTCCTCGACGTCGAAGCTGATGCCGCGCAGGGCATGGATCGATCCGTAGTAGGTGTGGACGTCGCGCAGCTCGAGCAGTGCCATGTCAGCTCGCCTCCGCTGCGCCGCGCCCGAGGTAGGCCTCGATGACCCGCGGGTTGCTCCGGACCTCCTCGGGACTGCCCTCGGCGAGGACCTCTCCGTAGTCGAGGACGGTCACCCGGTCGCTGATCCCCATGACGACCCGCATGTCGTGCTCGATGAGCAGCACGGTCAGCCCGAGCTCGGCGCGCAGGCGCCGGATGAAGTCGGTCAGCTCGCGGGTCTCGCTCGTGTTCATGCCGGCGGTCGGCTCGTCGAGCAGGAGCAGCTTCGGGCTGGTCGCGAGCGCGCGTGCGATCTCGAGCCGGCGCTGGTCGCCGTAGGGCAGGTTGCGCGCCCACGAGTGCGGCCGCTGGAGCCCGACGAACCGGAGCAGCTCGTGCGCGCGCTCGACCGCCCGCTCCTCCTCGATGCGCGAGCGCGGCGTCCGCAGGACCGCGTCCCACCAGCGGCTGCGCAGGTGGAGGTGCTGGCCGACGAGGACGTTGTCGAGTGCCGACATGGTCCCGAACAGCCGGATGTTCTGGAAGGTCCGGCCGATGCCGAGCGCGGTCACCTGGTGCGGCTTGAGTGCCTTGACCTTGCCGTTCTCGGTCCGCACGATCGGCGTCCCGTCGAACGTGATGTCGCCTGACGTCGGCACGTAGGCCCCGGTGATCATGTTGAAGAACGTGGTCTTGCCGGCGCCGTTGGGCCCGATCAGCGAGACGATCGAGCCGCGCGGGATGTCGAAGTCGACGTTGTTGACCGCGACGAGACCGCCGAACCGCTTGACGACCGCGCGCGCACGGACGAGGACGTCGGCGTCGGCCACCCGGCCGGTGAGGAGCTCGCTCACAGCGGGCCTCCCTGGCGGGCCGCGTCGTCGGCAGCGTCCGGGTCGGTCGGCCCGGGAACCGGGGCGGCCGCCTCGGACTCCTCGGCCGTCGGGACTTCCTCCTCGATGACGCCGGGCGACCCGATCGCCTCGTCGGGCGGGGCCGTGTGCATCTCGGCCGCGCGTTGCCTGCTCGGGACGAAGCCTTCGGGCCGGAACCGCATCATGAGGACCAGGGCGATGCCGAACAGCAGGAAGCTGAAGCGGGACGGGTTGATCGCCCCGAGCTCCGGATTGCCGAGCGCCGTGCCGATCTCCCCGAGACGCGGACCGGCCCACGGCAGCAGCGTCTTGTCGACGTACTGGACGACGATCGCGCCGAGGATCACGCCCCAGATGTTGCCGATGCCGCCGAGGATGATCATCACGACCACGAGGATCGAGGTCGAGAACATGAAGAAGTCGGAGGTGGTCGCACCCTGGTAGGAGGCCTGCAGCGCGCCGGCCACGCCCGCGAAGCTCGCGCCGAGACCGAACGCCAGCAGCTTCGTGCGGACGGTGTTCACGCCCATCATCTCGGCCGCGGTCTCGTCCTCCCGGATCGCCATCCAGGCGCGGCCCATCCGTGACCGCTCGAGGTTGCGGGCGATGACGATCGTCATGACGAGCAGCACGAGACCGAGATAGAACGGCATCGAGCCGCCGATGACGCCGAAGTTGATCCCGAAGAAGTTCGGGGCATCGATCGGGTTGATGCCGAGCGGCCCGCCCGTGAGGTTCGCGTTGACGAGCTGGATCGGCCCGAACGTGAAGTTCACGTTGACGAGGTTCTTGAAGAAGATCGGGACGATCTCGCCGAAGCCGAGGGTCACGATCGCCAGGTAGTCGCCGCGCAGGCGGAGCGTCGGCGCGCCGAGGAGCACGCCGAACACGGCGGCGACGGCGGCGGCGACCCAGACGATGATCCAGAACGGCAGGTGGATGCCCGGATAGCCGGGCGGCACGTTGGCGAACAGGACGAACGACAGGCCGCCCCAGTGCGGCGACGCGAGGTACGCGGCGGTGTAGGCGCCGAGGGCGTAGAACGCCACGTAGCCGAGGTCGAGCAGCCCGGCGAACCCGATCACGATGTTCAGCCCGACGGCCATGATCGCGAAGATCATCATGAACACGAGCACGGGGTCGTCCGGGAGCGGCAGGGGGAAGACGCTCCGACTGAACGGCGTCAGGAACGTGTTGCGGACGAACGGGTACGCGACGACGAGCACGACGAGCAGCGTGAGGAACGTCGTCCGGACCGGATGGGCGCGGACGTGGCGGGCGTAGGCGCCGGGCCAGCCCGCGATCGCCTCGGCGCGCTGGCGGAGCCAGACCAGCGGGCCGCCGGGCCCGTCGTTCGTGACCGGCTGGATCAGCGCCGTGCTCATGCCCGGTCCGCCAGCTGCTGGCCGAGGAGGCCCGTCGGGCGGAACACGAGGATCGCGATCAGCACGCCGAACACGATCGCGTTCGTCCACTGGGCCGACAGGTAGCGGTCGCTCAGGGCATTGATGAGCCCGAGCACGATCCCGCCGAGCACCGCCCCCTGCAGGTTGCCGATCCCGCCGAGGACTGCCGACGTGAACGCGTTGAGCCCGAAGCGGAAGCCGAGGTTCCAGACGGTCGTGTTGTTGTAGAGGATCTGGACGAGGCCCGCCGCCCCGGCCAGGGCGCCGGCGATGATGAACGTCACCGCGATCGTCCGGTTCACGTCGATGCCCATCAGCCCGGCCGTGTCGGGATCCTGGGCGGTGGCGCGCATCGCCTTGCCCTGGCGGGTCTTGGCCACGAACCAGGACAACACGAGCAGCAGCGGGATCGTGACGGCCGCGACGAACAGCTGCTTGTAGGTGACCGCGACCGACGTCTCGAGCCCGAACACCGCGAAGATGTTCGTGTTCGGGATGACGTCCGGGAAGCCGAGGCTCGTCGGGCCCTTCCAGAGCAGCCCGACGTTCTGCAGCACGAAGCTCATGCCGATGGCGGAGATGAGCGGCGCGAGGCGCGGCGCGCTGCGCAGCGGGCGGTAGGCCACGCGTTCGATCGACACGTTCAAGGTGGCCGTCAGCGTCATCGTCACGACCAGCACGACGAGGATCAGGGCCAGCGTCGTGACGAGGTCCATGCCCGGCGCGACCCCGAGCGCGATCAGCAGGGTCAACGCGATCATCGAACCGAGCATGAACACTTCGCCGTGCGCGAAGTTGATCAGCTCGATGATCCCGTAGACGAGCGTGTACCCGAGCGCAACGAGCGCGTAGATGAGCCCGTTCGACAGCCCGATGATGAGCGTCTGAAGGAGCTGCTCCATCGAGTCAGCGTCTCCGAGTGGCGTCCGACGGGTAGACGACGGGGGGCGGGCCGGTCGGTCCGCCCCCCGTCACTCGGTCTGGGTCCTAGCCTCCGATCACTCGGGGGCCACGAGCACCTTCTCGAACTTCGGCGGCCAGCTGTCGACGACCTGGTACCCGGTCGCCTCGGCCAGCGTCGAGTCACCCTCGGGGGTGATCGAGAACGTGCCCAGGTAGGACTCGAAGTCCTTGGTCTCGAAGACGGCCTTCAGGACCTCGTAGCGGTCGTTCTTGACCGCCGCGCGGTTGAGGGCGTCCAGCGCGAGCTGCGCCGCCGCGGCACCGTAGATGCCGTAGACGGGCGGATCGTTGCCGTCGTGCGCGGCCTTGTAGTCGGCCACCCACTGCTTGCCGGCCTCGGACTGCTGCTCGTTCGGGCCGACGCCGCCGAAGGTCAGGTACGTGCCGTTGCCGGCATCGCCCGTGCCCTCGTACCACGACGCCTCGAAGACGCCGTCACCGGACATGATCTTGACGTCCGGCATGGCGGCCCGAAGGTCCTTCCACAGCTTGCCGGTGTTCTGGCCGGTGATCGAGCCGATGTAGATGAAGTCGGCGCCCGAGTCCTTGATCTTCTGGGCGAGGGCGTTGTAGTCGGTCGCCTTCGCGTCGAAGCCCTCGCTCGTGCCACCGGCGCTCACGACCTCGATGCCGAGCTGCTCGGCGTAGATCGCCCACGACCGGGCGAGGCCCTTGCCGTAGACCTGGGTGTCGTCGAGGACGTAGGCCTTGGTCGCGCCCAGCTCCTTCGCCCAGGCAGCGCCGGCGCCGCCCTGCTTGTTGTCGGTGCTGATGACGCGGGTGTAGTTGCGATAGCCCTGCGGGTAGTAGCTGTCCGGCTCACCCGGCTCGGTCACGCCCTCGACCGCGACGGTCAGACCCGGATACGTGTTGGCCGGGCTGATCATCACGAGGCAGGCCGCGTTGAGGATCGGGATCGTGAGCTTCGCCGCGCCCGAGTTGAAGTGGCCGATGAAGACCATCGCGTCGGGGTCGTTGGCGGCCGTGGTCGCGTTCTGCTGCGCGACCGCGCCGTCCCAGTCGCCGTTGTTGGCGGCCGACGAGTCGTCGAGATCGGTGTACTTGATCGTGAAGTCGCCGACTTTCTGGCCGTCGAGAATGTCGCGGATCGACTCGACGAGCGCGTCGGTCTGGGCGGTGTTCGAGCCCTGCCGCGGCAGGCTCGAATAGACGTGGATCTCGTTGGAGCTCGATCCAACCTTGTCGTTGCAGGCCTGCGGCTTCTCGCCGCTGCCCGTGCCGCCGGACGCCGGGGCGCTGGTCCCGCCCGGCGTGCCAGTGCTGCACGCCGAGAACGCCAGCACCGCCACCGCGGCGAGCGCTCCAACCCTGGTGAGCCTCATGCACACTCCTCCTCGTGCCGATCGCCCGCCACCCGGGCGATCCTCGGTCGGTGCCCCGACACCCCGGCCCGGTCGGACGCAGATCGGCCGTCGGGACGCCCGTTGGACCGGCCCCGGAGTCCCCTCCAGGACTCCGTATGACGGTGGGGCGGTGCGTTACCGACGGCGTACAGGCCCAGGACTCGGGCGGCGCGCAGGTGGCCGCCGAAGCGATGCCGTATCATACGCACCGGCGAACCGAATGCAATACCGTTCGGGCGCGACCCAGGGCACGTCGTCGAGCAGCAGCTCGCCGGCCCGGTGCGGTCCCGCTGGCGGTTCGGACGCATCGTCATCCCGGACTCCCGGGTTCATCGGTCGCCGCCCTGCGAGGTGTGACCCGTCGGCGTGGAATATCTGGTCCGAGCGGCTCGTGTCACGGACATCGATCGGCTCGTCGCGTTGAGCGACGGCGTGCTTCGATCTGACCGCGGCGACAGCCCGCTCGCTGCAGCGGATCTGCTTCGCCAGCTCGTCTATCTCCCGCAGGCGAGCATCTTCGTCGCGGAGGCACGCCGCGTCGTGGTCGGAGGCGCGGTGCTCGCGCTTCGGCCGTCCGTTCGGGCCGGCGGGTTCGTCGGGGCGGTCGACCTCCTGGTCGTGGACCCGGAGTACGACGTCGACCGGATCACCGCCGCCCTCCTCGAGGAGGTCATCCGCTCGGCCAGCAACAAGGGCTGCACGGTCGTCGAGGCAGCCGCATCGAGCGATCCCGCGGAGACCGCGCGCTGGGAAGCCCTGGGCTTCACGGCCGCCGGACCCCGTATCCATCGAATCGTGGCAGCGGCGGGTTCCGCCGCGAGCCGCAGCCAATGACCGCCGCCGCCGTGCAGCGCAGACGCGCCGGCAGGCGGCACCCATAGACCCAAGGAGTACCAGTGGGCAAGAACGTCGCCGTCTTCGTTGACGTGGCGAACATCTTCTACGCGGCCAAGGCGGCCGGCGTGGACATCGACTACGTCACGCTGCTGAAGTCGGCCACGACGGGGCGCGATCTCGTGCGCGCGTACGCATACACGGGACTCGATCCCGACAACGAGAACCAGCGCAACTTCCACGCCTTCCTCGCCCGCAACGGCTACCGCGTCGTCAGCAAGGACATCCGCAAGTACGGCGACGGCAAGGTCAAGGCCAACCTCGACATCGAGCTGGTCGTCGACATGATGAAGACCGCCCGCAACCTCGACATCGCGATCGTGGTGTCGGGTGACGGCGACTTCGCCCCGGCGATCCGGGCGGTCCAGGAGCAGGGCGTCCGCGTCGAGGTCATCAGCTTCCGCGGCAACACGAGCTCGGACCTCATCGAGGTCGCCGACCAGTTCACCGACATCACCCAGCTCGCCAAGGTCGAGAAGGGCTCCCGATCGGGCCGGCGCGTCGCCGAGGACGAGCAGGACCTGTCGATGACCGAGGTCCCGGACAAGCAGACCGAGGGCACCGGCCGTGGTCGCGGCCGCGGCCGCGGTCGTGGTCGCGACGCAGAGCGCGCGCCGGTTGCCGCGAGCGCCAACGGCCGGGGCCGGCGCCGCACGGCGCCGAGCGAGCCCGCCGCCGCAGCGGCAGGGAACGCGCCGGTCGTGGCGCTCCCGGGCGAGCGGCTGTCCAAGGCGGTCGTCGGCAGCCTGACCGAGGCCGACCTCGCTGCCGCCGAGGTCTTCCGGCTCGATGACGACGCGGCCGAGGCCGACGAGACGGCCGTCGCCGGCGCGGGCGACGTCCCCGCCGGAAGCGCGGCGGAGGTCGGCGAGGACGGTCCCCGTCGCCGGCGCCGCCGCGGCGGACGCGGCCGTGGTCGCGGGCGCGGCCGCGCCGAGGGCGAGGCCGCCGGCGAGCTCGAGGAGACGCCCGAGGCCGAGGCCGAGCCGGTCGCGACGCCGGCGCCCGTTCGCGAGCAGGCGCCCCGAGGCCGCCGGCCCGCGTTCGACGAGGAGGAGATCGCGCCGGCGCGTCCGCGCAGCACGCCGTTCGGCTCGGTCTGGGATTCGCAGCTCGGCACCTCGACGCCGCCCGCCGCGAATCTCGCGCCGCTGTCCGAGGAGGAGTTCGAGGACGAGCCCGAGATCCCCGAGTACCTGATCGCGGAGCGCAACCGCAGCCGCGGTGGTCGCGGTGGACGCGGCGGCGTGCGCGGCGGCCGCTCGGCCTACCAGTCGGCGATCGCGCGTGAGCGGTTCGGGCGCGGCGGCGGCGGCGGGATCAACCGCTACCCCGACGTCAGCGAGCGAACCGCGTCGCCCGCGCCCCGGCGGGACGATCGTCCGCCACGGAGCGACCGCTCCGCGGCCCCGCGCGGGGGCGGCGAGTGGAGCGAGGTGCCGCCGGAGCTCGAGGAACTCCTGCGCTCGCAGCTCGGCCAGAAGACCGGCGGTTCGCCCGTGGAGCGAGCGGCGGCACGCGACGCGTCCGCGGCGTCCGAGGCGGCCGCTCCGGATGCGGGTGCCGCCGAGCCCGCGGAGGCCACCGCCGGGGAGACGCCGCGCCGGCGCACGACCCGCGCTCGGACCCGGACGACCGCGGCCGAAGCCAGCGAGCCGGCATCGACCGACGCCGCGGCCGACGCGCCGGCCGACGAGGCGCCCGCGGCCGAGGCCCCGAAGCGCCGCACGACCCGGCGGACGAAGGCTGCCGACGAGGTCCCCTCGCTCGACGAGGCAGGCGGCGACGCGACGGGGACGGCCGCCACCGCTCCCCCGAAGCGCCGCACGACCCGTCGAGCCGCCGCGACGGCTGACGACGCGGCCGGCTCCGGCGAGGGTGACGCGGCAGAGGCCGCCACCCCGAAGCGCCGGACGACGCGACGGACGAAGGCTGCCGACGAGGGTGCACCGGACGCGGAAGCGGCTCCGACCACCCGTCGGCGCACGACCCGTAAGGCAGCGGCAGCCGACACGGCGGACGGCGAGCCGGCCACGACCGAGCCGGCCTAGGCGCTGCCGCCGGATCGCGGTCGGCCGACGTGGAACGCGCGCGGACGCGCGGCCAGCCCGCGGCGGTCGCCGCGATCCGCCGGATGGTGACCGGCGCGGCGCCGCACGCACTGCTGCTCGTCGGTCCGCCCGGGATCGGGAAGACGACCCTCGCGCTCGACCTGGCTGCGGGGCTCCTGTGCACGGCGCCCGACCCGGGTGATCGCCCGTGCCGGGAGTGCCGGGCGTGCCGGATGGTCGAGCACGCCAATCACCCGGACCTGCATCGGCTCGTTCCGGGCGGCTCGGGCAACCAGATCACGATCGGCGCCGTCCGCGACCTCATCCGGGACCTCGCGCTGCTGCCGGTCGAGGGCGGGGCACGGGTCGCGGTCGTCGAGTCGGTCGACCGGATGAACGAGGACGCGCAGTCGGCGCTGCTCAAGACGCTCGAGGAGCCGCCGGCCGGCGTGACCATCGTCCTCTGCGCCGACGAGGAGGAGCGGCTGCTCGCGACGGTCCGGTCGCGGTGCGTCCGCGTGCGCCTCGGGCCGGTCGGTCCGCGCGACATCGAGGCCGTCCTCGGCGAGCACGGCGTGGCCGAGGCCCCGGTCGCCGCACGCATGGCGCGGCTCTCCGGCGGCCGCCCGGGACACGCCCTCGCGCTCGCGCGGGCGCCCGAGGCGCTCGGAATCCGCGGGGAGCTCGCCCGCAGCCTGCTCGATCTCGCGGCGGAGCGGCCGTCGACCCGGCTGGCCCGGATCCGCGACCTCGTCGCGCGAGCCGGCGATCTTGCCGCCGCCGTCGACGCCGCTGCAGGAACCGCGACGCCCGGTGGGGCGGATGCGGCGGTGCCCGCGCGAGGCGGTCGGCGCGCCCGTGCGTCGTCCCGTGCGACCCGGGAACCCGCTCCTGCGGTCTCCGACGCCGGCGACGAGCCCGCCAGCGGGGGCGACGAGGAGGAGCCGGCCCGCAAGGTCGCACCGTCCGAGCGGCGGCGTGCGGCCGCCACCCTGCTCGGGATCTGGTCCGACGTCGCACGCGATCTCGCGCTCGTCGGTGCGGGCGTGGAGACCGGCGTTCGCGACGTCGGCGTGCTGGACGACCTTCGCGCCGCAGCCGGCGAGGTCGACCCAGCCGGCCTCCTCGCCTTCACCGAGCGCCTCGCCCGCACCGGCGAGCTGCTCGAGGCCAACGTCGCACCGGAGCTGCTGCTCGACGCGCTCGTCCTCGCCTGGCCGCAGCGCCGGCACGCGGCATGATCGAGCGGCTCGACGCCTCGGTCCGCGGCCGGGTCCATGGCGTCGGGTTCCGCTACTTCGTGCTCCGCGAGGCCGCACGCCTGGAGCTGCACGGCTGGGTTGCCAACGAGGCCGACGGGTCCGTGCACGTCGTCGCCGACGGGCCGCGGGCCGCGCTCGAGTCGCTGCTCGAGGCCCTGCGCGAGGGGCCGGCGGCCGCGATCGTCGAACGGGTCGTCGTCAACTGGCCGCCGATCGCGCCGGGAGGCGAGATGCAGGACGGCTTCGGCGTCCGCAGCGGACATCACCGCGGCGACTGACCGCGAACCCGGCCCCCATACCGTCGGAGCGGCGTATGGGTTCGTGGATCGATCGGCCGATGCGGCTGGGACTCGTGGGGCATTCCCGGTAGGACCCCCCGCCGGGCAGGATGCGAGCGTGGACAGCGTGTCGCTCGCCGAAGAGATGCCGCGGCTCTTCCGCACGATCCTCGATCGTGTGGCGGACCTCGAGCACGCCGGCGACCGGCGGACCGCGATGAAGGTGCGCCGCGACGCGATCGACGCGTACTCGAAGTCGTGGGACGTCCGCGGTCGGGGTCGCCTGCAGGCGATCCTCCGACGGGCCGAGCGGGCCCTCCCCCCGACACGCCCCGCCGAGACCGAGGTTCGCGAGTCGGCCGTCACCCCGGTCTGACCTCGCGCCTCGCGCCGTCGACGGCGCGGGTCCTCCGCCACCGCTCGCGCTAAGGTGTCGCCATGTCCGACACCGTGCACGGGGTGATCGAGCGCGCGCTCGCCGCGTACGACGGTCTCCAGCTCCTCGCCGAGGATGTCGACGACGAGTGGACCTACGTCCAGGACCTCGCCCGGGCCTGGCGGGATCGACTTGCCGCCGCTGCCGACTCGCAGGGTGCCGAGCCGGTCGGCGACGCGGTGGTTGCCGCCGTCGACCGGCTGGCCGAGGAGGCCGGCGCGATCGACGACCCCCACCGGGCGATCGACTGGTTGTCGACCTTCCCCCAGGTCGTGCTCCTCGCGATCGGGCAGCGCCCGTGAGGTTCCAGGATGCGGCGCGCGACGCCCGGGCCGTCGTGTACGCGGGCGTCCAGGCGGACCCGCTCGTGGCCCGGGCGGCGCAGCTGCTGGCCGACGCGGACCTCGAGCTGCGCGTGCTGGCGAGAGCGGCGATGAACGGCGTCTCGACCGACGCAGCCGCGTGGCGAACGATGTTTCCGGGTCTGTTCGGCCCCGGCGTCGAGCAGCATCGCCGCGACGACGCGGAGGCCGTCCTTGCAGTGTCGCTCGAGGTCGCGGAGCGCGGCGAGCAGGTCCGGAGCCAGGTGCGCGGCGCGATCGTCGAGGAGTTGACCGCCGTCCTGCTCGCGCGGCGCGTGCCGGCGGGAACCGTTCGACGCGAGCGACGGATCCTCTTCGACGGCGTTCGCGCCGAGATCCATCCGTACGACGTGACCGTCGAGCGGGCCGGGGCTGCGGAGGCGTACGACTGCAAGTGGGGGGCGCGCGGGATCGGGCCGGACGTGCTGCACCAGCTCGACGACGCGCGCCGCCACGCAGGGGAGGAGGACGAGCCGCTGCGCGTCGCGCTCGTCGTGTTCGACGCGGCCCGGTCGTGCGACGTCCGACTCGCGGCCCAGACCGCGCCGACGGACGGCATCGACGTCATCGGGCTCGAGCGGCTCGACGATCTCGGTCGCGCCCGGTGACCGGCCCGCCGGGCCACGCCGGCACGCCGGGCCACGCCGGCACTGCCGCCTACACCGCCTCATACCGGGTCCGGTTCGACGAGGCCGGCCCCGATGGGACCGTCCGCGCATCGAGCCTGCTTCGGTACACCCAGGACCTCGCGGCCCGGCATTCCGAGTCGCTCGGGTACGACCGGTCGTGGTACGGGACGCGGGGGATCACCTGGCTCGTCCGCTGCGCGGAGCTCGACGTCGAGCGGCCCATCCCCTACGGCACGGTGCTGGCGGGCACGACCCGCGTCGTCGGCTTCCGGCGCGTGTGGTCCAGGCGCGAGACGACCTTCGCGCTGCCCGACGGCGCCGCTGCGGCCACGGTCCGCATCGACTGGGTGCTCATCGACCGGGCCGCCCGTCCGGCGCGGATCCCCGGCGAGGTGATCGGACGGTTCGGGGCGAATGCCGGCGAGCGGCTGGAGCTCGCGCGCGTCGACCTGCCCGAGCCGCCCGCTGCCGCCGATCGTCGGACGCTCACGGTCCGTCCGCACGAGCTCGATCCGATGGACCACGTCAACAACGGCGTCTACGGCGACTGGGTCGAGGAGGCGGTGATCGCCGCGGCCGGCTCACCGGGTCCGGTCCGCGCGATCCCGCGGTCCGTCCGACTCGAGTACGCCCAGGCCGCCGAGCCCGGCGCGCGGCTCGAGTCGTGCTGCTGGCCGGCCGACGACGGATGGTCGGTCATGATCCTTCCCGCCGGCGGCGGGGCGCCGCTGCTCCGTGCCCGCGTGGAGCCGCGCGGCGGCCCGCCGGGCGAGGGGGGCGGCCACGCCCTCGGCTGACCACCGTCGCCGCGGTAGCTCCGTCGCCCGGGTCAGGCGTGGAACGCCGCGAGCGCCTCCGCTTCGTCGTCGAGCTGCCGGCGCACCGCGGCCGGCAGCTCGTGGAACGGCTCGCGCGTGATCCGCCCCTGCTCGTACCGCCACGTCCCGGCGACCGCGCCGTCGACGAGGAACGTGGGGAACGAGTGCGGCGCGCGGATGTGGAAGATGCGCGGCCGGTACGCCTCGGGGAGGACGGCCGTTCGCCGGGCGTGGACGAGCAGGCACGCCTCCCAGGTGCCGATGTAGCGCACGGGCGCCGGGACCTCGCCGTCGGGGAGTGGGGCGTCGGGCAGATCGACGAGCTCGCGGCCGTCCTCGTCGCGGAAGCGGCGGAGGTCCAGCGACGCGAGCACGGGCGCGACCCACGAGACGGGCAGCCCGGCCCAGCTGGCGATGTCGTGGCGGGTAGCCGGGCCGAACCCGGCGAGATAGCGCCGTACGAGGTGGACGATGCCGTCCGCCTCCTCGACGGGAGCCGCGTCCAGCCAGGTGTCCGCGAGCCCGTACAGGTTCGCGCGGCGCTGGTCCCAAGTCCCCGACGGCGGCACCCGCACGAAGTCCACGACCTGGGCCACCGCCTGGAACCCGATGCGCGAGACGCCCTCGGCCTCGAGTCGCGCACGGAGCTCCTCCTGGCGGATCGGCCCGTCGCGGAGCAGGTCACGCGCCAGGTCGCCGATCCTCCCCAGCTCGTCGGGCGTCATCCCGGACCGGGTCGCGCGCAGCCACCACTCCATCCTGGCCCGGCGAGTGCCGGCGGCGAACAGCGGGAAGTCGCGCGCCGACACCATGTGGATCGTCGAGCGCATGAGCGTGCCCTGGATCGCGGTTCGATCCACGAGCGCGCTCGTGAGCCGGTCGCGCTCGAAGTCCCGGAGCCGGCTCCAGAGCCCGATGTAGCCGGACGGCGCGTACTGCGTCTGGAGCCCCGCGACCGCCTCGAGCGCCTCGGGGACGGGCAGGTCGGCGCGCTCGAGCAGCAGCTGTCGGGCGAGCAGCGCCCGGTTGCGGTCGCGACGGGTGAGCGTTCTGGTGGTCATCCCGGCGCAGCCTTCACGGGCGGCGCCGGGTCGTCAAGGCGTCGGACGCCGGATCGACTCCGGCGACCGCAGCTCAGGCGGACCGAGCCCCGCTCGACTGCGGTTCCCGCACGGCCCCGGCCGGTGCGCCGAGCAGCACGAACGACGAGCGCCAGTCACCGTTCGTTCGCATCTGGAGCGACATGTTCAGCCACGCCAGCGCCTCCATCAGGCGGGCGTTCTCGAGCGGGCCGGCGTCGATCGGCCGGAAGCCGAGCGAGGCGAGCAGGTCGGTCAACGTCGAGCGGGCCCCGTCGTCGTCGGTGGCGAACAGGGCGTCGAGACGCTCGCCGAGCCCCTCCGGATCGCCCTGGAGCGAGGCGAACAGCGTGTTGAACGCCTTCGCGACCTTGGCGCGCGGCGCGACATCGGCGAGCCGCTCGGCCGCGGACGGGCCGCCGGGGTCGGCCAGTCCGGAATAGTCCGGCGCGATCGGGTTCGTCGCGTCGACCACGACCTTGTCGGCGCCGGCGTCAGCAATCTCGCGACCGACCTCCTCGAGCGCCCCGAAGGGGATCGCCAGCACGACGATCTCCGCGTTCTCGGCGGCCTCCGCCGGGTCCGCTGCGGCCCGCGCGCCGACCTGTTCGGCCACCCGCTTGGTCTTCTCGGCATCCTGCGCGGCAAGCGTCACGTCGTGCCCCGCGCGCGCGAACGTGCCGCCCAGCGCAGCGCCGACGTTGCCGGTGCCGATCACGGCGATCTTCATGGTGGTGTTCCTCCGGGGCTGTTTCCACCGACGGTTCGGCGGGTCCTTCTCCCCAGTCAACCACGGGTCGGGGCCGGGCCTCGCCACGACCGGCTCACCGGACGTGTCGGATCCGAAACACCGCACGACGGGGAGCACGGGTCAGGGCAGCGGCGTCGCCAGGTATTCGCGGTACCGCACGGGGTCCACGTTGCCGCCGCTGACGACCGCCACGATCGGACCGTCCACCGCATCGAGTCCTGCGTCGCGCCGGCGGAAGCACGCCGCGGCGATCGCCAGCGCACCCGACGGCTCCACGACCAGCCTGCTTCGTTCGGCCGCGAGCCGCATCGCCGCCACGATCTCCCCTTCCTCGACGGTCACGATGTCGTCGACGAACGTCCGGATGTGCGCGAACGTCCGGGGGGCGAGGTTCGTCCGGGTGCCGTCGGCGATCGTCCGACGGCCCAGCTCCAGCGGCCACGCCACGAGCCCGCCGGTCCGGAGCGATTCCTGGGCGTCGGCGGCGAGCGCCGGCTCGACGCCGATGATCCGGGTCCGCGGCTGCAGTGCGCGGATCGCCGCGGCCACCCCGCTGATGAGCCCGCCGCCGCCGACCGGCACGAGCACCGCCCCGAGCTCCGGCTGGTCCTCGGCGACCTCGAGCCCGACGGTCCCCTGGCCGGCGATGACGTCGGCGTTGTCGAACGAGTGGATCAGCGGTCGGCCGAGCCGTTCGGCCAGCTCGTCCGCGACGTCGTGGATCGTCCGACCGCCCTCGGGGTCCCAGGCGACGATCTCGGCGCCGTCGGCTCGGACTCGATCCGCCTTGACGGCGGGCGCGTCGATCGGCATGACGATCGACGCCGCGATGCCCAGGAGCCGTGCGGCGCGCGCCACTCCCTGGGCGTGGTTCCCGCTCGACGACGCCACGACGCCGCGCGCCCGCTCCTCCGACCCGAGCGCCGCGATCGCGTTGAAGGCGCCGCGGATCTTGAAGGCGCCGATGGCCTGGAGCGATTCGGGCTTGAGCAGGATCGACCGACCGTCGGGCGTCGTGAACGGCACGAGCGTTGTGTGGATTGCCACGCGGCGGACGCGCTCGGCCGCGGCACGGATCGCGTCGAGCGTGACGAGCTGGATCCCGGCGGACTCGGGCACGACCCGGATTGTGCCCCGTCGCAGAAGCCGGTGTGGTTCACTGCCCGCCATGGCCTCCCCCGAACCGCCCGCGAGCAGGACCTCGACCGTCACCACCTTCGCGGAGCTGGCGGAGCACATTCGGTCCCGCCCGCCGCGCCTCGGGGATGTCCGGCTCGTCGCGGTCGACGGCCCCGGCGGCGCCGGCAAGAGCGTGTTCGCTCGGCGGCTGGCCGCGGCGCTCGGCGGCGTCGCGGTCGTCCAGACCGACGACTTCGCCTCGTGGGACGTGCCGCTCGAGTGGTGGCCGCGACTCGAACGCGAGCTGCTCGAGCCGCTCGCCGCCGGACAGACGGCGCGCTACGAGGCGTCCGACTGGAGCGGCCGCGGTCACGGCGAGCAGCGCGAGGTCGAGCCGGGCGAGGTCGTGATCCTCGAGGGCGTCTCGTCGTCACGACGCGCGGTGGTCGACCGGCTGAGCCTCGCGGTCTGGGTGGAGACACCGGCCGACCGTCGGCTGGCGCGCGGGCTCGAGCGCGACGGTCACGAGGCGCTCGAGCAGTGGCGGTCGTGGATGGCCGAGGAGGACGCGCACTTCGCGCGCGACGGCCAGGTCGGCCGGGCCGACGTGATCGTCGACGGCGCCCCCACGACCGTCCCGCACGATCCCGAGCGCGAGTTCATCCGCTTGCGCTGACGAAGGCCCGCGACGGAGCGTCGGCGAGGCTCCATACGGACGCAGCGCGAGCCCCTCGCCGATTGCGCAACCGCCTCGGCGGCCGTCCCCGATCCACCGCCGCCGGCGCCCTAGGCGAGCGTCATCGCGCGCGCCGGATCGAGCAGGAACGGCGGCAGCCAGGCGGCGATGTTCGAGAACGGCAGCACGTCGGGGTGCAGGTCGATCCCGATCGCATCGCGCATGAACCGACGGCGGGCCTCGATCCGGCGCCACGCATCCGGGTAGCGCGCAGCGAGCGCGTCGCGAAGCGATGCGTCGGCCAGCGCGATCCCGTCCTCGATGTTCGTCGTGAAGTAGTCGGTGCCGGTCGCCGGGATCACGTCGACCTGGAATGCCATGCCGGAGCGGAGCTCGACCGTCGATCCCTCGAAGATCGGCGAGTTGATCCACTCGTCGAGGTGGATCTGGTGGCCGGCGTTCAGGAAGATCCCGAAGAACGGATCGCCGAGCCGACGCGCCACGATCTCGTGGAGGACGCCGCCCGTCTGCCCCACGTGGAGCGCCTCCAGCCACTCGGCGATCGCGCCGACGTACGGCGCGACGAGCCGATCCACGTAGTCGCGGATCCCCTCCGGCAGCTCGCTCGCGTCCTCGACGACGAACCCGGCCCGGCAGTTGAGCGCGCCCCAGATGCCGAAGGCGGTCGTGAACGGGTCGCCGCGCACGATCGGCCGGTCGCCGGGGCTCAGCAGCCCGAATCGGGCGCGCGGACCGGCGGTCAGCATCAGGTGGCACGACAGCGGCGTACCGTCCCACTCGAGCAGGCGGACCGCCTCGCGCTCCGTCATGCCGGGGCGCAGGCCGTGGATGAGGCGGCGGACGCCGTCCGAGGTGCGGCTCGCGGCATGCTCGAGCGCCGCGAGCTGCTCGACCTCGTTGCTGACCCGCAGACCGGTGCCCGGGTGGATCAGCAGATCGGCCGCATTCACGACGAGCTCGGCGTCGCCGGTCAGTGCCCGGAGCTCGTCGACCAGGTACGACGGCGCATCGTGGCGGGTCGGCGACCCGTACGTCTTCCAGCCGACGACCCCGACGCGCGTTCCGCGCCCGATCCCCTCGTCCCGGAGGATCTCGTCGAGCGGCCGTGAGCGGTCGCGCGGCTGGCTCGGCAGGCTGAGGTCCTGGAAGCGGTGCCGGCGCATCGGGTGCGGCGCGGCGCCGGCCGTGCCCCAGCACTCGTTGCCGACGAGGATCGCGGGGTCGTCGTCGGGTCCGACGATCGCGATCGCCTCCTCGAACCGGGGGTCGAAGCCGGTGAGCCAGGACAGGTTGGCGCTGTGCTCGCGGTCCGCCCAGACGACGAGTCGGTCGAGGCCGCGCTCGGCGGCGGCGTCGCGGAGGCGCGCCAGCCGGGCGGCGTAGATCGAGGGTTCCAGGAGCGGCTCCGGACCGGGCGGACCGAAGTCGGGCAGGTCGACGGCGGCGAGCCGCGCGTGTCGGGTCGCGGCGGCGCTCACGAGCCCGGGCTCCAGCGGGTGACGGCAGGCGCGCCGCGCTCGATGAGGGCGAAGCCGTCCGCCTCGAGCCGCAGCCACGGACCGACCTCGCCGTCGGGCCACGTCACCCGAACCTCTGCCGCCTGCGCGTCGCCCAGCCCGAGGTGGATCCACCCGAGCTGCCCGCCGGCATGCCCGCCTCCGACCGTCACCTCCTGGCTCGTGACGCGGTCGCCGATCCGCAGGTCGATCCACGCCCCGATCGCGTCGACGTTCGGCGCGGGCTGGGCGAGCGCCACCGCGGCCCAGTGACCCATCGGCGCGGGTGCGTCCCCGGCGCCGCCGCCGACGTTCCGCCAGATCGAGACGTTCTCGCGGCGATGCACCAGCACGATGTCGTTCAACCCATCGAGGTCGAGATCCACGACCGCGGCGCCACGGGTCGGGGCGAACGTCACGATCCCGGCGTCCGGCGCGCCTTCGACCCAGCCGCCGTCCGGCCGGCCGAGGAACAGGTTGGTCGGGTCGCGGGTCGCGAAGCCGGGCTCCGCGTCGACGTTGCCCTTCGTGACGAGCAGGTCGACCCAGCCGTCGTTGTTGACGTCGTCGAACTCGGGGTGCCAGGCGGTCGAGGGCAGGACGTCGCCCCCGGCGTACGGTCGCGTGGCGGTCACGCCCCGCTCGACCGCGATGTCGCGGTAGGTCGGGCGGGCCGCGCCGTCGGCCAGCGCCTGGAGCTTGTTGTCCCCCTGACTCGTCAGGTACACCTCGGGCCGGCCGTCGCCGGTCACGTCGCGGCTCGCGATCCCCATGCCCCAGATCTGCATGTGTGCCCAGCCTTCCTCGCGGGTGTAGAGCCGTGGCGTCTCGCCCGGGACGATGCGCCAGAGCTGCTCCTCTCCCTCCCGATAGTAGTGACGGTCGTTGGAGAGGCGCAGGTCGCGTCCGCCGTTTCGTGCCCAGTCGCTGAACAACGCCGACAGCGCGCAGTGTCCGGGCGACAGCGCGATCGGCGGCGCGTAGCGGTCGCCGGTCTCGTCGGGGCGCAACAACGCGCTGTCGGCGCACAGGTTGGCCGGGTCGAGCCGATCCTCGACGTAGTTGCCGAACGCGAGCGTCGGCAGCGTCATGTCGCCCTCCCAGGTGGCGCTGAAGGCGACCGTCAGGTCGTCCCCGCCGTCGATCCCCCACGCCTCGTTGGCCCGCTCGAACCGGCAGTCCCCGGTGCCGCGCAGCAGCACGTTCTCGCCGTTGCGCAGCACCGCCAGGTCGGCCAGGCCGTCACCGTCCACGTCGAGCGGGTAGGCGCCGGTGACGTCGGGCAGGTCGGTGGTCGCGGAGGGGATGCGCTCGAAGGCGAGCGGCCCGCCGACCGGGCTCCGGTTCCGGAACAGCGCCGCGGGTTGGGAGCCCCCGGCGACGAACAGGTCGGGGCGCCGGTCGGCGTCGCAGTCGAACGCGGCGACGCCGCCGCCGACGACGTACGGCCAGTCGCCCGCGTAGGCGTGCTCGACACCCGCCCGCATGGCCTCCTCCACGAAGCGGGGCGCCGCGTGGGCCCCAGAACCCGATCGCCCGGCAAGCCCGCCGGCGACGACGACCGCGCCGACCCCCACGACGATCGTGCCGGCGAGTGCCGCCAGCAGGAGTCCGAGTCGCGGGGCCGAGGTTCCGGAGGGGGCCATGCGCGTCGCTGCGTCTCCTTGTCCGAGGGTCCGGTGACCGGGTGTCCGGTGCCTGCCGTCGCGGCCGTCGGTTCATCCCTTGACATCGACCGGGGGTTTGTACGAGGCTGCCACAAAACCGCCGAAGCGGCCGGACGAAAGGCGGCCGAAGACAGACCGTGCGCCGCGAGGGTCCTCGCGATTTTGTCCGTTGACGCCCGACGGATCGTGGTCGATGCTGCGCGCCTGCCGCCGCGCAAGGTCGACGACGGAGGAGACGAGCGTCGACCGAGGGTATGGCAGTCGGAGGCAAGGAGGCAACGATGTTCTCTCGCCGATTAGCGGTGCTCATTGCGGTGCTGGGCCTCGTCCTGGCCGCCTGCTCGGGGGGCAGCGGCGCGACGACGGCACCCACCACGGGAGGCGCCACGACCGCGCCGGCCAGCGAGCCGGCCGCGTCGCAGCCGCCGGCCAGCGCGGCCGCGGGCGAATGCGTCGTGGGCGTGTCGTGGAACAACTACCAGGAGGAGCGCTGGGCCAAGTGGGATGAGCCGGCGCTGAAGGCAGCCATCGAGGCCGGTGGCGGCAGCTACATCTCGAACGACGCCAAGTCGTCCGCCGAGACGCAGGCCACCAACGTCGAGAACCTGATCGCGCAGGGCGCCAACGTCCTCGTGATCCTGGCCCAGGACGGGACGGCCATCAAGCCGTCCGTGACGAGCGCGCTCGAGCAGGGCGTGCCGGTGATCGCCTACGACCGCCTCATCGAGGATCCGGGCGTGCTCTACATCACGTTCGACAACGTCCTCGTCGGCAAGATGCAGGCCGAGGCCGTGCTCGAGGTCGTGAGCGAGGGCAACTTCATCATCATCAAGGGCAACTCGGCCGACGCCAACGCGGACTTCCTCCGGGAGGGCTACGTGCAGGCCGGCGTCCCGCCGGTGGGCGAGAACAGCGACACGATCACGATCGTCGGCGAGTCGTACACCGACAACTGGGATCCCGCGATCGCCCAGGCCAACACCGAGCAGTTCCTCACCGCTGCGAACAACGACGTCGACGCCGTGCTGTCCGAGAACGACGGCATGGCCGGCGGCGTGATCGCGGCCCTCGAGGCCCAGGGCCTGGCCGGGCAGATCCCGGTCTCGGGCCAGGACGGCGACCAGGCGGCCCTCAACCGGGTCGCGCTCGGCACCCAGACCGTCTCGGTCTGGAAGGACGCGCGCGAGCTCGGCACGGCAGCCGGCGAAGCGGCCGTCCAGCTGTGCAGCAATCCGGACGTCACGGCGGTCTCCGGCACGGGGACCTTCGACAGCCCGGGCGGCAACAGCCTGACCTCGATCCTCCTCGAGCCGATCCCGATCAAGCAGGACAACCTGAACGTCGTGCTCGACGCCGGGTGGATCGACGAGGCCACGCTCTGCCAGGGCGTGCCCGCGGGGACCGTGGAGGTCTGCGGCTAGCCCCCGGAACGGCAATCGCGTAGCGCGCGCCCTGCCCCGACGGCGGCCCCGTCGGGCAGGGCGCGGTTCATACTGGCGAGGCTAGAGAGGCGCCATCGTGTCCGAGGCATCGACCCTTCCGCAGGGCAGTGTCGTCGACCGTGAGCCGCGCTCGCTGCGGACCGTCATGCGGGCCGCGGAGCTCGACACGCGGCTGCTCGGGATGGTCGTCGCGCTCGCCATCATCTGGTTCGGCTTCAACATCATCTCGGGCGGCAACTTCCTGACCGCCCGCAACCTGTGGAACCTGTCGGTCCAGAGTGCATCGATCGCGATCATGGCGACCGGCATGGTCCTGATCATCGTGTCGCGCAACATCGACCTGTCGGTCGGCTCGATGCTCGCGTTCATCGGCTACACGATGGCCATGCTCCAGGCGGAGTGGATCCCCCGGACGCTCGGGCTGGGGTTCGACCAGCCGTACACCTGGATCGTGACGGTCCTGTTCGGGGTCGTCATCGGCGCCGTGATCGGCGGGCTCCAGGGGTTCATCGTCGCGTACGGTCGCGTCCCGTCGTTCATCGTGACGCTCGGCGGCCTGCTCATCTGGCGTGGCCTCATCTTCCAGTACCAGCAGGGCCAGACGATCGCGCCGCTCGACACGACGTTCCGGCTGCTCGGCGGTGGGCCCAACGGGTCGCTCGGCGAATGGCCGAGCTACGCGGTTGGCCTCCTTGCCTGCGCCGGGATCGTGTGGAGCTTCGTGGCGGCCCGCCGGAGACGGCGCCGGTACGGGTTTCCGCTGCGACCGCTCGCGGCGGAGATCGGCCTTGCGGTGCTGGCCTGTGCGGCGGTCCTCGGCGCCGTCGCGGTCGCCAACGCCTACGCGTGGCCCGAGCAGCTCGCGCGCGCGTACGCCGACCGCAACGGCATCCCGTGGCCCGAGGGCGGGCTGATCATCCCGACGGGCATCGCCTTCCCGGTCATCATCACGATCGGGGTCGGCATCGTGATGACCTACATCGCAACGCGGCGGCGGTTCGGCCGGAACGTGTTCGCGATCGGCGGCAACCCGGACGCTGCCGAGCTCGGCGGCATCAATGTGCGCCGCACGGTGCTCCTGACGTTCAGCCTCATGGGCATCCTGTGCGCGATCAGCGCCGCGGTCCAGACGGCCCGCCTCAACTCCGCGGTCACGAACCTCGGCGTGCAGAACGAGCTCGACGTCATCTCCGCCGCGGTCATCGGCGGCACGTCGTTCGCGGGCGGGATCGGGACGATCCCCGGCGCCATCCTCGGCGCGGTCGTCATGCAGTCGCTGCGATCGGGGATGCTGCTGCTCAACGTCGATTCGCCGACCCAGGACATCGTCGTCGGGATCGTGCTCGTCGCAGCGGTCGGGCTCGACGCGTACCTCAGGCGGCGTGCCGCATGAGCGGAGGACAGCCATGACGATGCCGACGCCCGAGCCCGCCGCTCCAACCCCGCCGGCGCCGGCCGCACCGGATTCGACCCAAGGGGAGCGCCTCGCCGCGCCGGCCCACGCGCCCGACCGGAGCGGACCGCCGCTCGTCGAGATGCGCGACATCAAGGTCTCGTTCGGTGGGCTCCACGCGGTGAACGGCGTGACGATCGACCTGTACGCCGGGGAGGTCATGGGCCTCGTCGGCGGCAATGGCGCCGGCAAGTCGACGCTCATCCGGGTCCTGTCCGGCGCCCACCAGGCCGACTCGGGCCAGATCTTCATCAACGGCCAGCCGGTGGCGATCCACAACCCGCGCGACGCGAAGCACTACGGGATCGAGACGATCTACCAGACGCTCGCGCTCGCCGAGAACCTCGACGCCCCGGCCAATCTGTTCCTCGGCCGGGAGCTGACGACGCGCATCGGGTCGCTCGACGACGCCGCCATGGAATCCGAGACGCGCAAGGTCCTCAAGCGGCTCAACCCGAGGTTCAAGAACTTCAAGACCCCGGTCGTGTCGCTGTCCGGCGGCCAGCGCCAGTCCGTGGCGATCGCCCGAGCGATCTACTTCGACGCCAAGATCCTGATCATGGACGAGCCGACGGCCGCGCTCGGACCGGCCGAGACCGCCCAGGTGCGCGACCTCGTGTCACAGCTCAAGGCGGAGGGCATCGGCATCTTCCTGATCAGCCACGACATCCACGACGTGTTCGACCTCGCGGACCGCATCAGCGTGATGAACCAGGGGCGACTCGTCGGCACGGTCAACAAGGACGAGGTCACGAAGGACGATGTCCTCGCGATGATCATCCTCGGCAAGCGCCCTGGTGAAGTGACCCAGGGCGAGATCGCGGAGCTGCACGGGTGAGCGACTTCTTCAGCGATGTTCCCGGTCGGATCGGGTTCGGTGGGCTCGACGCCGCCGACCCGCTCTCGTTCAAGGTGTACGAGCCGGACCGGATGGTGCTCGGCAAGCGGATGGAGGACCAGCTGCGGATCGCGGTCTGCCTGTGGCACTCGTTCCACTGGCCGGGCTCGGACGTGTTCGGCAGCGGCACGTTCGACCGGCCGTGGCTCACCGCCGCCGACCCGATGGCCGGCGCCCGGGACAAGCTCGCGGCCGCGTTCGAGTTCCTCGACAAGCTCGGCATGCCGTTCTTCTGCTTCCATGACCGCGACGTCGCTCCAGAGGGCCGGACATGGCGTGAGACGAGCGACAACCTCGCCGCGATCATCGACGAGATCGAGCGGCACATGGCGCGGACCGGGCGCAAGCTCCTGTGGGGCACCGCCAACCTCTTCTCGCACCCGCGCTACGCCGCCGGCGCGGCCACGAACCCTGATCCCGAGGTGTTCGCCTTCGCGGCCGCGCAGGTCAAGCAGATGCTCGAGGCGACCCACCGGCTGGGCGGCTCCAACTACGTGCTGTGGGGCGGCCGCGAGGGCTACGAGACGCTGCTCAACACGGACCTCGCCCGCGAGGAGCGCCAGCTCGCCCGCTTCCTGACGCTCGTGGCCGAGCACAAGCACAAGATCGGGTTCACCGGGACGCTGCTGCTCGAGCCGAAGCCGCAGGAGCCGACGAAGCACCAGTACGACTACGATTCGGCGACTGTCCACGGCTTCCTGCTCCGTCACGGGCTCGAGGACGAGTACCGGGTCAACATCGAGGTCAACCACGCGACGCTCGCCGGGCACACGTTCCACCACGAGGTCGCGTACGCGGTCGCGAACGGCATCTTCGGCAGCGTCGACGCCAACCGCGGGGACTACCAGAACGGCTGGGACACGGACCAGTTCCCGAATTCCGTCGACGAGCTCTCGCTGGCGCTCTACGAGATCCTGAAGGGTGGCGGGTTCACGACCGGCGGCTTCAACTTCGACGCGAAGCTGCGCCGGCAGAGCATGGACCGGACGGACCTGTTCCACGGCCACATCGGCGGCATCGACACGCTTGCTCGCGCCCTGCTGGTGGCGGCCGACATGGTCGAGCGCGAGACGCTCGAAGCGTTCCGCCGGGAGCGGTATGCCGGCTGGGACGCGGGTCTCGGCGCAGCGATCCTCGGCGGCGAGCTGTCGCTCGCGGACCTCGAGGCGACGGTCGGCCGGGACGGGCTCGACCCGCAGCCGCGTTCGGGCCGCCAGGAGCTGCTCGAGAACCTCGTCAACCAGCGGCTCTGGGCGGCCGGCGACCGCTGAGCGATCGCTGCAACGCGGTCGCGCCGGTCGGCAGCGCGCAGGTTCCGGCACTGCCTCCACGCTGACGTCCCAGCCAGCAGCGGAGGATGTGGCATGACCGACGAGCGCCCGTTCGTCGACGATCCCGAAGAGCCGGGCAACGAGCCGATCGTCGGGCCCGGCTCGGGCGGCAGCCCGACCGCCCCCGGTCGACCCGATGCCGAGGAGCGTCGCGAGGCCCGGGCCGACCCGGACGTCCAGGCAGTACTCAAGGCGCTCGGCACCGACGAGCGCGTCGGCCGGGGCGCCGACCTCGAGGAGGCCGCGGAGCAGGCGGGCACCGGCACCGACCGGTAAGGCCGGGGCCCCGTCCGGATTCCTCGACGCCGCGTTATCGTCAGTCCATGAAGCGCTCGGTCGATGCCTGGAAGGCCATGAACGAGCCGGTCATCGCCCAGTTCCGGGCGAACCGCGGTCGCGTGGATCGCAGGCACCCCGTCGTCCTGCTGACGACGACCGGCGCCCGGAGCGGGAAGGAGCGAGTGACCCCGCTCAACTTCACCGAGGACGGGGATCGGCTCGTGGTCATCGCGTCGGCCGGCGGCTCGTCCCGCCACCCCGGCTGGTTCCGCAACCTCGTCGCGAACCCGGAGGTCACCGTCGAGCACGAGGGTGAGCGGTTCCGTGCCCGCGCGCGCGTGGCAGAGGAGCCCGAGCGGACGCGCCTCTACGACCTCCAGGCGCAGCGGATGCCGTTCTTCGACGCGTACCGCCGGCGGGTGAAGGCGCGCGAGATCCCGGTCGTCGTCCTCGAACGCATCGACTGACGGTGCGGGACGACGGGGCCTGGTCACGCCGGCGGACTTCGCCGCGTCGGGCCGATCCGGCCCGCGACTGCACGACCTCCTGCCCGCGCACCGGTCCGCGCCCGCGCCGATCCTGCCGGCGATGCGGCCCGCACCGATCCTGCCGTCTGCTCCCCCGGGAACCGTATCCGGGCGATCCACGCGCGGACCCTGCCATCTGCTCGCCCCCAGAGCCTGATTGTTCCCCACGTGCGCGCTGAACGCACGCCCTCGGCCGAGGCTGCGCTCGAAACCTCGCCCGCCGATGAGTTTCAGTCGAGCGCCCGGTCTCATTGGGTGGCGCCGTGGAAAGCCCGAGCCGGCTCTCCCCGGCGCCTCCGCTGCTCCCCGCAGTACCGGTGCGGGCTCGGGCGGACGAAAGGAGATCGCGTGGCCGAACCCGAGTCGCCCGCGTCGGTCGAGCCGCTCGCTCGTACCGCGGCCGACACCCGCGCGCATCGAGTGGCCCCCACGCCGCCCGTCCTTGCCGTCGGCTCGAGCCTCACCCGGGCCGACGTCCCGCTGCTGTGCCTCCGGTTGCGGCTGCTCAGCTGGAGCCGGGGCGATCGGCGCGTCCTGTGCGACCTCGGGCGACTCGCGACATGGGACGTCGGGACCGTCGACGCCCTAGCTCGCCTCGCGCTCGACGCGCGGCGGATCGACTGCCGGATCGTGCTGGTCGCCGCCCCGCCGGACCTGCCGGGGATGCTCGAGCTCGTCGGGCTGGCCGACGTCCTGCCGTGCTCGGGCCGTCAGCCCTCGTAGGTCAGCGGCAGCCCGAACATCGGGAAGAAGCGCTCGGTGTCGAGGAAGAACGTGATGCTCGCGATCCGGCCGTCGGCTACCTCGAGGACCTGGAGCGACCACGGGACGTAGCCGCCGTTCGGGCCCGGCTTGTACTGGCCGAACGCGGGCGCGCCGTTTGCCATCGTCGGGACGAGCTTCGAGCCGTCGCAGCCGATGCCCGGGCCGAGGCACCACTTCATGATGTCCTCGTGGGTCTGGAGCCACAGCTCGAACGGCGGCATGTTCCAGACGGCGTCATGCCGCAGCAGCGCGGTGAGCCCATCCATGTCGTAGCGCTCGAACGCGTCGACGTAGCGGGCCAGCAACGCCTGGCCGTCGGCATCGAGCTCGCTGCCGTCGCCGACTGCGCCCGGCTCCTTGTCGCGCGCCTCGGAGATCGTCGCGCGCGCGCGCTGGAGGGCCGAGTTGACCGAGGCGACCGACGTCTCGAGCAGCTCCGCGACCTCGTTCGCCCGCCAGTGCAGGACCTCGCGCAGGATCAGCACCGCGCGCTGCTTCGGCGGGAGCCGCTGGAGGGCGGCAACGAACGCGAGCTTGACCGACTCGCGAGCGAGCGCGACCTCGGCCGGATCGCCGCCCGTCGGCACGACCTTGGCGTCGGGGATCGGCTCGAGCCAGCCGGACTCGGCCAGTCGCGGGCCGAGCGGGTCGTCGGCGCTCGACGCGGGGCCGAGGTCCATCGGTCGGGCTCGCCGCTGGCTCGCGCCGAGCATGTTGATGCAGACGTTCGTGGCGATCCGGTACAGCCACGACCGAAGCGCCGCCCGGCCCTCGAACGAGTCGTAGGCGCGCCACGCGCGGACGAACGTCTCCTGGACGGCATCCTCCGCCTCGAAGGCGGACCCGAGCATCCGGTAGCAGTAGGCGGTGAGCTCGGTGCGGTACTGCTCGAGGTGCCGGTCGAGCTCGGACGGGTCGACCCGCGGTGCGACCGGCGTGGCGGCGCGGTCGGCAAGCTCGGTCATGGGACACCTCCGTGGGACTGGGCGCGCACGCGCGGTTCGGGCAGGCGGACATGGTAGGCGCATGGCCATCGGCGTGCTGACGCCCCCCGATGCCCGCCCGTCACCCGATGGTCAGGCGGGCGTCATGCTTCCTCGACCTGGCGCTTGAGCGTGGCGAGCGCCGCGCGCCAGACGGCCCGTTGCCGCTCTACCGCTTCGGCGTCCGCGAGGCGTTCCTGGACAAGCGCGATCACGCTCCGATCGGCGCCTTTCGACGTGAACGAGACGATCACGCGAGAGCCGTCCGGCCAGTCCAGGCGCGCCCCCTTCTGCTCGGTCGTCCAGCGGAGCTCGCCCTCGGCCGGCGCCCACCGGGCGCGCTCGTCGGGGTCGGCGAAGGCGCGGTAGAGGCGCTCGAGCGGGACCCCGACCGTCTTGCTGGCGCCGACCTGGAAGCCGCTCGCGGTCTGGTTTGCGGCGCGCCGGCCCCGGGCACGTTCGTACCCCACCGTGACGTTCTGCGCCCACCAGCCCGGGATGCCGTGCTCGGCCACGAGCCAGCGGGCGATCTGGGTGTGGGTCATCCCGTCGGCGCCCGCTGCATCGAGCAGCGCGAACCACTCGTCGAAGCCCCGGCCGGTGGTCTCGCGCACGCGGGCATCGGAGGTCAGCGGAGGGGCGCCTGGACGCTCGGGCCGGAGGCTGGCTTCGGAGGCGGCTGACGGGGACGGGGCCGGGGCCGGGGCTTCGGGCGGGGCGTCCCGCGGCTCGAGGTTCCGGAGTGCCGCGCTGTAGCGCTCCCCCGTCTTCTCCATGCGCGCGCGAACGCGCGCCTTGAACGTCTTGCGGGTGGTCATCGGTCCGGCTCCTTCGCACGGCGCGGCGCGCAGGACCCACGCTCCTGTCGCCCCGCCGGAAGGGCACTCGACCGGCGCCTCGAGGACCGGGTCCCCTTTACCGCCCCGGGGCCGGTGGCGTGGGCACCGGAGCGGGCGGTCGGGCGTGAGACATCGCCACGCCCGACTGTAGCCTCCGACGGCGCCGCGGACAACCCCGCTCCGCGGCCACGCGCCGGCGGATGGTCGGTCAGCGCTGGACGCGCGCCCCCTTGCGCTCCATCAGCGCCTCGACCTCGGCCAGCGTCGCCATCGACGTGTCGCCCGGCGTCGTCATCGCCAGCGCTCCGTGGGCGGTCCCGTACTCGAGCGCGCGCTCCGGCGCGAGACCCGCGAGCAGCCCGTAGATGAAGCCCGCGGCGAACGAGTCGCCGCCACCGACCCGGTCGAGGATCTCGAGGTCGGCGTGCGTCTCGGAGACGACGACTCGGCCGTCCGCGTAGCAGACCGCGCCCCAGTCGTTGCGGCTCGCGGTCCGGGCGACGCGCAGCGTCGTCGCGACAAGGCGGAGGTTGGGATACGAGGCGGTGACCTCGGCCATCATCTGCCCGTACCGGGCCGGGTCGAGCGCCGACAGGCTCGGGTCGAGGCCCTCGACGTCGAAGCCGAGACACGTCCCGAAGTCCTCCTCGTTGCCGAACAGGACGTCGACGAGCGGTACGAGCCCGCGGTTGACCTCACGCGCCCGGTCGATCCCGCCGATCCCCTTCCACAGCGAGGGTCGGTAGTTCAGGTCGTAGCTGACCATGACGCCGTGCCGGCGGGCGGCGGTCATCGCCTCCGCCGCGACATCGGCGCTCGTCGCGGACAGTGCCGCGAAGATGCCGCCCGTGTGGAACCAGCGGCTGCCCTCCGCGCCGAAGATCGCATCCCAGTCGACGTCGCCCGGACGGAGCTGCGACGCCGCCGTGTGCCCGCGGTCCGAGACGCCGAGCGCCCCGCGCACCCCGAAGCCGCGCTCGGTGAAGTTGAGCCCGTTCCTGGTCGTCCGGCCGATGCCGTCGTACGGCACCCAGCGGACGTGGCGCAGGTCGACCCCGCCCTGGAGGATCAGGTCCTCGATGAGCCGCCCGACCGCGTTGTCGGCGAGGGCCGTCACCACGGCCGTGCGCAGCCCGAAGCAGCGACGCAGGCCGCGTGCCACGTTGTACTCGCCGCCGCCCTCCCACGCGCGGAACGAGCGCGTCGTCGCGATGCGTCCCTCGCCCGGGTCGAGCCGGAGCATCACCTCGCCGAGCGCGACGAGGTCCCAGGTCACGGCGTCCGGCGCTCGGATCGTCAGGCCGGTCATCGCGCGCTCCTTCCCACCGCCCGATGCCTCGCTCAGGCCAGGATGCGGTCGAGCTCGGCCCGCGTGACGAGCCCCCGCTCGATCGCCGCACGGTACGTCGAGATCGTCTCGCGCACCCCGTCGAGCAGCGGCGTCTCGTCGAGCGGCCCGAGCGCGGTCCGGATCGCGGAGCCGTCGAACGATCCCGGGAACGCCAGGACGGTGTCGCCGAACGTGATGCTGCCCGCGGCGGCCGGCTCGACGTGCTCGATCGCCTGGACGATCTCGTCGACCCCGAATGCCGGACCACCGATGTTGAAGACGCGCGCGCCGTCCCCGGCCGCTCGCGCCGCTCTGACGAACGCGCGCGCCACGTCCCCCGCGAACTGGAACTGGTAGCGGCCGCCGTAGTTGACGTGGTACGGCCGGCCCGCAGCGGCCGCGATCATCGCCACCGTCGGCTTGGACGTCACGCCCTGGTCGCGGCCCGGTCCGTAGGCCGAGTGCGGCCGCAGCCCGATGCTCGGGACGCGGTCGTTCTGCCAATAGACCCGGGCCGTGCCCTCGTTCGCGACCTTGTAGACGCCGTAGTGCGAGGTCGGGGACAGCGGAGCGTCGTCGCCCACGACACCGTTCCCGTACTGGGCGGCAGGCCCGTAGACGGCCGCGCTCGAGGCGTACACGACCGGCCCGATCCCGAGTCGCTTCGCCGCCTCGAACACGCCGACGGTCCCGACGACGTTCGTCCGCGCGCCCGCGAGGGGATCCGCGGCACAGAACGGCAGTTGGAGCGCTGCGAGGTGGATGAGGCGGGTGATCCGCTGGTCCCGTGCGAGGGACTCGAGGCCCTCGTGGTCCGCGACATCGGCCTCGACGACCCGGACCGCGGACAGCTCGGTGTCGGACAGGATCAGCCGTAGCCGGTCGAGACGGCCGCTCGACGTGAGCACCGTCACCGGCGCTCCCTCACGGACCAGGGTCCGGACGACCCACGACCCGATGCACCCGGTTCCCCCGGTGACGAGGAAGCGCTCGCCGGCCAGCGACTCGGTCATCTCGGGCGCCCGCTCAGTCGACGACGTCGAAGGCGACGATCGTCATGCCCTCGTGGAGCTCGCGGAGCGCCGGCTGCAGCCCTTCGTGCACGTCGGAGTTCCGCCACCCGGCTGCCGCCTCGCCGTCCTGCCAGCGCAGGATCATGCAGTACGAGGTCGGGTCGTCGCTCTGTCGGAGCAGGTCCGCGGCGACGAAGCCCGGGAAGGTGGCGATCGGGGGGCGGTACTCGTCGGCGAAGAAGCGCTCGAACGCCTTCGCTCGATCGGCCGGAACCCGGAACGTGATGTGCCGCTCGATCATGGATACCCTCCGCGGTCGTGCCCGTGCCACTTGCGCTCGCATGGTATGGTGGTCTGACCAGCCTACCACACGCGAGAAGGGGTCCGGCCATCCCGCTCCTGACCGAACCGCAGCCGACGACGTCGGGGTTCGAGGCGCTCCCCGCGCGCAGCACATTGCCCGAGGAGATCGCCGCCCGGCTGCTCGGGTTGATCCGCGACCAGGAGCTGCGACCGGGCGACAAGCTCCCCGCCGAGCGCGACCTCGCCCGCCGCATGGGCGTGAGCCGGCCGGTTCTCCGCGAGGCCCTCCGCGCGCTGTCGCTGATGAAGGTCGTCGACATCCGTCAGGGCACCGGCACCTACGTCACCTCGCTCGAGCCCCGACAGCTGATCTCGCACCTCGACTTTGCGTTCTCGAAGGACGACATCGCGATCCGCAAGCTGTTCGAGGCGCGGCGGGTGGTCGAGGCCGGCAACGCCCGGATCGCGGCCGAGCGGATCTCCGACACGGCGCTGGACGGCATGGCCGAGCTCCTCGCCCGGCTCGAGGCGAGCATCGACGATCCGGCTGCCTTCTCCGACGCCGACATCGCGTTCCACGATGCGATCGGGGCGGCGACCGACAACTTCCTGCTCGCCCAGTTCATGACGATCATCGACACGCTCGGTCGGGTGAGCCGCCAGCGCACCGGTGGCGCCCGGGACGTGCGCCTGTCGGCCGTGCGCGACCATCGGGCGATCCTCGACGCGCTGCGGCGGCGCGATCCGGACGCGGCGGAGTCCGCCATGCGCGACCACCTCGACCACGTCGAGGAGGCGCTCGACGCGACGTCCGGGGCCCGGGAGCCCGTCTGATGGAGCTGCGAGGGGAGCGCGGGCTGGCGGCGCCGCGCGAGGCCGTCTTCGCCGCCATCCACGACCCCGACCGGCTCCTCGCCGCGATCCCCGGCTGCGAATCCGTCGAGCGGGTGAGCGACACGGAGTACCGCGGCCGGATCGCGCTCCGACTCCCCGCGGTCGGCGGCACGTACGCGATGACGATCTGGCTCGTCGAGTCGGTCGCGCCCGAATCGTGCCTGCTCGACGGCGAGGTCGAGGGCCGAACCGGCCGGGCCGCCGGTCGGGTCGCGATCCGCCTCGCGCAGGACGGCGACGGCACGCGGCTCTCCTGGGAAGCCGATGCGCGCCTCGGCGGCCCGCTCGCCTGGCTCGACTCCGCCCTCGTCGCACGCGTGGCGTCCTCGATCATCGACCAGGGGCTGGCCCGGCTCGCCGACTCGCTGGCGGGCGACACGGTTCCGGACCACATTCACGACCCGCAGGACGCCCCCGACCAACCCCGCCCCGATCGAAACCCCTCGAACATGGAGACCCTCGTGTGAGCGTCACCGAGTACCACCGCCCCACGTCCGTCGGCGAGGCCGTCGACCTCCTCGAGCGGCACGGCCCCGACCTCCTCGTCCTCGCGGGCGGGACCGTCGCGATGCCGCTCGTCAACGACGGGATCGTGTTCCCGGAGCAGGTCATGAGCCTGCGCGGCGCGGGTCTCGACCATCTGACGGTCGGTCGCGACGAGGTCCGGCTCGGTGCTGCGTGCACGCTCGCCCGGCTGGCCGCGCTCGATGGCATGCCGCTGCTCCGCGACGCCGCCCGGAAAACCGGGACCGTCGCGATTCGGACCGTGGCCACCGTCGGCGGCAACCTGTTCACGCCGCCGCCCGGCGGCGACCTCGCGGTCGCGCTGCTCGCACTCGACGCCCGGGTCGCGATCGAGGGCCGGGCCGGCCGCCGCACGGTGCCGCTCGAGGATTTCTGGACGGGCTTCATGACGACGGTCCTCGGGCCGGGCGAGCTCGTCGTCGAGATCGAGGTCCCGGCAGCCCACGGGCAGACCGGCTTCGTCAAGTTCGGCCGGCGCGCCGCGAACACCCCGGCGGTCGTGACCGTTGCGGCTCGCGTCGCCGTCGAGAACGGAACGGTCGCGGACGCGCGCATCGCGCTCGGCGCGGTTGGACCGCACCCGCTCCGCGCACGGTCCGCCGAGGCGACCCTGACCGGGTCGTCGCTCGACGATGCGTCGATCGCCGCGGCCGCCCGCGCCGCCGCCGAGGAAGCGCAACCCGAGACCGACGCCATCGCGACCGACTGGTACCGGCGCCGGATGACCGCGCTGTTCGTCGAGCGCGTCCTGCGCGGGATCGCGGACGGCGACGACCCGCGTGCGCACGACGGCCGTCCCGAGGAGGGCAACTGAGCATGGGCTCTTCGATCATCGGCTTCTCGCTCGGCGATCGGCAGGTCGAGGTCATCGCCCGGCCGCTCGCCACGCTCCAGACCGTCCTGCGCGAGCAGCTCGGCGCGATGTCGGTCAAGGACGGCTGCCGGCAGGGCGGCTGCGGCAGCTGCACCGTGCTCGTCGACGGCGAGCCCGTGCTGTCGTGCCTGCTCCCGGTCCACGAGGTCGCCGGCCGCCGCGTGGACGCGGTCGAGACCGTCGCATCGCCCGACGAGCTCCATCCGCTCCAGCAGTCCTTCCTCGATCACTACGCGGCCCAGTGCGGCTACTGCACGCCGGGGATGCTGATGCTCGGGATCGCGCTGCTCGAGCGGAACCCGAGCCCGACCCGCGAGGAGGTCGTCGACGCGCTCGGCGGGAACATCTGTCGCTGCACGGGCTACCTCCCGATCATCGAGGCCATCCTCGACGCCGCGCCCGGTGACGCCCGAGAGGAGGCGGCGTCGTGAGCCACCTGAACGCCGTCGGGCAGTCGGTCAGCCGGAGCGACGGCCTCGGCCACGTCACGGGCCGGACGCAGTACTCGCTCGACCGGACGTACCCCGACCTGCTCCACCTCAAGGTGGTCCGCAGCCCGGTCCATCACGGCCTGATCCGCGGCATCGACACCGCGGACGCCGAGCGCGTGCCGGGGTTCGTGCGGGTCCTCACCCACGCGGACGTGCCGCACAACGTCTATACGATCCTCGGCCTCATCGGCGTGGAGCCCGAGGAGGAGTACGTCCTCGCCGAGGAGCGCGTGCGCTACGTCGGCGAGCCGATCCTCGCGGTGCTCGCCGAGACGGAGGAAGCGGCCGTCGAGGCCGCCGCCCGGGTCCGGCTCGACATCGAGGAGCTGCCGGCGGTCTTCGACGTCGAGGAGGCGCTCGAGCCGGGCGCCCCGATCGTCACGCACTGGGGCTCGAACGTCTTCAAGTACGAGGGCAACGACTGCCGGCGGGTCCGGTTCGGGGACGTCGAGCGCGGCTTCGCCGAGGCCGACCTCATCGTCGAGGGTCGCTACGACACCAAGCCGATCGAGCACGCACCGATCGAGACGACGGCGTGCATCGCGAAGCCCGAGCCCGACGGTCGGTTCACGGTCTACACGAACACCCAGGCGCTCTACTTCAGCCTCGACAACACCTCGATCATCCTCCAGCTGCCGCCCCAGCGGCTGCACTTCGTGGGTGGGACGGTCGGCGGTGGGTTCGGCGGCAAGGTCGACGTCATCGTCGAGCCGCTCGCGACGCTCGGGGCGATGAAGACCGGCCGGCCGGTTCGGTACCGCTACAGCCGGGTGGACGAGATGCGGATCTCGTCGACGCGAAGCGCGTGGCGGATCTACATCAAGGACGGCGTCATGCGCGATGGACGGATCGTCGCCCGCAAGGTCACCTCGTACGCCGACTCCGGCGCGTACAGCCGCCAGACGCCGTACGCGATGACGAAGCACGCGGCCAACGCGAGCGGTCCGTACAACATCCCGAACGTCTCGATCGACGTGTACTGCGTGTTCACGAACCGCCAGCCGACGAGCGCGATGCGCGGGTTCGGCGTGACGATGGCCTCGTTCGCGACCGAGGTCCAGATGGACCGGATCGCGGAGGCGACCGGGATCGACCCATGGACGATCCGGTTCGTCAACGGCTACCGCAACGGCGACCTCCGACCGCACCGCAAGCACGTCGAGGACGCGACGCTCATCGAGACCATGCAGGCGGCCGCGAAGCTCGTCGGGAAGGAGCTCCCGCCGGAGCTCGCCGCGATGTCGTCGGCGCCGCGCGGGGGAGGGAAGTAGCGATGGCGAAGCTGCGCGGCACCGGCATGGCCGCCGTGAACTACCCGACCGGGATGAACCTCGGCGGCGATCCCTCGCAGGCGCTCATCCACAGCACGACGATGGGCCGGTTCGTGGTCTCGCTCGCCGCGACCGACCTCGGCCAGGGCCTCAAGACCGTCGTCCGTCAGATCGCGGCCGACACGCTCGGCGTCCCGTTCGACACGATCATCGTCGACACCGCCGACACCGACACCGGACCGCACGACATGGGCACGTTCGCCAGCCGCGGCACGCACCGCGTTGGGAACGCCGTGATCGCCGCGGCCCGCGAGGCCCGCGAGGCGATGCTCGCGATCGCCGCCGACGAGCTCGAGGCGGCGCCGGACGATCTCGACACCGACGGCGAGGGCCGCATCTTCGTGGCGGGCAGCCCGGATCGCTCGATCTCGGTCGAGGACGTGGCGCTCGCGGCGCACTTCACCCACGGCAAGGGGATCGCGGGGCGCGGGGCGTGGATGAAACCGAAGTCGACCGTGGACCCCGAAACGGGCGCGATGGATCCCGATTCGACCGAGGCGCACGCGTGCACGGTCGCCGAGGTCGAGGTCGACACCGAGACCGGGCAGGTGACCGTGCTCAGCATCCGGAGCGCGTACGAGGTCGGGCGGCAGGTGAACCCGAAGCTCGTCGAGGGCCAGATCGTGGGCGGGGCCTGGATGGCCGTGTCGCACGCGCTGTACGAGACCACCCAGCCCTACTACCCGAACCCGGATCACGCGGCCCGCGACTTCAGCACGTACCTGATGCCCGGGCCGGCGGAGCTGCCCGAGATCGAGAGCGTCGTGCTCGAGGTCCCGTCGTCGAACGGACCCTACGGCGTGAAGGGCGTCGGCGAGATGACGGCCAACTCGCCGATCCCCGCGATCGCGAACGCGATCCACGACGCGATCGGCGTCCGGATCGACGAGCTTCCGATCACGCCCGAGGCCGTCCTGCGGGCGCTCGATGCGAAGGCGGCCGCCACTGCCGCCGACCCCGCCACCACCACCGCGGAGGCCTGAGCGTGCGCCAGATCACCACCTGGGACGAGTTCCCCGTCGTCGAATACGTTTCCGGCGTGCTGCGCCAGACCGTGTCGGGCGAGAAGGTCATGATGACCCGCATCGTGTACCGCGGCGGGGCGGTCATCCCGGAGCACAGCCACGAGGCGGAGCAGATCATGCTCGTCGTCGAAGGTCGGCTGTGGGCGAAGGTCGCGCACGAGGAGTCCGAGGTGGGGCCCGGCGCCCTCCTGATCATCCCGTCGAACGTGGTCCACGCGTTCCGGCAGCTCGGCGAGGAGGACGTCGTCTTCTACGAGTGCTTCGCGCCGATCCGGCTCGAGTACCTGGTCGGGTTCAAGGGTCCGGACCCGTCGCTGACGATGATCAGCGCCGGGCTGGACGACGACGGTGGCGCAGCCGGTGGCTGATCCCGCGGTCATTGCGTCCGCCGGCTCCGGAACCGGGGCCGACCCGCTCGACGTCCTCGCGCGTCTGCGGGTTGTCCCGGTTGTCGAGGTGCCGTCGCTCGACGCGGCCGACGTCCTGGCCGACGCGCTCCTCGCGGCCGAGCTGCCGATCGTCGAGGTCACCCTGCGGACCGATGCGGCGCTCGAGGTGATCGCGAAGCTGCGTCGGGAGCGCCCGGGACTGCTCGTCGGCGCGGGCACGGTCCTCGAGCCGGCACAGGTCGACGCCGCGGCGGCGGCCGGCGCCGCGTTCCTCGTGGCGCCCGGGTTCGACCCCGCCGTCTGCGCCCGCGCCCAATCGGCCAACGTGCCGATGCTGCCCGGCGTCGCGACGCCGTCGGAGATCGGTGCCGCCCGTGCCGCCGGGTTCCGCACGCTCAAGCTCTTCCCCGCTGCCGCGCTCGGCGGGCCTGCCTGGATCTCGGCCGTGGCGGCGCCGTTCCGCGACGTTCGGTTCGTCCCGACCGGCGGGATCGGGCCCGACACGCTCGCGGACTACCTCGCGCTGCCGTCGGTGGTCGCGGTCGGCGGGACGTGGATCGCCCGCGCCGACGCGCTGCGCGCCGGCGACGTCGACGGCATTCGGGCGCGGGCCTCTGCGGCGCTGCGGATCGCCGCGCCGGCTTCCTGAGCGGGCGCACGGAAGGCTGGACGTCGACACGAGCCCCTACCTCATCCTCGGGGCGTGCAACCCGCCGCTCGCCTTCCGTGCCCTGGAGGCGGACGCCTCGGTCGGAGCGCTCCTCCCCTGCAACGTCGTGCTTCGGCAGGACGGCGACGAGACCGTCGTCGAGGCCATGGATCCGACCGCCGTGCTCGGCATCCTCGACGACCCGGCGATCGTCCCGGTCGCACGGGAGGCGACGGATCGTCTTGCCCGCGCCGTGAGCGCGCTCGAAGCCGGCAGACACTGATCCCGCGCGGCCGGGCGTCGACCGTCAGCGGCGGGGCAGCAGGAGGACGAGGAACGCGACGAGCAGGCCGATCGCGCCGCTCGTCGCGCTGATCTCCAGGGAGCGTCGCCGGTCGCGGGCACGGGCATCCGGGTCGAGGACCGCGACGGTCGAGCCGACCGTTCCGAAGTTGTAGACGCCGGCGCTCCCGAACCCGGCGCAGAACCGGAGCCGTGCCTGGAGGTAGCCGGAGGCCGCACCGGCCGCCGGGATGGCAACGAGCAGACGAGCGGGACGGGGCGCGTTCAGCACGAGCAGCGCTAGGAGCAGCCCGATGGCCGCGGTCGCGCCGACGTGGCCCGCCTGCCGCCGCCGCGCGATCTCCGCGGGCCCGATGTTGCAGACGCCGGGAACGTACGTCTCGTCGGGCTGTTGCATCGTCAAGGAGGCTAGCACGGCGGCCGAGCGGACGCCGTTGCGCCTCCCGGCCGCGTGCTCAACGGCTCGAGCGCTGATCGGGCCTCAGCGCCACAGGGGTGAGACGGCGAGCGCCGTCAGGTAGAGGCCCGCCCCGTAGACGGCGTGGGTTCCCAGGTTGCGGATGCGCGTGGCTCGCGGGTTGGGCGTCCGCGAGCCCGCGAAGCCCGCACCCATCGCAGGCTGCATGACGAACCACGGGGCGACGATCGTCCCGAGCCCGATCAGCATCGCTGGCAGGATCGTCGGGGAGCGCAGCCAGGGAGTGCCCCAGACGGCGAGGAGCAGTACCGCGAAAGCCACGCCGATCGAGTAGTGCGCGAGCCATCCCAGCGGGCGCTCACCGACAACGGGCTTCGCTGCTGCGATCCGGTCGTGCGTGAACCTGCCGCGCCGGAAGTTGCCGATCCAGCGTCCGAGCAGCGCGTAGTCGAGGGTGGGGATGCCGAGCCCGCGTCGGAGTGCCAGGCTCCAGAGGTCCATCAGCGCCGCGCCGCCCGCCCCGATCAGGACGGCGCCGATCAGAAGCTCGAGGACCTCGCTCATGGCCTGGCCTCCGCGGGCGCGCGCCGCCATGCGTCGCCCGGCGCCCGGACGTAGGTCCTCCACACGTGATCCCATGGGATGACGGCAAGGATGACGACGACGAGCGACACGCTGGAGAGGACGCGGGAGCTCTCGCTGGTGAGCGTGCCCGCGACTGCCTGGGGAACGGCAACGGCAGCGAGCCAGATCAGCTTCCAGCCTGCCTCGAGGATGAGGAGCGGGAGCAACCGGACCGGGTATCTGAGGCCGACCAACGCCAGCAGCGACATCGCCGTCAACAGCACGGCGACGACGCCTTCGAAGACCGGCAGATCGGCGGCGGCCGGAAGGAGCGGCCACTTCGTGGCTGCCAGCCCGAATGCCATCACTGCATACCCGACGCGCATCAGATTGACCCGGTATGTCGGAAGGCTCGTCCGAGGCTGGGTGCGACCGGGGATGGCTGCCCCGGCGACGCCCACGGGCTGCCGCGGCGTCGTGTCCGTCGTCATCGTCCGCCTCCATGACGGGGCTCGAGGACGACGACGGCCGTCTCCATCGGTCGGCGCGCGGCAAGCGCATCGAGATCCACGCCCCATCCCGTCGACTGGCCGAGCCTGGCCCACAGACGCTCTCGCTCGGGGCCGGTCGCCGCGCGGGCGCGAACCGCACGCGTCGCTCCGGTGAGACCGACCACGGCCTCCGGCTGCGACTGCAGGTTGAGCCACCACGCCGGCTCGGCCGTGCCCCAGCCGTTCATGGCGATCGTGACGAGGTTCGGACCGTCCTCGATGTAACCGACGATCGCGATCCGTGGCTTCCCGGTGCGCCGACCGGTCGTCGCGAGCCGCATCATGCCGAAGCGACCGCCCGCGTCGGGTTGCGAGAGCCCGAACCGGCCCCCGGTCAGCCGGTGCGCGGTGCGGTGCAGCACCCACAGGATGCGAACGAGGGGACGGGGCGGAAGCCGGATGCTTCCCCCTTCGACGACGGCCGTCATGCCGCACCTGCCTTTGCGGCGAGCGCGGCTCGCGCAGCCGAGGTGGCCGCAGCCGAGTCCGCGAGGAGGGGTGACGACCGCTGGAAGCCCTTGAACGTCATCCAGAGTCCGAGGGAGAGCTCCCAGAGGAAGATGGGGACGGTCGCGATGCCCGTCCAGGGCGTCCCCACCTCATTGACGCCGAACATGATCCCGAGCGTGGACGACAGGAGCATCGGGGCGCCGATGAGCCCGAGCGCCGGGATGACTCGCGGGACGAGGCCCGAGCGGTACATCAGCGTGCCGAGAAGGACCGCGTTGAGCGCCGGAGCGAGCCCCGGCCCGAGGATGAACGTCCAGTCGCGGACCGCGACCAGCGAGCGACCGGCAGCTACGAGGCTCGACTCGTCCGTCCCGGTCGTCCCGGTCTGTCGGAGCGTCACGACCGCCAGGACGCTGACGACGCCGATCATGATCACGGCGCCCTCGTAGATGCGGGTCGTCACAAAGCCCAGGGCGAAGGTCTCGCTCCGCCGCTTCACGACGGGATAGAGCGCGACGGCCGTTCCGATGCAGGCCAGGGCATTGATCAGGTCGAACAGCGCCGCCAGGGTGACCTGGAAATCCGCGCCCGAGCCGACGGTGTAGGCCGGGTCGCCGAGGACCGGCCCGAGCATGACGGCGGGCGGGATCCCGATGAGGAAGGTGACGAGGTACAGGACGCCTGCCGTGAGGGCGATCCCGCGCGTGGGATCCGGCACGACGTCGCCGTTCTGGATGCGCGTGGCATTGGACACGTTGGTCTCCTCGAGGTGTGGGACGAAGGCGTAACGGGGCATCACCTCACGGGCTGGGCACCTCCTTGTCGTTGGGAGCGGCGGCGATGGCCGGGATCGACGTGAGGCCGACGACCTCTCGTCCTCGCAGCGCTTCGAGAAACGGCTGGAAGCTGCCCGAGACGACGCACCGGACGGTGTGGCCGAAGGCACGGACATCCGAGACGCCGGAGGCGCGCTCCATGTCCCCGGTGGGAGGGCTGCCGACGAAGGTGACCTCGACCTGCCACGTGGCTTGGTTGTCGAACATGGGCCGAACCGTCGCGCCCGGCCGGCACCGTCGACATCGATCGGATTGCGTATCCGATACGTAGTCCGCGCGCGTCCCGCAGTGCTACCGTCGCGGCGATGGCTCGACCGAGACGCCGCCTCGGCAACCTCCCCGCGGAGACGACGAGCTTCGTGGGCAGGCGCCGGGAGGCGGGGGAGCTGCGCAACGCCCTCGCGAAGTCCCGTCTCGTGACCCTGGTCGGTCCGGGAGGGGTCGGCAAGACGCGCCTTGCGCTTCGGGCTGCGACGGAGTTGGGACGCAGCTTCGCGGACGGTGCCTGGTGGGTCGACCTCGCGGAGGTCCGGGAGGCTGCGCTCGTGTCGAGTGCCGCAGTCGGGGCGATGGACCTCCGCGACCAGGCCGAGGCCGAGCCCCTGCAGATCCTGACGGCGCACGTGCAGGACAAGGAGGTGCTGCTCGTCTTCGACAACTGCGAGCATGTGCTCGATGCGTCGGCTGCCCTGATCGCCTCGCTGCTTCGGGCCGCGCCGGGGGTCCGCGTGATCGCCACGAGCCGCGAGCCGCTCCAGGTTCAGGGGGAGCGAGTCGTCCCGGTCCCGCCGCTGGATCTGCCCCCGCTCGGGGACGAGCAGCCGATCGCGCGGCTCCTTCAGAACGAGGCCGTGATGCTCTTCGTGGAGCGGGCCGTGGCGGCGTCGGGTGCCTTCGAGCTGCGACCCTCGAATCGAGCCGCCGTCGTGGGCCTGTGTCGGCGACTCGACGGGTTGCCGCTCGCGATCGAGCTTGCCGCGGTTCGGATGCGCGTGCTGACGGTCGAGCAGATCCTGGATCGGTTGTCGGATCGATTCGCACTGCTCACGGGAGGCGGCCGGGCCGCGCTGCCTCGGCAGCAGACCCTGCGGACCACGATCGACTGGAGCCACGACCTGTTGGCGCCCGTCGAGCAGGTCCTCCTCCGGCGCCTCTGTGTCTTTGCCGGCCGTTTCACCGTCGACGACGTCGAAGGCGTCCTGGCCGCCGACGCGACGTCTCGGGGTGACGCCCTCGACCTGCTCAGCGCGCTCGTGGACAAGTCGATGGTCATGCGGGAGGAGGGATTCGGCGTCGCGTGCTACCGGCTGCACGAGACGATGCGCGAGTATGCCGCGCTCAAGCTCGAGCAGGCGCGCGAGACGCAGTGGCTCGACGACGTCTTCGTGGAGTACTACCGCACCGCCACTCGCGATCGCCGGGCGGAGCTGCTTCGCGACATCCACGCGGTCTTCCGATCCCGGGGGTCCGGTCCGGAGCGAACACTCGAGTGGCTCGCATGGCTGGACCTCGAGATCGACAACATCCGGTCCGCCCTCCAGAAATGCCTCGCCACGAGTGACTGGCGGCGCGGGCTCGAGCTCGGGACCGCCATCGGCTACTACTGGATCACGCGCGGGACGACGGAGAGCATCCGCTGGTTCGAGGACCTGCTCGCGGCGGCGAACGGTTCCCCGGAGACGCCGGCTCGGGCGTACTACTTCCGGGGGTGGCTCAGCCTCCTCAAGGGCGATCCCGAGGCCGCTCGGCCCTGGCTTGGGCGGGCAATCGACGCGGCGCGCACGTCGGGGAGTCGCGCGGAGCTCTCGGAATCGCTGTCACTCGCCTCGGCCGCGGCGCGCGCGACGGGGGACCGTGACGCGGCTCGACAGTTGCTCGACGAGGCCGCGTCGGTGACGGCAGGTCTCGACCACTACCCGGCCTGGATGGGGCTGCTCCAGGCGCGCACCGCCGAGGCCCTGACAGAGGGGGACCTGGCAGCCGCGGAGACCGCATCGCAGGAGGGTGCGCGGCTGAGCCGGGACGTGGGGGACCTCTACTACCTCGAGCGGATGCTCCGGAACCTGGGCCTTGTCGGGATGGAGGCGGGCGATGTCGCGGCGGCGCGCGTGCGCTTCATGGACGGGCTCCGGATCGCGCGGCAGGCCGACGACCGGCTCGGGCAGTCGGTGCTCCTGCGGGAGTTGGCGGGACATGCCGCGGCGACGTCCCAGCCACGGCTGGCGGCGCGACTGCTCGGAGCCGCGGACGTCCTGGGCGCTCGAGCCGGCGCAAGCGCAGCGGGTTCGGGTGAGCCCGAGGTCATGCGGGTCAGGGAGGCGGCGGTCGAGGCGCTCGGTCTCCGCGAATTCGAGATCGACTACGCGCTCGGCTCGGGCATGGAGCGCGAGGCGGCATTGCGACTCGCCCTCGGGGAAGCGAGCGACGGCGAGGCGACCGCCCGAGAGCACGTCGACCCGGGACCGCTCTCGAAGCGCGAGATCGAGGTGGCGCGGCTCATCGCGGAAGGCCTGGGCAATCGCGAGATCGCGGCCCGCCTGTTCATCTCGGAGCGGACCGTCACGACCCACGTCGGGAACATCCTCAACAAGCTCGGCTTCGACTCCCGCGTGCAGGTTGCGAGCTGGTTGGCGGTCTCGGAGCGGTAGAGGAGCCAGGGGCCCGGATCCGCGAGCGGTGTCCGCGATCTCAGTCGGTCGTCGGGATCGTCCGTGCGGCTTCCCGTGACCGTTCCGCGACCCCGTCCAGGTACAGGACCTCCGACTCGTCCCGGTGCGTGCCCGACGAGCCGACGTGCTTGGCGCTGATCCTCGGACCGTTCTTGATGACGTGGACGAGCGCCATCGCATGGCCGCGCCCGAGCCCGTAGTCCTGCTTCAGCCAGTCGACGATCTCGCCGGCCTTCGTCGAGTCGTCGTAGCCGCGCTCCTTCGCGATGGCGACGAGCTCGCGCGGCGTCCTGCCGGTCTGCTTCTCGATCGCGTCGAGGTACGCCTGGAATGACACGGGTGGGCCTCCGGGATGGGTCGGGCTGGTCTCGCCCGTCGATGCGACCGACGGCGCGTCGTGCGATGGAGACCGCTGGCGCGCCCGACAGGATTCGAACCTGCGACCTTCGGCTCCGGAGGCCGACGCTCTATCCACTGAGCTACAGGCGCGCGGTCCACGATGATAGCCGCTCGCGCCCGGATTGAGCGATCGCTCTGCCCGTCCCCTCGACCGGGCGCCTAGAATCGGCCGAGATGTTGCGGATCATCGCGACCGCGGTGATCGTCGTGCTCATGTCGGCCGTCGCCCTCGTCGCCGGCGCCGCCGCGATGGTTGCCGCTGCAGCCGCGCTGCCAGAGCCCGCCCTGTTCCTGGCGGCCGGAGGGCTCGTGCTCGCGATCGGCGGCGCGCTCATCGGGCGGGTCGTCGCGGCGCGACATCGCCGGCGGACTCGTTCGGCCGTGGCAGTCGGCATCGCGGCGATTGGGCTCGTCGGCGGCTACCTCGCGCTCGTCCCGCTTGGCGACCCGCAACGAGCCGCCGGCCCGGTCGAGGGCATGCGGCACGCCGACCTCCCGACCGGTGACCGCATCGCCTACGTCCGCTTGACCCCGCCAAGCGGGGTCCGGACGGAGCCGCCCATCGTCTTCGTCCACGGCGGGCCCGGCGTCGCCGACATGCACGGCGACGCCGAGGCGCTGCGCGACGTCACGACCGACGGCCGCGAGCTGATCCTGTACGACCAGGTCGGGTCGGGGCATTCCGAGCGGCTGGACGACCCGCGCGGCTACACGCTCGAGCGCGACGTCGACGATCTCGAGGCGCTGCTGGTTGAGCTCGGCGTCGAGCGACCCGTCCTCATCGGACACTCGTACGGTGCGACGGTGATCGCCGCCTATCTCGTCCGGCACCCCGACGGCGCGGAGAAGGTCGTCTTCTCGGCGCCGGGCGCTATTCGCACGCACGCGGTCAACCACGGAACGGGCATGGTCGACCGCCTCCACTCCGACCAGAAGATCGAGCTCTACCGGGCGCTGCTCCAGCCCCGCGCCCTCCTCGGTTGGCTGCTCAGCCAGGTGGATCCGCGCGCCGCCCTGCGCTACGCGAGCGATGAGGAGTTGGACGCACGGTTCGACCGGACCTACGCACTGACCGCGCCCGGGCTGTTCTGCGAGCCGCCGGCCTCGATTCCGCTGCCGACCGGCCTCGGCTTCTTCGCGAACGGTGTGCAGCGGACGATCCCCGACATGCGACCGGCGCTGGCCGCTGTCGATGCGCCGGTCCTCGTCATCAAGCCGCAGTGCGACTACCTGCCGTGGTCGTACGGGATCGACGCGCGCGACGCCTTTCCGAACGGGACGCTCGTCTACCTCGAGGGGGCGGGCCACTCGACCTACGTCGAGCAGCCCGAGGCCTTCCTCGACGAGGTCCGCGCGTTCCTCGTCGACGAGCCCCTGCCGATCCCGCCGTGGACCGGCGACGACCCGCCGCCGGACCTCAACGGCCCCGTCGACTGAAGCGGAGACGAGAAAGAGGCGGGCGACCCACCGGGGCCGCCCGCCTCCAATCGCGACCCGCTACTTGACGAAGCGGAACTCCGCCAGGCGATCCACGCCGTCACCGAGATCGATGCGGAGAACCTTGCACGAGCCCGCGTACGACTTCGGTGTCGCCCAGTTGAACCCGTAGAAGCCGGCGCCCAGGTTCCGGAAGCCCGAGCTGCCGCTCGTGTACTCCTCGAGCAGATCGGCGGTCTCGCCGAGGTCGCAGGCGACGCCCGCGGCCCGGACGGCGGCACCCGTCAGGTTCGTCACCGGGCTGCCGTTGGCATCGGTGACGCGCCACTTGAGCGGGATGGTCCGCCCCGCCTTCGCGATGTTGACGCCGTCCTGGTCGACGGGCTCGTCGAACCCCGAGAAGGCATAGCCGACCGTGTACGAGACGGACTCGACCGCCACGTTTCCGGCCTTGTCGGTCGCCCGGCACTCGACCGCGTGGGTTCCCACCGCGCTCGTGTCGACCGCGTCGCACGTCGCCGTATCGATGCCCGACAGGTTGTCGGTGGCGTTGGGGCTCGCGATTGCCGAGCCGTTGAGCGGCACGGGGCTCGCGACAACCGCCGGTGCGAGCTCCGGCGCCGTTCCATCGAACCGGTAGGTGAACGTCGACGAGGCGCCGATCCCGGCATTGTTCCGACAGCCGCCTTGGACCGAGCCCGCTGCCGTGTCGGTACCGCCGAACGGTAGATCGGTCGAGCACTCGTAGATGCCCGAGAGCGGATCGGAGCCCGTCCACGTGACCGTTCCCGGCGTCCGGTACCAGCCGTTTGCGTTGGGCATGGCACTCGGGTGGGGGGTGACGTTGACGGGCGCGGTCGTGTCGATCTTCAGGGTGACCGAGGCCTCTTCGGTCCCGACACGAACAAACGACCCGTATCCGCTGCACACGACCACGCCGAAGAGATTGGTGCACACCGCGAACGCTCGTTCGTAGACGGCGGTGCAGGTGATCGCGGTTCCACTGGGGGTCGGACTGCTCCCGACCGGTCGGACGCGCACGACGGTATCGGACGTGCGGGGAAGCCCTGGCCGCTCGACGTCCACGCCGGGGGTGCAGTCGATATCCACGATCCGCTCGAGGTAGGCGCCCTGGCCGATCGGGCCTTCGGGCTCGACGTCGAAGACGATCTCCGCCTCGACCGGCACCGGGTACCAGCCCCCGGGGAACGGCTCGGGTGCCGTCACCCGCTCGACCCCCTTGGCCGCGGCCGTCCCCGCAAGTGACGTTCCGAGCACCATCGCGACGACGATCGTCGCAGTGAGACGCCCGAGCCTCGGGCGCAGTCGTCGGTTGAGCATCGCGCGCTCCTTCATCCTGCCGGCTGGGATCGCCCAGCCTCGGGCCCTCGCGTCGCGTCGCCGGCCGCAACCTGGAGGACGACGGCCCCGACCCAGATGTCCGCGTCGTTGGCCGGCGGGAATCCGGGGACGTGGGTCTCGACCCAGGCCCGGAACCGCCGGCCGCTCTCGACGAGGCACGGCTCGTCGATCCCCACCGTCACGAGGATCAGCCCGTCCCGCGTCCGGACGAGCTGGGCTTCGGTGACACCGGGAACCGATGCGAGCACGGCGGCGATGTCGGCGCCTCGATGGAGCAGCGCGCCGACGAAGCTGTCGCTCAGCTCCGCGTAGCGCCGGACCGTCGCGAACATCGGCCACCCGTGGATCAGGGCTGCTCCCCAGCCGCGGGACCGGCTCGTCATGGGCCGATGCGGCGATCCTTGCCGCCGCTCGCGCGGCTGTCGTCTGCCCATCGGCATACGCCGACGTCAGTCGGGCAGCGGTGGCTGCCCCTCCGCGGAGCGGTCCTCCAGCGACCAGGTCGCGATCTGGACGCGCGACGTCCGGCCGAGCTTCCCGAGGATCCGCTCGACATGGATCTTCACCGTGCCGGGCGCGATCACCAGGCGATCGGCGATCTCGCGGTTCGTGAGCCCGAGCGCGACGAGCTTGGCGATCTCTCGCTCCCGGGGTGTCAGCGCCGACCCCCGGAGCGACGATCGCGGCGCGGGGAGCGCATCGGGGGCCGATGTCGCGAACGTCGTGGCGTCGTCCAGGGACATGCCGAGCCCGAGGGCCCAGGCCGCGTCGAACGCGCGTGGCACGAGCGCCGAGCGAACCCGCTCGATGTCGCCGCTTCGCTGCTCATGTTCGGGGACGGAGGCCCGTGTGCCGGTCGCGTCGCGAAGCGCGGTGGCGGCGGCCAGCAACGTCGCCGCGCGTCCTGGGTCGTGTCGGTCAAGCGCGAGTCGGGCGACGTCCTCGAGGCAGGCGATCGCCTCAACGGTCGCACCGTAGTCGCGAAGCGAGCCGAGCGCTTCCCCGAACAGCGCTGCCGACCGGTCGAGGTCGCCGGTGCGTCTCGCGATCGTGGCGAGCAGTGCCAGGACCCGGCCGATGAACCACGAGGGTTCCCGGGCGAAGTGCTCCCGAGCCTCGAGCAGGTGTCGCTCGGCTGCCTCCAGCCGGCCAAGCCCAAGGTTGAACCGGCCGACGCCCGCGTGCCAGTAGCCCAGCGTCGTGTCGTCCGGCACCGCATCGACGAGTGGCTTCGCGCGCTCGAACTCGGCCAGCGCACGCTCGAAGTCACCGCGGCCGGCCGCGGCCATGCCCTGCTGGGCGATCATCGTGCGCTCCCCGGCCGAGTGACCCATCGCTCGGAAGATCGTCGCTGCCTCCAGCGCCCGGCTCTCGGCCTCGTCGTACTCCCCGATCACCTGCTGGAACTCGGCGAGCACGCCGAGCAGGGAGGCTCGCTCGAGCGACTCGGCCGGTGCCACGCCGAGGGCGGAGGTGAGGTGATGGATCGCCAGGTGGCTGTGACCGCGCACGCGCCACAGCATGGTCAGATTCCAAAGGAACCCGAGGCGGATCGGGGTCACACCCGACTCCTCGGCGAAGCGCAGGGCAGCCAGCGCGTTCTCGTGCTCGCCTGCCTGGCGGTCGAGATCCTCGGGCAGGCACTGGCCGAGGCTCGCGTGGGGCGACGTCGTCAGCCGGAGGTAGTACGTCGCGTGGGCGGTCGCGGCCGCGGCTGTCTCGCCCGAGGCGGCGAGCTTGCGGCTCGCGTACTCGCCGATCGGGGCGAGCATCCGATAGCGACTCCGCCCGCCGTCGCCCTCGCGCGCGACGAGCGAGTGGTCAACCAGGCGAGCCAGCACTGGCAGGATGGGCGCGTCCGGCTGGCCGAGCGACCCGACGAACTCGGCCGCCTCGAGCGTCCAGCCGCCCGCGAACACCCCCAGACGCCGAAACAGCGCCTGCTCCACGGGATCGAGCACCTCGTAGCTCCAGTCGAGCGTCGCATCCATCGTTCGCTGGCGCTCGGGAACGCCCCTGCCGGCAGCCGGGAGCTGGCCGGACCACGCGAGCCGCTCGTCGATCTCGGCGGGCGCGAGGACGCTGGTCTGTGCCGCCGCGAGCTCGATCGCGAGCGGGATCCCATCGAGGCGCCGGCAGATCGACGCGACCGCCACCGCCGTCTCGGCCGTCATCGTGAACGACGGGTCGAGGGCCGTCGCACGCACCGCGAAGAGCCGAACCGACTCGACCGACGCAAGCTCGGCCGGCTCGACGACGCCAGCGGCGGGCACGTCGAACGGCCGCAGCGGGTAGACCGCTTCATCGCGGAGCCTGAGCGCCGAACGGCTCGTGGCCAGGACCAGCAGGTCCGGGGCTCCGTCCAGGAGGCTGTCGACGTGCTCGGCCAGTGCCGGCAGGAGATGCTCGCAGTTGTCGAGCACGATGAGCGCCTGGCGAGCCGCGAGGTGATCGGCGAGCGCCTCGAGCGGCGCCCGCTGCTGGCTGACGATCCCGAGCGCCTCCATGAGCGCGAACGGGGCCTCGGCCGGGTCGCGGACGACGCTGAGATCGACGGGCCACACGCCGTCCGGGACCAGCGGCTCGACCTGTCGGGCGGTCTCGAAGGCGACCGTCGTCTTGCCGGTGCCCGCGGCCCCGGTCACCGTCACCAGACGGTGGTCGCCGTGCAGCAGCCGGTCCCGCAGCGCCGCGACATCGCCGACGCGTCCGATCAGCGGCGAGCGTCGCGCAGGCAATGTCGAGCGCCGGTCGTTCACGGTAAGGCCCTCCGCCCGGATCCCTCGACCCCCGACCGTCGCTCCGCGGCACCGTCAAGTCTACGGTCCTCCCACCGGGCAACGCAGCCCGTCGCTGCGCGGGCCAGGGCACCCCCACGATGCCGTTCGATGCCGTAGCGTTGGTGCATGAGCCGCGAATCAGAGGACCTGAACCGTCGACTCCTCCGCGCTCGCGACGCGATGGACCGGGCCTACGCCGAGCCGCTCGACGTTCGCGCCGTGGCGGCGGTGGCGCACATCTCCGAGGCGCACTTCATCCGGTGCTTTCGGTCGGTCTTCGGAGAGACGCCCCACCGCTACCTCCAGCGTCGCCGCGTCGAGCGCTCGATGTTCCTCCTGCGCGAGACCGATCGCAGCATCACCGACATCTGCCTCGACGTCGGGTTCGGTAGCCTCGGGACGTTCAGTCGGACGTTCCGCGCGATCGTCGGCGAGACGCCGTCGGCGTATCGGAAGGGGATCGGGCCGGTCGTCGCCCCTAATTGCGTCCAGCTCGCGTTCATGCGGCCGCGCTGACGACGGCCGCCGATCCAGCGAATTCGAGCAGTTTCGGAGAAGCCGCCCGTGGCGTGAGGCCCGTAGCATCGGGACCAAGCACACGAAGCAGAACGGGAGGAGCGCCCCATGCCCGACACGAAGTCCGACGCCCCGAAGAAGAAGTCGCGCGGCGCGTCCGGGATCTGGACCGACGAAGAGCGTACGGCGATGCAGGAGCACGCCAAGGAGATGAAGCGCGCGGCCAAGCGCGGCGGGAAGAAGGACGACGGTGAAGCCGACGTCCTCGAGAAGATCGCCGAGATGCCGCCGAGCGACAGGAAGATGGCCGAGAAGATCCACGCGATCGTGAAGGCCGTCGCGCCGCAGCTCACCCCGCGCACGTGGTACGGCATGCCGGCCTACTACAAGGACGGCAAGAACCTGTGCTTCTTCACGCCCGGCGAGAAGTTCAAGGAGCGTTACGCGTCGTTCGGGTTCAACGCGGTGGCGAACCTCGACGACGGCTCGATGTGGCCGACGGCCTGGGCCCTGACCGAGATCACGCCTGAGGTCGAGGAGCGGATCGCCGAGCTCATCAGGAAGGCCATCAGCTGACATCCATCGACGAAGGGAGAGCCTCACGCATGATCAGCAAGCTCAACGTCGCGACGATCTACGTCCTCGACAAGGACGATGCGCTCGACTTCTACGTCAACAAGCTCGGCCTCGAGAAGGGCAACGACGTCAAGCAGGGTGACTACCGCTGGCTCACGGTCCGCGTCCCCGGCGAGGACGGCACCGAGATCTCGCTCGAGACGCCGGGCGCCCCGCTGCACGACGAGGCGACCGCCGAGCAGCTCCGCGAGCTCATCACGAAGGGCGCCATGACCGGCCTCGTGTTCAACACCGACGACGCCTTCGCGCTGTACGAGACCCTCAAGGCGCGCGGCGTCACCGACTTCACCCAGGAGCCGACCGAGCACTTCTACGGCACCGACATGGGTCTTCGCGACCCGTTCGGCAACGCGATCCGGATCCTCCAGCAGGGGAAGGCCCGCCGAACCGCGACGGCCTGAGGAGCCGTCGACAGCCGGCGCGCGACGCGGGTGGCCGATAGACTGCACCACCCGGCACCCACCCGTCCGACGGTCGCACCGAGCTGCGGCCGTCGCGACGCGTCCCGCGTGGAGGACCCGTGACCGAGCACATCCAGATTCGTGGCGCTCGCGAGAACAACCTCCGGGACGTCAGCCTCGACATCCCGAAGCGACGGCTGACGGTGTTCACGGGCGTGTCGGGGTCGGGCAAGAGCTCGCTCGTGTTCGAGACGATCGCCGCCGAGTCGCAGCGCCTCATCAACGAGACCTACTCGGCGTTCCTCCAGGGGTTCATGGCGACGCCGCCGCGTCCCGACGTCGAGTCGCTGTCCGGGATCACCGCGGCGATCATCGTCGACCAGGAGCGGATGGGCGCCAACGCCCGGAGCACGGTCGGCACCGCGACCGACGCGTACGACATGCTCCGGGTGATCTTCAGCCGCATCGGGCAGCCGCACGTCGGGCCGTCGACCGCGTTCAGCTTCAACGTGCCCGCCGGCACCTTCCGCGCGGAGGCCGACATCGAGCGCGGGAGGGACGGCCAGCACGAGGCGCGCGAGCTGCGGATCCTCGGCGGGATGTGCCCCGAGTGCGAGGGGCTCGGGCGCGTCTCGGACATCGACCTCGACGAGCTCATCGACCGCAGCAAGTCGCTCAACGAGGGGCCGATCCGCTTCCCGAACTTCAGCCCCGGGACGTGGTACCACCGCATCTTCGTCGACTCGGGCTTCTTCGATCCCGACAAGCCGCTGCGCGACTACACCGACGCCGAGATGGAGCGCTTCCTCAATGGCCCCGAGACCAAGGTCAAGACCGAGCTGGTCAACATGACCTACTTCGGGCTGCTCGACCGGCTTCGCCGGCAGTACCTCGTCAAGGACGCCGAGGCGCTCCAGCCGAACATCCGCGCGGCGGTCGAGCGCATCTCGACCACCAAGCCCTGTCCGGCGTGCGAGGGGACGCGGCTCAACGCGATCGCGCGGTCCTCGAAGATCGCCGGCAGGAACATCGCCGATTGCGCCGCGATGCAGATCAGCGACCTCGCCGAGTGGCTGCGTGGGCTCGACGCGCCGCAGGCCGGGCCGATGATCGAGCACCTGCTCGCGGTCCTCGACAACTTCGTCCAGATCGGCCTGGGCTACCTGAGCCTCGACCGGGCATCCTCGACGCTGTCCGGCGGCGAGGCCCAGCGGACGAAGATGGTCCGCCACCTGGGATCGAGCCTGACCGACGTCACCTACGTCTTCGACGAGCCGACGATCGGCCTCCATGCGCACGACGTGCACCAGATGATCGAGCTGCTCGGCCGGCTGCGGGACAAGGGCAACACCGTGCTGGTCGTCGAGCACGACGCCGAGGTGATCCGTGCCGCCGACCACGTCGTCGACATGGGACCCGGTGCGGGCCCGCACGGCGGGACCGTCGTCTTCGAGGGGACCGTGGAGGGGCTCGTCGCAGCCGGCACGGCGACCGGCCGCCACCTCGACCTGCGCCAGGAGCTCAAGCCGGAGCCGCGCTCGCCGCGCGGGGCGATCCCGATCCGTAACGCGCGGCTCCACAACCTCAAGGACGTCTCGATCGACGTGCCGCTCGGCGTGCTCGTCGCGGTGACCGGCGTCGCGGGCTCGGGCAAGAGCTCGCTGATCCGCGGCTGCCTGCCGCGGACCGATCCGTCGGTGACGTTCATCGACCAGTCGGCGATCCGCGGGTCGCGCCGCTCGAACCCGGCCACGTACACGGGCATCCTCGACCCGATCCGCAAGGCGTTCGCGACGGCCAACGGCGTCAAGCCCGCGCTCTTCTCGGCCAACTCCGAGGGCGCGTGCCCGGAGTGCAAGGGGCTCGGGGTGATCTACACCGACCTCGCGTTCATGGCCGGCGTCGTGTCGGTCTGCGAGGTGTGCGAGGGCCGGCGCTTCACCGACGAGGTGCTCGGCTACCGGCTCCGCGGTCGGAACATCGCCGAGGTGCTCGACCTGTCGGTCGAGGAGGCGGCGGACTTCTTCGAGCCCGACAGGGCGGTCCGCGTGATGCTGCGACGCCTGCGGGACGTCGGGCTCGGGTACATGTCGCTGGGCCAGGGGCTCGACACGCTGTCGGGCGGCGAGCGTCAGCGGCTCAAGCTCGCGATCGAGATGTCCGGCGACGCCGAGGTCTACGTCCTCGACGAGCCGACGACCGGGCTCCACATGCAGGACGTGGACAACCTGATCGGCCTGCTCGAGCGCCTGGTCGAGGACGGCCGGACCGTCATCGTCATCGAGCACAACCTGGACGTCGTCGCCCGGGCAGACTGGGTGATCGACCTTGGTCCGGGCGCCGGCACGGACGGCGGGCGGGTCGTGTTCGAGGGCCCACCCGCCGAGCTCGCCCGGACCGCGGCGTCGTTGACCGGCGAGCACCTCCGCCGCCGGCTCGCCGCGGTCGGGGCTGCCTGAGCCGCTCGCTCAGGACGCCTCGGGCGGCGGCGCGTAGAAGGCCGTGGTGCTCGCCACGTTCCGGGAGACGGTCTCGGCGTCGACACCGGCCGCGCGGCTCGCCTCGCCCCAGGCCGTGCTGGCCCGGGTGTTGAAGTCGCGGCCCTCGTCGGAGACCTGCCACGCCAGGGGATCGTCGATCGAGCCGCCCTGGAGGTGCAGCTCGAGGCCGAGCAGGCCGCCCTCCCAGCCGACCCCGACGGCGCCCGGGCCGTACTCCGACCACATCTCGTCCGGGACGATCGCGGTGTGCTCGAGCTCGAGCGTCGTCGCATCGTCTCCGGCGGGGGTCAGCCGGACCTCGACCTCGGACGAGCCTGCCGGCGCGTCCCCGAAGATCCACGTGACCTTGAGCCGGTTCGGCCGGTCGCAGGCGAGGATCTCGCCGCCGGCGTTGCCCTCGAACTGGTACGTCCCACCGACGCGGTAGACGCCGCTGATCGGGAGGAACCAGCGACCGATGCGCTCGGGGGTCGTGAGCGCATCCCACACGTCCTGGATCGGCGCCCGGTAGGTGCGGCGGAGGCGGACGGCCTTGCCCTCGCCGGCCGGCACCCGGCCGGCACCGACCTCGCGCTGGACGGCCTCGATCTGGCGGACGATGTCGATCATGCAGTGCTCTCCTTCGGGCTGTCGGTGGGTGATGGGTCGGCGGCGGCGAGGCGGCGTTCCCGCTTCCCCCGGGCGAGCTCGGTCTCGAGCGAGTCGAGCCGCTGCTGCCAGAAGGCGCGGAAGTGGTCGAGCCAGCCGTCGAGCTCGCGGAACGGGGCCGCGTCGACCGCATAGAGCCGGCGGGTCCCCTCGGGGCGAACCGTCGCGAACCCGCTCTCTCGCAGGACCTTCAGGTGCTGGGACACGGCCGGCTGCGAGATCCCGAACTCGTCCTGCACCACTGCGCTGATCGCGCCCGACGCGAGCTCGCCGTCGGCGAGCAGCTCGAGGATCCGTCGCCGGACGGGGTCGCCGAGAACGTCGAACGCGTGCACCGGCAGAGAATACAAGGACTAACTTATATAAGTCAAGGCGAATATACAGACGGCTCCGTCGCCGGCGCAGCGGGCAGGCGGGGGCGTGTCCGGCTGCCCGGCTATCATCGCCCGGTGACCCTGGACATCCCGCTCGCCGTCGGCGGCCTCCTCGTCGGCATCGTCGTCGGGCTGACCGGGATGGGTGGCGGGGCGCTCATGACGCCGATGCTCGTGTTCTTCTTCAACACGAACCCGCTCACGGCGATCTCGAGCGACATCGTCGCGAGCCTCGTCATGAAGCCCGCCGGTGCGCTCGTTCACATCCGCCGCGGAACGGTCAACTTCCGGCTCGTCGGGTTCCTCGTGCTGGGGTCGGTGCCCGCGGCGTTCTCCGGCGCCTGGCTCATCAGCCTCGTCCCCGACGGCGAGGGCCTCGACCTCTTCCTGCGCCGGGCGCTGGGCGTCGCGTTGCTCGTCGCGTGCGGCGGGCTCGTCGTCCGGGCGTCCCTCCAGATGTGGCGCAACCGCCTCCCGCTCGGCGAGGGACCGGCGACGACCCGCCGGCCCGAGGTCGTCGTGAAGCCGATCCCGACGATCGCGCTCGGTGCGGTCGCGGGGCTGATGGTGGGGCTGACCTCGGTCGGTGCGGGCTCGATCGTGATCGTCGCGCTGCTGCTGATGTACCGGGGCCTCAAGGCGTCGTCGCTCGTCGGGACCGACCTCGCGCAGGCCATTCCGCTCGTCGGGGCCGCGGCGCTCGGTCACGCGCTGTTCGGGAGCGTGTCGGTGCAGCTCACGACCTCGCTGCTGCTCGGGGCGGTGCCGGGCGCGTGGATCGGCGCGCATGTCTCGAGCCGGGCGCCCGGCGGCATCATCCGACGGATCCTCGCGGTGCTCCTGCTCGCCTCCGGGCTGAGCCTGCTCGGCGTGCCGGGACCGTGGGTGCTCGGCACGTCGGCGGGCGCGCTCGTGCTCGGAAGCGCGGCGTGGATCACGATCCGCAATCGGACGGTCGGGAAGCCGGCACGGCCGGCGGAGCCCGGCGTCCCGGAGGCCGACGCCGGGGGCTGACGAGACGCGCGGGCGACCCGTCGACGGTCAGGACGCCCGGTCGATCATCCCTGCGGCGACCGTCCGGTTCGTCCCCTCGTCGACGAGGATGAACGCGCCCGTCTGGCGGTTCGACTGGTACGGATCGACGAACAGCGGCTGGGTGACGCGAAGGCGGATCCGCCCGATCTCGTTGAGCTTGAGCTCCTCGACGCCTTCGACGCGGTGGAGCGTGTTGACGTCGGTTTGGTAGTTGATCTCCCGGACGACCGCCCGCGCCCAGCGGGTCGTGTGCTTGATCGAGTACTTGCGCCCGACCGCCAGCGCGCTCGTCTCGTCCATCCAGCAGACGTGCGCGTCGATCTCCTGCGCGACCGAGGGAAGGTTGTGCGGCCGGCACAGCATGTCGCCGCGACTGAGGTCGATGTCGTCGCTCAGCCGGATCGTCACGGCCATCGGCGGGAACGCCTGGTCCACCGGGCCGTCCGCGGTCTCGATCGAGGCGATCGTCGACTCGAGGCCGCTGGGGAGCGCCCGAACCGGATCGCCGGGCTTGAGCACGCCCGACGCGACCGTGCCCGCGTAGCCGCGATAGTCGCGGACGGAGTGCGATTGCGGCCGGATCACGAGCTGGACCGGGAACCGGACGTCGACGAGGTTGCGGTCGCTCGCGATGTGCAGCTCCTCGAGGTGGCCGAGCAGCGGGCGACCGTCGTACCACGGCATGTGCTCGGAACGGATCACCACGTTGTCGCCGTGGAGCGCCGAGACCGGGATGAACGTGAGGTCACGGACCCGGAGCCGCGTCGCGAAGTCCGACAGCTCCTTCTTGATCCCCTCGTACACCTCCTGCGCGTAGTCGACGAGGTCCATCTTGTTGACGCACACGACGACGTGGGGCACGCCGAGCAGCGTCGACAGGAACAGGTGCCGGCGGCTCTGCTCGGTGATCCCGCGGCGGGCGTCGAGCAGGATCAGCGCGATGTCCGCGGTCGACGCGCCCGTGACCATGTTCCGGGTGTACTGGATGTGACCGGGGGTGTCCGCGATGATGAACTTGCGCTTCGGCGTCGTGAAGTAGCGGTAGGCGACGTCGATCGTGATGCCCTGCTCGCGCTCGGCGCGGAGGCCGTCGGTCAGCAGCGCGAGATCCGTGTAGTCGTTGCCGCGCGTCCGGCTGACGCGCTCGACGTCCGCGAGCTGGTCCTGGAAGAGCGTCTTCGAGTCGTACAGCAGCCGGCCGATGAGCGTGCTCTTGCCGTCGTCGACCGAGCCGGCGGTCGCGAACCGGACGAGCTCGCCGTTCAAAAGTAGCCCTCGCGCTTGCGGTCTTCCATGGCGGTCTCGCTGACCTTGTCGTCCCCCCGGGTGGCGCCGCGCTCGGTGATCCGGACCGCGGCGATCTCGCGCACGATGTCGGCGACCGAGGTGGCGCTCGACTCGACCATCGCGGTCAGGTTCGCGTCGCCGATCGTGCGGCAGCGCACGCGCTTGACGACCGGCGTCTCGCCGTCCCGCGGCTGGATGAACTCGTTGACCTGGAAGAGCATCCCGTCGCGGACGAGGACCGACCGATCGGCCGCCAGGTAGAGCTCCGGGATCTCAAGGTTCTCGAGGTCGATGTACGACCAGACGTCGAGCTCGGTCCAGTTCGAGAGCGGGAACACGCGAATGCTCTCGCCGGGGAAGACCCGGCCGTTGTAGAGGTTCCAGATCTCGGGCCGCTGGTTCTTCGGGTCCCATTGGCCGAACTCGTCGCGGAACGAGAACACGCGCTCCTTCGCGCGCGCCTTCTCCTCGTCACGGCGACCGCCGCCGAACAGCGCGTCGAAGCGGTGCTGCTCGGCGGCCTCGAGCAGGACCTTGGTCTGGATGCGGTTGCGCGACCCGTTCGGTTCCTCGCGGACGAGCCCGCGGTCGATCGCGTCCTGAACCGACGCCACGACGAGCTGGAGCCCGAGCCGCTCGACCCACGAGTCGCGGTACGCGATGATCTCGCGGAAGTTGAGCCCGGTGTCGACGTGCATCACGGGGAACGGGATGCGGCCCGGCGCGAACGCCTTGCGCGCCAGGTTGAGCATCACGATCGAGTCCTTGCCGCCCGAGAAGAGCAGCGCGGGCCGCTCCATCTCCGCGACGACCTCGCGGAAGATGTGGATGCTCTCGGCCTCGAGGTAGCGGAGGTGGGACAGCGTCAGCGTGCTCATGCCGGCTGCCCCGCAACCTGCGCGGACGCCGACAGCGCGGCGTCGAGTGCCGCACGCAGCGTCGCGTGGACCGAGGGCCGGCACACGAGCAGGTCCGGGCACCACGGGCTGGGCTGGTTGAAGGCCAGCGGACCGCCGTCGAGGCGGGTGGCGACCATCCCGGCAGCGAGCGCGACCGCGACCGGGGCGGCGCTGTCCCACTCGTACTGGCCGCCGCCGTGGACGTACGCGTCGACGGCGCCGTCGACGACCGCCAGCGTCTTGAACCCGGCGGACCCCATGGGTGCGAGCTCGACGAGCCCGCGCTGCGCGAGCTCGGTGGCGACCTCGGGCGGGCGGGTGCGGCTGACCGCGACGCGGATCGGCCGCGACGGGCGCGCAGCGGTCGTCGCAGCGGCGGGTGCGGACCCGGTGGCGTGGACGGTCCCCCGTGCAGGAAGCGCGACCGCGGCGGCAACGAGGCCGGCGCCGCGCTGCCACAGGGCGACGTGGACGGCGAAGTCCTCGCGCCACGAGCCGTCGGCGTTGCGTTCGGCGAACTCGCGGGTGCCGTCGAGCGGGTCGACGATCCAGACCCGGTCCGCGTCGAGCCGGCGGCGGTCGTCGGTCGCTTCCTCGGACAGCACCGCGTCGTCCGGTCGGAGCGCGGCGAGCGACGACGCGAGATAGTCCTGGGCGGCTGCATCGCCGGCAGCCCGGAGGTCGGTCGAATCCGGGAGCTCGCCGCGGTCGGCGCGGCTCCGGAGCTCCAGCAGGACGCGACCGGTCCCCGATGCCAGCTCGGCGGCGAGCGCGGTGTCGTCGAGGGCGGCGCGAGCGTCGAGATCGCGCATTCAGCTGACCCCGAGGCCACGGGCCGGGCGGGACGATCCGTCTCCGGGCGATCCATTGCGCCGAGCTGCCGCGGCCCCGCGGCTATGATCCGCGCATGCCACCGACGCGATCCGACCGTTCGTTCCGGTCCTGCCGGTGAACCGCTTGGACTGCATCGCTGAGCCGAACCTCCCCATGACGGACGCCCGCGCCGAATGAGCGCGGACGGTAGTGCCGGTGCGCTGGGCGACATCGCCGGGATGCCGCACGTCGTGCTCGATGACGACGAGCTCGATGTCCTGGAGCTCGCGCTCGAAGGGAGCAGCGGGCCGCCGAGCAGCAGTATGCCCCACGCGGGCGACAACGTCCTCACGGACCGGGAGAACACGCCGCTCGCGACGGTGTCGGTGAGCGCGGGGGCGTCCCCGTCGCTCCGTCCGCTGCGGCCGATGGCCCGCGGGGCCGGGCCGCACTGGGACCCCGCGGTTCGTCGCCGGTCCGCCGAGGTGCGGGCGCTGCTCGAGGGTCGCGAGCCGGTCCTCGGGATCGTCGTCGACGACGTGCCGACCCGCGCCGACGTCGAGCGGCTCCACGCGGTCATCGCGAACGCGCGGCCGGGCGCGGTCGTCCTCGCGGTCCCCGTCGCGCGCCGGCCGCCTCGCGTGGGCGAGGTCGGTCCGGCCGGGCGGACCCGGGCCGCGCTGGCGCTGGGCCGGGACCTCGAGGCACACGACGGACGGTTCGTGCTGACCGTCGCCGTCCCGTGGCCGGCCAGGGGGCAGCTGGCGCCGACGCCGCTGCCGGCGGTCCTCGCGGCCTACGGGGTCCCGGCGGCGCGCACGGTCTCGGCCGGTCGCAGCGCGGAGGAGCGCGAGCGGATCGTGGACGTCGGGAACGCGCTCGAGCGAGAGGTCCGCGCGCTCTACCCGCCGGCCTCCGCCGACGAGGTCCTCGCCACCCTGCGCCGGCCGACGCGCCGAGGGGCCGTCGTGCTCTTCACCGGGCTCCCCGGCTCGGGCAAGTCGACTGTCGCTCGCGCCCTCGTCGACGACCTTCGCGACACCGGCTCGACGGTGACGCTGCTCGACGGCGACGAGGTGCGGCAGCGGCTGTCGTCCGAGCTCGGGTTCGACCCGGCGTCCCGGGAGCGGAACCTCGACCGGATTGGGTTCGTCGCGGGGCTGATCGCGGACCACGGCGGCATCGCGGTCGCCGCACCGATCGCGCCGACCGCCTCGGGCCGGGCCTCCGTCCGCGGCGACGTCCGCGCGCCCGCGGTCTTCCTGCTCGTCTGGATCAGCACGCCGCTCGAGGTGTGCGAGGCGCGCGACCGGAAGGGCCACTACGCGCGCGCCCGCCGCGGCGAGATCGCGGACTTCACCGGGATCTCGGCGCCCTACGAGCCACCTGACGACGCGGACGTCGTCATCGACACGTCGCGGGTCGAGGTCGAGGAGGCCGTGCGTCTCGTGCGCGAGGCGCTCGAGGCGCGGTTGACGGCCGACGGCGCCGCCTGACGCCTGCCGGGCCGGCCGGCGCGGTGGCCGGTCGACCCGGAAATAGCGAACGTTCCCGATGCGCGGAGGGCGCCGTTAGCCCGAACCTCGACGCATGACGATCGTCAGCCCGATCCCCGTCCCCATAATCGAGCGCATGGCCGTCCGCGTCTCGAGTCCCGTCCTCGTCGGCCGAGCCGCCGAGCTCGCCCGGCTCACCGCCGCGCTCGAACGCGCCCGCGCCGGCACCAGCGCGGCGATGCTCGTGCCCGGCGAGGCGGGCGTCGGCAAGACGCGCCTCGTCACGGAGTTCGTCGACTGGGCGCGATCCGACGGCGCGACGATCCTGAGCGGCGGCTGCGTCGACCTCGGGGAGTCCGCCGTGCCCTACGTGCCGATCGCCGAGGCGCTGCGGGGCTTCGTGCGGACGACGTCCGCGGAGGACCTCGACGCGCTCCTCGGCCCGGCGCGCGCCGAGCTCGCACGGCTCGTCCCGGACCTCGGCCCGGTCGAGACGGGCGGAACGTCCGAGCTCCCGTCCGGCTCCGCGCAGGGCCGCCTGTTCGAGCTCCTGCTCGGGCTGCTCGACCGCCTCGCGGCCACGGGGCCCGTGGTGCTCGTCGTCGAGGACCTGCACTGGTCCGACCAGTCGACGCGCGACCTCCTCGCGTTCCTCGTCCGAAACCTGCGCGAGTCGGCCGTCCTGCTCGTGCTCACGTACCGCGCCGACGAGCTCCACCGCCGGCACCCGCTGCTGCCCTTCGTCGCGGAGCTCGAGCGCACGGGCCGCGTCGAGCGGCTCGATGTCGACCGCCTGAACCCGGCCGACGCCGCGACGCTCCTGCGCGCGATTGCCGGCCGCGAGCTCGACCCGAAGCTGGTCGCCTCGATCCTCGAGCGATCCGGCGGCAACGCGTTCTTCGCGGAGGAGCTGCTCGCCGCCGCCGGTGCAGATGGCCGCACCGAGCTGCCCGCGACGTTGCGGGACGTGCTGCTCGCCCGTGTCGCGCTGCTCACCGAGCCCACCCAGGAGGTCCTGCGCCTTGCGTCGGCGGCCGGCCGGCGCGTCGACCCGGCCGTGCTGTCGGCGGCGGCGGAGCTCGAGGACGACGCGATCTACGACGCGCTTCGCGAGGCCGTCGGTCGCCAGGTGCTGGTGTCCGAAGCCGCGGCCGGCACGGAACGCTACGCGTTCCGCCACGCCCTCCTGCGCGAGGCGGTCTACGACGACCTGCTGGCGGGGGAGCGGACCCGGCTCCACACCGCCTTCGCGGAGACGCTCGAGTCGCGGGCCGGCGGCGGCGCGGGGAACGCCGCGGAGATCGCCTGGCACTGGTACGCCGCGCACGAGCTGCCTCGCGCGTTGACCTGGTCGATCGCGGCAGCCAGCGCGGCCGAGTACGGGTACGCGTTCCCGGAGGCCGTCGTCGAGTACGAGCGCGCGCTCGAGCTGTGGGATCGCGTCCCCGACGCGGAGACCCGCGCCGGCTGCGATCGGATCGAGCTGCTGGCCCGGCTCGGGCGCGTCGCGATGTTCCACGATCCGGCGCGTGCGGTCGCGCACCTCCAGGCGGCGATCCGGCTCGTCGACGCGGCGGCCGATCCCGTCCGCGCGGCTTTGCTCCACGAGCGCCTCGGGCGCTACGCATGGATGGCCGGCCAGGGGACGCTGTCGCTCGAGGCGTACCGGACCGCCGTCGAGCTCATCCCCGCCGATCCGCCGTCGCAGGCACGCGCCCGAGCGGTCGCCGGGTATGCCCAGATCCTCATGCTCGGCGGGCGGTTCGAGGCGTCGCTGGCGAACGCCGAGGAGGCCCTTGCCACGGCCCGCGCGGTCGGCGATCGGCAGATCGAAGGGCACGCGCTCAACACGCGCGGACACGACCGCGCGATGGCCGGGGACGTGGACGGCGGCGCTGCGGACATGCAGGCGGCACTTGCGATCGCCGAGGAGGTCGGCGTCGTCGACGACATCGGGCGAGCCCAGGCGAACTGGACATGGCTGATGCAGCACGCCGGACGCTACGAGGAGTCCATTGCCCTCGCGCGCCAGGGCATCGAGATGGCCAACCGGCTCGGGATCCGGCGCGTGTTCGGGGCGCACCTCCTGTGCGGCCTGGCCGACGATTTCTACCGCCTGGGGCGCTGGGACGAGAGCGCCGCGGCCGCGTGGCAGGCCGAGGAGATCGGGCCGCTCGGGATCAACCGCATCCTCACCGACGAGGTGATCGGGCGGCTTGCGGTCGCCCAGGGCCGGTTCGAGGAGGCCGCATCGCGGCTCGAGCCGCTGGCCCCGCGCGCCGACCGCGCCGCGGACATCCAGTTCGTCAGCCCGGTCCGGGCAAGCCTCGCCGAGCTCGCGCTGTGGCAGGGTCGCGCGGACGATGCGGCAGCGCACGTCACGAGCGCGCTCGAGCAGATCGACTTCAGCCCCGAGGTCCGGCTCGGGGAGCTGTACGTGCTCGGCGTCCGGGCCCATGCCGACCGCGCGGAGATCGCGCGGGCGCGGCGCCGTGGCGACGAGGAGGCTGCCGCGCTCGAAGCGGGGTCGGCTCTGCTCGAGGCCCTTCGCGCGCGGCATGCCGACACGGTCGCGCATCGCCCGGTCTTCGCCCGGATCTCCGAGGCGTGGCTTCGTCTTGCCGAAGCCGAAGGCACCCGCCTCCGGCGATCGCCCGACCCGGTCGCCTGGGACGCCTCCGCCGAGGCCTGGGATGCCCTCGGCTGGCCGTACCCGTCCGCCTACGCCCGGTGGCGGGCGGCCGAGGCCCGGCTGGCGGCGCGCGGCGATCGTGCCGCCGCGGCGACGGCGCTCCGGGCGGCGCGCGACATCGGCGAGCGCCTCGGCGCGGCCCCGCTGCTCGCGGAGATCGGCTCGCTCGCGGCGAGGGCGCGGATCCCGCTCGGCGAAGCCGAGGACCTCCCCCAGGACGACACCGCCCCCGACGCCGCCGTGGAGCTCGGGCTCACCGCGCGCGAGCGCGAGGTGCTGGGGCTGGTGGCGCTCGGGCGCACGAACCGGCAGATCGCCGACGCGCTCTTCATCAGCGAGAACACCGCCGGCGTCCACGTCTCGAACATCCTCGGCAAGCTCGGCGTCGGCGGCCGGGGCGAGGCGGCGGCCGTCGCCTACCGGCTCGGGCTCGTCGCCCCAGTGGAGGACGCAGGGGCGTCGTAGCACCGCCGCGCCGCGGCGCCGGGCTTGTGTCGAACCTCAATGTGCCGTAGATTATCAACGTGCCATTGAATGACAGGGACCGCGGGAGCACCCCCGTCACCCGCGCACAGGCCACCGCGGATGTCCTGGCGCTGCTCTCCTCGCTCGGTCCCGAGCGGGTCGGCGCGTTCCGGATCCTCCAGCGCGGGTCGCTGAGCCTCTTCCACGCCCACCTCCTGATGCGGCTCGCCATCGGCGGCCCGCTGTCGATGGGCCAGATCGCCGAGCTGCTCGACGTCTCGGTGGCCAGCGCGACCGGCATCGTCGACCGTCTCGAGAAGCGGGCCATGGTCCGGCGACGACGCGACGAATCGGATCGGCGGGTCGTGCTCGTCGAGCCGACCGACAGTGCCCGCGAGCTGCTCGCCGAGATGGATCGCGAGCGGCGGGCTCGGCTCGAGGAGGTCCTCGCCGAGCTCGACGACACCGAGCTGGTGGCGCTGCGGTCGGCGCTCGGCGCGATGAAGCGCGCCCGCGAGCGGCACCACGGCGAGCACGCGGTCTCCGGGACGGAGCCCGCGCGGCGCGCACGGGAGCGCGACGCGTGATCCGGCTCCTCCGGACCTACCTGCAGCCGTATCGGACGCAGCTCGTCGCGGTCGTCGTGCTGCTGCTCGTCCAGTCGATCGCGAACCTGTACCTGCCGGCGCTCAACGGCGACATCATCGACAACGGCGTCGCCCGCGGCGACACCGGCTACATCGTCGGCGTCGGCGGGTTCATGCTGCTCGTGACCGTCGTGCTCGCGATCGTGTCGGTGGTCGCGGTCTACCTCGGCGCGCGCGTCGCGATGGGGCTCGGCCGCGATCTGCGGCGGGCGGTCTTCCGTGCGGTCGAAGGCTTCTCCCAGGTCGAGGTCAACCGGTTCGGCGCGGCCTCGCTGATCACGCGCAACACGAACGACGTCCAGCAGATCCAGGTCGTCGTGTTCGTCGCGCTGACCGTGTTGATCGCCGCGCCCGTGCTTGCCGTCGGCGGGGTGATCATGGCCGTCAACGAGGACCTCGAGCTGTCGGCCCTGCTGATCGTCGTGCTGCCGCTGATGATCGGCTTCATCGCCCTCGTGGCGCGCCGGGCGATCCCGCTGTTCGGCTCGATGCAGGTCAAGCTCGACACGGTCAACCGCGTGATGCGCGAGACGCTCGGGGGCGTCCGGGTGATCCGCGCCTTCGTGCGAACACGCCACGAGGAGCAGCGCTTCGACGTCGCGAACCGGGACCTCTACGACACGACGCTCGCGGTCGGGCGACTGTTCGCGCTGGCGTTCCCCGGGGTCCTGCTGATCCTCAACGTGTCGACGGTCGTCGCGATGTGGTTCGGCGCGATGCGCGTCGAGAGCGGGGCGATGCCGATCGGGAACCTGACCGCCTTCCTCCAGTACCTCGCCCAGATCCTCTTCTCGGTGCTCACCGCCGTCGGCATGTTCATCCTCGTGCCGCGGGCGGCGGTCTCCGCGGGCCGGATCATCGAGGTCCTCGACACCGAGCCGTCCGTGCGCGACCCGGACGTGCCCGTCGACCTGCCGCGGGTCGCCCGACCCGGCACGATCGAGTTCCGGGACGTGACGTTCGGGTATCCGGGCGCCGAGCAGCCGGTGCTCCACGACATCTCGTTCGTCGCGCGACCCGGGCAGACGACCGCGATCGTCGGCAGCACCGGCAGCGGGAAGTCGACGCTCGTCAACCTCATCCCGCGGCTGTACGACGTGACCGGCGGCGCGGTCCTGCTCGACGGCGTCGACATCCGGGCGCTGCGGCGGTCGGACCTGTGGTCGCAGGTCGCGCTCGTCCCCCAGAAGGCGTTCCTGTTCAGTGGCACCGTCGCGAGCAACCTGCGCTACGGCGATGCCGACGCGACCGACGACGACCTGTGGCGCGCCCTCGACGTCGCCCAGGCGCGCGACTTCGTGGCCGCGATGCCGGGGGAGCTCGAGGCGCCGATCACCCAGGGCGGGACCAACGTCTCGGGTGGGCAGCGCCAGCGCCTGTCGATCGCCCGGGCGATCGCGAAGCGCGCGCCGGTGTACGTCTTCGACGACAGCTTCTCGGCGCTCGACTTCACGACCGATGCGCGGCTCCGCGCGGCGCTCGGCCGAGAGCTCGCCGACGCGACCGTCCTCATCGTCGCGCAGCGTGTCGGGACCATCCGGCACGCCGACCAGATCGTCGTGCTCGACATCGGGCGGATCGTGGGGATCGGGACGCACGAGGAGCTGATGGCGACGAGCGACACCTACCGTGAGATCGTGCTGTCCCAGCTGTCCGCCGAGGAGGCTGCCGCGTGAGCGGCCCGCAGCCGGCGCACGGACCGCGGCCGGCCCAGGCCGCCGCCCCCGCGTCGTCGGCACCCTCGTCGGCGCCGTCGGCGGGCCCGCCTGGGCCTCGCGGTCCGCGCGGGCACGGCCCGATGGGCGGCATGGGCATGCCGACCGCGAAGCCGCGCAACTTCCGGCGGAGCGTCGGGCGCCTTGTCGAGCGGCTCGCCCCCGAGGCGAGGGGCCTCGTGCTCGTTGGCGCGTTCGGCCTGGTCAGCGTCGTCCTCTCGATCCTCGGGCCGCGCATCCTCGGCGACGCGACGGACATCCTGTTCGAGGGCGTGGTCAGCGCCCAGTTCCCGCCGGGGGCCACGCAGGACCAGGTGGTCGGCGCGCTCGAGGCGCAGGGCCAGCTCGACCTGGCGCGGATGGTCGCGTCGATGACGCTCACGCCCGGCACCGGCGTCGATTTCGGCCGCCTCGGTGCGACGCTGCTGCTCCTCGCCGGACTGTACGTCGCGAGCTCTGTGTTCGCCTGGGCGCAGGCCTGGGTGATGGCCGGCGTGACGCAGCGGACCGTCTACGCGCTCCGGCGCGACGTCGACGAGAAGCTGGCCCGCCTCCCGCTGCGCTACTTCGACACGCACCCGCGCGGCGACCTCCTCAGCAGGGTCACCAACGACATCGACAACATCGGCCAGTCGCTCCAGCAGAGCGCGACGCAGCTCATCACCGCGCTGCTCACGGTCATCGGCGTGCTCGTGTTCATGCTGCTCATCGATCCGCTGCTCGCGCTGCTGTCGATCGTCGCGGTCCCGGTCTCGCTCGTCGTGACCGTGCTGATCGCGCGCCGGTCCCAGCCGCAGTTCGTCGCGCAATGGGCGTCGACGGGTGCGCTGAACGGTCACGTGGAAGAGATGCACACCGGGCACGCGGTCGTGAAGGCCTTCGGCCGCCAGGAGGAGGCGATCGCGACCTTCGAGGCCGAGAACGAGCGCCTCTACGAGGCGAGCTACCGGGCGCAGTTCATCTCCGGGCTCATCCATCCCGCGATGAACATCATCGCGAACCTGAACTACGTCGCGATCGCGGTGATCGGCGGGCTGCGCGTGGCCAGCGGCCAGATGTCGCTCGGCGACGTGATCGCGTTCATCCAGTACTCGCGCCAGTTCACGTTCCCGATCATCCAGACCGCGAGCATCGTCAACGTCCTCCAGTCCGCGGCAGCCTCCGCGGAGCGGGTGTTCGAGCTGCTCGACGAGCCCGAGGAGGTTCCCGAGCCGCTGGCGCCGGCCGCGCTCGCCGCCGACGGCGCGACCGGGGCGATCGAGTTCCGCGACGTGTCGTTCCGCTACGACCCCGACAAGCCGCTGATCGAGCATCTCGACCTCGTCGTCGAGCCGGGGCAGACCGTCGCGATCGTCGGGCCGACGGGCGCGGGGAAGACGACGCTCGTGAACCTGCTCATGCGCTTCTACGACGTCGACGACGGCCGGATCCTCATCGACGGCACGGACATCCGCGACCTGACCCGCGACGACCTCCGGCGGCAGTTCGGCATGGTCCTCCAGGACACGTGGCTGTTCCACGGAACGATCCACGACAACATCGCCTACGCCCGAGACGACGCGCCCGACGAGGCGGTCGTCGCCGCAGCGGACGCCGCGCATGTCGACGCCTTCGTGCGGACGCTGCCCGACGGCTATGCGACGGTCGTCGATGACGACGCGACGAACGTGTCGGCGGGGGAGAAGCAGCTTCTGACGATCGCCCGGGCGTTCCTCGCCGACCCGCCGATCCTCATCCTCGACGAGGCCACGAGCTCGGTCGACACGCGGACCGAGCTGCTGATCCAGCGGGCGATGGCCCGCCTCAAGCACGGCCGCACGACGTTCGTGATCGCCCACCGGCTGTCGACGATCCGCGACGCGGACCTGATCCTCGTCATGGACAACGGCCGGATCGTCGAACGGGGCACGCATCAGGGGTTGCTCGCCGCGGGCGGGTTCTACCACGACCTGTACCACAGCCAGTTCGCGGAGCCGCTCGCCGAGGCCGTCTAGGGCCCGGCTGCTCAGCGGGGCTTGCCCTCGCGCAACGTGGCCACCGACCTGGCAATCCGTCGTTGCCGCGTCTCGTCGGACTTCGCGCTCTCGATCTGGACGACGTGCCACGACTGGTTGCTGTACGAGAGTCCGTCCCAAGTGGCGCGGGCGGCCGGCTCGACGTCGAGCGCGGCCGCGAAGTCGGCGGGAACCGCGACCACGCGGGGAGCGGTGTCGAGCTCGACCTCGACGTCGACCTCGTCGCCGCCCGACACGCCGGCGGCCGTCCGGTTCTCGGAGCTGAGGCTGATGAGCGTCCGACCGTCCATGACCGCGAGCGAGCTGCGGTAGCGGTGCCCGTTCAGCGCCACGGTCACCTTCGCCCGCTTGCCGCCGCCGAGCGCCTCGACCACCTCGTCCGGCACCGGGATGCCGGCGGTGTTCGGACCGGTCTGGAGGATCGTCGTCCGGAATCGCATCGGTGCTCCTCGTTCTCCCTGCGCGATGGCGCGCCTCGGGTCAGCTCTGCGGGGGCCCGGCTCGGAGCCGATGCCGCTGCGACTCGACCGTCGCCGACACCCAGTCGCTCTCGAGCCACCACGTCGCGCCGGCGTCGGCCAGCTCCCGGACGGGCTCGAGCGACGCAGGCGCACCCATGTCCGTGGTGCCCTCCGCGACGATATCGAACGGCTCCCCCGGCCGGTCGGCGCGGGCCCGGGCGGCGAGCCGCGCGATCACCTCGGGGTCGCCGGTCTGCGGCAGGATGCCGTCCCAGCGGAAGGCCCGGGCCAGCGACCGCTCGCTCGATGTCGTGGCCGCCACCCACACCGGGATCCGCGGCCGCTGGACCGGCGTCGGCCGGAACGTCATCTCGCCGAACCGGTACTGCCGTCCCTCGAAGGCGAACGGCTCGCCCGACCACAGCCCGACCAGGATCTCGAGCGACTCATCGAGACGTTCCGCACGGATCCGGGCCTCGACGGGCTCGCCGACATTGCCGAACCCCTTGTCGTCGACGGCGCCCAGGCCGACCGGCAGGATGAGCCGTCCGTTCGACAGCCGGTCGAGCGTCATCGTCTCGCGTGCCAGCTTCCACGGACGCCGTCGCGGCGGCGGGGTGAGCACGGCGCCGAGCCGGATCCGCTCGGTCCGCATCGCCATCGCGGCCAGCACGACCCACGGGTCGTACGTGTCCATCTCGCCGACCGCGATGCCGTCCCAGGTGAAGATCCCGTCCCAGCCGGCGGCTTCGGCCTCGGCGGCCAGGGCGGCCGCCTCGCGCGGGTCGCCCGTCGTGACAATGAATCCGTAGCGCATCGCGTCATTCTGCCGTGCTCCTGCGATCGGCCGGGGCGCACGATGCCGCTCGTGGCACAGGACGCACCTCCCCAGTCGAGCGAGGCCGACGGCGCTGCCCCGCGCCGGAGCGGCGCCGAGGTCGACCCGCTCCACCCGCACCACGTGGTGATCCACGAGGGATACACGTATCTCCTGAGCCGGATGGACGGCACGGTCGGCCAGGACCCCGAGGAAGGACTGTTCGACTACGACACGCGGGTCCTCAGCCGGCACGTCCTCCGGGTCTTCGATGGGGAGCCGATCGGTGTCGGCTGGGTGTCGACGACCGGGGAGCGGTGGCAGGCGACGCTGCGCGTCGACCGGCCCGGCGGCGATGCGGACGGCCCCGCGCTCCCCCAGGACACGATCGAGCTGCGGCTCGACCGGCGCGTCGGGTCCGGGATGCGCGAGACGCTGCTCTTCGTCAACCGGTCGATGGCGCCGCTCGAGACGACGATCGAGCTCGAGCTCGGTGCCGACTTCCTCGACCTCCTCGAGGTGCGCAAGGAACGTCGGGTCCAGGGAATGATCGAGGGCTCCTGGGACGCCGCGGCGTGCGTCCTCGAGTACGCATTCCGCGCCGAGCACGAGGGACGGAGCGTCGAGCGGGGGGTGCGCATCCGCTTCGACGGTTGGCACGCACCGGAGGTGCGCGAGGTACCGCCGCCCGACGAGGCTCGGCCGGCCCGCTGGCATCGCATCGTCGAGCCCCTGCGGCTGGGCCCGGGCGAGGAGCGCCGCCTCGAGCACCGCTACGAGTCGCTCGTCGACGGCACCTGGCGCACACCGGACGGCGCCCATGATCGGGCTCGCGAGGAGGCCCGCCGCCGCCGCCCGTCGGTCGAGTGCGCCGGCGACGTCGTGCGCCAGACGTTCGAGGCGGCGGCCGACGATCTCGTCGCGCTGCGCAACTGGGATCTCGAGACCGCGGACGGGGAGTGGCTGCTCAACGCGGGCGTCCCGGTGTTCACGGGCTTCTTCGGGCGCGACTCGATGACCGCGGCGTTCGAGGCTGCGCTGCTCGGGCCGGAGCTCATGCGGGGCGCGCTCGCCTGGGCGACACGGACCCAGGGCACCGTCTACGACGACTTCACCGAGGAGCAGCCCGGGCGCATGGTCCACGAGATGCGCCGCGGCCCCGTGTCCGAGCTCGGCATCCGGCCACATCGGCGGTTCTACGGCTCGGCGACGACCGGGTCGATGTTCCTCGTGGCGCTCGCGGAGCTGTGGCACTGGACCGGGAAGCGCGAGGACCTGCTCCGGTTCCACGACGCCGCGCGGCGAGCCATCGAGTGGGCCGAGCGCGACGGGGACCTCGACGGCGACGGGCTCGTGGAGTACGTCCAGCGCTCGCCCGAGGGGCTCAAGAACCTCGGCTGGAAGGACTCGAACGAGGCGATCCGCTACCCGGACGGCCGCAACGTCCCGAACCCGATCGCGACGATCGACGAGCAGGCCTTCCACTACATCGCGCTCCGGCGGATGGCCGAGATCGACCTCGCGCTGGGCGACGAGGCGAGTGCCCGACGCTGGCTCGATCGCGCCCGCCGCCTGCGGGCCGACGTCGACGAGCGCTTCTGGATGCCCGACGAGGGGTTCTATGCGATGGCGCTCGACGGGGAGAAGCGCCAGGTGCGCTCGGTCGGGTCGAACCCGATCCACGCGCTCGGTGCCGGCATCGTCCCGGCCGACAAGGCAGCCCGGGTCACGGACCGCCTGCTCGCGCCCGACCTGTGGAACGGCTGGGGCGTGCGGACGCTGTCCACGCGTCACCCGTCGTACAACCCGTTCGCCTATCACCTCGGCACGGTCTGGCCGGTCGAGAGCGCGACGTTCGCGCTCGGGGCCAAGCGGTACGGGCTCGACCATGCCGTCGAGCGCATCGCCACGGGACTGTTCACCGCCGCGGGCCACTCCCATCGGATGCGACTGCCCGAGGTGCTGTCCGGGCATGGCAGCGACGTGACCGAGGTGCCGGTCGTCTACCCGATGGCCAAGAGCCCGCAGGCGTGGAGCGCGGCGGCCACGATCCAGGCCCTGCAGATCCTGCTCGGAATCCAGCCGTTCGCGGCGGCCAACCTCCTCGCGCTCGTTCGGCCCAGGCTGCCCGGGTGGCTCCCGGCGCTGACGGTGCGCGGCGTGCGGGTGGGCGACGCCGTGGTCGACCTCGCGTTCGAGCGCCAGGCCGACGGCACGACAGCCCACGACGCGACGGTCCACGAGGGAACGCTCCACGTCGTCGAGGTGCCGCCGCCGAGCCCTGCGGGGGACGATCTCACGATGCGCGAGCGAGCGACCGCGTGGATCGCCGAGCACGCACCCGGTGAGACGGCGCGCCTGCTGCGCGTCGGGATGGGCGCGGACGACGGGCTGCAATGACGCTGCGACGCGGCCGGGGCGGGCTGCATGCCGCGCGCCGCGGGGCGTACGCGAAAGTGCGGCGATGAACGACGATACGGGCGCGACCCGGTTCGGGACGCCGGTCCGCGAGCACGACCCGGCGCGAGACGCGGCGCTCGGCGCGGTGGCGGGGATCGGCGCGACGCTCGTCATGAGCGTGGTCATGCTCGCCGCGACGAAGGCCGGCATCCTCGGCAAGCAGCCGCCCCGCAAGCTGTCGGAGCGATTCCTCGGGGCGATCGGGCGCTCGCACCCCCCGGAGCACGAGCGGCGGATCGGGACCACCGTCATCCACCTCGGGATCGGCGCGGTCGCGGCGGCCGCCCAGCAGCTTTTCCGTGGCGCGAGCGGGCGTCCGGGGCCGTCGGTGGTGTGGGGCGCGCTGTTCGGCGCGCTGCTCTACGCGGTGAACTACTTCGTGCTCGCGCCCGCCGCTCGGGTGCTGCCGCAGCCGTGGAACGACCGGCCGGGCCGGCCGCCGGTGATGGCGTTGTCGAACGTGCTTTACGGAGCCGTCGCGGCGGCCATCGGCGACCGCCTCGTGCGCGCGGCCGCGCGCCCCACGAGCGACTGACCTAGCCGCGGTCGGCGCTCCACGCCTCGCGGACATGGCGGACCGCCGCGTCCACACCGTCCGTCCACGGTGCCCCGTGACCCGGCAGCACGAGCGCCGCGTCGACGCTCCGCAGCCGGTCGAGGGAGGCCAGCGCCTCCTCGGGGTCGGCGGTGAACGGCGCGATGCGGGGACCGGTCCTGCCGGTCGTGACAGCGGTCGTCGCGAAGGCGTCGCCGACGAACAGCGCGTCACGTGACGGAACATGGAGCGCGGCGCTCCCCGGCGTGTGACCGGGGACGAGGATCACGCGCGGCGAGCCCGGCACGTCGAGCGTGGCACCGTCGCCGAAGGTCGCGACGGCCCCGAGCCGGGTGATCCGGAGGCCCCCGCGGCGGCCGCTGTACAGCAGGAACGACAGCAGCGGACCGAGCCGGAACGGGCCGAGCCCCTTGGCCGGATTCGGAACCTCACCACGGGCGAGGGCGGCGTCGAGCTCGTGGACCCAGACCGAGCGGCTGGTCTCCCGCCGGAACCGCTCTGCGAAGCCGATGTGATCCGAGTGGCCGTGGGTGAGCACGATCGAGTGCACGTCGTCGAGCGTGCGACCCATCGCGGCGAGCTCCGCGGGCAGTGCGGCCCAGTCGTTGGGCAACGAGGCGTCGATGATCGTGACCGCCCCGGCCTCTTCGATCAGGTAGCTGTTGACGACCCCGGCGCCGAGCCGGTGGACCGAGGGTGCGATACGCATGGTCGAGTCTCCCTTCAGCGTCGCGCCAACGCGTCCGCGACCGCGATCTCGGGCCGATCGGGCAGGGCGACGAGGGCTGCCGTGTCGAGCACGATCAGCGCGGCGAATGCCATGGCGAGCTCCGTCCGGCCGGTGAGCGCGAGAGCGCCCGACGCGGCCAGGAGGAGTCCCGACCCGATGAGCTCGCGCTGCCCCGGCGTCAGCGGATTGTCCGCCTTCGGGGCGGCGAGGACGGCCCACGCGAGCGCGAACGCGGCGGGTACCGCGAGCGCGAGGATCGGGCGCCATGCCCCGTCGCCGATGTGGAACCCCCACGCAGCGACGGCTCCGAGCGCACCGAGCTCGAGGAGGAACCGGATGGAGAGGGCGAAGGCGGTCATGTGGCGTGCTCCAGGTCGATGTTGCCGTGCGGTCGCCGGTCGAGTACGATCGGCGTATGGCTATCCTACGTAACCATCAAGGCTACTGTCAATAGCCGGACGACGAGCCGAGGAAGGAGGACGTCCGTCGATGCCTGCGCGTGCGCGCACCTCGCTCGCGGCGATCGTCGAGGCCGGCCGCGAGATCCTGGAGCGGGACGGGGTCGACGGCCTGACCATGCAGGCCGTGGCCGAGCACGTCGGCGTGCGTGCCCCGTCGCTCTACAAGCGTCTTCGCGATCGCTCGGAGCTCGTGCGGCTCATCGCCGACGATGCGGCGGCGGAGCTGGCCGAGGCGGTCGACACGGCGGCCGCGAAGCAGGGCGACGCCCGCCGGCGTGCCGCCGAGATGTGTGCCGCGTTCCGCGCCTTCGCGCACGGACATCCCGCCGCGTACGGGCTCCTCTTCTCGCCGGTCCCGGAGGCCTGGCGACCCGACGCCGCGCGCCTCGCGCGTGCCACCGACGCGCTGTTCCGGGTCGTCGCGGAGCTCTCCCCGGCGGGCGACACGCTCGAAGCGGCGCGGCTGGTCGTCGCCTGGCTTCACGGCTTCGTGTCGATGGAGCTTGCCGGGGCGTTCCGCCTCGGCGGGGATCTCGAGACGGCTTTCGCGTTCGGCGTGGACCGGATCATCGACGCCATCGGGCGTTCACGGAGCCGCTGACGGCAGCCCTTCGACGCGCGACACTTCGGCCACCGGGCCACGGAGTCGGAGGGCGGCATGGAATCACTCGGTCGGACGAAGCGGATCGGGCTGATCGCGCACGACAACAAGAAGCGCGACCTCATCGAGTGGGCCCGGTTCAACCTGGCCGTGCTCCAGCGGCACGAGCTGGTGGCGACGGGCACGACAGGAACGCTCCTCGAGGACGAGCTGGGCCTCGGGGTCGAGAAGCTCCAGAGCGGGCCGCTCGGCGGGGATCAGCAGATCGGGGCGCTGATCGCCTCGGGCGAGATCGAGTTCCTCGTGTTCTTCTGGGACCCGCTCGAGCCGCAGCCGCACGATCCCGACGTGAAGGCGCTCCTGCGCCTCGCGGTCGTCTGGAACATCCCGGTCGCGTGCAATCGGGCGTCGGCCGACTTCATGGTCTCGTCGCCGCTGATGGGCAGCGACTACCGGCGCCGGTTGCCGGACTTCGAGGCCTACATCGGGCGTCCACTCGACCTTCGATAGGGGCGGCGTCCATGTCCCGGACAAAGACCGAGGCGGCTCCCGAAGGAGCCGCCTCGTTGCTGTCCCGGTGAATACATCCGCGATGCGGACGCTTCTGCCACGCGCCAAGGGCATCTATCACGTCGGCTGCACCGACTACCCTGACCCTACCTACCCATGACCTTGCCGCTGGGGCAGCTGGCTGACTGAGCAGCACCGATATCCTACGATGCCGGTGGCATTTTTCCAAGAGTTTTGGCGTAGGGGTTGATGTAAATTCCTTAACCTTGGTTGCGTGGACCGGGAGACTGCCCCGGGACAGTCCCGATCAGTCCTCGTGGATCGTGACCGAGGTCATCGCCACCGGGTCGTTCGGGAAGTCGCGGCCATCGCGCGGCGCGCTCACGATGCGGTCGACGACGTCCATCCCCTGCATGACCTGTCCGAACAGCGTGTAGTTCTTCGGGAGGCGCCCCGTCAGGTCCTGGTGGCAGATGAAGAACTGGCTGCCGTTCGTGTTCGGGCCGGCATTGGCCATGGCGAGCGCTCCTCGCACGTAGTCGCCCTGGACCGGCTCGTCCTCGAACGTGTACCCGGGCCCACCGGTGCCGACCCGCGAGCGCTCCAGCGACGCCTTCTTCCCGAACTGGCCGTCGCCGGCCTGAGCGACGAAGCCGGGGATGACCCGGTGGAAGACGACGTCGTCGTAGTAGCCCTTGCGAGCGAGATCGGCGAAGTTCTGCGCGGCCTTCGGGGCCGCGTCGTCGAACAGCTCGAGCTCGATGTCGCCGATCTCGGTGGCGATCGTGGCGCGGGTCATGGCATACCTCCTGTGCGCGTGCTGGTCACGGCGTCGAAACGCTCACATCGGTCATCTCGACCGGCTGGCTCGGCAGCTCGGCGTCGGCGGACTCGGCGATCGCGTCCGCCGTCTCCATGCCGCCCGTGACGCTGCCGATGATCTGGTAGGTGTTGGCAGCCTCGAGCGAGCTGCGGGCAGCGTCGTCGAGGACGATGAAGAACTGCGAGCCGGCGGAGTTGGGCGCCGGGGTGCGCGCCATCGCGACCACCCCACGACCGTACCGCGCGCTGACCGGCTCGTCCTGGATCTCGTATCCGGGCCCACCGGACCCGAGGAGCCGGGCGTCGATGGCCGGCATGCGCCCGAACTCCCCGTCTCCGGCCTGGATCACGAAGCCCGGGACGACGCGGTGGAACAGGACCCGGTCGTAGAACCCGCATTCGGCGAGCGCGACGAAGTTGCCGGTCGCGATCGGCGAGAGGTCGGCCTGGACGGTGATCTCAATCGAGCCGAGCTCGGTGTCGATCGTCACGAGCCGGGATTCGCCACCGCCCAGCGGGGCAGGTTGGGAATTCGGGCAGCCCGCGATCCCGCCCGCCCCCACACCCGCGGGGGCCTGGGTCGCGGAGCCCGGCATCGAGCAGGCCGAGGCTGCCGCGGCGACGATCCCCGCGGCGAGGACGCGGGCCACGGATCGGCGGTGACGGGAACGTACGGTCGGGATCACGCGGCGGCCTCCACGGCTGCTGGATAGTCGATCGCCCCCGAGAGCAGTGCCTCGCCGAGCAGGACCCCGGCGACCCCGGTGTCGCGCAGCCGGCGCAGCCCGTCGAGGTCGCGGATGCCGCCGGCCACCAGGAATTCGGAATCGTACGACCGGACGAGCGAGGCGGCCCGCTCGAGGTCGGCCTCGGCGCCGCCATGGGTCAGCACGAACCGGGCAACGCCCTGTCCGACGAGCTCGCCGACGAGGGCCTCGAGCGTCGGCGGCGGGCCGGGCCGGCGCCAGGGAAAGGCCGCGAACCGATCGGGTCGCGGATCGAGTCCGACCGCCAGCCAGTCGCCCGCGACGTCCAGGCACGCGCGCAGGTCCTCCGGGCGATCGACGATCCCCATGGCGAGCACGACCCGCGTCGCCCCGGCCGCAAACACGAGACGGATCCCGTCGGCAGCGTCGACGCCGCCCGCGACCTGGAGCGGCACCGCGACCCTGGCCGCGACCGACCCGATCGCCTCGAGGTTGCCCGGCGTGCCGCGCCGCGCCCCGTCGAAGTCGACGAGGTGGACGAGCCGGGCCCCCATGCCGACGAACTGCTCGGCAATCCGCTCGGGGCGATCGGTGGGTGCGCCGACACCGGCCGCGGCGCCCGGCCAGTAGACGATCCGCGAGCGGCCGCCCTCGAGGTCGACGGACGGGATGACCTGCACGATCAGGCGCGGGCGGTGTCGGGAGCCGCCGACCCGCCGCCGCTCGTGAGCAGCCGCCGGTGGAAGCTGACCGGCAGCGAGCCGTTCCGCAGCAGCGCGTCGTGGAAGCCCTTGAGATTGAACCGGTCGCCGAGCCGCCGCCGCTCGTCCTCGCGGAGCTGGAGCAGCAGCGTCCGGCCGAGCAGGTACGACATCGGGTAGGTCGGCCGGAACGAGTACCACTGGACCTCGGCGCGTGCGTTCGGCTCCTCGAAGCCGGTCTGCTCGACGAGGAACCGGGTCGCCTCGTCGATCGACAGCTCGCCGCGGTGCATCCGCACGTCGAGGATGATCCGACAGGCCCGCCAGATCGCGTCGGTGTGGAGCATGAGCCGGAAGGCTGGGCCGTCGTCGAAGCCCTGCTCGCGCATCATCAGCTCGGTGTACATGCCCCAGCCCTCGACGAACTCGGGGGCGTCGGTCAGCAGCCGGGTGAGCGACGGGTGCTTCGCCGCGACCGACAGCTGGAGGTGGTGGCCCGGATACGCCTCGTGGATGCTCGTGTTGCTGATCGAGGCGAGGTTGTGCTCGCGCATCGCGCCTTCCGCCTCGCCGACCGAGGGCGTGACGATGTAGATCCCCTTCGGGTTCGCATCGAACTTGGCAGGCTCGAAGTACGCCGCGAACGGGACCATGTTCCGCAGGTACTCGGGCGTCTCGATCACCTCGATCCGCTCGTCGTCGGGGATCGTCACGAGGTCCCGGTCGATCAGGTGCTGGCGGGCGCGGCGCATCGCGGTCCGGTAGCCCTCGAGCGCCTCGGCGAACGTCGCGGGGTGGTCGGACTTCACGCGGTCGACGACCTCGGCCTCGTCCGCGTCGGGGTCGATCGCCTTCGCGGCCTCGACGCGGGCGGCCTTCTCCTCCGCGAGGCGCTGCCACCCGAGCTCGAGGATGTCGTCGGAGGTGAGCCCGTCGAAGGCGCGCAGGCCGACGAGCGCGTCATGCTTCTCGCGGCCCAGGGCCCATGCGTCGGTGCCGGTCGCGAGGCTGTCGTCGAGCCAGCCGCGGTACTCGGCGACCGCGAGCTTGGCCCCGTGGGCCGCGCGGTCGAGCCGCTTCGCATCCGCGTCCCCGACCACGCCGTCGCCGGCCTGGACGAGCTCGTCGAAGAACGAGGGCAGGCTCTGGGCCATCTCGATCTCGAGCTGTTGCCACAGTCGGACCTGGGGACCGACCGGGCGCGTGCGCGCCTGCTGGAGGTAAGCCGGCACGCCCTCGAGCCGGCCGGTGATCGCCTGGAGCCGCTCGGCGAGCGGGGCGTGGTCGCGAGCGAAGAGCAGGAACAGGCCGTCGCCGATCGTGTCGAGCGCCAGCGAGCGGCGCTCCCAGATCCGCAGCTCCTCGGTGTCGAAGACCGCGCGGCGCGTGTTGTGGACCTCCAGCTCGCGCTCGATCGACGCCTCGGGCGACAGGCCGGCCTCGTCGAGCGACTCGACCATCGCGAGGTGTGCCTTCTCGGCCTCGAGCTCGCCGAGCAGGGCATCGCGGCTGCCGTCGCCGAGCTGCGCGTCGAACTCGTGGAGCCCGAAGACCGTACCGAGCACGGGGTTGTCGCGGACCAGCCGCTCGAAGCGCGCCTCGACGAGGTCGTACAGCGCCTCGTCGAGCGGGCCGCGGGCGGCCGCATCCGGCGGTCGCGTGAGAGCGGGGTAGAGCGAGGTTCGGGGGTCGGTCACGGAGCTCCTCCTGGGGCCGCGGTCCGGGCGCGGCGAAGGGCGCGGTGGCAGGCGGCCGACGCGGTTCGTCAGGCGCCGGCGGCCACGGGTTGGGGTCGGCTGGTTGCGTGGGCGGTCTCGGCCAGCGCGGCCTCCGCCGCGGCGAGCACCGTCTTGATGTCGTCGGCGCTGACGCCGTAATGGGTGACCGCGCGGACCTGGCCGTACGGGTACTCGACCATGAGCACGCCCCGCGCGCGAAGTGCCTCGAGGAACGCGGCGCGGTCGCGCTCGACCCTGAAGACGACGAAGTTCGTGCGGACGCGGCTCGGGTCGAGCCGGCCGGGCTCGGGCTGCGCGATACCGCCGGGCGAGACGATGCCGTCCAGGTCCGCGAGGCCCTCGGCGAGCCGGCGGGCGTTGGCGTGGTCGTCGGCGAGGCGGGCGATCGTGCCGTCGGGGCCGTCGCTCAGCGCGACGAGCCCAGCCGCGGCGAGGACGCCCACCTGGCGCATGCCGCCGCCGACGAGCTTCCGCGCCCGTCGGGCGCGCCAGATGAAGTCGCGCGACCCGACGACCACCGAGCCGACCGGGCAGGCGAGGCCCTTGCTCAGGCAGAACGTCACCGAGTCGGCCGGTCCGGCGAGGTCCGTGGCCCGGACGCCCTGGGCGACGACCGCGTCCCAGAACCGGGCGCCGTCGATGTGGAGCGGGACGCCGTGGCGATGCGCGACGTCGGCAACGGCCCGGGTGTACTCGGGGGTCAGCGGCTGGCCCATCGAGTGAGCGTGGGTGTTCTCGATCGTGACGAGCCCGGTGATCGGCTCATGGGGGTCCATCGGGTCGCGGAAAGCGGCGTCGATGTCGTCGAGGTCGAGCGTGCCGTCCGGCCGGTCGTCGAGCGCGCGGATGCTCGTGCCCACGATGACCGCGTGGCCCGCGGCCTCGTCGCGCGTCATGTGGTGCTCGCGGCCTGCGATCGTCTCCTGGCCCCTTCCGAGGTGGGCGAGCTGGCTGACGAGGTTGCCCATCGAGCCCGACGCCACGAACAGCCCGGCCTCCTTGCCGAGCAGCTCCGCCGCGCGCTCCTCGAGCGCGATGACCGTCGGGTCGTCGCCGAAGACGTCGTCGCCGAGCTCGGCCTCGGCCATCGCACGGCGCATGGCGGGCGTCGGGTGCGTGACGGTGTCGCTGCGGAGGTCGATGACGGGCATGGGCCGTGAGTATAGGGGAGGGTGCGTCGGGGACCCGCCGGGTCAGCAGTCGAACACGAACCAGCAGAGCTCGTTGCGCAGCCGCTGGTCGTCGAGGACGAACTCGCGGATCGCCGCCGGGAGTCGATCGCGCTGCCAGCGGCACTCGCGGCGGCCGGCCTCGTCGCGCTCGTCCGGGTTGGCGGCATCGCGCGCGGCCCGGATCGCGTAGGCGGCGGCGCCGAGCTCGTGCGCGGCGACGTGCGCGACGTTCGCGGCCTGGGCAGCCGCGTAGGCCGCGTTCCGCGGCGCGCCCTTCAGGTCCCGCGCCGCGCCGTTCGCGTGGCCGGCCGCGGTCCGCGCGTCGGTCATGCGCACCTCGCCGCGCGCCCACGCGCGTGCCAGCTCGATCGCCCGCCGCGGCCGGTCGTCGTCCGGACGCACGCGCTCGAAGTACGGCAATACGTGCTCTGCGCAGTCGGCGGCCCAGCGCGCGAGCAGCCGGTGGTCGTCGTCCGTGAGGCTGCCGCCGCGGCGGATCGTGATGAAGCGGGGGTCGCGAGCCTTGGGCAGGATCATCGGGTGCGAGCGTAGGACAACTCGGGTCGCCTCTGGTATGCTCCGCCATCGCCGCAACTCGGACCCGTGGTGTAGCGGCCCAACATGCCAGCCTGTCACGCTGGAGATCGCCGGTTCGAATCCGGTCGGGTCCGCCATCGATCGCATAACCCTCACGCCCCGTCCGCCCGCCCGGACGGGGCGTTCCTCTACCCTGAGCGTCCGCCACGGCCTCCCCGGACCGCGCTCTGGCACAATCCGGCCGGTGAAACGACTCCCGCTGCTCGTCGTCGCCGCGATCGTCGTCGTGAGCGTCGCCGCGGCCGCGATCGGCGGCCAGCTGGCGCTCGGCGACGGCTCGTCGCCCTCGGCGAGCCCCACGACCGCGGCCGTCGCCCCGAGCGCCGAGCCCACCGAGCCCGGCGCCACCGTCCGACCCGGCGCCTCCGCCCCGCCACCGGCCGCTTCCGAGGCGCCACCGACCGCGGCGCCCGCAACCCCGGCCCCCGACCCGGTCGCCACGGAGATCGCGGTCGTGCCGGTCACGCAGTTCCGCTCCAACCACACCTCCACGAACCGCGAGGAGGTCGCGGACGTCCTCGCCGGCCGGAGCGACCGCTACGAGGCGCTCGAGCTCGTCGAGGCAGACGCCGACGCGATCCTCGAAGCCCTCGGCGTCGACCGCCCCCGGAACGACGACCGCCTCGTGCTCGCCGACGACGCCGAGGCACTGATGGCGGACCTCGCCGACAACCGCCGCCGTCTCGCGTTCCTCCGCGCGTCGGAGGTCGGGCCGGGCGTGCGCGCGCTCGCCTGGGGCCGGCGGACGCTGTTCGGGGTGGAGCGGGTCACCGATCCGACCGACTGGCGCCTGACCGCGAGCCTCCCCGACGACGACGGCACCGACGACTTCGACCCGGCTGCCACGTGGACGCTGTTCGCGGCCGGCGACATCATGCTCGACCGGGGCGTCTACCAGACGGTCCGCGTCAACGGCAAGGGCGAGGACTTCCCGTTCGACGGCGGCAGCGCCGAGATCACGGGCCACACGTGCTGCTCGGGCTTCGGGCACCCCGTGCCCACCACCCGACGGACCGGCGACGCCGGAGCGGTGCGCGACCTCATGAAGTCGGCCGACATCGCGATCGCGAACTTCGAGAACCCGGCCCCGAACCGGTTCCGCTGGCACACGAGCGGAACGGTCTTCTCGGCCGACCCGTCGATGATCCCGGGGCTCGCCCGCGCCGGGATCGACTGGGTGTCGCTCGCCAACAACCACATCGGGGACGCCGGGCGGAACGGCATCCTCCAGACGATGCGCAACCTCGACAAGGCGGGGATCGAGCACTCGGGCGCCGGCCGAACGCTCGACGAGGCGCGCGAGCCGAGCTGGTTCGAGGTCAACGGCACGCGCGTCGCGATCCTCGGCTACGACAAGATCGCGAGGTACTACCACGCCGACGACGACACGATCGGCAGCGCGCCGTTCCGGACGAAGCTCGTTCGCCAGGACATCAAGGCTGCCCGGGAGGCGGGCGCCGATGTCGTGATCGTGTTCCCGCACTGGGGTCGCGAGTACGCCGCCCGGCCGTTCGACGCCCAGCAGGCCCAGGGTCGCGCGATCATCGAGGCCGGTGCCGACATGATCATCGGGAACCACGCCCATTGGGCGGCGGCGCTCGAGATCCACGAGGGCAAGCCGATCTGGTACGCGCTCGGCAACTTCGTGTTCGACCAGACCTGGTCGGAGCCGACGATGGAGGGCATGACGCTCGAGCTCACGTTCGACGGCGCCGAGCTCGTCCAGGCCCGGATGCGCCCGCACGTCATCCTCGACAAGGCCCAGCCGAACTTCCTCGACCCGACCGGCGACGGCCGGGTCGTCATGCGCCAGGTCTACGAGTCGTCGCGCGGGCTGCTGCCCTGGTAGGCGGGCTCGCGGCGCGTCTGCTGCCGAAGGCGCCGCCCCGTCAGGCGATCCCGGCGAAGAGGTCGTCCTCGGGCACGTTCGTGGGAACCCGCGACTCGCGGAGCACGAACGTCTCGCGGCTCCAGACGGACCGCCAGCGCTCGAGCCCGAGTCGCGCCATCGGGAACGTCGAGGCGATCTGCGTGACGTGCTCGTGGAGCGCGCGCCACTTGCGCTCGAGCGGCTCGCCCCCGATGTCGACCCAGGCGGTGATCGCCTCGTCCGGCACGAGCATCCGGCGGCCCCCCTTCTCCCACTCGGCAAGCTCCTCGGGCGTCGCGTTCTCCGGCGGCGACCACGGATCGGGCTCGCCGAGCTCCGCGTACATCTCGCGCATCCGCTCGAAGAACGAGATCGGGAACTGCTGCTCGTAGAGCTTCGACGGCGCCCACGGCGCCAGCCCGCCCTCGCCGATCGCTGGGCCGGTGCCGCCGTGCTCGGGCGCCAGCTGCTCGGGATACCAGGCCGGGTCGCCGGCCCGCGGGAACGCCCGGACCGCGACGTCATGCGTGCGGATGTGGTCGGGATGGCCGTAGCCGCCGAACTCGTTGTAGGTCGTGACGACGTCCGGCTGGTAGGTGCGGATCAGGAAGACGAGCCGTCGCGCGGCTTCGTCGAGGTCGGCCTGCCAGAACGAGCGCGGGTCGAGGTTCCCGACCCGGCCCATCATGTCGGAGTCCCGATAGCCGAGGTTCTCCCACTCGGTCACCCCCAGCTGGCCCATCGCCCGCTCGAGCTCGGCGGCGCGGAGCTCCGCGAGGCGCCGGTGGTTGTCGGGCGTGTCCATGTCCGGGACGACGATCTCGCCGAGTTCGCCGCGCGTGCACGTCACGAGCACCACCCGACGGCCGGCTGCGACCGCCTTGGCCATCGTTCCGCCGGTGCCGATCGTCTCGTCGTCGGGATGGGCGTGGATCGTCATGAGCGTCGGCACGTGGGACGCCGCTGGGGTCGTGTCGGTCATGCACCGATGCTAGCGCAGGCCGCGGTCGCGATCGCTCTGGCGGGTCCGCCGGCTGTCGCCGATCCTGAGCCGGGGTGATCATTGGCCGCGCGCGACGGCCGACGACGTGCTGCGTCATCGGACCGTCACAGTCGTCGCCGAGGATGCCGCCGATGAGGCGCCGAACGAGCCTGGTCCTGTCCGCCCTTCTCGTCGCCGCGTGCTCGGCGCCGGGCACGGCCGCACCGACAGGCGAGTCGACGGCGACCCCGACGCCGCCGATGACGACGCCGGCCGCCGGGTCCGGGACCCCGACCGCCGAGCCCGGGACGCCGCCGGCCGCCGAACCCAGCGCGGGCGCGACGCGCGAGCCCTCGTCCACTCCGGTCCTCGACCAGGCCTGGGCGACCGCGGAGCTCGTCGACGTGGAGACCGGCGAGCCATTCCGGATCGCGGACCTCGCCGGCACGACGGTCATCCTCGAGCCGATGGCGATCTGGTGCACGAAGTGCCTCGCGCAGCAGGGCCACGTCGAGGAGGCACTCGGACAGCTCGACCGCGAGCGGGTCGCGTACGTCCTGCTCGACGTCGACCCGAATGAGACCGCGAAGGCGCTGAAGGACTTCCGCCGGCGGCACGGCTTCACCGGGATCTACGCCGTTGCCAACCGGGACGTTGCTCGGGCCCTGGCAGCCGAGTTCGGCGACCAGGTGCTCAACCCGCCCTCGACGCCGATGATCCTCATCGGCGCGGACGGCCGCGTGACGCTGACCGCGTTCGGGCAGAAGCGCGTCGACGAGGTCGTCGCGCTCGCCCGCGAGCACGGCGCCTAGCCTGCCACCGCGTCGGATCGGGATGGACGGCCTCTGGCTCTCGTTCTCGCTTGGCGTCGCGAGCGCCGCGAGCCCGTGCCTGCTGCCGCTCTACCCGAGCTTCCTCGCCTACCTCGGCGCGAACAGCCGTTCGCTCGAGGGCCGCCGGGGAACCGGGCTGCTCGGCCTGCTGATCCTCGCCGGCGTCGTCACGACGATGCTCGGCGTGGCGGTCCTGCTCGTCGCGGTGGCCGTCCCGATCGGGTCGCTGCTCGGCTGGCTCGTGCCGGCGGTCGATGCGCTGCTCGTCGTCCTCGGCGTGCTGCTGCTCATCGGCCGCAACCCGTTCGAGCGGCTGCCGGGCACCCGCGTCCCGATCGTCGCCAATCCGTACGGGCAGGCATACCTGTACGGGCTGATGCTCGGGCCGCTCGCGCTGCCGTGCGCGGGCGCCTTCGCGCTGTCGTTGATCGCGTACTCGGTCGGCATCGCCGACGCGCTCCCGAAGGTCCTGACGTTCGCGGTCTATGGGCTCGGGTTCGGGCTGCCGCTGGTCGTCCTGTCGCTGCTCGCGGGGGCGAGCCGCCAGCGGGCCGTGCGCTGGGTCGTCGAGCACCACCGGGCGATCGAGGTCGTCGGGGGCGTGCTGCTGATTGCGGTCGGCATCGGCGACGTCCTCCTCAACCTCGACAGCATCCGGCTGACGTTCGGGCTCTGAGGCCGGCCGGAGCCCGCGCGGTCGTCCGTCCCCGGGTCGTCACGGCGGCTACGATCGCCCCGATGGAACCCGTCGCGCCCGGTCCGCTCGCCGGCATCCGCGTCGTCGACTGCTCGACGGTCCTCGCCGGCCCGCTGTGCACGATGCTCCTCGCCGATCTCGGCGCGGATGTCGTCAAGGTCGAGCCGCCCGAAGGCGACGCCACCCGCGGCTGGGGCCCACCGTGGGTGGGCTCGGTCGACGCAGGGACGCGGACCGCGGCGTACTTCCTCGCGGTCAACCGGAACAAGCGCAGCATCCGGCTCGACCTCCGCCGGGAGTCCGGGCGGGCCATCCTGCGCCGGCTGGTCGAACGCTCCGACGTCCTCGTCGAGAACTTCCGCGTCGGCGGGCTGGACCGGCTCGGGTTCCACGACGAGGCGCTCCGTGCGATGAACCCGTCGCTCGTGCACCTCGCGATCTCGGGGTTCGGGCGATCCGGGCCCGACGCCACGCGACCCGGCTACGACTTCGTGGTCCAGGCGCTCGGCGGGCTCATGTCGATCACCGGCGACCCGCCGCCGGACGGCCGCCCGACGAAGGTCGGCGTCGCGATCAGCGACGTGGTGACCGGGCTGTTCGGCGCGGTCGGGCTGCTCGCGGCGCTCCTCGAGCGCGAGCGGGCCGGCGAGGGCGGCAACCGGGGCCCCCGCGAGGGCCAGCGCGTCGACGTCTCGCTGCTGGCCTCGACGCTCGCCTCGCTCGTGAACCAGGCGCAGAACGCCTTCGTGTCGGGCGCTCCACCCGAGCGACACGGCAATGCCCATCCGAACATCGTCCCGTACGAGGCCTTCGCGACGAGGGACGGCGAGCTGGTCGTCGCGGTCGGCTCGGAGCGGCAATGGCGGCGGCTGTGCGACGCGCTGGGGCTCGCGGCGCTCGCCGACGATCCGCGCTTCGCGACGAACGGGGACCGGGTCGAGCACCGCGACGCGCTCCGGGCGATCCTCGCGGAACGGTTCCCTGGCCGCACCCGCGCGGAGTGGGAGGCGACCCTCGACGCCGCCGAGGTCCCGTGCGCGCCGATCCTCGACGTCGTCGAGGCGTTCGGCTCGCCGGCCGCGCAGGAGCTCGCGATGGCCGCGGTGGTCGAGCACCCGGCGCTCGGTGTCCTGCGCCAGGCGGGCCTGCCGATCCGGCTCGAGCGGACGCCCGGGGCGATCCGGACCGCGCCGCCGCTGCTCGGCGAGCACACGGACGCCATCCTCGACGAGCTGGGCTACGGACCCGACGAGGTCACCACGCTGCGCACGGACGGGGTCGTGTAGTCGGGCCGGTTCGGCGGATCCCGCAGCGGCGCACGCTGCGCCCGCCCGCTACAGCTCCTGGCGCCGGAACGACCAGACCGCCGCGCCGATGCAGATCGCGATCAGCACGACCGTCGACACGACCGGCACGACCAGGTCCGCGCCGAGCGAGCCGGGCGTCGCTCCGCCGGCCGCGAGGGCCCCCGCCGGCCCGAGCAGGCCGGGCGGGAGGAACCGCTCGAGGTTCGGAAGCGCCGCCAGGATCGACAGCACGAGCAGCAGCCCGAACCCGATGCCAGCCGCCGCCGCCGCGGACCCGGTCAGCGTGCTGGCGAGGAACGTGATCGCGGCGTAGGCGACCATCGTCAACCAGACGAGCAGCGCCATCCAGACCCAGCCGACCGGGTCGACGGGCTCGAACAGGATGGCGGTGTACGTCCAGCCGAGGACGGTCGCGAGGACGGTGCAGACGGCGAGCACGAGACCCAGGGCGGTCAGCTTCGCGGCGAGGAACGTGCCGCGACTGACCGGCTTCGCGAGCAGGAACGCCGCGGTGCCGCGGTCCTTCTCCGACGCCACGAGCCCCATCGCGAGGAGGATCGCCGCGAGCGCCCCGAACTGGACGAGGTTCTTGAGCAGCTGGTCGACGGCGTCGGCGACGGTCGGCGTGGGGATCTCGATCGCACCGAACTGGTCGCCGCCGGCGAGCTCGAGGATCTCGGGCAGGTAGCGGGCGAGCATCGGGGAGCTCAGGCCGGTCAGCGCGAACAGCACCGCCGCCACGGGCAGGCGGAACGTCCGCCACGACTCGAGCAGCTCCTTGCGGAGCAGGATCCCGAAGGCGCTCATGCGGCGGCTCCGTTCCCGGCACGGCCGACCAGCCGCAGGAAGACGTCCTCGAGATCGGGCCGGACGCGCTCGAACGAGGCGAGCCGCACCTCCGCGGCCACGACCGCGCGGAGCAGCTCGCGGGAGGCCGCGGCCTCATCCGTCACGCCCACGGTCAGCACGCCGCCCGCGACGTCGACGCGATCGGCCCACGGCACCGACGCGAGGGCGGTCGCGAGCCGTGCGGTCGCGGCCTCCTCGCCGGGCTCGGGGACGAGCCGATAGAGCGGGAGCGCGTACCGTGCCAGCAGCTCGGGGAGTGCCGCCTCGACGACGAGCCGCCCGTGGTCGAGGATCGCCACCCGATCGCAGATCCGCTCGATGTCGCTCAGGACATGGGTCGAGAAGAGGACCGTCGCATCGCCGGCGAGCTCGGCGATCAGCGTCAGCACGTCGCGCCGGCCCTCGGGGTCGAGCGAGCTCACCGGCTCGTCGAGGACGAGCAGCCGGGGCCGGTCGACGAGCGCCTGGGCGATCCCGAGCCGCTGGCGCATGCCGCCCGAGTAGCCGCCGATCCGCCGCTCGGCGGCATCCGCCAGCCCGACGCGCTCCAGGACCTCCTCCGCGCGCATGCGCGCCTCGGCGGGCGTCCGGCCGTGGAGTCGCGCAACCATCTCCACCAGCTCGCGGCCGCGCATCCAGCCGTAGTAGCGGGGCTCCTGGTCGAGCACGCCGATGCCGTGGCGCTGCTCGGGCTTGGCCGGGTCGATCCGGCCCTCGTCGATCTCGACGCTGCCGGTGGTCGGATGGGCGAGCCCGACGAGCATGCGGATCGTGGTCGTCTTGCCCGCGCCGTTGGGCCCCAGCAGGCCGACCACCGCGCCGGCGGGCACGTCGAGGTCCAGCGCGTCGAGCGCGAGAACGCCGCCGGCTCCGCCGTAGCGCTTGCTCAGCCCGCGGATGCGGACCGCGGCGCCGCGCCGTGCGGGCGCCTCGCCGGTCATTCGGTCCGCCGCCCGACGAGGAAGTAGAGGATCGGTCCGAACGTGGCGACGAAGATGATGATCAGCGCCCAGACGAGCTTGTTGTCACCCGCCACGCGGCGCCCGGGCCGGGTGAGGTCGTACAGCGCCCACACCAGCAGCACGAGCTCGAGGACGATGAGCGGGATGAGGAGCGGAAGGATCGCTCCGAGGTCGAGCGTCACGCGTTGGGCCTCCGTGCGGGATCGTCGCGCCAGACGACGTACGAGTACGCCATCGGGACGATGGTGGTAAGGGCCACGCCGACCAGCAGGACGGGGACCATCAGCTCCCCGGGGACGCCGAGCAGCGCGCCGGCGAGCAGGGCCAGCCCGAACAGCACGAACAGCCGCCCGCCGAGCCGGTGGGTCCGCTCCCACGACCGCTCGCTCGAGAGCGTCCAGGGGGTGCGGATGCCGATGAACCAGGTGCTGCGCGTGGTCGGCAGGTAGTTGCCGATCACGATCATCAGCACGCCGGTCCCGGCCATGATCGCGCGGCTCACCTCGAAGTCCGGATCGAGCGCGGCCGCGACCACGCCGAGCTGGATCGCCGCAAAGAGCGCGAGCATCCCGAGCCAGGCGGCCCGGTAGAGTCGGGGCGACTGCTCGAGGTTGCGGCGCCGCGGCTCGATCGCCGGCAACAGCGCGAAGACGGCGGTCAGCAGGAGCGCGCCGGCCGGGATCGAGAACAGGGCGATCGTCTTGTCGGCGAAGCCGTCGGGCCGGCCGTCGACGCCCCAGTGGATGGGGACCTCGGCGCCGGCCGGCAGGCTCAGCCAGGCGGCGCCGCCAAGGGCCGCCATCGCGGCTACCACGCCGACGCTGACGAGGACGAGCCGTCGTCGGTTCATGCCTTCCCTCCGGGTTCGATCTTGAACGCGTCGAGCAGGGCGGCCATCGCCTCCTCGAGCACGGTGAGGTTCAGTCGGTAGTGGACCGTCGTGCCGATGCGCTCGGCCGTGACGAGGCCGGCCTCGCGCAGGACCGCGAAGTGCCCCGACATCGTCGGCCACGACAAGTCGAACTCGGCAGCGAGCTCCCCGGCCGTCATCTCGCGCTCGCGCAGGAGCGCGAGGACGCGACGGCGGGTCGGATCGGCCAGGGCCCGGTAGACCTTGTTCACGCTGCCTCAAATGTTTCGGTAACTGACTAATTAGGCAATGCCCAAGATATGGGGAGGAGGCCGGTTTCGTCAAGGGAGGCCGCTGCCCAGTGGCGTAGCGTGTCTTGTGGGGATTCGGAATCGAGGGGGCGTACAACTTCAGG
>JBIQKJ010000015.1:0-76087 GCA_044506615.1 Chloroflexota bacterium | reverse complement strand
CAGGGGTGGGACGGGGGGTCGCCGCGGGCGGTCGGGGCGTGGCGGGGGCGGCCGTCGCCCCTGGGCCGGACGGGGTGCCCGGCTCCGCATCCCCGACGGGGGCCTCGCCCGCGGGCTCGACACCCCCGGATCCGGGCGCGGCAGGGCCCGCCGTTCCCGGGGCGTCCCCGACGTCCGAGCCGGGGGCGGCGGATTCACCGGGACCGACGCTCGGGCTGGTCGCGGGAGCCGCGCTGGCCGAGGGCAGCTCGGGGACGAGCGACGGCAGCGGCTCGGACGGTACGACGAGCTCGCGTCGCTCGGCCTGCGCGTAGGTACGGATGGTGCTCGTCGGGTTGCCGTTCGTGAGCTGGACCGCGACGAGCAGCACGGGCAGCAGCCCCGCCAGCAGGCCGAGGCCGATCTTGAGACCTGGCCGATCGTCGGGCAGCACGTCGGTCCTCCTCGTTCGCCAGCGACAGCGGCGGTACGGAGGCACGGGTCGATCCGGCCCCCGCATCGCGGCGTCAGCCCGTCACGATACCGGCCGATCTCCCGCGCGGCAGGTGCACGAGCGGCCCTGACGTTGCATCAGGGCACCAAACGGACGGGCCGCGCGTCAGTGGCCACCCGACTCCTGCTCCTTGCGGTGTGCCTCGATGATCTTCTCGGCGAGGTGCGCGGGCACGTCCTCGTAGTGATCGAGCTTGGCGCTGAACGTGCCCCGCCCGCCGGTCAACGATCGCAGCTCGGTCGCGTAGCTGAACAGCTCGGACTGCGGGACATGCGCCGAGATGACCTGCATGCCGTCGGACGAATCCATCCCGAGCACGCGTCCGCGACGACCGTTCAGGTCCCGGTTGACCTCGCCCATGAACGCCTCGGGGATCCGGACCTGGACCTCCATGATCGGCTCCATGAGCGCGGGCTTCGCCTGGTGGACGCCCTCCTTGAGCGCCATCGAGGCGGCGATCTTGAACGAGAGCTCGTTCGAATCGACCGTGTGGAACGAGCCGTCGTAGAGCGTGGCCCTGAAGTCCGACAGCGGGTAGCCCGCCACGACGCCCTCGGCCGCGGTCTCCCGAATGCCCTTCTCGACGCCGGGGAAGAACTGGCGCGGCACCGAGCCGCCGACGACGCGCTCGGCGAACTCGACGCCCCCGCCCGGGTTCGGCTCGAGCTCGATCCAGACGTCGCCGAACATGCCGTGGCCGCCGGTCTGCTTCTTGTAGCGGCCGTGGACCTGGGCCTTGCCGCGGATCGTCTCCCGGTAGGGGACCTTCGGCTGGTGGGTCACGATCGCGGCGCCGAACTTGCGCTTGAGCCGCTCGAGGATCACCGACGTCTGGGCCTCGCCGATCGTGCGCAGGATCTGCTCGCCGGTCTCGCTCCGCTCGAGCCGGACGGTCGGCTCCTCCTCGAGCATCCGCTGGAGCGCCGGGCCCATCTTGTCGAGGTCGGCCTTCGTCTGGGGCTCGATCGCCTGGACGAGGGTCGGCTCGGGGAACTCGAGCGGTTGCAGCGTCAGCGGCTTCTCCTTGACGCTCAGCGTGTCGCCGGTCTCGGTGACGTTGAGCTTCGCGACCGCGCCGATCTCGCCGGCCTTGAGCTCGCCGATCGGCTCCTGCTCCTTGCCGTGGAGCAGCAGGAGCTGCCCGATCCGCTCGTCCTCGCCGCGCGTCGAGTTCCAGACGTGCGCCTGCGAATGGAGCGTGCCCGACAGCACGCGCAGGTAGGTCAGCCGCCCGACGAACGGGTCCGCGGTCGTCTTGAACACGCGGACCACGAGCGGCCCGGACTCGTCGGCGGGGACCGAGACGGTCGCGCCCGCCTTGTCGGTGAGCTCGACGGGCGGCTCGTCCGCCGGCGACGGCAGGTAGCGCACGATCGCGTCGAGCAGGCCGCGCAGGCCGATGCCCTTGTGCGCCGATCCGACGAGCACCGGCGCGAGCACCGACTCCTTGACGCCCTTGCGCAGGCACGCCTCGAGCTCCTCGTCGGCGATCTCCTCGCCCTCGAGGTACTTGGTGAGGACGTCGTCGTCGGCCTCGGAGGCCGCCTCGAGCAGCTGGTCGCGGCGGCGGGCGACCTCGTCGGCCAGGTCGGCCGGGACGTCGACCTCGACCTCGGTCTTGCCGTCCCAGCGCCACGCCCTGCGGTGGACGAGGTCGACGTAGCCCTCGAACGACTCGGCGGCACCGATCGCCAGCTGGAGCGGCGCGATCTTCGTGCCGAAGCTCTCCCGAAGCGCGTCGAGCGCGGCGGTCGGGTCCGCGTTCTCGCGGTCGCTCTTGTTGATGAAGAAGCAGGTCGCGGTGTTCGTGCGTCGGGCCACGGCGACCGCCTGCTCCAGACCCGCTTCGACGCCCGACGAGGCGTCCATGACGAGGATCGCGCCGTCGGTCGCCGCGAAGCCCTCGATGACGTCCGCGACGAAGTCCGGGTAGCCGGGCGTGTCGACGAGCGAGATCCGCGTGCCCTCGTACTCGAACGTCCCGACGGCCAGGCTCAGCGACGCCCGGCGCTTCTGCTCCTCGGGCTCGAAGTCGAGGTGGGCCGAGCCATCGTCGACGTGGCCGAGACGGGGGATCGCCCCCGCCCGGAAGAGGAGCTGCTCCGCGAGCGTCGTCTTGCCGGATCCTGCGTGGCCGGCCAGGACGACGCTCCGAAGGTGGGGGAGGTCGACGCTCTTCATCGTCATTGCTTCGACGGTCCTCAGTAGCTGCGGGTGGCAACGGGACGTCTGGCATCCGGATCCGGCCGGGCGGCGACCGCCGCTCCGACGGGTCGGAACCGGCCCGGAGGCGTGGGGTCCGGCCATCATAGTCCGCTATACTCCGGCCCGCGATGTCCGGTCACTCGAAGTGGTCCACGATCAAGCGCCAGAAGGGCGCCAACGACGCCAAGCGCGGCGCGCTGTTCACCAAGGTCTCGCGGGAGATCGCGGTGGCCGCGCGCCAGGGCGGTCCCGACCCCGACGCGAACTACCGCCTGCGGCTCGCGGTGGAGAAGGCGCGCCGGCCCCCGATCAACATGCCCGCCGACAACATCAAGCGGGCGATCGAGCGCGCGACCGGCGGCGGCGACGCGGAGCAGTACGAGGAGATCGTCTACGAGGGCTACGGCCCGGGCGGGGTCGCGGTCCTCGTCGAGGCTCAGACCGACAACCGCAACCGGACCGCGGCCGAGGTCCGCTCGATCTTCACGAAGACCGGGGGGCAGCTCGCGGGCTCCGGCGCGGTCGCGTGGCAGTTCGAGCCGCGCGGCCTGATCACGGTCCCGCGCGACGGCCAGGATCCCGACGAGGTCGCGCTGGCCGCGATCGACGCGGGCGCCGAGGACGTCGACACCGAGGACGCCGAGACGATCGAGGTCTACACGTCGCCGTCGGAGCTCGAGGACGTCCGCAAGGCGCTCGAGGCGGCCGGCGTCACCATCGAATCCGCCGAGGCCACGATGGTCGCGAAGCAGACCGTCGAGCTGGATTCGAACAAGGCCCGCCAGGCGCTGCGGCTCGTCGAGCTGCTCGAGGACCTCGACGACGTGTCGCGGGTCAGCGCCAACTTCGAGATCCCCGAGGACGTCTTCGCCGAGGTCGCCGGGTGATCGTCCTCGGGATCGACCCGGGGACCGCAGCGCTGGGCTATGGCATCGTCGAGTCGACCGGGGGTCGGCTGCGCTCGGTCGACTACGGGTGCCTCGTCACGAGCCCGGACGCGACGCTTCCCGAGCGGCTGCTCGCGATCCACCGCCACGTCGATGGGCTCATCGAGCGCCACCGGCCCGACGTGATGGCGGTCGAGCGGCTGTTCTTCACGAAGAACGTGCAGACCGCCTTCGGCGTGGGCCAGGCGCGCGGGGTCGTCCTGCTCGCGGCCGCCGCTCACGACGTCCCGGTCGGCGAAGCCACGCCGAGCGAGATCAAGAGCGCGATCGCGGGCGACGGGCGCGCCGACAAGGAGGCGGTCGGGCGGATGGTCCAGCTCGTGCTGCGGCTCGCGACGCGGCCCGCGCCGGACGACGCTGCCGATGCGCTCGCGATCGCGATCTGGGCCGCGGGCGTGTCCCGGTCGCCGGGGGCGCGGACCGCAGCGGTGCTCGACCGTGCGGCGGTCGCGCCGATCACCCGGGGCGAGCGGCCGTACGACCGGGCGGTCCGTGAGGCCCTCGCGCGGGAGCGCGAGCTGAAGCGCCCGGTCTCCTAGGGCATCGGGAGGGGCCGTGCTGGCGTCCGTCGAGGGGACGGTCGGGGCCGTGACGCTCGACTCGGTCGTGATCGAGGTCGGCGGGCTCGGGTACCGGGTGTTCGCGGCGCCGTCGGTCCTCGCGTCGGCGCAGACCGGGGCGCGACTCAAGCTGCACACGTACCACCTCGTCCGTGAGGACCAGCAGGCGCTGTACGGGTTCCGGACGCCCGAGGAGCTCGGGTTCTTCAACCTCCTGCTGACCGTCACCGGGGTGGGCCCGAAGGTCGCGCTCGCGATCGTCGGCTCGAAGCCCACGCCCGACCTGCAGCTCGCGATCATGGCCCAGGACCAGGCGGTGCTCGTGTCGATCCCCGGGATCGGCAAGAAGCTGGCCGAGCGGATCATCTTCGAGCTCAAGGAGAAGGTGACCGCGGCCGGGGTCGCGGTGTCGGGCGGGGCGGCGGGGGTCGGCGGCGGGGTCGGGGAGGGCGAGGTCGTGGCGGCGCTCCAGGCGCTCGGCTACTCGCTCGGCGAGGCACGGGCGGCGTCGCGGGCGGCGCTCGCCGAGACCGGGGTGAGCAGCACGCTCGAGGAGCGGGTCAAGTCGGCGCTGCGGAGCCTCCTCCGCGAGTAGGGCGCGCGGGTTGCCCCGCGGCGACCTACGGCCGAAGCCCCGCCAATGCGTCGGCGTGCCGGCCGTGCGGATCGATCGAGGATCGTCCGGGTCGGGCGGCGAGGTCGGCCAGCGTCTGCCGGTCGAGGATGTCGAGCATCGAATCGCGCACGTCGATCATCACATCGCGCAACGCGCACGTCGCCTCGTCGGGGCAGGAGCACGGCTCGTAGTAGCGCAGGCTGACGCACGGCAGTGGGGCGAGCGCGCCGTCGAGCAGGCGGATGACCCGTCCGAGCGAGATCGAGGTCGGATCGGCGCCCATGGCATATCCCCCGCGAGCGCCGAGGGTGGTGCGGACGATGCCCGCGTGGCGGAGCGTCGCCATGATCTGCTCGAGGAACTTCGGTGGGAGCCGGTTCCGCCGGGCGAGCGAGGCGAGCGAGACCGGGCCGCCGTCCGCGTGTCGGACGAGGTCGACGAGCGCCCGGAGGCCGTACTCGGAGCGGCGGGAGAGACGCATCCGGGCATGGTAGCCGGAAGTCCTACCGCCCGAGAGGGGGTTTCGCGCAGGGGCGTGCCGCCGGCGCGGGTGTGTCGGCGGCGCCGGCCCCTGGCGGCCGCCGAGGCCCCCCAACGCCGCGTAGAACAAACGTGCGAAACCGACCCGCCTCGTGCTAGACTCCCGGGGATGGCCGACGACGTCTCGCGCATCCTCGCCGCGGACCTGGTGGACGACACCGACCTCGTCGTCGAAGGCTCCCTCCGGCCGCGGACGCTCGACGAGTACATCGGGCAGCGCGAGGTCAAGTCGAACCTGTCGGTCCTGATCCAGGCCGCCAAGGGCAGGGGAGAGGCCGCCGACCACATCCTCCTGTACGGCCCGCCCGGCCTCGGCAAGACGACGCTCGCCACGATCATCGCCCGCGAGCTCGGCGTGAACGTCCGCTACAGCAGCGGCCCGGCGATCGAGCGGCCCGGCGACCTCGCCGCGATCCTCACCGCGCTCGAGGAGCGCGACGTCCTGTTCATCGACGAGATCCATCGGCTCAACCGCGCGGTCGAGGAGATCCTGTACCCGGCGATGGAGGACTACGCGCTCGACGTCATGATCGGCAAGGGCCCGTCGGCGCGGTCGCTCCGGCTCACGCTCAAGCCGTTCACGATCGTCGGCGCCACGACCCGCGCCGGTCGCATCAGCAGCCCGCTCCGGGATCGGTTCGGGGCCAGCTACCGGCTCGACTTCTACACGGAGGCGGAGCTCGTCGCGATCGTCGAGCGCTCGGCCGACATCCTCGGCGTCCGGATCGAGCCCGCCGCGGCCCGGGCGATCGCGGTCCGCGGCCGGGGCACGCCCCGGATCGTCAATCGGCTCCTCAAGCGCGTCCGCGACCACGCCGAGGTCCACGGCGACGGCCACGTCGACGAGGCGACGGCGCGCGCCGCCATGGCCCGCATGGAGATCGACGACGAGGGCCTCGACTCGGCCGACCGCAAGCTGCTCGGCGCGATCGTCCAGAAGTTCGCCTCGGGCCCGGTCGGCGTGGCGGCGCTCGCAGCCGTCCTGTCCGAGGAGATCGAGACGATCGAGGACGTCTACGAGCCGTTCCTGCTCCGGCTCGGGTTCATCGACCGGACGCCCCAGGGGCGGATCGCGACCGAGCTCGCCCGTGCCCATCTCGCGGGCCTCGGCTACGAGATCCCGCCGCCGCGCCGGGCCGAGGCCGGGATGGTCGGTCTGTGGGACGACCCGGAGGCCGGCACGAGCCGCTGATGGCCGGTCTCGAGCCGCTCGGGCGGGCACTGCTGATCATCGGCGTCGTGCTCGCGATTGCCGGCATCGTCGTGCTGCTCGCGCCGCGGCTGCCGTTCCTCGGTCGCCTGCCGGGCGACATCCGCATCGAGCGCGACGGCGTCACGATCTTCATCCCGCTCGGGACGATGCTCGTGGTCTCGATCGTCGTCTCGATCCTGCTCAACCTGTTCGGGCGGGGGCGCTGACGTGCCCGGCGCCGCGCGCTTCGAGGTCCAGGTCCCGCCGCCGGGCGACGGCTCGACGCGGGCCCGGGTCGGTCGGCTCGAGCTGCCGCACGGCGTCGTGGAGACGCCGCAGTTCATGCCGGTCGGCACCAACGCCACCGTCAAGGCGCTCGACCCCGACGACATCGCCGCAACCGGCGCCACGATCATCCTCGCCAACACGTACCACCTGTACCTGCGGCCGGGGCACGAGCGGATCGAGCGCCTCGGCGGCCTGCACCGGTTCATGGCCTGGGACCGGCCGATCCTCACCGATTCCGGCGGCTTCCAGGTCGTGTCGCTCGGCGACCTGCGCGTCGTCGACGAGGACGGCGTGACGTTCCGCAGTCACATCGACGGCTCGACCCACCGCTTCACCCCGGAGCACGCGATCGCGGTCCAGGAGGCGCTCGGCGCCGACGTCGCGGTCGCCTTCGACCAGCCGGTCGTGCCGTCCTCGCCGCGGGCCGTCGTGGCCGACGCCACGGCCCGCACCCATCGCTGGGCCGAGCGGTCGCTCGCGGCGCACACGCGGCCCGACCAGGCCCTGTTCGGGATCGTCCAGGGCGGGCTCGACCCGGAGCTGCGGACCGAATCGGCGCGGTTCATCGCGGGCCTGCCGTTCGACGGGATCTGCATCGGCGGGCTCGCCGGCGACGAGAGCCCCGAGGAACGCGATCGGACGCTCGACCACACCGTCCCGCTGCTCGAGGACGATCCGCGGCCGCGCTACCTGATGGGGCTCGGCTCGCCCGCCGACCTGCTCGAGGCCGTCCACCGGGGCGTCGACCTGTTCGACTCGGTGCTGCCCGCGCGGGTCGCGCGCAACGGCCAGCTGTGGGTCCCGGGCGGCCGGCTGAACATCCGGAACCGGCGCTTCCTCGACGACCCCGAGCCGATCCAGGACGGCTGTCCGTGCCTCGCCTGCCGCCGCTTCTCGCGGGCCTACCTGGCCCACCTCTTCCGCGCCGACGAGCTCCTTGCGTACCGCCTCGCAACTTGTCACAACCTGACCTTCACCCTAGACTTCATGGCCAGGATCCGAGCCGCGATCCGGGCCGGATCGCTCCCCGCATCGATGCCCGAGCTTCGCCTGCGCGCGGGCCGGATAACTGACGGTGCAGGCGCGGTACAGTCCGCGTGAAGGATCGGTCGGTAGCCTGCATGACGACGCGGAGGCAGACACATGGGTTCGCGAGACCGTCCGCATCGAGAGGCGAAGAAGAAGCCGAAGGACAAGTCCGGCCTGCCGAAGGTGCAGCCGCTGATGGAGCCTCCGATGAACGTCGAGGTCATCCGGAAGCCGCGCAAGCCGAAGCCGGTCGTGGAGGAAGAGCAGGCCGACGAGGGCTGAGCAGCCGGCGGGTCGTCACGATCCGTCGCTCGGCCGGTCGGGCGCACCGATCAGGGGAGACGGACAGATGGCGATGACGGACGAGCGGAACGCCCAGCGGGCCAACGGCGAGCGCAGCAAGGCGGTCGACGCGGCGATCCTCGCGATCGAGAAGCAGTTCGGCCGCGGCTCGATCATGAAGCTCGGCTCGCACGAGCGACAGCAGGTCGAGGCCATCCCGACCGGGTCGATCGCGCTCGATCTCGCCCTCGGTGTCGGCGGCGTCCCGCGCGGTCGGATCGTCGAGATCTTCGGTCCGGAGTCGTCGGGCAAGACGACCGTCTGCCAGCACGTCATCGCCGAGGCCCAGCGGCGCGGCGGCGTGGCAGCGTTCATCGACGTCGAGCACGCGCTCGATCCCTCCTACGCCCGCGCGTGCGGCGTCAACGTCGACGAGCTGCTCGTCAGCCAGCCGGACACCGGCGAGCAGGCCCTCGAGATCACGGAGACGCTCATCCGCTCGGGCGGCATCGACGTCGTCGTCGTCGACTCGGTCGCCGCGCTCGTGCCCCGCGCCGAGATCGAGGGGGAGATGGGCGACTCGTTCGTCGGCATCCAGGCCCGGCTCATGAGCCAGGCGCTCCGGAAGCTGACGGGCGCGGTGTCGCGCTCGAACACCGCGCTGATCTTCACGAACCAGCTGCGCGAGAAGATCGGGGTCATGTTCGGCAACCCCGAGACGACGCCCGGCGGCCGGGCGCTCAAGTTCTACGCCTCGGTCCGGCTGGACATCCGCCGGGTCGAGACGATCAAGACCGGGACCGAGTCGGTCGGCAACCGCGTCCGGGTCAAGGTGGTCAAGAACAAGGTCGCGGCGCCGTTCCGCGTCGCGGAGTTCGACGTCATGTACGGCGAGGGCGTGTCCAAGGAGGGCGGGCTGCTCGACGTCGGCGTCGCGATGGACATCGTGTCGAAGACCGGCGCGTGGTTCAACTTCGGCGAGACGCGGCTCGGCCAGGGCCGCGAGGCCGCCAAGGAGTTCCTCAAGTCGAACCCGGCGATCGCCGAGGAGATCGAGCGCCGCATCCGGACCCAGATGTCGGACGCGGTCGTGCCGGTCGAGGGCATCGCCGAGGCCGAATAGCACCGCGACGGCCGACCGCCGCGTGCACGGGTCGGAACGCGGCGGGCGCCGGCGAGAAACCTACGCCGAGCGGCGGGAGCGCCGCGCGGCGATCGACGACCCGGAGGTCGTGCTCGAGGCAGCGGCTCGGTTCCTCGAGGCACGCGCGCGATCGATCGCGGAGGTGCGTCGGCGCCTGACCGGCGCCGGGTACCGGCCGGATCTGGTCGAGGGTGCCATCGCCCGCCTGGTCGAGCTCGGGATGCTCGACGACCGGACGTTCGGGGCGGCATGGATCGCGTCCCGCGATCGGGCCCGGCCACGCGGTGAGCGCGCGCTCCGCCAGGAGCTCGCGCAGAAGGGCATCGACCGGGGGCTCGTCGACGAGCTCCTCGCCGAGCGCCGGACCCACGACGGGGGCGAAGCGGTCGAGGCCGACGCCGGCGCGGCGCGCCGGCTGCTCGAGCGCAACGAGCGGTCGCTGGCGCGCGTCGCCGATCCCCGCCAGCGCCGAGCCCGCGCGTATGCGCTGCTCGCCCGGAACGGCTTCGACCCCGAAACGTGCTCGTCCTCCGTCCGGGCGTGGATGGCGGTGCGCGGCGACGGGATCGACGGGGACGCCGGGGAGTAGCCTCGCACGAGCGTCGGAAGCGGTGACTGCCGGCACCGGCCGCAACCGCACCCGTCCCTGGCCAACCCGACCGCCCCCGCCCCGACGCCGACGCGGACCGGGACCATCGTCCCTCTCCGCAACGCCCGCGCCCCTCGCGATACTCCTCCGCGGGAACTCATCCCGACCGGCGTATGCCGGACGCGCGCATCAATCCGGGGGCGAGGAGAAGGGATTCGATGTTCACGCGCCTTCGAACAGGCTGGCTGGCAGGTGGCACCGCTCTGCTGCTGATGCTGGCACTCACCGGGGTTGCGCTCGGGGCCGACAGCGCCCTCGACGGTACGACGGGCGACCCGGTCCCGGCCGAGGAAACCGTCGACACGATCGGGACGTTCGAGGACCTCGACGGCGACGGTGTCGACGACGACTGCCAGGACGCCGAGGCAGTCGCGGACGAGGAGGCCGTCGCGGCCGCGCTGGCGGCTGCGGACCTGAACGGCGACGGCGTGATCTCGGTCTTCGAGGCCGCCCAGACCGACTGGGTCGGCGGCAAGAACTGCAACCACGGCGGCTACGTCAGCGGCGTCGCCCACGGCGACGACGAGGCGTGCGAGTCTGAGACGACCGAGCCCGAGGTCGGCGACGCCGAGGACGGCGAGGAGACCGGTGACGCCGCGTTGCTCGCCCTCGAGGACGAGGTCGTCGACGAGACCGAGGATCCGACCGAGGCGTGCGCCGACGAGGACGAGGTCGTCGACGAGGACGAAGAGGACGAGGCCGCCGAGACGGTCTGCGAGGCAGTCCCGGCTCCCGAGCTGCCGGCCGAGTTCACCACGGTCGGCGCGTGGGTCTCGCTCGTCGCCCGGTCCGACGCGACCGGTGGCAAGAACTGCAACCACGGCGGCGCGGTCAGCGCGGCAGCCAAGGCCGCCCAGGCCGCGCGCGATCTCGCCCGCGAGGCGCGGGCCGCGGAGCGTGACGCCGCCAAGGCCGAGCGCGCCGCCGCCAAGGCCGAGCGGGCCGCCGAGCGCGCCGCGGACAAGGCAGCGCGCCACGGCGGTCACGGCAAGGGCAACGCCAAGGGCAAGGGCAAGGGACACGGCAAGGGCGGCTGACCCGCCCCTCTCCGGCACCACATGGGAGCGGCGTCGCGATCGCGGCGCCGCTTCGCCATGTCCGGCAGCTCCCGGCCCCGCTCGCTGCGCCGTTTGACCGGTCGAACGGGGCCGCCGTAGGCTACGCGGCAGAACGCAACCGCGCCGCAACGCAGCAACGTTGCGGCGCCAGGCTCCAACCGACCACGGCGTCGGCCACGCCCACGGCCGGGGATGCTCGCAGACGCCGTCGCCTGGACTCCCCATTCGGTGGCCCCGCCGTCACAACCGAAGACAGGCGTCCGGTCGCACCCTCGACCGGATGGGAGGACACCAATGGAGATCCAGTTCGTGGTGGTGGCCCTGGTGGCTGCCGCCGGCGGAGCCGTACTCGGCGTACTCCTGCGCAGTGTCTGGGCGTCGCAGTCCATGAAGGCCGCGGCCGCCGAAGCCCGCCGGATCGAGGCCGAGGCCCGCGCGCGCCAGAAGGAGCTGATCCTCGAGGCGAAGGACGAGAAGCTCCGCCTCCAGCAGGAGGCCGAGGAGGACGCCCGAGCCCGGCGCGCCGAGCTCGCCGCTCTCGAACGGCGTCTGCTCCAGCGCGACGAGCAGCTCGACCAGCGCTCGGACATGCTCGAGCAGCGCGATCGCAAGCTCCTCGAGCGTGAGCGGGACCTCGACCGAACCAAGGAGGAGCTGGCGCGGGCGCACCAGGAGCACGTCGCCGCGCTCGAGCGCGTCGCCAGCCTGTCTGCCGACGACGCCAAGGCCCTGCTGCTCGACGCCGTCCGCGAGGAGGCCGAGCACGACGCGGTCAAGCTCGCGCGCGCGATCGAGCGCAAGGCGCGCGACGAGGCCGACGAGAAGGCCCGCGACATCGTCGTGACCGCGATGCAGCGCGTCGCCGCCGACCACACGGCCGAGCACACCGTGTCGGTCGTGCACCTGCCGTCCGACGAGATGAAGGGACGGATCATCGGCCGCGAGGGCCGCAACATCCGGGCCCTCGAGCAGGCGACCGGCGTCGACCTGATCATCGACGACACGCCCGAGACCGTCGTGCTGTCGGGCTTCGACCCGGTCCGCCGCGAGGTTGCCCGGATCGCGCTCACGAAGCTCATCGCCGACGGTCGGATCCACCCGGGCCGGATCGAGGAGGTCGTCGCCAAGGCACGCGCCGAGGTCGATCTCGTCATGCGCCAGGCCGGCGAGGCCGCCGCGTACGACGCCGGCGTCCCCGGTCTGCCCGCGGAGCTGATCAAGCTGCTCGGCCGGCTCAAGTACCGCACGAGCTACGGGCAGAACGTGCTCAACCACGTCGTCGAGACGAGCCACCTCGCGGCCGTCGTCGCGGCCGAGGTCGGCGCCGACATCCAGATCGCAAAGATGGGCGGCCTGCTTCACGACATCGGGAAGGCCGTCGACCACGAGGTCGAGGGCCCGCACGCGGCGATCGGGGCGCAGATCGCCCAGCGCCACAACCTGCCGTTCAAGGTCATCAACGCGATTGCGGCCCACCATCAGGAGGTCGAGTACGCCTGCCTCGAGGCGCCGATCGTCCAGATCGCCGACGCGATCAGCGCCTCGCGGCCGGGGGCTCGCGGCGAGACCATGGAGACGTACGTGAAGCGGCTCGAGGACCTCCAGGCGATCGCCGAGAGCTTCGAGGGGGTCGAGCGCTCGTTCGCGGTCCAGGCGGGCCGCGAGGTGCGGATCCTCGTCCGGCCCGAGGAGATCGACGATCTCACCGCGACCCGCCTCGCTCGCGACATCGTCCGCAAGATCGAGGAGCAGCTGACCTACCCGGGACAGATAAAGGTCACGGTGATCCGCGAGACGCGCGCGGTCGAGTACGCGAAGTAGGGACTGCGCCGGGGCGCGGGGCGTGCGGCGTGCCAGTGCGGCGTGCCGGCCGGCGGGCGTGCGGGCCGGGGGCGTTGCGAGGCGAGCGGCGAGCCCGGCGGGCGTGCGACCCGGCGGGCGTGCGGGCCCGGCGACTTCGCCCTCGCCGAAGTTCCGAGAGCATCCGAGCGTGGCCGGCGGCCGATCGCGCCGATCCGGCCTCGAGCTCCGCACGAATGTTGCGTGGACTTCGCCGCGACCGAAATGACGGCGCGGACCGGCACACGGGCCGTGGTGCCGGCCGGCGACTTCGCTCCGGCCGAAGGGCGGGGCACGCACCGGCACGCGGCCGATGGTGCCAGGCCGGCGACTTCGCCCTTGCCGAAGTTTCGAGAACATTCGAGCGTGGCCGGCGGCCGATTGCGCCGATCCGGCCTCGAGCTACGCACGAATGTTGCGTGGACTTCGCCGCGACCGAAATGAGGACCCGGACCGGCGCACGGCCGGTGGACCGGGCCGGCGACTTCGCTCCGGCCGAAGGGCGTGGCCCGGACGGGCACGCGGCCGGTGGTGCCAGGCCGGCGACTTCGCTCCGGCCGAAGGGCGGGGCCCGGACCGGCACACGGCCGGTGGACCCGGCCGGCGACTTCGCCCTCGCCGAAGTTCCGAGAACATCCGAGCGTGGCCGGCGCTCGACTTCGCCGAACCGGCCTCGAGCCCTGCACGAATGTTGCGTGGACTTCGCTCCGACCGAAGTGGCGGGCCCCGGGCCCGCGAGTGGCGGGCCCCGGGCCCCGGCCCGCAAGTGGCGGGCCCCGGGCCTGCGGGCCCCGGCCCGCGGCCCCGCCGCGTGCCCGGCCGGCACGAACCCAGCGTGCCGCGGAGTTGCCGCCTCACCCATCATCCGAGAGACGCTTGGGATGCCCTGCGCGCCTGAGCGCCGCGCACTTGCACCGACCGGGCACCATCATGCCAACGAACTGATCCGCTCCCGCCTGGAGGCACGCATCGCTTGCGCTCGCAGATAGCGCCCTGGACGGTCCGGGGCATCGGCCTCGCGATCGGGGCGCTGCTCGTGTTCGGGCTCCTGCAGCTCGGGATCGCGGCAGGCGGCGTGCTCCTGCTCGTCTTCGTCGCGATCCTGCTCGCCGCCGCCCTCGAGCCGATCGTGGGCTGGCTGCGCGACCGCCTGCCGGTGGTCGGCCGCGCGGGGACGATCCTCATCGTCTACCTCGCGTTCTTCGTGATCGTGCTCGGGCTCGCGTTCGTGGTCGTGCCCGCGTCGATCGGCCAGGCGGAGCGGATGATCGGGGAGCTGCCGCGCTTCCTGGCCGAGGTCCGCGCCTGGGCCGAGACCGTCCGGCCCGCCGCCCTCGCCACCTCGCTGACCGCGCTGATCGACTCCGTCGCGGAAGTCTTCAAGCCGGCCCCGCCGCCGGACCCCGACGAGGTCGTCGAGGTGGGCACGGCCGTCGCCGAGGCCGTGGCCGGCCTCGCCACGCTGCTCACGCTCGTCTTCTTCTGGCTCGTCGAGCACGCGCGGCTCCAGCGCTACGTGCTCTCGTTCATCCCCGCGGCCCAGCGAGCCGGCGCCCGCGAGGCGTGGAACGACATCGAGACGCGGCTCGGCCTGTGGGTTCGTGGCCAGCTGCTCCTGATGGCCGCGATCGGCGTCGCGACGGGGATCGTGTACTCGCTGCTCGGCCTGCCGGGCGCGCTGCTGCTGGCGGTGATCGCCGCGCTCACCGAGGCGATCCCGATCGTCGGGCCGCTGCTCGGCGCGATCCCGGCCGTCCTCGTCGCGGCGACCGTCTCGCCGGAGCTGGCGCTCGTGGTCGCCTTGATCTACCTCGTCCTCCAGTTCGTCGAGGGCAGCGTCCTCGTCCCGCTCGTCATGCGCAACACGATCGGGATCTCGCCGCTCCTCGTGTTCGTGAGCCTGCTGATCGGCGCCGCAGTCGGCGGGATCGTCGGCGCGTTCCTCGCGGTACCGGTCGCGGCCTCGCTCGAGATCGTCCTGTCCCGCCTCCAGGCCCGGGAGAGCCCGGTCGCCCAGGACCCCTCGGCGATCGAGGCGCCCGACGAGGACGCCCCGGCGCGCTACGGCGCGTCGCTCCCCGACGGCGCGAACGCCGCCGAGTGAGGCTCGCGCCGCTAGACTCGCTCTCGTGAGCGAACCCGCACAGGTCGGCCGGACGCGGCTCGGCAACCCGCCCAACGGCAACGCGCCGCGACCGCGCGGGGCGTGCCGGGTTCTGATGATCGGCGACCTCATCGGCAAGCCCGGCCGGCACGCGGTCGAGCAGATCCTGCCCGGGCTCCGCGAGGAGCGCGGGATCGACTTCGTGACCGCCAACGGCGAGAACGTCGCGGGCGGCATGGGGCTCACGCCGTCGCTCGCGGACGCGATCCTCGCCGCGGGCGTGGACGTGATCACGAGCGGCAACCACATCTGGGACAAGCGCGAGATCTACCCGTACCTCGAGACGACCGACCGCGTGCTGCGACCGCTCAACTACGGCACGACCGGCGTGCCGGGACGCGGCTGGAGCGTCCACGAGGCGCTCGACGGGACCGACGTCGCGGTGGTGAACCTGCAGGGGCGGACCTTCATGCAGCCGATCGAGAACCCGTTCACCGACGCGGACGCGCTCCTCGACGAGTCGTCCGAGGCGCTGCCGCCGGTCCGCCTCGTCGACTTCCACTGCGAGCTCACCTCCGAGAAGAACGCGCTCGGGCTCCACCTCGACGGCCGTGTGAGCGTCGTCGCCGGGACCCACACCCACATCGTGACCGGCGACGAGCGGATCCTTCCGAACGGGACGGCCTACCTGTCCGACATCGGGATGACCGGGCCCGTCTGGAGCGTGATCGGGTTCGACCCGAAGACCGTGCTGCCGCGGTTCATCAACGCGCTCCCGACCCGCTTCGAGGTCGGCGAAGGACCGGTCCTGTTCAACGCGCTCCAGGTGGACGTCGACCCCGCGACCGGCCGGGCGCTCCAGCTGGAGCGGATCCAGCGGCTCGTCGAGGTGTGACCGGAGTGCCGGCACCGTCGCCGCGTCCCCGCCACGATCCGCTGCCGCCGGCCGACCCCGTCGTCCCGCCCGGTCCCTCGCCGGTCGACCTCCACGCCCACTCGACCCGTTCCGACGGCGTCCTCGAGCCGGCCGTCCTCCTGGCCGCAGCCGCCGGCGCGGGCGTCCGGCGGTTCGCCCTGACCGACCACGACACGCTCGCGGGGGTCCGCGAGGTCGTCGCGGCCGGCGCGGTCCCGGCAGGTCTCGAGCTCATCCCCGGCATCGAGATCAACGCGGTCACCGACCGGCCCGATCTGTGGGAGAGCGAGCTGCACATCCTCGGGTTCGGGATGGACCCGGCCGACGAGCGGTTCGAGGCGACCCTCGCCGCCCAGCGCGACCGCCGCCGGGAGCGGTTCGAGCGGATGGTCACCCGGCTCGGCTCGCTCGGGATCGACGTCCGGCCGCACCTCGACCGGATGGACCTGCGCTCCGACGACGCGCTGGGTCGCCCGACGATTGCCCGGGCGCTCGTGGCCGCCGGGCAGGCGCTGAGCGTCGAGGATGCGTTCAACCGGCTGATCGGGCGCGGAGCGCCCGCGTACGTGCCGCGCTCGGGGCTGGGCCCCGCCGAGGCGATCCGCGCGATCCGTGCCTCGGGCGGCCTCGCGTCGCTGGCGCACTTCCGGGAGGCGCTGGAGCGGCCGTCGATCGTCCGCGAGCTCGTCGAGCTGGGGCTCGAGGGGATCGAGGTCCACTACCGCTCCTTCGACCGGCCGACGACCGAGGCGATGGCCGCGTTCGCGTCGGTCGAGAGGCTGCTCCCGACCGGCGGGAGCGACTACCACGGCGATCTCGGCTCGTACCGGGATGCGCACGCCGGGCTGTGGGTGCCGGCCGAGGTGGGGGAGCGGCTCGTCGCCCGGTTGGCCCCGGGGTAGGCAACCGGCGGGGCTCAGCCGGCGGGTTCGGTCTCCGGGGGCGTGGCGCTCGGCGCGGCATGCTCGGGACGCCCGTCCCTGACGAACGTCGGGCGAAGCTCCACGGCCGCCTTGGCCTTGCGCGACCGCCGCAGGTTGAGCGCCTCGACGAAGACCGAGAAACCCATCGCCGCGTAGATGTAGGCCTTGTCGATGTGGAACCCGAAGCCGTCCGCCACGAGCGTCACGCCGATCAGCAGCAGGAACGACAGCGCGAGGATCTTCACCGACGGGTGGTCGTGGACGAACTTCGCGAGCGGCCCCGAGGCGACGAGCATCACCAGGACCGCGATGATCACCGCCGCGACCATGACCGGGATCTCGCGCACGAGGCCGACCGCGGTCAGCACCGAGTCCAGCGAGAACACGATGTCGAGCAGGACGATCTGGACGAGCACCCCGCTGAACGTCGCCGAGGCACGGGTCGTGCCTGTCTGCTCGACCTCGCCCTCGAGCGAGAGGTGGATCTCGGTGGTCGCCTTCCAGAGCAGGAACAACCCGCCGCCGATGAGGATCAGGTCGCGCCAGCTGAACTCGCGCCCGAGCGTGAACGCCGGCTGGGTCAGGCCGATGATCCAGGAGATCGTCAGCAGCAGCAGGATGCGCATGCCCATCGCCAGCCCGAGCCCGATGACGCGGGCACGGTCCCGATTCTCGGCGGGCAGCCGCTGCACGAGGACCGAGATGAAGATGACGTTGTCGATGCCGAGGACGATCTCGAGGACCGTCAGCGTCGCGAGCGCGACCCACGTCTCGGGGTTGGTCAGCAGTTCCATCGGGGGCGAACTATAGCGGGTGGATCCCGCGATCCGCGTACCATGACGGCGCCGTGAGTGACATCCGCCTTCCGAGCCGCCCCTCGCGCGCGCTGCCGGTCATCGATGCCGGCCTGGTCGCGCAGCCGCCTGCCGCCGCGCCGCGCGCGCCCGTCGCCCCCGACGACGAACGCCTGACCGAGTACCGACCCGACCTTGCGGCGCTGCCGCAGTTCCACCTGTGGACGCTCGGCTGTCAGATGAACCGGAGCGACTCGGAGGAGATGGCCGGCCGGCTGCTCGCGGCCGGCTGCGCCGAGGCGCCGTCGCTCGAGTCGGCCGATCTCATCGTGATCAACACGTGCGCGATCCGCGAGGGCGCCGAGCAGAAGGTGATCGGCCGGCAGGGGCACCTCGCGCGGCTCAAGCAGGCGAACCCGGGGCTGCGCGTCGTGCTGACCGGGTGCTCGGTGCGCGAGCCCGATCGCGACGGCCTTCGCCGGCGTTACCCGGCGGTCGACCTGTTCCTCCGCCCGGACGAGGAGCCGGAGCTCGTCGACCGGCTCGGGCTGGCGTCCGCGCAGGGCGCGATCGGCGCGATCGGCAGCGTGGGCACGACCACCGTGGTGGGTCGCGCCGTCGTCGGTGCCGCGGACCACCTGCCGGCAACCCGCGCCGAGGCCGTGGCTGCGGGCAGCGTCGCGCGCGGATCCGCGACGAGCGCCTGGCTGCCGATCATCTACGGCTGCGACAAGACCTGCACCTACTGCATCGTGCCGTTCAGTCGCGGCCCGGAGCGGAGTCGTCCGTTCGACGACGTCGTCGAGGAGGCGCGCGCGCTCGCCGCTGCCGGCTACGCCGAGGTGACGCTGCTCGGGCAGAACGTGAACTCGTACGGCCACGACCTGCCGCCCGAGCCGCGCTTCGCGCACGTGGATGCGGCGCGCGCGGTGGGGCGCCGGCTCGACCTCCAGGGTCGGCCGGACCTCGCGGAGCTCATCCGCGCGATCGACGGCCTGCGCACCGCCGACGGCCGGCCCGCGATCCCTCGGCTGCGCTTCGTGACCTCGCACCCGTGGGACCTGTCCGACCGGCTGATCGCGGCGCTCGCCGACTGCCCGTCGGTGTGCGAGCACCTCCACCTGCCGGTCCAGTCAGGCGACGACGCCGTGCTCCGGCGGATGGGTCGTCAGTACACGATCGAGCACTATCTCGAGCGGCTCGCGGCCATCCGGGCGGCGGTTCCCGGGATCACGGTCTCCACCGACGTCATCGTCGGGTTCTGCGGCGAGACGCGCGCGCAGTTCGAGGGGACGCTCCGCCTGCTCGAGGCCGTCCGCTACGACCAGGTCTTCGCGGCCGCCTACTCGCCGCGGCCCGGCACGCCGGCCACGAAGCTCGCCGACGACGTACCCGTCGCCGAGAAGCGCGCCCGGCTCAACGAGCTGCTGGCCCTCCAGGAGGGGATCGGGCTCGAACGGAACCGGGCGTGGCTCGGCCGCGACGTCGAGGTGCTGGTCGACACGATCGTGCCGCCGCGCAGCCACGAGCACGACGATGCGGCCGCCACGTCCGACGGACCCGGACCCGGCGTGGCCCGGCCAGGTGTGGCCCGACCCGGGGTGGCGCTCTCGGGCCGAACCCGTGGCAACAAGCTCGTCCACCTGCGCGGCGAGCCGGACCTGCTCGGCCGGTTGGTGACCGTCCGCGTGGAGCACGCCGGCCCGTACGCGCTGCGCGGCAGCGTCCGGCTCGATCGGCAGGGGTGAGGGGCCGCACTGACCGTGCCGCCGCCCCGGCCGCCGCTCCTCGTCGTCGCCGGTGCGACGGCAACCGGCAAGACCGGGCTCGCCATCCGGCTCGCGCAGCGGCTCGCCGCCGAGGGCATCCCCGCCGAGATCGTCTCGGCCGACTCCCGCCAGGTCTACCGAGGCCTCGACATCGGGACGGCCAAGGCGACAGCGGCCGAGCGGGCCCTCGTCCCGCACCACGGCCTCGATCTCGTCGACCCCGACGAGCCGTTCTCGCTGGCCGACTTCGTCGCGCACGCGAACGCCGCGCTCGACGCGATCGCCGAGCGGGGCGGCCTGGCGATCCTCGCGGGCGGGACCGGGCTGTATCTCCGGGCCGTCGCCCGCGGCATCGACACCGGCGCGCTGCCCGCGGACCCCGATCTCCGCGCCCGTCTCGAGTCCGACCTCGTTCGGGACGGGCTGGACGCGCTCGTGGCCCGTCTCCGGGCGCTGGCGCCGGAGCGTGCGGCGGCCGTGGATCTCCGCAACCCGCGGCGCGTCGTGCGGGCGCTCGAGATCGCCGAGCTGCGCGGCGACGCCCCGCTGCCCGCACCGCGCGGGTACGACGGTCCCGCGGCGTGGATCGGCCTCGAGGTCGACCCCGGGACCCACGTCCGCTGGATCGCCGAACGCGCCAGGGCGCAGTTCGACGCAGGCCTGGTCGAGGAGGCCCGTGCCCTCCGGGAGCGCCACGACCCGACGTTGCCCGCGTTCAGCGCGATCGGCTACCGCGAGGCCTGGGCCGTCCTCGACGGCGAGCTGACGCGCGCGCAGGCGATCGAGCTCGACGCGCGGCGCAACGTGCAGTTCGCGAAGCGCCAGCGCACGTGGTTCCGGTCGGAGCCGGACATCGAGTGGCTCGACGTCACGTCAGGCGCGCCCGACGACCGTGCCGCGGCCGTCGCGTTCGGGCTCGTGCGCGCGGCGGTCAGGCCGCGCTCGTGACTCCGAGCGGAGCGTCCCCGGCGCCGACCGCGGCCACGTCGCGCGGCGCGCGGATGTCCGCCACCCCGGAAGGCGCGGCCGGATGGCCGAAGAGTGCCTGGGCGAGGCGCGCCCGCGCGAGGTACTGCTCCGGGTCGAACTCGATGCCGGCATAGGTGCGGGTCCCGGCCGTCCACATCGTCCGGACCGAGGACGCGAGCTCGACCGGCTCGCCGGGCAGGTCGACGGTCAGCGAGCCGTGCGGGGCGACGCGGGCGTCGTCGGGCAGCTCGATCTTGGCGCCGGTCAGCGACAGGTCGCGGATCCGGACCGGCAGCCCGTCGAGCGCACCCTCGAGATCGGCGACGAAGCGAACGCTCGCCCGGCGCTCGGCCGCGTAGCGCGGGGACCGCACCCGCCGGATCGCGAGCCAGACGAGCGCCACGTTGAGCGCGGACCAGCCGAAGGCGGCGTGGACGGCCCACGGGACCTCGTACCGGACCGGCGTCGCGCCGAGCAGCGTCAGCGCGTAGAACGCGAGCCCGAGGAACGAGGCGAAGAGGATCGCGGTCAGCACCGCCGGCACCGGCACGGGGCGCCGACCGTCCGCCGTGCGGCCCTTGGGGGTCACCCGGAAGGTGGCGGGTCGGCGGCTGAACAGGCTGAGCGTCGCGGCGAGGTTCGGTGCGAGCCGGACGAACTCGAACAGGATCGACAGCACCGGGCGGTGCAGGCCGCGGGACAGGCCGCGGAGCGCGATCTGCTGGAGGAGGAAGGTCGCGATGAAGGCGACGACGAAGGTTGTCGGGTCGGCGGCGATCGGGACTGCGCCCGTGAACAGCACGACGAGCGGCAGGAGCAGATAGCCGAGCGACCGCCAGGCGTCGAACCAGCCGAGGAGCGTGGCCGCGTACGCCAGTCGCTGCCCGAGCGACAGGCCCGACGCGAACAGCGGGTTCTCGGAGCGCAGCACCTGCATCGCGCCCGTTCCCCAGCGCAGTCGCTGCGCCTGGTACGTGGCCGCGTCGGCGGCCGCGAGGCCGCGGGCGAGGATCTCGTTGTGGTAGACGGTCTTCCAGCCGCGCCGGTGGAGGCGGATGGTCGTGTGGATGTCCTCGGTGATCGTCTCGGTGGCCACGAGCCCGACCTCGCGCAGCGCCGCCACGCGCACCACGGCACCGGTGCCGCACCAGAACGCCGCGCCCCACCGGTTCTTGCCCGGCTGGAGCACGCGGTAGAACAGCGCCTGCTCGTGGAACCGCCGGCTTGCGTCCGCGTCGTCCCCGGCCCGCTGGCCGGATCCCGGCTCGTGCTCGAACGACTCGAGGTTGTAGAAGTCCTGCGGCGTCTGGACGACCGCCACCCGCGGGTCGTCGAAGTACCCGAGGGTCCGGGTCAGGAACGTCGGTTCCGCGACGTGATCGGCGTCGAGCACCGCGACGAGCTCCGCGTCGATCACGCCGAGCGCATGGTTGAGGTTGCCGGCCTTTGCGTGGTCGTGCACGGGCCGAGTCAGGTAGCGCGCGCCGAGCGCCTCGGCCAGCTGTGCGACCTCGGGCCGATCGCCGTCGTCGAGCACCCACGTCTCGTGCGGCACGCGCATCGCGACCGCCGCGGCGATCGTGGGCGTCAGGACCTCGACGCCCTCGTTGTAGGTCGGGATGAGCACGGCCACCTTCGCGTCGGTCGCCTCGACGTCCGCGACCGCGGGCCGCCGGTCGACGTCCCACAGCGAGAACGCGAACAGCCCGAGCCCCGCAACCGCATGGACCTCGAGGACGAGCATCGGGACCGAGATCCACCAGACGTCGAGCGGGACCGTGAACAGCACGCGCCACACGAGGTAGAGCGCGGAGACCGCGAGGGCGAGCACGGCGAGCGCGCGGATCGCGAAACGACGCTGCGGCGACTCGGGGGACGGCAGGTCGCGACCGGGGACGGTCGCCCGGGCCCAGCCGATCGACGAGGAGACAAGCGAAGGTGACGGCATGGTCCCAATGCTCGGCTCGGCACCGAACCGTCAGTAATCGCCCGATCGGGGGAGTACGGCGCGCCATTCGGACTAGCGGGGTATCCTCCGCGCCAATGACCCACCTGATCGATCTGTCCGAACCCGTCGAGAAGGCGTTCCTCGTCGCGGTCGACACCGGCGACGACGACGGCTGGACCGCCGAGGACTCCCTGAACGAGCTCGCCAGCCTCGCCGCGACCGCCGGCGCCGAGGTGGTCGGCGCCGAGTGGCAGAACCGCCGCCACGTCGACCCGAACTGGTACGTCGGCAAGGGCAAGGCCGAGGAGCTCGCCGCTGCCCGGCGCGAGACCGGCTTCGAGGTGCTCATCGCCGACGACGAGCTGTCGCCGGCGCAGCAACGAGCGCTCGAGGAGCTGCTCAACGTCAAGGTCATCGACCGGAGCCGGCTGATCCTCGACATCTTCGCCCAGCACGCCCAGACCCACGAGGGCCGCCTCCAGGTCGAGCTCGCCCAGCTCGAGTACCAGCTGCCCCGCCTGACCCGCCTGTGGACCCACCTGTCCCGCACGGGTGGTGGGATCGGCACCCGGGGCCCCGGCGAGTCCCAGCTCGAGACCGACCGTCGGATCATCCGCACGCGGATCGCGAAGATGAAGGAGCGTGTCGAGCACGTCCGCCAGCAGCGGGCGACGGCCGCCCGTGGCCGGGACCGGCGGCTGTGGCCGACGGTCGGCATCGTGGGCTATACGAACGCCGGCAAGTCGACGCTGCTCAACGCGCTCGTCGGCAGCGAGGTTGCGCGCGCCGAGGACAAGCTCTTCGCCACGCTCGACCCGACGTCGCGCCAGGTCCGCCTGGGCGACGGCCAGGTCGCGATCATCACCGACACCGTGGGGTTCATCCACAAGCTCCCGCACCAGCTCGTCGACGCCTTCCGGGCGACGCTCGAGGAGGTCAACCGCGCCGACGTCCTGCTGGAGGTCGTCGACGCCTCCGACGCCCACCACGCCGAGCACCGGGCGACCGTGCAGACCGTGCTCGACGAGCTCGGGGCGGGGGACAAGCCGCGCCTCGTGGCATTCAACAAGGCGGATCTCGTCGATCCCGCGGCACGCAACGGCGCCGCGCCCGGCCCTGCGATCGCTGGGGCGGTCCTGGTCTCCGCGCTCACCGGGTTCGGCATGGACACGTTGCGCGCCGAGATCGCGGCGCTGCTCGCCTCGCTGTGGGTCGACGTCGACGTGTCGATCCCGTACACGGCCGGCGAGCTGCTCGCGCGCGTGCGCGAGCGCGGCACGGTCGAGCTCGAGTACGGCGAACGGGACGTCCAGGTCCGCGGGCGGATCGCCCCGGCCCTCGCGGGTGAGCTGGAGGTGGCAAGCGCCCGCTGGGCCGAGACGCTCGCGGCCGAGCTGGGTTCGGCTGCTGCCGGCACGGAGGCGTCGGCCGGCCGATGACGCTGTTCCTCCGACGAGCCGGTCGCGGCCGGCTGCCGGACGGCGCGATCCTCGCCTGGTCCGCTGCCGACGGCGGGCGCGGCCGCCGTTGGCGGGCGACGGTCGCGGACGGCGAGGTGCTGCGGATGGGGCTGCTGTTCGAGGTGGGCAGCGACGGCCGGCCGACGCGGCTCGAGCTGGCGTCGGCCGCCGGCATGCTCACGCTGCATCCCGACGCCGATGGGTCGGAGCTGCACGGCAACGTCGTTCGGCGGGACGGCGTCGATCACCTGGCGTTCGGTTGGGGGCCTGAGCACGACCTGCTGGCGGCCGGGCTGCCGCCGCTGCTCGCGGTCGTCGGCCGGCGGGTCGCCCACGCGCTGCCGATCGGGGAGGGGAGTGTCCGCCGGGCGGTCGTGGTCGACGAGGGGCTCGCGTGCGCCGAGGTCGAGTATCGGCTCCAGCGGCTCGGTCCGGGGGCGTGGCGGGCCGTGCTGCCGGCCGGCGGGGCGCTCGACGTCGTGATCGATGCGGACGGGCTACCGGCTGGGGCCGGCGCCGAGGCGGGGTGGCCGCTCGAGCTCGGGTAGGGGTCGTTGCGGGGTTGGGCGCCGGCCCGTGGCGGTCAGCTCGGCCCGCGGGGGTCGGCTCGGCCCCGGCCCATTTCGCTCCCACCGAAGTCTGGACAACAATCGAGCGTGGCCGACCGCCCATTCTGCGGAACGGCCCGGGAGCCGTGCACGAATGTTCGCGGGAGATCGCTCGCACCGAAGTGGACGCCGTGTCCTCCGGTCCCGTGGCGGTCACGCCTCGGCTCGGCCGTGGCGGCCGGCCCGGCCCGTGGCGGTCAGTTCGGCCCGTGGCGGTCGGCTCGGCCCCGGCCCATTTCGCTCCCACCGAAGTCTGGACAACAATCGAGCGTGGCCGACCGCCCATTCTGCGGAACGGCCCGGGAGCCGTGCACGAATGTTCGCGCGAGATCGCTCGCACCGAAGTGGAACGGCAACTCGGACCTCTCGCCGGCCCTTCAACGCCGCAAGCTGCCAGGTGCTCCACCCGGGGCGGTACGCGACCCTGAGAGCGGCCCACCCTGCCATCTGCACTCCCCGGGAACGTTCTGCGGTCGAAGTGCCCCCGATTCGTGCCAGATGCCTCTGTCGGGAGCCGATGGCCCTGTTCGACGTCGCGCAGTTGGCCCAACGCTTCCGAGGAGACACATCTGGCCATGTACGCGTGCCGTGACCAGCGCGTCCAAGCCTGTCGGCGTCGGCCACTCCGCCGACCCGTGGCAGTGAGCGCTCATAGCGCTCTCCGGGGAGCATCTGGCAGTGTGCGGTCGCCTCGGCACGCTCGAGTCTCGACCGGCACGCTCGAGGCCCGAGCGGCACGCTCGAGGGCCGCCCTGGAACGCGCCGAGGGGCCCCGGGCACGCATCAACGCGACCATGAGGCCCGACCCGGCACGCCCCCGGACAGCCCGACGCCCCCGGTTGTGGACAGCATGTGGACGGCACTCCCCACGATGTCACAAATTCCTCGAACTTCGTGGATAAGCCACTAGCCAGCCCGGCGCCGCGCCCCGTAATCTAGGTCTTGCCCGAAGGGGCCACGAACCGAAAGCGTTCCGCAGGTGTTTACATCAGCGGGGTGACTACGGATCGAGGTTCCTTCGGGCGTTTCGTTGTGCCCGCCGCCCTCCGCTGGCCGCCCCCGCTGCCGGCCGCGACCCGCCCGCACCACGCCTCGACCGTGGCATCATCGGCCCGTGCGCGGCCCCCACTCCCAGCCCGTCCCGCTGCTCGCCGGGCGGTGACCGCTGACGGGCTGCTCGGCCGGTCGCGGGTCGCAACGGCCCCTCCCGTCCTGCTCGTCTGGGCCGCGCTCCCGCTCGCGCTGATCCTGTTCGCGGACATCGTCCGGTCCGCGCGGCCGCTCGTCCTCGTCGTCCTCGTCGCCGGGTTTGCGGCGTCGACGCTGGCCCGGTCCTGGACGCGCTGGCTGTGGGCGGCCCCGATCCCGATCGCGGTGTGGATCGCCTGGCGCATCCTCACGGCGCCCTTGGCCCACCCGGGCGGGCTCGACTGCGCCGATGCGGCCTCGCCTCCCGCCGTCTGGCGGCTCGCCCAGGCGCTGCTGGCGCTCGGCGCGACCGCGATGCTGCTCGGCATCCTCGCGGTACTACCGGGCGCGCTCTGGCTGCGCCGGCCGCGCCCGACGATCGTGCGCCTGTCGGTGCTCGGGTTCGCGGTCGCGGCGCCGCTCGGCCTCGTGCTCGGCGCGCTGATCGCCCGACCGTACTTCGGGACGTTCGAGATCAATCTCGGCGACCCGCTCGCGCTCGTGCCCGGGCTCGTCTTCTCGCTGTCGAACGGCGTCGCCGAGGAGGTGATCTACCGCGGGGCGTTCGTCGCCTTCGCCGGCCGCGTGATCGGCCTGTCGTGGGCGCTCATCCTTCAGGCGGTCGTGTTCGGCGTGGCGCACGCCGGCGCGCATTTCCTCGGGTCTCCGGTTCCGGTCATCGTCGCGACCGGGATCGGCGGCTACGTTGCGGGGCTGCTCATGATCCGGACCGGCTCGCTGCTGCTGCCGATCGCCGTCCACGTCGCGATCGACCTGCCGGTCTACGCGTACTTCGCCTGTCGCAACCCGCTGCCGATCGCCTGACGCGTCAGGGGTCGACACCGAGCGGCGGCAGCCGGTCGGTGATGCGCCCGAAGTCGTACGGCCGGTCCTTGCGCCTCGAGCTGTACGACTCGTCGGGCAGCAGTGGCAGGTCGGCGGCGAAGTACTCGGCGAACAGGAAGCGGAACGTGTTGACCGAGCTCATCGTCGGGCTCGGGTCCGGCGCGTCGGCGTCACGCCCGGGCAGGTACATCGCGTTGAGGATCCCGTACTTGCTCTCGAGGATCGCGGGGCTCGCGGTGGACCAGTCGAACCCGTACGGGTCCATCGAGTAGGGGCGGGGATACGGGCCCTCGTCGGCCTGGAGGATGATGATCGGCCGCTGATCCGCGGGACCGTCGAGCAGCCGGTCGAGGAGCGTGTCGAGCCTGCTCTCGAGGTACGCGAGCTGCGCGGCGAACAGCTCGGCCGCCGAGGTGCCGTCCGCCACCGATTCCGGAACGAACGACCCGTCCTCCGCGAAGACGAAGGGCGGGTGTGGGAGCAGCACGTGGGCGAGGACGAACCGCTGCGAGGGCTCCTCCGCGGCGAGGCGGTCGAGCATGTCGAGCTGGTACGTGCCCGCGGCGTAGTGCCGGTCGCGCCGCGGATCCCCGCGCAGCGAGCCGACCTTCCGCGCGATCAGCGGCAGCGCCGACTGGTCGTAGACCGCGGCCGCGAACTCCGACAGCCCGCCCGGCATGAGGTTCCGGTCGGCGATCGCGCTCGAGCGGGTCGGCGCGAACCACGACCCGAGATGGACGTACTCGTAGCCCCGGTCCTTGAGGAAGCGCCCGACCGCGTGATCCGCGAGGCGATCGCGGATCGGGCCGAGATCGTTCGAATCCGGGCCCATCTCCGCCGCCAGCTCGTCGAGGTAGTCGAGGTTCAGCGTCGCCGCCATCGACAGCACGGTCTTCACGTAGTTGGTGTGGCTCCCGTCGAGCACGACGAAGCCGCGCTCGCGCAGACCGTCGAGGAACGGCCCGAGGTCGATGTCGTACATGGCCCGCAGCGAGCGCTCCGACCCGAACCGATCGAAGACCAGGTACCAGATCTCCCGGTCGGTGCCTGCGCCCCCGGCGACCGTCCCGGGTCGCGCCTCGACCCGCCCGAGCCGCGAGACCTCGCCCGGCACGATCCCGACGAGCGCCGCGATCACGAGGAGCGCGGCCACGAGGTTGAGTGCCCGCGTCAGGCGGGCGATGCGCGACGCCCCGAGCGCGACCGCGGCCACGAACGCCGCCACGACGAGCGCGGCCCACCCGGCCTGCTGCCACAGCGGACGGATCCGGACCACCTCACGGAGCGCGTCGGCGACGTGGCCGTAGAGCAGGAGCGCCGCGACCAGCGCGGCAACGGGCAGCGCCGCGCGCCGGGCGTCGCGGAAGAGGTACGCGCCGGCCGCGAGCGCGACGGCCGCCGCGAGGACCACGAACGCGAGCGGCGCGACCAGGTCGCCGAGGCGCACCTCGCCGAGGTTCGCGCCGTAGACGAACAGCACCGGGTACGCCACGAGCAGCAGGACGTGGACCGGCGCGGGCCGGCCACGCCAGGGAGCCGCGAGCCGGGCGAGCCGGCCGCTCGTGGCGCGCGCGGACCCGGCGCCCTCGGACCGGACGGCGTCGAACGGCGGCGGATCGATGGTCTGGTGACGGTCCAGGTCCAACGCGAACGGCCCCTCAACCGGTTCGGGATGCCCGTGCTATCGTTCGCGCGCGCAGGTTTGCGTCGCGGTATCGCGGGTCACCGCATGGTAACCGCGGGGTCGTGACGACGGCCCGCCTGTCGAACGCTGGGAGCCACCATGCTCGAGCTTGCCTACATCGATGCGGGATCGGGCAGCCTGATCGTCCAGGCCGTCATCGCCGCGATCGTCGCGGTCCCGCTGTTCTTCCGCCAGCAGATCGGACGCATCCTGCGGTCGGTCCGCGGCGAGCGTCCCGAGTCCACCGACGAGCAGAACGTGTCGATGGATGACCGCGCCCGGGAGGGCTGATCCGGGCGCGTCCACGAGCGAGGAGACGGCAGCGACCGAACCCGCGCGGGCTCGCCCGGCGGCACGCGACGCCGGGTCGTTCCGCGACCCGAGCGGCTTCGTCTTCTGGAGGGACGGCCAGCCGTACCGCCAGATCCAGGCGTCGTTCGCCGCCGAGTGGGACGCCTTCGAGGCGAGCGACCTTCGCCGGACCCTGATCGACCGGGGCCGGCTCGTCCCGTACGAGACCGTCGGTCTCGAGCACGCGCAGGCCCCGGGCGCCCACGCGGTCATCCGCCCGGAGCGGATCGAGTTCGTCAGCTACCCGTACGAATGGACGTTCGGCGAGCTCAAGGACGCCGCACTCCTCACGCTCGACGTCCAGCTCGAGGCGCTCCGCGCGGGCTGGACGCTGCGGGACGCCTCGGCCTACAACGTCCAGTTCCGTGACGCCCGCCCGATCCTCATCGACTCGCTCTCGTTCGAGCCGCTCGAGGACGGCGCCCCGTGGGTCGCGTACCGCCAGTTCTGCGAGCACTTCCTCGCGCCGCTCGCGCTCATGGCCCGCCGCGACATCCGGCTGTCGGCGCTGCTCCGGGCCAACCCCGACGGCGTGCCGCTCGACCTCGCCGCCTCGCTCCTGCCGTGGCGGTCGCGGCTCAACCTGGGGCTGCTGTCGCACCTGCACGTGCATGCGCGGGCGCAGCGGCGCTACGCGGGGAACGAGGACGAGGGGAAGGCCGCACGCGGCGCGCGGATCGACCGGCGCCGGCTCGAGGCGCTCATCACGAACCTGCGCGGGACCGTCGCCGGGCTGAGCTGGAAGCCCGGCGGCACCGAGTGGGCCGACTACGCCGACCACACGAGCTACGCCGACGTCGCGACCAAGGACAAGGAGCGCCTCGTCCGAGAGTACGTCGCGGCGACACCCGGGTCGCGCGCCTGGGACCTCGGCGCGAACACCGGGCGCTACAGCCGGATCGCGGCCGAGACCGGCAAGCGGGTCCTTGCCTGGGACGTCGACCCGGCCGCGGCCGAGCAGCACTACCGTCAGGTCCGGCGCGAGGGCCGCGGCGACATCCTGCCGCTCGTGCTCGACGTCGCGAACCCGAGCCCCGGCATCGGTTGGGCCGGCCGCGAGCGCCGCTCGCTGGTCGAGCGGGCCGACGCCGACGTCATCCTCGCGCTGGCGCTCGTGCACCACCTCGGGATCTCGCGCAATGTGCCGTTGCCGATGCTGCTCGACCTGTTCGCGGACCTCGCGCCGTGGGCCGTGGTCGAGTTCGTGCCCAAGGAGGACCCGATGGTCCGCCGGCTCCTCGCCGCCCGGCGCGACGTCTTCCCGGACTACACGCTCGAGGGGTTCCGCGCCGCGACGGCCGGGCGCTGGGAGATCGCGGCGGAAGCGCCGATCACCGAGAGCACCCGCACGATGTTCCTGCTCCGCCGTCGGGGCTGAGCCGCCTTGCGCCCTCAGCGCAGGCTCGGCAGCCGGTCGGTGATGTCGATGAGCCGGTACGGCCGGTTCCAGCCGTGCGACGTCGTCACGCGATCGGGCAGCTCCTCGTACCCGTCGAGCCCGAAGTAGCGCGAGAACAGCACCGGGAACGTGTTGATCGCGGTCTGCTCGGGCCTGAGCGCGAGCGCGTCGGTGCCGCCCGGGACGTACCAGGCGTTCAGGATGCCGAACTTCGTCTCGAGCTCGGCCTCGGTCGCGGTCTCCCAGTCGAAGTTGATCTTGTCGGCGAAGTAGCCGGGCGGCCAGTGGCCCTCGTCGGCCTGGATGATCACGATCGGCCGCTGGTCCTCGGGGACCGAGAGCAGCTGCGTGATGAACGCCCGGATCCGGCTGTTCGTGTAGTCGAGCTGGCGCCGCAGGCCCTCGGCCTCGCCCAGCGCCGCCGCCTCGTCCTCGGGGATGTACCGGCCGTCGCGGTCGAACACGTACGGCGGGTGGGGGAGGAGGATGTGGCCGAGGACGAACTTCGGCCCGCGCTCACCGGGCAGCTTCGGGAGCTGATCGAGTGCATAGCGGTTGTGCTTGTACTGCTTGACGCTCTCGGTCGGCGGCTCCTCCTCGAGATCGAACGTCTCGACGACCGCCGGCACGACGCTCTGCTCGATCAGGACCGCGGTGAAGTCGTTGACGCCGTCGGCGTTGAAGTTGCGGTCGGCGGCCTCGTCGGTGCGGGTGGGGTTCCACCACGAGCCGAGATGGACGTACCGGTAGCCGAGCGCCTGGAACTGCTTGACGACGCGCGAGCCCTGGAGGCGGGCGTAGACGGGGTTGTAGCTCGAGCTGTCGGAGTCGCGCAGCCCGGTCAGGTCCTCGAGGTGGGCCATGTTGAGCGTCGTCGCCATCGACAGCGACGTCGCGACGTAGTTGGCGTGGCTCCGGTCGAGCACCTCGAACCCCTGGTCCCGGAGCCACGGCGTGAGGTCGTTCTGGAAGCCGTACTGGAGCTCGTAGCCGAGATCGGAGCTGTACCGGTCGAAGACCAACCAGTAGACGTCGCGCTTCGGCGCGTCGGTCTCGGTCGCCAGCACCTCGCCGCCGACGAGGACGGGTGGGGGAGCGGCCGTCGCCTCCTCGACCTCGTACGGCACGATCGAGACCAGCGGCATCGCGATCAGCACGGCCGAAAGCACGCGCAGCCCGCGGTCGAGCGTCCCGAGGCGGCCCGAGCCGAGGAAGATCGCGGCCGCCAGCGCGAGCACGCTGAGCCCCACCCACAGCCCGGTGCGCACGTCGAACGACCACTTCGTCAGCTCGCCGACGTGGCCGTACAGCAGCCCCCCGAGCACGATCGGCGCCACGAGGAGTGCGCCGCGCCGCCGATCGCCGAGGACGAGCCCGAGCACGAGCACCGCGACCGCGGTCAGCCCGACGACGATGACGAACGGCTGGACGACGTCCTCGGGCGAGGTCTCGCCGCGGTTCTCGGCCCACAGGAAGAGGATCGGGTAGGCTGCGAAGGCGGCCGCGTGGATTCCGCCGAGCAGACCGGCGGGCGCGCCGCGCTGGGTGAAGACGGGAGGCAGTCGCATCGCCCGGGATGGTAGCCGCGATCCCCGAATCGGGCGTTCGAGCGAAGGGCCCGGGCCGAACGGCACTGGGCCCGAACCGTCGGCCACCGCTACGGTGGACCCGATGCGAATGGCGACGATCGACGACCGCGTGCTGCCGGCAGCGGACGCCCCGCACGACACCGCCGCGAACACCGTTCTTCGGCCGGTCGTATTCGGCGCGAACGACGGGCTCGTCTCGAACCTCGCGCTGGTCATGGGCGTGGCCGGCGCCAACCCCGAGCCCGCGATCATCGTGCTCGCCGGGATCGCGGGCCTCATCGCGGGCGCGTTCAGCATGGGCGTCGGCGAGTACATCTCGGTCCAGAGCCAGCGCGAGCTGCTCGATTACCAGGTCGCGTTCCAGCGCAAGCAGCTCCGGGACGCGCCCGAGCAGGAGCGGCGGATCCTCGCGCGCATCTACACCGAGCGCGGCTTCACCGACGAGGAGGCCGCCCGCTTCGTCGACGCGGTCTTCGACGAGCCCGACCACGCGGTGCGCCTGCTGATCTTCGAGGAGGTCGGGCTCGACGTGCGCTCGATCGGCTCCCCGATCACGGCGGCGCTCGGATCGTTCCTCGCGTTCACCTCGGGCGCCTTCGTGCCGCTGCTGCCGTATCTGCTGGCGTCCGGGCCGACGGCCTTCGGGGCGAGCCTCGGGATCAGCCTGGCGGCGCTCGCGCTGCTCGGGATCGGCATCTCGGTCACGACGCGTCGCTCGAAGGTCTTCGGCGCCGTCCGGCAGGTGCTGCTCGGCGGGATCGCGGCCGCAGTGACGTTCGGGGTCGGGACGCTGCTCGGGGTGACGGTCACCTAGCCGGCGCTGTGCGGGCGGGCTCGCGGAAGCGATCGGTGGCGGTGATCAGCGCATCGACCATCCCGCCCTGGCTCGTCGAGTGACCGGCCTCGTCGACGAGGACGAGCTCGGAGTGGGGGAGGGCGGCGTGGAGCTCCCACGGCGTCCCGACGAGATTGCCGAGATCGAGCGTGCCCTGGACGAGGACCGCCGGGATGCCGGCCAGGCGACCCGCGTCGCGCAGCACCTGGCCCTCGTCGAGCCACGAGCCGTGCCGCCAGAAATGGGTGACGATGCGCGCGTAGGCGAGCCGGTAGGCGGGATCGTCGAAGCGCTCGTCGGGCGGGAGCCCGGGAAGCATGGCGTCCTCCCAGTCGCACCAGCCGCGGGCGGCACGGTCGCGGACGGCCGGATCGGGATCGAAGAGCAGGCGGGCATAGGCGTCGGCGAGGTCGCCGTCGCCGTCGCTCTCCGGAACCTCGCTGCGGAAGCGCGCCCAGGCCTCCGGGAAGAGCACGCCGAGACCGCGCGTGAGCAGGTTCGTCTCGACGTGTCGACCGGTGGCGAGCGCGAGGAGGACGAGGGCGCGGACGGGCTCCGGGTGTCGCTCGGCGTAGACGAGGCTCAGGACGCAGCCCCACGAGCCGCCGAAGACGAGCCACCCGTCCACGCCGAGGTGCTCACGCAGCCGCTCGATGTCGGCGACGAGGTGGTCGGTCGTGTTCGGAGACAGGTCGGCATCGGGCTCGCTGGCGTGGGGGAGGCTGCGGCCGCACATGCGCTGGTCGTACTGGACGATGCGGTACGCGGCCGGGTCGAAGTAGCGCCGCAGGCCGGGGGAGGAACCGCTGCCCGGGCCTCCGTGGACGACGAGCGCCGGCGTGCCGGCCCGGTTGCCGGAGACCTCGTACCAGATGCGGTGGCCGTCACTGACGTCGAGGTGACCCTCCTCGTACGGCTCGATCGGCGGGTAGCGGTCTCGCATGCCGGGCATCGTAGGATGTGAGTCGACTTGTGTGGGGTCGGAGATTGCCCAGACCCTTGGAGCGATGGCCCGTATGGACAGACTGGCCGCGGTGGTTCGCTTGCGCCGGAAGCGTCAGTTGACGGTGCCCGCCGCGATCGTTGAGGCGTCCGGGCTCCGGACGGGGGACCGTCTGGTCGTCGAGGTCGCGGTCGGTGATCCCGACACGATCATGCTTCGGCGTGTCCGTTCCAGCTATCGCGGGGCACTGGGCGGAGTGTACGGCGCGACCGAGGAGTATCTTCGCGCGGAGCGGGGGTCGTGGAACGAGGCCGACCCGACCTGACAAGGGACCTACATCCCGACGCGGTGTTGTAGCATTCCACAATGCTCACAGTTCCCGAGGCAGCCAGGCGCACCGGCCGCAACCCGGAAACGATCCGCCGCTGGATCCGCGAAGGTCGGCTGCGAGCAACCAAGGTCGGCACGCAGCACGTCATTGACGAGGCTGCGCTCGATGAGATGGTGGAGACGCGCTCCGACCGTGTCCCTCTTCCCGACGAATGGCAGACGACGTTCTGGGGCGGACCGATGCCTGACTTCGTCGCCATCGTCCGATCGCAGCGCGCTGAGCACTGACCGGCATGCGGCTGGTCATCGACGCAAGCGCCGCGGTCAATCTCGCATCGATGCCCACCGGGCCGGATCTCGCGGGACGCCTCGAGCTCATTGCACCGCCCCTGATGTGGTCCGAGGGCGTATCAGCCATCCTGGCCGCCGCGTTCAGAGGTGATCTACCTGATGCGCGACTCTATGAGGCAATCGAACGACTCGAGAGCATGCCGATCAACGCGATGGGCGGCGACCCAGCGCATCGGCGGCGCTCCGTGGAGATCGCGCGAAACCTCGGTTGGGCGAAGTCGTACGACGCCGAATACCTTGCCCTTGCTGAAGCCCTGGGCTGTCCGGTGCTGACAATCGATCAGCGACTCATCCGCCGTGCTCGCAGCGTCGTACGGCTCGTCGAACCGTCGGAGCTCCTCACGAGCTGACGCCCAGGGCGCGGTGGAGCGAGCGGGTGTGGGCGCAACTTCCGATTGCCCGCTCTGTTATGTCGGTACGACGGCACAGCCCCGGTTCGGGGTTGGGCACACGTGTCAGATGCGCGGCCGGTCGCCGGTCGAATTCGGTAAGCGGAGAACGTGAACCCCCTCGAGCACGGCTGCCGCGGCCAATGGACCGTCCGATGTCGCCAATGTCTCCTGGAGGACGATAGCGGTTGCGAGCGCAATGCAGTCAGCCATCGACAGTGGACTGGCCTTGCGATCGTAGTGACGGGCATGCAGTTCGCCTGCCGACAGGCCGATCGCGGCGTCCACGACGTGAGTCTGAAGGCCGGCGGTCTCGAGCATCGCCAGAGCGGTGATCGTTGCAGCCACCGGGCGCTCGTAGATCCTGGTCATCACATCCAGGACCTCCGCCACGTTCACGGCACTGACCCGTGCCGGTCGTGATAATTCGCGGAGTTCGACTTCGACCTCTGGGGCGGCCGGCTCGTCCCGAAGAAACGCGATGATCGCCTGGGCGTCAAAGACCGTCAGCGGATCGCTCCGGGCCCGCTGGCAGCCTCCTCGGCGCGCGTACGTGCACGGGCCTCATCCGACGTTATCGCGTCCTCCGCGGCAAACGGCTTGAGGTACCCTCGCGCTGCGGCGATCGGGTCGTCGGGCAGGGGTCGGACGATGACCTGATCCCCTCCGTCTTCAATCAAGATCCGATCGGTCTTCCAGCGGTGTCGCACGTTGGCCGGGATCGACACCTGCCCGCCACGCGAAATTCGTGCCTGCTTCATGCGTAGCAGCGTAGGTACATGCGTTCCCCATGTCAATCATGGGCCTGATAGAGATCCATGCAGTAGCGGGTGCTCGAGGTCAGCCCCTTAACAGCCCCGCGACCGGTCAGAGCGTCGTGGCTTGGCCACTTCCGATAAGGTGAGTTATGTCCGTAATCGGACGACCAACTCTGGTCCGCGAGCACCATCCTGAAGGTGCATCGCCGTTGCCTCGACGACCAACCCTCGGTCCATCTCCGGGGCCAAGGCGACCGCGAGGTCCCAGGGTAGGTAGCCAAGCCGGCGGGATCTTGCGGCGACGATGATGGAGTTGCGGCTAACACCGCTGTCGTAGTCACGCTGTAAGTAGATTGGGTCTCCGTTTTCGAGCAATCTACGAAGCGACGCCGGAACCACCGATCGCAGCAGGCGGACCGGCACGTTGCGCGGCAGCAGTTCGCCGGCTTCTAGCAGATCAATCAGCTGGTTGGGTCGTGACCGGACTATCGCCCCTGCCACTTCTCGCAACGCACCACCGGCGACCCCGTACTCCTCGGCAAGCGTCTCCAACTGCTGCGTTGCGAGCCAGAGATTGAACGCTGCAGGCGTCCGTTCGCGGTTTTCCTCTGCAAAGCGCTCTCCAAGGAGCGTCGCGAGCGTCCGTGAGGAAATGCCCGAGACGTGTGCCCACGTCGCTTCTGGGGTCGGAACCCCGTACTTCAGCATCGCCGGCAGCGCTCTCGACACCTCGCTCAGGCTGTCTAGCTCCAGCTCTGCCTCGGCGATCCGCCAAAGCGCCGTCACGCCCCACGGGAGTCGGTAAGCGACGAAGTCCTCGACTACTGGGCCGATCGTGTCCGTGGGTATGTCCATCACGCCCCCGATGGCAGAGACTGTCATGCCCTGAAGCCAGAGCCGGACGGGCTCTTCACGGCTTCCCGGATAGTCGGCTTCGTCGGCGGTTTCGGGTATGGCCGTGAGCGGCTCCAGGGCGAGACCAACCAGTGCGTCGAGGTCTTGCAGATTTGCGGCCGGCAGCAGCTCCCGGAATTGTTCCGAGTTATCACGGACATACTGTGCTAACTGCTGGCAGCTTCGGCTCGAGAAGCCCGTGGATGCAAAGACTCGTCGCGCCTCGCCGTCTGGAACTTCCGCGACGATGCGTCGAGCAGTCCGGCGCATGACAGATGCGAGAGGCGCGACGTCCAGTCTGGCGCGGTCGACCTGGACGGCACAGAGCGTTAGAGGAAGTATCTCGTCCACCGCTGCGTCCGGATCCACCCCCTCCTCCATCACCATGGCGAGGATCGCCGGGTCCATCATCTCGTCCGCGACCTCCGGAGAGAGTCGCCGCGCAGACAATTCGCGCAAGAGCGAGAGAAGGGCACTTTCCACTGGATCCAGAGCTTCGCGATGCGCTAGGAAGTAGCGATAGTCCCTCTCGTCGCGATCGTTTAGCACGAGATGGACTAGGAGGCCTGACGTCTCCTGCCCGGCACGGCCGGCTCGGCCAGCGATATTCCAGTAATCGCGCGCAGATATCCGAACCGCACCAGAGGCATCCGACCTCCAGCAGCTGTGCATGATCACTGTTCGCACCGGGAGGTTTACGCCCTGAGCCAAGGTCGATGTAGCCACTAGAACTTGGAGGCGCCCGCTTCGGAAGTCATCCTCTATCGCAGTCCGGACGGGATCTGGTAACGGACCGTGATGCACCGCGATACCACGCTGGAGCAGTCGGCTGACGCGGTGGGTCTCTCCAAGCCACTCAACGGCCGCCGCGTACGATGTCGGCATCAGGGGCCGATCTTCGACCCGCGCAAAAGCCCTTTTGGGTGCCTCTCCGACGAGTTGCCCTAGGTTGACGCGTTCAAGGATTGAGTCGCCAATCGACAGCGCCCAGCTCGGCATCGTCGTTGAGACGAGAACGGGCCCTCTCTCTGCCAGTTCGTACGCGAGTGCAGCCGCCACCTGCCCTTTGTCGGACGGGAACCGAGGCCTGCGCGCGCGTTGGGTCGTCGGATCAATGTGCTCGAATACCGTCTGAGAAACGATCGTAGGACTATGGTCGTCCAAAGCCTCGTCGATGCCTTGCCCTTCCTCAAAGGTGAGGCTCCCGGACCCGTCCGCCCAATGCAGGGCCGCGGTGCGTAGGATCGCCGGCCTCCACCCGGACCGGATCGGTTCTCCGGTGGCTTGGAGCCAGTTAGCGAAGTCCACGAGGGTCACGTCGGGCACCACTGCAGACAGGAAGAGGAAGCGTGAGCGAGGCAGTTGGCGCCGTAGCCGGCTGACGAGCAGGTCGTACCTGCGGCCTCTGTCCCCCTCCCCGACGATCTGACCCTCGTCCAGCACAACAAGAGAGACGTCGTGAAGAGCGTCGACTCCGGATCTACTCAGCAGGTCAAGCTTCTCCGGAGTTACCACCACCACTCGCGCTTGCTGACCCATGATCGCTTGGCCTTCGTCGTCCTCGAACGCTCCCGACAGCGACGCCGAGGAGACCCCAAGATCGGTGAAGCACGCGGAGAATGTCTCGGCGACTTCGTTGACGAGCGCGCGGTATGGGGCGACGTAGAGGCACCGAGCCGTCGGGTCAGAAATTAGCTCCTTGACGATGGCTAGTTCCGCGATCCGCGTCTTTCCGGAGCTGGTTGGCGTGCGAACCACGAGGCTGTCCGTCCCGTCCAGGAGCCCACCGCGAATCGCAGCAAGTTGCGACGGCCACAGCTCTGACACCGAGCGGCTATTCACGAGCGGCTGGCCAAGGCCACGGGCGAGGACCGACATATAACGCTGCCACCGCGGATGATCCACCGCCCCACTGAGCGTTTGCCAGATGGACCTTTGGTGCATCAGTGGGAGCACTGCGCGAACGTTGCGAAGGAGGTTGCTCTCGAGGACGAGTCCGACGTCCCCCGCTACTGCCTCGGTGGCGTCGAGGATTTCTATTGCGCGTGCGAAAGCACGGTCGCTTCCGGACATTAGATAGAGCGCTGCTGCCTGAAGCGCTCGAAGTCCGCCTCTCTCCACGAGACTCGAGGCCAAGTCATCTTCCGACTCTGCATCTGCAGCCGCGATTGGGCTCGCAAGCCTCAGCGCGACAAGGCGGCGCTGAAGAAGTAGCCCCACGGACTCGGTCAGGCCCGTCGCTCCCGTTCCGGCCGACGCGAGGTGCCGCCCAAGAGTCGTCGCGTTAGCCTGGTAGCCGGCCACCTCGTATAACGTCGCGGCGTTCGCCAGTGCTCCTGCGGGCGTGACTCCAGGGGCTACTCTCGACAGGGCCTCCCATACGCGCGCGGCCTCCAACGCCAGCGGCCCAAGACGGTCTGCCTCCGTGGCGGTGGCGGCGTCGCGGGCGGCGATGGAAAGCCGAACTGCGTTTCTTATGAGGCGGTTCGGTGAGTACAGCCAGTCGGCAACCGGCTGAGTCCCGATCAGCTGCGAGAACACCGCATGCGCGTTGAGATTGGCGGCCTCCGCGATGAACGAAGGATCGCCAAGGAGGCCTTCTAGTTCTTCAACTGCCATCATCGAAGACCTCGACGCCCACGCGGTCGTACACGTCGGCTACCAGCCCGGCCAAACCCTGGAACTGTGCGACTCGTACGTGCAGCGGCTCAAGCAAAGGGTCCGCGTCGTCGAGATTATCAAGCACGACTTCGTCCCAAGTTGCCTGATCCCAAACAAGAAACACTCCGTACTCGTCGAGGATCTCGTCGTCCAAGTCCCTACGGAGAAGGTAGTCAACGAGGGCTTCGTAGCGGTCGTGTTGCGTCTCTGCGAGCCGCTCAGCAATGAACTCAAGGATGTCGCCAAAACCACGGTCAACGTCGTCACGAAGCTGGTCGTGCGCTTCGACCGCAACATGTGGCGATGAGCCGGTTCGGAGCTTGGTCTCGACAAACTGCAGACGCGCGATTGCACCTTCCTGCTCTTGCCAAGCAACGATGTCCGAACCCGGCTGAGTCTGCTCCGGATCAATCTTGAACCGGAGCTTTCGCACGGGCACTGTCCATCCCTCGAGCTCCTCGAGGCACGCGCCGGCGACAGCTTCGCCGAAGTCGCCGCGTGCTACCGACTTGCGCCCGGCCCGCAATCGCATCATGGCGGCGTCGTCGCCAAGGATCTCTGCCAACCTTTGAACGACCGCGCGATCACTTATCGCGTCGATGACGACGTTCGCCAGATCCCCGACCTGTGGGGCTAGGAGTGGGGTCGGTGCAAGCATGTCGCAGATTAAGAAGCCGCGGGGCTCGGTTCGGTCGGCGTGGTTCAACCATTCGAGACCCATGCGTTTACGAACGCCATCCACTGATGCTCCGGCGGCGCGGCCAACCAAACGCGCAGCCGCCGGTTGTCATCTATCCGCCTCGCCATAGCCTGTAGGCTGCTCTGCCGCCCGCGCGTATGGCCGGGGTGATCCCTCAGTCCGGCTCAGGAAGAAGTCCCGCGTCGGGACGTCCATGAAGTAGACGTAGCAGCCGCGGAGGCCGCGGGTGAGCAGGACGCGGTAGGTGCTCTTGACGTAGCGGGTGAACTGGGCCGACGAGACGCCGCGGCGGACGACGCGGTCGTGGGACTGCTGGGGCTGGCCGATCCATCCCCCGTCCATCGGTTGGTAGACGAGGTCGCGCCCGACGATCACGCCGACGTAGTCGAACTCGAAGCCCGGCGCGGTGTAGACGCAGCCGACTTGGTCGATCCCCTCCTTCGCGCTCGCCCAGGAGTCCGACGTCGGGATCATCGCGGCGCGCCCGTCAACGACAGTCCTTCGGCCATGGCCAAGTGCTCGACGAGGGAGATGGCGAGGGATCGCTTGCCGCGTCGGGGTGCGACGAACAGTCGGTAGTTCCCCTCCCCTATCTCGTTGCCATCGACGCCGCCGAGGCCGCCGGCTCGAAGTCGATCGTCCACGAGCTGCTCGAAGTCCAGGAGCGCGTCGACCTCCCCCTCGCTCGACCAGGCGAACTCGAACACTGGGAGCGCCGGACCCCGACCTGGCTCCCTGTACACCTCCGGGACCGCCTCCCGGATGTGCTTCCGCCGAGCAGAGCGCTCCTCGCTCGCACGGAACGACTCGCGGCGGACGGCGGCCGGTTCGAGTGCTCGGACGTCCTGACGGACGATTTCGACGGCGCGCCGGTGTCCCTCCTCATCGAAGGTCGCCCGTCCACTCGACGCAAGAGCGTGACCGGCCTGCCCCGCTGCCTCTGCTGCAAAGTCAAGGAGGGTGTCCTCCAGCTCCGCGTCATGAACGCGTCGAGGGAGCCCGACATGGAAGACGACCTCCGAGCCCTTGCGGTGCGGCTTGCCGGGCCCCGTCCACCCCGGTTCGGCGAACGATCCGCCGACGTGCCAGCGGAGTACGACACGGCCGGGACCGGTCGGCTGGATGGCCAATAGGTTCGAAACTCGCTCGACACAGTCGTTGGCCCAACTCGAGTTGTGCTCGGGTCCGTTCAGGAGCGCATCCCACTCGTACGTCACGCGATGGGGTCTCCGTACGGAGCGAACGACTCAGCGGCACGTCGCGCTTCGGAGCGACCACCCTCCGTTCGGCTCAGGAAGAAGTCGCGAGTCGGGTCGTCCATGAAGTAGACGTAGCAGCCTCGGAGGCCGCGGGTCAGCAGGACCCGATACACGCTCTTGAGATACTGCGTGAAGTCGTCGTCGCTCTTGGCCGCTCGGACGAATCGGTCGGATGACCGGTCGCGCTGACCCGCCCATTTGCGTTCGACAGGGCGCCAGACTAGGTCGGGGCCGACGATCACGCCGACGTAGTCGAACTCGAAGCCCTGCGCCGTGTAGACGCAACCAACCTGCTCGATCCCCCGCGGGTCGCTCGCCCAGAAGTCGGACTTCGGGATTCCGGGACCAAGCCGGCGCGCCGCGGCCTTCGCGTTCCACGGCATCGTCCAGTCCCCCACCCTCACGTCGGGCACGAGGAGGCCGGCGTCGTCGGGGTCGGACCAGGGCCAGCAGAAGCCGGCCACGAGTCGCGCGGTGCTCCCCTCCCCTGCCCGCTGGCGGATCAGTCGCTCGAGCTCACGAACGTTGCCGACGATTCGGAAGTCGAACTCGTCGTCCATGTTCAAGAGGACCTGCGGCGTCCGATCGAGCTCGAGCGTGTTGTCGACCCACCGGATGAACGAGTCGGAGCCGTTCGCCCGGAACTGCGCCTCGAGCTTGAACTCGCGCAGCTCGAGCCCGCGCTTCGCGGCCGACTCGCGGATCAGCTCGGTGCTGCCGACCTCGCCCGGGCGCACGACCTGGAGGTCGTCGATGAAGAAGACCGACACGCGGCTCGCGTCGAGGATGTCGTCGATCTGCGCCTTGCCCGTGCGCGCCTTCGCCGGCGTGAAGCGGCTCGTCGAGACGGTCCGGATCCGGTGGGCCTCGTCGAGGATCGCGACGTCGATCGGCTCGGTGACGTTCGCGGTGTCGCGGAAGTACTTGAACAGCGCGCTCGCCCGGCCACCGACGAGCTTGCGCAGGTTCTCGGTGAACGCCTTCGAGCCGGTCAGGTGGAGCGTGCTGAGGCCGCGCTCGGCGAGCTCGGCGACGAGGTTGACCGCAATGACCGACTTGCCCGTGCCTGGACCGCCCTGCACGAGGAAGACGACGTTGCGCCTGTTCTGGCCGGCTCCGCGGACCTCGTCAATGATCGCGTTGTAGGCCACGAGCTGCTCGTCGAGCAGCACGAATGAGGGCTCGTTCCTGATCACGCGCGAGACGTGGTCCAGCAGGCGCTTGTGCGGCTTGAACGCCGTGGCGGCTACACGCTCGAGAATGGCCCCGTCATCGGCGCCGCTGACGCGCTGGTCAAGGAAGTCCGCGAAGGCGTCCAGCTGATCGCCGGTGAAGGCCGGGTTTGCCGCGAGAAGATCGGCGAAGGAGGCATGGTAGAGCGGCGACTTCGGGTCGTGCTGCGCGTAGTGGAGGTAGGCGCAGGCGTCGAGGGCGATCGCGCCGTCGGAGAAGGCGGGATGCGTGTCGATCAGGTAGCGCTGGTACTGGGCGACCTGCCGGCTAGGGTGGAGGTGGTCGCGCGGGGCGCCGCTGAAGTCGACGGTGACGCAGTCGGTGATGTTCGAGTGGCCGACCTCGGTCCACTGCTTGAGCTCGACGACCACCGCGTTGTCGCGCCTGGTCGTCGGGTTGCCTCCGGTGATCATGACGTCGAGTCGCTTCGACGAGAGCGGCAGCTTGAGCTCGACGAGGATCCCCTGGTCGGTCAGCCCGGCGATGTTGAGCACGTGTCGCATAGCACCGAGCGAGTTGCGCCACGACGTGACCTCCGACGGCGCGGGCCGGTAGCGGAACTCGTCGAAGAAGCGGTCGGAGAGCTGGTTGGCGAGCCGGGCTTGGGTCGCGTCCGCGATGAACTGCTGGGTCGTGCCCTGGTAGAGGTGCAACCTCTCCCCTCCCCGGCCAGTCGACGGCGTGACGGTGTCGACCGGTTATTGACTATACGCGCCTCGGGAGGAGCGGCGTCAAGTCAGCGCTTGCGCTGCTCCTGACGCCGACGCACATGCCTACACTTCGGGGCGATGCGGTACTGGGTCGCAAACACCGACCTGGACTGGTTCCAGTACCTCGCGCAGCTGGCGCCGGAGGAAGTCAACTTCTGGCAGCCAAACACCGTGCGCCCGATCTCCCTCGAGCCCGGTGCGCCATGGATCTTCAAGTTGCACAACCGCCGGGGCGGCTGGATCGTCGGCGGGGGCTTCTTCGCGCATTACACGACGATGACCCCTCGGTTCGCTTGGGACGCCTTCGGCCAGGTCAATGGGGCGGATTCCTATCAGTCGTTCGTCCGGGACGTGCAGCGGTACAGCGAAAGGCTGCTCGACCCCGATGTCACGCTGATCGGTTCGAGCGTCCTTGTTCAACCGTTCTTCCTGCCTGAGGAGCTGTGGCTGTCTGCGCCGAGGGACTGGTCCTCGAACCTGACACGCGGCAAGTCGTACGACACGAATGTCGGCGAAGGCGCCCGCCTCTGGAGCGAGATCCAAGCCGCGATCGCTGCGAACGTTGCGGCTCCGCACGTCATCGCCGAAGTGCCGTCGACCGGCTATGGGGCGCCTTCCGTCACATATCCTCGACTCGGCCAAGGCGCTTTCCGCGTGATCGTGACGGACGCGTACGAGCGCCGATGCGTCGTGACCGGTGAGCGGACGCTGCCTGTGCTTGAAGCGGCCCACATCAAGCCGTATCGCCTGGTCGAAAGCCACGAGATCTCCAACGGCCTGCTTCTGCGCTCCGACCTGCACACGCTCTTCGATCGCGGGTACGTCACCGTCACCCCGGACTTGAAGCTGCGCGTCAGCGGTCGGATCCGAGACGAGTTCGAGAACGGTCGTGACTACTACGGTCTCGACGGACGCGAGATCCGGCTACCCCGCCCGCCGTTTCCGGCGCCGTCCCGCGAGGCGCTCGAGTGGCATTCGGACACGGTCTTCCGAAAGTAGCGCTCACGACACGGATGGCGTCACGGGAGCGCGTTGCGTTCGCAGCTAAGAGCCGAGCGCGTCACGTGCGACGGTCCAGACCCGCTTGAGGGGCAGTTCCGCGCGGATGTCTTCGTCAAACTCGTCATAGTGAGCAAAGAGATTGTCGAGCAGTTCCTGCTGGTCCCAAAGGCGGATCTTGAAGTAGTCGTTGCGCGCCTCACGGCGTAGCGTGTCCTTGAAGCCACCCCAGCACACAAGGAGTCCTTGGTCGGCACGATAGTCGGCCATCGTGCCTTTGAGTTCCCGGAGAACCGACACATCAGCTGGGCTGTACTGCGACTTCACCTGGACTACGAGACGAGGGCCATCGAATCCCATCGCGCCTGCCCCCGCGACGATGTCTACCCCACCGTCGGGCCCCGGCGGTGACACCCGTGTCGAGAATCCCTTCGCCGCGAGTACTGCGTCAACAAGGCGCCCCAGCCCGTGTCCCTTGAACCTCTTCTGGATGAGGTCCACGATCTGATCTCGGCCCGTCTCTTCAAGATCGATCTCTTCCTCGGCGTCGGTTAGGACTTCGGCCTGCTCCGAACTTGCCGAAGGTGTTGACTTTCCCGTGACCAGCGATTCAACCCTGGCCTCGGCATTGTTTCTGGACACTGTGCTTACGCCTAGGAACGATCCAAAGGAGAACAGCAAGTCCTTGTCGAAGGCTGCCCTCGGGTAATCCGTCTTGATCCACTTCACGGGTCGTACGTGGAGCATGTCCGACCCGAGATCACTCGCGTAGCGGTAGTCGCCAGCGATGCGACCGATCGCGATCTGGCCACGGGTCTTGAGGGGCACCACGACAAGATCACCCTGCTTCATTACATGACTGAATGCCCAGAGTTGCCCCACCTGCACCCCAACTTTGACCTCGCTCTCGCCGGGGTAGACGGACCGATAGCCCTCCTTCATTGCGTCGCGGCTCTGAAACGTCGTTAGGTCGGGGACGCCCTCCCAGCCAATCCCAATGAGACCGTTCTCAATGAAGCGCTCCTCGCGCTCACCTTTTCGACCACCCTTGACGACCCAGAGCGTCACTCTTCCGTCCTCCCTCTTCGCCTGCTTGCGCACTCGCGCGAGGCATGATGGTTCCGGCTACAGCCGGTTCAGCAGCTCGTCGCGCCTCGCCTGGAACGTTGCATCGTCGATGTGGCCCTCGTCCCGCAACTCTGCGAGCGTCCGGATCGATGCCGCGACGTAGGGCTGTGTGGTCGCGGGGTGTCCCGCCACGAAGAAGCTCGTGATCGCCGCCGTCACCGCGGAATAGAGCCCGATTCCGAGGACCATGAGGACGGTGGCGGCCAGGCGACCTTCGGCGGTCACCGGTGTGACGTCGCCGTACCCGACCGTCGTCATGGTGGTCAGTCCCCACCACAGGGAGTCGAGCGGGTCGTCGATCGCCGCGTTCACTCCATTCTCGGCCGCATACAGACCCAGCGAACAGACAACCATGACCGCACCCCACGCGACGAGCAGCCAGACGAGCCCGCGGTGCGCGGCGAGACGCTCGACACTCCCGAGGGCGCGACCGACGCCCGCGAAGGCACGCACGAGGCGAAGCAGTCGAAGCAGCCGAAGGACGCGCAATCCGCGCACCGGCGGAACGAGCGCCAGGACGTCGATCCAGTGAACGCGCAGGTATGCAGACCGGGACGGCGCGACCGCGAGCCGGCTGAAGAACTCTGCGGCGAAGATCGCCGTGAGGAGCCACTCGAGTGTGACTACCCAGCCGTCGGCTTCCACGAAGCCGATGAGAACGAACGCGATCGCCAATGCCGCGAACGCGAGCTCCCAGGCGGCCTCATGGTCCTCGATGAACCGTCGGTATCGGTCCCCGGCGGATTGCTCGGTAGGCGGATCCGCCGTAGCTCCGGGGGACACGCCCGAGGCTGTCTTGTCCATCGTCACGGTCCCTCGCATCCCACACCGTCGCTGTTCCCGTCGAACCGATGCGGATCCGGCGGCCGCACGGCGAAGTGGCGGAACGGCACGTCGGCGCAGTCGAGGTCCGGCGGAGCGGGCGGGATGCACACGTCGGGGTAGGCCGGATCGCAGTCGGCGCCGGGCGCCTGAGGTACCAGCGGAACGAAGGCCGGGGGCGCCTTCTCCGCCTCCGCGTCGGCCCACAGCCCCCTCTTCGCCTGGCGCGCGTCCCGTTCGGCACTCAGCAACAGGTCGACGTATCGCACGTCGGGAGGATAGGTCACGACCCGCGCGTAGCCGCCAGCGACGAGGGCCAGGTTGACCTGCTTCCAGTCGCCACCGTCGCGCACCCAGACATAGCGCAAGAGCCGGTCAAAGCGGTCGCGCTCGCTGACGTCGCGCTCGAGGATGACCTCGCGGCCTTCGACGAGTTCCCGGTTGGCGGCGGTTGCCGCCTCGGCCAGCTCCTGGACGTCCGGATCCAGTCCATCCGTCATCTCTGGCGTGTCCACGCCGATGTACCGGATCGGCTCGGACCCCCGACCCCGATCCACGCGGATTGTGTCGCCGTCGGTGATCGACAGGACGATCGCCGCCTCCGTGGGGCCGATCAGCGCGGGGCCCAGTGCGGGCGCCTCGCCTGTCGCGCCTTCGCCTGCCCGGACGTCTGGCGTCGCGGCAGCGCTCGACTCAACGGCGGCTGACGGCGCAGTCGCTGTCGAGGAGCAGGCGGCGAGGACAAGAACAATCAGTAGGCGACCGACGCGGGGGCGGCTCGCGATCACAGCTCAGTACCCGGTAGTTCGCGGCGACCCCCTCGGACCGCCGACCGCGGGAACCCTACGACCGGCGTTCGCAGGCGGCAAGGGGCTGAACGTCCCGTAGCGGGCGATCGCTGAACCCCGCTCAGGGCTAGACCCGCTACTGAGGAGGAAGTGCAGCAGCGGCCAGAGCCGAGACACGCTCGACCTCGAAGGGGTCCCACACGAGGGGCGCGCGGTGAATGAGCCTTGCCAAGCGTGTCGGTGGTACGACGTCGATCCCACCGACCCTCGTTGAGCCGAACAGCGGGAACTCGCCGTCAACAACGCAGATCAGGCCCGTCACCGGAACACCGAGGACGCCGCTGACTGATTCGATCTGCCGAAGGACCTGGTCCACGAAGCCGGGCTTCCGACGGCCTGCGATGAACAGCTCCCCTCCCCTGACCCGGACGGTCGCCGCGTAGTGCTTGGTCTCGACGACGAACACGCCGGTCGGGCCGATCACGATGTGGTCGATGTTGTCGCGGCCGCCCGGCCGCCGGCGGTCGTGGAGCACGCGGAAACCGTCCTGCTCGAGCTGGTCGAGGACCCGCCCGACGTGTTCCTCCGCGATCGCTCCGGTCTTCCACGCTCGGACGTGAGCGGGCGTGCCGAACAGCGCGCCGAGCGTGGTCATGGCAGACATGAACAGGAGCGCCATCCCGACGAAGGGCCACGTGCCCGACTGACCCAGCAGAACGACGCCGGCGATCGCAACGGCGAGTCCTGCCACCAGGATCCGCGGCCGCGCGCGACGGACTCGCTCCTCGTGGCGGGCTCGGCGGTGCTCGTAGGTCGCTCGCGCCGATGTTCCGGCTTCCCGTCGGGTCAAGGCCGTGCCGGACCCGTCCGCGACGACGGTCTCTGGTTCGGTCCTCGGCCTCGTCGCCCTGATCGCCGCGAGATCGCGAGTTCCCCGACAGTCCGGGAACCGCGGGCAACCCCAGAACTCGGCTCGATCGCTGCGTCGTTTGCGGCGCACCATCGGCGAGCCGCACTTGGGACAGGCGAGCTCGCTTGACTCGATCACCGCTGAGTCCCCCGTCGTCGGGTAGGCCGCTTCGTCCTTGCGATCCGACCCTAGCTCACGATGAACTGCGCCAGCGTCTTCTGCACCGACACGATGTCGGTGCCGCGCTTGAACTCGCGCTCGATCGGGTTCGGGTTGCCGGCGATGTAGATCTTCATCTCGGCGTCCGCGTCGAACGTGCCGGCCGTCTCGACCGAGAAGTGGCTGATCGACTTGTACGGGATCGAGTGGTACTCGGCCTTGCGACCGGTGATCCCCTGCTTGTCGATCAGGATGAGCCGGCGATTGGTGAACACGAACAGGTCGCGGAGGATCTTGAAGGCGCGGAGAACCTGCTCCCCTTCGACGAAGAGCGCATCGAGATCCTGCTGAAGGGCGACCGCGTCGACTTCGCGGGCGTTGCCCAGGAACCCATGGAGCACGACTTACCCCTTTCCGCTGCCGGTGCCGCGAAACGAGCGGCGTGACGGGTCGGCGGCTTGGAGGCTACGGGACCGCCGACGTCCGACGGTAGTGGCCGGTGGTACCACCCGGGGAGCCGGCGGCACGCGGCGGATCCCGATCCGGCGGGAGCTGCGCGGCATGAATGTGGGCCGGCCTGGCGGCTAGGCGCTCGGCTCGTTCGGGGCGGGGGCGGCCGCCGGCTCGAGGCGAGCGGCGATCGCCTTCCACTCGCCGTACTCGGCGCTCACGATGGCGTTGCGTCGGGTGGCGAGTCGGGCTCGGGCCGCCGCCGGCGTCAGGCCTGCGTAGGCTCCGGCGCCCTCGGTGAACTCGAGCTGCTCGGCCTCGAGCGCCTGGTGGGTCATGCGGAACCGGATCGAGTTCGGCTGCGCCTGGGAGAGCCCGAGCAGCGTGGTCGCCGCGGTCACGCCGATACCCAGGAGCGCGGTGAGCTCCGATGAGAGCCGAAGCACGCCCGCGACGGTGACGGCGACGCCGAAGACGAACCCGGCACCGATCAGCAGCTGGTACCAGCGACGGTTCCTGATGGCGTGCTCCTCGTACCACCTGAGGTCGGTCGAAAGCTGGGTGCCGATCTCGCGACGAGGGACCGGTTCGGGCTTGACGTCGGTCATGGCGCACTCCCGGGGCTGGTGAGGGTGCGGACTATACGCCGCACGATCGGGCTACTTGTCTCGGCTGCGCCGCTCGGTACGCTGCGCGGATGGCATACGAGCTCGATGTCGAGGGCGTCGCCACGGCGTTCGGTGCAGGCCGGCGCGGGTGGAACGGACGGACGGTCCGCTTCGAGACGCGCGAGGTTGCGACGCTGACGGTGACGTCGGGCCGGCTCGCCGCTTCGGACCCGTTGGTCAACCCGAATCCGCCCGCGTTCAACCGATCGGTCCCGACCGGCCCGTTCCCGGTCGAGCTGGCGGTCGCCGTGTTCGACGACGACGAGCGCGTGGCGTACGCGCGGGTCCGTGTCGCCGACACGGCCCCGGAGCGGTGGGAGATGGCCGTCACGGGCGCCAACGACGTCGCCGGCCTCGGGCCCGACGAGTTCTTCGGCTACGGCGTCGACGCGGGCACCGGCTGCTTCATGGATGCGGCCGCCGGCGCTGCGCTCGAACGCCGGATGAACGCGGAACCCGACTACTTCGAGACGATCCTCGACGGCCTGAACGCCACACAGCGAAACACCTGGTCGTGGCTCGACCTGCGGCCCGACCCGACCGCCGCGACCAACATCGTCTGCTTCTCGTCCGGCTGGGGCGACGGGTCGTATCCGACCTTCTTCGGCCTCGCCGGCGAGCAGGTCGTCCAGGTCGTCACCGACTTCATGCTGCTGCCGGACGTCGAGGACGGCGCCGAGCCGGCGGGAAGCCCGAACCGATCGTCCGCACGACCCGGGAAGTCCCCGTTCGGGAGGGGCGCGCTGTCCCTCCTGCGCTGGATCATCCGCGGGGACAATGACAAGGGCTCGCCGGGACGTTGAGGTCCCGGACAACATGGTTCGGTCTCGTGGGATCGGCCATTGACGGGCCGTCGGCTGACACGGACGCTTCGCCCCCATGAGGGGTGTCGGGGCCACGATCACGGGCGTTGTGCTCGTCCTTGCCGCGTGCGGGCGACCGGCCGTGCCGCCGGCGTCGTCCGCCGCTCCAAACCGGCCAGCGGTGGTCGCTCCAACCGACTCGGCAGGCACCGCCGTCGCGGCCTCGCCCTCGCCCACGTTCTGCGCGGGCCGAAGCTGGCCGCCGTATCCGATCGGACCCATCGCCGGCCTCACCGCGCGGTCGGTGGATCGTGCGACGGTCGAGATCACGAACCACACCGCGAAAACGATCTACTACCGCGTGTCCGGCTGGCAGCCCGACCAGTTCGAGACCTGCCGCGCACTCGGCGAGATCGAGGTGCAACGCGGACCGCTGGATCCCGGGGCAACGGAGCGGGTGATGATCGATCCCGGGTGGCAGCAGTCGGGCGTCCCGGTGACCGTGGCGGTGTGGGACCGCCCGTGTGGCGAGGCATGCTCCCGGGAGCCCGTCCGAGCGATGGACGTGCCGCTGTCGCCGCTGGAACCCGCCGCGTCCTGACCGAACGGCTCCTCGCGGTCTGCCCTGTCGGCCGATGTCACGACCCGAGTTCGTTCACGGGCTCTGAGCACGACGTCGCGGTCGACTCGGTCTCACCGGCCGATGGCTCGCGCCGTCACCTCGAGCGCAGCAACCTCCGCCTCGTAGATCGCGCCGAGCCGCTCGGCGAGGTCCTCGAGGATCGCCGTGACTCTGTCCGGCGGCAGCGGGAAGGCATCGGCGTAACGCTTGCGAATCGACCAGACGGTCTCGGCGACCGCGAGGACCCGCCCGCGTCCGGCCTCCCCGGCCATGACCGCCGCGTGCAGCTCCTCGGCCGCCTGGACGGCCTCCGCCGCGCCGGCGAGATCGGCCGGCACCGCCGCGTCGGCGAGCTCTTCCCACTGGTCCGCCACGGCGCGCCAGGCTCTCCCCGCGTCGGCGAGGGCCGGCGTGTCCAGGGCCGCCGCGGCCTCGTCGAGGAAGTCGGCGTACAGCTCGCGCAGATGGCCGCCACCCGGCCCGACCGTCCCGTCGACGTCCTCGTGGATCGCCGACAGCGCGCCGAACAGCCCGACCCCGTCGGCGAACACTCGCGGCCACGCCTTTGCGTTCCGCCGATCCGTGAGCAGCCGCGCCCACTTGCGCCAGGCCGGCAGCGAGAACGAATCCGACGAGGCACGGAGGTGCTCGACCTGATCCTCGAGCCCCGCCCGGATGGCGGATCGAAGGCGGTCCGCCGGGATCGCGCCCGGCGCGGTCCGTAGCGCGACGATGCGGTGCTTGTACGACCCGACCCGCCCCCGCGCAGCGGCCATGACCGCCGCGGGCACGACGAACGGCGCTCGGCCGCGATCGTCGACGAGGTAGGCGCCGTCGGCGGCGCGCTCGATGACCACGACGACCATGCCACCGTACCCCGACATGGCATCCGGGAGCCCCCTCGTCCGGAGCTCCTGCGGGTCGACGGCGGCGATGACCGGCAGCCCGCCGTCGAGCCGCGTGTCGAGCGCGTCCTTCGCTCCCTTCGCGCCGCCGGTCTCGTGCACGTCGGCATCGATCCCGAGGCGCTCGAGCGTCTTGTCGGTCCAGCGCGACGGGTACTGCCACTGGTTCCGGAAGCCGAGGGTCAGGACGGGCGCGTCGTGGCGCTGGAACTCCCACAGGATGTAGCCGGCGCCGAGCCCACCGCCGATGCCGAGGATCGCGGCCTCCGACAGCGGCTCACCGGTGATCCCCGACACGACACCCTGATTGGCGAGGACGTTCGCGATCGTGGCCGTCTCGGGATGGAGGCCGCCGCGCATCCGGTAGCCGGAGGGGGTGACGGCGGCGGCGGTCGCCGCGGGCCGGCCGCGCTCGGGATCGCCTTGGGTCAACGCCCGCCGGGCGACGGCGTATCGCTCGCCGGTCTTCGCCATTCGGGCGCGCACGACCCGCTTGAACGCCTTGTCGGTGGTCATCGGTCAGTTCTCCGTCGCGGCCGTCGACGCACGCCCACACCGCCACGTCGTCGGCCGGTCGGATGGTCGACCGGTTCGTCCCGAGGATCCGGATCCCCTTTCCTGCCGCAGTGCCGGGCCGCGTGGGAGCCCGGTCTGGCAGTCGGGCGCGGGAGAGCGCCGGGGCCCAGTGTACGACGCACCGGCTACCCGGTTGTCGCGAGCCGACTCCGCCGGAAGCTCATGCGTGCTGCTCCGTCGGGTCCAGCAGTCGCGCTCCCGCCGCAGCCCGGGGGCTACCCTTCGACGATGGCCAACATGACGACCTACCTCGTGCTCCTTCGCGGCATCAACGTCGGCGGCAAGAACAAGGTCCCGATGGCCCCGCTGCGTGACCCCCTCGAGGAGCTCGGCTACCGCGACGTGTCGACGTACATCGCGAGCGGCAACGTGATCCTGCGCTCGGACAAGCCGCCGGCGGCGATCAAGCGCGAGATCGAGGCGGCGCTCCCGACGCGCTTCACGCTCGACAGCGAGCTGATCGCCGTTCGGGTCCTGACCCACGACGAGCTTCGGGCGGTCATCGAGCAGAAGCCGAAGGGCTTCGGTGAGCAGCCCGACACGTACCACAGCGACGCGATCTTCCTCATCGACGTCGACGCCCCGACCGCGATGACGGTCTTCTCGCCGCACCCCGAGGTCGATCGGGTGTGGCCCGGCGACGGCGTCATCTACTCGCAGCGCATCAGCGCGCTTCGGACGAAGAGCCGGCTCAACAAGGCGATCACGACGCCGATGTACAAGTCGATGACGATCCGCAGCTGGCAGACGACGCTCGCACTGCTCGAGCGGATGGACGCTGCCGCCGACGGCGACCGATGAGTTTCGCGCCGAACCTCGGTCAGTGCTGCCGAGAGCCGGCGCATCGGCCGGCGTCACGGGAGGTTCGACGATGGCCAGACCCGCCCCTCGAGCTGGCGCGGAGCCGGCGGTCCTGACGACGCTGCCGGTCGCGATGACGGGTCGCGCAAGCCCGGCGAAGACAGCTGTCGGTGACGAGCCGGTCTTCGCGTACATCGCGAGCCTGCCGCAGCCCCATCGCTCGATCGCGGAGCGGGTCGATGCCCTCGCGGCCCGGACGCTGCCGGGGTTGCAGCGCTCGGTGAAATGGGGCATGGCCTGGTACGGCGTCGGCGACGGCTGGTCCTTCTCGTGCGGCGGCTTCGAGGGTCACGTCAAGCTGACGTTCGGGCGCGGGAGGTCGCTGACGCCAGTCCCGCCGGCGACACCGATCGGCATGGGCCGGGACTCGCGCGGCGTGGAGCTCGCGTCGGTCGAGGACGTCGATGAGCAGCAGATCGCGTCGTGGATGCAGCAGGCGGCGGCGCTGCCGGGCTTCGGGCGGACCGGGCGATGAGCCGGCGACCCGCGACCGTCACGCCGATCCACGTCGCCGACCTCCACGTCGAGGGCGAGGTGATGCCGGTGAACGTCCACCTCATCGACCATCCCGATGGGCGCGTGCTCGTCGACACCGGCATGACCGAGCTGCACCCGCTGCTCGACGACATGGCTCCCCTCCTCTACCCGCTGAGCGAGCAGGACGGGTTCGACGTCGGTGGCGTCGACATGGTCGTGAACACGCACCTCCACGGCGACCACATCGGCGGCAACCACCTCTTCGCAGGGACGCCGATCTACGTGCAGCGTCGGGAGCTCGACGAGGCCCGGAGCCGGGACGACTACACGATCCGGGAGTGGCTCGAGGCGCCGGGCGTCGAGTACGTGCCGGTCGACGGCGAGCTGGAGCTCCTCCCGGGCGTGCGGCTCGTGCCCGCGCCCGGCCACACCGACGGGACGCAGATCGTCGTCGTGGAGACGGGCGCGCGACCGATCGTCATCGCGGGCGATGCGGCGGTCTGGTTCGGTGAGCTCGACGAGCCGACGACCGAGGGCCAGCGGCTGATCCTCGCGCTCGAGCCCGAGCTGGTCTGGCTGGCACACACGCACGAGCCGTGGCGGCCGCCGACGACCTGAGCGCGATCCGGGGTCGAATTCTCGTGGGGCGAGAGCAGTCGACGAGATCGGGGCGCCGAGAGCCGAACATTCTCGTGGCACGAGACACCGCGACGGGAAGCGTCGAGGATTCTCGGGGGACGAGAGGTAGCGACGCGTTCCCCCATCCAAGGCGTCGTCTGCTCTCGTGGTGCGAGACTCGGCGGCGGCACGCGCCGTTCCGGCCGCGGCCGGCGGGGCGCCACGCTCCCCGCCGATGAATCTGGGCCCGGCCGGCGGTCTGACTGACTGACAACGCACACGGGAGACACGCCATGGGCCAGCTCATCGTCGACTTCATCATCTCGCTCGACGGCTACGCATCCGCCGAGGGCTGGCCGGGCTGGTGGGGCATCGAGAGCCCCGAGTACCTCGCCTGGCTCAACGAGCGCCCCGACCGCGACCACACGCTGCTGATGGGCGCGAACACGTACCGGCTCATGCACGGCTTCGCGACGTCGTCCGAGACGTCCGGCGACGAGGCCGCGGCCTTCGACGAGCTCACGCGGCAGAAGAAGATCGTCTTCTCGTCGTCGCTCGAGGAGCCGCTCGAATGGGCCAACAGCGAGCTCGTGCGCGAGGACCCGGTGAAGGCGGTCGCCGACATGAAGGCGCGCGGCATGAACCTGAGCACGATCGGTAGCCTCACGCTCGCCCGATCGCTGCTGGAGGCGGGGCTCGTCGACCTGTACCGCGTCGGGATCTTCCCGGTCATCACCGGCACGACCGGCCGCGAGCGGATCTGGGACGGCTACCCCGACGCGATGCTCGAGCTGGTCACGGCGCGGACGTTCGACAACCGGATCCAGCTGCTCGAGTACGTGCCGCGGCTGATCGAGGGTCCGCCGGGCGCCGGCAGCGGGTCCTGACCGCGCTCGCTCCCTCCCTGCCAGTCCCCCTCCCTTGTGTCGGAGGAGCCTCGCTTGGACCTGCTGCTCGCATCGGCCGGCATCACGAACGCCAGCATCCGCGCCGCGCTCATCGACCTGCTCGGCAAGCCGATCGCCGAATCGACGGCCCTGTGCATCCCGACCGCGTCCTACGGCATGGCCAACGGCGGCGCCGAGTCGGCGTGGCGGTTCATCGCCGGCCAGGAGCCGCGGTGCCCGATGACCGAGCTCGGCTGGCGGTCGGTCGGCGTGCTCGAGCTGAGCGCCCTGCCGAGCATCTCCGAGGAGCAGTGGGTGCCAACCGTCCGGGAGGCGGACGTGCTGCTCGTCAACGGCGGCGACGCGTTGTACCTGCACCATTGGATGGTCAAATCGGGGTTCGCGGGGCTCCTGCCGTCGCTGCGTGACACGGTGTACGTCGGGCTGAGCGCCGGGAGCATGGTGATGGCGCCGCAGATCGGCGAGTGGTTCGTCGAGTGGCAGCCACCGAACGGGTCGGGCGATGCGACGCTTGGCCTCGTCGACTTCGCCATCTTCCCGCACCTCGACCATCCGGACCTGCCCTACAACGCGATGCCCTACGCCGAGCGCTGGGCCGCGTCGTTGTCAGTGCCGGCGTACGCGATCGACGACCAGACGGCGATCAAGGTGAGTGGCGACGCGGTCGAGGTGATCTCCGAGGGCCACTGGCGCCGGTTCGACCGCTGACGCCACCTGCATTCGCGCATCGCTGCCGCGCGGGAAATATGCCGACCGGCAGACGACCCGGCTGCCTCCCTCCCCTAGCGTCCGTCACGACCCGACCACCGAAGGCCGGCGAGCGCCCGTGGCCGGGGACGGCGCGCGAACGAGGAGGAGAAGATGCGGTCCACGGCCCGGAGGCTGCGGCTGGTCACGGCGATGGTGACGGTCGCGGTGCTCGCCACGACGGTCTTCGCGGGGGCGGCCCAAGCGGCCCCGACGAAGACGAAGACAACGGTGAGCTCGAACACGCCGGTCACGGTCCCGGACTGGGCGGAGCGGGTCGAGGGCTCGATGGGGATCGGGGACTCGCCGATCGAGGTGTCGGGCGTTCTCGGCAACATCACCAAGGTGACAGCCTCGCTCTACATCAGCCACCCGAGCACGTCCGAGATCGACGCCGGAATCATCGGGCCTGACGGATCGACCTTCGCCTACCTCTTCGACCGGACCGGGACCAGCGGGAACGGACTCGGGTCGAGCTGCGCTGACGGCGACCGCACCACGTTCGACGACGCTGCGGCGACCTCGATCGACGCGGGTGCGTCGCCCTACGCCGGAACGTACCGTCCGATGGACGCACTCAACGTGCCGATGAGCGTCTTCAACGGCAACGCGGCTGGAACCGACGGGACCTGGGTCCTCGACGTGTTCGACCAGCAGCAGGGCAACACCGGCACGATCGAGTGCTGGTCGCTGTTCATCGAAACGGATGCCGGGCAGTCGCTCCGCTTCGACAGCACCGGCGCGGTCGCCATCACCGATGCCGTGGACGCCACGGGTGGCCCCGGCATCGGAAGCTCCAGCGTCACGGTGACCGGTCTCACCGGCGGCGTGTCCTACGTGACGCTGTCGGCGTGGATCTCGCATCCACGGGTCTCCGACCTCGACGTGATCCTCGAGAGCCCGTCGGGCCAGGAGGTCAAGCTCGTGGCCCGCGTCCGCGATAGCGGCGCCAACTTCGGGACGAGCTGCTCGAAGCCGACGACGTTCGATGGAACGGTCAAGACATCGATCACCAACGGCACTGCGCCCTTTGTGGGGTCCTTCCGTCCGATTGGGGACTTGACGACGCTCAACGGCGGGGCGCCAAACGGCGAGTGGACCCTTCGAGTCGTGGACACCGTCGAGGGGAACGCCGGCGTGATCAACTGCTGGTCACTCACCGTCGTGGCATCGACCGCTACGTCGCCCAGCGGGGTCATCGTCCGGCCGAGGGTCCTCGCGCCCGATCCACTCCCCGGCACGTTCGACCATATCTACACGGCGGTCCGGAACACAGCCCCGACCCCGCTGGAGAACGTCGTTCTGAGCGGAGTGATCCCCAAGGAGGTCAGCGACGTCCGACCTGACCCAGCCAGCTTCCCGAATTGCACGATCAGCGGCTGGGCGTACACCTGCTCCTGGCCCTCGATCGCAGCCGGTGCCACAGTCTTTGGGGGCATCGTCGCCAAGATCGGCAACCCGAAGAGCGGCAGGTTCTGCCTCAGCTCGACCGTGACGGCGACCGGTATCAAGCCGGTCAGCGGGACCACGTGCATCAACCTGGGGACCTACCCGGCCGGCGACCGAGGGACGGGCTTTGCGGTCGGTGACGTCGCCCACGATCTGGTCCTGCGCGATCAGCACGGCGAACTCGTATCGCTGTCCCAGTTCGCCGGCAAGTACGTCCTGCTCCAGTTCACGGCGGTGTGGTGCCCGCCCTCCAGGTTCGAGGTCCCGCAGGATCGTGACGAGATCGCGGCACTGAACGACAGCAACGCCATGGGGGTCGAGGTGGTCTACGTGTCGGTCCTCATCGACGGGCCCGACGAAGGCGTGCCGAGCGTCCGAAAAGATGCCGCGAACTGGGCGACCAGGTTCAGCCTGGCGGGACCGGTGCTGACGACCGAGGACGACGTCCTGCGGACCGCGCAACAGCACCACAAGAGCTACAGCATCGAGTTCGGCCAGACCGGGCCAGCCTTCCCGACATCGATCTTCATTCGGCCGAACGGCGAGATCTTCGACTTCCGCGTCGGAGTCGAGGAGGCCGGCGGCACGACCAACCGGTTCCTCAGCGACCTGTAGCACCCGCTCGGGCGGCCAGCCACCTGCTGTCCGGCTCGTCGACGCGGCCACTTCCCGACGGGGTGGCCGCGTCGGTGCGCTCCTCGGGCGGCGCGGCCGTTCCGCGTCGCCCGTCATTGGGCGCCCGCCCCGGGGCTCAGCGCCAGCCCAGGTCAGGCGCGACGTATTTGAGGATGCTCTCGACGGCGTGGGCGTTGTACTCGACACCGAGCTGGTTCGGGACGGTCAGCAGCAGCGTGTCGGCCGCCTGGATCGCGGTGTCCTCGGCGAGCTGCTTCACGAGGACGTCGGGCTCGGCCGCGTACGACCGGCCGAAGATCGCCTTCGTCTGCGCGTCGATCCAGCCGACCTTGTCGCTCTCCTCGCCGCCCCGGCCGAAGTACGCGCGGTCCCGATCGTCCACGAGCGCGAAGATGCTCCGGCTGACCGACACGCGCGGCTCGCGGGTGTGGCCGGCGGCCTTCCACGCATCGCGGAACAGCCGGATCTGCTCCGCCTGGAGCTCGTGGAACGGCATGCCCGCGTCCTCGGTCATGAGCGTCGACGACATCAGGTTCAGGCCCTGCTGCGCTGCCCACTCGGCCGTCGCTCGCGATCCGGCGCCCCACCAGATCCGGTCGCGCAGGCCCGGCGAGTGCGGCTCGGGGCGCAGGAGGCCGGGTGGGTTCGGGAACATCGGCGTGGGGTTTGGCTCGGCGAAGCCAACACCCGTGAGTGCTTGGAGGTACACCTCGGTGTGTTGCCGGGCCATGTTGGCGCCAGCCGGATCGTCCTCGGCAGGCTGGTAGCCGAAGTACCGGAAGCCGTCGATGACCTGCTCGGGCGAGCCGCGGCTGATCCCGAGCTGGAGCCGACCACCGGAGATCAGGTCGGCCGCGCCCGAGTCCTCGACCATGTAGAGCGGGTTCTCGTAGCGCATGTCGATGACCGCGGTGCCGATCTCGATTCGCTTCGTCCGCGCGCCGATCGCGGCAAGCAGCGGGAACGGCGACGCGAGCTGCTGGGCGAAGTGGTGGACGCGGAAGTAGGCACCGTCGGCGCCGAGCTCCTCGACCGCCTCGGCGAGCTCGATCGACTGGATGAGCGCGTCGGCGCCCGAGCGCACCTGCGAATACGGGGAGGCGGACCAGTGCCCGAACGAGAGGAATCCGATCTTCTTCACTCGCGAAGTCTACGGTTGGCGCCTGTGAGCTGCCTCGGCGAGCGGCAGTCGCGCGAACTTCGTGACGTCTGGGAGCCCTCACTGGGGCCGATTGCCCTTTGGCCGCCGATTCGCGTCCGGCAAGGTTGACCCGACCCAACTGACATGCGTCCCCGAGGAGTGTCGCGTGCGCGAGACCGACAAGCCAGCCCTGACCATCCGCGAGACGGCGATCGCGATCTTCGTCGTCTACGCGGTGCTCACCCTCATCAGCAGCTCGCTTGCTCTCGTGACCGGCGCTACGACCGACACACACGTCCACCTCCTGCTGCGCTTCGGTGTGACGACGATCGGGGTCGGCGCGTTCTACGTCCATGGACACCTTCGACGGGCGCTCTCGTCTGCGCCGTCGCTCCTCGTCGCGGCCGTCACGTACCTGCTCGCGCTCGCCGCGACGCTGGCCGGCGTTTGGGTGTACGGACGCGTCGACACGCTGCACCCCGACGCCTATCGCGACATCACGTTGAACTTCACCGCGGTCGCGATCGCGTTGTCGACCGTGTGGAGCGCCGCGTCGTGGTGGCGGCTGCGGCGCGGCCCCGGCCGCCTGCTCGGCCCGGCCACCCCGCCCGGTGTTCGCTGACAGCGACCATTCGGTGCCGTAGGGTCTCGTCCAGGCCCGCTCGTTGGCTGCCACCGCACCGTTCAGGGCTAAAGCCCGCCGACAGCGAGCAGCCGGTCGCGTGAGAGGTCAGTGTCGGGTCGCGGTCGACAACGGCCCGAGGGGCCTGCATCCACCGCGGCGTTGCACGGGGACACCGGGAGCTTCCATGCGCTGGTGCATTTGCCGTATTGCTTGAGCACCAATCCACGGACCATGCTCCGTTCCGACAGTCTCATGGGGTTGAGTCGAGGGGTAGCCGTGCGGTCGCGAGTGGGCTTGGCGGCGATGTCGTCGCGTGGCCTGGCAATCCTGGTCTTGGTGTCGCTCCTCGGCACGGCACAATCGGCCGGAGTCTCCGCATCGAGTCACCCGACTCAGCGAGCCGGCAACGCCGTCGCAGCGCCGGTCGACACGTCCAAAGTGACGTTTGACGCAATTCGGCAATTCGGCATGCCGATCGTGCCCGGGCAGCCCTTCTTCCTGCGTGCTACCCGAGCGGTTCCAACCGGCCCTATGCACTTCGAAGAGATCGTCGACGGCAGCCCGGTTCACATTGGCACGCCGACGTGGAGCTTCACATCGCCCAGTCAGGCGCTTTACACGGTCGACAGCCCTACGGCAGGCATGCACACGTATCACGCTGTGTTCGGCGCGACCGACGAGTGGGATGCCTTCACGCTGGTCCTCGAGCTCAACGTTCAGCCGGCTCCCATCGATCTGACGATCAGCGCGTACTTGAATCCGGTCGAAACCAACCATGAAGTCGTGCTTGATCCGATGTACTCCGGAGCAAACACAGGCGCTCCGATGACCGGCACCCTCGAGTGGCGAAATGCCGATACCGACGCCGTGATCGATACGACCGGCTACAACGAATCACTCGTCCTCGCGACTCTCCCTGTCGGGACACATCGCTTCATCGTGTCGTACTCAGGGGACGAGACCCACAGCCCGGCAACCAGCCCGGTCTTCGAGCTCCAGGTCGTTCCCGACTCGGTCGACGCGACGGGTGTCGGGCTCGAGTACGGGACGTTCTACCCGGTCAAGGATGGGTATCGAGACACCGTCGCGATCAAGGGCTCGCGCGCTGAGCCGATCGCGGTTTCGATCCGCGTCTACGACCCCAAGGGCAAGCGCGTCAGGAGCGCGTCCGTCGCCAACGGCACCGGGAAGTATTCGTATCGCTGGAATGGGCGCAACAGCGCGGGGACCATCCTCGCCGCGGGAACCTACAAGGTGGTCCAGAAGCTGACCGACAGCCACGGCACGTCGAGGTCCGTGACGTCGTACGTGAAGCTCTCGAAGAAGAAGCTCGTCACCTACACCAGGAACGTCACAAAGCTCGGGTCTGCACTCAGCGCCAAGGGAAAGGGCGGGACCGGTAGCGTCAAGGTTTCGACGGGTGGCGGCTACGCACTATTGAAGGCGGGCAGCGGCTACGCCCTTGCCGGTTGGGAGTTCAAGATCCCATCCGCCACGGTCTACTCGTCAGTCGCCTTCAAGGTCTACTCGAAGGCGCGCTTCTCGGCACCGACGACGCAGATCGCGATCCAGAACTTCTCGACCTGCCCGCGAACGACCGGGTCCTGGTCGGACGCGTGCTTCTCTCGCTGGAAGGGCATCGGCAACTCGACCGGTTCGCTCAAGTGGTACACGACGTCCAAGGCTACGTCGAGCAGCTACCGGTCGGGCCGGTACATGCGCGGCATGATCGCCGTGCCGTACGGGACCGTCTACGTCTACAAGGCGCGGGCGACGGTCGTGTACAAGCTGCTCGAGTAGGACCGCGCGGGACGGAGCCGTTGACGCTCGGCACCGCGCACGGCGGCCTTTCGCCGGGGACCCTCGCGGTGACGGCACTCGGGCTCGTGATCCCGGTGCACCTCGCCTTCAACGTCCTCAACCAGCTCCGACTGCTAGTTCCGGTCCTGATCGCGTTCGGCATGGCCGGGCTCGGCGCGGCCGGCGTGGTACTGGCGCTTCGGGCCGATCCCATGGCCTCCAGCGTCTTCATCTGGGTCTTCGGCCTGGCGATCGTGTCCACGTGGGTCGCGTGGCCGCTGTCCTCGGGGTCACGCCGCTAGGAATTCCACGCCGGGGGCGCGATGGCCTAACGCGAGGGGTCCCGGTACCTCCACGTGGGCGCATCGGTGCGCATCGGCGCGCGATGGATACGCCACATCCAGGCGAGGCCGAGGAGCGCAGCCCCGAACGCGCCGAAGATGATCACATCGCCCAGCGCAGCGCCGAGGACCCCCGGCTGGTCCGCGTCAACCATCACGTGTGAGGTGATGGGAGAGATGACCCACCACACGACCGGCGCGACGATCGCGAGACCGCCAATGACGAGCAGGATCCGACCGATGATCCGCGCCTCGCGGACCGTCTCTGCGTCCATTGCTCCGATCGTACGCCGCCGCGCAACGCCAGCGGACGACGCCCGGGGGATACGATCGGCCCTCGAGACCTCGAGGAGGACCACGCATGGGCGGTGACACGCGGGAGCAGGCACTGCAGGATCTCGCAGAGATGCTTCGCGGGCCGCTGACGGTGGAAGGGCTGCGCGACTGGACCTATCGCGACGAGGACATCCGCGGCCGGCTCCTCGAGGGGCGGATCTTCGGGACGATCCGGTGGCCTGTGTCGGTTGGCAGGCCGCTGGCCTCGACGCTGGCCAGCGGGTTCCAAGTCTCCCACCGGTATCTCGAGCTCAACTGGAAGATCGGGTCCGACGGCCAGCCGATCGACATCAGCCAGTGGCGGGACGGCTCTCCGCCGACGCTCTGGGATCGCCCCGGCGACGACGACGAGTACGAGGTCGGCTTCGCGTGCTGGGGCGTCCAACCGTGGCAGAACAGCGTCCGTGTCCAGCTCGCCGACCAGCAACCGTGGGACACGCCGCTCCAGCTCGAGCTGCGCGACTCCTTCCGGGTCGTCGTGCCCGACGTCCAGGTCGTGATCCTGGCCGGCACGTCGTTCGCGGTTCTCGAGCCGATCACCGTCGAGGAGCGTCCGATCCGCCGCTTCGTCTGAGCCGTCACGCCGGCTTGGTCGTCATCAGGTACGCCGCGGCCACCGGCAGCACCGTCGCGAGCGTGCCCCACAGCGACCAGCGCAGCAGCAGCCCCCGGAAGGCCGCCGCGTCGATCGCGCCGGAGGCCGACGCCACCCGATCGAGCGCGAGCTGCGTCGGCACGAGCCGGAACGCCCAGACGACGCCCGTCAGCGTGAGCAGGACGAGACCGGCCGCGATCCAAGGGATCGACGGGATCGCAATCGGACCCCCGTAGCGTGCGGCGACCATCGCCAGACCGTTCGCGAGGATCAGGACTGCTCCGGGCACGGTGAACCACAGGTCGGCGCGGTTGACGATCCTGGCTGCTCGTCGCTTCGCCGGGTCGCTGCCGGCAAAGCCGGCCAGGGAGAGCCACACCGCCATGACGACGGCGTTCCCGATCAGCATCGCGGCGCCCGCGACGTGCAGCGCCAGGTGCCACGCGAAGGGCCAGACCGGCATCGAGGCGCCGAGCACGAACAGGTAGAAGAGCAGAACGTTCCAGCCGAGGAGGCTGCGGCTCGACCGGATGGTGGCTGCGAGGGCGGTCATGAATGGATCTCCGAGGTCTTGTGGATAGTAACTCTATCCGTATTCAAACAGATAGTGATACTATCTGATCGCACGGCACCATCGACGAATGACGAGGATCCGATGAGGGTTTCAGAGCTTGCCCGGGCCGCCGACGTGTCGGTCGCGACCGTCAAGTTCTATCTGCGCGAGGGTCTCCTGCCCGGCGGCGCGAGAACGGCACCGAACCAGGCCGATTACGGCGAGGAGCACCTCCGTCGACTGCGGCTGATCCGGGCGCTGCGCTCGGTCGGCGGCCTCGACATCGAGCGGATCCGACGGGTCGTCGCTGCGATCGACGATCCGTCGCTGTCGCGGCACGAGCTGTTCGGGCTCGTTGAACGAGCGACGACGCCGGCCGAACCAGCGCACGAGGCCTCGGATGCCGGCGCCGAATCGCAGGCGGCGGCCGAGATCGACGAGTTCATCGAGGAGCTCGATTGGCAGGTTCGCCCCGACGCCGCGGCCCGTCGAGAGCTCGCCGCCGCGCTCGTCGCGCTGCGGGGCCTGGGACGCGAGCACGGGCCCGAGGTCTTCCGACCCTATGCGGACGCCGCAGACCGGATGGCGGCCTGGGAGGTCGCGTCGATCGCGACGACCGAGGCGCGCTCGACCGCCGTCGAGCGGATGGTCGTCGGGACCGTCGTCTTCGGCGCGGTGTTCGATGCGTTGCGGCGCCTCGCGCACGAGCATCACAGCGCGGCGCTGGAGCGCCGGTCGAGGCGCAGGAGAAATGCGCCGACGCTGCCGTCCGCTACGGCTCGTACTGGTCGTGGCGGGCGAGGAACTCGGTCGTCTCGTCTCGGGTGAACCGGCGGCCGGAGGCGATCCGCTCCGCGAGCTCCCGGAAGTAGGCCTCGCGGGGCGGCGCCGGCGCGAACAGGATGAGCATCGATGCGGGCGCGCCGCTCTCGTTCCGGAAGCCGTGGATGCCGCCCGGCGGGACGTACAGGAAGTCCCCTGCCCCACCCGGCCGCCACTCGGTGCCGTCGAACAGCGCGACGCTGCCCTCGACGACGTAGAACGCCTCGGAGAACGTCCGGTGGTAGTGGGGCGACGCGCCGCCCGACGCCTCGGACATGTCCCAGCGGAAGAGGCCATAGCGCTCGTCGGTCTCCGCGCCGACCGCCACGAGGCGTGCCGTCGTGGAGCCGACCTGGATCGTCCCGGTCTCGGCGGCCGTGCGGAGCCAGGCGTCGGTGTTCGGCGCTTCGACGGGCAGGGTCATGTGGACCTCCAGGTGGTCCGGCGAGCATACCGCGTCGCCCGATCGGAACTGCGCTACGTGGCGGCAAGGTGGCGGGCTCGTGTCGTTCCCTCCCAGCCCTCCAGCGTGGACAATGGCGCCGTCCACATCGGCATCGGGAGCACGACGACGTGCGAGTACGGGAATTTCGGTTGGCGCGGGGCTGGTCGCAGGCACACCTCGCCGAGCTCAGCGGCCTGAGCGTCCGGACCATCCAGCGGATCGAGACCGGCGCCAACCCCGGCTTGGAATCGCTGCGCGTGCTTGCCGCCATCTTCGGCGTCGACACGGCTGAGCTCCAATCGAGCGCGTCCACGGAGTCGCGGCCCGACGCCTTCGTCGAGGCGATCGTCCACTGTCTCCGCCACTACTCGGACTTCGAGGGTCGCGCGGCTCGCCCCGAGTTCTGGTGGTTCGTGCTGGCGGTCACGCTCGCCACGGCGGTCGCTCAGGCCGTCGGGCCGTGGCTCGCGGTGACGGTCGGGGCGCTGACGCTCGTGCCGCTGCTCGCGGTCGGCGCGCGTCGGTTGCGCGATGCCGGGCAGAGCCCGTGGTGGCTGCTCATGCTGCTCGCCCCGATCGGCGGACTGGTGGTGGTCGGGACGCTGTGCGCGCTGCCGACCAAGGAGGAGCCGCTCCCGAGCGAGGGTCGGGAGGCCCCGGCGACGTAACCCTGCGGTCAGAACGCGTAGCGGACGCGGCAGTACGGGAGCCGTCGCTCGAGCAGCTCGAGGAACGCCTTCACCATGCGGCCCTTGTAGCCGGTCCGGTAGCGGATGTTGTGCCCGCCGCCCTGCGACACCTTCGCCTGCTGGTTGTCGGGCGTCCAGAGGTAGTCCTCCGCGGTCGGGTGCCAGCCGAGGTTCACCTCGTGCAGTCGCTCGTTGTGGGTGAGGAAGATCACCTCGCACGCGAGCTCGCGCTTGACGCGATCCGGGATCGTGTCGTCGATCTCGCGGAACAGCTCCTCGTAGCGATCGAGCCAGTCGTCGGTGATGATCACCGGGCTGAAGTTGAGCTGGACCTCCCAGCCGGCATCGTGGAACGGCGTCATCGCCGCGATCCGCTCGCGCATCGGGCTGGTGCGGACGTCGAGCAGGCGGCCGAGCCGCTCCGGCATCAGGCTGAACCGGATCCGCGTCTTGCGCTGCGGGTCGTAGTCGAGGAGCGCCGGGTTGACGAACTTCGTGGCGAACGAGCCCTTGGCGTTCGGGAGCGCCTTGAAGAGCTCGACGAGGTCACGGACGTTGTCGGACAGCGCGGCGTCGACCGAGCAGTCGCTGTTGACCCCGATGTCGTAGACCCACAGGCTCGGATCGACCTGGTTCGGCTCGGTCTTGGGGCCCTGTCGCGCCGCGTGGCGGCGGATCGAGGCCGCGATCTCGTCGATGTTGACGAAGACCGTGATCGGGTTGGCGTAGCCCTTGTTCCGGGGCACGTAGCAGTAGGCGCACGACATCGCGCAGCCGTTCGCGGTCGACGGCGCCAGGAAGTCGGTGCTGCGGCCGTTGGGCTCGAGCCGAAGCGTCTTCTTCACGCCGACGACGAGCACCGTCCGCTTGATCTCGTTCCAGCGCTCGACATTGCCCTCGTTGCCGAAGAGCCCCGGGATCCGCCAGTGCGACTCGACATCGATGCGCTTCGCGGCCGGGTATCGGTCGAGGATCTCGACCCCGCGGCGGTAGTCGAGCACACCGGGTTCGAGGTAGATCGTCGAGACGTTGAGGAGCCGGTCCACGGGATCGACAAGCGGCTTCGGAGCAGGCGGAAAGAGGGCGGTCTGGAGGGGTTGGGGCACGTCCGAATTGTACCCCGGGAGGCCGCCGGAGCCCTCGGACGCCCCTCTCGGAACGGGGACGACGTATGGTGTCGCGATGATCCAGCTGTTGTCCGAGGCGGCGCTCGATCTGCTCGCGTCGGACGCCGTGGCGACGGTGGCCACACTCGATCCCGACGGCTCGCCGCACCTCAGCTCCGCGTGGGTCGGCGTCGAGGACGAAGAGATCGTGTTCGGGACGCTCGGCGACCAGCGCAAGCTCGCAAACCTGCGCCGCGACCCGCGGATCGCGGTGACGATCCAGTCGGCGCGGGTCAACGAGTGGGGGCTGCGCGAGTACCTGGTCGTGAACGGCACCGCCCGCATCACCGAGGGCGGGGCACCGGAGCTCCTCCAACGGCTCGCCCACACGTACCTGGGCCCGGACGTCGTCTTCCCCGCCATGCCGGATCCCCCACCCGGGTTCGTGACGCGGATCCGGGTCGAGCGCGTCTCGGGCATCGGGCCGTGGCGCAGGGATGGTCGGGCGTGAGGTTCGGCGCAGCGTTCTGGGTCACTCGGACCACCTGGCCGGCCGTCCGCGATGCATGCCTGCTCGCCGAGCGGTCGGGGTGGGACTCGGTCTGGATCGACGACCACCTGCTTGCCGACGAAGGCGACTGGACCGACGGGAAGCTCGAGGGCTGGGCGACGCTTGCCGCGATCGCCGCGCTGACCGAGCGGGTCCAGGTCGGCCTGCTCGTCTCGGCCAACACGTTCCGCAGTCCCGGGTTGACCGCGAAGCTCGCGACGACGATCGACCAGATCTCGAGCGGACGAGCGGTGCTCGGGATCGGGGCCGGCTGGTTCGAGCGGGAGCACGACGCGTTCGGGCTCGACTTCGGTTCGGGGTTCGGTGAGCGGCTCGATCGGCTCGAGGAAGCGATCGGGCTGATCCGGCGGCTGCTCGCCGGAGAGCGGGTCACGCACGAGGGCCGCTTCTACCGGATGCGCGACGCCGTGTGCGCTCCCCTCCCGGTTCAGCCACGGATGCCGGTCCTGATCGGCGGGATGGGGCCGACGAAGACGCTGCCGATGGTCGCCCGACACGCCGACATGTGGAACGCCAAGGGGACGCCGGCCGAGCTGGCCGCCGCCGATGCGATCCTCCGTGCGCGGTGCGCCGAGATCGGGCGGGATCCCGCTTCGATCGAACGGTCGGTCTACCAGAACACCGTGCTGCGCGATACGCGCGACGCCGCCCTCGAGACGTGGGCCGGATACCGCGCCACACACCGACCGCAGCCGCGCGAGGACGAGGCCGAGCTGTTCGGCTCGCCGTCCGAGGTGGCGGACCGGCTGCGCGGGTTCGCGGCGGTCGGCATCGGACACGTGATGTGGGTCTTCCGCGACCCGTTCGACGCGGAGACGATCACCCGCCTGGGCGAGGTGCGCGCGGCTCTGGAGGCCTGACACGGAATCTGGGCGGACGGGCTCGCGGCGGCCGGCGCCCATCTCGGGCACGGCTCATCTGGACCGTTGCATCGCAAACGCCCGCCGACGATGATCCGCGCGATGGAGGGGCGAGGGGGCTCGGCGACAGGGAGGGAGGTCACCTCCGGCCGTGCCGTCGGCGAGCTCCAGCGTACGGTGCTGCTGGGGCTCGTGCTGGTGGTCGCCCTCGGGTCCGCGTGGGGCTGGTTCACGATGGTCCCTCTGGGCTGCCTCGGCGGCGCGCCTGGCGCCCCAACCCCTCCCTGGTACGTCGCCCGGCCTGACTCGATCGTCGTTCCGACGGCCGTCTTCCTCCTTGGGGCATTCGTCGGGCTCGGCGCTCGGCGAATCGCCTGGCGACTGGTCGGCACCGCCCTGAGCATCGTCGGCGCCGCTGCGGCGTTCATCCTCGTCGTTCTGCTCATGCAGGTCTGCTGATGTCCCGCTTGTTGGCGGCTCTCCTCGCGGCGGCGATCGTGGCCGTCAGTTGCGGCGCGCCGGAGCCGACCAGGCGCTCGATCGAGCCGCTGCCGTCGGAGACCGTCCGCCCCAGCCCGTCGCCCTCCCCTACCCCGGCTCCGACCCCGACGCCGGACATGACCGGCTGGCAGGTCGTGCGCGAGGAGGCGTGGGGGTACGCGATCGGGGTGCCCGAGGATTGGTTGATCGTCGAGCACGGCGCCGGACCGAATCGACTCGAAGTGCTGTCGGCCGAGCACCCGACGCTCGTGCGACTGCTCGAGCGGGTGATCGACGACGTCGGCGACCTGTCGGTGCGGTTCGCGGCCCTCGCCCCGGATGGGTCCACGGTCGTGACGTGGCGGCTCGACGAGGATGGTCTGGCGGGCACCGCCGGCATCGATGCGTACGTGGCGAGCCAGGCGGCCGAGATCGGGCAGACGCTCGAGGTGTCCGTGAACCCCGACTTCCATCCACGGATCCGGGCACAGCGGATCTGGGACGGCGCGGGAGAGATCGACATCGTGCTGATCCCCCGCGGCGCCGACGTGTGGCAGCTCGAGGTGCTGGTCGAGCGAGACCCGGAGGCGGTCGGCGAGGTGCTCCGGGCGATGCTGTTCCGGTACGTGGAGCTGCCCGGCTAGGCTCGGAACGGCGCGGAGCGGGGACGACGTTCCCCCCAAGGGTCCCCCATCGTCCCCGCTCCCGCGACCACTCAGGGCAGGCGCTCCAGGGCCACCTCCGCGAGCGGGGCCACGCGCCCGTACGGATCGGTGACCGACAACGGCATCGAGAAGTTGAACGAGACGAGACGATCACCGACGACGGCGTGGATCGAGCCGGCCGGGATCGTCCCGGTCTTGATGGCGTCGTCGCCGAGATCCGGCAGATGCTCCGGCGGCACCTCGTAGAAGCCGTCCGCCCAGAAGTCGAACTGACTCCGGCCGCCCTGGTCGAGGATGACGATTTCGAGGCCGTCGACCCCTGCGAACGAACCGGTGTCGAGGCCCCACCGGCAGCGCCCGTCCCCGGGTTCCGTGCTCGTGACCGGGAACGACGTCGCCTCCTCGATCTCCTCGGGCGTGAGCAGGGCACAGGCGTCGGTCGCCTCGGCGGCCACCGGAGGCGGCGGCGGCGTGAACCCGACGCACCCGTCGGCGATGCACGGCAGCTTCGCCAGCACGGTCTCCGCGAGGTAGCGAATGATCCGCGCCTTGTCGGCGCGCCAAAACTCGAGGTACTGGAGGTCGAACAGCGTGTCCCCCGCGAGCACCATCAGGTAGTCGTCGCCCGAGCGTCCGGCCTTGTCGCCGAGATCCGTCACGGTCTCCTCGAGCAGCTCGTTCTCGCCGATGAAGGGCTCGAACGACTCCTCGTACATCGAGCGGCCTCCGGAGGCCATGATGCTCACGGTCAGCTGCGCGCCCTCGTCGAACGCGAGGTCGCAGACCGACGGAAAGACCTGGGTCAGCGTGCTCGCGGTCCGCTTCGTGACCCGCTGCCCGGTCGCGGCCTCGAGCTCCTCGTCGCTGAGCAGCGCGCAGGCGTCGATGGCCGGGACCGCCCCGGTGTTCCCGCCGGCTCCCTGGGGCGGTGGCGATGCGACGCCGCTCCCCCCGCCACCCGAGGCCCCGCCACCAGAGCCGCCACTGGTCGCCGGCGCCGCGCCGGACGAGCCGCAGGCGGTGATGACGAGGACGAGGAGCACGCCCAGGGCGGCTCGGGCGATCGGACGCTGCATCGGGTATCTCCTCATGGCGGGCTACTCGAAGGGGATGCCGCAGTAGTCGTGCATGGCCTTGATGGCATCGGCGAGGCGGGCGGCCTCGGGCCCGACGAACGGGACGTTCAGCGGCTCGGGCAGGTCGGCATAGGCGCCGTAGACCCGGATCAGCAGGTCGACCTCGTCGACGAGGTGATCCGGGGCCGAGGGCCGCAGCTCGGCGCTCCGAGCGGCGAGCTCGCCCGCCCACTCCTGGGTCAGCTCGAAATCGGTGCCCGCGTATTGGGCGGTCCAGGCGATCAGGTCCTTGTATCGCCGACAGAACTCGTCCTCGTCGCTGGGTTCCGGGGTGGGCGTCGGCGACGGGGAGGGGGTCGGGCACGGCTCCGCGGCCTGACCGATCACCTTGCCGATCGTGCCGTCCGTGCCGCCGCTCACCGCGAGGAGCGAGACGTCACTGAGCCGCACGAGCTGTCGGGGTGCCGGGTCGTCCGGGCACGGCTCGCAGCCTTTGTCGGTCAGGCAGAAGGTGGCAGATTCGAGCTGGGTGGTGTCGACGGTGCCGTCGCCGAGGCGCGCGTGCCCTTCGATCTCGAAGCGCACGAGGTCGGTGTCGCCGTCGAGCGCGTAGACGTGGTTGGTGTACGCGGCATGGCCGATGCTCAACTCGTCGTTCGCCCCGACATGGATGACCTCGCGAGGAGCACTGAGCGCCTGGGTCAACCGTGGCCCGTCGGTCCGCCACGCGCGCCCGAACGGCGCGATCATCGAGGTCAGTCCCGATGCCCACGTGTCGATGAACTCGGGAGCGTCGGCGCCCACGACCGCAAAGCGCTGGACGCTGCTGCCGGGACCGAGGGCGGCGCCCATCGACAGGTACACGTCGGCGCCGAGCGCGTAGCCGACGTGCCCCCAGAACCCGACCGCGTCGTAGGAGCGCTCGAACAGCGGCGTGTCCGGCATGGTCATGTAGGCGATCCACGCCGGATCGGCGTCGAAGCCGTACGTGTCCTGGGCGAAGTAGCGAGCGGCGCCTTCCCACACCCAGGGCGGGATGCCGCCCGTGTCGAGGTTCACGCGCCACGCCTGGGCGCAGTGATACAGCTCGTGGTAGAGCGAGAACGCCAGGGTCTCGATCCCTGCCTGCACGCCGCTGCCCGAGATGACGATCCGGCACTGGAACCCGGCGCTGCCACCGGTCGCCTCCCACCACGAGAGGGCGCCTGCCTCCTCGTCACCGATGTAGATCGGAAGCCCGCCCGGGAAGTCCACCCACTTCCGGGCAAGGGCGGCTCGACCCTGCGTCACGATCGCGGCGAGCTCGTTGATGAAGGTCTGGTCGACAGCGGCACCGGGGCCGTCCCCTCCGGGCGGGAGGGCACGGCCGAGCGCGGGCACGCCGACCAGCGATGCCATCTTCGGCGTGCCGATCCCCCGGGCCATCAGCGCGCTCGCGCCGGAGACCGCGGCCGCGGCTTCGGGGATCTCGAAGGCCGGTGCATCCCCGGGCAGCGCCAGATGCGCCTCGACCGCGGCCAGCTGCTCGTCGGTGAGCTCGTCGAGGTGCGCGCGGATCGCGCGGACGGCGGGGCTGCCCGAGAGGATCTGTCCGGGCTCGTCGGGAGCATCGACACCAGGCAGCGGTCCGAACGCCATGGCAAACAGTCGGAGCGACGAGTCGAGCGAGCGCGTGCCGTCGGCGTCGACGTTCCCGAGCTCAACCTCCCACGGCGTCGGCTCGTGCTCGACGACCGCCGATGGCGCCGGGGTCGGTGGCGCGGCGGGCGTGCTGCCGCAGCCGATGACGACGGCCGACACGAGCACCACCGTCGCGATCGGCGTCCGGCGCATCGCCGGCCGGGCTCTCATCCGAGCAGCAGCCACGCGACCCGCGTGGCACTGGACCGCGCCGAGCTGATGTGGATCGTGATCGTGTCGGCGGTCGCGTTCGTGCTGAACCACAGCCCGCGCGAGCCGATGTTCACCTTCGGAGTCAGCAGGACGAACGACTCGCTCGTGATGTCGACACCCGGCGTGACGGTGACGCTACGCTTCCCGGCAGCGATCCGCGCGACGCCGCTGACCTTGCCGATCCGCAGGCGGCCGGTCGTCTGGAGCGCGTACCCCGTCAACGTCTTCCCCTCGAGCGCGACGCCGCGGCTCGACTCGCCGTAGACGCCGACGGCCCCGGCGGCCGGTCCGACGCCGTGGACGCCGTGGCTCGTGTCGCTCCGGCCGTAGACGCCCCAGCCCGAGTCGCTCTCGCCGTGCACGCCGCGACCCGTGAGGCTGATTCCCTCGAGCGCTCGGCCGGAGGGCGCGCTGCCCCGCACACCGCGACCATGGACACCGTACGACTCGCCGGCCACGCCGATGCCGTTCCCCTCGTTGGTTCCCGAGAACCCGGAGAGGATCGTGATGTTCGGCGTCGTCGATTGGACCACGGTCGTCGACGAGCTCGTGTTGTTGAAGGTTCCGAGGATCAGCGGGTCGCCGTCGGCGGCATCGACCGACCGCAGCCCGCCGGGCACGCCGGGCACGGCCGAGGCGATGAGCCCGACGGCGCCCCCGACAAGACCGCCCAGGACCGCTCGACGCGATCGGGGCTGGGACGCGGGACCGCCCTCGGCCCGCTCGTCGTCGTTCAGGTAGCTCACGCTTCGTCCTCCATGTCCCGGCCGGTGCCGGGCTGGACTGCCCACGGCTCGCCAAGGACGAGATGGGATGGGTGCAGGCCCCGGATTGCTGCACGCGGTCGGAGATCCGGGTCGACGGCGTCGAGGATCCGATCGAACGCCGGGGCGAAGTCGCGCCACGCGTCCTCGCTCTCCCAGACCTCGACGATCCGGAATCCCTCATCGGTTGGGCCCGCCACGTGAAGCAGCAGTCCCGGCGCCGACCACGCGAGCGACCGCGCCACGACCTCGTACCGCTCCCAGCTCGCGGGCACATCCTCGACCAGCACGTACGACATGGCTGGGAAGGTGGACACGCCCGGTTTAGTGTTGGTATAGCGAGTCGCCGGGGGGCGGTAGAGCGAGACCCATGCAGCCACGGAGGCAGCGTGCGCCTGCGCGTATTGGGCCCATTGGAGGTGGTCGGCGACGACGGTCCGGTGCTGCTCCGTGCTGCCAAGCACCGCGCGCTGCTCGCGGCGCTGTCGCTCGCACGGGGTCGGACGACGTCCACCGACGAGCTGATCGATGCGCTGTGGGGCGAGACGCCGCCCGCCTCGGCCTCGAAGCTCCTCCAGGTCTACGTGTCACAGCTGCGACGAACGCTCCCGGAGGGCGTTCGCATCGCGACACGTCCCACGGGCTACGCGCTCGAGATCGACCAGGAGGACCTCGACGCCGCGGTGTTCGAACGGCTCGTTGCCGACGGCCGCGCTGCGCTCCGATCCGGCAATCCGGCCCTGGCCGCGTCGACGCTCCGCCGCGCGATGGGCCTGTGGCGCGGACCGGCGTACGCAGACGTTCGGTACGAGCCGTTCGCGCTCGAGGAGGCCGAGCGCCTCGAGCGGCTTCGCGACCTCGCCGTCGAGGAACGACTCGAGGCGGACCTGCAGCGCGGAAGGTCGGCCGAGGTCCTGAGCGAGCTGCGTGGCCTGCTCGCGGTCGACCCGACCCGAGAGCGCGCCGCCACGATGGCCATGCGCGCCGCGTACCGGGTGGCCGGTCCGCGCGAGGCGCTCGACCTGTATGAAACCGTTCGCCGGGCCATCCGCGACGAGCTCGACGACGAACCGGGCCGCGAGCTCCAGGAGCTGCGCGAGCGCGTCGCGCGTCGTGACCCGTCCCTCGACGATCCCGCGACAGCGGCTGCGTCCGTCGAGGGCGAGGGCGCGACGCCGCTGCCGCTCCCGCCGAATGCGCTGATCGGGCGGGAACGCGAGCTCGCGGAGCTCGAGACGTTGCTGGCGCGACCCGCGGTCCGCCTCGTCTCGCTGACCGGAGCGGGCGGCACCGGCAAGAGCCGGCTCGCGCTCGACGTCGCCCGACGGCTGCTGCCGGCCTTCGCCAACGGCGGCGCGTTCGTCGGGCTGGCGGCGCTCGACGACCCGGACCTGGTGCCCGCTGCGATCGCGAGGGCGCTTGGGATCGAGCCGGGGCTGGACCCGGTCGCGACGCTCGAACACGCTCTGGCGGGCCGGGAGACGCTCCTCGTTCTCGACACGTTCGAGCATGTCCGCGGAGCGGCTGCGATGCTCGTTCGGCTGCTCGCCGCAGCGCCGCGGCTTCGGATCGTCGTGACGACGCGTGTCGTGCTGCACGTGTCCGGAGAGCACGTCTACCCGGTCGCGCCGCTCGCAGAAGATGCGGCGGTCGCGCTCTTCGCCGAGCGGGCTCGCGCTCGCCAGCCGACGTTCGTCCTCGATTCCGACACGGAGCCCCTCGTGCGGTCGATCGTTCGCCGGCTCGATGCGATGCCGTTGCCGATCGAGCTGGCGGCCGCACGGGTGCGGACGCTCGGCCTGCGCGGGCTCGCAGAGCGGCTCGCGTCGCGGCTCAGCGTGCTCTCCTCCGGCCCGCGGGACCTCCCCGCCCGCCAGGCGACGCTGTTCGAGACGCTCGACTGGAGCGCCCGGCTGCTCGAGCCCGACGAGCGCGAGCTGCTGGCGGGGATCTCGGTCTTCGCCGGGGGGTTCACGCTCGCGGCCGCGGCGGAGGTCTGCCTCGACGGCTCGGAGGAGCGCGCGATCGAGCTGCTCGGGCGCCTGGTCGACGCGTCGCTCGTCGTGGCCGAGGAGCGCGGCGGTGACATGCGCTACCGGCTGTACGACACCGTGCGCGAGTATGCGGCGCAGCGCCTGGTCGACGCCGAGCTGTCCGCCCGTCTGAACCGACGGCTGATCGACTGGGCCCTCTCGCTGGCAGAGCGGGTCGAACCGCTCCTGACCGGTGAGCGGCAGACGGAGGCGTTCGCCACGCTCGAGCTCGAGCACGACAACGTGCGCCAGGCGCTCCACGCCGCCGCTGCGGATGAGCCCGAACGGCGGGTCCGCCTGACGGTCTCGCTCAGCCGCTTCTGGTACGTCCGCGGCTACCTCGGCGAGGCGCGGCAGTGGCTCGAGCGGGCGGTTGCGGATGCCGACGCGATCCCGCCCGCCCTGGGGCGGCGCGCGTTCACGGCCGCCGGGTCGATCGCCCTCCTCCAGGGCGACTACCCCGCCGCCACGGCGCTGTCGGAGCGGAGCCTCGCCGCCGCGCGCGAGACCGGCGAGCAGCGGTTGGTTGCCAACGCACTCAGCAACCTCGGCGCGATCGTCCTGGCCGCGGGCGACCGCGAGCGGGCCAGGGGGCTGCTCCTCGAGGCGACGACCATGGCGCGGGCGGTCGGGGACGAGCGCATCACCGCGCTGGCCGTCAACAACCTCGGGGACCTCGCGCTAACCGAAGGCGACTACGCCGGCGCGCGGCCGCTGTTCGAGGAGAGCCTTGGGATCCTGCGGCGGAGAGGCGACACCGCGAACGTGGCGCGCAGCCTGTTCAACCTCGGGGCTGCGGCGCTCATGCTCGGCCGGGTCAGCGAGGCGCAGGCACGCTTCGAGGAGAGCCTCGCGCTCGGGAGCGAGGCCGGCGACCAGGAGGACCTCGCGTGGTGCCTGCTGGGGTTCGCGGGGGGAGCGGCGCGCATGCGGGACGGCCGGAAGGCCGCTCGGCTCCTGGGCGCCGCCGTCGCCATGCTCGAACGCATGGGGGCCACGTTCAAGCCCTTCGAGCGACAGCTCCACGACGTGACGGCCGAGGCCGCGCGCTCGCTGGTCGGGCCGGCGGTCTTCGAGTCGGAGCGGTCCCGCGGCGCCGGGCTCACGCTCGAGGAGGCCATCGAGGTTGCCCGTGCGGGGAGTGGCGCCGGCGATCCGCCGCCTCCCGTGGGTCACGCTGGCACGGACGCATCGGCGCTCGATGCCACGGTCGAGGGCGGAACGCCGGCCCGGTGTCGGGCGCGGCGTCCTGGTCGAGGTCGCCCGCGCTGCAGAGGTTGAGGCCCCCGGGTGCCGCGGTCGCCCTTCGTCCGGCCCGAGGTTGCTGCGCATGCACGGGGCGACTGTTACGGAGGCGGGTACGCGGATCGGTTGCTGAACATGCGCCAGGCGACTGGTAAGCGGCGATTCGCGGGTCACATGCCGGCGGCACGTGCCGTGAAGCAACCGCGGACGTGCGTGATGGTCACCACGGGCATGGCCGAGGAGCAGATCGGGCGCACGAAGGCTTTCCATGCGTCCCAGGAATAGGGTGAGAAGACCGGGCCCAGGAGGCGCACCGAAAGGGCCGCGAGGCGCCCCTCCCACGGAGCGCGGCTCGTCGGAGGCGCGCCCTACTCCTCCGTCCCGAAGTCCCAGCGCGTCGGGGCGGGCAGCTCGTCCGGCTGGAACTGGTCCATGCCGAACGTTCCGGGCAGACCGTAGACGGTCGAGGGGACGAGACGGAAGATCCGGTACGGCGGCGGTCCCGCTGTCGGGGCGTTCGGGCCGTGGATCTCGGTGCCTCGAGCCTCGAGCGGCCAGCCGACCGACGTGAACACCTGGCCCACCCGCTGAACCTCGTCGGGATCGTCGAGCGGCGCGGCCGTCCCCTCCACGATCAGGTCGAGCGACGGCAGCGTGTGGCTGCTCATCCCGATCGTGCAGCGGCCGTCCTCGGCGAGGTTGCGCGCCTTCCGGGTCCCCTCCCCCGCGATGAAGTGGAGCGCGCCATCGACCCATGCCGCGATGAGCGGCATGAGATGCGGGCGGCCGTCGGGTCGGATCGTCGCGATCCACTCGGTTCGTTCGGGCTCGCGCTCGGCGAGGCGCCGGCGTGCGAGCTCCCAGGGCGTGGTCCGCCCGCCGTCACCGGTGAGCGACGGGGTGCGCTCGGGGGTTCGTTCGGTGCTCATCGCTCCCTCCGTTCGGTCGCGGTCCAGCCTACCGCGCAGCGACGACGACCCCTACCATCGGTGTGAGTGTCACGCTGTCGGCTATCCGGGCGATCTGGCTCATACCATCGTTGCCCACCGACGGGTGTGGCCTGCATGC
>JBIQKJ010000031.1:0-16286 GCA_044506615.1 Chloroflexota bacterium | reverse complement strand
GCCGTGCCGACACGGCCCGGGCCGGGGCGGGGCGGGCAGCGCCGCGCGCCGGCCGCGCGCCGGCCACGCGCCGGCCGCGCACCCAGGCCGGCCACGCCGCGTGCCCAACCGAGATCAGCGGTCCTCGAGGATCTCCTCGTCAGTCTGGTCCCCGGCCGCCCCGATTCCGGTCGTCAGCCGCGACTGCGCCCCCGAGCCGTGCTCGGCGTCGGTCATGCCGGTCTCGCCGATCCCGCCCATCCCCGACTCCCCAAGCTCGCCGCCGGTCCCGCGGAGCGCGTCGCTCGTCGCGCCGCCCTGCCCGCCGAGCGCACCGCCGTCGCCCACGTCACCGGTCCGTCCGGTCCCGCCGAGGCCCGACGGCCCGGTCCTCGTCTGCCCCTCCTGCTCCTGCTCCTCGCGGAACTCGCGTACGTCTTCCTCGCTGTGGCCGGGCATCGGGCACCTCCGCTCGCGCGCGCGGCCGTGCGGCGCACGGCCCCGTCCCGATCCTGTCCCGACCCGCCCGGCGCCCGTGCCGCCCCGCACGCCCGCGCGCTTGCAGGAGCCTTGCGTCGGCCCCGCCATCTGCGATCATCGGGGAGCGCCCCGTCACGCCAGCGGCGCACAACATGGAGGTGACCATGCGCGGCTTCGTCGTCGGGACGCTCGCGACCGCGATCGCGTTCTTCATCGTGGCCGAGGTCCTGCCCGACTACGGCCTCGACTTCTTCGCGTACAGCGGCGAGCTGACCGGGCTGATCGTGCTGGCGCTGATCTTCGGCATCGTGAACGGCCTGATCGGGCCGGTCGTGCGTGCGGCGGCCCTGCCGATCAACTTCATGACGATGGGCCTGTTCGGGCTCATCGTGAACGGCGTGCTGCTGCTGGGGACGGCTGCCGCGGCCGATGCGGCCGGGTTGAACTTCACGGTCGGCGACTTCCCGCCCGACCTCACCGCCGATACGGTCGTTGCCGCCGTGGTCGGGGCGATCATCCTCGGCGTGATCAACTCGGTCGTCCACACGGTGCTTCCCGACTGAGCGAGGAGCGACCGACCACGGAGCCGACGCCCGAATCCGACCGGCTGCCGGCGATCGCCGGTCGGCTCCACGTGGCCGCCGAGCGCTTCGGGACGCCGGTCTTCGTCACCGACGCCGCCGCGCTCGCGGCCGCAGCGGCCGAGCTCGCCGACGCCTTCCCGGACCCGGTCGTCCGGCAGTTCTCGGTGAAGGCGAACGACGTGCCGGGGATCATCGGCCGGTTGTATGAGCTCGGGCTCGGGGCGAACGTCGTCTCGTCCGGCGAGTGGGCGCTGGCCCGGCGGGCCGGCGTCCCGAACGCGCGGATCACGTTCGAGGGGATCGGCAAGACCGATGCGGACCTGCGGCGCGCGGTCCGCGCGGCTGCGACCGGGAGCCCGCTCGCCTGGGTGGCCGTCGAGTCGGCCGACGAGGCCGAGGTGGTCGTCAGGTTCGCCCGGCGTGCCCGTCTGGGCTCGGCCGGCCGGCCGCCGCTCGACGTGCTGCTCAGGCTCAACCCGGACGTCGCCGCCGAGACACAGGCGGGCCTCGCGGTGGGCGCCGGCGGGTCCAAGTTCGGCATGAGCGAGACCGTACTGACCGCCACGGCCGAGCGGATCGCGGCGACGGCCGGCGGAGCCGTCCGGCTGCGCGGCGTCCACCTGCACGTCGGGTCGCAGCTCGGCGCAATCGACGCCTGGCGCGACGGCGTTCGACGCGGTCTCGCGCTGCTCGGTCTGATGCGAGGCGGGAACGACGACTTCGACACGCTCGACCTCGGGGGCGGGTTCCCGGTGCCGCCGCTCCGCGAGCCCGGCCCGCGCCCCGGGCGGTTCGCCCGCGAGCTCCCCGCACTGCTCGAGGCCGTGCCCCGGGACCGCCGGCCGCGGCGGCTGGCGGTCGAGCCCGGCCGGTTCCTCGTCGCGCGAGCGGGCTGGCTCGTGGCGCGGGTGCTGCACGTCTGTGATCGTGGCGGGCCGCAGGTCGTGCTCGACGCCGGGATGACCGAGCTCATCCGCCCCGCGCTGTACGGCGCGCGCCACGCGGTCGCCGCGCTGTCGCGGCGATCGGAGGAGGCGATTCCGACACCGACCCGGGTCGAAGGCCCGATATGCGAGTCGACGGACCACCTCGGCACCCACGATCTGCCGCCGCTCGCGCGCGGAGACCTCGTCGCGATCCGCGATGCCGGCGCGTACGCGGCGTCGCTCGGGTCGACCTACAACGGACGCCCCCGGCCGCCGCAGGTGCTGCTCGAGCCGGACGGCGCGCTTCGCCTCGTCCGCCGGCGTGGTCGTGTCTGATGCATGCCGGATCGGCCGCCGCCGCGCGGCCGCTCCCGCTACGCTGTCGGCCGTGACGCTCCGTCGACTGCGCACCGTCAGCGCGTTCGTCCTGCTCGCGTGGCTCATCACGGCGGCCGTGCCTCTGGCCGTGCTCGCCGCGGAGGACGACGCCGGCCCGCCCGGCCCGCCGTTCCCTGCCCCGATCGTCGGACAGCACGTCACCGACATCGCCGGCATCCTCGACGCGAGCACGATCCGCACGGCGACGATCGTGGCCGGCGCGATCCAGGACCAGACCGACGGCACGCTCGTCGTCTACACCCAGCGCGTCTCCGACCCCGGCGCGGCCACCACCGACCGGGCGCGCGCGCTGCTCGACGAGTGGTCGGGCGCGTGGCCTGAGCTCGGGTCGGGCATCGTCGTGCTCGTCGAGACCGACGACGCCGGGGCCGCCCCCGAGATTGCCTTCGCGCCCTCTTCGGCCTTCGCGGCGCTGCTCGGGCCGGGCACGCTCGACGAGGCGATGGAGAGGAGCGTCCGGCCGATCCTCGACGCGGCCGGGGTCAACGCCGGCACGAGCGTGGCGGTCGCGCGAATCCTCGCGGAGATCGACGCCTGGCCCTCGCCGGCCGAGCCCGCGGCTGAGCGTCCCGCCGACGCGCCGCCGCCCGGTCCCCCGTTCCCCGAGCCCGAGCTCGAGCGCGCGGTCTACGACACGGCCGGCGTCCTGCGGCCCGACACCGTCGCGGCGGTCGAGGCCATGATCGACCGGATCGAGGAGCGGACCGGCGCCGAGGTCGTCGTCTACACCCAGGTTGTGCCGTTCGGGATCACCTCCGAGGAGACCGAACAGCACGCGATCGCGCTCATCGATCAATGGGGCGTCGGACGCGCCGGCTTCGACGACGGGCTCGCGATCTTCTTCGACTTCCAGCCGGACCTGAGCAGCGGGCAGGTCCAGCTGTACGCCGCCGACGGCTTCCGCGACACGTTCCTCACCAACAGCGAACGCCAGTCGATCTTCGAGGAGGACATGCTGCCGCTCCTGCGCGTCGACGACTGGGACGGCGCGCTGCTCGCGGCGATGGAGCGCATCGACGCCGCCGCAACCCCGGAGAACGCGCAGCGGCTCGAGGCGGGCCGCCAGATCAACGCGGTCGTGGGGCTCATCGGCGCACCGGTCGCGTTCCTCGGCCTCGTCGGCTGGGCCGTCTTCGCATGGCGCAGGTACGGCAAGGACCCGGAGTACCTCGACTCGCCGTCGATCCTCATGCCGGCCCCGCCGCCCGACCTCACCGCCGCGTCCGCCGCGCTCATCGTCGAGGGTCGGACGACGCGACGCGCGCTGACGACCGCACTGCTCGACCTCGCGAGCCGCGGCCTGATCGCGTTCCGCGAGGAGTCCGGGATGCTCGGGCTCAACCGAAAAGTGGGCGTCCAGGTCGAGCCCGAGCGGGGCGACGAGCTGACCGAGGCCCAGCGAGCGCGCAACGCGCGCAAGCCCATCGGCCCCGCCGAGCAGCTCGCGCTTCGGCGGCTGAAGCCGCTCGGCGGCTCGGACGACTACATCGAGCCTGACAAGCTGCTCCAGTTCGGCGCCGCGGTGGACGACTTCAACGGGGCGCTCGAGAAGCACGTCGTCGGCGAGGGCTGGTTCCGCGAGAAGCCGAGCGCGGTGATGAGCCGGTGGATCATCCGCGGCGTGCTCGCGTTCGTGGCGGGGGTCGCATTGTTCATCGCGGGAATGAGCATCCCGATGTCGGGCCTTGTGCTGATCGGCATCGCGCTCGCGGTGGCCGGGGTGATCGTCGCGATCATCGGTCAATGGATGCCCGCGGTCACGATGCCCGGCGCGATGGTCCGGGCGATGCTGGCGGCCTACCGGCGGACGCTCCAGAAGACGATGGAGCAGGCCCGGTCGATGGACCAGGTCGTCGAGCAGGCCGGGCTCGACTGGCTCGACACGCCCGACCAAGCGGTGGTCTGGGGCACGGCGCTCGGTCTCCAGGACGAGATCGAGGCGGTGCTCGAGCGGAGCCTCGAGGACGTCCGCGAGGGTCGGCCCACGTCGACCGGCACCTACTTCCCGGCCTGGTACGGATCGTCGAGCGGCCGGTCGTTCGCCGACACGGGCGGTGGGCGGAGCGGCAGCATCTTCTCGGGCTCGGGCATCCCGAACATCGGCGGGATGATGTCGGCGCTGGGCACGATCGGGAACTCGCCGTCGTCGAGCGGCTCGGGCGGTGGCGGCTTCTCGGGCGGGTCGTCGGGCGGCGGCGGGGGCGGCGCCGGCGGCGGGTTCTAGGGCGGAGGTTCTCGGGCGCACGTTCTCGGGTGCCTCGTCCCCGATCCCGAAGAGCGCCCGACCGCGCTCCAACCCTTCGATACCGGGCGGCGGCCGCTCGCGCGCGGCCCGAGCCTGGCACCCCGAGGACGGGGCGCTCCGTGCGCACGGGCAGGTCGAAGTGCCGCCGGAGCGGGTGCGGGTCACGGGTATCGGGCGCCCGTGTGTGCCTCGGGGGTCGCGACGGTACACTCCGGGCATGGGTGCTGTCGAGACGATGGAAGTCTTCTTCGAGAAGCTGAATGCGGGCGACCGCGAGGGCGCAGTCGCGCTCATGGACGACATGACCGAGATGCGCGTGCACGTCGGCGACAGCGTGCAGACGCTGCGCGGAGTTGAGCGCGTCGGCGGCTGGTTCCTCCGAGGCGACGCGGGCCTGCGGATGATCCCGGGCGAGGTGCGCGACACCGGCAACACGTACGAGGCCGACCTGCTGGTCGTGCGCCCCGGCGCTCCGACGCAGCACATCGACGCGACGTTCCGGGTCGAAGCGGGGAAGATCACGGCGATCAACATCGCGCCGAGGTAGGCCCGCGGCGGCGTACCTCGTCGGCCCGCGCGCGGGACTACGGGGAGCGTCACGCCGCGGGGACCACGGGGAGCGTCACGCCGCGGGGACTTCGGGGAGCGTCACGCCGCGGGTACCACCACGGGGAGCGTCACGCCGCGGGGACTTGGGGAGCGTCACGCCGCGGGTACCACCACGGGGAGCGTCACGCCGCGGGAACCACGGGGAGCGTCACGCCGCGGCGACTTCGGTCGCACCGAAGTCCTGACGACATTCGTGCGGGGGTCAGGTCGGGATCCGTCGAATCGTGCCCGGGCCGTGCACGAATATTCCCCAGACTTCGGCGCGGGCGAAGTGCCTGGGGCGCGGCGCCGGGGCGCCGGAGTGCCGGGGCGCCGGGGCAGCCGTCATCGGCCGAGCCGACGAGCTGGACTTCGGTCGCACCGAAGTCCTGACGACATTCGTGCGGGTTTCAGGTCGGGATCCGTCGAATCGTGCCCGGGCCGTGCACGAATATTCCCCAGACTTCGGCGCGGGCGAAGTGCCTGGGGCGCGGCGCCGGGGCGCCGGAGTGCCGGGGCGCCGGGGCAGCCGTCATCGGCCGAGCCGACGAGCAGGACTTGGGTCGCACCGAAGTCCTGACGACATTCGTGCAGGGGTCGGGTCGGAATCCGTCGAATCGTCCGCGGGCCGTGCGCGAATCTTCCTCAGACTTCGGCGCGGGCGAAGTGCCCGGGGCGCCCCTCGCGGTCCGAGGCCCCTCGCGGTCCGAGGCCCCTCGCGGTCCGAGGCCCCGCACGGTGCGAGGTTCCGCGCGGGCCGAGACACCCTCGCGATCCGGGCGCCACTGGCGCTTCGGCCGGCCTCGTGCTCCGACCGACCTGGGTGGCCCCGCCGCCACCGTGCCCCTCCGCCACGCCCCTCGGCCACGCCCCTCCGCCATGCCCCTCGGACGCGCTACTCCTCCTCGGCCGGAACCGGGATGATGATCTGATCCCCGACCGAGATCCGGTCCGGATTCTTGATCGTGTCCTCGTTGGCCGCGAGCAGGTCGTCGAGGGTGATGCCGAACCGGTTCGCGATCTTCGAGAGCGTGTCGCCCTGGCGAATGACGTAGACCTGCGGCGTCGGCTCGGGGGGAACCGTCGGCGACGGGGACGCGGTCTCGGCCGGCGCGGTCGGCGTCGCGGACGCGCCCGGACCCAGCGCGCCGTTGTTCTCGTTCGATCCGAACCACCCGAGCAGCCCGGGCAGGGCAAAGAGCACGAGCGCGGCCAGCGCCAGCGCCGCCACCATGATGCCCAGCCGCGGCAGCCCGCCCGCCCCCGACCGTGACTTGATCGTCGGATATGCCTCGAACCGGCGCGGCTCCTCCCATGCGGGCCCTTCGCCGTTGGAGGCCCGGGCCGCACGAGCGCGTCGCTCAGCCGCGCGCTCCTCCGGCGCGCGATACCGGGTCGTGTCCTCGTCGCGGTCGATCCTGCTCGAGCGGACCAGGTCCGCCAGCTCCTCGTCGGCGGCGGAGGACGGCGCGGCGATCGGTGGTTGCCCGCCCCGGGACACGCGCTCGATCGGACGGGACGGGGGCTCCACGCCGCGCGACGGTGGATCCGTCGGCCGCGTCGGGGGCTCGTCGCCGCGGGGCCGCTCGACGCCGCGGGGCCGCTCGTCGCCGCGGATCGGGTCGGTCGGGCGGTCGCGGGGCGGCTCGGTCGGCCGGTCGGCGAACGATTCACCCGATGCCAGCCGGTCCGCGGCGCTGCCGGCGAGGCCGCGGCTCTCGCGATCGGCGAGGAAGCCAGGGGCGCCCGGCTCCGACGCGCCGCCGCGCCGACCGGCCCCCGCCGCTCCGCCTCCCGCCGCCGCGCCGGCCCCTCCGCCTGCTGCCGTGCCCGCCCATGGAGGAGGCGCCGCCCAGTCACGTGGAGGGTTGCGGCGCGGTGGCAGCGGCGCCGGCCGCTGCTCCTCGACCGGCGGCTGCCGCCCGGCGCGCCACTCGTCGGCAGGGACGACATCCTCGTCGGCGCCGTCCTCCTCGGGTCGCTCCTCGCGGGCTGCCTCGCGTGCCGCCGAGCCGGCGCCTGTGTCGGGCTCGGGCTGCGGCGCGATCGAACCCTGCGCAACGGCTACACCGGACCCGGCCGCACCGCGCGTTCGTGCGGCCTCCCGCTGTGCCCAGTCCTGGAACGTCGGGCAGACGGCGAAGGCGCTCGCGAGACAGTAGGCCTCCTGGTGCGCGATGGCACGGGGAGCCGGCGGTGACTCGGCGTAGCAGCGGTGACGGTGATCCGGCCGGTCCGAGCGTTCGTCCCGATCGTCCTCGAAGGCGACGAAGGGGCACGCGATGGCACCGTCCGAATGGGCAAGCCCACGTTCGGTCATCGCGGGGATGATACCCGTCCCGGGCGATGCAGAGGTCGGGCGCGCTCGTGGGCGCATCGGCGTTTGACAGCACCCCGCGCCCCTCGGACACTTCGGACATCGAGCGGTCCATCACGCCGCCACAGTCTCCTCATTGCCCGAAGGAGTCCCGATGTCTCGTCTGACCCGCTGGCTCGAGCCGACCACCCGCGTCCGCGCGCACTGCGACCTGCCGTGCGGCGTCTACGATCCGGAGCAGGCCCGCATCGAGGCCGAGTCGTGCTTCCGGATCATGGAGAAGTACCAGGGCAACGAGGATGCGGCCTACCGAACCCGCGCACTCCACATCAAGGAGGAGCGGGCCGACCTCACCAAACACCACCTCGACGTCCTGTGGCACGACTACTTCAAGCCCGAGCACCTCGAGGCGGTCCCGAACCTGCACGAGCTCTTCTGGAACGCGACCAAGCAGGTCTCGAAGGTGAAGGCGTCGACGGATCCGGCCGACGGCAAGAAGCTGCTCGAGATGATCGACGAGATCGACGCCGCCTGGAAGAAGACCGGCGGCGAGGAGAAGACCCGGGTCGCCGGCCGCCCCGGCTGATCGGACTTCCGATGTCCGAGTCGAGGCCCCGTCGCATGACGGGGCCTCGTCGATTCCGCGGGCCCTGGCGGGTCGTCGTCGATGAGGCCTCGATGCGGCCCGCGATCGAGCCCGGCGACTGGCTGCTCGTGGACCCGACCACGCGTCGGTGGCCGCGCCGCGGCAGCGTCGTCGTCGTCGAGGAGCCCGACGGCGGGGCACTTGCGGTCAAGCGCGTCGTGGCCGGTCCCGGCGACCGCGTCCCCTTCGCCGACGGTTACCTGATCCTCGCGGATGACGAGGCGTGGCTGCTCTCGGATGCGAGCGACGCCGAGGCCACGGCCGCCGGCTTCGGGCCGCCGATCGACTCGCGCCGCTACGGCCCCGTGCCGCTCGCGCTGCTGAAGGGCCGCGTGTGGTTCCGCTACGGTCCGCTGCGGCGGATGGGTCGGATCCCCGAGGGCCCCGTGCGGTCGATCACGCCCGCGCGGTCGCCGGATCGAGCGTGAGCCCGGCCGCGCGGCAGTCCTCGGCGAAGCGCTCCTGCGTCTCGAGGGTCGGGCCGTAGCGCGTCGGGAAGCAGACCACCCGTGCCAGCCCGAGTGCCGCGAGCCGCGCCAGGAAGTCGACCCGCGCCGCCCCTGGCTCGCGCACGTCGGGGTCGCGGGTGTACAGCGAGACCCTGAGCGTCGTCGGGTCGCGGCCCTCGTCCTCGCAGCGCTGTCGGATGATCGGCAGCTCGTCGGCGACCTCGTCGGGACTCAGGAAGACGAGGTTCAGCTCCTCGGCGTAGCGGGCGGCATAGCGGAAGGTCACGTTGCGGCCGTTGCCGCCGACGATGATCGGGATCCTGGGCCGCTGGAGGCCCTTCGGCTCGTTGATCGCACCGACGACCGATGCGTGCTCGCCCTCGTACGTCGCCCGCCCGGGCTCGAGCATCCGCCGGATGATCTCGAGGTGGTCGCCGAGTACGGCGAGCCGCTCGGGCAGCGTCGGGAAGCCGTAGCCGTACGCGATCCACTCGTCTTCCTTCCAGCCCGCCCCGATGCCGAGCTCGAACCGCCCACCGCTGATCACGTCGATCGTCGACGACATCTTGGCGGTGAGCGCCGGGTTCCGGAAGCCGGTGCAGATCACCATGTGCCCCAGCCGAACCCGCGACGTCACCATCGCCAGGGCCGAGACGAACGCGAACGATTCGAACGTGATCTCGTCGGTCGGGACGGGGACCGTGTGGAAGTGGTCGAACGCCCAGAGGCTCTCGAACCCGATCTCCTCGGCCTGCCTGGCGAGCTCGATCGACCGCTGCCACGCCTCGGCCGGGTCCCAGCCGTCGTACTCGCCCTTCCAGCCCTGCGGCACCATCAGACCGACGTCCATCACGGACCTCCTCGTCGCATACCCGGGCAATGGTGACGGGTCGCGTCGGTCTCGTCCTGCGACGCCGGGTCCTCGGTGCGTTGCACGGCGCGCCCCTCCGCGCGGCGGTGGTGGCGGCGTCCGTATCCTGCCCGCCATGACGACCGACGCCTTCGACCCCGCCGCGCCGCTGCCCGGACCTCCCGAGCCCTGGGCCAGCACCGAGATGCCCGACGTCCGGCTCGCTCCGCCGTGGCACATGACCGACATGATCGCGGCCGAGCCGGGTCTCGCCCGACGGCTGCTGGCCGCGCAGGCGGCGACCGACGCGCCGGCGGAGCGCCTGGCAACGCTGATTCGAGATGTGGTGTCGGCCGGGGGACCGGTCGTCGTGACGGGGTGCGGCACGTCGGAGCACGGGGCGCTCGCCGGGGTGGAGATCCTTCGGGAGGCTCTCGCCGTTGCCGGGGTGCGTGACGACCTGGTCACCTCGGCGCAGGCGTTCGAGCTGTCGCTCGAGCCACCGCGGGGTGGGCTCGTGATCGGGGTCTCGCACGAGGGTGCAACGCCCGCGACCAATGCGGCGCTCGAAGCGAGCCGGACCACGGGCGCCCGCACCGCGATCGTCACGGTGTCCGAGCGCTCCCCGGGCGCGGCGGTGGCGGAGGTCGTCGTCCCGACCGGCGAGCTCGATCAGGGGTGGTGCCACGTGGTCGGCTACCTGTCGCCGATCCTCGCGTTCACGGCGGTCGCGGGGCATCTCGCCGGTCGCGCTCCGGATGCCGGTGCGGTCGCGCGTGTCCTCGAAGCGGGAGCGAGCGACGAACCAGCGGCCGACGCGATCGCCGCCCGGATCGGCGGCGCCGCCCGGCTGATCGTGCTCGCGTCCGGGGCGGATCGGCCCGCGGGCCGGGAGCTCGTGCTCAAGGTCGAGGAGGGGTCGTGGCTGCCGTCGGCGTACCGGGACCTCGAGACGTTCCTGCACGGGCATCTGCCGGCCACCGATGCAACGACCGCACTCGTGCTCGTGCTGGCCGAGCGGCGTCGTCGCCCGGAGCGGGCGGCACGGGCCGTGCAGGCGCTGCGGGCGGCGCGCGTGCTCGGGATCCGTGCGGCCGCGATCCTCGCCGAGGGCCTCGACGACGCGGTTCCCGCCGAGCTGACGCCCGCGGGTCGCCTCCTCGTCGCGGATGCGCCCGAGCTGCCGGCGGCCGTTGCCGCGCTGACCGGTACCGCGACACCGCTCCAGCTGCTCGCGGAGCGGCTGGCCCGCGCCCGGGGCACGAACCCCGACCCGATCCGCCGGGACGACCCGCGCTACGCGGCAGCGGCGGAGGCGGCCGAGCGCTGATCGGGCGCGTCGCCGGACTCGGGGTTGCGTGCCGGGCCCGGGTGGGGTGCCGGGCCCGGGTTGCGTGCGGGGCCCGGGTCGCGTGCCGGCCCCCGGGCCGCGCCCACCCGCGCTCGTGCCTTGATGGCCAAATATCAGCCCGTGTAGTAGCTGGCAAGGCTCTACGCTCCAAACGGCCCCAGATCGCGGCCAACCATCAGTCAGGATCGTATTTGGCCACTCGCCACGCCCCTCGGCGGCAGAGGCCGTGGCCTGCCACTACCCCGACCAATATCTGGCCACGATCGGCGTCGACGAGGGGCCATCGCCGGAGCCGCCGCGGCCCCCTACTACCCCGGTTGATATCTGGCCATGATCAGGCCGCAGGGACGCCGGCCGCCGCGGGCCGAAGGGACCGCCGTGGTCGGCGCTGGCGGGCAGCCGCGGGCCGCCGTGGTCGCCGCAGGCCGCCGTGGTCGCCCTGGGGCCGCCGCGGACCGCCGTGGTCGGCACGGGCCGCCGCGGACCGCCGTGGAGGCGGGGAATCTCACACCTGCCCGACGAGCACCTCACCCATCACGTCGACCATGTCGAGGTCCCACGGCAGGAAGTTCTGGAGCATGATCCGTTCGACGCCCGCGTCCGCGAACCGTCGCGCGGCCGCTCGCGCCTCATCCGGCGTACCGTAGATCCAGCGCGTGCGGCGTTCCTCGAGCCACGCCTCGCCCTCCTCGGCCCCCTCCTCCCCGAACGCGGCCATGAGTGTCCGCTGCCGGGCATCCACCTCGTCCTGCGTCCGCCCGACGAGCACGCCGACCATCGCGGATCGGGTGAGCTCGCGCGGATCGCGACCGACCTCCGCGCACGCCTCGTCGAGGTCGCGGGACATCTCCGCAAACGACTCGGGCCTGGCCGACGACAGGTTGTACTCGTCCGCGTACCGCGCCGCGAGCCGCAGCACCCTCGGCTTGCCGCTGCCGCCCAGGATGATCCGCGGCCGGACCGAGCCCAGCGTCGTCAGCGGCCGACCGGGCACCTGCACCGGCTTCGGGTTGAACTGCGCGTCGCGCACCGTCACCTGGTGCCCCTCGTAGGACCAGCCGTCTGGCTCGCCCCACAGACCGTGCAGGATCGCGAGCTGATCCTCGAGCAGGTCGATGCGCTCGCCGAGCGACGGGAACGGCAGACCGAGCTGGCTGTGCTCGGGGTCGTTCCATCCGGCGCCCACCGCCACCTCGATCCGTCCCCCGCTCATCTCGTCCACCGTGGTGACGACCTTCGCGAACGACCCGGGATGGCGGAACGTCACCGGCGACACGAGCGCCCCGAGCAGGATCCGCTCGGTATCGCGAGCCAGCCCGGCGAGGATCGCCCAGGCGTCGGTGGTCGGTGCGCCGGAGGGCCCCGGGAAGGACTGATAGTGGTCGGACCGGAAGAACGCCTCGAACCCGTTCGCCTCGGCTCGACGGGCGATCGCGAGCTGGTCGGCGTAGGACAGGCCCTGCTGGGGCTCGGTCATCAGGACGAAGCGCATCCGGTCCTCCGGCTTCCGTGAATGATCCGCACTACTCCAACGTTCTCACTTGACGGAACTATCGCGGTAGCGTCAATATTTCGCGCCATGGCAACTATTTCCCCGGGCGCGGCCGCCCGGCCCCGCGGGAGCGCCGATCGCCGCGCACGCGCTGCCGAGATCATCGCGTCGTTCCGCGCGACGTTCATCGACATGCGCTGCATCGGCAGCGAGCGTCTCATGCGCGCCGGCATCAGCATGGCGCACTTCCACGTCATGACGTTGCTGGAGCGTCACGGCGAGATGGGCATGAGCCGGATCGCCGAGCTGCTCGACGTGTCGCTCTCGGCCGCGACGGGGCTGATCGACCGGATCGAGGAGCGCGGCTTCGTCGAGCGCGTCCGGGTCGCCGACGACCGGCGCGTCGTTCGGGTCCGCCTCACCGAGAGCGGCGTCTCGCTGCTGCGCGACGTCGAGCTGTTCAAGGACGACCTGCTCCAGCGCGTCCTCGGCAAGCTGGACGACCACGCGCTCGAAGCCGTGGCGACAGCGACGACCCACCTTCGGGACGGGGTCGCGGAGCTCATCCGCACCGATCCGACGCTCAGCAGCCACGACCACCCCCACGGGCCGACCCCGACGACCGGAACGCCGCGCGACCGCGCCTGACGTCTCCGCCCCTCCCCCCTGCATGCGAAGGGACCCGCTCATGGAATCCATGCCCATCAATGCCGCCTCCGGCGGTCCGACGATCCAGGAGGATCCGGCACTCGGGCTGAGCCACCGCCAGAAGCTCGAGATCCTCGGCGCGATCATGCTCGCGCTGTTCCTCGGCGCGCTCGACCAGACCGTGGTCAGCACGGCGATGCCGCAGATCCTCACGGACCTCAACGGCAGCGCGCTGTACACGTGGGTCGTCACGATCTACCTGCTGACCTCGACGATCTCGGTCCCGTTCTACGGGAAGCTGTCCGACCTCTACGGCCGCAAGCCGCTGCTGCTCATCGGCATCGTGACGTTCCTGGTCGGCTCGGCGCTCAGCGGCCTGAGCCAGAACATGGAGCAGCTGATCCTGTTCCGCGGCATCCAGGGCGTCGGCGCCGGTGCGCTCTTCCCGATCTCGCTGGCCGTCATCGGCGACCTGTTCACCCCCGCCGAGCGCGGCCGCTACCAGGGGCTCTTCGGGGCCGTCTTCGGGCTGTCGTTCCTGCTCGGCCCGGGCATCGGCGGCCTGCTGACCGACTTCGTCAGCTGGCACTGGGTCTTCTACGTCAACCTCCCGATCGGGCTGCTCAGCCTCGTCGTGATCTGGCGGCTGCTGCCGACCATCAAGCGGTCGGACGCGAGCCGGACGTTCGACTACCTAGGCGCGGCCATCTTCACGGTCGCGATCTCGTTCCTGCTCGTCGGGCTCACGAACAAGTCGGGGGTCGACGCGGGCGGCGCGGCCAACGACTGGACCGAGTTCACGGTCGGCGGCTTCATCGCGATCGCGCTGGCCCTCACCGCCGTGTTCCTCGTCGTGGAGGCGCGCGCCAAGGAGCCGATCGTGCCGCTCGACCTGTGGCGCGGCCGGACGTATGCGGCGTCGATCGTGTCGACGTTCCTCGTCAGCTTCGGCTTCTTCGCGGCGGTCATCTTCCTGCCGCGCTGGTTCCAGGTCGTCCGCGGCGAGACCGCGACTGCCTCCGGGTACCTCCTGTTCCCGCTGCTCGTGGGGCTGATCGGCTCGTCGATCGTCTCCGGGATCCTCGTGTCGCGGACCGGCCGGACGAAGGTGTTCGTGGTCGGCGGCATTGCGATCATGGTCGTCGGCCTCGTGCTGATGAGCCAGCTCACGGCCACGACCGACTACCCGGTGCTCTTCCTCTGGATGTTCATCACCGGCCTGGGCATCGGCCCGACGCTGTCGGTGTTCACGATCATCGTCCAGAACGCCGTGCCGTTCTCCAAGCTCGGCGTGGCGACCAGCAACCTGACGTTCTTCCGCCAGATCGGCGGGTCGGTCGGGCTGGCGATCGCCGGGACGGTCTTCGGGCAGTCGCTGCAGACGCGGCTCCCGACCGAGATCGTCGCCGCGCTCCCGGCGCCCATGCAGGACCAGGCGCGTGCCTTCCTGCAGTCGGGCGGCGGCGGCGGGCCCGCGATCAACCCGAACGACCTGACGGGCGTCGGCCAGAGCTTCGGGGAGGCGCTCGTGGGCCAGCTGCCCGAGGCCGTTCGCGGCATGGTCGAGCCGTTCATCCCGAACCTCGACGCAGGCTTCCACCAGGCGATGGCGCTCTCGATCGCGGACACGTTCGCGATCGGGATCGTGGCCGGTATCGGCGCGCTCGCGGCGGCGGTCGTCCTGCGCGAGCAGGTGCTCCGGACGACCCACGGCGCTGAGGCGCCGGTCGGGCCCGCCGCCGAGTCCCGGGGCGACACGCGGCCCGCCACGCTCCGGCACTCCCCTGCCACCGAGTAGCGCCGCGCGTCCCAGCAACGACCCCGGGCGATCCCTTCGCCCGGGGTCTACGATTCGGCCGATGACCGACCCTGCTCCCGCCCCCTTCCCGGCCCACCTCCTCGCCAACGGCGTCGACCGCGATGCGCCCGACTTCGAACCGCTCCTCGCCGTCGACGACCTGCCACCTGGCTCCCTCCGCCGGGTCACCCGTGGCGACCTCGACGTCCTCCTCGCCCACACGACCGACGGCATCGTCGCGACCGACGACCGCTGCCCGCACATGAGCGCGCCGTTGTCGATCGGCTCGCTCGATGGGTGCGTCGTCGCCTGCCCGCTCCACGAGGGCCGCTTCGACCTGCATTCGGGCGATCCCGTCCAGATGCCGACGACCGGCGGCCTCGACCCCGACGGCGGCTACCACCCCACCTGGACGCCGGGTGGCCGCGAGCCGAAGTCCGATCCGCCCGGCACCAAGGCCGAGGCGCGACGGCTCACCCGGGTCCGGCGGCTCCGGTATTACCCGGTCCGCATCAGCGACGGCACGATCGAGGCGGCCCTGCCGCGGCCGCCGGTCCCGGCGATCACGGTCGTGGCATACGACCCGTCCTGGCCGGAGCAGTTCGCGGCGATCCGCGACCGGATCGCGCCTGCGCTTGCGGGCATCGCGGATTCGATCGAGCACGTCGGCAGCACCGCCGTCCCCGGCCTGTCGGCCAAGCCCGTCGTCGACGTCGACGTCGTCGTCCCGGACGGCGTCGCCGCGGCCCGCGCCATCGAGGCCCTCGCGACGCTGGGCTACCGCCACCTCGGCGACCTGGGAATCCCCGGCCGCGAGGCCTTCCGGCGGCCGGCAGGGACCCCGCCGCACAACCTGTACGTGTCCCTCGCCGGCTCGCTCGGCCTGCGGAACCACCTCGCGCTCCGCGAGCGGTTGCGGCGCGATCCCGATGCACGGGCCGCGTACGGAGCTCTGAAGGAGCAGCTGGCCCGTCACCTCTCGGACGTCGCCGCCTACGTGGAAGCCAAGACGGACCTCATCGTCTCGCTGCTGCGCGACGAGGGGTTCGACGAGCGGGAGATCGAGGCGATCCGGGCCGCGAACCGCGCCCCCGGCTGAACCGACGCGGTCGGCTCGGGGGCTGTGCCGGGATGGACGGGCCGTCGCCATGCGGCCTGCACGTCGGCCCGTGCCGCCCCGCTGCCGTGGGCCGAGCCGCTGGCACGTCGGCCCGTGCCGCCCCGCTTCCGTGGGCCGAGCCGCTGGCACGTCGGCCAGTGCCGCCCGCCGGGGCCGAGCCGCTGGCACGTCGGCCAGTGCCGCCCCGCTGCCGTGGGCCGAGCCGCTGGCACGTCGGCCAGTGCCGCCCCGCTCCCGTTTCACTCCGACTTGATGCGGCGTGAACATTTGAGCGTGCGCCACCGACCGATCCGACGGAATTGGCCAGGCGGCCTGCATGAATGTTGCGGGGACTTCGGTCCGAGCGAAGTCGGCCGGTGGATCCGCCCGCCGGGGCCGCCGCCGGGGCCGCGCCGCCGGGGCCGAGCCGCCGCC
>JBIQKJ010000030.1:0-17261 GCA_044506615.1 Chloroflexota bacterium | reverse complement strand
GATTCGTCGTTTCAGCGCTCCCTCAGCCGCGGCTCACCGGTGGATCCGGGTTAAGGCATCGCCCGATGCCCCGGTGGGCCGCCGGGGGCATCGTCCTCTCAGGCGACGGACGGACCGTCGGAAGCCCGAAGGGGGGACACGATGCGAAGCCCGCAGCTGTACGCGCTGGCGGCCCGCCGTGCGGACGAGGCGACCGACCAGCCGGACCACCTGCCGGACACCGCTCCGTTGCCGCCGATTCGCCTGGGGGCGTGGGCCCGCTGGATCGCCGACCGGGAGGCCGAGGACGACGCGTCCGCGGCGCCGACCGTCGCGGTCCGGCGGGCCCGGATCGGCCCGGTCCGGTCGCGACCAACCGGCTGAGGGGCCTCCGCGCTTCTCGCTCCGAACGCCGCTTCTGCACCGCGCGGCGCGCGCTGGCGGGAAGAGAGAGCTGGAGCGGGAGACGGGGATCGAACCCGCGACATTCAGCTTGGAAGGCTGACGCTCTGCCAACTGAGCTACTCCCGCCCGCGAACCGAGAACGCGCGGCTCTCGGTGTTGGCCCGCCACACGCTACCACGCCCGGCTCCCGGTCCGTCCGACCCGAGCCGGGCCGCCGTGTGCCGCTCCACGAGCGTATTGACAACCATCGATACAGAGTCGCAGCATGGGCGCCCATGCAGATCGAGCGCGCACGCCCCGACGACACGGCCGCGATCGAAGCCCTGCTCGCGGCGGCGGGGCTGCCGCTCGACGGCGCCGCAGACGCCTTCGCGTTGGGTGTGGTCGCACGCGACGGCGGGCGCGTCGTCGCGGCGGCAGCGATCGAACGGTACGGAGACGCTGGGCTGCTCCGCTCGGTCGTCGTCGATCCAGCCCATCGCGACCGAGGGCTCGGGCGGCACATCGTCGCCGCAGCCGAGGACCTGGCCCGGCAGGCGGGCGTCCGCGAGCTGTACCTGCTGACCGAGACGGCCGCCGACTGGTTCCCGCGCCTGGGGTACGAGGCGATCGATCGGAGCGTGGCCGCGGCCGCGGTCGGCGCCTCGGTCGAGTTCACCACGGTCTGCCGCGACACGGGCCTTCCCATGCGACGGTCGATCGGATGAAGCGCGTCCTCTTCCTCTGCACCCACAACAGCGCCCGATCGCAGATGGCCGAAGGGCTGCTCCGGGCGTGGGGCGGCGACCGCTTCGAGGCGCACAGCGCCGGCACCGAGCAGAGCGTCGTTCGGCCGCTCGCGATCGCGGCGATGGCCGAGCTCGGCATCGACATCGCGGATCACCGCAGCAAGCGACTCGCCGAGTACGAGGGCCAGGCCTTCGACGTGGTCATCACCGTCTGTGACGACGCGCGCGAGGCGTGCCCGTACTTCCCGGGCGCCCGCGAGCAGCGCCACTGGTCGTTCGAGGATCCGTCGGCGGCGACGGGGACCGAGGAGGAGCGGCTCGCGGTCTTCCGCCGTGTCCGGGACGAGATTGCGACCCGAATCCGCGGCGAGCTGCTGCCCGAACCGGCGGCGGCGCCGCCCGGCGGATGACGGGCGGGCTCCGAGACAGCGGCGAGATCCCGCTCACCCGCCTGGGCACCGCCGACCTCACGCCGGCCGACCTCGACGCGATCCGCGCCCTGCTCGACACAGCCTTCGCGGACGACGGCGACGGCTTCACCGACGAGGACTGGCAGCACGCGGCAGGCGGCACGCACCTGATCGCACGCCTCGACGGCTCCGTCGTCGGTCACGCGGCGGTCGTCCCGCGCTCGATCCGCATCGGCGACCGGACGGTTCGGGCCGGCTACGTCGAGGCCGTCGCGACCCGCCCGGACCGGCAGGGCCGGGGCATCGGGACCCACCTCATGCGCGCCGCAGGCGATGTCATCGAGGAGGAGTACGAGCTCGGTGTCCTCAGCACGGGCGCGCACGCCTTCTACGCGCGGCTCGGCTGGCTGCCCTGGGCCGGCCACAGCCACGTCCGAACCCCCACGGGCACCCGACCCACGCCCGAGGACGACGGCAGCCTCATGGTGCTGCCCACCCGCCACCTCCCCGCGCCCGACCCGACGGACGACATCGAGTGCGAGTGGCGGCCAGGCGAGGTCTGGTGACCCACGTGCCCGCTCGGGCGCTGTTGCAACACGGCTGTAATGCGCCCGGCCGAGCGCGGCGAGCAGCCGAAGCGAACGCTCGGTACGTTCCGCGCAGGGCTCGGCCCGGGCGTGGCACGGGTGCGTCAGCCCGCGCCGTGAGGGGTGCGTGGACGTCCTTTCGATCGGGCTGCAACTCGCGTTCGCAGCCGTCTTCGTCATCGTCGTCCATCGCTATCTCGACGACCGCCGACCCGTCCAGCGCGACCTTCTCGTCGTGGTCGGCGCCATCGTCGGCTGGTTCGTGCTCGCAACGGTCTCGGCGCTCGTGCCGTCGCTCGCGCCCTGGCCCAGTCGTGTCGGCGGGGCACTCCTTCTCGCCGTTCCGCTCCTGACCCTTCGACTCGTCAGCAACTTCTCGCCGGTTCGCCGGGAGTTCGTCGCTGCTGCCGGCGCCTGGTGGGCCGTGGCGGTCATCGTGCTCCTCGGGGTCGGCGTTCGCGAGAACTTCGCCGCCACCGTCGTCGTCGTCGGCTACTTCACGGTCTTCGAGACCGCCGCGGCGCTGCTGTTCGCGCGAGGCGCCCAGGACCGGATCGGCTACGCGCAGCTCCGGCTCCAGGTGGCCGCCGTCGCGACGCTCATGCTGTCGCTCACGGTGCTCGTCAGCGGGATCAACGCAGCGGGCACCCCGGAGGGCGCGCGCCTCAACCCCGAGCTGACCGCCGCGTCGCGGATCCTCGCGCTCCTCGCCGGCATCGGGTACGTCGCTGCGTTCCTGCCGCCCGGACCCGTGCGACGGCTCCAGCAACGGGCGATCGCGTTCGATCTCGGGCAGCACCTCGTCGTCGCCGACACCGACGGCGATCCCGACGCGGTGTGGCGGGCACTTGCCCGCTCGGCGATGCAGGTCACGGGCGCGACCGCGGCCTTCGTGGCGCTCGGGCGGCCGCCGGTCGTCCATGCCGTCGACGGCACGCTGCCCGCCGGGGTCGCACCGGGGACGTCCGTGCCCGCCGACGTGCTGGCCGGCGCGGCCGACGGCCACCGAGCGTACGAGGTTCCGATCGGCGCGGGCGGCGCCGCAACCGGCACGCTGACGGTCATCGTGCCCGGCGACTGGCTGTTCGTCGACGACGACCTCATCCTGCTCCGACTGCTCGCCGACCAGGCAGCCCGCACCGCCGAGGGCCAGCAGGCGATCCGCGAACGGGGAGCGCTCGAGAGCGAGCTCGCGGACGCGAGCATCGAGCTGGCCGAGTCCCGCGCCCGGCTCGAGGGCGAGGCCCGCTTCCGGGTCGCGCTGGAGGCGCACCCGGGCATGATCCTCGTCGTCGATCCCGACGGTCGGATCGGGTACGCCAACGAGCAGGCGCTTCGGACCCTCGGCTACACCCCCGCGGAGATGGCCGAGGTGCAGCTGCGCGACCTGCTGGATCTCGGGCAGGCGACCGACGAGCACACGCGCGGCGTCGTGCCGGTCCAGGCCCGACGGCGGGACGGGACGGTCATCCCGGTCGACTACGCTGCGAGCGCGTTCGAGTCGGGCGGGATCCGCTATTCGATCGCGGTCCTGACCGACATCACCGACCGGCTCCAGAGCGAGCGCCTGCGCGACACGTTCATCGGCATGCTCTCCCACGAGCTGCGCACGCCGGTCACGGCGATCTACGGCGGCAGCCAGCTGCTGCTCGACCGCGGCGACCGGCTCGACACCGACACCCGCCGCGAGCTGATCGCCGACGTCGCCTCGGAGGCCGAGCGGCTCCACCGGCTGATCGAGAACCTGCTCGTGATGGCCCGCGTCGAGCGCGGCCAGGACCTCGCGGGCGGCGAGCCCGTCCTCCTCCAGCGCATCCTGCCCGTGATCGTCGATCGCGAGCGCCTGCTGTGGCCGGCCGCCGACATCCGCATGACCGTGCCGCCCGGCCTGCCCACCGTGCGCGGGCACGACGGGTACGTCGGCCAGGTCGTTCGCAACCTCGTGAGCAACGCCGCCAAATACGGAGGGCCCGGCGCCGTCGTCGAGATCCGGGCCGAGCTGAGCGGCAACGGCGTCACCGTGCGCGTGCTCGACTCGGGCTCCGGTCTCAGCAGCGAGCACGCCGACAAGCTGTTCGACCTCTACTACCGCGCCCCCGGCGCCGCCGAGCGGGCCCCCGGCGCGGGGATCGGGCTGTTCGTGTGCCGCCACATCGTGACGGCGCTCGGCGGGACGATCTGGGCACGCGCCCGGCCGGACGGCGGGGCCGAGTTCGGCTTCGAGCTCCCGATCTACGAGCCCGAGGACGAGGACTACCGAACGGCGGACGACCTCGAGGAGACGGCCGCGGTCTCGTAGCACGGTCTCGCGGCCGTGCAAGGCCGGCGCAAGGGACGGGAGCTTGACCGACACGTCCGCCACCGCCGGCACGGGCGACGATCCCGGCATGGACGAGGAGACCCGCCGTCCGGCGGACGGCGCTGCCCGCGCCGCCGGCGACGATGCGCCGTTCGACGCAGGTGCCCGAGGCGGGCTGAGCTCCGCCATCGAGTCGACGAGCGCCGGCAATCCCGGCCCGGCCCACGACCCGTCCCCCCGGGACGCGCTGGACGAGGCCATGGGCGCGCGCGGGGAAGCGTCGCCGGAGGACCACACGTACATGGCCTCGGATCAGCTCGAGGCCCTGGGCGCAGCGCGCGAACGAGACGAGCTCGTCGCCCCGCTCATCGTCCCGAACACGCTCTGGCAGGCCCGCGACCCGTCCTTCTACGAGCCCGGGGAACAGGCCGACAACGGGCACCTCGGTGAGGTCGAGGCGCAGGGCATCGGTCGGCGCGACGATGCCCGCTGGGGCGGCCCGCTCGAGGTCATCCCCACCAAGGCCGACTACGTCCTCGACCTGATCCGGATGAACTCGCTCTGGCCGCTGCTGTCGGGCCTGGCCTGCTGCGCGATCGAGATGATGTCGGCGGCGACCTCGAAGAACGACATGGATCGGTTCGGGATGTTCCCGTTCCGGGCCTCCCCCCGCCAGGCCGACGTGCTGATCGTCGCGGGCACGCTGACGACCAAGATGGCGGGCCCGCTCATCCGGCTCTGGGAGCAGATGCCCGAGCCGAAATGGTGCGTCGCGATGGGCGACTGCACGTGCTCGGGCGGTCGCTACAAGCGTTCCTACTCGACCGTCGAAGGCATCGACCGGGTCATGCCGGTCGACGTCTACGTCCCCGGCTGTCCCCCGCGTCCCGAGGGGCTCATCTACGGGATGATGAAGCTCCAGCAACTGATCAAGGACCGCCGCGGCCACTGGCCCGAGCGGATGATCGGGCCCAACGCCCCGCGCGAGGGCGGCGGGTACGACCGCGGGCACGAGGCATCCGACCAGCAGCCCGGGCCGCCGGTGCGGGACGCGCAGGGCGGCTGACGACCGGACGGCCCGCGACGGATGTCACCCCGATGCAACGGATGGCGCGAGCACACCGCTGCGGCTCGCAGTCCCGGGGGGCGACGCTGGGGTCCGACCGAAATGACCCGTTCACCATCGGAGGTATCCCCATGGCCCGAGTGCAGCAGTCCATCGACGTCGACGTCCCCGTCCGCGTCGCGTACGACCAGTGGACCCAGTTCGAGAGCTTCCCGCACTTCATGGAGGGCGTCGAGCAGGTCGTTCAGAAGAACGACAAGACGCTGGAGTGGCACGCGAGCATCGCCGGCAAGGACAAGACCTGGACCGCCGAGATCGTCGAGCAGACGCCCGACCAGCGCGTCGCCTGGCGCAGCACGAGCGGTGCGCCCAACGCGGGGATCGTCTCGTTCCAGTCGAACGGCGCAAACTCGACCCGCGTGACGCTCGACCTCGAGGCCGAGCCCGAGGACGCGATCGAGTCGGCCGGTGAGGCCCTCGGCTTCCTCGATCGCCGTGTCAAGGGCGACCTCGAGCGGTTCAAGGAGTACATCGAGGGCCGGGGCGTGGCGAGCGGCGCGTGGCGCGGCGAGATCCACGGCGGCCAGGTCGAGCGCTCGTGACCGACGACCGACCCGGACCGGACGCGCTCAGCGACGACGATCGCGAGCGCGAGCCGCTTCGTGACCAGCCCGAGGCCGACTTCCCGGCCGAGGAGGGCACCCGGAGCGATCACGCCGGCACGAGCAACTCGCTCGCCGGCGTGACGCCCGGCGGCACCGAAGCCGTCCGCGAGACCGAGCTCCGTGCCCAGGACCGCGAGGGCGAGCCGCCCGCCGGTCAGGGCACGGGCGCCGGCGGCGGGTACGGCGTCGGCAGCTTCCGCAGCTCGGGCGGCACCGGCGAAGGCACCCAGACCGCCGGGAGCGACGACGAGACCTCGTGGCTCCGCGGCGCGACCGGTGGTGGCCCCGAACACGAGGAGCGGCGATGACCGAGGACGGCACGGGCCGCGATCGCGGCGTCTTCGAAGACGAGGCCGTCGGCGACCTCGGGGAGATGACCGACACCGCGATCTACGAGGGGGAGCTCGAGGCGCGCGAGCCGGGCTCCGATCAGCCCGACCGCTCGCGTGTCGAGAGCCTCGAGTTCCTCGAGTCGACCGAGCTGCGGAGCGGTGAGACCGACAACCCCGACGAGGCGGCCGAGGAGGGCTTGACCTACGTCCCGCCGAGCGACCCGCCGGTCGTCGGGACGCAGGACGACGGCGACCCCCGGATCGCCGCGGGGTTCGGGTCGACCGCGGACGACGAGCCCTTCGACGCCGACCACCACGGGGATGCGCTGCCCGCCGAGGACGAGGTGACGTCCCGGGTGCGCGAGGCGCTTCTCGCCAACGCAAGCACGTCCTCGTACGCCGACGCGCTCACGCTCGACAGCGAAGGCGGCGTGGTGCTCGTGTCGGGCACCGTGAGCGACCTCGACGACGAGACCAACGTGCTCGAGGTCGTCTCGAGCGTCGACGGCGTCGCCGACATCGAGAACCGCATCCGGGTCGAGGGGATCGGCTAGGTCTCGGCGCCGGGGCGCAGGCAGACCGACCCGACCGGCCGCGCGTCCCGCACGACCTCCCCCACCGGGCGAGCGAGACACTCCGCGAAGATCACCAGGTTCCAACGGTCAAGCTGGTCGGGCAGGCCCGCCGAGGGCACGATCAGCGCGTCGACATCGCCGCTGGTGCGCGCCGCGCGGGCCACCTCCCGGCACCGGCGCCGGTCGTGCAGCCAATCGGTCCCGCCGGCCAGCCCGAACCGCGCGCGGACCCCCGCGTCCCGCAGGTCGGCGAGCTGCTCGAGCAGCACGTCGACCTCCCACAGCTTCCGGTCGGTTCCGGAGCTGTCGGGGTCGTAGTGCCGGCCGAGCTCAACGAGCGCGACCCCCGGATCGCCCGCGAGGTAGAGCGTCGGCTCGCCGCGCGTGTTCCAACGGTCGTGCTCCCCGGCGCTCACGAGCGCCTCCGGGTCGAAGGGCTGGTCGGCGGGCCCGTGGCAGTAGGCCCGGATCTCGCGCGGCCCCGCGACGTCGAAGAGGCGCATCAGGGGTAGCGCCGGGGTGCGGCGGGTGGGCGGCGGGGCCCCGCGTCGTCGCGTCGGCGGTCGGGATCGTGCATGGAGGAACGGTGCCGGTCAGCCCGTTGCGCGAGATTGGGACGGTTCGCGGCCCGTCTTGCGATCCCGTCGCACCGACGAAGGGCGGCCGTTCGCCGCCTGATACACGGACGCAAGCGGCACGCCGGGACGCCCCGAGCAACCGCCACGTCCCGGTGACTACGGTCAACTCTCGGACCGAACCGTCGCCCGTCAGGGCACCCGGACACTTCCCTCGCGGCGTGCCGGCACGACGCGCCGCCGCCACATGGCGAGACCGCCGAGGAGACCGATGGACAACCGGCCGCTTGTCCTCGTTGCCGACGACCAGCCCGAGCTCACCCGGCTCGTCGCGCTGTCGCTCGGCCGCGAGGGATTCCGTGTCGAGACCGCGCACGACGGCCTGACGGCCCTCGACAAGGTCAGCGAGCTCAACCCCGACATCGTCCTGCTCGACCTGCTGATGCCCGGCATGTCCGGCGTCGACGTCCTGCGCGAGCTGCGCGAGACCCACCCGGTGCCGGTCATCCTCCTGACGAACGAATCGGCCGCCGCCCAGATCGCCGAGGGCCTCGACCGCGGCGCCGACGACTACGTTCCGAAGCCGTTCCACCCCGGCGAGCTCGCGGCTCGCATCCGGGCGGTCCTCCGCAGGCGGCGGCACCTGCTCGGGGGCGCTCATCGCATCGGCAACGCGACGATCGACCTCGACCGGCGCCTCGTCGAGGTCGACGGGCGTCCCGTGCGGGTCGGCCGCGTCGAGTGGCTGCTGCTCGAGACCCTCCTGTCGAACGAGGGTCGGATCCTGTTGCACGAGGAGCTGCTCACCCGCGTCTGGGGACCGGAGTACCGGGACGACGTGCCGTACCTCCGGCTGTGGATCGGGCAGCTCCGACGGCGGCTCGGCATCCCGGCCTGGGAGGAGGGCCCGATCCGGACCATCCAGGGGATGGGCTACGCCTACGACCCGTCGGGGTCGATCCCGACGATGCGCTCCCGCCGGCCGCGGGCCGACGATGCGGCCGAGCCCCCCACGCCGGCCCCGGCCCGGCGCTCCCGGCGGGCCGCGGCGCAGGGAGCGGCTGCAACGAAGGCGAAACGGTCGAGCTCGGCGCCGCGCGGTTCGGGGTCGCCAGCCGCGGCATCCTGAACGTGCCCGAACGCCTCGCCAGGCGCGAGGCTTCGGACCTCTCTCGCGAGCCGCCGCGACGACCGACACTCCCCGGTCGCGTCGTCGGCACCGAGCCGGTCGGGTCGTCCGCCCTCTCCTCCGGACTGCCCCGGCCGCCGGCGGCTCACGGACCCGGGCGACGCGTCCTCGAACCGATCCACGATCCGACCCTCGTCGTACCGGGTCGCCCGCCCCCCGGATGCAACGCCACCGCAACGGGCGGCGGACGGCGCTGCCGCATGCCCGCGTCGCGCTCGGGCCGAGCATTGGCGACCAGGTTCAGGAGATCAGATGGCTCGGCCCCGTCTTCCGCTCGACCAGGTGCTCTCGGTCATCGGGCTGACCGGTCGGTTCGTCGGCGACGACCCGATCGATCCGTCGCACCTGCGCCTGCGCGTCGGAGACCGGGCGGTCCTGTGGCCGCTCCGGCCGGGACACGCCGACGTCGCCGAGGAGATGCTGCTGGCGGTCGCCGACATGGTCGCCAACGCGTCGCAGCTCGACCGGACCGACCGGGACCTCGGCGGCTGGGCGCGCCTGCATCTCCTCGACCCGGTCGACGAGCGAACCCGGCGCGCCTTCCACCTCGCGCTGGTCCTCGACGACCTGGCAGAGCGCCTGCTCACGCGACCCGTGCTCCACGGGCTGCTGGAGACGACGACCTGGCGGGAGCACCTCGACGGTGTCCACCGCCAGACCACCCCTGCAGGAGAGACGACATGGACGACCCCCTGAAGAAGCCCGACGACGCCGGCGCCTACGTCGGCCACGAGCCGGAACGGCAGGCCGAGACGATCCCCGGAGGGGTCGGCCCCGACGACGAGCGGATCGCCGCCCACTCGACCTCGCGCGAGCCGGACCCGGACCGCGAGGACCAGGAGATCACCGCCGACGAGCGCGGTCAGGGCGCGACGGGGCCCGCGTGATGGGCGAGCAGGCTCGAACCGACACCTCCGGCACCCAGCACTCGGGGCGACCGTCGCGGACGCTCGTCCCGTCGCTCGAGGTCCTCGACGTGCGCGCCGAAGGCGTCGGCCTCCTGGCCGAGCCCCAGTGGGCCGACGGCGACCGCAACTCGAAGACGCTCCTCAAGTCGGACGGGCTGCGCATCGTGCTCACGGCGCTGCGTGCGGGCGCGACCATGGACAACGACGACCCCGACGAGGCCGTGGCGATCCACACGCTCCAGGGCGCCGTCCGGGTCCGGGCTGCCGGTCAGGACGTCGCTGTCGGCATGGGCGAGCTCGTCTGCCTCGCGGGCGGCGACCCGTGGACGCTCACCGCCGAGGGCGACAGCCTGCTGCTGGTCTCGGTCGGGCGGGCATCCTCGGACGTGCCCGGTCCATCCGTCTGAAACCCCCCTGCAAGACGCGGGTGCACATCCCCCGAGGGCTTCGTGGGGTCCGAGTCCGTACCTTCCCGGAGGCACAACGCACCCAAGGAGGTACGTACTGATGAAGCGATTGATCGCGGTCCTCGCGGTCTCACTGGCCATGGCGTTCGGCGTCGCCGCCTGCAACCCGGACGACGGGACGGGCGGCGGGACCTCGCCGGACAGCGGCCTCGAGTCGCCGGCTGGCGGCGGCCTCGAGTCGCCGGCCCTCATGTCCCCGGCCGTCGAGTCGCCGGCCGCGTCCTGATCGCGACGCGATCCGGAAGCTCAACAGGGGCGCCGCAGCTGCGGCGCCCCTTCTTCATGCCCGGCGGGTCGTGCGCGGCGCGGTGCGCCCCTCGGTCTGGCGGCGCAGGGCGTCGTGCTCGGCGCGCGCGGCCGCGAACCACGTCCAGGCGCCCCACAGGAACGGCACGATGCCCACCGCAACCGGCGCGATCCCGAACACCGTCCCGGTCAGCGCCACCGACACCCCGACCCCCACCGCGAACGGCGCAAGCGTCGGGGCCGGGATCCGGCCCTCCTCGTCGTGGAACGGCCGGTCGACGCCCCCGGTGCCGGCGCCCGGCACACCGACACCCGACGTCGCGAAGTCCGGCCGCTCGTCGTGCCGGCCGGCCAATCGGCTGTGCCGACGGCCGCGGATGAGCCAGGTCGCCATCGCCCCGTTGGCGAGCGCCAGGCCCGCGAGCAGCGCGGTGCCCGCGAGGTCCGCGCTCACGAACCAGTAGATGATGCCGAGCAGCAGCGCCCAGCCCGAGATCAGCACGAAGAACCGTGTCTCCTGGGGCTGATCGGACCACAGCAGCCGGATCATCGGGCGCCGCCTCCCGGAGCGGGTCGCGACGCCGGCCTGCCGCTCGCCGGGGTTCCGCTCGCCGGGGTTCCGCTCTCCGGGGTTCCGCTCGCCGGGGGTCCGCTCTCGCCACCGTGGCCCGCCGTGCCGGGCAGATGCGCCCCGCCGGTTCGCGCGTCGAAGACCGGTCGCTCCGATCGGATGGGCGGCAGCGAGGTGAAGTTGTGGTGGGGCGGCGGCGAGCTGGTCGCCCACTCGAGCGAGTTCGCCTCCCACGGATCGGCGGGCTGGTCGGCGGGCCGGCGCAGCGCGAGGACCACGGCCAGCAGGAACGGCAGCGTCCCGAGACCGAGCAGGTAGCTCCCCGCGGTCGAGATCATGTTCAGCTCGACCCAGCCGGGATTGGCGACGTAGTCGGCGTAGCGACGGGGCATGCCGTCGGCGCCGAGCTGGTACTGGACGAAGAACGTCAGGCTGAACCCGATCAGCCAGCTCCAGAAGTGCAGCTTGCCGAGCCGCTCGTCCAGGCGCCGGCCGGTCATTTTCGGGAACCAGAAGTAGATCGCGCCGAACAGCGCGAAGACCGTCCCCCCGACGAGCACGCCGTGGAAGTGGGCCACGATGTAGTACGTGTCGTGGAGCGCGAAGTCGAGCGGCGGCGACGCGATGATCACGCCGGTCAGCCCGCCGGTCAGGAACAGGTACAGGAAGCCCATCGCCCAGAGCATCGGGGTCGGGAACGTCAGCTGACCGCCCCACATCGTGCCGATCCAGTTGAAGAACTTGATGCCGGTCGGGACCGCGATGATGAACGACGCGATCGAGAAGAACGGCAGCGACACGGCGCCGGTCGTGAACATGTGGTGCGCCCAGACGGTGAACGAATAGGCGCCGATGAGGATCGTGGCGAAGACGAGGAACCGGTAGCCGAAGATCGGCTTGCGGCTGAAGACCGGGATGATCTCGGAGATGACCCCGAAGAACGGCAGGATGACGATGTACACCTCGGGGTGGCCGAAGAACCAGAAGAGGTGCTGCCAGAGGATTTCGGAGCCGCCCTCCGACGGGTCGAAGAACGCTGCGCCGAAGCGGCGGTCGAGCAGCAGCATCACGAGGGCCGATGTGAGCGCCGGGAACGAGAACAGGATCAGCGCCGACATCACGAGGATCGTCCAGCAGAAGATCGGCAGCCGGAGCATCGACATCCCGGGCGCCCGGCGCGTGTAGATCGTCGAGACGAAGTTGACCGCGCCCATGATGCTCGCGACGCCGGTGAGCGCCAGGCCGACGATCCAGAGGTCGGTGCCGATCGTCGTCGAGTACGGCAGCCGCGAGTTCGGCGGGTAGGCCGTCCAGCCCACGTCCGCGGGCCCGCCCGCCGTCAGGTAGCCCGACAGGACGATGAGGCCGCCCGACAGGAACAGCCAGAACGACAGCGCGTTGAGCCGCGGGAAGACCATGTCGGCCGCGCCGACCTGGAGCGGCACGAGGTAGTTCGCGAGGCCCGCAGCGGCCGGGGTCGCGAACAGCAGCATCATGATCGTGCCGTGCATCGTGAAGAGCTGGTTGTAGCCCCCCTCGTCCACGAGCTGGAGGCCGGGGACGGCGAGCTCGCTCCGGATGACGAGCGCGAGCAGGCCACCGAACAGGAAGAACGCGAAGGCGGCGACGAGGTACAGGATCCCGATCCGCTTGTGATCGGTCGTCGTCAGCCAGGTCATGATCGTGACCGGCTCGGCCGTCGGACCGTGGCGGCGGTGCTCCTGCAGCTCGGGCGCGGCGCCCCGTGGATCGGTCACGGCGACGGCTCGGGCGCCAGGGGCTGCGACGGCACCGGCGAAGGCGACCCGCCCGCGGCCCGCTGCTCGGCGAGCCACGCGTCGTACTCGGCGCGCGTGACCGCTCGGAGGACGAACGGCATCTGCGAGTGGTAGATGCCGCAGAACTCGGCACACAGCCCGCCGTACGCGCCGGGCTCCTCGACCGTGAACTGGATCGTGTTGACGTGACCGGGGTTCACGTCGCGCTTGAACAGGAACTCGGGGACGTACAGCGAGTGCACGACGTCGGCCGACCGGAGGGTCAACCGCACGGGCTCCCCGGCCGGCACGACGACCTCCGGACCCGGCACGCCGATGCCGGTGACCGTGACGCCCTCGTCCGGGTAGGCGAACGTCCACCCCCAGCGGAACCCGGTCACCTCGATGCTCGCGCCCGGCCGCGCCTCGGTCGATTCCACCCGGGCGAGCACGACGACGGTCGCGGCGAACAGGCCGATCACGATGAGCACCGGGATCCCCGTCCACACGAGCTCGAGCCCGAGGTGACCGCGGTGCTGGGCGGGGAGGTCGGCGTCGTCCCTGCGCCGCCGGTAGCGCAGGATCGACCACGTGATGAGACCGGCGACGAAGAGCCCGACCGCGGCCGCGACCAGGTTGGCGCCGACGTACAGCGCCCCGATGTCGCGGCCCTCGGCGGTCGCGCTGCCCGGGACGCAGCCGGCGACCGCGAGGGCGACGATCACGGTCGCGGCGAGCGCGCCCGCGTGCCGCCGCGCCGCCGGTCGCGGGATCGTCACGACTCGACCTCCTCGAACCCGCCCGATGCCGTGCGCCTGACCGCAATGCCCTCCCGCGCGCGCCGGCCGGCCTCCGCAAGGTCCTCGTCGACGTCCACGTCCGGGCCGGGGCCCCGGCCGCGCGAGCGGGCCCGGGCGAAGCGGTATGCGACCACCCACACGACGACCGGGAGCACGATCGTGAGGACGCGGAACAGGACCGTGAGCGTCTCGACCTCGGTCCCGAAGTAGAACGCCAGGACGTCGTTGCCGCCGGCCAGCGTCAGCACGCCGAAGACCGTCAGGATCGCCAGCCCGGTCGCCAGTCGGACCGGATGCGACGAGACCTCGTCGAGCAGGTGATGCTCCTCATGGTCCTTCGTCAGCCACGCCTCGATCCACGGCCAGACCGCGACGACCGTGAACAGGAACCCCGGGATGACGATGCCCGGGATGAACGCCGACGGGATCGTGATCCCGAGGATGACCGGCTCGAACGGCGGGAAGATCCGCAGCGAACCGTCGAGCCAGCCGACATACCAGTCGGGCTGGGCGGGCGAGCTGACGACCGCCGCGTCGAACGGGCCGTACGCCCAGACCGGGTTGATCTGGAACAGCCCGCCGACGAACGCGAGGATCGCCGCGGTCAGGAAGAACAGCCCGCTCGACAGGAAGACCTGACCGGGCCAGAAGTGGCGCCCGACGACGTTGTCCTCGCGGGCCGGGCCGCCCCGGTACTGCGTGTGCTTGTGCAGCACGAGCAGGACGATGTGGAGCGTGATCGCGCCGATCACGAGCGCCGGCAGGATCATCACGTGCAGCACGAAGAAGCGACTGATCACCGCCTCGGTCGGGAACTCGCCGCCGAACGCGAGCGAGCCGAGGTACGGACCGATGAACGGCACCGAGATCGCCGCCGAGTAGGCGATGCGCAGACCGGTGCCCGACAGCAGATCGTCGGGCAGCGAGTAGCCGGTGAAACCCTCGGCCATGGCGAGGATCAGCAGCACGAAGCCGACCACCCAGTTGAGCTCCCGGGGGCGCCGGAAGGCCCCGGTGAAGAAGACCCGGGCGAGGTGCAACACGATGACCGCGACGAAGACGAGCGCGGCCCAGTGGTGGATCTGGCGCATGAGGAGCCCGGCGCGCACCTCGAACGACAGGTGCATCACGGACTCGAACGCGGCCGATACCTGCTGCCCGCGCAGCGGCTCGTAGCTGCCGTCGTAGGTCACCTGCGCGCCGCTCGGCACGTAGAAGAACGTCAGGAACGTGCCGGTCGCGAGCAGGATGACGAAGCAGAACAGCGCGATCTCGCCGAGCAGGAACGTCCAGTGGTCGGGAAAGACCTTGCGCAGCCCTGCCCGCGCGACGCGCGCGACGCCGGTCCGCGCGTCGAACCAGCGCATGAGCCGCTCGGGACGGCCGTCGGGCGGCCCGGGATCGTTCGCGGTCGTCACAGGCGCATGTCCCAGAAGCTCGGACCGACCGGCTCGGGGAAGTCGTCGAGCGCAACGAACGTGCCGTCGGCCTGGCGCTGGATCGGGAGCTGCGGCAGGGGGCGCGCGGCGGGGCCGGAGATCGGGACTGCTCCGCGGCGCACGTCGAACTCGCTCTGGTGGCATGGACAGATCAGGACGTGCTGGGTCGCCCGGTACAGCCCGACGGGACAGCCGGCGTGCGTGCAGATCTTCGAGTAGGCGACGAACCCGTCGGGGGCCCAGGCTGCCCGCTCGGGGTCGAGCTCGAGCAGCGCTGGATCGACCCGGATGAGCAGCGTCGCCGCGTTCGGGTCGGTGTCGTCGCCGTCCGGGAAGACCGTGAGGACGCCGCCGACCGGGATGTCGCCGAGCCCGGCGCCGTCGCTTCCCGGAAGCGCGAGCCGTCGACCCGGACGCCACGTCGTCTCGAACAGGCTCCGGCCGGGGGCCGGCCCCAGCGACAGCACCGGGATCGCGAGGGCCGCGGCGAGCCCCGCGAACGCGCCGCCCAGCGCACCGATCAGCAGCCGCCGCCGGCTGAATCCGGCCTCCTCGGTCAGCGCGTCCTGGAACCGCTCCATCTCCTCGGGGGTCGTGGCGACCGACCCACGCAGCTCGACGTGGACCCGGGTCGGCATCAGGCGCTGCGCCCAGAGCACGATGCCGACGCCGATGCCGCCGAGGCAGACCGTCAGCAGCACACCCTCGATCTGGGTCTGGCCGCCGAGGATGTACACGACGAGCAGCGCGAAGCCGGTCAGCAGCGACAGGCCGAAGCAGAGCAGGATCAGCCGCTCGGTCCGTTGCTCGTTCACGGGTGGTCCCCGAGGGTAGGCGGGGGCGGCGCGGCGCCGGCCGGTGTCGCCGGCTCCGGCTCGCCGGTGAGCGGCTCGCCCTCGTGCGACCGGCGTCCGACGAAGCGGGCGCTCACGATCAGCAGCGTGAGCCCGACGACGACGGCCACGAACCCTTCCCCGACCGGCCCGAAGCCACCGAGGCCCGCGCCGCCCGGCGACGGGCTGGTCCGGAGGAACTCGACATACGCGACGATCGCGTCCCGGTCGGCTTGATCGAAGCCGAAGCGCGGCATGACCCCGGGTCCCACGAGCATCGCCTGTGCGATCTGGGTGGGCGTCGCCTGGCTGAGCCCGACCGCCGCGAACCCGCCACCGACCGCGTTGCCGGCCCCGGTTGCTGCGTGGCAGGCCGCGCAGTTGGCGGTGTAGAGCTCGAAGCCCCGGCCGACGTCGCCGCCGGTCGAGATCTCGGGGATCGCCGGGCCCTCGCCGAGACCGGCGACGAACGCGACGAGCGCCTCGATCTCCTGCTCGTCGAAGGCGGGCTCCTGGCGCTGCGGCCGCTGCCCGGGCGCGCCGAGCGGCATGCGGCCCGTTCGGAGGTAGAAGTCGGCCGAGGCCGCGCCGACCCCGATCAGGGACGGGCCGGCTTCGGCGCCCGCACCGGACGGGCCGTGACAGCTCGCGCAGTTCTGGAGGTAGAGCGAGGCGCCGAGCCGGGTGACGGATGTGTCGTCCTCGGTCGCTGCCGCTGCGCTCGGGGTACGGCCGTCGAACGGGCCGAGCACCAAGAGGACGCCGGCGACGACCGCGGCCAACCCCAGGTACCCACCGAGTACCGTGGGCAAGCGCGCCGGTCGCTGGTCTCGTCGACCCGTCGCGTTGGGCATCGCGTCCTCGTCGCGCCGTTCGGATGCCGAGCGTCGTCGTCCGGGCGCGCTCGCCGATGGTCCGGCGCGGCGCGTCCGTGGTACGTAGCGGGTCCCGCCGGGCGCGTTGCACGCACATTACACGGGCGGTGTCGGAGCGCGACGGGGACGTGTCGGCGGGCGGGGCGGCGCTGGCGGGCGTGGCGGCGCTTGCGGGCGTGGCGGCGGCCGCGCGGCGTGCGGCGGCTCGGCGGGGCGGCAGCTCCGCGGGGCGGCAGCTCCGCGGGGCGGCGGGCACGGGCCTGGGCGTGGCGAGGGCGGGTGGGCGTGGCGGCGGCTCGCGGGGCGTGGCGGCCGCGGCGCGGCCTGCGGCGGGCCGGGTCCCACGCGTTGTGCGGCACCATGCCTGCCTGAGTGCCACATCCGGGTCAACGGTGGCCGTAAGCTCCCCGGGCAGGCCCGGTCCGGTGGCTTATGCCGTGCGCGCGGCCCTCCTGCCACTCCCAATGGCACGAGTCCCCGTAGACGCAGCGTCCGCTTCGGCTAAGCCCGGATCCACCGGTGAGCCGCGGCTGAGGGAGCGCTGAAACGACGAAT
>JBIQKJ010000029.1:0-18528 GCA_044506615.1 Chloroflexota bacterium | reverse complement strand
AATCGAACTCGGAGATAGCTGGTTCTCCCCGAAATAGCTTTAGGGCTAGCCTCGGGCGTTCAATCACGGGGGTAGAGCACTGGATGGGCTAGGGGGCTTCCCGCTTACCAACCCCAACCAAACTCCGAATCCCGTGATTTCAGAGCCCGGGAGTCAGACTGCGAGGGCTAAGCTTCGTGGTCAAAAGGAAAACAGTCCGGACCGTCAGCTAAGGTCCCTAAATCCAAGCTAAGTGGTAAAGGATGTGGATTCGCATAGACAACCAGGATGTTGGCTTAGAAGCAGCCATCATTGAAAGAGTGCGTAACAGCTCACTGGTCAAGTGGATCTGCGCCGAAAATTCAGCGGGGCTCAAGCTTGGTACCGAAGCTACGGACTCCGTGCCGGTTCGCCGGCGCGGTTTGGTAGGGGAGCGTTCCGTTCAGCAGTGAAGGTCGACCGTGAGGACGGCTGGAGCGGACGGAAGTGCGAATGTCGGCATGAGTAGCGCAATGTGAGTGAGAATCTCACACGCCGTAAGCCTAAGGTTTCCTGAGGAAGGCTTGTCCGCTCAGGGTTAGTCGGGCCTAAGCCGAGGACGAACGTCGTAGGCGATGGACATCCGGTTGATATTCCGGAACCACTAACGATCGTTTGCACCGCAAGGTGTCGCCTGGGGGTAGGTGAACGGAGGTTGGCCGGCGCAAGCCGGTCGAGTCCGGGAGCTGATCCCAGGTGAGAGCAATGGCATGACACGGTGTGGTAGCTCGAGCGCGTTTTGGCTATACGCGTCCAAGCCGGTAGGGGGATCGGACAGGCAAATCCGTCCGGTCAGTTTCAACCCCGAGAAGCGAATGAAAGGGGCATCCGCCTCGATTCGAGTGAGCCATGCTGGCGAGAAAAGTGTCTAGCGAGATCAATGGTGACCGTACCGCAATCCGACACAGGTAGGCGGGTAGAGCATACCAAGGCGATCGGGAGAACCCTCGTTAAGGAACTCGGCAACATGGCCCCGTAACTTCGGGAGAAGGGGCGCTTCGCGGCTGTCTGCTTGTCAGTCGGTCGATCGAAGCCGCAGTGAAATGGCCCAGGCGACTGTTTAGCAAAAACACAGGTCTCTGCGAAAGCGAAAGCTGACGTATAGGGGCTGACGCCTGCCCAGTGCCGGAAGGTTAAGAGGAGGGGTGCAAGCTCTGAATCGAAGCCCCGGTAAACGGCGGCCGTAACTATAACGGTCCTAAGGTAGCGAAATTCCTTGTCGGGTAAGTTCCGACCCGCACGAATGGCGTAACGATCTGGGCGCTGTCTCAACGAGGGACCCGGCGAAATTGAAGTACCTGTGAAGATGCAGGTTACCCGCGGCAGGGCAAAAAGACCCCGTGGAGCTTTACTGCACCCTGACATTGGATTGGGATTTAGTTTGTGTAGGATAGGTGGGAGGCTGAGAAGCTGGGGCGCTAGCCTCGGTGGAGCCGACGTTGAAATACCACCCTTGCTGAATTCCGGTTCTAACCGCGACCCGTTATCCGGGCGCAGGACAGTGTCAGGCGGGCAGTTTGACTGGGGCGGTCGCCTCCTAAAGTGTAACGGAGGCGCCCAAAGGTTCCCTCAGGCTGAATGGAAACCAGCCGAAGAGTGCAAAGGCATAAGGGAGCTTGACTGCGAGACCCACAAGTCGAGCAGAGACGAAAGTCGGGCTTAGTGATCTGGTACCTCCGAGTGGAAGGGGTATCACTCAACGGATAAAAGCTACCCCGGGGATAACAGGCTGATGGTGCCCAAGAGTTCACATCGACGGCACCGTTTGGCACCTCGATGTCGGCTCGTCGCATCCTGGGGCGGAAGTACGTCCCAAGGGTTTGGCTGTTCGCCAATTAAAGCGGCACGCGAGCTGGGTTCAGAACGTCGTGAGACAGTTCGGTCTCTATCCGCCGTGGGCGTAGGGAACTTGAGAGGAGCTGCTCCTAGTACGAGAGGACCGGAGTGGACGAACCGCTGGTGTGCCAGTTGTCCCGCCAGGGGCACCGCTGGGTAGCTATGTTCGGTTGGGATAAGCGCTGAAAGCATCTAAGTGCGAAGCTCGCCTCAAGATGAGGTTCCCCACCGGGTTAACCGGGTAAGACCGCAGGGAGACCACCTGTTTGATAGGCCGCATGTGGAAGTCCGGTGACGGATGAAGCTGAGCGGTACTAACGGTCGAGGGCTTGACCTCTTCAGCAACTGACCAGGGGTCAGTGGCTGTGGATCATCGTGATTGATCCTTGACGACTCCCCACGAGATCGAAGATCTGCTCGGCGCCCCGCGCCGGCTCGCCTTGCGCGAGCTGCGTGGTCCGGGCCGCTGCCGAAACACGTCCAGACGCAACGAATCCCGGTGACTCCAGCGGAGAGGCCACACCCGTTCCCATCCCGAACACGGAAGTTAAGCTCTCCAGCGCCGAAGATACTGAGAGGGCAGCCTTTCGGGAAAATAGGTCGTCGCCGGGATTTTTGTTGCGTTTCCGGAGGTCACCGTCCTCCGGATCGTCCCGTCAGCCGCGGCCGCGTCGCGGCTCCCCCGCGGCTATCCTCTGTCCATGACCGATGCGACGGCCGCCTCCGACAGCGACCGCCCGGACACCGTCGAATCCCCTCGTCCGCCCGCTGCCCGGCGTCGCCCGGACGGCACCGGGACCGTCACGACCGTCCGCGGCCTCTGCCCCTACCTGCTCGCGGAGGACGGCTCGTGGCGTGCGCCCACCCCGTCCCGCGCGCACACCTGCGCCGCGATCGGCGTTCCGGCGCCACTGGCGCTCGACAAGCAGCGGCGCCTGTGTCTGACGCCGTCGCACCGATCCTGCGCGGCGTACCTCGTCGCCGCCGGCCGGGAGCGCGAGGAGCTCGAGGGGGAACCTGCCGTCGCGGTCGAGCCGATCATGCGTCCGTATCCCCGGACCGCGCCGGTCGCGCTCGATCACGGGCGGGTCAGCTCATCCCTGCCAACGCTCCGCCCGGATCGGGGCACCGCCCAGTTCGCGCTGGTGGGGCTGATGGTCGCCGCGTTCGCGGTGATGGCGTTCGCGCGGCTCTCGAGTCCGGGCGAGGATCTCGTTCGCGCCGGCGCAAGCGCGTCGCCGATGCTCGGGGCGGTGGGAACCGTCAGCCCGGCGCCGGCCTCCACGACGGAGCCGGCCGCCAGCTCCGTCCCGGGCGGCGGAGCGGCCTCCGCGGATCCGACCGCCGCGCCGGCGACACCCGCGCCGTCCCCGGCTCCCGAGACGCCGGTCCCCGCCACCGCTCGTCCCACTCCCGCGCCGACCGCCTCCCAGGTCGTCGCCACGCGGACGCACACGGTGGCGAGCGGTGAGACGCTGAGCGCAATCGCTGCGCACTACGGCACGACCGTGAAGGTCCTGCGGCGACTGAACAACATCGACGACCCGCGCCGGATCCGGATCGGTCAGGTGCTCCAGATCCCTTGATCAGCCGCCGGCGGTCGGGGCGGTCAGGCGGTGGCCCCGACGAGCGCCGGTGCGGGCGCCCGGTCGCGGTCAGTGCTGGCAGCCGCGGCAGTACGACGTGATGAACCCGCCGGCCTTGACCTGCGTGATGCGCGTCCCGCAGCGGGGGCACGGCTGTCCACCCTTGTCGTGGACCGCCAGGAAGTCGCGCACCTGCTTCTCGAACGTCGGTGGCACCCGCTCGCGCAACACATCGATCGCGCGCGCGAGGACGGCCCGCGTCTCGTGGTACAGCCGGTCGATCTCCTCGGGCGCGAGCGTCGATCGCTTGCGGAACGGCAGGAGCTCGGCCGCGTGGAGCACCTCGTCGCTGTAGGCGTTGCCGATGCCCGCGACGAACGACTGGTTCCGCAGCAGGTTCTTCAGCTCACCGGGATGCCGCCGGATCCGCTCTCGCCACACATCGAGGGTCAGCTCCGGGTCGTCCGCGTCGGGACCCTGATCGGCGCCCAGCCCCGGCACGTCGCGGATCACCCCCGCCGGCAGCAGGTAGACCTTGCCCATCTGGGTGGGGTCGCGGTAGCGGACCTCGGGCGTCGCGTCCGGGCCCGGCAGCCAGGACGCCTCGACGGTCCACGGCGCGGCGTCGGGGGGCGTCGCGGCGTCGCGTGCGCCGAGGGCGAGAACCACCGCGGTCTTCGTCGGGTGCCTGTCGCCGGGACCGGCGAGCTGGAACCGCCCGGTGAGCATCGGGTTCACGACGACCCGGTCGCGCTCGAGGTCGACGACGAGGAACTTGCCGCGGCGCGTGATGCGCTCGACTCGCTGCCCGACGAGCGCCTCGAGCTCGGCCGGGGTGCCGCGGACCGCGAGCGGACCGGGCGCCGCGACCGATCGCACCGGTCGCCCGGCGAGCGCGGCATGGAACGCCTCGGCGACGATCGTCAGGTCGGGAAGTTCGGGCACGGCGACCGATTGTAGCGGCCGGAACGCCTGTGCTAGACTCTCCCGGCCCCGAGAGGCGCGAACAGCTGAAGAGCGACCACTGGCCATCTCGACACACGAAGGAGCGGACCGCGGGAACACGGACCACGGACCACTTGATCGTCACCGACACGGCTTGAGCGGTCGCTCAGGCCGTTTCTGATTCCCGGGAGTACCGATCGACCAGGAGAGACCAGAACCTTGACCGACGAGCAGCGCGGGACCGCGCCGGAGCCGGAGGCGAACGCCTCCCCCGCCGACCAGGCGCCCGAGACGAACCCGGCGGCGATCGCCGTCGCCGACGAGCCCGCGACCCAGGACCCGGTTACCGAGTCCGAGCCCACCACCTCCACCGACGCCGCATCCGAGGATGCGAGCGCCTCCGCGGCCCTCGCCGAGGCAGCTCCCGCATCCGACGATGCACAGGCCGCGGACGCACCTGCCGACGTGGCCGCCGAGGCGGACGAGGCCCCGGACACCGTCACCGCCCCGACGACCGGCGAGGACGTCCCGGTGGCCGATGCGCCCGCGGCCGAAGTGCCCGCGGCCGTCGACACCGAGGAGGCGTCGGCTGCGCCCGCCGCCGAGGACGTCCCGGCGCCCGCGCCGCGCGACCTCGGGCCGGAGCCGACGACGATGGAGGAGCTGCTCGCCGAGCAGACCGAGGACATCAAGAGCTTCAAGCACGGCGACGTCGTCGAGGGCGCCGTGGTCCGGATCGACAAGGACGAGATCCTCGTCGACATCGGCGCAAAGAGCGAGGGTGTCGTCAGCAACCGTGAGCTGTACGGTCGCCATGCCGAGACCCAGCCGCAGCTGAACATCGGCGACACGGTCCTCGTCTACGTCCTGCAGCCCGAGTCGCCGGAGGGTCACGCGGTCCTCTCGCTGCGCCGGGCCGGTCTCGAGCGCAAGTGGCGCGCGATGCAGGAGCAGTTCGAGGCGGGCGTCATCATCGAGGCGCCGGTCATCGACCACAACAAGGGCGGCCTCATCGTCGACTGCGGCATCCGCGGCTTCGTGCCGATCAGCCAGATCGTCGACTTCCCGCGTCGGCCCCAGAACGACCAGCCGCGCGACGCCGCGCAGGAGATCGCCGAGAAGCTCCAGCCGTTCGTCGGCCGCAAGCTGCGCCTGAAGATCCTCGAGGTCAATCGGAAGGCGAACCGCCTGATCCTGTCCGAGAAGGTTGCGCTCTACGAGGAGCGCCGCGAGAAGCGGGACGAGCTGTTCAGCAGCCTCCAGGTCGGCCAGAAGGTCAGCGGGACCGTGCGCTCGATTGCGCCGTTCGGCGTCTTCATCGACCTCGGCGGGATCGACGGCCTCGTCCACAAGAGCGAGCTCTCGTGGAACAAGGTCAACAACCCCGAGGCCGGCTACAAGGTCGGCGACGAGGTCGAGGCCGAGGTCATCGACATCAACCACGAGCGCGGGCGGATCAGCCTCTCGATCCGTCGCCTCCAGCCCGATCCGTGGCACTCGACGGTGGCCGACTTCAAGGTCGGCGACATCATCGACGGCACGGTCACGAAGCTCGTCAACTTCGGCGCATTCGTGCGGGTCCGGGACGGGCTCGAGGGCCTGATCCACATCAGCGAGCTGTCCCACCAGCGCGTCGCGCATCCGGGCGATGTCGTCCACGAGGGCCAGCAGCTGAAGCTGCGGATCATCTCGCTCGACTCCGAGCGCCATCGCCTGGGCCTCAGCCTCAAGCAGGCCGAGGAGCCGCCGGTGCGCCAGGCGCCCGAGCCCGGCGCGTCGCCCCGCGAGCGACGGCCCCGCCAGGAGCGGTCGTACTCGCCCGCGGACGCCATCCAGGAGCCCGAGGGCGGCATCGACAACACGCTCGCTGCGGCGTTCGCCCAGGTGCGTCAGCAGATGGCCGAGGCCGAGGCCGCACAGGCCGGCACCGAGACCGAGGATGCGCCCGAGGCGGCCGCGGAGGCCGCCGCGGCCCCGGTCGAGGCGGAGGCGGCCCCCGCTGAACCCGCTGCCGTGGAGCCCGAGCCCGCGCCCGCGGCACAGGCCGAGGAGCCGGCCGCGCCCGCGGAGCCGGAGCCCGAGGCGCCGGAGCCGGAGCCCGCGCCCGCGGCACAGGCCGAGGAGCCGGCCGAGCCGGTGACCGGCGAGGTCGGGGAGACCCCGGTCGTGGCCGATGCCGAGGCGGCGGCCCAGGCCGTCGAGCCGGCCGAGGTCCCGGCGCCGGATCCGGCCGACGCCGAGCCGGCAACGGCGGCGTCCGCAGGCACCGAGGCACCCGAGGTGGCCGCCGATGCGGTGGCCGTCGAGGCGGCGGCCAAGGACCAGCCGGAGTCGGAGCCTGAGCTGGCCGAGACGCCCGGGAGCGTCAGCGAAGAGGACGCGCGCGACGCCTGACCGTCGTCGCAGCCTCGCGATCCCGAACGACCCGCCGGCCACCGGCGGGTCGTTGCGATTCCTTCATCCGATCCGCGCCCGATATTGGCATCCGGCGTGACGGTATCGGCGATACTTTCAGTACCCCGGACGACGTCGTCTCTACGTCGGATGGGGGGAGGGACGGGGGAGGACCCCGTGCTAGCATGGCGGTGGCGTCACCTCCGGTGACCCAGGCACACAACAGGCGTTCGGACTCGATGGACCGTTTTGACAAGTTCACGGACCGCGCGCGCAAGGTCCTGACACTCGCGCAGGACGAGGCGCAGCGGTTCAACCACAACTACATCGGCACGGAGCACCTGCTCCTCGGCCTCGTCCGTGAGGGCGAAGGCGTGGCCGCGCGCGTCCTCGAGAACATGAACGTCGAGCTCGCGAAGGTCCGCACCGCGGTCGAGTTCATCATCGGCCGCGGCGACCGGCCGGTCGTCGGCGAGGTGGGGCTGACCCCGCGGGCCAAGCGGGTGATCGAGCTGGCCATCGACGAGGCCCGCCGGCTCGGCCACAACTACATCGGCACGGAGCACCTGCTGCTCGGCCTCGTCCGCGAGGGCGAGGGGATTGCGGCCGGCGTTCTCGAGAGCCTGGGCGTCAACCTCGACAAGGTCCGCCACGAGGTCATCCGCGTCCTGTCCCAGAGCTCGTCCTCGGGCCCGGCCCAGGAGACGAAGCGCGCGAGCAAGACGCCGACCGTCGACGCGCTCGGGATCAACCTGACCGAGGCCGCCCGCGCCGACAAGCTCGACCCGGTCATCGGCCGGGAGAAGGAGATCGAGCGGGTCATCCAGATCCTCGGCCGGAAGACGAAGAACAACCCCGCTCTGATCGGCGAGCCGGGCGTCGGCAAGACAGCCATCGCCGAGGGGCTGGCCCACCGGATCGTGGCCGGCGACGTGCCGGACATCCTGCTCAACAAGCGCGTCCTGACCCTCGACATCGGGTCGCTCGTCGCCGGCACGAAGTACCGCGGCGAGTTCGAGGAGCGGCTCAAGAAGATCATCGAGGAGCTGCGGAACACGAACGACGCCGTCCTCTTCATCGACGAGCTCCACACGCTCGTCGGGGCGGGCGCCGCCGAGGGCGCGATCGACGCCGCGAACATCCTCAAGCCGCCGCTGTCGCGCGGCGAGCTCCAGTGCATCGGCGCGACGACGCTCGACGAGTACCGCAAGTACATCGAGCGCGACGCAGCCCTCGAGCGCCGGTTCCAGCCGGTCATGGTCGAGGAGCCGACCCTCGAGCAGACCGTCGACATCCTCATGGGCGTCCGCGAGCGCTACGAGCAGCACCACAAGGTCACGATCAGCGACGACGCCGTGAAGGCGGCCGCCGACCTGTCGTCGCGCTACATCACCGACCGGCACCTGCCCGACAAGGCGATCGACCTCATCGACGAGGCCGCGTCGCGCGTCCGGTTGCGCCACGCATCCGCTCCGCCCGCCCTCCGTGAGGCGCAGAAGGAGCTCGACCGCATCACCAAGGAGAAGGATGCGGCGATCAACAACCAGGAGTACGAGCAGGCCGCGACCCTGCGCGAGGCCGAGGCTGCCGCGCGCGAGAAGGCCGACGGGCTCCGGTCCGAGTGGCAGAGCTCGATCTCGGGCGACCAGCCCACGGTCACCGAGGAGGAGATCGCCCAGGTCGTCGCGATGTGGACGGGCATCCCGGTCACCCGGATTGCCCAGGAGGAGTCGGAGCGGCTGCTCCACATGGAGGACGCCCTCCACCAGCGGGTCATCGGCCAGCAGGAGGCGATCGAGATCATCTCGAAGGCCGTCCGCCGCGCTCGCGCCGGGCTGAAGGATCCCAAGCGCCCGATCGGGTCGTTCATCTTCCTCGGCCCCACCGGCGTCGGGAAGACCGAGCTGGCCAAGGCGCTCGCCGAGTTCATGTTCGGCAGCGAGGACGCGCTCATCAAGATCGACATGAGCGAGTTCATGGAGCGGCACAACGTCAGCCGGCTCGTCGGCGCCCCGCCCGGCTACGTCGGGTTCGACGAGGGCGGCCAGCTGACCGAAGCGGTCCGACGCAAGAACTACGCGGTCGTGCTGCTCGACGAGGTCGAGAAGGCGCACCCGGAGGTCTTCAACATCCTGCTCCAGATCCTCGAGGACGGGCAGCTGACGGACGCCAAGGGCCGTCGGGTCGACTTCCGCAACTGCATCATCATCATGACCTCGAACCTGGGCGCGAAGTCGCTCCAGACCAACAGCTCGCTCGGGTTCCGCCCGATGGGCGACACCCCCGAGGCACGGGCCGAGTCGTCGTACGAGCTGATGAAGGAGAAGGTCGCGGCGGAGCTCAAGCAGAACTTCCGCCCCGAGTTCCTGAACCGGATCGACGCGACCGTCGTCTTCCGCTCGCTGACGGTCGAGGAGATCACCGAGATCGTCGACCTGATGCTGGCTCGCGTGCGCGACCAGCTGCGGGCACAGTCGATGACGCTCGAGGTCACCCAGGCCGCGAAGGACCACATCATCAAGCTGGGCTACGACGTGGCGTACGGCGCTCGACCGCTCCGCCGGGTCATCCAGAACATGGTCGAGGACGTCCTCGCCGAGCACCTCCTGCTGGGCAAGTACGAGCCGGGCACGACGATCGTGGTCGACAAGGACCCGGAGGCCGGCCTCGACATCCACGCCTCGGAACCCAGGACGCCGGTCGAGGCCCGGTGACCCGGCGCCTCGCCCGCGCCGGGTAGGGCGCCGGCCGTGGCGCGGCCGCAGAGCCGGTACGTCTGCCAGACGTGCGGGGAGGCGTTCCTGCGATGGGAGGGCCAGTGCCGTGCGTGCGGCGCCTGGAACGCGCTGGTCGAGACGATCGTCCACGAGCCATCGGCGTCCGAGCGCGCGAAGGTTCGGGCCCGGACGTCGGGTGCGGCCGGGTCGACGGCCGCCACGCCACTTGCCGACATCGGCGCGACGGACGTCCCGCGGCTGCTCGTCGGGATCGCCGAGCTGGATCGAGTCCTCGGCGGCGGGCTCGTGACCGGCTCGCTCGTGCTGCTCGGCGGCGAGCCGGGGATCGGCAAGTCGACGCTCCTCCTCCAGGCGGCGGCGGGCGTCGCGGCCGGACCCGCGGGCGAAGCCGGCGTGCTCTATGCGACCGGAGAGGAGTCGGCCGGCCAGGTGCGGCTCCGGGCCGGCCGGCTCCGCCTGCTCGACGGCCCGGCCGGACGGCGGATCTCGGTCGTCGCCGAGAGCGGCGTGGACCGCATCACGGAGCTCGCGCGCACGTCGCGACCCGCGCTCGTCGTGGTCGACTCGGTCCAGACCGCGACCGTCGACGACCTCGACGGGCCCGCGGGCAGCGTCGGCCAGGTCCGCGAGGCGACCCTGCGCCTGATGGACCTCGCGAAGGGCGAGGGGATTGCGGTCGTGCTCGTCGGCCACGTCACGAAGGAAGGGTCGATCGCCGGTCCGAAGACGCTCGAGCACCTCGTCGATGCCGTCCTCAACCTCGAGGGCGAGCGATATGCCGCGCTGCGCGTGCTGCGCGCGACGAAGAACCGCTTCGGCTCGACCGACGAGGTCGGCGTGTTCGAGATGGCCGAGCATGGCATGCGCGAGGTGGCGGACCCGTCGCGCGCGTTCCTCGTCGAGCACGCCACCCCCGCGCCGGGGAGCGTGGTCGCACCGACGCTCGAGGGCAGCCGGCCGCTGCTCGTCGAGGTCCAGGCGCTCGTCGCGCCGTCGGGCTACGGGACGCCTGCCCGTCGCGCGAGCGGCGTGGACCCGAACCGGCTCGCGCTCCTCGTCGCGGTGCTCGGCCGGCGCGCGGGGATCGGACTGGGGACGCACGACGTCTATGCGAACCTCGCCGGGGGGCTGAGCGTCGACGAGCCGGGGCTCGACCTGCCGCTCGCGCTCGCGCTCGCCTCGTCGCTCCGCGATCGGCCGGTGACCGGGGGGACGACCGCGATCGGCGAGGTCGGCCTGCTCGGCGAGTTGCGCTCCGTCGCGGGGCTCGAGCGTCGCCTGCGCGAGGTCGCGCGGCTGGGGTTCGCCCGTGCGATCGTTCCGCCGCCCGGCCGCTCCGAGCCGGCGCCGTCGATCCCGGGGCTCGAGGTCGTCACGGTCCGCACCGTGCGCGACGCGATCGCGCGGGCGCTCGACGACGGCGCGGGAGGTCGTGGCGAGCCGCCCTCCGGCGATGCTAGGCTGACCGCCCGGCCCGAGCCCGTGGCCGGCGCCGGGGGCAGGGGCAGCCGTCGAGGGAGCCGTTGATCCGCTACATCCGCCTGCTCGGGGCCGCGCTCGGGGGACTCATCGGTCTCGGGGTCGCCTCGATGAACGACGGCCTCTTCATGGGCACGACCTATGCCGGCGCGATCCTCGCGCTGTGGGTCGTCGCCTGGATCGTGGTCGGCTTCGCGATCCTGCCGTACCTCACGGTCGTCCCCGCCGCGTGGCTCGTGCGACGGGTCGAGGAGCTGTCGACGGCCGAGTTCGTCACCGCGGTCGTCGGGCTCCTGCTCGGCTTGCTGATGGGGGTCCTGCTCGGGTTCCCGCTCAGCGAGTTCGGGGAGCCGTGGGGACGCGTGCTGCCGCTCGGCGTCTCGCTGTTCCTCGGTCTCGGCATGGTCGGGCTGACCGTGGCCAAGCGGAAGGACCTTGTGCTCGCTGCCGAGGCGATCGGGCTCGTCCGGCGACCCGAGAAGGGCGGCGGCGAGGTCCGGACCGGAGAGCCGCACATCGTGGTCGACACGAGCGCGATCATCGACGGGCGGATCGCGGAGATCGTCGAATCGGGCTTCATCTACGGAACGCTCGTCGTGCCGCGCTTCGTCCTCGACGAGCTCCAGCACATCGCCGACAGCTCGGACACGCTGCGCCGCAACCGCGGCCGGCGCGGTCTCGAGATCCTGGCTCGCATGCAGAAGGATCCGGCGACGCCCGTCGAGATCGTGGAGGCCGCGGTCCCCGACGAGAGCGAGGTGGACGCGAAGCTCGTCGCGCTCGCCCGCGCCCGAAGCAAGGTGATCCTCACCAATGACTTCAACCTGAACCGGGTCGCGGAGCTCCAGGGCGTCCGGGTGATGAACATCAACTCGCTCGCGAACGCGGTGAAGCCCGCGGTGCTGCCGGGCGAGGAGCTGCGGGTTCGGGTCATCCAGGAGGGCAAGGAGTCCGGCCAGGGCGTCGGCTTCCTCGACGACGGGACGATGATCGTGATCGAGGGCGGCGCCCGGCACATCGATCGCGAGCTCGACGTCGCGGTGACCCGCGTGCTCCAGACCGTCGCCGGGCGGATGATCTTCGCCCAGCCGCGGCTCGATTGACCGGGCCCGCGGAGGGGGGCCGAGCCGGGGTGGAAGCGGGTCGGGCGGCGCCGGTCGACGTGATCGTCGTTGCCGCCGGGACCTCGTCGCGGATGGGCGGCCTCGACAAGCTGACCTCGCCCGTGGCCGGACGGCCGCTGCTCGCCTGGACGCTCGAGGCGCTCGCCGACGCGCCGTGCGTCGAGCGGCTCGTGCTCGTCACGTCTCCCGAGCGGGTCGCCGAGTTGCGGGCCGCACCCTGGCTGCCGGCGGCCTGCGCCTCGGTCGTGGCCGGCGGCGCGCTGCGCCAGCGATCGGTCGAGGCAGGGCTGGCCGAGCTCGACCGGCTCGACGGACCGGCCGCGACCGACGACCGCGTCGTCCTCGTCCACGACGGTGCGCGTCCGCTCGTCTCCGCGGCCCTCGTCGAACGCGTCGCCGCGGCCGCCGATGTCCACGGCGCGGCGATCCCGATCCAGCCCATCGCCGAGACGATCAAGCGCATCGGCGCCGATCGCCGGGTGGAGGCGACGGTCGACCGGGCGACGCTGGCGGCCGCCCAGACGCCGCAGGGCGCGCGCCGCGGCGTGTTGCGGGCCGCCTTCGCGCAACGCGGCCGCGACATGGAGGCGGTGTTCACCGACGAGGCCGCCCTGCTCGAGGCCTGTAGGATTCCCGTCCATGCGGTCGACGGTGAGCCGGAGAACATCAAGGTGACGGTGCAGGCCGACCTGCGGCGCGTCGACGCGGCGCTGCGCGGCGCGGACGCGACCGGGACGCGGCACGGGATCGGCCAGGACAGCCACCCGTTCGGGCCCGGCGAGCCGCTCGTCCTCGGCGGCGTGACGTTCGAGGGCGCGCCCCGGCTCCACGGCCATTCCGACGGCGACGTGGCGCTGCATGCGCTCGCCGACGCGCTGCTCGGCGCGGCCGTGCTCGGCGATCTCGGTCGGGTGTTCCCGGCAGGTCCGGCGACGCCCCGGGGCATCGACAGCCGGACGATGCTCGTGGACGTCGTCGGTCGCGTGCGGGCCGCCGGCTGGCGGCCCGTGGGGGTGGACCTGACGATCGTCGCGGCACGGCCGCGGCTGGGGTCGCGCCTGGACGCGATGCGCGCGGCGATCGCCGGGATGCTCGAGCTGCCCGAGGCGGCGGTCAACGTCAAGGCCTCGACCGGCAACCTCGACGGCATGGAAGGCGCGGGTCGCGGCATCTCGGCGCTGGCGGTCGCAACGATTGCCGCGTCCGGGTCCGGACCGGTGGGCGAGCCGTCATGACCATCCGCCTCCTCGACACGCTCAGCGGCACGCTGCGACCGTTCGAGCCGCTCGACGGATTGACGGCGCGGATCTACTCGTGCGGTCCGACCGTCTACGGCCCCGCCCACATCGGGAACTTCCGGTCGTTCCTGTTCGCCGATCTGCTCGTCCGCCACCTGCGCTGGCGGGGCATCCCCGTCCGCTGGGTGATGAACATCACCGACATCGACGACAAGATCATTCGGGGCGCCGCGGGGGAGGGGATCGGGATCGGCGAGCTGGCCGGGCGCTGGCTGACCCGCTTCCTCGAGGACGCGGCGGCGTTACGGATGACCCGCCCCGACGTGCTGCCGCGCGCGACCGAGCACATCGACGACATCGTTGCGCTCATCGAGGTCCTCCTCGAGCGCGGGCACGCCTACCGCACCTCCGACGGCTCGATCTTCTTCCGCATCGCGTCGTGGCCGGCCTACGGGCGCCTGGCCCGGCTCGACCCCGAGCAGCTGCGGGTCGGCGAGCGGGTCGAATCCGACGAGTACGCGAAGGATGACGTTCGCGACTTCGCGCTCTGGAAGGGCCCGAAGCCCGGTGAGCCGTCCTGGCAGACCCCGATCGGCGAGGGGCGACCGGGCTGGCACATCGAGTGCTCGGCGATGAGCATGCGTCACCTCGGCGAGTCCTTCGACATCCACACGGGCGGCGTCGACCTGATCTTTCCGCACCACGAGGACGAGATCGCCCAGAGCGAGGCCGCGACCGGCAAGCCGTTCGTCGCGACCTGGCTGCATTGCGCGCACCTGCAGATGGGCGGCGCGAAGATGGCCAAGTCGACCGGCAACATCGCTCGGGTCCGGGACCTGCTCGAGGCCGGGCTGTCTCCGCGCGCGCTGCGCTACGCGCTGATCTCGGTGCATTACCGAGCCGCGCTCAACCACTCGGAGGAGTCCCTGGCAGCCGCCGCGGCGGCGGTCGACCGGCTCGACGCGCTGGTTGCGGCGCTCGGCTCGTACCGCGAGGATCGCCCCGACGATGCCGGCCTGCCGGGGGTCCTCGACGCGGCCCGTACCGCGTTCGGGGAGGCGCTCGACGACGACCTGAACATCTCGCCGGCGCTGGCCGCGCTGTTCGAGCTGGTCCGTGAGCTGAACCGGCGCATCGACGCGCGCACGCTGTCGACCGACGACGCGGCGCGCGCGCTCGAGACGCTGCGCGACCTCGACCAGGTGCTCGCCGTGCTGCCCGACGCCGACGAGGCGCTCGACCCGGACGTCGCCGCCCTGCTCCAGGCGCGGGTGGCGGCGCGGGCAGACCGGAACTGGGCCGAGTCGGACCGCCTGCGCGACGTGCTCGCCGAGCGCGGGATCGCCGTCGAGGACACCCGCGACGGCCAGCGCTGGCGCCGACTGGAGACGGTCCGTGGCTGACCGGCGCGATCCCCGCGACGACGACCGGCCGGGCCGCGGCGATCGCCCCGACCGGGGCGGCCGGGGACCCCGCGATCCCCGTCGCGGTCCCGACCGAGGACGGACCGGTGGCGGGCGCGACGAGCGTCGGCCCGGCGCTCGGGGTCCCGGCGGCGGATCGTACCGGGAGGGCGGCTCGGGTGATCGCCCGTACCGGGGCGGGGGCGGCGGGCCGGGCGGCCCGCGCGCGGGCGGCTACCGCCCGGCCGGTCCGCGACCGGGTCCGCGACCCGGGCCGCGTCCCGGATCCCGGGGGCCGTGGCGGCCCGAGGGGCCCCCGTCCGACGATCGTCGCGGGTTCGGCTGGCGATCCGGGGAGGACGGCCCGCCCGGCCCGCCCGAGGGTGGACGGTGGGAGCCGCGCGGTCGGGCGCCCGACGACCGGCCGTGGCAGGACCGGGGCCCGCGCGGTGGGCACGGCGAAGGACCAGGGGGTCGCTTCGGCCAGGAGCGCCAGACCCGCCCGTTCGAGCGGCGAGGCGGGGAGGACCGGCCCTGGGAGCGCGGCCCCCGGGAAGGCCAGCGGGAGGGCCGCTGGGACGGTCCCCGGCCGCGTCCCGCCGACGGGCGCCGCGGTCCCCCCGGCCCGCGCGGGCCCTCCCGACCGTTCGGTCCGGGATCGGGGCCCGGTTCGCGACCGGACCGGGGGCGACCCTGGGAGGACCGTCCGCCGCGGCAGCGCCCCTGGGAGGCGGATCGTTCGCCCCGCCCGGGCCCGCGCGGCCCGTTCCGGCCCGCCCCGGCCGGCCCCCCGCCCGAGGAGCTGCTCGGCGAGGACGAGGAGCTGGTCGCCGGACGGCGCCCGGTCGAGGAGGCGTTCGTCGCCGGCCGCGAGGCCCATCGTCTGCTCGTCGTGCCGCAGCGCCGCCAGGCGCTCGAGGAGCTCGTGCTCCACGCGACGCGACTGCGCATCCCGATCGTCGAGGTCGAGGGGGGCACGCTGACGGCGGTCGCCGGCTTCGACGGCCACCAGGGGATCGCGCTCGTCGTGGCTCCCCGTCGGTTCGCGGCGCCGGAGGAGGTCCTCGCGCGCGCCGTCGAGCGCGGCGAGCCGCCGTTCGTGCTCGTCATCGACTCGCTGGAGGATCCGCAGAACCTCGGCACGCTGCTCAGAAGCGCCGAGGCCGCGGGCGTCCACGGCGTGCTCTTCCCGACCCGCCGGCAGGCGCCGCTGACCCCGGCCGCGATCAAGGCGTCGGCCGGCGCGGTCGAGCACCTGCTGCTGTGTCCGGTCGACGACCTTGCGGGCGCGCTCGCGGATCTCCACGTCCGCGGCTTGCGCATTGCGGGGGCCGAAGAGAACGCGCCGCTCACCGCGCGTCAGACCGACCTGCGCGGGCCGCTGGCGATCGTCGTCGGCAGCGAGGGCCAGGGCCTCGGGCCGGCCGTCCGTCGGCGCTGTGACACGTTCATGCGCATCCCGATGCGTGGCGCGGTGGGGTCGCTCAATGCGGCGGTCGCCGGCTCGATCCTGCTCTTCGAGGCGGTCGCGCAGCGCGACCCGGAGGGTCGGACGGCGCCGCCCCGGGACGACGCCGCGCGTCCGTGGGGTGCGGAGCCCGTCGAGCGCGTCCTCGACGACCCGGGCGACGCTGCCGAGCCGCCGCCGTCCGCCGGACCCGACGAACCGGCTGCCATCGCTCGGGAGCCGGGCCGACCCGCCGAGGACCCGTCCGGGGACGACCCGGAGGCCGCGCCGGCCGGCGAGCCGGCAGCGGCCGGGCTGCGAGCGACGGCCGAGGTGGAGACGGCCGACGTGGAGACGGCCGACGTGGAGACGCCCGCGCCGGAGGCGTCGCCCGTGCCGGCCCCGCCCCGCAGGCGAACGCGTGCGTCGAAGGCGGCGAAGGCCGCCGCCGACCCGGCTGCCGAGCCGGCCCGGGAGCCTGCCGCGGAGCCCGAGGCGGCATCGGAACCGGCCGTCGCGGAGGACGACCTCCTCCCGGGCGGTCCACCGCCGGAACCGACAGGGGAGGCGCCGTCCGGCGATCCCGAGCCGCCGCCCTCGCCGCGTCGCCGGCGCACCCCCCGCGCTTGACCCGTTCGGCCGCCCGGGCCTATCATTCCCCGGCGCACAAGGGGCCGACTGCGGTATGGCCCTGCCTGCCGTGCCGACGTAGCTCAATTGGTAGAGCAGCGGTTTTGTAAACCGCCGGTTCCGGGTTCGAGTCCCGTCGTCGGCTCCACCGCAATGAATATCGGTTGCCGGGCCCACCACGAGGCCGCAGTCTCGGTCCGGCGCCGCCGCCACAGTGGGTAGGTTGAGCAGGTGGTGAGCTCCGCTGACTGTAGATCAGCCGTCTTTCGACTGTGGGGGTTCGATTCCCTCCCTGCCCACCATTCATCTCGTGACCCGCGATCGGGCCCACATAGCTCAGCCGGCAGAGCACTTCCTTGGTAAGGAAGAGGTCATCGGTTCAAGTCCGATTGTGGGCTCCATCTTCCAGGCGGCCTGACTGCCCCCTGTAACCCGGTCCAATTTCGCGGCCTCGCCGCGCGCAAAGGAGTGAGACGGTCTCGTGGCCAAGAAGAAGTTCGAGCGCACCAAGCCGCACGTGAACATCGGCACGATCGGCCACATCGACCACGGCAAGACGAGCCTGACCGCGGCGATCACCAAGTACCTCGCGCTGAAGGGCGAGGCCGAGTACCGCGCCTTCGATTCGATCGACAACGCCCCCGAGGAGCGTGAGCGCGGGATCACGATCGCGATCGCCCACGTCGAGTACGAGACCGACGCCCGCCACTACGCCCACGTCGACTGCCCCGGGCACGCCGACTACATCAAGAACATGATCACCGGCGCCGCCCAGATGGACGGCGCGATCCTCGTCGTCGCCGCGACCGACGGCCCGATGCCCCAGACCCGCGAGCACATCCTGCTGGCCCGCCAGGTCGAGGTGCCGTACATCGTCGTGTTCCTCAACAAGGTCGACATGGTCGACGACCCCGAGCTGCTCGACCTCGTCGAGCTCGAGGTCCGCGAGCTGCTCTCCAAGTACGAGTTCCCGGGCGACGACATCCCGGTCATCCGCGGCTCCGCGCTCAAGGCGCTCGAAGCGCCCGACGACCCGTCCAACGAGGCCTACGCCCCGATCCAGGAGCTGATGGACGCGGTCGACGCCTACATCCCGACCCCCGAGCGCGCGGTCGACAAGCCGTTCCTCATGCCGGTCGAGGACGTGTTCGGGATCAAGGGCCGCGGCACGGTCGCCACCGGGCGCATCGAGCGCGGCATCGTCAAGGTCGGCGACGAGGTCGAGATCGTCGGGGTCAAGGAGACCCGCAAGGTCGTCGTGACCGGCGTCGAGATGTTCAAGAAGCTGCTCGACGAGGGCCAGGCCGGCGACAACGTCGGCTGCCTCCTGCGCGGCATCGAGCGCGACGAGATCGAGCGCGGCCAGGTCATGGCCAAGCCGGGCTCGATCAAGCCGCACACCAAGTTCACCGCCCGCGTCTACGTCCTGACCAAGGAGGAGGGCGGCCGGCACACGCCGTTCTACAACGGCTACCGGCCGCAGTTCTACCTGCGCACGACCGACGTGACCGGCGCGATCGGGCTGCCCGACGGGGCCGAGATGATCATGCCCGGCGACAACGTCGACATGACCGTCGAGCTGATCACCCCGATCGCCCTCGAGGTCGGCCAGCGCTTCGCCATCCGCGAGGGCGGCCGGACCGTCGGCGCGGGCGCCATCGTCAGCATCCAGGAATAAGCCATGGCGAAG
>JBIQKJ010000028.1:0-18803 GCA_044506615.1 Chloroflexota bacterium | reverse complement strand
CGACCCGCATCCGGCGCAGCCGCGCGACCCGGTCCGCGAGCGGCGGGTGCGTCGAGAAGAGGCCGGCGAGATCCGAGCCGCGCAGCGGGTTCACGATGAACAGGTGCGCGAATGCCGGGTTCCGGGCGGGCGCCGGGGCCGGCGCGCCGCCGCGTCCCCGACCGAACCGCCCGAGCAGCCCCTGGGTCCGCGTCGCCGCCTCGATCCGCTCGAGCGCCTGCGCAAGGCCCTCGGGATCACCCGTGAGTGCCGCCCCGGTCGTGTCGGCGCCGTACTCCCGGCCGCGCGAGACCGCCAGCTGGACGATGAGCGCCGCGATCGGCGCGAGGATGATCGCCACGAGCGCACCGAAGGGGTTGGCGCCCTCGTCGTCACCACCGCCGAAGAACAGCTGGAACTGGGCGATCTGGGCAAGGAACGACACCGCGCCACCGATCGTCGCCGCAATCGTGCCGATCAGGGTGTCGCGGTTCCTGACGTGCGAGAGCTCGTGCGCAAGCACGCCCGTGAGCTGGCGCCGGTCCATGACCTGGAGCAGCCCGGTCGTCACCGCGACGGCCGAGTGGTGCGGGTCGCGGCCCGTGGCGAACGCGTTGGGCTCCGGCCGGTCGACGATGTAGACGCGCGGGACAGGGATGCCCGCCCGGTGCGCGAGCGTGGCGACGATCGCGCGGAGCTCGGGCGCCTCGTCGGGCCCGAGCTCGCGGGCGCCGTTTGCGCGAAGCGCGAGCGTGTCGCTCTTCCAGTAGACGAAGCCGTTCATGGCGACCGCGAAGAGCAGCGCGACGACCATGCCGCTCTGCCCGCCGATGAGGCCGCCGACGAAGACGAGGATGCCGGCCAGCCCTGCCAGCAGCGACCAGGTCTTGATGGTGTTGGTCAATCCGTTGTGCATCGTGTTCCCGATCTCGCGGCGCCCCACGAGCGGGACGCCTGCACCGATTGTTCCTAACCGACGTTCAGGGAGCGCAGCAGGTCGGCTAAGGATTCTGAACCGGTCGTCCCGGGGCGCAGGCCCGGGCCCCGGTGGCCTCGGAAGTGGCCAGATACGAACCCACGTAGTTGACGGCCGCGACACGGGTCGCATCCGTACCGATTTCCTGGCCAGGCAGCACCGGGACTGCTATCTGGCCACCGATTCGGCCTTCGCAACGGCTTGCCGGTGGCCGGCGACTACCCCGGCTGATATCTGGCCAGAAACGGGCCTGGACGGCGCCAGAGACCCGGACGGCGTGGGGGTCCCGGGCACGCACGCCCCGTAGGCGTCCCGGGATGGCCAGATACGAATCCACGTAGTCACTGGCCGCGACACGGCCCGATCTCCGGGCCAAACAGCACCGGGACTGCTATCTGGCCACCGATTCGGCCTGAGGGACGGCCTGCCCGTGGCCGCCGACTACCCCGGCTGATATCTGGCCACAAACGGGCCGGACGGCGTTCAGGTCGCGGGCACGCGCGCCGGGCGCGCGGGTCCCGGGCACGCGCCCAGCAGGCGCGCCGGGCGCGCGGGTCACGGGCACGCGCTGAGCAGGCGCGCCGGGCGCCGCGGGCGCCGAGCGAGGTCCGGGATCGCGGGCCGCCGAAGCGGGCACTCCCCCTAGATCGCCGGGTGTGCCGGCACCGCGAGCCGGATCAGCTCCGCCTCGATCGCCGCCCGGAACGCCGGGAGGCCCGACCGGACCGTCCGGCCCAGCCCGCGCCCGTAGCCGAACGACCGCCCGCCGATCCCGACGAACGAGCCGCGCACCGGGTGCCCCTTGAGCACCGCGGCAAGCTCGATCATCTGGCCGAGCGGCAGCGCGTGCGACGAGCGCGGGGCGATGCCCGCTTCTCGATCGGCGCACGGGATGGCCTCGAGCGGCAGCGTGACGACCGCCCCGGGGGCGATCCCCACGACCGCGTCGACGATCACGCAGCCCGTTTCGTCGGGGAGCTCGAGGAGGTCCTCGACCTGGAGCTGCTCGCAGCGCCGCACGTCGATCGACGCCAGGAGGTGGGCCGGCAGGCCCGGCAGCAGGCCGGCGACGGCGGACAGCGCCGCGCCGTCGTCACCGCGGTCGGCGGTGCCGCAGACGATCAGTCGGACGGGCCGCTGGGGCGTCACGAGCTGCCCTCGATGCGGACGTCCAGGAAGTGGGTCGCGCACGAGATGCATGGGTCGTAGCTCCGGATCAGCTGCTCGAGTCGAACGGTGGCGACCTCCCGCGGAAGGTCGAGGACGCTCGGCGCGAACGCGGTCAGATCGGCCTCGATCGCTGCCTGGTTCTGGCTGGTCGGCGGGACGATCTGTGCGTCGGCGACGAAGCCGCGCTCGTCGACGCCGTATCGATGGAAGAGGAGGCCGCGCGGCGCCTCGGTGGCCCAGGCGGCGCGACCGGGTCGGGCGCTCCACGGCACCTTCGGCACGTCGGGGCGGCGGTAGCCGTCGATGAGGTCGCGGGCCTCGGCACACGCGTGGAGGAGCTCGACCGCGCGCGCGAGGATCGACCAGTAGATGTTCGTCCGGATCGCGTCGGCCATCCCGGTCCGGGCCAGCGCCTCGGCCGCGAGCGGGTGCAGTGTCCCCGCCGTGAGCGCGATCCGGGCGGCCGGACCGAGCAGGTAGACCCCGCCCTCGTGGGTCCGAGCCTGGAGCGCGTTCGTGCCTTCGACGTGCACCTCCTCGAACGCGTCGTCCCACCGGTCGACCGCCAGGTCGAGGCCGTCCGACGACACGATCCGGCCGTCGTTGTACGGGTACTCGGTCGGGTGCGCGAGCGCGACCAGGTGTGCCTCGCGCCGGTACTCGGGCGCGTCGAACGCGGCGACCATCCGGACGGTCTCGAGCGACGCCTCGACGGCCGCGTCGAGCGACCGGCGCACCTCCTCGAGCGCGGCCGGCTTGGGCACCTTCGAGAAGCCGCCGACCCGGACGCTGATCGGGTGGATCGAGCGTCCGCCGAGGACCTTGATCAGCTCGTTGCCGGCCTTCTTGATCGCGAGGCCCCGCTCGACGATCTCGCGGTGGTCGGCCGCCATCGCGATCGCCGACGGATAGCCGAGGAAGTCCGGCGCGTGGAGCAGGTAGATGTGGAGTGCGTGGCTCTGGATCCACTCGCCGCAGTACAGCAGCCGGCGCAGGGCGCGAACCTGCGGATCGATCTCGACGCCGAACAGGTGCTCGAACGCGTGGACCGCGCTCATCTGGTACGCGATCGGGCAGATGCCGCAGATGCGCGAGACGATGTCGATCACCTCGTCGGGCGTCCGGCCGACGACGAGCTGCTCGAAGTAGCGCGGCGCCTCGAAGATCGACAGGCGGGCCTCGACGACCGCGCCGTCCCGGACGCGGAGCCGGAGCGAGCCCTCGCCCTCGACGCGGGTGATGTACCCGACGTTGAAGTCGTGCTCGATGCCCGGGGCGCCTGGAGCATCCACATGTGTCGTCCCGTGCATCAGTCGGTGCCTCCCTCGGCAGGTCGCGTGACGACCGGCCCGGTTGCGGACGCGCTCGTTGCGGCCGGTCCCGGCGGCTCCATGCGCGTGCCCCCGAGCTCGGTGACGATCGTTCGGAACGGCTCGGCATAGGCGGTGAACCCGGCGAACAGCCGACCGACCTCTGCCGGCTCGCGGGTCGCGAGGAAGCTGTCGGCGAGGCTGCGCGCGTTGGCGAGCTCCTTCGGTCCGAAGCAGCCGTAGCAGCCACGCCCGAACGTCGGGCACAGCGCGCCGCAGCCACTCTGGGTGACCGGGCCGAGACACGGCGTCCCGGACGCGACGAGCACGCACACGTTCCCGCGCCGCTTGCAGTCGAGGCACACGGCTTCCTCGCGGATCTGCGGGCGGCGGCCGAGCGCCACGGACGCAAGCAGCTCGCGGAGCTGGTCGAGGCTGATCGGGCAGCCGTGCAGCTCGGCATCGACCTTGACGTGCTCGCGAACCGGTGTCGCGGTCGCCAGCGACTCGATGTACTCGGGGTGCGCATAGACGCCCGCCCGCACCGTGTCGTGGTCCATCCAGTTGCGCAGCGCCTGGATGCCGCCGTAGCTCGCGCACGCGCCGATCGTCACGAGGGTCTTCGTCCGCTGGCGCAGCTCGGTGATCTCGCGCAGCTGGTCGTCGGTGCTGATCGAACCCTCGACGAACAGGACGTCGTACGGGCCGTGGGAGCGGAGCGAGCTTGCCTCGGGAAACTCGACGATGTCGAACTTGCCGACGACGTCGAGCAGCTCGTCCTCGAGATCCAGCAGCGAGAGCTGGCAGCCGTCGCACGAGGCGTACTTCACGACGCCCACCGTCAGCCGCCCGGTGGCGGCGGTTGCTGTCATCAGATGCCCTCCCGGCCAAAGACTTCGCCGAGCTCGGCCAGTGAGAAGACCGGGCCGTCCTTGCATACGAACAGGCGCCCCATCTGGCAGTGGCCGCACAGGCCGATGCCGCATTCCATGTGGCGCTCGAGGGTGACGAACGTGCGGTCGCGACTGACGCCGCGCTCCTCGAGGGACTCGGCGGTGGCCTGCATCATCCGCTCGGGCCCGCAGACGAACGCGACGGCGTGGCTGCCGTCCCACGTCGTTCGATCGATCAGGTGCGTGACGACGCCGACGGGCCCCGTCCACGAGGCGTCGGCGCGGTCGACCGTGAGCGCGAGCTCGATGTCGTCGCCGGCGGCCCACCGCTCGATCTCGGTGCGATAGAGCATGTCCGCCGGCGTCCGCGCCCCGTAGAAGAGGCGGACCGCCCCGAATCGGTCGCGCTGGTCGCGGATCGCGTCGATGAGCGGCCGCAGCGGCGCGAGTCCGATGCCGCCGGTCACGATGATCACGTCGCGGCCGACTGCCCGCTCGAGTGGCCAACCGGTCCCGAGCGGACCCCGCAGCCCGAGCTCGGCGCCCACGCCGAGCCCCAGCACCATCGCGGTCGCCGGGCCCGCAGCCCGAATCGTGAGCTCGATCCGGTCCGGCCTGTACTTGGAGATCGAGATCGGCAGCGGCGGGTAGGCGGGCACCGCGACCATCGCGAACTGTCCCGGCCGGCCGGTCACGAAGGCCGGGTCCACCCCGCCGAGGACGAGCGTCGAGACGTCGGACGTCTCGGTCCGGACAGCCTCGATGCGGGCCGTCGCGTACTCGCTGGGCGATGCCGCGGCAGGCCGGCGCTCCGTGGGCTCGGGACGGATGTCGAGCGGCGGCGCAATGGCCAGCAGCTCCTGGCGGACGTCGATCCCGACCGGGCACCACGCGATGCACCGACCGCAGCCGACACATCCGAACGTGCCGAACTGGTCGATCCACGTCGCGAACTTGTGGGTGAGCCACTGCCGATAGCGATCGCGCGGCCGGTTGCGGAAGTTGCCGCCGGCCACGCGGGCGAACGACGCGGTGAAGCAGAAGTCCCAGACTCGCTCGGAGGTCGAGACGTGTCCGTCGAGGTCCGAGCGCTGCGTGACGCTGCTGCAGAAGCACGTCGGGCAGACCATCGAGCAGTTCGCGCACATGAGACAACGCTCGGCGATCTGGGCCCACCGGTTCGAGTCGAACTGGGCGAGGAGCCGGTCGTGCAGACCCGCGGTCGGGAGCGGATCGCCGATCGTCGCGGCGACCTTGCCGACGGCTTCGGCGGCGCGGAAGATCTGGCCGGCATCGGCGGCCTTGACCGGGAGCCGTGCCAGCAGGTTGGCGCCGTCCTCGGAGCCCGCCCGCACCACGAAGCCTTCCTCGAGCTCGGTCAGGACGAGGTCGTGCCCGCCGCGGATCTCGGGCCCCGTTCCCATCGACGTGCAGAAGCAGGTCGAGGCGGCCGTGGTGCAGTTGACGGCGATCACGAACGCGCTCTGGCGGCGCGCCCGGTAGTCCTCGTCGGTGTAGGGCCCACCGAGGAACACCCGATCCTGGATGCCGAGCGCGGCAAGCTCGCAGCCGCGCACGCCGAGGAAGGCAAGACGCGGCGGGTCGACCGGGGCCGGCTCGAACGTCACCTCGCGGCCTTCGCGGCGTCCGACGGTCAGCGGCACGACCGGTGGGAACGTGAACCGCTTCCAGCTCGCCGGCCCAACGTTGTAGTGGAAGAGTCGCCGGTCCCGGCGCCGCTCGAGGCGGTAGGTGCCCGCGTCCTGGACGTCACCCCAGCCCTCGGGGAGGTCGCCGACCGATCCGATCTCGCCGTAGACGATCGCGCCGTCCTCGACCGTCGGTCCGATGACAGTGCGGCCATCGGCACGCAGCTCGTCGATGAGGACCTGGAGGTTCGCACGCAGCAGGAACCACGGTCCGCTCCGCGCGTACGGCGCGAAGCCGGCTGCCTGCGGCGGATGCAGCTCGGACGCGGTCTCGGTCACCACGGATGCACCTCCGACGAGCCCGGCTCGCGCGCGAAGAGATCGAGGAGTTGGAAGCGTGTCGCCGCGAGGCGGCGGGCCACGGCCTGGAGGACGCGCGGATAGACGCTGGCGGCGAGCGCATGGTCGGCGCGCAGGGCCGCGCGCAACTCCTCGCCGTCGAACGACAGGAGGCGCGCGGCCTCGACGGCGACGCACTCGGATGTCGCGCGGTGTGGCGGCACCAGCGCCGACCAGCCGACGAGGTCGCCGGGCTCGACGGTGAGGATCGTGACCATGCCCCGTTCGGGGACGAGCAGCCGGAGGGCGACCCGACCCGACAGCAGGATCGACAGGTGGTCGGTCGGCATGCCCTCGCGCAGGAGCTGCGTGCCCGCCGACACCTCCACGAGCTCGGCCAGCTCGGCGAGCCGCGCCTGTGTCTCGGGCCCGAGCGCCGCCCCGAACCACGTGCGGTCGATCGCTTCCACGACGTGCGTCCTGTCCATCGCAATTCGCCGGTCGAGCGCCATGTGACCACCTCCCGGGAAGGGCTCCTGCGGGAGACCGTACGGGGGCCGTGTCGGACCGGGGAGTGCCATCGGTGCACCCCGCGCGGGCCGACCGGCCCGCGTCGCCCGGGCCATGTGCCGGGCCGCTGCGGCGGCCGCCGGGCGAGCCGGGCGCTTCATGCGCGAACCGCCACCCCGCCTCCGCCGGTCGTCCCTCGAACGATCGCGCCCGACTCCATCTCGGCCCGGATCCACTCGATCGCCTCGTCGATCATCTCGTCGAGCGTCGTCGTCGCCTCGAACCCGAGGATCGCCTGAGCCTTCCGGACGTCCGGCGTGCGGATCGGCACGTCGTAGGCAGCAGGCTGATCGCTGACGTAGCGGAACGGCCGGTCCGGCCCGTGGATCCGCCGCCAGATCCGGGCCGCCAGGTCCATCACCGCCGTCGCCTCGGCCGTCGAGATGTTGAAGTCGTCGTTGCGCGCCGCCTCGGACTCCATCGCCAGGCGGATGCCACGGGCGGCGTCGGCCGCGTGGGTGAACGGCCGGACCTGGCTGCCCGACCCGCGCACGTGCAGGGGATCCTCGCCGCTCAGCGTCTTGAGCACGAGCTCCGGCACGGTGTTGTTGAGCGCGAGCTTGAGCTCGCCGGCCCGGGCGGCGCCGGCGACCTGACGGACGATCTGCTGCCCGCGCGGCGCACCGATCCCAACGACGTTGGACAGGCGCAGGATCGTGTACGGCAGGCGATACTGCTCCCAGGCGCCCTTGGCGAAGTACTCCGACGCGAGCTTCTGGAACCCGAACGTGCTCACCGGGGGCGGCGAGCTGAGCTGGGCTCCCTCGGGCGTCGGGAAGATCGTCGCGGACTCGTAGACGAGGCTCGACGAGAGCACGATGATCCGGTCGAGGTGGGCGTCGAGGCTTGCGTCGATCGCCGCGTCGAACGTCGCCGCCACGATGCGCTCGTTGGTTGCGAGCAGGTCGTAGCTGAGCTCGGCGAACAGGGACGACCCGCCGACCAGCCCGGCCGCCGCCACGATCTGGTCGCAGTCCGCGGCGAGCTCGCGCAGCAGCTCGGAATCGGTCGCGTCGCCGACCACGAACCGGTACGACGGGTGGCTCTCGAACGCGCGCGGCGTGCGGCCATAGGTCGTGAGGCTGTCGACACCGACGACCTCGTGGCCCGCCTCGAGCAACTCGGGGATGAGGTAGCCGCAGATGAACCCGGCGGCTCCGGTCACCAGCACGCGCATCGGAAGCCCTCGCTAGAGTCCCTCGCGGCCGAACTCGGTCGCGAGCGTTGGAAGTCGGAAGACGGGCCCGTCGCGGCAGACGAAGTACCGTCCGAGCTGGCAGTGGCCGCACAGCCCGACGCCGCACTCCATGTGCCGCTCGAGGGTGACCCACACCCGCTCCTGGGTGATGCCTCGACCGGCGAGCGCGATGGAGGTCGCCTCCATCATCCGTTCGGGGCCGCACACGAATGCGACGGCGTTCGACCCGTCCCAGGCGGCCTGGTGGATCGCGCTCACCGTGGACCGGGCGGGCCCCGACCCGGCCGACGGGTCGGCGTGATTGTTCCGCCGAAGCCAGCGGCAGGTGACGTCGAGGTCGGGCCGCGCAGCCCACGTTTCGAGCTCGTCGGTGAAGAGCATGTCGGCCGCGGTCCGGGCACCGTAGTAGAGGTGGAGCTCGCCGATCCGCTCGCGCTCGGCGAGCAGGGCGTCGATGAGCGGCCGCAGCGGGGCGAGTCCCGTCCCACCGGTGACGATGACGACGTCCTTCCCGAACGCCTCCTCGACCGGCCAGCCGTTGCCGACCGGCCCGCGGATGCCGACCTCGGCGCCGGGGGCGAGCGCGGTGATGGCAATCGTGGCCGGACCGGCGGCGCGGATCGTCAGCTCCAACCCGTCGGGCGGGTGGTAGCGCGAGACCGAGATCGCCGCCGGCGGATGCTCCGGCAGCGACACCATGACGAACTGGCCCGGCAGGCCCGCGGCGTGGACCTCGTCCAGCCCGGTCAGGCGCAGGGTCCAGGTATCGGCGGTCTCGGCAGTGACCGACGCGACCCTCGCCGGAACGTACTCCTGGCGTGCCTCGGGGATCGCGACGACCGGCGGCGGTGGTGGCGGCGGCGGCGTCGCGGGTGCGATCGCGGCCAGCTCCTCGCGGACGTCGATGGCCACGGGGCACCACGCGATGCAGCGGCCGCAGCCGACGCACCCGAAGCTGCCGAACTGGTCCCACCAGGTCGCGAACTTGTGGGTGAGCCATTGCCGGTAGCGGTCCTTGACCTTCGGCCGGAAGTTGCCGCCGGCGACGCTCGCGAACCGGGCGGTGAAGCACGAGTCCCACACGCGCTCGCTGGTCGCCTCCCGGCCGTCGAGGTCGGTCCGGCGCTCGATGCTCGTGCAGAAGCAGGTGGGGCAGACGAGCGTGCAGTTCGCGCACGACAGGCACCGCTCGGCGATCTCGCCCCAGCGCGGGCTGTCGAGCTTCGCCAGCAGGCGATCGTGGAGACCCGCGGTCGAGACCGGATCGCCGATCCGGGCGCGCGTTGCGGCGACGGCCTGCGCCGCGGCGACCGCGTGGTCGATCGTGATCGGCTCGACCGGGAGGCGGTCGAGCAGCTCCTCCCCCGCGAGCGAGCCGGCCTCGAGCACGAAGCCCGCGTCGAGCTCCGTCAGGACGACGTCGTGTCCGCCCCTGACCTCGGGGCCCGTGCCCATCGAGGTGCAGAAGCAGGTCGAGGCGGCGGTCGTGCACTGGACGGCGACGACGATCGCCGCCCGACGACGCGCCTGGTAGTCGGCGTCGACATACGGCCCGCCCGTGAAGACGCCGTCCTGGATGCCGAGCGCGGCGAGCTCGCAGGCACGGACGCCGAGGAAGGCGAGCCTGGGCGGCTCGGGGTTGGCCGCCTCGAACGTGAGCGAGCCGTCCGGGCCGCGCCGGGCGACCGAGATCGGCACCGACGGCGGGAACGTGTACCGCTTCCAGCTCGTGGGTCCGACGACGTACCCGAAGCAGCGCTGGTCGCCACGGTCGACCAACCGGTACGTGCCCGCGGCCTGCTCGTCGCCCCAGCCGATCGGCAGGTCGTCCGCATGCTCGATCTCGCCGTACACGATCGTGCCGTCATCGACGGTGGGGCCGATGAGCCGGCGGCCCTCCTCCCGGAGGACCGCGATCAGGGCCGGCAGCTCGAGGCGCGGCAGGAAGACCGGACCGGCGTGACGGTGCCGGGCCTCCGGCCGGCCCTCGGCGTGTGTCCCGGGACGCTCGATCATCGTGGGTCCGTCGCGCCTCGGGCGCGTGCGATCGCTGCGAGGGCGGCGGCCCGGCTCATCGTGCCAGCTCGCGCAGTCGGGCGATGATCTGGTGGCGGCTCATTGCCTCGGCCGGTTCGACGTCGACGATCCGGTCCGGACGCCGGTAGATCGAGACGTACCGGCGCTCGAGCTCGGTGCGCAGCCCGTTGGAGCCGCTGATGAAGACGCGCTCGCGGTCGCCGATGATGTCGGCGATGTGCGTGAGCGCCGGTTCCGTCCGGGCAGCGTCGTCCGGGAGGTCGATCTCCCGCACGTCGATCGCCCCGGACGGCATCGTCCGCGCGACGACCGCGTGGCGGCGATCGATCCAGGTGAACGCGCTGGAATGCGGCTTGGGCAGCGGCGCCGGCGCCCGACGCCGGCTCGTGTCGTTATGCATGGTGAAGACCTCCGAGCACGCTCCACGGTAGGTTCGGCCGTGCGGTCCCGGACCGGCCGTTCGGCCCGATCACCGGCGGCCGGTGGTCACCGCGGGGGCGTCGCCGGCACGATCACGGCCGTGGCGCCGGAGGTCGCCGGGCGCCCAGGCGGGACGGCCGGTGGACGGACCGGAGCCATCGGTCGACGGCGCGTGCCATGGGCTCGTCGCCCGCCCGCCGCACCGAGGGTCCCGCGAAAACGTGCCATTCGGCCCCTTCCCCTGCGGGGTCGAGCTCCTAGGATCGAAGCACGGTGGATATCGGAGGGGACGCCCGGTATCCACCGTTAATTCATGCCCGGCGACCGGTCGCCGACCGACCGGCGAGCGCCCGTCAGATGAGCCGGCGCCGCCGGGCCGCGTCGGTCAGATCCTCGCGGGCGTCGGGGTGGGCGATCGCGATCAACGCCCTGGCCCGCTCGCACAGGCTCTTGCCGAAGAGCTCGGCGACGCCCCACTCGGTCACGACCGTGCGCACGTGGCCGCGCGTCGACACGACGCCCGCGCCCTCGTGGAGGAACGGAACGATCCGTGACTGACCGTTCGAGGCCTGCGAGGGCAGCGCGATGATCGCCCGGCCCTCGGCGGCCAGCCCGGCGCCACGGATGAAGTCCATCTGGCCGCCGATCCCCGAGTACATGCGCGGGCCGATCGAGTCGGCGACGACCTGGCCGGTCAGGTCGATCTCGATGGCCGAGTTGATGGCGACCATCCGGCTGAACGAGCGGATCACGTGCGTGTCGTTGGTGAAGTCGACGGGTCGCATCTCGACCATCGGGTTGTCGTCGACGAAGTCGTACAGGCGCTTGCTGCCCATGAGGAACGCGGTGACGAGCTTGCCGCGGTTGCGCTCCTTGCGGTCGCCGGTGATCACGCCGGCCTCGACGAGATCGACGACGGGGTCGGTGAACATCTCGGTGTGGATGCCGAGGTTCTTCTTGTCCCGCAGCGCGAGCGCGGTCGCCGTCGGGATACCGCCGATCCCGAGCTGGAGCGTGGCGCCGTCGGGCACGAGGTCGGCCACGTACTCGCCGATGCGCCGCTCGACGTCGCCGACCGGTCCGACCGGCCGCTCGTAGATCGGCACGTCGACCTCGACCGCGTAGTCGATCTGGCTGACGTGGATGAAGCTCTCGCCGAGCGTCCGCGGCATCGCCCGGTTGAACTGCACGATGACGGTCTTCGCGGCGTCGATCGCGGCGTGCATCGCCTCGACCGACGTCCCGAGCGAGCAGAAGCCGTGCGAGTCAGGTGGGGTCGCGTTGACGAACACCGCGTCCAGGGGGAGCAGCCCTCGCCGGAACAGGACCGGGACGTCGCTCAGGAAGACCGGGATGAACTCGGCTCGTCCCTCGTTGACCGCCGCGCGTGCGTTCGGTCCGATGAACAGCGCCCGGTGCCGGAAGTGCGGCGCCATCGCGGGGGCGAGATGCGGGCCGGGTCCCTCGATGTGGAGATGGACGACGCTGACGTCGCGCAGCTCGGCGGCGCGGGCGACGAGCGCGTCGAGCAGCACGGACGGCGTCGCAGCCGCGCACTGCAGGTAGATCTGGTCGCCCGACCGGATGTGGGCGACGGCCTCCTCGGCGGTGACGATGCGCATGCGCCGAGTGTCGCCGACCGGTCGAGGGGGCCGACGGGCCGAGCGGACCGAACGGGGCGGGCCGGTCGGCGGTTCCGTGGCCGGGGGACGCGCTCCGGGTTCGCTCCCCGCGTTACCGCCCGGTGTCGAGCCGGTGCTTCGCGACGAACGCCGCCGCCTGGGCGCGCCGCTCGAGATTGAGCTTCGAGAGGATCGAGCTGACGTAGTTCTTCACGGTCTTGTCCGACAGGAAGACCTCGGCCGCGATCTCCTTGTTCGTCTTCCCCTCCGCGACGAGCAGCAGGATCTTCTGCTCCTGCGCGGTGAGCTGGGCGAGCTCGTCGGAGTAGGTGCCGGTCGCGATCCGCCGGATCCGCTCGAGCACCTTCTCGGTGACGGCCGGATCGAGCAGCGACTCGCCGCGCCCGACCGATTCGAGCGCCGCCACGAGGTCTCGGGCGCGGACCTGCTTGAGGAGGTAGCCGGAGGCGCCCGCGACGATCGCGGAGAGCACGGCCTCCTCGTCCGGGTACGAGGTGAGCATGACGACCTTGATCGCGGGGTTCTCCGCCCGGATCTCGCGGCAGGCCTCGATACCGGACCCGTCGGGCAGCCGGACGTCCATCACGACGATCTCGGGCTGGAAGCGCCGGGCCTGCTCGACAGCCTCGGCGGCGGTGCCTGCCTCGGCGACGACCTGGAAGCTGTCGCGCCGATCGAGCAGGGCGACGAGACCCTGACGGACGACCTCGTGGTCGTCGACGACGAGCAGGCGCAGGACGGGGGCTGGGGCGTCGGTCACGTGCTTCGCTCTCCGATGGATAGCGGGACGCGGACGATGATACGCGTGCCCGCACCGGGCGCGCTGTCGATCTGGAGCTGACCGCCCATGTGCGTCGCGCGGTCGCGCATGTTGACGAGACCCTGGTGCTGGCCGCCGCGGGCGGCGTCGACCGTGAAGCCCCGTCCATTGTCGGCGATCTCGAGCGACACGATCCCGTCGTCGTCGATCGAGAGCGCGACCGACGCGCGAGTCGCCCGGGCGTGGCGAGCAGCGTTGCTCAGCGCCTCGCGCGCGATCTGGAGGAGCTGCGCTCGACGGCCCTCATCGAGGTCCGAGGCCGCCGCGGTGCCCTGCTCGAGATCGGCCTCGACGTCGATCGTGGTGTTGAGCCGCAGGTCCTCGGCGAGCGCCGCGAGGCCGCCGAGGAGGTCGGTCCGCTCGAGCAGGTGCGGCCGGAGACCGAGCACGAAGTTGCGCACGTCGCCGATCGCCTCGTGGATCCGGTCGATCGCCCGGTCGACCCGGTCCGCCGCCTCGTCCGGGTGCTCGACCATGAGGTCCTCGACGTCCTCGAGCGACAGCGACACCGCATACAGGCTCTGGATGATCCCGTCGTGCAGCTCCTTGCCGATGCGGTCGCGTTCCTCGACGATCGCCAGGCGCTGGACCTGATCGTGGAGCCGGGCGTTCTCGATCGCGATGCCCGCGTGCCGGGCGAACAGCTCGACGAGCTGCTCGTCGTCCGACGAAAACTCGGCCGCGCCCTGCTTCTCGGTCAGGTACAGGTTGCCGATCGGGCGGCCCTTCACGGTGACCGGAACGCCGAGGAACGAGTGCATCGGCGGGTGATTGGGCGGGAAGCCGTACGAATCCGGGTGGGCGCCGATGTCGGGGATCCGGTACGAGCGGCCCTCGCGGATGATGAGCCCGAGCACGCCGTGCCCGCGCGGCGGCGATCCGATCCGCGCGCGCTCCTCGTCGCTGAGGCCGGTCGTGATGAAGCGCTCGATCCCACCGAACCGATCGACGATGCCCAGGGCCGCATAGCGCGCGCCCGCCAGCGCGCACACCCGCTCCACGATGAGCTGGAGCACCTCGTCCACGTCGAGCACGCTCGCGATCGCCCGGGTGGCGTCGGCCAGCGCGGCAAGCCGGCCGGCCGAGCGCTGCTCCCACGCGAGCGCCCAGGCGGCCGCCAGCGCGAGCTCCATCGCCCGAACGGCGAGGTCGCCGTCGGCGCCCGGCGCATCGAGCCACATCCGAGCAAGCGGGGTCGTCCCGTCGCGGGCGTGGAGCACGTAGGAGCGGACCGGCCGGTCGGGGGCGGGCCGCTCGCGAAGGGTGCCGTACCCGGTGGCGAGCTCTGGCAGCGGCTCGCCGATCAGCTCGATGTACGCGCCGTCGGCGCCGGCCGCCTTGACGATCGCCGCAAGCGACTCGCCGACCCACACCCGTCGCTCCGGGGTCGGGTTGCGCAGCCATTCATCGAGTGCCTCGAGCGCCACGACGACCGGGAAGGTCGACTGGGCCGCGGGGGTCGAACGCAGCGTGGACACGGACGAGAGGGTACCAGCGCACCGCGAGGCGCCGGCCCCCGTCGCACGAGGCGGCGGGCCAACCGGACCGTCGAAGGGGGCCAGTGGTCCCTCGGAGGGCGTGACGGACCCCGGTAGGATCGTCACCATGCGTACCCATCAGCCCTCCCCTGCCGCGGAACCCACCGTCGCCGTCGCCGTCCCGGCCGACGACCCCGTCACCCCGCCGCTCGCGGCCCCCGAATCGCCGCCGGACGCGGCACCGGAGGCTCCCGATGGACTGTCACGGCGCGGGTTCCTTCGTGCCGCCGCCGTCACCGGCACGGGCCTCGTCGCCGCGAGCGTGGCAGCCTGCACGCCGGCCGGCGCCCCGATGTGGACATACGGACCCGGCCGCTCCCCCGGCGCGCCCGCCGCGAGCGAGCCGCCGGCGGCCGGCACGCCGGCGCCGACCATGGATCACTCGGCGGCTCCGTCCGCCCCGGCCTCGGCCGCGCCGAGCGCGTCGGCGGGCGGGGGGATCCCGCCCGGCTGGACCGATCACGACGTCAACGCCCGCCGCGTCGTCCGGCGGTATCTCGGCAACCTCGTCCCGGCGCTCGCCGACATCTACCCTGCCCTGGTCGTCACGAAGCTGGCCGACATCCTCGGCGTCGAGGACAACTACGAGGAGCTCACGAAGAAGCCGGCCTTCGCGCAGGTGCCGAACCTCGTCCTGACCGATGCCCTCAACCCGCTCGAGCCCGAGCTCGACGGTGACGTCAAGGTGTTCCGGCTGACGGTCGACGAGATGGACTGGCAGATCGACGAGGAGCTGCCGCCGGTCAAGGCGCTCGGCTACAACGGACAGTGGCCCGGCCCGACCATCCGCGTCAACCAGGGCGACAAGGTCCGGGCGATCTTCACGAACAACCTCAAGGAGACGACCTCGGTCCACTTCCACGGAGTCGAGTTCGACGACTTCTTCCAGGACGGCGTGCCGTTCGTGACCGAGAAGCCGGGCATCCCCGGCGAGGAGCACGTGTACGAGTTCACCGCGGTCAACGCCGGCTCGCACATGTACCACTCGCACCACAACGCCACCGACCAGGTCGGGCGCGGCCTGCTCGGCGCGTTCATCGTCGACCCGCCCGAGCCGCAGGTGCAGTACGACCGCGAGTACATCTGGATCTCGAACGACACGCTGGGCGGCTTCACGATCAACGGCCACGGCTTCCCGGCCGTCGTCCCGGTCCTCGCCGCGCAGGGCGAGCGGGTGCTGATCCGCTTCATGAACGAGGGAATCATGATGCACCCGTGGCACAGCCACGGGTTCGCGATGGAGCTCGTCGCTCGCGACGGCTGGCCGATGGGCAGCGCCGCGCACCGGGCCGACACCTTCGGCGTCAACCCCGGCGAACGATGGGACGCGGTCATCACCGCCGATCGGCTCGGCGTGTGGGCGTTCCACTGCCACATCCTGCCGCACGTCGAGGGCCCGGACGGCATGTTCGGGATGGTCACCGCACTCGTCGTCGTCCCGGAGAAGGAGCACGTCGATGCGATCATCCAGGCGATCACGGCGTAGCACGGGCCGGTTCGGGGCGCTGGCTGCCACGCTCTCCCTCGTCGCTCTCGTGACGCTGGTCGCAGGGTGCCTCACCGCGTCGACCGGCGCGGCCTCGCCCGGCGTCTCCGACGTCTGGGTGCGGCCGCCCATGGGCGAGGGCCGACCGGCTGCCGGGTACCTCACGCTCGTCGGCGGGCAGACGGCGGACGCGCTCGTCGGCGCGTCGAGCCCCGTCGCGGGACGCGTCGAGATCCACGAGACGGTGGCCGACGCGAGCGGGATGGCCGCGATGCACCCCGTCGACCGGATCGAGATCCCGGCCCGGGCCACGGTGAAGCTGGAGCCCGGCGGCTACCACTTGATGCTCATGGACGTCACCCAGAACCTCGTCCCGGGCGAGACGATCGAGCTGACGCTGGTATTCGACTCGGTCGGCGAGATGACGATCCAGGCGGAGATCAGGCAGGGCTGACATGACCACGCGTCCCTCCTCGGTCGGCGTCGACCGCGTCCCGGAGGGCGCCGTGCGCGTCGCCGCCGCCGGATCCGCTCGCGGGCTCGGATTCCGCGTCGTCGTCGTGCTCGTCCTCGCGTTCGTGGCGCTCATCGTCGTCCGCGGCGCGGCCGAGGCGCTGGCGCCGGGGTCACCCGGCGGCCGCACGGGCGGGGCCGGGGCGGCGTCGCCGGCGCCAGCCACCGGCGCACCGTCCGACCCGGCGATGCCGACGCCCGACGTTGCCGGCCTGCTCATCGACGATCCCGCTCCGGCGCCGCCGCTCTCGCTCGAGGGCCCCGACGGAGTGGTGTCGCTTGCCGACCTGCGCGGCGCGCCCGTCCTCGTCTTCTTCGGGTACACCCACTGCCCGGACGTCTGCCCCGCGACGATCGGGACCGTCGGCGTCGCGATCGACGCGTTCGGCGGGCCGGCGCGCGCGATCCTCGTGTCGGTCGATCCCGAGCGCGACACCCCTGCGTGGCTGGCCGAGTTCGTCCGCTACATGCCCGAAGGGTTCACCGCCGCGAGCGGAAGCCCGGGCGCCGTCCGCGCGGCCGCCGACGCCTGGGGCGTCCGCTATGCGAAGGTCGACACGGGGGACCCTGCCGCGTACACGATGTCCCACACCGCCGACGTCTTCGTCGTCGACGGCGAGGGCCGGCTCCGGGCCCGGCTTCCGTTCGGGACCGACGCGCCGACAATGACCGCGGTGCTCGACACGGTCGTTGCGTCGTCCGGCACGACGGCGACCCCGACGCCCGCTCCGACAGCCACGACGCCGACCGCTGCGCCGGCGGCGGTGGCGGCGCTCACCCCTGACCTCGTCTCGAGCTCGGTGTGGTCGGGTGGCTCGAGCCCCGTCATCTTCACGCTCGACGACCCGTTCCTCGGTCGTGCCAGCGACCCGCGGACGGTCTCGGTGCAGGTCACGAGCCGCGACGGCGCACCCGTCGGCGGGGCCGCTCCCGCGACCGCCGTGCACCCGACGGGCATCGCCACGGTCTCCTTCGTCGCCGACGTCGACATCCCGTCGCCCGGCCCGTGGACGCTGGTCGTGACCGCGTCGAACGGGTCGGTGCCGGTCGCCCGCGGGTCCGTGCCGGTCACCGCGCTCGATCCCGGCGGCACCGCGCAGCTCGGCGCCCCCGCGCCTTCGGCCGCGACCCGCACCCCGGCCGACGTCGGCGGCGACCTCACCTGGCTCACGACGGATCCCCTGCCCGACCCTCGGCTCTCGGCGACGTCGACGACACAGGCGCTCGCGTCGGGCGACCCGTGGGTCTTCGTCGTCGACTCGATCCGGTTCCGGGTGACGCCGCAGTGCGGGCAGGCGGTCGTCATGGCCAAGCGGCTCGTCGATCGCTGGGGGTCCGTCCCGTTCATCCACCACGAGCCGTACCGTTACTCGGTCGTGACGACCGAGCCCGTGCTCGAGGGCACGCTCGAGCAGCCGCGCCTGACCGAGGTCGCCGACGCGTGGGGCGTCGGCAGCGAGCCGTGGGGCCCGGCCTCGATGCCGTGGGTCTTCGTGATCGACGGCGACGGGATCGTGCGCGCCAAGTACCAGGGCGTGATCGGCTCGGCCGACATCGACGTGCTGCTCTCGCTGCTGGCCGAGGAGAACCGGTGAACGCTGCCGTCGGTACCGAGGCCGGACGGCCCGTGCAGAAGGGGCCGGTGGTCCCATGGCTGTCGCCCGAAGCGCGGGCTACGGTGTGCGCATGACCAGCGAGCCGCGCCCCCCGCGCCCCATTCCCGACGCAGCGTGCGTCGTCGCGGCATGACCGTGTCGTCCGCTCCTCCCGCCCACGCCCGACCCTATCCCGGCCGTTCCGGCCGGATCAGGACCGTGCTGCTCGCGACCGACATGTCGAACGCGAGCGAGGCCGCCACCGACGTCGCGCTCGACCTCGCCGCGACCTACGGCGCGCGCCTCCTCGCGGTGAGCGTGATCGACCCCGGCTCGCTGCGGCTGCCCGGTGGCCGCTGGGGTGCCCGCGTGGACCAGGTCCGCGAGGAGCGCGAGCGGGTCGCGACGGAGCTCGTCGCTCGTGGACGGTCCGCCGGCGTGGCCGTCGACTTCCTCGTGTGGCAGGGCGATCCGGGCGAGTCGATCGTCGAGGCCGCCACGTCCGAGGAGGCCGACCTCATCGTCGTGGGCAGCCACGGGCGCGGGGCCGTCGGCCGGTTCCTCATCGGCAGCGTGTCCGACCACGTGGTGCGTCATGCGTCGGTGCCGGTCCTCGTCGTTCGATCGGGTGCGACGCCGCAGCCGGGGCCTGCCCTGCACTGAGGCC
>JBIQKJ010000027.1:0-19651 GCA_044506615.1 Chloroflexota bacterium | reverse complement strand
CCTGAAGTTGTACGCCCCCTCGATTCCGAATCCCCACAAGACACGCTACGCCACTCCCTTCGCCGCGACGCGCATGGTACCGACGGTCCGTGCCGGATGCCGGCATGGAGCGGGTAGAATGGCCGCTGGCCGAACCTCCTTCGCCGGAGGACGGGGGACCCACATCCCACCGGGGCGAATCGCGATCCGATCGCGACGGCGGTTCCCGCCGCCGAGCCCGACAGCTCACCTCGCAGGCCGCGCGGGCGGTACGAGGTGTGTCTGTGTCTGTGGAACCAAGCCCCGGGTGGCCCCGGCTCGCCGAGCGGTCCTTCTGGCGAAACGTGTCGTTCGATCTCACGGCGGCCGCGGGCGTCGGCGTGACGATCGGTCTCGTCGGCTCGATCCTGCCGTCGGTCGCCCGCAAGGCCGGACTCGACCCGATCGGACTCGCTGCCCTGTCGGCGGCCCCGTTCCTCGCGAATCTCTTGAGCGGGTTCGCCGGCCGCTACGGACCGCAGTCCCACCGGCAGACCGCCGCGATGCGCGCGGCGGGCGCGGGCATGATGCTCGTGCTGCTGGCGACGTCCGCGCCGCCGGTGCTCGTCCTCGCGGCCCTCGCCTACTGGATCAGCCTCTCGTTCAGCTCGCCGTTCCAGCTGCGGCTGTGGGGCGCGATGTATCCCGCGCGCCTCCGGGGCCGCGTCGTCGGGGCCGTCGGGACGAGCCGGGCCGCGGCGGCGGCACTGGCTGCGTTGGTCGCCGGTGTCCTCGCCGACAGCCTGGGCGGACCGACGGTCGTCGCCGCGGGCTGCCTCGTCGGCGTGGTGAGCGCGGCGGCCTACCTCGGGCTGCGCGTGCCGCCCACACCGCCGGCACCGCGCTTCTCGCCACGCGACGCGGTGCGCATCCTCCGGGAGCGCCCGGTCCTCCAGAAGGTCGTGCTCGCCCAGGGCTTCTACGGCGGCGGCCTCATCGCGGCGGCGCCGCTCTTCGCGCTCGTCTACATCGACCGGCTCGACCTGTCGCTGACCCAGGTCGGCATCGTCGGGATCCTCGGCTCGGCGGCCACGACCGTCTCGTACTACGCGTGGGGCGCGGCCGCCGATCGCTTCGGTGCGATCCTCCTGCTCCGCGCCGGGAGCGCCATCGGCGTGCTCGCGTTGTCGGTCATCGCGCTGACGCCGACCGTCATGCTGCTCTGGCCGGCGACGATCGCGGCAGGGATTGCGAGCGCCGCGATCGACCTCGGGATCAACACCACGATCAGCGACGAGACGAACCTCCAGGGCCGGGCAGCGGCGCTCGCGGGTTGGAACACGGTCACCGGAGCGCGCGGCCTGGCCGCGCCCTTCGTCGCGGCAGGGCTCGTCCAGGCCGGCGTGCTCGATGTGACCGGGGCGCTGCTCGTGTGCGTCGGCGTCGCCGCGGTCGGCGCGGCGATGTTCCTGCGCGTGACCGGCGCGCGAACGGGCGTGGCGACCGACACCGCCGTGCACGTCCTCCCGAAGGAGGCCGCGCGGCGGGCCACGGCAGCGGAGCCGGCGTAGCCTGCGAGCAAGCCGGCGGCGCAGTGGGCCGGTCTCGGCCGGTCTGGCCTCGCTAGGATGGGACCGTGCGCCTGACCGCCTGGGAGGAGGAGCGGCTCCTCATCTTCAGCGCCGCCGAGCTGGCTCGCCGCCGGCTCGCCCGGGGCGTTCCCCTCAATCATCCCGAGGCGGTTGCGGTGATCTGCGACGCGATGCTCGAGGCAGCCCGGGACGGCGCCACCTACGAGGCGATCGAGCGGGCCGGTCACGAGGCGCTCCGACCGGACCAGGTGATCGACGGTGTCGCCGAGCTGCTCGACGAGATCCGGCTGGAGGTGCTGATGGACGACGGCACGCGCCTTGTCGTCGTCCGGGAGCCGCTCGGTGGCGCAACCCGCCCCGAAGGCCCCGGCGCGACCGTCGCCGGAAGCCACGACCGAGCCGCGACGGCCGGCCGGACACCGCCGCAGCGCGAGCGGCGGGAGCTCGAGGTCCGCAGCACGTCGCGACGCGTGATCCGCGTCTCCTCGCACTACCCGTTCGATCGGGTCAACCCGCGGCTCTCGTTCGATCGCGAGCTGGCGCGTGGCTTCCGGCTCGACCTCCGTGCGGGCGACACGCTCCGCTGGGGACCCGGTGAGACCAAGCGTGTTCGGCTCGTGCGCTACGCGTCCACGCCGACGGACGGCGACCCGGCGTGACCGACGCCGCCGAGCGCCTCGCGCGGTTCGGTCCCACGGTCGGCGACCGTGTCCGCCTTGCCGACACGCACCTGTGGGTGTCCCCCACCGAGGACCACCACGCACCGGGCGACGAGCCCGCGTGGGGCTACGGACGCAACTTCCGCTCCCGGATGGCGCAGGGAGCGACGTCGCCGTCGGAGCTCGACGCGGTCGTCCTCGGCGCGCTCGTCGTCGATCCGGTGCTCGGCGTCGTCAAGGGCGACATCGGGATCAAGGACGGCAGGATCGTCGGCGTGGGGCGATCGGGGAACGGCGCAATCAGCGAGGGGATCGAGCTGCCGATCGGACCGCACACGCGCCCGATCACCGCGTACGGGCTGATCGCGACGCCCGGCGCGATCGACACCCATGTCCACACGATCAGCCCGCTGCTCGTGCCCGCGGCGCTGTCGGCCGGAGTCACGACGTTCATCTCGGCCGGGTTCGAGGAGCCGCCCTGGACGCTCGAGCGAACGCTGCTCGGGCTTGGCGCGTGGCCCGTCAACGCCGGCCTCCAGGCATGCGCCCGGGACGAATCGGACGCCTCGCTCGACGAGCTGCTCGCGGCCGGCGCGTGCGGGTTCAAGATCCACGAGGACTACGGCGCCTATCCCGAGTTGATCGACCACACGCTCGCGTACGCCGACGCGCACGACGTGTCGGTCGCGCTCCACACCGACGGGCTCCACGAGTCGGCCGAGCTCGAGGACACGGTCGCGGCGATCGCGGGCCGCACCGTCCACGCGTACCACGTCGAGGGGAGCGGCGGCGGGCACGTGCCCGACCTGCTCGGGCTGGTCCGCGAGCCGAACGTGATCTGCTCGTCGACGACGCCGACGGTGCCGTTCGGGCCGAACGCCGCCGCCGAGTCGATCCCGATGACGGTCCTCAACCACGGCGCGTCGTTCGCATCGCCCGGCGACCTCGAGCTGATCGCCGAGCGGACGCACCCGGCCACGATGGCCGCGGAGGGCCCGCTCCACGAGCTGGGCGCCATCGGCATCGTGAACTCCGACTCGCAGGGGATGGGTCGGATCGGTGAGACCGTGCGACGGACGTTCCAGCTCGCGCACGTGATGAAGGCCTGGCGGACCGGCGAGGCAGGCGCCGACCACCCCGGTCTTCCGAGGGACGACGCTGGCCCGGCCGACAACGAGCGCGTGCTGCGGTACCTGGCCAAGATCACGATCGAGCCGGCGATCGTCCACGGGATCGCCGACCACGTCGGATCGCTCGAGCCGGGCAGGCTGGCCGACATCGTGCTGTGGCACCCGGGCTTCTTCGGGGTCAAGCCCGAGCTCGTGCTCAAGGGCGGCCATTACGCATGGGGGCCCCTCGGCGAGGGCAACGCGACCGTCGAGTACGCCGAGCCGCGCCGCTACGCGGCCGACTGGGGAGGCAGCGGTCGCGTTGCCCCCGGGCTGTCGCTGACGTTCGTGTCCGGGGCGTTCGACAGGGCCGGCGCGCGTGCCCGGCGGCTGGGGCCGGATCGGCGGTTCGAGGTCGTCCGCGGCCTGCGCGGGATCACCCGCGCGGAACTTCGACACAACCGCGCCACGGCCCCGATCGACATCTCGCCGGGGGACGGCCGGGTGACGCTCGCGGGGCGCCTGCTGGCGGTTGAGCCGGCCGCGGACCTGCCGCTGAACCGGCGCTACTTCCTGCGCTGACCGGCGGGCTGCCGTGGGCAGGCCCGCGATTGCGGCAATCCCCGGGCGGCGCGATCGCACGGGAACGCCCCGGCTCTCGCTCGAGGCACTGAGCTGGCCAGGCCGCCCACGGGGCCTGGGGCCTGGAGCGGGGACCTGCGGCCCGGCCCCCCGCCCTCAGCGGCCGCGCTGCGCGTCCGCGAGCTGGCGTTCGATGTCGCGCCGTGCGTCGCGCTCGGCGATGTCGCGCCGCCGATCGTGCAGCTGCTTGCCGCGGGCGAGCCCGAGCTCGACCTTCGCCCGGCCCTTGTCGTTGAGGTAGAGGCGGAGCGGCACGATCGTCTGGCCCTTGGCCTTCGTCCGACCGAGCAGCGCGTCGATCTCCCCGCGGTGCAGCAGCAGCTTGCGGGTCCGCTTGGGCTCGTGGTTGTAGCGGTTCGCCTGCTCGAACGGGGCGATGTGGGCGCCGATCAGCCAGGCCTCGCCGCGCTCGATCCGTGCGTACGAGTCGGCCAGGTTGACCTTGCCGGCGCGGATCGACTTGATCTCCGAGCCGGTCAGCGCGATGCCCGCCTCGAACGTCTCGTCGATCGAGAACTCGTGGCGGGCCCTACGGTTGAGGGCGATCGTCGTCTCGCCGCCCATCGGGGTGCTCCTCCATGCAGGGGGCCGGAGCGCGGCGAGCACGCTGCTCGCTGCGCATCATCCGGACGCACGAACGCCGGCCCGTTTCGGACCGGCGTTCGAAAGCTTTGCCACCCACAGGGTGTCCGGTTAGACGGCCATCTCCTGCGAGGTGGTGCAGCTACGCGTACTGTCGATCACTGCACATCACCTCCTTTCGTTCGGGAGAACCTTACCGGACGGTGCTTGCCGGTGCAAGCGATGCCGGATTGCGATTCAGGCTGCGATTCAGGCTGCGATTCAGGCTGCGATTCGCAATCTGCTCGTGGCGGATGGATCGGTGAGGAGCTCGACGGCCCGATCGAGGACGGGGTCGGCGCCGGAGGCACCGTCCGCGGGCACCTCGACCGCGACGTCCGGGGCGATCCCCCGGTCGTGGATCCAGTGCTTGTCGGGGGTGAGCCACTTGGCGATCGTCAGGCGGAACGCGCCACCCTCGCCGGTCAGCTCCTGCCATTGCTGGACGGTCCCCTTGCCGAACGTCGTCTCGCCGACCAGCGTCGCGCGCCCGTGGTCCTTCAGCGCCCCCGCCACGATCTCGCTGGCGGAGGCACTGCCCCGGTCGATCAGGCACGCGATCTCGAGGTCGTCGGCCGTGGCCACGCCGCCCGGCGTGACCTCGGTGGCGACCTGCTCGCCCGAGGCATCCTCCTCCCAGAAGAGCACGCCCTCGGCGATGAACTCGCTGCCGACCGCGCGGGCTGCGGTCACGTAGCCGCCCGGGTTGCCGCGCAGATCGAGGATCAGCTTCGTCCGGCCCGCATCGAGGTGCCCGACCAGCTCCTCCTCGAGCTGCCTGGCGCCGATGTCGGAGAAGCCTGCCAGCCGGACGTAGCCGACCGCGCCGTCGGCAAGAACCTCGCTGCGCACCTCGCGCTGCTCGATGACGTCCCGGGTGATCCGGATCCCGAAGGGATCCGAGCGCCCCTCCCGCTCGACCGTCAGCTCGACGACGCTGCCCCGTGGACCGCGGATCCGATCGCGGGCGCCGTCGACCGTGAGACCGTCGAGCGGGACACCGTCGACGGCGAGCACGAGATCGCCGGCCTGGAGGCCCGCCCGCTCGGCAGGCGATCCGTCGAGCGGCGCGATGATGACCAGCCGGCAGTCCGGCCCGAGCGTGGCGCAACCCTGCGACCCGTCGGGCGCCTGCGTCGCGATCTCGGCGCCGACGCCCTCGAACTGCCCCGAGATGCCCTGGAGGCTGTTGCGGTACTCGTCCGACGTCAGATACGAGGAGTACGGATCGCCCAGCGCGTCGATCATCCCCCGGATCGCCCCCTGGATCAGCGCATCGCGATCGACCTCGCCGCCGGCGTACCGGCGGGTGATCGCGTCGTACGTCTCCCAGAACGGCTGGAAGGCGTCCGCATCGGTCGGGGGCGTGCCGGGCTCGAGCGCCATCTGGCGGCCCATCGAGTAGCCCGACATGAAGAGCGCGCCGCCCGCGAGCACGGCGACGATCCCGATGGCCAGCGGGAGCATCGGCAGACGACGGCGCGGTCGCGCCGGGATCGAGGGCGCGGGCGACGTGTCGATCGTGGGCACGGTGTCGGCCGAGGGCGGGATCCCGGAGCCCCCGGGCGGCTCGGCGGCGCGATCAGCGACGTCGGGGTCGGGGTTGTTCGGGAACATCGCCGGTTCGTGCGCTCCTTCGGACGTCGGTCGGCAGGCCGCGGGCCGTGACGGGCCGCTAGGGTACACCGGGCCCCGCGAGCCGGCCGCGCGGCGTCAGCGAATGAGGTACGTCCGCACGGATACCCACGAGCCGACGATCCCAAGGCCGACTCCCGCCCCGACGACGAGCAGCACGAGGTCCCGGGTCAACGACCCGAACTGGAGCGGCAGGATCCGGAAGAAGCCGGTCAGGAACGTCCCGAGCGGCTCGGCCGCGACCGCGAGGATCCCGAGGGTCACGAGCGCCCCGACGAGTCCCACAAACGCGCCCTCGAAGACGAACGGCCAGCGGATGAACGCGTCGGACGCCCCGACGAGGCGCATGATCTCGATCTCCTCCGACCGTGCGAAGACCGCCAGGCGGATCGTGTTGACGATGATGAACAACACGATGACCGCAACGACGACGAGCACGACCGTGCCGGCCGTTCGCAGGATGTTCGTGACCGTGACGACGTTCTCGACGAGGTCCTCGACGTTCAGGACGTTGCGGACCGCCGTCTCACCCTCGAGCGCCTGGTTGACGCGCGGGACGAGCGCGGGGTCGGTCAGCTTGACCTCGAGGCTTGCGTAGAGCGGGTTCGTGTCGAGATAGCGGGTCAGGTCCTCGCGGCCCTGGGCGGCCATCGTTGCTCGGAAGTCCTCGAGGGCCTGGTCGCGGCTGACGAACTCGACGGTCGAGACCTCGGGCATCGCCTCGATCCGATCGATGAGCGCCAGCGTCTGCTGGTCGGTCGTGTTGGTGTGGAGGTAGGCGACGACCTCGACCTTCTCCTCGGTGAACTGCAGGACCGCCAGCAGGCCGGTCTGGATGATCCAGAACCCGGACAGCAGCAGGAGCATCAGGACCATCGTGGCCGTGGCCGCGAGGCTCATGACCGCGTTCCGCCAGAAGCCCTGCCAGGCCCGCTTGAGGCTGAACGCGACGAACCCGATCATCGCTCAGTCCTCACGGTGGTAGGCCCCGCCGATCTCGTCGCGGATGATCCGGCCCTCCTCGAGCGCGACGACGCGCTTGCGCAGGGCCGTGACGACCTCGGCGTTGTGGGTCGCCATGAGCACGGTCACGCCCAGCTCGTTGATCCGGAGCAGCAGCTGGAGGATCTCCCAGCTGATGAGCGGGTCGAGGTTCCCGGTCGGCTCGTCGGCGATGATCAGCCGCGGGTCGTGGACGAGCGCCCGCGCGATCGCGGTCCGCTGCTGCTCGCCGCCCGACAGCTGCGCCGGCACCTGCTTGGCCTGCGCGGTCAGGCCGACGAGCGCGAGAACGCGGTCGACCGCGGGTCGGATGCGGCGGCCGGGCGTCCCGGTCACCTCGAGCGCGAAGGCCACGTTCTCCCAGACCGTCTTGGTCGGGAGCAGCTTGAAGTCCTGGAAGATCGTGCCGATCTTGCGGCGCATCTTCGGGATGTTCCGGCGCGACAGCCGGGCCAGGTCCTGCCCGTCGAGGAGGACGTCGCCGCGCGTCGCGACCTCGTCGCGGATGAGCAGCTTCATCAGCGTGGACTTGCCCGCGCCCGACGGACCGACCAGGAAGACGAAATCCCCCTCGGGGATCACGAGGTCGACGTCGCGCAGCGCGACCTTGCCGTTCGGGTACGCCTTGGTCACGTCGTGGAGCACGAGGACGGCACGGTCGTGCTCGCGACGCGCGGGATCACGTCGGGTCAGGCGGTCGCGCAGCGAGCGCGTGGGGGCGGGGGTCGACAGCGTCACGAACGGCTCCGCAGGCGTCGGACCCGCCAACCGGCCAACCCGGCCGATCTGTTCGAGGTCCGCTCGCGGACGCAGGGGAAGGGAGCCACGTTCCGGGAGGCTACCACTCATCCATGGCCCCCGCTACGGCCCGACGGTCCGGGTGCGGCCTGCGACACATGGACGAGCGGTCAGAGGAGGCCGGGCGAGATCGGCAGGTAGCGCTCGAAGTCGGCGGGTGGGGCGTCCCAGCAGAGGAGGACCGGGAACCCGTCGACCCGCAGGCCTGCCCGAAGCGTGGCGACCACGGCCGGGGCGGCGGCGCCGGGCAGCCACACCGACCATGAGCCGCGCGGCTCCACCGCGCGCATCAGGTGGCCGACGACCGGCGCAACGAGCGCCGGGTCGCGCGTCGCGATCGGGCCGATCCGGCCGGCCGCGCCGGCGTACCCGTATCCCAGCCAGCCGCCGTCGGGGCCCGCGTAGAGGAAGCCGTGCCGGTCCTCGAGCCTGAGGAAGCGATGGTCCTCGGGGTGCCCGAAGCCGGCAATCTCGCGGTCGAGGGCGTCGACGGCTGCCGCGACGGCGGCGTGCCCGCCGTCGCGGGCGACCACCGTCTCGAACGGGACCGGCGTGACGCCCGCCGGCAGGTCGCCGAAGGCGCCGGGTCTGCGGGGCAGGCCGGTCAGGTTGAGGAGCGGCATCCGCGGCACGATCCCCAGCGATGCGTACAGCCCGTTCGAGATCGGCTGGGCGCTGTCGGTGGCCGTCCCGCGCGACCGTGCGGGGCGGTCCGGAACCGGCAGGACGGCGTCGAGCAGGCGTCGGCCGAGCCCGGCACCCTGCCAGGCGGGCAGGACGAACAGCATCGACAGGAACCAGACGTCCTCGCGGGCCACCGCCGAGGCGAACCCCACCACCTGCTCACCGGCGCCGGGGTCGTCCCGGGCGACCGCGACCTGGAACCGCTCGGGATCGGTTCCCCACAGGTGTCGATGGAGCCGCCGGATCGGCCCGTGGTCCTCGGGGATCGGCGGCTGCCCGAGCGGACCCGTGTAGTCGTTGATCGCAACGCGCCAGATCTCGGCGCAGGCCGGCAGGTCGCCCTCGGTCGCGGCTCGGATGATTGGGCGGCCGCCTGTCCCGGTGATCGTGCCGTGCCCGCCGGTCACCCTGTGCCGGACGCCCCCGCGGCGGTGGAGTCGGCGTCGCCGCGCTCACCTCCGCCGGTCGCCAGCCGCTCGAGCTCGGCCTGCATGAACGGATCGAGCTCGCCGTCGAGCACCGCGCTCGTGTTCCCGGTCTCGTAGCCCGAGCGCAGGTCCTTGACCATCTGGTACGGGTGGAGCACGTAGCTCCGAATCTGGTTCCCCCAGCCCGCCTCGACGTGCTCGCCCCGGATCGCGCGCAGCTCGGCTTCCTTCTCCTCGAGCGCCCGCTCCAGGAGGCGAGCCTTGAGCACTTTCGTCGCGTTCTCCTTGTTCTGGGTCTGCGAGCGCTCGTTCTGGCTCTGCACGACGATGCCGGTCGGCAGGTGCGTGAGGCGGACCGCCGAGTCGGTCTTGTTGACGTGCTGCCCGCCGGCGCCCTGGGCCCGGTAGGTGTCGACCCGGATCTGGTCCCAGTCGAGCTCGATCTCGACGTCGTCCTCGACCTCCGGGAGGATCTCGACGAGCGCGAACGTCGTCTGGCGGCGCTTCTGGGAGTCGAAGGGGCTGATCCGGACGAGTCGATGGACGCCGCGCTCGGGGCGGAGCCAGCCGTAGGCCCGCCGGCCGCTCACGGCGACCGTCACGCTCTTGAGCCCGGCCTGCTCCCCTTCCTGCTGATCGATGATCTCGGTGCCGAAGCGATGGCGCTCCGCCCAGCGCAGGTACATGCGCAGGAGCATCTCCGCCCAGTCCGTGGCCTCGGTGCCGCCGGCGCCCGCGCTGATCGTCAGCAGGGCGTTCCGCTCGTCGTACTCGCCGGCGAACAGCAGCGCGGTGCGCTCGCGCAGGAAGTCGGTCTCGAGCGCGGCGGCGTCGCGCTCGACCTCGGCCTCCAGGTCCGCGTCGGGTGCCTCGGCGAGCAGCTCCAGGGCCGCGGTCAGGTCGTCCGCTCGCGCGAGCAGCCCCTCCCAGAGCGCGATCTCGTCACGGAGGCCGTCGGCCTCGCGGAGCACTTTCTGGGCTGCGCGCTGGTCGTCCCAGAACCCCGGTTCCTGGGTCAGCGCGTCGAGCTCGGCGACCCGTCGCTGCTTGCCGGGAAGGTCAAAGCCTCCCCGAGGTCGCGCGGATCCGCTCGGCCAGGTCGCGGATGGCGGAGGCGTCCACCTAGTTCCGGGCCTGGAGATCCTGGAGCAGGATCGGTCGGAGCTCGATCAGGCGCAGGGCGGTCTTGCTCCGGGCGACGACGGGGTTCACGCAGGGGCAGTACGCGTTGTGGGGGCAGACACCGCAGTTGCCGTCGCAGTCGAGTGCGGCCGCATAGCTGCAGGACCGACAGTCACGCTCGCAGGCGATGAGATCGACGAACGATGCTTCCTCAGCCTGCTTCACGGCTCCCTCTCATGCACACGGACGGGCGTCTTGACGGGGACGGGGCGCGGGAGCGGACCGCTGGGGAGGTCCGCGGCGTGATTGGCACAGTATAGGGGGCCAATCCCCTACCGCCAAGAGGGAAATTCGGCGAAATCGGCCCTGGCGAGGCCCCGAACGCGAGCCGGCGCACCTCGTCCTCAGGCCGCGAGCCTCAGCGGCCGTGGCACTTCTTGTACTTGTTCCCCGAGCCGCACCAGCACGGGTCGTTGCGCCCGATCCGCTCGCCGCTCGGGGTGTAGCCGGGTCGCGGCTCCCCGGGCGCCCCGCCGGCGCTCCCGCGCGCCGTGGCACCGGCCGAGCCGCCCACCGGGGAGTCGCCGAGCTGCTCCCGGAGGTTCCGCGCGCCCGACCCTGCGGGGAGACCCCCGCCGCGCACCACGGCGGAGCCCGGAGCCGCGGCCGCCGCCGTTGCGGCTCCCGCCGGCGTTCGTCGCGCGCCGTTGCCGCCAGCCAGCGCGGCGGCGCCTGCGGCGAGGGCCGAGGAGACGGCCGGATCACCGCCCTGCGCCCCGGGCGCGGGCTGGCGCTGGACGGTCACCCGGAAGATCGTCGAGGCGACCTGGTGCCGGATGAGGTCGCGGAACTCCTCGTACATGCGGAAGGCCTCGCGCCGGAACTCGTTGAGCGGATCCTGCTGGGCGTAGCCGCGCAGCCCGATCCCGCGGCGCATGTCGTCGACCTCGGTCAGGTGGTCGACCCACAGCGAGTCGATCGTCCGGAGCAGCACGAGCCGCTCGACCATCGACCAGTCGCGCTCGCCGATCTCCGCCGAGCGGGCGGCGAGCCGCTCGTCCGCGAGCGTCCGGAGGTGCTCGACGATCGCGTCCCGGGAGCGGATCTCCCACAGGTCGTCGGGGGTGGTCCCGGGCCCCTCGAGCCCCATCGCGTGGAGGGCGTTCGAGAGGCCGTCGATGTTCCAGTCGTCGGGCGACTCGCCCGCGAGGTACGTCTCGCCGAGGACCTCGATCTCGTCGTCGAGGAACGCCTGGACGGTCTCGGTCAGGTCCTCGTTGTGGAGGACCTTGTCGCGCTCGGCATAGATCGTCTCGCGCTGCTTGTTGATCACGTCGTCGAACTCGACGACGCGCTTGCGGATGTCGAAGTTGTAGCCCTCGACCCGGCTCTGGGCCGACTCGATGGTCTTCGACACGAGGCGCGACTCGATCGCGACGTCCTCCTCGAGCCCGAGCCGCTCCATGAGGCCGGCGACCCGCTCGTTCGCGAACCGCTTCATGAGGTCGTCGTCGAGCGACAGGTAGAAGCGCGACGAGCCCGGGTCGCCCTGGCGACCGGCCCGGCCCCGGAGCTGGTTGTCGATCCGGCGCGAGTCGTGGCGCTCGGTGCCGATGATGTGGAGACCGCCCGCCTGCACGACCCGCTCGTGGTCCTCGTCGGTGACCGCCTTCGCTTCGGCCAGCGCGGCGTCGTAGGTCGCCTTGTCGACCTCGGCGGGGTTGAGGCCCTTCTTGTGGAGGATCTCGGAGGCGAGCCCGGCCGGGTTGCCGCCGAGCAGGATGTCGGTGCCGCGGCCGGCCATGTTCGTGGCGATCGTCACCGCGCCCGTTCGGCCCGCCTGGGCGACGACCCCCGACTCCTTCTCGTGCTGCTTGGCGTTGAGCACCTCGTGGGCGATGCCGCGGCGCTTGAGCAGCGACGCCAGGATCTCCGACTTCTCGACCGAGACCGTGCCGACGAGGACCGGCCGACCCGCCTCCTGCATCTCGACGACCTCGTCGATGAGCGCATTGAACTTCGCGCGCTCGTCCCGGAAGACGAGGTCCGGGAAGTCCTCGCGGATCATCTCCCGGTGGGTCGGGATCGCGACGACCTCGAGTCCGTAGATCTTGTAGAACTCCTCGGCCTCGGTCATCGCCGTGCCGGTCATGCCCGACAGCTTGTCGTACAGGCGGAAGTAGTTCTGGAACGTGATCGTGGCGAGCGTGACGCTCTCGCGCTGGACCCGCAGGCCCTCCTTCGCCTCGATCGCCTGGTGCAGGCCCTCGCTCCAGCGTCGACCCGGCATCTGGCGGCCGGTGAACTCGTCGACGATGACGATCTCGCCGTCCTTCACGATGTAGTCGCGGTCGCGCTTGAAGAGCGCGTGCGCGCGCAGCGCCTGCTCGAAGTGGCGGGCCAGGCGCGGGTCGGCGTCGTACATGTTCTCAACGCCGAGCCAGCCCTCCATCTTGTCGATGCCGGCTTCGGTCGGGCTGACGGCCTTGTCCTTGAGGTCGACGAAGTAGTCGCCGCCCTCCTCGGCGCCCTCGGGACGGGGCTTCAGGCGCGGCACCAGTCGGGCGAACGTGAAGTAGAGGTCGGCCGACTCCTCCGCCTGGCCGCTGATGATGAGCGGCGTCCGCGCCTCGTCGATGAGGATGTTGTCGACCTCGTCGACGATCGCGAAGGACCGCTCGCGCTGCACCCGCTGGTCGAGCTCGACGACCATGTTGTCGCGCAGGTAGTCGAACCCGAACTCGTTGTTCGTCCCGTACGTCACGTCGGCGGCGTACGCCTCGCGCCGGGTGACGGGGCGCAGGTTGACGAGCCGCTCGTCGGTCGTCGGGTAGCCGGGCTCGAACACGAACGACGCGTCGTGGGTGATCATCCCGACGCTCACGCCGAGGAAGTGGAAGACCGGCCCCATCCACTGCGGGTCGCGCCGGGCCAGGTAGTCGTTGACGGTGACGACGTGGACGCCGCGCCCGGTGAGCGAGTTGAGGATCGCTGCGAGCGGGGCAACCATCGTCTTGCCCTCGCCGGTCCGCATCTCGGCGATCCGACCCTGGTGCAGGACCGCCCCGCCGATGAGCTGGACGTCGTAGTGGCGCATCCCGAGCGTCCGCTTCATGGCCTCGCGGGCCATCGCGAACACCTCGGGGAGGACGTCGTCGAGCGCCTTCTGGAGCTGCTCGTTCTCGCGCTTGCGACGATCGCGACGCAGCTCGCGGCGGCGCTCGCGGTCGGGATGGTTCAGCTCGTCGTCGCTCGGCTCGCCGCTCGCCGCGATCTCGCGAATCTCGTCGCGGACCTCGGCGAAGGCGGCACGGATCTCGTCGTCGCTGAGCTTCTCGTACTCGGGCTCGAGCGCGTTGGCCTCGTCGACGAACGGCTGGATCCGGCGCAGCTCACGCTCGTTCGAGTCGATGAATCGGTTCAGGAATCGCATGGCCGGGCAAGTATAGGCGTGGTCGCCGTGCGGGCCGTTCGCGCGTTCCTCGCGCCGCGGCTAGCCCCAGAAGCCGGAGCCGTACCCCGCGACGAGCAGGACGAACGTGGCCGCACCGAGGACGCCCCAGAACAGCACCGAGCGCAGCCGCGACGTTGGCTGCATCTCGACGTTCTTGTGCTCGGGCAGCTGGCCGCCCTTGAGGCTCCGGCCCCAGCGGGGCGAGCGAAGCTGGCGGCGCCAGTTCCGTTCGGACACCGTCCGCGGCGCGAGGCCGCCCTGGCCGTCCGGTTTGTGCAGCTGGAGGGTCATCGGACTCCCGGGTTCAGCGTGGTGGCCTGCGGCTCGCGGTCGCGCGACCCGTCCGGTGCAGATCGATCGGGCGGGCCGGGTTCGAGCCGGTCGTCGTGGCCATCGTCCCACAGGAGCATCTCCTGCGTGAAGGTGACTTCGCTCGAGAACAGCGCACCGACCGATTCACCGCGGTGGATCCGCTTGATCGCCTCGCCGATGAGGGGAGCGACCGACAGCACCTTGATCTGCTGGAGCCGCTTCGAGGGGGGGAGCGGGACCGAGTCGGTCAGGACGAGCTCGCGGAGCGGACTGTCGCGGATCCGGTCGATCGCGGGGTCGCTCAGCACGCCGTGCGTGGCGCACGCGTAGATCTCGGTGACCCCCTCGCGCTCGAGCGCGCGGACGGTCTCCATCAGCGTCCCGGCGGTGTCGACCTCGTCGTCGACGATGATCGCCCGCTTTCCGCGAACCTCGCCGATGACGTTCATGAGCTCGGCGCGATCGAGGTTGCCCACCCGCCGCTTCTCGATGATGGCAAGCGGCGCCTCGAGGAGCTCCGCGAACTGCCGGGCGCGCTTCGCGAATCCGAGGTCGGTGACGACGACGAGATCCTCGAGGTGCATGTCGATGAAGTAGCGCGACAGCATGTGGACCGCGGTGAGCTCGTCGACCGGGATGTTGAAGAAGCCCTGGATCTGGCCCTGGTGGAGGTCCATCGTCAGGACGCGATCGGCGCCCGCGACGGTGATCATGTCGGCGATGAGCCGGGCGGTGATCGGGACGCGCGGCTGGTCCTTCTTGTCGCTGCGGCCGTAGGCGTAGAACGGGATGACCGCGGTGATCCGGCCGGCCGACGCCCGCTTGAACGCATCGATCAGGATGAGCAGCTCCATGATCGACTGGTTGACGGGGTGGGACGTGGGCTGGACGAGGAAGATGTCCTTCTCGCGCACGTTGTCCAGGATCTTGACGAAGATGTTCTCGTTCGCGAACTGGAACACCTCCGCCCGACCCGGCTTGGTGCCGAGGTAGCGGCAGATCTTCTCGGCGAGCTCGGGGTTGGCGTTGCCGTGGTAGATCTCGAACTGATCCGCGTACAAGGGCGACGTCTCCCGACCGCCGAATGACCTCACGATGCCGTCAGGCGCCGGTTCCCGGACCAGCCGGTGCGGGCGCGCCCTGCCCGGGGGCGCCATCGTCGCCGATGGCCTCCCGATCGGCAAGTCCGGCCCGGAACGCGGCGATCGCGACGACCCGGTCGCCCTCGGCGAGGCGCATGACGATCACGCCGCGCGCCCCCGACGAGTACCGGTTGATGGTGTTGGTCTCGGTCCGGATGACCTGCCCGTGCGCCGAGATCAGCAGCAGCTCCTCATCGGCCTCGGTGACCTGCTGGACGGCCGCCACGTCCCCGGTCTTGCGGCCCTCGAGCGAGATGAGCCCGACGCCCTGCCCGCCCCGGTGCTTGCGCCGGAACTCGGTGAGCGGCACGCGCTTGCCGTAGCCGGTCTCGGTCAGCACGAGCAGGTCGGCGTCGGGCTCGACCACGCTCATCCCGACGACCGAGTCGCCCTTGCGGGCGAGGCGGATGCCGATCACGCCGGCTGCGTCGCGACCCATCGGCCGGACCTCCGTCTCGGCGAACCGGGCAAGCTTGCCCTGCGCGGTCGCGATGATGATGTCGTCCCTGCCGCTCGAGACGTCGACCCAGGCGAGCTCGTCCTCGCCGTTGAGCGTGATCGCGCGGATCCCGGAGGAGCGGACGCGCTCGAACTGCTCGAGCGGGGTCTTCTTGATGATCCCCTTGCGGGTCGCGAGGACGAGGTAGCTGCCCGGCGTGAAGTCGGGCAGCGTGATCGTGGCCGCCGGGTACTCGCCGGACTCGACCTGGACGCCCGGGAGGTTGATGATCGGGATCCCCTTGGCCTGCCGGCTCGCGTCGGGGATCGCGTGGACCTTGGCCGAGAAGACCCGGCCGCGGTTCGTGAAGAACAGCGCCCAATCGTGGGTGTTCGCGACGAGGAGGTGCTCGACCGCGTCCTCCTCGCGCGTGACGTGACCGATGATCCCCTTCCCGCCGCGGTGCTGCCGGCGGTACGTCCCGACGGGCTGGCGCTTGATGTAGCCGCGACCTGAGATCGTGATGACGACGTCCTCGTCGGCGATGAGGTCCTCGTCGGTCATCTCGCGGCTCGCGTCGTCCGCGACCCGGGTCCGCCGCTCGCCGGCGTACTTGCGCTTCAGCTCGGTGAGCTCGTCCTTGATGATCGCCAGGACGCGAGCCGGGTTGGCGAGGATGTCCTCGAGCTCGGCGATGAGCTGGATGACCTGGAGGTACTCGTCCTCGATCTTCTGGCGCTCGAGCGCGGCGAGGCGGGCGAGCCGCATGTCGAGGATCGCCTGGGCCTGGAGCTCGGACAGGTCGAACCGGGTCATGAGGTTCGTCCGGGCAACCTCGACGTCGGTCGACTCGCGGATCGTGGCGATCACCGCGTCGAGGTTGTCGAGCGCCTTCTTGAGACCCTCGAGGATGTGGGCGCGGGCGCGCGCCTTGCCGAGGTCGTACTCGGTCCGCCGGCGGACGATCTCGCGCCGGTGATCGACGTAGTGCTGAAGGACCGACTTGAGCGGCAGCGTCTGCGGCTGGCCGTCGACGAGGGCCAGCATGTTCATGTTGAACGCGAGCTGCATCGGGGTGTGCTTGAACAGGTTGTTCAGCACCTTGTGCGGGTTGGCGTCGCGCTTGATCTCGATGTAGATCCGCATCCCGTCGCGGTCGGACTCGTCGCGCAGGTCGCCGATGCCGTCGATGCGCTTGTCCTTGACGAGCTCGGCGATCTTTTCGAGCAGGTTGGCCTTGTTGACCTGGTACGGGAGCTCGCTGACGACGATCGCGGTCCGGTCGCCGCGGACCTCCTCGAAGGCGACCTGCGCGCGCATGACCACTCGGCCGCGACCGTGGGCGTACATCTGACGGATCGCATCGACCGTCTCCCACTCACCGGTGAGGACGTTGCGCTGCTTCTCGAAGCGGAAGATCGTGCCGCCGGTCGGGAAGTCCGGCCCGAGGACGTGCGTGCACAGGTCGTCGGTGGTGATGTCCGGGTCGTCGATGAGCGCGATCGTCGCGTCGGCAACCTCCCCGAGGTGGTGCGGCGGGATGTTCGTCGCCATCCCGACCGCGATGCCCGAGCTGCCGTTGACGAGCAGGTTCGGGAGGCGGGCGGGGAGGACCGTCGGCTGCTTCTGGGTGCCGTCGTAGTTGTCCTCGAAGTCGACGGTCTCCTTGTCGATGTCCGCCAGCATCTCGGCGGCGATGCCGGTCAGCCGCGCCTCCGTGTAGCGCATCGCGGCGGCGCTGTCGCCGTCGACGGAGCCGAAGTTGCCCTGCCCGTCCACGAGCGGGTAGCGCATCGAGAAGTCCTGGGCGAGACGGACGAGGGCGTCGTAGAGCGCGGTGTCGCCGTGCGGGTGGTACTTGCCCATCACCTCGCCGACGATCGCCGCGCACTTGCGGTAGGAGCTCGTCGCGCTGAGCCCCATCTCCCCCATCGTGTAGAGGATCCGGCGGTGGACGGGCTTGAGGCCGTCGCGAACGTCGGGCAGGGCGCGCGCCACGATCACGCTCATCGCGTAATCGAGGTAGCTCACCCGCATCTCGTCCTCGATGCGGATGGCCCGGATGTCGCCCAGGTCGTCGGTCACGGTCGGCTACTCCTCCAGGTCGGTCGAGGTCACGCGAGCGGGGGCTCGGGGTGGCGGGCGGGGTCGGGCAGCCCGCCGAAGCGGGCGGCAAGCTCCGAGGCGGTCGAGGTCGGCGGCGCGCCCGGTCGTCGCCGGATCCCGTCGAGCTGGGCACGGAGCCGGGCGGCGTCGCGCTCGTCGAGCCGCACGAGGCTGTCGCGCACGACCCACGCCCGGTAGCCGTCGTCGGTCGAGGCGGCCGTCTCGGCTTCGTGCGCAAGCGCCGCCGTCGTCGCGGCGAGGTCGACCACGCAGAGCGAGCGGTAGGCCCACGAGAGCGCCTTCTGGACGTCCGGCTCGGGATCGCCGATGAGCAGGCCGAGGAGCTCGAGGCCTCGCGAGGCGATCTCTGGCTCGCGGCCGGCGTGACGGTCCTCATACGGGATCGTGGCGATCGTCGAGCCGACGAGCCGTCGTTCCCACCGCGAGGGCGAGAAGACGAGCTGTTCGAGCTCGGCCCAGCGGTAGGGCTCGTTGAGGATGCCGCGCGCGTAGGGGCGGGCGAGCGAGTCGACCGTGATCCAATCCGCCGCCTCGCGCGCGACACGGCGCAGCAGCTGCCAGGTGCGCTCGGGATCCGCCTCCAGGGTCCGCTCGAGCAGGAACAGCGCGAACCAGCGCGTCTCCATCTCGGGCTCGCGGAACAGGCGGTCCGCCAGGTACAGGAACGGCGTCGGCCGATCGCGTCGGGTCTCGCGGGCGAGCGCGCGATGCACGGCGAGGAGCAGCGGATTCCGCACACCGAAGGTCGGGCCCAGACCGGGGGCCACGAAGTGCTGGCCGTCGCGGTACTCCGGGTCGGCAAGGTCGCGGAACCCGCGCCGGATCTCGTCGACGAAGCGGTCCGGATCGTTGAGCGCGTCCCCGAGGCGACGACCGAGGTTCGAGGCATCGTCGCGGTGGGACGCGACGAACGCGACCGCACGCTCGGTCGTGGGGCTCTGCGTGGGCGCCGGCGGGGGCGTCATCGTGCTGCCACCATGACGGGCGTATCGCTCACGGGCTTTTCGCCGGCACCTGACGGCCCGGTCCCGCGGGCCGTGAAGCCGTAGCGCTCGTGGAGCTCACGCTTGCGCTCGGGGTCCACCTCGACGTACGTCCCCTCGGCGGTGGCGACCTCCGCGCCCGTCGCGTGGTCGACGATCCGGGCTCCGGTTTCGATGAGACGGCGACGACGTGACGTCATCCACCCCTCGACGCGTACGGCGGCGCCGATCGTCAGCGGCCTCCGATATTGGACCGACATGCGGGCGGTCACACCCCACAGGTCGTCGATCGCCAGCGACCAGCCCATCACCTCGTCGAGCAGGGTCGCAATGATCCCGCCGTGCGCGATACCCTCCCATCCCTCGAAGCGCGCGGGCAGGATGAGCTCGGACCAGGCCCGGCCGCGATCGACGTGGATCGTCATGCCGAGGCCGTGGGTGTTGCGGGTTCCGCACGCGAAGCAGTTGTGCTCCGCGACCTCGAACGACGGCAGGCCGGGCGCCGAGACGATCCGGGACTCAGACGTCAAGGTTCTGGACCTTCCGGGCCTCGGTCTTGATGAAGTCCTTGCGGGGACCGACCTTCTCGCCCATGAGCATCGTGAAGATCTCGTCGGCGAGCGCGGCGTTCTCGGCATCGACCCGAAGCAGCGTCCGGGTCTCCGGGTTCATCGTCGTCTCCCAGAGCTGGTCGGCGTTCATCTCGCCGAGACCCTTGAAGCGCTGAACGGAGACGTTCTTGACGTTCATCTCCTTCACGATCTGATCGCGCTCCCGCTCGCTCTGCGCGTAGCGGGTGACCTTGCCCGTGCTGACCCGGTAGAGCGGGGGCTGCGCGATGTACAGGTAGCCCGCGTCGATGACCTCCGGCATGTGCCGGTAGAAGAACGTCAGCAGCAGCGTGCGGATGTGGGCGCCGTCGACGTCGGCGTCGGTCATGATGA
>JBIQKJ010000014.1:82330-93183 GCA_044506615.1 Chloroflexota bacterium | reverse complement strand
TGAACGTGGGTGGCGGCCCGATTCGTCGGATTCGGCCTCGAGCCCTGCACGAATGTCGTGTGAGGTTCGGTCGGAGCGAAGTCGACGCCCCAGCTGACCACCGCTAGTACCTTCGGGTGGGTCGAGGGCCGGACCATCGGGTCGGCTGACCACCGCAGACTGCACACCTAGGGTTCGGGCAGCGCCCCGTCACGGCGCCCCGCCCCACGGCACGCACCGCGCGCCCCATGGCACGCACCGCGCACCCGTCACAGCCCCAGGACCTTGCCCGTGACGCCTGCCCAGGCTCTGCTCGTTCCGCGCCGCACGCCGCTCGTCACGTCGGTGCGCCGGGTGCTCGCCGCGATCGCGGTCACGCTGGCGGTCGTCGGCATCGCGGATCTCGCCGCTCCGACCGCGGTGACCGCCTGGGACACCGGCCGGGCGAACCCGCAGTCCGAATCCGCCCTCGTTGCGCTCACGAACGCGGCCCGGGTCGAGGCCGGCCTGCGCCCCCTTCCCGTCGACGCCACGCTGATCGGGGTTGCCCGCTGGCGGAGCCGCGACATGGCCGAGCGCGACTACTTCAGCCACGCCATCCCGGGCTACGGGCGGGTCTTCGACCGCCTCGACCGGGACCGGTACTGCTACACGTTGGCGGGCGAGAACATCGGCTGGGCCGACGGGGGCGACGTCGGCGTCGAGGCGCGGGTCCATCGCATGTTCGTCGCCTCGCCGAGCCATCGAGCCAACCTGCTGACCCGCCGGTGGGACGTGATGGCGGTCGGGTCGTTCAAGCGCGCCGACGGTCGCAAGTACTGGACGGTCCTGTTCGCCGACACGTGCGCGGGCGTCCCGATCGGGGCTGGTCGGGGCCGCTGAGCCGCCCGAGCATCGCCTTCGCTCCGACGGCGAACGCCGCATCCCGTCCCGACCGGCCGCGGCGCAATGCTAGACTCGGCCCCGTCAGCCGCCACCGGGGCGGCCTTCGCAGGTGGGAGCCTCGATGACGATCGCTCTCCCGAGGATCGACCGATCGACCGCCGAGCAGCGCGGGATCACGATCGGTGACTTCCTGGTGCCGATCCGCATCGGCGAGCGGATGAGCTCGCGGGTCCGTCACATCGCGCTGATCGTCGCCGGCGCCCTCATCGTCGCGGCAGCGGCCCAGGTCTACATCCCGACCCAGCCGGTCCCGTTCACCGGCCAGACCTTCGGCGTCCTCCTCGTCGGTGGGGCGCTCGGGTTCCGCCGCGCCGCGCTCGCCCTGCTCCTGTACCTCGCGATCGGAATCGCGGGCGTCCCCGTCTTCAGTGAGAGCCGTGCCGGGATCGAGATGATCCAGGGCGCCACCGGCGGGTATCTGATCGGGTTCGCGGTCGCTGCCGCGCTGGTCGGCCGCCTCGCCGAGCTCGGCTGGGACCGGCACGTCGGCGGGGCGGTCGGGGCGATGCTCCTCGGGAGCGCGGTCATCTACGCCCTCGGCGTCCCGTGGCTCATGGCCGTCACGGGCTGGCCGCCCGAGCAGGCGGTCGCCGAAGGGATGATGAAGTTCCTCGTCTGGGACGCCGTCAAGCTCGTCCTCGCCGCGGTCGTGTTCCCGCTGGCGTGGTGGGTCGTCGGGAGGCGACCCGGAGAGCGCTGACGACCCGGAGAGCGCTGACGACCCCGCGCGACGGCGGTGACGCCGGTCTCTTCGGCCCGGCCTCCGAGGCGTGGCGCCTCGACCGCGAGGCGATGCTGCTCCTCGGCGCTGGTCCGCGGGCGCTGCTCCTCCAGATCGCGCACCCGCTGGTGGCCGCGGGCGTCGCCGACCACTCGAACTTCCGCGAGGACCCGTGGCGCCGGCTCGAGGCCACGATCCGCAGCTACCTCGCGATCATCTACGGGTCGACCGCACGCGCCCGGTCTGAGATCCGGCGACTGAACGGGCTGCACCGAGGGATCGTCGGGACCGGCTACAACGCGCGCGACCCGGCGCTCTCGCTGTGGGTCCACGCGACGCTCATCGACTCGACGATCGTGGCCTACGACGCCTGGCTCCAGCCGCTGTCGCGAGACGACCGGGCGCGGTTCTACGAAGAGACGAAGCCCGTCGGGCGTGCCTTCGGGATCCCGGAGGCGATGCTCCCCGGAGACCTCGCGGCGTTCGAGGCGTACGTCGACGGCATGCTGGCGCCCGACGGCCCGGTCCACCCCTCCCCGGTGGCGCGGGAGCTCGCGGCCGCGATCCTCCGACCGCCGTTGGCGCCGCTCGCGAGCTGGCTGCCCGAGCCGGCGGCCTCGATGAGCCGACCGGTCCTCGCGGCCATCCCCGTCGAGGCGTATGCGTGGTCCCTGTGGCCGGCGGTCGGGCTGCTGCCCGACGCGACCCGCGAGGAGTTCGGCCTCGCGTGGGGACCGGGGCGGCGGGCGGTGGGCGCATGGCTCGTCGGGGCCTGGCGCGCCTGGCGGCCGCTCCTGCCGACCTCGCTTCGCTGGATGCCCCAGGCGCGCGCCGCGGACGAGCGGGTCAGGCGGGCCGCATCCCGAGGTGCAACCACGCCGGCGTCGGCACCGCGGGCGCCTCGGGCAGATTCCGCCCGAGGTCAGTAACGCGAGGGAAAGCGCGGGGCGAAGATCCGCGACAGGTTCGTGCTCGTCGCGGCGTCGAGCGCGTCGAGGAACGTGCGGGTCGAGACCACCCGGCCGCGGTTCGTCGCGAGGTACGAGCGAATCGCCTTCCAGAAGGCCGTGGTGCCGATCTCGCGCCGGGCGCGATCGATGAGGTTGCCGCCCTGGATGTACACGATCTCGTAGTAGCAGGCGTTGCTGTAGTCGTAGATGGCCAGGTCGAGCCGGCCGCGGTCGCACCGGCTGCCGCGCTTCGCGCCGAGCACGTAGCGTGCGGTGAAGTCGGTCGCGGCCTCGTCCACGAACGGCTCGCGTGCCTGGTCGTTGCCAACGATCCCGTAGAACCACTGGTGGGCGGTCTCGTGGGTGACCAGGAGCCGCAGCCCCGAGCCCGGGTAGCCGGTCGGGATCCAGGTGAGCGCCGGTGACTCCATCCCGAAGCCGCCGGCCGACTGGACGACCTTGTACTCGGGGTGCGGGTAGTTGCCGAGCAGCGCCTCGAGCCGGCGCAGCGCCCGGACGCCCTCGTCACGGAACCGGTCGGCGAGCGCGCCGCTCCGCGCGTACCCGATGACCTTCGTGCCGCCGACCGTCGTCGTGCGCGTCTCGAAGTTCGTCGACGCGGTGACCGTGAAGTCACGGACGTGCCGCGCCTCGAACGTCTGCGACAGCCCGTCCCGCGCGATCCGTCGGCCGGTCGTGGCGTACTCGAGCGGTCGGTCGGACACGATCCGGACCCGGACAAGCGGACTCGTCTGGGTGACGAACGGATCGCCGTGGTTCTGACGCTGGAACGGCGTCCGCCGGCTCACCCACGGCAGCCAGCGGTACAGGTTCGCGATGCCGTTCGCCTTGCTGAACAGCCAGCTCGTCCCGCCGGTCGTCGACCGCAGGCGGGCGTCGTACTCCACGCGGACCCGGGTCGTGCCACCGACCGGCAGCACGCCGCCGAGCGGGACCACGATCGTCTGGCCCCTGACCGAGGCGGCGACGCGCACGCCGTCGACCGTCACGGTCCCAAGCGTCATGCCGCCGATCTTCGCCGGGACCGCGTTGAGCTCGACGCGGTCGATCCCCGCCCCCGAGGTGTTGCGGATCGTGGCGACCGACCGGACGCGGACGCGGCCACTCCCCCAGGTGAGCCTGAGCGTCGCCCCGTAGGTCGCCTCGAGGCGGTAGGAGCTGCGATCAACGCTGCCCGCCACGATGTCCTCGACCCCGACCGGCGAGGCGGCGCGAGCGATGGAGGCCGGCAGCGCCAGACCGGCGAGCCCGGCGAGGATCGCGGCGAGAAGCAGGACCGGCAGCCGACGCATCGCCGATCAGCGTAGCGCGATCCGTGCGACGTGCCCCTCCCCGGTCGGGCCGGGCATGCCTATCCTTCGGTCATGTCGGAGGCGTTCCTCGCCGCGATCCGCGCGCGACTCCCCGAGCTGCGGCTGCTCACCGATCCGCTCGACCGCGAGAGCTACCGGCGCGACGAGACCGCGTACCTCGAGACCGGCCTGCCGTGTGCCGTGGCGCTGCCGACCGAGACGCGCCAGGTCGCCGAGCTCGTCCGTCTCGCCGGGGAGTACCACGTCCCGATCGTCCCGCGCGGCGCCGGCACCGGCCTGTCGGGCGGCGCGGCCGGCATCGAGGGCGGCCTGACGATCGCGTTCACCGCGATGAACCGGATCCTCGAAATCGACCGCGAGAACCTGGTCGTCGTCACCCAGCCGGGCATCCTCAACGCGCAGCTCAAGGCCGCGGTCGCCGCCGAGGGCCTCTTCTACGCACCCGATCCCGCGAGCTACGAGATCTGCTCGATCGGCGGCAACCTCGGCACGAACGCGGGCGGGTTGTGCTGCATCAAGTACGGCCAGACGCGCGATTCGGTCCTCGGGCTCGAGGTCGTCATGGCCGACGGCACCGTCCTGCGGACCGGCGGCAAGAACGTGAAGGACGTCGCCGGCTACTCGCTGACCCACCTGATCGTCGGGTCGCAGGGGACGCTCGCGCTCGTGACCGAGGCGACGCTCCGCCTCCGCCCGATGCCGCCGCCGCGCTCGACGCTGCTCGCGTTCTTCGCCACGCTCGAGGCGGCCGGCGAGGCGGTCGCGGGGATCGCCACGGCCGGGCTGTCGCCGGTGACGCTCGAGCTGATGGACCGCTTCACGATCGAGGCGGTCGACGAGATGCACGGGCTGGGGCTCGACCGGTCGGCGGCGGCGATGCTCATGGTCGAGTCGGACCTGCCGGGCGCCGCGGCCGGCGCCGAGATCGACGGCGCGCGAGTCGTCTGCGAGGGCGCCGGTGCGACCCAGGTCGTGCAGGCGACCGATCCGCAGGAGGCCGACTGGCTGCGCCAGGGTCGTCGGGCGGCGTTCCACGCGCTCGAGCGACTCGGCGTCGCGCGGATGGAGGACGTCGGGGTGCCCCGGGCGCGGGTGCCCGAGATGCTCACCGCGATCGAGGAGATCGGGCGGAAGCACAAGGTTCGGATCGGGACGTTCGGGCACGCCGGCGACGGCAACCTCCACCCGACGTTCGTGTTCGAGCGCGACGACCCGAACGCCGAGGCCGTCAACGAGGCGGCGCGCGGCGACCTCTACCGTGCGGCGATCGCGCTCGGTGGCACCATCACCGGTGAGCACGGCGTGGGTGTCGCGCGGCGCGACTACCTCGAGCTCCAGCGCGGCGCCGATGCGCTGCGCGTCATGCGCCAGATCAAGGACGCGCTCGACCCGCAGGGGATCCTGAACCCGGGCCGCGTGCTGCGGTAGGGGAAGCGCGGCCCCGCTCCGGCCCGGTGGAGGGGCCCAGCGTGCGATTTCGGAGTTCGATGTCGGCGCACCGGCTGGCGGCGGGGCGTTGTCGTCGGGTGTGTCCGATTTCGACCCACGCGCGCCTTGACAGCCGTGCTCTGCAGAGCCGAAGATCGTCACGGCATGCATGCACATCTGTTCCGTACAAACGTGCACGGCTCACCCGCGGACCCCGCGAGCCAACGGTGAGCGACTTCGAGCAGCTCGTTCGGGCCAGCCGCCTCTACTACGAGCTCGGTGAGACGCAGAACGCGATCGCCGAGCAGCTGGGCGTGACCCGACCGCACGTGTCGCGCCTGCTCAAGCGCGCCCGCGCCGAGGGCATCGTCGAGATCCGGATCGTCGACCGCACGACTGCCGAATCGCCCGCCGGCGACGCGCTCCGCCGCAGCTACGGGCTCGACGCCGTCCACCTCGCGCCGACGATCGCCGGCCCCGAGGACTTGACCAGAAGGATGGTCGGCCGGCTCGCGGCGCAGGTGCTGCGCGACACGGTGCGCGACGGGATGATCGTCGGGATCGGCGACGGCGCGTCGATCTCGGCCGTCGCCGACGCGCTCGACGACACGCCGACGACCGTCGCCGCGACGGTCGTGCCGCTGGCCGGCGGCCACTGGGCGTCGGGGCCGGAGCGGGAACCGTTCCGGCGGATCGCCGACGCGCTCGGCGCGCAGGTCCACGGGCTGATGGCGCCCGGGCTCGTCGACGATGCCGCGACCAAGCGCTCGCTCGTCGCGCACGCCGGCGTTCGCGCGGTGCTCGACCTGTGGGACCGGCTCGACCTCGTCTGCTTCGGAATCGGCGGCCGCGGCTGGAGCGCCGCGTCTGTGGGGGAGGAGGTCGAGCGCGAGCTCGAGGACGCCGAAGCCGTCGGCGAGGTGCTCATCGCGCCGTTCGACCTCGACGGCGCCTTCGTGTGCGACGCCCTGCGCGATCGGGTGATCGCGTTCGACGCGCGGCAGCTCGGGCGGGTCGCCGCGTCGGTCGCGGTCGGGTCGGGTGAGTCGAAGGTGCGGCCGATCCTCGGCGCGCTGCGGGCTGGCGTCGTCCGGACGCTCGTGACCGACGTCGCGACCGCCGAGGCCGTCGTCGCGCTCGACGAGGCGACGCTCGGCTCGCACGTGGACGCGCTCCGATGACCGCGCGACGGCCGGTTCGGGCCCGCGAGCGGGCGATCCTCGGCATCGACCTCGGGACGAACGAGGTGAAGACCGGTCTCGTGACGCTCGACGGGCGGCTGCTCGCGTCGGCGCGGGCCGGGTACGCGATGGAGGTCGGGACGCGCCCCGGCTGGGCCGAGCAGGACCCGGCCGCGTGGTGGGCCGCGGTCGTCGAGACGATCCGCGATCTCGTCGCGCTCGACGTCGCGGAGATCGTCGCGGTCTGCGCCGACGGCCACGGCCCGACGCTCGTCGCGGTCGACGAGGAGGGCCGGGCCACGCGGCGGGCGATCACGTGGCTCGACACCCGCGCCGCGGACGAAGCCGAGGAGCTCGCGGAGCGGTCCGGCGTGCGCGGCTGGGCGCTCGGCGGGCTGCCCGCCGCGCTGTGGGTCGAACGGCACGAGCCGGACGTCGCTGCGGCCACCCGCTGGTACCTGGCAACGTGGGAGTACCTGACGCTGCGGCTCACCGGGGTCGCGGCCGCGCCGCACGTCGCCGATCAGCTCCTGCCCGCGCCCGAGGCCGTGGCCGCGGCCGGCGTCCCCCTCGACAAGCTGCCGCCCGCCCGCGCCGCCGGCGCGGTCGTCGGGGAGGTGTCCCGGGGAGCGGCCGCGACGACGGGTCTCGCCCCGGGCACGCCCGTCGTCGGGGGCACGGTCGACGCCTTCACGAGCTACCTCGGCGCGGGACTGCTCGAGCCCGGTGACGCCTACGATCCGGGCGGCACGGCCGGCGGGCTGGGCGTGTACTGGGACCGGCCGCTCGCGGTGCCGGGCGCGTTCGTGACGCCGGCGCCGTTGCCCGGGCTGTACAGCATCGGCGCCGCGATGGCCGCGACCGGCCGCGCGCTCGACTGGTTCCGGGCTGACGTCCTCGGCGGAACGGTCACGCCGGAATCGCTCCTCGCGGAGGTCGCCGAGGTTCCGGCGGGCGCCGAGGGTCTCGTCTTCCTCCCGTACCTCGCGGGCGAGCGCTCGCCGATCTGGGACCCGACGGCGCGGGGCGTCCTGGCGGGGCTGACGCTCGGCCACCGACGCGGGCACATCGCCCGGGCGATCGTCGAGGCGTCGGCCTTCGCGCTCCGGCACGTCGCGGAGCCGATGCTCGAGGCCGGCGTGACCGTCACGGAGCTGCGCCTGTGCGGCGGCCCGGCCCGAAGCGAGGTCTGGAACCAGATCAAGGCCGACGTCACCGGGTTCCCGGTGGCGATCCCGCGGGTGCTCGAGACCGCAGTCGTGGGGTCGGCGATCCTCGGCGCCGTCGGGATCGGTGCGTACACCGACCTGCGCGCTGCGATCCAGGCGATGACCGCGATCGTCCGACGGCTGGCCCCGAACCCCGAGCACCGCGCGACCTACGACGACCTGTACGCGGCCTACCGGGCGCTGTACCCGGCAACCGCGCCGATCCTCCGGCCGCTCGCGCCGGCCGAGCCGGTGCTCGTCTCGTGAGCAGCGCGCGCCTCGCCAGCGGCCCCGGCGACATCGCGATCCGCGATCTCGCGGTCGCGTTCCGTACGCCGGCGGGGGAGCGCCACCCGGCGCTCGAGGGCGTGCACCTGTCGATCCCGGGCGGCGGGGTCGTCGCGCTCATCGGCCCGAACGGCTGCGGCAAGTCCACGCTGCTGCGCGCGATCGCCGGCCTGCTCCCGGCCGAACGCGGCGCGGTCGAGCTCGACGGCGGGCGCATCTCGGAGCCCGATCCCCGCGTCGGGCTCGTCTTCCAGGAGCCGCGGCTGCTCCCCTGGCGTTCGACCGCCGACAACATCACGTATCCGCTCGAGCTCGCCGGCTGGTCGCGCGAGCGCCGCGTGGCCCGGCTCGAGGAGCTGGTGGCGCTCGTCCGGCTCGAGGCCGCGGCGCTCGCCGCGCGGCCCGGGCAGCTCTCGGGCGGGCAACGACAGCGAGCCGCGCTGGCCCGTGCGCTCGCGCTCGAGCCCGAGGTGCTGCTGCTCGACGAGCCGTTCAGCGCGCTCGACGCGCTGACCCGCGAGCGCTTCGACCTCGAGCTGCTCAACCTGTGGGAGCGCACCGCGCGCACGATCGTGCTCGTCACGCACAGCATCCCCGAGGCGATCCTCGTCGCCGACCGCGTCGTCGTCATGACCCCGCGGCCGGGTCGGGTCGCGGCCGACATCCCGGTCGATCTGCCGCGGCCGCGGACGCTGGCCGCGCTCGACGGCGCGGTCGTCTCGGACACGGCGAAGCGGATCCGCGCATGGCTCGGGGACCCCGACGGCGGGCAGGCCGCGGCCGACGGCAACGGCGGCGTCGCAGGGGAGGCCGAAGGGGCAGACCGCCCGCTGGAGGCAGTATCGTGACGCGCTTCACCACGGGCCGAGCCGGCACGCTCCTTCCCGTCATGGCTGCGCTCGTCGTCTTCCTCGCCGTCTGGCAGCTCGCGGTCGTCGTCGGCGGTCTCCAGCCGTCGATCCTGCCGACGCCGCTCCAGGTGGGACATCGTTTCGTCCGCGCCTTCGCCGACGGCACGATCCAGCCGCATCTTGGGACGACGCTGACCGAGATCGCGATCGGGTTCGCGGCCGGGACGGCCCTCGGGCTGCTCGCGGGGTACGCGATGGCGCGCTCGCCGCTCACCGAGCGCCTGCTCTCGCCCTACATCGTCGCGTTCCAGGCGATCCCGATCCTCGCGCTCGCGCCGCTCCTGACGATCTGGTTCGGGCCCGGGCTGCTCAGCAAGGTCATCATCTGCGGGCTCATCGTGTTCTTCCCGGTCGCGGTCGCGACGATGGTCGGCATCCGGTCGGTCGACGCGCGGCTGCTCGAGCTCGCTCGCAGCCTTCGGGCGTCCTCGCGCCAGACGCTGTGGACGATCGAGATCCCCGCCGCGCTGCCGTCGATCCTCGGCGGCCTGCGCGTCGGCGTCACGCTCGCGGTCATCGGCGCGATCGTCGGGGAGTGGGCCGGCGCGAGCAGCGGTCTCGGCATCCTCATCAACCTCGCCCGCGGCTCGCTCTTCGACATCCCGCTCATGTTCGCAACGCTGCTCACGATCGCGCTCGTCGGGATCGTGCTGTACGTCCTCGTCGTCCTCGCCGAGCGCCGCCTCGTCGGCGCCCGCTAGCCCCCGAACGGAGGTCCTCGTGCCCGCTCGCGCCCCTCGCCTCGCAGCCGCACTGCTGTCGATCGTCGCGCTCGTCGTCGGAGCGTGCGACACCGGTGGCAGCGCGACGACCCCCGCCCCGGCGACGCCGTCCGGCCCGGCCTCGACCGCCGGCACCGCGCCGAGCGACGCCGCGCCCTCCGCCGAGCCGACCCCCGGCGATTCGCTCGGGGTCGTCGACCTGACCGTCGGGCTCGGCTACATCCCGAGCGTCCAGTTCGCGCCGTTCTACCTCGCGCTCGAGAACGGTTCGTACGAGGCGGCCGGGCTGCGGGTCGAGTTCCAGAACCGGATCGACCCCGACCTCATCACGCTCGTCGGGCAGGGCGCGATCGACATCGGCATCGGTGACGGGACGAGCATCATCCCGGCCGTCAGCCAGGGGATCCCCGTCCGCTACCTCGCCACGATCTACGGCAAGTTCCCATCGATCATCGTCGCCAAGGCGTCGTCCGGGATCGACGAGCCGGCCGATCTCGCCGGGAAGAAGCTCGGAACGCCCGGCCGGTACGGCTCGGGCTGGCTGATGACCGAGGCGCTGCTCGCGTCCGCAGGGCTCTCCGCCGAGGACATCGAGGTCGTCGAGTACCCGGACTTCGGCCAGGGTGCGGCGGTCGCGCAGGACGCGGTGGATGCGGCGACCGGCTTCGTCAACAACGAGCCGGTGCAGCTCCAGCTGGCGGGGTTCGAGACGTCGATCCTGCGCGTCGACGACATCGTGCCGCTGCCGGGTCCCGGGCTGATCGCCGGGACGAAGATCCTCGAGGAGCGGCCCGACGTGGTCGAGGCGTTCGTCATCGCGACGCTGGCCGCGATGGAGGAGATCTCGGCGGACCCGCAGGTCGGGCTCGACGCGGCGTTCGCGGTCGTCCCCGAGCTCGCCGGCGACCCCGACACCCAGCGCGCGATCCTCGAGGCGACCATCGATACCTGGCGCGGCCCGGCGCAGGAGGACGAGGGGTTCGGCGCGGTCGACCTCGATGCATGGGCGGCGTCGATCGAGTTCCTCGACGAACAGGGCCTGGTCGCCAACCCGGTCACGGTGGACGACGTCGTGCAGCAGACGGCAGGGCCGGCCCCGGGTGGCTGACGGGCCTGATGCGATGCGCGACGAGGCTCCGGGGCCGGCCGGGGCGGCCGACGCCCCGCAAGCGGCCGACGGCTCGCG
>JBIQKJ010000014.1:0-82230 GCA_044506615.1 Chloroflexota bacterium | reverse complement strand
CACGGCCGCCGCAGTCGACGTCCCGCGCACGGCCGCCGCAGTCGACGTCCCGCGCACGGCCGCCGCAGTCGACGTCCCGCGCCCGACCGGGCTGCGACGCAGCTGGTGGCTGCGCGAGGCGCTCGCCGAGGAGCCAGCGGCCCTTCGCGGGGCCGGGACGCCGCTCCGGGGCGGCACGACGGCGGACGTCGTCATCGTCGGAGGCGGGTACACGGGATTGTGGACCGCGTACCGCCTGACCGAGCTCGAGCCCGGCCTCCGGATCGTGGTGCTCGACGGAGACATCGCGGGCGGCGGTCCGTCGGGTCGGAACGGAGGTTTCGTCACGGGCTGGTACGACGAGCTCCCGACGCTGATCGAGCGGTACGGCCCCGACCAGGCGCTTCGCGTCGCAGCGGCGATGGCCGACGCCGTCGACGAGATCGGGGCATGGTGCGGGCGCGAGGGTGTCGACGCGTGGTACCGGAAGGCCGGCATGATCCAGGCCAGCGCGGCTCCCGCCCAGGACGACGGCTGGGTCGAGGCCGTCGAGGCGTGCCGGGAGCACGGCGTCGCCGAGGCGCTCGTGCCGTTGACCGCGGACGAGGTGGCGGCTCGTGTCGCGTCGCCCGTGCTTCGGGCCGGGGTCCTGATGCGGGACGCAGCGACGGTCCAGCCGGCGCGGCTCGCGCGGGCGCTTCGCCGGGTGCTCCTCGACCGCGGCGTCACGTTCCACGAGTACACGTGGGCCACCGAGATCGACGGCGTGCCGATCGGCTGGGCCGGGATGCTGCCGGCGACGGGGTCGCGGCTGCGGACGGCGCGGCCGGCCGGTTCGGGGTCGGTGGTCGTTCGGACGCGCTCGGTGGTCGGGCGCGGAGCCGTCACGGCCGACATCGCGGTCCTCGCGATGAACGCGTGGGCGGCGGCGTGGCGGTGGTTCGGGCGACGGCTCGTGACGTGGTCGTCGTACATCGTGCTGACCGAGCCGATCCCCGAACGGCTCGCGGAGATCGGCTGGACCGGCGGCGAGGGGCTGACCGACGCGCGGTTCACGTTGCACTACCTGCGCACCATGCCCGACGGTCGGATCGCGATCGGCGGCGGCGGGGGACGGGCGGGGTTCGGCGGGCGAATCGGGCGCGCCTTCACCGACGACGCCGGGTCGGCGCGGCGCGCGGCGGCCGGGCTGCATCGGCTGTTCCCGTCGCTGGCCGACGTCCGGATCGAGGACGCGTGGGGCGGCCCCATCGACGTGACCGCCGACCATCTGCCGTACGTCGGCACACTCGACGGCGGACGGGTGCACTTCGCGCACGGCTACTCCGGGAACGGGGTCGCACCGTCGCTCGTGGTCGGTCGGGTGCTGGCGGCGAAGGTCCTCGCGAGGGCGTCGGATCCGGAGATGGGACTCGGGTTGGACCGGGTCAGGCCGCGCGCGTTCCCGCCCGAGCCGTTCCGCTACGTCGGCGCCCGGGTCGTCCGCGAGGCGATCGTCCGGCGCGAGCTGGCCGAGGAGGCGGAGCGCGAGCCGAACCGGGTCGCCCGGGCGTTGAGCCGGCTGCCGAGGCGGATGGGCTACCACCTCGGGCCTGAGTAGGGGCGGGCGAGCGTTCGGTCGAGGTCACCGGCCGAGGCGGCGGGCACCAGGCGGTCGGTCGAGGCCGCCGGCCGACGCGGCCGGCACCGGCCGAGGCGGTGGGCACGGGTCGACGCGGTGGGCACGGGTCGACGCGGCGGGCACCGGGCGACGCGGCCGGCACCGGCCGAGACGGCGGGCACCAGGCGACGCGGCGGGCACCGGCCGACGCGGCGGGCACCGGCCGACGCGGCGGGCACGGGCCAAGCCGGTCGGGCGTGCAGGCCCGGTCGTTGGGGGCCGCCGGCCGCCGCGCTGGGCACCCGTTCGGCAGGAATCGGCGAAATCGGCCATACTGGAGGCCCCCGGTCGCGCCGAAGGCGGTCCGCCATTGCCCAGGGAGTCCGCGCGTGAACAGTCGCCCACCCGTCAAGCCCGCACCTGCCGATGTCCCGTTCAAGCACGTGATCGACGAGTACAAGCACCAGGCGCAGACCATCACGTGCACGTGCGGCTGGCACGGCAGCTCGGCGCAGACGGATCGCGGCCCGTCGGAGTGGACCGCTCACCTGATCGAGGTTCGGGGCAAGAAGCGCTAGCTCGCTCGCGCGGGGGCGGCGGTCACCGGCGCGGCGACCGCGCCGCCGGCTCGTTGGCCACCGGCGGCGACCGTCACGGCCGGCCGCGACCCCGTACCCCGGCTCCCGTTCACGCCGTTGCTGGCCATTTATTAGCCCACGTAGTAGCTGGCGCCGCGCGCGGCCCTGAATCCCCCGATCCATGGGCCAGTGAGCACCCGGGCTAATGTTTGGCCATCGATCGGGCCTGGATGCCCGTGGTCGGCCGGCCAGTCACTACACCGGTTGATATTTGGCCACCCTCCGCGAGCGCGAGCCGCGGAACCGCCGGCAGCGCCCTGAACGTCGCCCGAAACGGCCGCATCTCAACTCCCGTTGGGGTCGGTGATGGCCAGCTATTAGCCCAGGTAGTACGTGGCACCGCCCGGGCGCCCCAAGTACCCGATCGTTGGACCAATGAGCACCCGGGCTGATATTTGGCCACTGGTCGGAACCGAACGCGGGTGGTGGCGTGGCCACTCACTACACCGGCTAACATCTGGCCACTGCTCGGGCCCGAACGCCGGGGGGTCGCGCGGCCACTCACTACACGGGCAATGGTTGGCCACTGATCGAGGGCCTGGCGCTCGCGGGGGGCCGCCACGCAGCCGGCGCTCCGGGGCCGACCAGGCACCCGGCGCTCGGGGGCCGACCCGTCGCCCGCGATCCCCGGTGCTAGCATCGCGGAACCGTGACATCGTCGCCGGTCCTCCCTGAGCGTCCGCCGTTCGCGATCCGCGCCCGCGTCGTCACGCCGCTCGGCGCCGGCGGCTTCTTCCACGAGCCCGACGCGCTCGTCGCCGTCGACGAACGCGGTCGCCTGTCCCATGTCGGTGCGGCGGACTCGGCGCCGCCCGAGCTCCTCGCCGCCGCGATCGACGTTCGGCCCTGGGTCGTGCTCCCCGGGATGGTCGATCTCCATGCCCATCTGCCACAGCTTCCGAACGCCGGGCTCGGTGCGGGGCTGGACCTGCTGACGTGGCTTCGGGGCTACGTCTTCCCGCTCGAACGCGCCTACTCCGCAGAGCAAGCGGCGATCGAGGCGCCGGCCGCGTGGCGCGCCTTCGCGTCGGTCGGAACCACGACGGCGCTCGTCTACGGCGCGGTGTTCGAGGCCAGCCTCAACGTGGCGTTCCAGGCGGCCGAGGAGCATGGGATCCGTGCCGTGATCGGCAAGGTCATGATGGATCGGCTGACCTACGACGAGACGATCGACCCCGCGACGATCCTCGACCGATCGCTGCGCGAGGCATCCGACCTGTGTGCGCGCTGGCACATGCGCGACGACGGCCGGCTGCGCTACGCGTTCACGCCGCGCTTCGCGGTGTCGTGCTCGATGGAGATGCTGCGCGACTCGGCGGCGGCGGCGCGCGCGGCCGGAGCCTACTGGCAGACCCACGTGTCCGAGGATCGCGGCGAGATCGCCGAGGTCGCGCGGCTCTTCCCGGACGCGCTCGACTACGTCGACGTCTACGACCGTGCGGGCGGGCTCGGTGAGCGGACCGTCCTGGCGCACGCGGTCCACCTGTCGGAGCGGGAGCTGGCACGGCTCGTCGAGAGCGGCACGCGCGTGGCGCATTGCCCGGCATCGAACCTGTTCCTGGCGTCGGGGGTGATGCCGCTCGGGCGGTACCTCGAGGCCGGGCTCGTCGTCGGGCTCGGGTCCGACGTCTCGGCTGGACCGGACCTGTCGATCTTCGGCTCGATGCGGGTCGGCTTCTACGCGTGGAACGCGCTGCGGGTTGCCGGCCGGGTGGCGGCGCCGGTTCTTGGGCCGCTCGAGTGGCTGCGGATGGGCACGCTGGAGGGCGCCCGGGTGCTCGGGATCGACGACATCGTCGGCACGCTCGAGGTCGGCAAGGAGGCCGACCTGATCGCGATCGATCCGTCGTACGTGGCGCCGGTGCCGGGTGTCGAGGACGATGCGGCCGAGGACCTGCTGAGCCGGCTCATCTTCCGCGCGCACCCCGACATGGTTCGCGCGGCGTGGGTCCGCGGGCGGCGACTCGACGGGCCCGGAACGCGCGGAGCCTCAGAGGAGGATGAGCGTGTTTCCGCCGGGTGATCGGCCCTCGGCGAGCGCTCGAAGCGCCACGCGTGGGGCGACGGGGAAGAGCTCCGTGAGCTCGGTTCGGGCGGCGGCGATGGCCGCCCGGTTCGCTCGGGTGTCCGCAACCAGCAGGATCGCGTGATCCATCGCACCGTCACGCTGCTTCAGGTTCACTCGCCGGGCCACCGCCTGGGCATCGCGCAGGCGGGTCTCGGCCTCGACCCCGACCCGGACGCCGACGCCGAGGATCACGGCGTCCCAGGCGCGCCGATCACCGGGGATCGGGAGTGGGACCTCGGACAACCAGCGCAGCTCCCGGCTGCATCGGTCGCGCAGTCGCCCGAGCAGGTTGATCTGCGGCGCGTCCCGGATCGGATCACCATCGGGATGGAGGCGCACACCGAGCTCGAGACCCACGGTGGCCGCCACCCGGGCGAGCACGACGATGCTGGCCTCGGGGGAGCGGCCGCGCTCGATCCGCGAGAGCGTCGAATGCGAAACGCCGGCCGCCGAGCCGACCTCGCGGAGGCTCAATCCCGCGCCGACCCGTGCCTCGCGGAGCTCATGACCCGTCGCGAGGAGCAGCCGGTGGACATGACGGTTCGCGCGATCGAGCGGGCGCTCCCTCGTTCCCATGCCCCTATGGTGCCCGGAGGCGCTCTCCTGTCGGTTCACCGGTCGTTGGAACGTTCAATGCACCAACGGGCGGTTGGGACGGCGGGTGGCCCTCGTCCCTCGTCGATTTGGAACGTCAGGCGCACCAGGGTCGACGAGGTCCGCGGCGGCACGTCGAATTGGTGCGTTCAGCGCACCATTCGCAGCCCGGGCGGGCGCCCGTTCGTCCGTTGGAACGTTCAATGAACCAACGGAGCGGCGACCGGCCTGGCGGCGACCGGCCTGACGGCGACCGGCCTGGCGGCGACCGGCCTGGCGGCGACCGGCCTGGCGGCGAGGGGCCCGTAGGGGGGCCCGTCGCGAAGCGGGGTACGCCCGGGCCCACCGACCGGCCCGCGGACATCGTGATCGTCAACGGGACCCTCGTGGACGGCACCGGTGCCCCCGGGCGGCCCGGCACGGTCGTCGTGCACGACGACCGGCTCCGCCTGCTCCCCGCGCACACAGCCCCGCCCGCGGCTCGCCGGACGATCGACGCCACGGGCCGGGTCGTCGCCCCCGGCTTCATCGACCTGCACAGCCACGGCGGGCTCGTCATCCTCGACGACCCCCGGCACGAGCCGAAGGTCCGCCAGGGGGTCACGACCGAGGTCGTCGGGGTCGATGGGATCAGCTTCGCCCCGATCCCGACCCAACAGGACCTCGATGCGCTCATCGAGATGGACGCCGGCCTCGATGGCGACCCGCCGGTCGCCCACGACTGGTCCACCGTCGCGGACTACCTTGCCCGGCTCGACGGCCGGGTCAGCGTCAACGTCGCGACGCTCGTCGGGAACTCGGCGATGCGGATCGCGGCGCCACAGCTCGGCTGGCACGACCGCCCCGCCGACGCGGCAGCAATCGCCGACATGCGCGCCCGCCTCCGCGAGGCGATGGAGGACGGCGCCGTGGGGTTGAGCTCGGGCCTCGACTACCCGCCCGGCGCCTACGCGACGACCGACGAGCTGGCCCAGCTCGCCAACGAGGCCGCGCGGCACGGCGGCATCTACCACACCCACGTGCGATACCCGCTCGGCGACCGCTACCTCGACCCGTTCCGGGAGGCGATCGAGATCGGGCGGCGCGGCGCGGCGCCCGCCCACATCACGCACTTCTACCATCGTCAGACGCACCCCGGCGGCCCCGAACCGCTGCTCGCGCTCGTCGACGACGCGCGCGCCGAGGGTCTCGACGTGACGTTCGACACCTACCCGTCCGAGTGGGCGAGCACCCGACTGCTGATCCAGCTGCCCGGCTGGATCCAGGATGGCGGCCCCGGCCCCCTGAAGGAGCGCCTCGCCGACCGCTCTGCGCGGGACCGGCTGCGCGACGAGTTCCGGGCACGCGGCGCCGCCTACACGAGCCCGGCCGGCTGGGCGGACGTCCGGCTCGGCGCCTTCCGGCATCCCGACAACCTGCGCTGGGAGTCGGCCACGCTCGCCGACGTCATGCGCGAGACCGGCCGCGACGCCGTCGACGCCGTGTGCGACCTGCTGCTCGCCGAGAACCTCCGGGTCAACCAGGTCACGAGCGGCCCGTGGTCGACGACGCTCCACCACTTCGTCGTGCACCCGGCCGGGATGGTCGGCACCGACTCGACGTTCGTCGGCGCGAAGCCGAGCCCGCGGACCTACGGCTCGTTCCCGCGGATCCTCGGGCAGTTCGTTCGCGACGAGAGCCTGCTCGGGCTCGAGGAGGCGATCCGCAAGATGAGCGGGGCCGCGGCGGCACGACTCGGCCTCCGGGACCGCGGGGTGCTCCGCGACGGGGCCTACGCCGACATCGTCGTGTTCGACCCGGCAACCGTCCGCTCGACCGCGACCTACGAGGAGCCGCGCAGCTTCCCGGACGGAATCGAGACGGTCGTGGTCAACGGGCGGATCGTGGTCGACGCCGGCGCGCACACCGGCGAGACACCGGGACGAGCGGTCCGCCTCGGCCGCGACTGACCGCGGCCCGCGACGGCGGAATCGCTAGGAGCGACGTCCTGCCCGCGAGGAGCTCGGTGCGGTCGGGATCTCGGGCTCGGCAGGCTCGGGCGGGACCAGGTCGTGCGACCGGCGCGCGTTGCGATGGATCTCCGCGAACATCCGCTCCCCGGCCGTGCGGCCCGCCTCGTGCAGGCTCGTGTCGCCCGACGCGCTCGCCCAGCCCATCGCGAGCCGGAGCGCGACCGCACCGGCTTCGAGCCACAGGTCGCAGGTTCGGCGCACCCGCTCGACGTAGTTGATTGCCTGGACCTCGTCGGTCTCGGGCAGGAGCACCGCGAAGCGGCCGCGGTCGAGTCGCGCGACGTGATCGGCCTCGCGGGCGAGTCGCCGGATCGTGTCGGCGACCGCGGGGATCAGCCGGTCGGCCGCCTCATCCCCGAGGCGGTCGATAAGCCGCTCGAGCCCGTCGATCTCGATCATGACGACGGTTGCCGGTCGTCGGTAGCGCCGGACCCGTGCGTCCTCGTCGGCGACGACGCGCGACCAGGTCGCCGGCGTCAGCATCGTCGCGAAGGGCCCGACGATCGCGGTGGCGGCCTCGGCTCCCTGGGCGGCCGCGGTGAACGTCGCCCGCCCGAGCTCGGCGGAGGCGTCGGATGCCGCCGAGCCGAAGGAACGCGTCGCCGCCTCGGCCCGCGTCGCCGCGGGGGCCGCGGTGCCGGAGCTCCGACCCGCGCCGGCGGTCGTGGCGGCCGCCGCGGTGGCCGGACTGCCGCGCCGGAAGAGCCGCGGCACGACGAGGTAGGCCGCGATGAGGACCGCGGTCAGGATGATGATTCCGATGAGCAGGAGCGTGACGGTATCGCGATCCATGGTCCGGTGGGATGACTCCAGGATGATGAACGGGCCAGGGACTTCGATGCCCGACTATAGAGGCGCGGGAGCGCACCCGGACGGTCTTCGCCGCACCCCCGGACCAGTTCCCGGTGACCGGTCGCAACGACGCCGGCGGTCCGGTGCGGTCCGGGCCGGAGCAGTGCGAACGACGTCGCGCGGCGGGGTCGCAGCGCCGCGTGCCGGCGAGACGGCCGCCCGTGGGTGGTACCCTCTCGCGCCAAGAGGAGGGACCCCCGACCCCGTGTCCACGGTCACGCGTTCCGCCCCCAGCGCCCTCGTCATCCCGCCCGGCACGATCGCTCCCGGTCGTGCGCGCGGGGCCGCGCCGCTCCGTCGCGAGGGGCCGGCCAAGCTCACCGGCGAGGCGCTCTACACCGACGACCTCGTCTTTCCCGGCGCGTGGTTCGGCGCCACGATCCGGTCCACCGAACCGCACGCCCGCTTCGTCGGGCTCGACCGCGACGAGGCGTTCGACTGGTCGCAGGTCGTCCTCGTCACCGCCGACGACATCCCGGGCGACAACATCGTCTCGCTGATCTCCGACGACCAGCCGGTGCTCGTACCGGTCGGCGGCGAGATCCAGCACCACGCCGAGCCGCTCGCGCTGCTCGCCGCCGCCGACCGGGCCACGCTCCGCGCGGCGAAGGCCGCGCTCACCGTCGGAACCGAGCGCCTCGACCCGGTCTTCGACCCGCTCGCCAGCGACCACGTCTTCGCGCACTACGAGATCGCGACCGGCGACCTCGATGCAGGCTTCGCCGAGGCCGATCTCGTGCTCGAGGGGACGTACCGGGTCGGGCACCAGGAGCAGCTCTACATCGAGAACAACGCGATGATCGCGGTCCCGACCGAGGACGGCGGGATCACCGTCCACGGCTCGCTTCAGTGCCCGTACTACGTCCACAAGGCGATGAAACGCGCGCTCCGCCTCGACGACCGACGGGCGCGCGTCGTCCAGGCCGAGACCGGCGGCGGGTTCGGGGGCAAGGAGGAGTACCCCTCGATCATCGCGCTCCATGCCGCGCTCCTGGCACGGGCGTGCGGCCGGCCGGTCCGGATGATCTACGACCGGCACGAGGACATCTCGGCCACGACCAAGCGCCACCCGGCGGTCGTCACGCACCGCACCGGGATCAAGCGCGACGGGACGCTTGTGGCGCAGGACATCGAGGTCGTGATGGACGGCGGCGCCTACTGCACGCTGACCCCGGTCGTGCTGTCGCGCGGCGCGCTCCACGCCGGCGGGCCGTATCGCTGCGCGAACGTCCGGATCCGTGCTCGTGCGACCCGCACGAACACGCCGCCGAACGGCGCGTTCCGCGGATTCGGTGCTCCGCAGACCGAGTTTGCGGCCGAGACCCACCTCAACCGTCTCGCCGAGGCGCTCGGGCTCAGCCCGCTCGAGGTGCGTCGCCGGAACGTCTACGGGCTCGGCGACACGACGCCGACCGGCCAGGTCCTCCGCCACAGCGTCGCCGGTTCGGAGGTGCTCGAGGCCGCCGCCGAGACCTCGCGGTTCGAGACCGTCCGAGCCTGGACCAACGGAGGCCGCCGGCCGGCGGGCGGGGACGCCACGCCGCTCGTGACCGGCGACGTCCGGACGGCATCGGGGATCGGGCTGGCGCTTGCCTGGCACGGCGCCGGATTTACCGGCTCGGGCGAGGTGCACCTCGCGTCGGTGGCGTCGATCGAGCTGACCGACGACGGCCGCGTCCGGATCCTCACCGCGTCGACCGAGATGGGGCAGGGGACCAAGACGATCTTCCCGCAGCTCGCGGCCGCCGAGCTCGGGGTCGCGGTCGAGGACGTGGAGATCGCGCCGCAGGACACCGCGTTCGTGCCGGATTCGGGCCCGACCGTCGCGTCACGGACCGCGATGGTCGTCGGCGGGCTCGTGATCAAGGCGGCGCAGCGGCTCCGGCAGACGGTCGAGGAGGCGACCGGCGGCTCGTTCGCGGAGACGCGACGGGACTATGCCGCCACGTACGGCGCGCTGCGAGTCGACCAGCGCTTCGAGCCGTACCCCGGCGTCGAGTTCGACGACGCGACGTACCGGGGCGACGCCTACCCGGCGTTCGGCTGGGCGGCGTGCGTCGCCCGGGTCGAGGTCGACCTCGACACCGGCGAGGTCGCGGTGACCGACGTGGTCGCGGCCGACGACATCGGACGGGTCATCCACCCCGTGCTCGCCGAGGGCCAGGTCGAGGGCGGGACGCTCCAGGCCGTCGGCTACGCGACGATCGAGGAGATGAAGCTCCAGGACGGCCGGTATCTGAACGACCGCCTCGCGACGTACCTCATCCCGACCGCGCTCGACGCCCCGCGCATCTCGACGATCCTCGTCGAGTCGCCGTTCCCCGACGCGCCGCATGGCGCCAAGGGCGTCGGCGAGCTGCCGATGGACGTCGGGGCGCCGGCGGTCGTCGCCGCGATTCACGATGCGACCGGGGTCTGGATCCACGACCTGCCGGCCACGCCGGAGCGCATCCTCGCCGCGCTGGCCGAGGCGCCGGCGCTCGAGCCGGTGAGCGAGGCGGGCCGGCCGGGCGCCGCGGCCACCGAGGCTGCCGTCGAGGCGCCGATCGCCGAGGGCAGCGACCCGCGCCCGGAGGCCGCGACCGACCCGCAGCCGCTGCGCGGGCCGGCCGAGGACGGGACGACGCAATGGCTGTCCGATGACCCGGCGGACGCCGGCGGCGGCACCGGCGCCGGCCGCGACCCCGAGGCTCCTCGATGACCTCGTACCGCTTCCTCGTGAACGGCGAGCCCGTCGAGGTGGCCGTGCCCGGCATGCGCCGGCTGCTCGACGTGCTCCGCGAGGACCTCGGGCTCACCGGCACGAAGGAAGGCTGCGGCGAGGGTGAGTGCGGGGCATGCACGGTCCTCCTCGACGGCGCGGCCGTCGACGCCTGTCTCGTGCCGGTCTGCCAGGTCGACGGCTCGCTCGTTCGGACCGTCGAGGGGCTGGCGCCGCGCCGCGGGGACGACGCCGCGCAGGACCCCGCCGCCCCTCGCCCGCTCGACCCGCTCCAGGCGGCCTTCCTCGAGACCGGGGGCGCCCAATGCGGCATCTGCACGCCGGGGATGCTGATGGCGGCGCGCGCGTACCTCGACGCCGGCGGCGGCCCCGACGAGGACGCGATCCGCGACGCGATCGCCGGCAACCTGTGCCGCTGCACGGGCTACACGAAGATCATCGACGCGATCGCACAGGCCGCGCAGGGTCCGAGCGCATGACCGAACGCACGCCGCCGCGTCGGATCGCTGTCGCCGGCAACGGCCACCGAACGCCCGATCCAGGGCCGGCGCCGGCCTCGGCGCCCGTCCCCGCCCCGGCGCCGCCGGCGGCCGAGCCCGAACCGGCACACCTGGACCCCGAGCTCGGCCCGATCGCGACCTCGACCGGGTACGCCCTCGACACCTCGCCGCGGAACCTCGCGATCGGCGGCGCGGCGGTCGCGGCCGCGCTTGTGCTGCTCGTGCTCGGCGCCCGTCGGCGCGGACGGGGCAGCTGATGCCGGTCGAGCCGCCGATCGTCACGCCGCGCTCGCTGGCCGAGGCGTACACGCTGCTCGGCGAGGCGCCGCACCGCCCGATCGCCGGCGGCACCGACGTCATGGTCCAGCTCACCGGCGAGCTCCGTCCCGTGCCCGACCGCATGGTCGACCTGTGGCGGCTCGACGAGCTGCGCGGGATCACGCGCGACGGCGACGCGCTCGTGCTCGGCGCGCTCACGACCTACACCGAGATCCGCCGCTCCGCGCTGTGCCGCGAGCACGCGCCGGCGCTCGTCGACGCCGCCGCCACGATCGGCGCCGCGCAGATCCAGAATCGCGGCACGATCGGCGGCAACATCATGAACGCCTCGCCTGCCGGCGACACGCTCCCGGTCCTGCTCGCGACCGGCGCCGAGGCCGTCGCGGGCTCCGCGCGCGGCGAGCGGACGATCCCCGTCGACGACCTGTGGGTCGCCTACCGCCGGACCGCGCTGGCCGAGGACGAGCTGCTCCTCCGGATCCGTCTCCCGATCGTGCCGGGCCGCGAGTTCCGCTTCCGCAAGATCGGCACGCGCCGCGCCCAGGCGATCAGCAAGGTCGTGATGGCGCTGGCCTGGCGGGAGTCGGCCGAGGGCGCGTGGGAGGACGTACGGCTCGCGCTCGGCTCGGTCGCCGACCGCCCGATCCGTGCCCGCGCCGCGGAAGCCGTCCTCGAGGATGCCCCGCCGACCGAGCCCACCGCCGACCGCGCGGCCGAGACCCTCGCGGGCGAGCTCCAGCCGATCGACGACGTCCGCTCGACCGCCGAGTACCGCCGCACGGTCGCGGCCCGCGTCCTCCATCGACTCATCCGCGAGCGCGGCGGGTGGTGAGCCCGGTGACCGCCACGACCCACCTCGACGTCCCGACGCTCGACGCGCTGCCCGAGGATGCCTTCGTCGCGGCGGTCGCGCCGCTGTTCGAGGGCGCGCCGCGGTTCCTCGGGCGGCTCGCGGCCGCCCGTCCCTTGGGCTCGGCAGAGGCGCTCTTCGAGCGCGCCCGCGCCATCGCCCACGCGATGCCCGAGGACGAGCAGATCGAGCTGATCGACGCGCACCCGCGGCTCGGCGCGCCGCCGGCGAGCGTGTCGGCGCTGTCGTGGGTCGAGCAGGGCTATGACCGCGACGCCGCCGAGGCCGCAGCCCGTGACGCGGCCACGGAGCGCGACCGTGTCGCCGCCGAGCTGGCGAAGCTCAACGATGCCTACGAGGCACGCTTCGGCTTCCGCTACTGCGTGTGGGTCGCCGGCCGCTCGCGGGCCGAGCTCCTTCCCGGCTTCGAGGCGGCGCTGGCGGCCGACCGCGACGCCGAGCTCCACCGCGCGCTCGACGCCGTCGTCGACATCGCGCGCGACCGACACGCGAAGCTCCACGGAGGCACCCGATGATCGAGCTGGGCGCGAACCGCTACGGCAAGGCCGCGATCCGGATCGTGCGCGTCTTCCGCGACGGCGACCGGCATCGGCTGCGCGACCTGACCGTTGCGATCGCGCTCGAGGGGGACTTCGCCTCCGCCCACACCGACGGCGACAACGCGCAGGTCGTCGCGACCGACACCATGAAGAACACCGCGTACGTCTTCGCGAAGGACCACCTCGGCGGGTCGATCGAGGTGTACGCGCGGGACCTCGCCGAGCACTTCCTCGACTACCCGCAGGTCGATCGGGCGACGGTGTCGGTGCGCGAGCACGCGTGGGCTCCGATCCCAACGGCCGCCGGGCCGGCCCCCGACGCGTTCATCCGGCCCGGCGCCGGGACGCGGGTCGCGACGGTGGCGATGGACATCGGCGGGATGACGGTCGAGTCGGGCGTCGAGGACCTCGTCGTCATGAAGACGACCAAGTCGGCGTTCAGCGGCTTCCACCGTGACGACTACACGACCCTCCGCGACGCCGAGGACCGGATCATGGCGACCAAGGTGACGGCGCTCTGGCGCTACGGCTCGGTCGAGCTCGCAACCGACGCGCTCCACGAGGCTGTGCGGACGACCCTGCTCGAGGTCTTCGCCGACCACTTCAGCCCGTCGGTGCAGGCGTCGATCTGGGTCATGGCGCGGGCGATCATCGAGCGCCATCCCGAGGTCGACGAGGTGCGCATGACGCTGCCGAACCTCCACCACTGGACGGTCGACCTGTCGCCGTTCGGGCTCGAGAACGACGGCGAGGTGTTCATTGCCACGACCGAGCCGCACGGGCTCATCGAGGCCACGGTCCGCCGCGGCGAGGGAACCTGATGGGCTCGAAAATGCCGCCGGGCGTCGAGATCAGCGGGCCGCCGGCCGCCGGCGCGGAGCGCGTGCTGACCGACGAGGCCGTCGCCTTCGTCGCCGACCTCCACCGCCGGTTCAACCCGCTCCGGATCGACCTGCTCGAGCGGCGGCACGAGCGCGCGGCGGCGCTCCGGTCGGGCGCCGAGCGGCTCGACTTCCTGCCGGCCGCCGCCGACGTCCGGGCGGCCGAGTGGCAGGTCGCCCCGGCGCCGCCCGATCTCGAGGACCGCCGCGTCGAGATCACCGGCCCGGCCGAGCCGAAGATGATGATCAACGCGCTCAACTCGGGCGCGCGCGTGTTCATGGCCGACCTCGAGGACGCGCTGTCGCCGACGTGGGCGAACGTCGTCGGCGGCCAGGCCGCGCTGATCGACGCGGTCCGCGGCACGCTCGCGTTCGACTCGCCGGAGGGCAAGGCGTACCGGCTCGGCGACCGGCCGGCGACGCTGCTCGTTCGGCCGCGCGGCTGGCACCTCGTCGAGTCACACGTGCTCGTCGACGGCACGCCGATCTCGGCGTCGCTGTTCGATGCCGGGCTGTACCTCTTTCACAACGCCGCCGAGCGGCTCGCCCGCGGCACCGGCCCGTACTTCTACCTGCCGAAGCTCGAGTCGCACCACGAGGCGCGGCTGTGGAATGGGGTGTTCGTCCACGCCCAGGAGGCGCTCGGGATCCCGCGCGGGTCGGTCCGGGCGACCGTGCTGATCGAGACGATCCTCGCCGCGTTCGAGATGGACGAGATCCTGCACGAGCTGCGCGAGCACATGTCGGGGCTCAACGCCGGGCGCTGGGACTACCTGTTCAGCTGCATCAAGACGTTCCGTGACGACCCGGATCTCGCGATGCCCGACCGGGGGCAGCTGACAATGACGGTGCCGTTCATGCGCGCCTACACCGAGCTGCTCGTCCGGACGTGCCATCGGCGCGGGGCGCACGCAATCGGCGGGATGGCCGCGTTCATCCCCTCACGCCGGGACGAGGCGGTCAACGCGGCCGCGCTCGCGAAGGTGCGCGAGGACAAGGAGCGCGAGAGCCGCGACGGCTTCGACGGGACATGGGTCGCGCACCCGGACCTCGTCCCGGTCGCGACCGAGGTGTTCGACGGCGTGCTCGGCGCGGCGCCGCACCAGAAGGGCCGGCTGCGCGAGGACGTGTCGGTGACCGCCGGGCAGCTGCTCGACTTCCGGGTCGAGGGCGGCCGGGTCACCGAGGCCGGGCTGCGCGCCAACGTCCGCGTCGCGCTCGCCTACGTCGATTCGTGGCTGCGGGGGAACGGCGCCGCGGCGATCGACAACCTCATGGAGGATGCTGCGACCGCGGAGATCGCCCGGTCGCTGCTGTGGCACTGGCGCTCGCGCGGGACGACGCTCGACGACGGCCGGGTCGTCGACGACGCGCTCTACGCGACCGTCCGGGACGAGGAGCTCGCCGGCCTCGGCGGGGCAGGGGAGGGCCGCCTGGCCGAGGCGGCCGAGATCCTCGACGGCCTCGTCCTCACCGACATGCCGCCGGACTTCCTGACGCACCCAGCCTACTCGCACCTCGACTGAGGCGGGCAGGCGGCCCGTCTACGTGGCGGCCGCGGCTCGGACGGGTCGCGCAGGACCGAGGCCCGCGAGCGTGATCGCCAGGGCGACCGCCACCATCAGCGCGCCTCCGACGAACGGCCACGGGTAGCCGAACACCGACAGGATCGCGCCCCACGCAGCGCCGCCGACCGACAGCCCCAGCTGGTATCCGACTGAGTACGTCGCCATCGCCGAGCCCATCCTGCCGGGGGCGGCGCGCTCCATCGTCAGCGCGCTGACCGACGACGCGACGACCGCGGTCGCGATCCCGTAGAGGCCGCTCCCGACGGCGAGCCCGATGAGCCCGGGCCACAGGGCAGCCAGCGAGATGCCGACGATCGCGCCGACGCAGCCGATGACGATCGCCCGGCGCCGTCCGATGCGATCCGACGTCCGGGCGAGGAACAGATACCCGAAGAGCGACACCGCCCCGTAGGCCGGGTAGTAGAGCGCCAGCTGCTCGATCGGGATCGCGTGGGCGCGCGCGTAGACCGGCGCAAAGATCACGAACAGCGAGTTGACCGACATGAACGTCGCGATCAGCACCATCGGCACGACCGCCGACCGATCGAACAGCCCGAGGATCAGCCGGACCGGCCGGCGCTCGACGTGGGCCTCGGGCGTCGGCGGCGGCCCGATCGGCAGCCATCGGGTCAGTGCGAGCGCGGCGAGGCCGAGCGCCGCCGACAGCAGGAACGGACCGTGCGCCCCAACGGACGCGTACAGCCACAGCCCGATCGACGGGCCGACGAGGATCGCGAGCGACGGCGTCGCCTGGTAGTAGCCCGACGCCTGCCCGCGACGCGCCGGATGGGCCACGCGGGCCAGCATCACCTGGCCGCCCGTTCCGTAGCCGGACCAGCCGATGCCCTGGACGATCCGGGTGGCGAGCATCGCGGGCAGCGCCGGGATGAGGTACCCGAGCGGCGCGAGCCCAAGGATCGCGGCCGCGCCGCGGATCACCTTCGGGCGCAGCGGCGTGTCGATGACCCGGCCGAGGATCGGGCGCAGGACGACGGTCGGGATGCCGTAGGCGGCGACCAGCAGCCCGACGACCGCGGCGTCCCCGCCGCGCTCGAGGACGAGCAGTGGCAGGGCGGCGGACAGGACGTACTCGAGCCCGAAGCCGAGGACTCCGTAGAGGCAGACGAGGAACAAGGCGCGCCCGCCGGTCGCCGGCGGGCGCTTCGCTGCGGGGTCAGTCACGTCCTCGGAGCGTACCCGTCGAGCGCGCGGATCGTCTCGAGGATCAGCGCGGCGACGCGCTCGGACGCCTCGACCGCGATGAGGTGCGCGACGTCCGGAATGACCGCGAAGCGGGCGTTCGGGCAGGTCTCGACGAGGTGCCGGCCGGTGGCCGCGATGTCGGACACGTCGAGCTCACCGTGGACCGCGAGGACCGGCATCGTGAGGGCGGGGAGGCGCCCGGCCGCCGGTGGATCGAGCGGGATCGGGCGGCCGCGCTCGCGGTCGGGGATGTACGTGCCGAGAACCATCTCGCGGATCCAGCCGCGGAGCCCGGCCGGCAGGCGGGTCTCGGGCTCGCCGAGGCCGTCCACCCAGAGCCGCATGTCGAAGTCGGCCATGGTCTCGGGCGGGGTCGCCGGGTCCTCCTCGAGCGCCTCCATCCGCTCGAAGGCCGCGGCCTCGGCGGGAGTCGGCTCGAACTCGAGGCCGCCGACCGTGCCGCCGAGCAGCACCAGCGCCGCCACGCGGTCGGGGAACTCGCAGGCGGTGTCGAGCGCGATCGTGGCGCCCCGCGAGTTGCCGACGAGGACCGCGCGCTCGATCCCGAACGCGTCGAGCACCGCGATCGCATCGGCCCGGTTGCTGTAGGCCACGTCCTCGGTCGTGGAGCGGCCGAACCCGCGCGCGTCGTAGCGGATCGCGCGATAGCCGGCCGTCGTGAGGAGCGGCACGAGCGAATCCCAGGCACGCGCGTCGACGATGCCGGCGTGGAGGAGGAGGATCGGCGGGCCGTCGCCCTCGGCGGCTGCCCAGAGGCGGCCACCCGGGACGTCGACCCAGCGCTCGTCGGTCACGGCATTAGCCCGCGCCGGCGGATCCGCGCTCGACGAACTGCCCGTACCCGCGCTGCCCGACGAACGCGCCGTCCTCGATGACGGGCCGGCCGCGGACGAACACCGAGCGCACGGCGCCGATCGCGTCGAGCCCCTCGTACGGCGTGTAGTCGCTCGTGTGGTGGAGATCGCCGGCGCGCACGGTGCGGCGGGCGGCAGGGTCGAAGAGGACGAGGTCGGCGTCGCGGCCCGGCTCGATCGCGCCCTTGCGCTCGAAGCCGAACAGGCGCGCCGGCGTCGTCGACAGCAGGTCGACCATGCGCTCGACGGTGATCCGGCCGCGCGCGACGCCCAGCGTGTGGACGACCGTGAGCAGGGTCTCGATGCCGGGGGCGCCGTTGCTGATCCGGTCGAACGGGATGCCGGCGGCCGCCTCGGCCTTCTCGACGCCGCGCCGGTCGGGAACGTGGTCGGTCGCGACGAGGTCGAGGTCGCCGGCCGCGAGGCCGCCCCAGAGCGCATCGCGATCGGCGGGGGAGCGGAGCGGGGGCGAGATGATCGAGCAGGCGACGTCGAGCTCGTCGGGCTCCTCGTAGCGCGAGGCGTCGAGCGCCAGGTAGTGCGGGCACGTCTCGGCGTATGCGCGGATCCCCGACGCCTTCGCCTCGCGCACGTGGCGCAGCGCGTCGGCGGATGACAGGTGGACGACGTACACGGGCGCATCGGCGGCCTTGGCGAAGGCCATCGCCCGGTGGGTCGCCACCGCTTCGGCGTCGGGTGATCGCGTTGTAGCGTGGTAGCGTGCTGCCGTATTACCACGCTGAAGCGCGGACGAGACGGCGGCATCGATGAGGACCGGGTCCTCGCAGTGGACTTCGAGCATCCCGCCGCGGGCGCCCATCACGGTCATCGCGTCGAGGATCCCGCGGTCGGGCAGTCGGAAGTCGAAGACCATGAACGCCTTGCAGGTCGGGACGCCGGCGTCGACGACGGCCGGAAGCTCGGCGACCGGGTCGTCCATCCGCCCGCTGATCGCCAGGCTCACGCCGTAGTCGATCGCCGAATCCGAGGCGGTCGTCGCCCGCCACTCGCGCAGCCCGGTCACGAGCGATCGCTCGGCCTCGGGGGAGCAGCCGGTCCCCGGGTTGTTGAAGGCGAGGAACGACGTCGTGCCGCCGAACGCCGCCGCGACCGAGTCCTGGAAGAAGCGGTCGGGCGCCTCGTCGGTCGCGACCCGCGTGTGCGTGTGGACGTCGACGATGCCGGGCAGGACCAGCAGTCCGGTCGCGTCGACGGTCCGTCGCGCGGTGGCGGCGAGGCCGGCCAGGTCCGCATCTACCCGTTCGATCCGGCCGCCCGTCACCGCGACGTCCGCCCGTCGCGAGCCCGCCGCGGTCACGACCCTCCCGCCGCGGACGAGGAGGTCGGTCACCCCTCGGACTCGACCTCGGTGATCCGGATCGGCTGGGCACCCTCCCACAGGCAGCGCCGTCCGACCTCGCGCAGCCGGTCCAGCCAGCCCTCGTCGGTGTCGACCGTCGCGAAGTGGTTGGCCGCCAGCTGCCCGACCTTCGACGACGTCGTGCAGCCGCCGTACGGAAAGAAGATCTCGCACTCGCTGATGCCGCCCGGGTAGATCGCGAGCTGCCCGGGTGCCGGATGCGAGGTGTGGTTCTCGTAGTCGATCCCGGGCCGGAAGTCGCCGAGCGGGATCCACGTCGATTCGCCGGTCCAGCGGCAGTGGATCAGCTGCGCGTCGATCGGCAGCATCTTCCGGATCGCATCGACCGTGCGCGGGGCCGCCTCCTCCCACCGGGCGGTAAAGTGGAGGTCGCCGACCTCGATCCGCAACGTACCCATGTGCGGAGGATAGCGTGACCGATTCCGGGGCTCACGCCGGACCGACGATCTCGACCCACGTCCTCGACGCCGAGCGCGGCCAGCCGGCTATCGGGGTCCACGTGACGCTGTACCGGCTCGGCGAGGACGGCCGGCCGGTTCGGCTGACCCAGGCGCTCACCGACGGCGATGGCCGGGTCCGGGACCTGCTGGAGCGCCCCCTGGCTGCGGGCGACTACCGGCTCGAGTTCAGGCTCGCGCGCGAGCGCCCCGACCTGCCCGGCGGCGACCCCGACGACGACGGCGCGAACGCCGCGGGCGTGCCGGCCGAGGGCGACCGGTTCTTTCGGCGGATGTCGGTCGATCTGCGGATCACCGACACGGGCCGGAGCTACCACATCCCGTTGCTGCTCGCGCCGTTCTCGATGACGACGTATCGGGGCAGCTGAGCCCCGGATTGACGGGCGGGGCGAGAGCGGCCCGTGCCGCCGGCCCCCGCCGGCCCCCGCCGGCCGGCCCGCGACCCGGCGCGACCGGCACCATCCGGCGACCGCTGGCCCGGCCGAGGCGCCGCCACGGTCCCAGCGCGCCACCGACTCCGGCCCGACCGAACATCGGCCCGAGCCGGCTGACCCAGCGTGATCGCCCCGGGTCGAGGTGACCGCCGCGGGCCCAAGCGCCGCCGCCACGGTCCAGCCCGCCCCCGACTTCGGTCGGACCGAAACGCCGAGCACATTCGTGCACGGCCGAGCGCCGATTCGTCCGAATCGAGGCCGACGCCCGCACGAATGTTGCCGGGACTTCGCCGAGACCGAAGTGCCGGGCCCCCGGCGCCCCGACGCGGCGTGATCGCCCCGGGCCCAGGCGCCGCCACCACGGGCGCAAGCACCGCCGCCACGGTCCCGCGCGCTCCCGACTTCGGCGCGACCGAAGCGCCGAACACATTCGTGCACGGCCGAACGTCGATTCGTCGGAATTGAGGCCGACGCCCGCACGAATGTTGCCGGGACTTCGCCGAGACCGAAGTGCCGGGCCCCCGGCGCCCCGACGCGGCGTGATCGCCCCGGGTCGAGGTGGCCGCCGCGGGCCCAGGCGCCGCCGGGACCCAGCCCGCCCCCGACTTCGGTCGGACCGAAACGCCGAACACATTCGTGCACGGCCGCGGTCAGATTCGTCGGAATTGAGGCCGACGCCCGCACGAATGTTGCCTGGACTTCGCCGAGACCGAAGTGCCGCGCCCCAGGCGGCGCCATCCGGCGTGATCGCCCCCGGTCGAGGTGGCCGCCGCGGGCCCAGGCGCCGCCGCCACGGTCCAGCCCGCCCCCGACTTCGGTCGGACCGAAACGCCGAGCACATTCGTGCACGGCCGAGCGTCGATTCGTCGGAATTGAGGCCGACGCCCGCACGAATGTTGCCTGGACTTCGCCGAGACCGAAGTGCCGCGCCCCAGGCCCCGCGACCCGACCGAACTGACCGTCACGGCCCAGCGCGCCACCCGCGCCGGGCGCCGGCCCCTAGCGCAGGACGAGGAACGCGTCGACGTCGACCCGCGGGTGCCCCTTCGTGCCGGCGACCACGAGCTTGATCGTGCGCGGCTGGCTGGTCGTCCACGACCGCGCGAACACGACGACCCGCGTCTGCGTCTTCTTCGCGTAGGTGCTGACGGTCCCGGCGAGCGTCCCGTCAATGTAGACCCGGAAGCTGCCCCGGCTCGACGCCTTCGGGGCGACGATCGCGATCGCCCGGCCGGTGAACCGGTACGTGACCGAGGCGCCGGCCTTCGTCGCGTACGTGGTCGAGCCCCCCGACGCGCTCGAGGACTTGGCCTTCTTCCACCCCGAGCTGTACCTCGCGGCCGATGTGCCCTGCTGCGAGACCTGCGCCCGGATCGTCGGCCCCTCCACGAACCCGCCGACGTTGCCGCCCCGGTCGCGCGCCCGGACCCGGTAGCGCACCGTCGAGCCCAGCGCGACCTTCGTGTCGACCGAGGTCGTCGTCGCCTTCGACGCGATCGTCGACCAGCCGCCGCCGTTGACCGAGCGATGGACGACGTACGAGCCGACGCCCGAGAGGTCGTCGGAGCCCGCGCCCCAGCGGAGGCGCGTCCCGGCCGAGCTCCCGATACGCTCGCCGCTGACGAAGCCCTGGCTGGTCGGACCGGCGCTGGCCGGGGCGACGGTGTCGACCGCGTACAGCGCATCAATCATGCCGCCCGTCACGGTCTTGCCGGCGGTCGCGGACAGCGGCTTCGTGGCACCGAGCAGCCGGGCCTTCAGCGCGACGGGGTCGTCGAGCAGCTCGGGCCGGACCGTGGCGGCGAGCGCCGCAACGCCGCTCACGTGCGGAGCGGCCATCGAGGTCCCGTTGGAGTAGGCGTAGCACGGCGTTTCGCACAGCCCGTCGTCGAACTCGGTCTCGGGGTACGTGCTGGCGACCCAGTATCCGGGCGCTGCCACGTCGACCTCGGGCGTGCCGTAGTTCGAGAACGAGGTGAGCCGTCCGCGTGGATCGATCGCGGCGACCGAGAGGATGTTGGCGTCGGGCCAGCCGGCCGGCAGGAACGCGTGTTCGCCGAGGTCGAACCCGATCCCGCTGAAGCGGTTGCCGTTTCCCGAGGCGGCAACGAACAGCGCGCCGGAGCCCTGGATCGAGGACCGCAACGCACTGCCGTTCTGCTCTCCGCCCCACGAGGCATTGATGATCCGCACGCCATTGGCCTTGGCGTATTCGACGGCGGCGATGGCTTGATGATCCCAGCCGCAACCGGATGTGCCGTCGATGAACTTGAGCGCCATGATCCTGACGTTCGGGGCCACCCCAACGACGCCCTCACCGTCGAGCGACGCGGCGACGATGCCCGCCACATGCGTGCCGTGCCCGCGGACGCCCTCGTTCGCGACGTTCGAATCGAACACGGTGTTGTCGTCGTTGCAGAAATCCCAGCCCTGCCAGTCGTCGTCGTAGCCGTTCCCGTCGTCGTCCTCACCGTTCGTGCTCTTGTCGCCGCCCATCCCGTCGGGACCGATCTCTCCTTCGTTGATCCACGCGCGATCCGCGAGGTCGGGCTGGGAGAAGTCCACGCCGCTGTCGATGACCGCGACGACGATCTCCGCGGCGCCGGTCGTCACGGCGTGGGCTTGTGGCAGATCGATGTCGACGTTCGACTTCGCGAGGACGTCGCCCACCTCCTGGCCGGTGTTCTCCATGCCCCACTGGGCGTCGAAGAACTCCTCGTCGCGCGGATCGGCCGCCAGGAAGCGCTGATGGTTCGGCTGGCTTTCGAGGACCTCGGTCGCTTCGTCGAGCGCGGCGCGGGCGGCGGCTCGGGAGCCGGCCGCTGCGCGGAGCACGGCGATGTCGGTCCCGGGGATCGTGCGGACGACGGTCATCCCTCGATCGCGTGCGATCCGCGACCGGGCCGCGGCCGTCGTTCCCGGCCGGAACCGCACGATCAGCTCGTCCGAGCCCGTCGCCTCGGGGGCTTGGGCGGGATCGGCCTGCGGGAGGCGCGACGGTTCCACGGCAATCGCGGACGAGGGAGCGGCGATCGCGGCGACGAGCGCAGCGATCGCGAGGGCGCCGATGGCGGCGCGGCGTGGGCGCGAGTGCAACCTGGAACTCCCGGACATCGGCGCGCCTGCGATCGGTCGCCGCTCGGCGGCCATCGTAGACAACCCGGCGATCGGCCGTGACAGCCTAGATGTCACAGCCGTGCCCGACCGTTCGGGCCATGGAAGCCAGAACGCTCGTGCCGCTCCCGTCGCCGGTCGAGACCGCAGCCGCCCAGACCCGTGTCACGGTGGCCGGCGAGCGACTCGTCGTCGAGCGACTCGTCATCTACGACCCGGCGCTCGCCGCCTACGTGGGGGAGCGCGCCCCGGACGATCGTGCCGCGCTCGTCGAGCGCGCGCTGCGGATCGGCCTGCTCGCGCTCCAGGATGCCGGGATCAGCGTGAACGTCGACGTCGTCCGGAACGAGTTCGAGCGCGTGCTCCGCCAGACCGAGCAGGTCAACGAGCGCGCTGCCCAGGCCCTCGAGCAGACGCTCCGCGCGAACTTTGCCGACGGTGACGGCCGGCTGCCGCGGACCCTCGAGAAGTTCCTCGGGGATCGCGGGGCGCTGCGCGCGATGGTCGACGAGCTGTTCGACGAGTCCAAGCGCGACAGCGCGATCGGCCGGATCGGCCGGATGCTCGAGCGCTACTTCGATGGCGATGCGTCGAAGCTCGCGGTGCTGCTCGACCCGACCCGGCTCAACTCGCCGCTCCATCAGTTCCGCCAGGAGATCGCGGCCGGGTTCAAGTCGGTCGAGGAGCGGCTCGTGGCGATCGAGGCGGCTGCCGCGGCACGTGGCGCCGAGCGGGCGAAGTCCGCCGCGAAGGGCGCCGACTTCGAGGACCTGCTCGAGTCGATGCTCGGCGACCTCGCGCGCGGCGCGGGCGACCTCCTCGACCGGACCGGCACGGAGACCGGCGTGCTGCTCAAGTCCAAGAAGGGGGACTTCGTCGTCACGCTCGACCCCAGGCTGACCGCCGGTGCGGACCTCCGCGTCGTGGTCGAGGCGAAGGACCGGCCGGTCTCGATGCGGGCGATCCGCGACGAGCTGCGCGAGGCGAAGGAGAACCGGGCGGCCACGGTTGGCGTGGCTGTGTTCACGCCCTCGCACGCGCCGGCGGGCGTCGCGCCGTTCGCGCTCGTGGGCGACGACGTCTACTGCGTCGTCGACCGCGAGGCGCCGGACCCTTCGACGCTCGAGGCGGCGATCCGACTGGCGCGACTGCTCGCGCTCGCGTCGCTCCGGGAGCGCGAGGTCGAGGTCGACGCTGCGGCGCTGGCGACGGCGCTGACGGGCATCCGCGAGCAGCTCGAGGCGGTTCGATCGCTGAAGTCCCAGCTGACCTCGATCTCCACCGCCACGAAGGCGGTCTGGGCCGGTCTCGACGTGATGCGCTCCAACATCCTCGCGCGCGTCACGGAGGCCGAGGCCGAGATTCGGGCGATCACCCCGGGCGGGTAGCGGCGGAGGGTCGTCCGCCGGGGTTCGGGGCGGTGATGGGAGGACGGGGCTAAGCGACGCCGGGACCACCGGGTGCTTCTCGGGGGTTGCACGGGATGGGAGCCTTGTCGGGAGCGCGGTGAGGGTCGCGTCTCCTCCGCAGCCCCGTCACGGAGATCCCATGCGTCGCCGGTTCCTGTCGCTTGCCTTCGCCTCCCTGTTCGCCGTTTCGGTCGTCGTTCCCGCGAGCGCAGTCGAGCCGGAACCCGCGGTCCCCGCGCCGCCCGTCGCGTCCGAGCCTGCGCCGCCCTCTGAGGACGCGCCGACGCCGGATCCCACACGGGAACCGACCCCGGCACCGACCCTCGCCCCGGAGACGCCGGCGCCGACGGAACCTCCTGCGAGCCCCGATCCGGCGCCGCCCGCCTCTGCGCCGCCCGAGCCCTCCGATCCGCCCGCGACCGAGCCCGCGACCCCCGAAGTCCCAGCCTCGATCGAGCCCGACGTCTCCGCCGAGCCCGACGTCTCCCCCGAGCCCGACGTCTCCCCCGAGCCCGACGATGCGGGGGAGACCGAGGACTTCATCGTCGTCCTGCGACCGGGCACGAACCCCGGGGCCGAGGCGCGCCAGCACGCCCGCGCCGAGGGCGTGGCGGCAGAGCGGACGTTCACGACCGCGATCGACGGCTACGCGGCAACGCTCGACGAGGAGCAGGTTGCCGCGCTCGAGGACGATCCCGACGTGCTCGCGGTCGTCCCGGACGAGACCTTCACGATCCAGGCCCAGACGATACCCACTGGTGTCTCGCGCGTCGGCGGACCAAGCTCGCCGTCCGCGAACATCGACGGCGTCGACGACCGGGTCGATGCCGACGTCGCGATCGTCGACACGGGCATCCAGCCGAACCACCCGGATCTCAACGTGGTCGGCGGCTACGACTGCGTCACGCGCAGCGCAAGCGCCGACAAGTGGCGCGACGTCCACGGCCACGGAACGCATGTTGCGGGCACGGTCGCAGCCAAGGACAACGGCTCGGGCGTCGTCGGCGTCGCGCCCGGGGCTCGGCTCTGGGCGGTCAAGATCCTCGACGACTCGGGGTCGGGCAAGCTCAGCTGGTACATCTGCGGTCTCGACTGGATCGCCGCCCAGCGCGATCCGGGCGACCCGAGCCGGCCGCTGTTCGAGGCGGTCAACATGAGCGTCGGCAAGCGCCGAACGATCACCGACGACAACAACTGCGGCCGCACGACGATCGACGGGCTCCACCAGGCAGTGTGCCGCGTGGTCGAGGCTGGCATCCCGGTCGCGGTCGCCGCGGCCAACAACAGCGAGAACGCCTCGAAGTGGGTCCCGGCCACCTACAAGGAGGTCATCACGGTCTCGGCGCTGGCCGACACCGACGGCAAGGCCGGCGGGCTCGGCGGCAAGCGCTGCTACTCGTGGGGCAGCTACGACGTCGACGACACGTTCGCCAACTTCTCGAACTACGGTGCGGTCGTCGACCTCATGGCGCCCGGCAAGTGCATCTGGTCGACGATGCCCGGCTCGTCGTACGCGTACATGTCGGGGACGTCGATGGCCACGCCCGCCGTGGCCGGCGCGATCGCGCTGTACAAGGAGACGCGGCCGCGGGCCACCCCGGCCGAGGTCAAGGAGGCGCTCCAGTACCTCGGCAACGTCGGCTGGAAGGTCTCGACCGACCCCGACAACAAGCACGAGAAGCTGCTCGACGTGCATCGGGTCGCCAACCTGGGTGACTTCTCGTTCGTCGCTCCGAGCGCTGCGCACGTGGGCGAGCTCGGCGGATCGATCAGCGTGCCGATCTCGATCACGCGCTCCTCGACGTTCTTCGAGCGCGTGCGGCTGTCGGTGGCCAGCCTGCCGGCCGGCTGGACGGCGTCGCTGTCGACGACGAGCCTGCTCGGCTGGACCGCCCGCACGACGACGCTGACCGTGACGGTCCCGTCGGGCACCCGCGAGGGAACGTACGAGCTGCGCGTCGGCGGCTCGAACCAGGGCCGGTCGCGGTCGGTGGCGGTCCCGGTGGTCGTGAGCGGCGATCGCCCCCTCGCCAAGGCGCCCACGGTGCGCTTTCCGACGAGCGGCACGATCGGCAGCACGGTACCCGCCGTCATCGCCTGGAGCCCGGCATCCGACAAGGGCAGCTCGATCACCGGGTACCAGTGGGCGTACCGCGCCGGCGACGGCGGGTGGAGCGCGGCAGTGTCCACCGGCATGACCCGCAAGGCGACGAAGGGCCTCACGCCGGGCATTCGCTACGAGTTCCGGGTCCGGGCGCGAGACGCGGTGGGCAACTGGAGCGCGTGGTCGGTCACGCCGAAGCCGTACACGGCGCTCGTCAGCAACGACCGAAGCGGCTCGCTCACGTACCGCGGCTCCTGGTACGGATCGTCCTCCTCGAGCGCGACGTCGGGGACGCTCAAGAGCTCGACGGTGACGGGGTCGACGGTCCGGGTGTCGGTGACGAGCCGCGGGCTTGCGGTCATCGCGCCGACGAGTCCGACCCGTGCCTGGCTCGAGGTGCGCCTCAACGGCGTGCTCGTGAAGACGGTGTCGCTCAAGGGGACGTCCAGGGCGCGGCGCCTCGTCTGGTCGCAGGCGTGGAGCACGAGTGCCACGCGGACGCTCGAGCTGCGGGTCGTGCGGTCGAGCACGCGGCCGCTCGTCTCGCTCGACGCGATCGTCGTCCTGAAGTAGCGGTCGCGGGCTTCGCGTCGCGGCTTCCGCCCACAGGGCCGCGAGGGGGCACGGCACCGCAACGTCGGTCTGAGGCCGGCGGCCCGTTCGTTGGCGCGGCCGGCTTGCCCTCGTGCGCTATCGTGACCGTCCCGGCACCCCTCGGACCGGGTAGCCGAGGGTGACCGCCGGAGCACGAACGAGGTTTCTGCCGTGGCGCGTGCGATGTGGAAGGGGGCCATCCAGTTCGGGCTGGTCACCATCCCCGTGAAGCTGTATCTCGCGACCGAGTCGAAGGGGATCAGCTTCAACATGCTCCACAAGGACGACCTGTCACGAATCCAGATGAAGATCTACTGTCCGGTCGACGACGAGGTCATCTCCCGCTCGGACACCGTCAAGGGCTACGAGTACGCCCCGGGCGAGTACGTCGTGATCACCGACGAGGACCTCGAACGCGTGCCGCTCAAGACGGTCCGCTCGATCGAGATCGAGCAGTTCACGAAGGCCGAGCGCGACGACTCGAACGTGCGGTTTGTCAAGAGCGCCTACTACATCGAGCCCGACAAGGTCGGTCGCAAGGCGTTCTACCTGCTCAAGCAGGTGCTCGAGGACGAGGGGCTCACCGCGATCTGCAAGGTCGTGATCAAGGACCGCGAGGCGCTCGCCGCGATCGACCCGTTCGGCAACACGATGCTGATGACGACCCTGCACTGGCCCGACGAGATCCGGTCGACCGCCGAGCTCGATCTCCCCGACGAGGAGATGGACTTCAAGCCGGCCGAGCTGGCGATGGCCAAGCAGCTCGTGTCCGCGATGACCGGGGAGTTCCAGGCCGGCGAGTACAAGGACGAGTACCGCGAGGCGCTCGAGCAGATCATCGAGGCGAAGGTCGAGGGTCGCGAGACCGTCGAGGTCGAGGCGCCCGACCCCGAGGGCAAGCTGATCGACCTCATGGCCGCGCTCGAGGCGTCGGTCAACGCGGCGAAGGCTGCGCGCGAGAAGCCGGTCTCGGTGTCCGAGGCAAAGGCGAAGCGCGAGAAGCGCGACGTCGACGGCGAGCAGGTCAAGCCGGCCGCCCGCAAGAGCGCGGCCAAGGCGAAGTCCGCATCGGCCGCGGCGCGCCGGGCCGATGCCGAGGACGAGGAGGAGGCCGAGGAGGCCGTAGCCGCGTCGGGTGGTCGCCGCAAGCGCAAGACTGCGTAGCTCGCCGGTCCGGGCCCCGGCGGGCCGGGCCGTCCCGCGCTCGGGGCCCCGGCCCTGCCATCCAAACCTGGACGGTTGACGCGCGGGCCACGATCCGGCGCGGGCCGGACCAACTCCGGCGATCCCGGCCCGCCGTAGGTGCCCGTGTTCGCTGGCAGCGAACGATCCGGGCGCCGAACGCGCCCCGGGTGCTGCCTCGCGACGCGGTGTTCGCCATGGGTGAACGGTCCGTCGCGAGAGTCCCGACCGCCGAAGCCTCACGCTGAATCTGTTCGCCGCCAGCGAACAGCGACCTGGGCCCACCTGGCCTCGCTCCATGCGTGTGTGCTGGCAGCGAACAACGCGACGCGGACCGCTGCACGTGCGCTGGCGCCCCAGCTCTGACCGGGTTACGGCAATCCCGACACGTCTCCGTCGCAATCGGAGGCCGGGCCGCGGCCCCTCGCCCCTCCCCGCCAGCGATGGCACACTCCGGCCAATGCCGCTCAAGGACTACCACCGCAAGCGCGACTTCGCGATCACGCCGGAGCCGGCCGGCGATGCCCGCGCCGGTCAGGAGCGTGACGGCGGCCCCCGCTCGCGGGGCGGCCGGTACGTCGTCCAGCGCCACCGCGCGACCCGGCTGCATTACGACTTCCGGCTCGAGATCGACGGCGTGCTCGTCTCGTGGGCCGTTCCGAAGGGCCCGACCCTCGACCCGACGCAGCGCCGGATGGCCGTCCACGTCGAGGACCACCCGATCGAGTACTTCGACTTCGAGGGCGTGATCCCGGCCAAGCAGTACGGTGCCGGCGACGTGATCGTCTGGGACTGGGGAACCTGGGAAGCCGAGGCGCCCACGCTCGAAGCCGGCAAGGCGATCGAGGACGGTGAGCTCAAGTTCCGCCTCACCGGCGAGAAGCTCCGTGGCCGGTTCACGATCGTCCGCACCGGGGGCCGCCGCCGTGACGCCGCCTCCGCCCGCCCCTTCGAGGACGACGCGGACCAGTGGCTGCTCATCCACAAGCGCGGCCCCGAGTCCGAGGAGGGATGGGACGCCGAGGACTTCCCGCAGAGCGTGAAGACCGGCCGCACGAACGACGAGGTCAAGGCGAACAAGGATGCGGTCTGGATCAGCCAGGCGCCGGCCGCGCAGGCCGAGATCGACCTCGGCGGCGCGGTGGAGGCGCCGATGCCCCAGAACGTCGAGCCGATGCTCGCGACGCTCACGACCCACGCCTTCGACGACGAGGACTGGCTGTTCGAGATCAAGTGGGACGGCTTCCGGGTCCAGGCGGTCGTGCGCGACAAGGAGGTCCGCCTCTACACCCGGAACCTCAACGAGGCCGAGACGTACTTCGGGCGCCTCCTCGCGCCGCCGACGTGGATCGACGCCCGGGAGGCGATCGTCGACGGCGAGGTCGTCGCGGTCGACGATGACGGTCGCCCGGACTTCGGGCTCCTCCAGGAGCGCATCAGCGAGCTCCGCGCGGGCCGCAGGAAGCTGTCGGGCCCGCTCGTGTACCAGGCGTTCGATCTGCTCTACCTCGACGGTCGATCGCTGCTCGGCGTGCCGCTCGAGGACCGCAAGCGGCTGCTCAAGTCCGTGCTGATCGACCATCCCCGGGTCCGCTTCGCGTCGCACGTCGACGGCGCGGGCGTGGCGTTCCACGCCGCCGCAAAGGCGCGCAACCTCGAGGGCATCATCGCCAAGCTGCGGCGCTCCAGGTACGAGCCGGGCAGGCGCACGAACGCCTGGCTCAAGATCAAGATCCGGCCCGAGCAGGAGCTCGTCGTCGGCGGCTGGACGCCGGGGGAGGGGAACGCCAAGGACCTCGGCGCGGTCGCGGTCGGCGTGTACGAGGACGGCGCGCTGCGGTTCGCCGGCAAGGTCGGATCGGGGTTCAACGGCCGGACGCGGCGCCAGCTGCTCGACCGGCTCGAGCCGCTCGCGACCGACCGCGCGCCGTTCGACCCAGCGCCCGAGCGCAAGGGAGAGCTGCGACGCGTCACGTGGGTCGAGCCCCAGCTCGTCATCCGGGCCGAGCTCGGTGGCTGGTCGCGAGACGGGATGGTCCGACAGGCGGCGTTCAAGGGGATCGAGGACGGCCGCGACCCGCGCGAGGTCCGGCGCGAGGACCCGGTCGAGGCCGCGAAAGCCGTCGAGGCTGCCGAATCCGCCGAGCCGGCCGCGGAACCCGCGCCGGACCGCTCGCCGCGGCCCCAGACGGCGCCTGCGTCCATCGCCGCGTCCGCCGACAATGCCCGGATGCCGGAGAAGCGACATCCCGCGGCCCGAGCAGGCGAGGGCCTGCCCTGGTCGGCCACCGACGCGGAGCTCGCGGCGCTCGACGCGCTCGGCAAGGAGGGCGTCTGGCGGGTCGGGGGCGAGGATCTGAAGCTGACGAACCTCGACAAGCTCCTCTTCCCGCCGAAGGACGGTACGGACGACCCGCCGATCACGAAGCGCGAGCTCATCCGCTACTTCGCCCGGATCGGGCCGGCGATGCTTCCGCATCTCGCCGACCGCCCGCTCAACCTCCATCGTTACCCGAACGGCGCCGGCGCTCCCGGGTTCTGGCAGAAGGACATCCCGGCGTCGGCGCCGAAGTGGCTCACCCGCTGGCATGAGACCGGCTTCGAGGAGCGCGAGGACCGCGACGCGAACGACCATCTCATCGCGGACCGTGTCGCGGCGCTGTGCTGGCTCGGCAACCAGGCGGCGTTCGAGATCCACGCCTGGACGTCGACGCTCGACGACCCGTGGCGGCCCACGTTCGCACTGATCGACATCGACCCGGGCGAGGCGACGACCTGGGACGAGACGCTGGTCCTCGCCCGGCTGTACCGGACGGCCTTCGAGCACCTCGGCGTCCGTGCGTACCCGAAGACCACCGGCCGGCGGGGCATCCAGGCGTGGATTCCGATCGAGCGAGGCCGCTACACGTACGAGGACACGAGTGCCTGGGTGGAGAAGGTCTCGCGCGCCATTGGCCAGACGGTGCCGGACCTCGTGTCGTGGGAGTGGGCGAAGAAGGACCGCAAGGGTCGGGCGCGGCTCGACTACACGCAGAACGCCTCGATCAAGACGCTCGTCGCGCCGTACGCCGTCCGCCCCGCCGGGGGCGCCCCCGTGTCTGCGCCGATCCGCTGGGAGGAGCTCGACGACCCCGAGCTGCGCCCCGATCGCTGGAGCATCCGGACCGTCGTCGAGCGCGTCGCCGAGGTCGGCGACCTGTTCGCCGGCGCCCAGACCGACCACCAGGTGCTGCCGCCGGTGTGACGAGGAGCGGTCGCGTCGCGGCCGCTCAGTCGAGGGCGACGATCCCGAGGAGCGTCTCGCCCGTGGATTGCGAGGCCGGGAGCCCGGTCACCGGCACGGTGACGTCGTCGCGGTTCGGCCAGTTCGGGTCGTAGATGCGCAGGCGGATCGCATCGCCGTCGATGTCGTAGCCGTAGGCGAGCACCTGGTGGTTCCCGATGAGGCGGAACGGGTTGACCGCCGCGACCCGCACGAGCCCGATCGCGGTCAGCCGGCCGTCGTCGAGCGACGCCCGTATCCGGGGCCACTCGACGCGGACCGTCCGGTCGGCCCGCTCGAGCGAGCGCATCCGGGACATCGACCAGAACCGCAGCGGCACGATCCCGACCCGGAGCGACCGGACCTGCTCGCGCACGAGCTGCCTGAACAGCGGGCTGCCGTTGGCCGGCGCCGTCGTGTCGGGCGGGACGTCCTGGCCGGCCTCGAACCGACGGCGCACGTAGAAGCACATGCCGCCGCACAGCCCGGCCGACGCGTCGCCGACCCCGATCAGCCGCGGGTCGAGCGGCCCGAGCCGCAGGGTCGGACCGGGCGGGAACGTGTTCGCGAAGTGCAGGCCCTGGCTGCTCGGGAGGAAGCCCTCGATGGCGAACGACTCGGGCATGGACGCAGGATATACCGCTTACTGGAGATATCAGGACTGGCTATCATGGTTGACCATGAGAACCGTGAGCGCCATGGACGTCCGCAAGCGCTTCGGGGAGCTGCTCGACCTAGCCGCTTCCGGCGAGCGGATCGTGATCGAGCGGGATCGACGGCCCCTTGCATACCTCGTCTCTGTGGAGGATGGGCTGCGTCTCGACGGGCCGTCGCCGCAGGTCGTCGCCGGTCGACTGGCGGCGCTCGACCGGCTTGCCGCCGTGGCGGCCGACCAGACGGTTCGAACGGCGCCCGGCGCCGCGGCGGAGGTCAGGGCAGACAGGGATCGGCGGTGAGCCGCCGATCGGCGGTCGTCGATGCGTCCGCCGCCCTGGCATTGATCCGCGGCGAGCCCGAGGCGGATGGCGTCAACCGGACGCTTCGAGTCTGGCTGGCGCAGGGTCGGGACCTCTTCGTGCCGTCGCTCTTCTGGCTCGAGATGCTGAACATCCTCGGCCGCGATCACGGGCGTGGCGGTGCGGTCCTCCTGGAAACGCTGCGGATGCTCGACGCCGTCGGGCTCCAGACGATCGAGACCGACGGGGCGCTCCGTCTCCAGGCACTGGATCTCATGGAGCGATTTGGGCTCACCGCGTACGAAGCGGCGTACGCCGCGGTCGCCGAGTTCGTCGACGGCGATCTCCTCACGCTCGACGAAGCCCTGCTCTGCGCGTTGCCTGGCCGAGCGATGCGGCCCGACGACGTGCCGCGGAGCTCGGAACAGCGGTCGCCGTACGAGCACGACGTCAGGTGGCGCACCCACCCGCACGCGGGCAGGATCGTGGCTGCACTGCGCGACACTTGAACCTCAGGCGGGCAGCGTCACGGTGCCGTCCGTGCCGAGCGGCCAGAACGGGTTCCAGGCGAGCTCCCACGGGTGGCCGTCGGGGTCCGCGACGTAGCCGGAGTAGCCGCCCCAGTCCGCCTCGACCGGCGCCTTCAGCACGGTGCCGCCGGCCGCCGTCCACGCCGCGACCGCCGCGTCGACGGCCTCCTTCGACTCGAGGTTCTGGGCGATCGCAACGCCGCCCCATCCCTCGTCCGGGTCGAGCGCGGCGTCCCGCGCGAGATCGGCCCGCGACCACAGCGCAAGCACGATCCCACCGAGCTGGAAGAACGCGACGTCGCCCTCGACGCTCGCCGACGACGGCCGCCAGCCCAGACCGTCCCGGTAGAACCGCAGGGCGCGGCCCAGATCGCGCACCCCGAGCGTGATCAGCGTGATCCGCGGGTCCATGCCGGCGGCCGTCACGCCTGCTCGGCCGACTCGAGGTCGAGCAGCATCTGGGCGAGCTCGATCGCGTTCGTGGCACCGTAGTTCGCGTAGCAGTTGTTGAACAGCACGTGCATCTCCTTCGACTGGGTCGAGGCTTCGCGGACCTTCGGCGCCCAGTCCTCGAGCTCCCCGCGGTCGTACAGGTAGCGGAAGCGCTCGACGGTCTTGATGCCCTGCTTCTCCCAGGTCTCGGTTCGCCGACCGTGGAAGCGGATCAGCGCGAGCTCCGGCGAGGTGTTCGCGACGAGCGGCGGGACGCTCGACTTGAAGCCCTGCGGTCCGTCGACCATGACCAGCGGGATCCTTCGATCGCCGAGGAAGCGCAGCGTCCGATCGATGTTCTTCTCGTTGAACCACGTGCCGTTCCGGAATTCGACGGCGCCCTCGAGCCCGACCGCCCGAAGGCGCTCGACCGCCCCCTCGATCTCGTCGCGGTTCTCCGACGAGGTGAAGAACCAGCGCGGGTACTGGAGCAGGATCGAGCCGAGCTGGCCGGCCTCCTTGAGCGGCTCGAGCGCCTCGGCAAAGGCGCGCCAGACCTCGTCGCGCACGGCGTCGGGCAGGTCCTTGGCATAGATCCGCGCCTTCTCCTGCGCCTCGGGCGGGAGCGCCTCGCGGATCGCCTTCGGCAGCCGCTTCGTCTCGGTCGGCTGACCGGTCATCAGGGCGTGGGCCTTGATGTCGAACGTGAAGTCGGGCGGCGTGCGCTCGACCCAGAGCTCCGACGTGCGGCGCACGGGCAGGGCGTAGTAGGTCGCGTCGACCTCGACCACCGGGAACCTGCTCGCGTAGTACTGGAGCCGTTCCTCGGCCGAGTCGGCGCCGGCCGGGTAGAAGACGCCGGCGGCGGTCATCGTTGGGTCCGTCCAGGACGCAGTGCCGATGCGGATCGTGGCGCCCTCGCCGATGCGCAACGGGGACGCGGCAATGTCCCCGGGCGTCCCGTCGAGTCGCTCCGCGGCGGCGTCGGGACCTGGATCGTGAACCGGATCGCTCATCGTCGAAGCGTACCGCGGGTTCGTGCCAGGTCCCGTCCGGTTTGCTGTGCTCGAGCGCGGCCCCGTTCGCGACCTGGAACGGTCAACGCACCGCGGGCGGGCGAGCTGCGCGGAGCGGCGACGCCTCGAGCTTGTCGAGCAGGTCCGCCGCGTCGCGGTAGACGGCCGCTGCGCCGCGCAAGCCGGTCTCGTCCCAGCCGCCCGAGCGAACACCGATGACCGTCACTCCCGCACGCCCACCTGCCTCGACGTCGTACGGCGTGTCGCCGATCATCGCGACCTCGTCCGGCGGGAGGCCCAGCTCGCGCAGCGCGGCGTGCACGACGTCGGGATCGGGCTTCGACTCGTCGACCTCGTCGGCGGACGTCGCCTTCGGCGCCAGCCACGGCACGCCCGCGATCCCGAGCAACGCCTCGAGCTCATCGGGTTTGGCGCTGCTCGCCACGGCCAGCCGGAAGCCGAGGTCGCGCAGCCGCTCGACGAGCGCCGCCGCGCCCGGCACGGGCCGGATCGTCGGCAGATAGAGCTCGCTGAAGATCTCTCCCCGGCGCTCGCTCAGGCGCTTCGCCTCGCGCGAATCTCCGTCGATCCCCACGGCCGTCGGCACGAGCTTGTCCGAACCCATCCCGATCAGCCGCTGGAGGTCGAGCACCGTCCCGCCGTCGAGGCCAGCCTCGCGGAAGGTGTCGAACCACGCCTGGGCATGCAGCCGGTTGCTGTCGACGAGGGTGCCGTCGACGTCGAAGACGACCCCGCGGATCGTGCCGCTCGCCGGGCGTGCCCCCACCGCCTTCACCCGACGGTCTCGGTCGCGCGCCGGACCAACGTGTCGTGCCCGCCCGCGCGGCGGTCGTCGACGAGCCGCCGGTAGACCGCCTCGTACTCGCGCGCCATGCGGGTCGGCGAGAATCGCTCGAGCGCCCGCTCCCGGATCCGCCGCCGGTCGAGCTCCCGAACGCGCTCGACGGCGAGCGCCGCCTCGGTGACGTCGTCGACGAGGAACCCGTCGACGCCGTGCTCGACGGTCTCGGTGAGCCCGCCGGCCCGCCGGGCGATGACCGGCGTCCCGGTCGCCATCGACTCGATCGCGACGAGCCCGAACGGCTCGGGCCAGGCGCCGAGCATGATCGTCGCCAGCGCGCCGGCGTAGATCGGATCCCGCTCGCGCTCGCCCACTTCGCCGAGGAACTCGATCTCGAGCTCGGGGTCGTCGAGGGCCGGTTGGACGACGTCGGCGAAGTGCTGCTGCTCGTGCTCGTCGTACACCTTCGCCGCCATCTTCAGCGGTCTGCGTGTGCGCCGCACGAGCTCGATCAGGTCCGGGATGCCCTTCTCGGGCGTGACCCGCCCCACGAACGCGAGGTAGTCGCCGGGCTGGTCGCTGAACGGCACGTGCTCGAACGGAAGCCCGTGGTGGATCGTCCCGACCCAGTTCGCGTCGGGGTAGAAGCGCCCCTGGCTGTCGGAGATCGAGACGAGCGGGATGTCCGTGAACTCCGCGAGCAGCTGCGGGGCGCCGGCCTCGTCCAGCCGGCCGTGGAGCGTGCTGAGGACCGGGGTGGGGCAGTGCCGGGCGAACAGGAACCCGAGCGTCTCGAGGTGGGAGTGGATCACGTCGTACTGGTCGCAGTCGGCCCAGGCACGCGCCATCGTCACCGAGATGAACGAGGAGATGTCGCCGCGGTAGCCCGTGCTCCACAGGCTCTGCTCGAGGGTCGGAACCAACCGTCCCCGGAACGTCGAATCGCCGGTCGCGTACAGCGTCACGTCGTGGCCCATGTCGAGCAGCGCGTCGCCGAGCGCGGCAACCACCCGCTCCGTGCCGGCGTAGGTCGGCGGCGGAACGGGCAGCATGGGCGGCGCGAGGAGCGCAACCCGAAGCGGTCTCCCCGTGGCGCGTTCGGTCACGGGCGCATGACAGCACGCGGAATCGGGGCGGCGAACATCGGAAGGGCCCGAAGGCGTTGCGATTCGCTCGCGGCTGCGTCAGGGCGGCGGGATCACCGTGACACGGACCATCGCGGGTGTCACGCCGAGTGCCGCCAGCGAGCCGTCGGCGGGCGTCACGACGTCGAGGACCAGCAGGTATGCACCCGGAGCCCGAGGGACGTCGAGGACGAGCGTCGCCTCGGCCGTCGCGCTGCCGGCGAGACCGGCCGGCAGGGTCGTCGCAACGGCTCCTGCGCCTGCGTCGGTGCCGTTGGCATCGAGCGCGATCCAGTGGCCGGTGACGCGGGCCGCCTCCGCCCGGGTTCCGCCGTCCGGGCTGGTCGCACCGCCGGCGCCCTCGCGGCCCCATGCCTCGGCGCCGAGGTTCGCCACCCGCAGGTCGAGCGGGACGATCGACCCGGCCTCGAGGGTCGCCTCGGGTGTCACGAGGATCCGCGCGTCGACCTGCCCGACGACCCGGACGAGCAGCGTCGGGAGCAGGGCCTGCGTGGCTGCGTCGTAGGCGATGCCGTCCGGGTCGTGCAGCGTGAGCGTGAGCCGGTACAGCCCCGGGGCCGCCGGCAGCGTGACCGGCAGACCGAGCCGCTTCTTCCGAACGGTGGCCCGGACCGGCTCTACGACGTCGCCCAGCCGTTCGGGCTGGACGAGCGTGTAGGTCTCGGGCGGCGTCGGTGGGAGCAGCGGCTCATGCCCGGCCTGGGCCCGGGGCTGTGCCCGCCGACCCGGGAGTCGGGTCACGTCGGTCGCGGCGACCCCCTGGCCATCCGGGTCGTCGCCGGCCACGGGCTCGCCCGACGGCGCCGGCGTCGCGGACGGCTCGGTGGTGGGCGTGGGGGGCTCGTCCGGGGTCGGGCTGGCTTCGGGCTCCGCCGCGGGTGGGACCTCCGTGGAGGGATCGACCGGTGGCGGCGCGACGTCGATCGCATCCCAGCGAGCGCTCACCTGGATCTTCTTCGGAAGCAGGTCCCGGTCCTCGATCGTGTACCGGACGACCAGCTGCGTTTCCGTCGCCGCGGTCGGGATCGTCGCGAAGGCCGGTTGCTCGGCTTCGATCCCGGACGGGATGAGACTCGGCACGTCAGGCTCGGGGTCCGCGCTCGGCACCGGCGCGGCGTTGCCGCGTGCTCCGGCGAGGACGTCGGCCGAGGCGAGCCCCGCCTTCAGCACGATCGAACGATGGAACCCGGACGTCGGACGGTCGGGGTCCATCTGCGCGACGAACCCGGGACTGCGCTTGCTCTCGAAGGCGATGACGTTGCCGTTGGCCCCGGGATCGGAGCGCCAGATCCGCTCGATCGACCGGTCGCCGCGCAGCACCGACCGGACGTTGTACGCGGGGGACGACAGCGCGTCGGCGATGACCGCCGAGGCCCCCGCCTGGATGAATCCGGCTGCGTAGTTGTCGACCCGCTGCTTCGACTGCTGGAAGGTGCCGACCGGGAGGCCGGGCTCCGTGTTGCCGCTCGCGTAGCAGAGGTGGTGGAGCAGCACGACCGCGTTCTTCGCGAGCTTGACCTCCGAGCCGACGTACTTCTCCCCGAAGTACTGGTGCCTGGAGTCCCCCGCGCCCGCGACGGGGTTCAGCCCGAATCCGTTCTGGGACGGTGGGAACAGGTGGTCGCGGTAGCGGCTCGGCCAGCCGTTGCCGTGCCCGAGGTAGACCACCACCGACGCGCCCTGGAGGGCTTCGCGGACCGCGGGCCACGTCGCGTCCGGGGAGTAGAGCTCGGTCACGTCGGGGGTGAACCGCCGGGCGATCTCGGCCGCTTCCCGGGCCTGCGCCCGGAACCGCGCCGTGACCTCAGGGCCGACGGGACCGACGATCAGGACGACCTTCGGCGGGCGTGCCGCGGCGACGCTGACCGGCGCGGCAAGACCGGCCACCACGAGTGCTGCGATGAGGCAGGCAATGAGTCGCTTCACGAGGGGCAGGCACGCTCCCGTTGTGGTCCGGCGAGGGTACACCCTGGGTGTTGGCGGGACCATACCTGTCGTCCCTTTGCTGGTGCTTATTGACCAAGGGCCCGGAGCGCCGGATCGGGGGGAACCGGCGCTCCGGGGTGGGGGACGTTCGGGTTACGGGTTCGTTCGCAGCGACGGCGGGGTCGAGGCGACCCAGGCCGAGCCGACGATCGAGCCGTTGTTCGCGCGAATGCGGAACCAGTACACGGTGTTCCGGCTGAGACCGGTCCACGTGTACGACTGGGTATTCGGCGCGACGGTGACCGAGGTGAGACCGCTCGTGAACCCGGCGTTCGTCGAACGCTGGATCGTGAAGCCGGTCTCGTTGGTCGAGTTGTCCGCCCAGGTGAGGATCACCGAACGGTTGTTGCCGTTGCCGTTGGGGCCGACCGCGGCCGTGAAGGCCGACGGCGCGGCGGGAACCGCGGGCACGGTCACCGAGGCGGTGTTGGTGTAGGCCGACATCCCAGCCGGCGTGATCGCCGCGACCCGGTACGCGTAGGCGTGCCCGTAGTCCACGGTCGTGTCGTCGAAGGTCACGCCGCCGGTGCTGCTCCGCGCCGGTGCGGTCGCAATCTGGCTGAACGCGCCGCCGTCGGTGGAGCGCTCGATCGCGAAGCCCGTCTCGGTCGTGGTGTTGTCGGTGAACGTGAGCCGGACCTGCATGCCGCTCGCGATCGCCTGCAGCGTCGCCGCCAGGCTGGACGGGCCCCGGATGACGGGGACCGGCGCGGACACGGCGTCGGCGTTGAACTGCGGGAACGCGTCGCCGTAGCCGATCGCGTTGCGCGCGACGACCCGGTACGAGTAGAGCGTGCTGTTCCAGCGGAACGACGTGTCGGTGAAGGTGGCGGTGCCGCCCGCGGTGTTGTCCGCAGCCAGGTCACGGCTCACCGTGCCGAGTGTCGTCCACTGGCCGGTCGGCCCGGCCTGCCGCTGCACGAGGAAGGCCGTCTCGGTAATCGCGTTGTCCTTCCAGGTGAGCGTGAGCCGGGTGTTGTTGCCGTTGCCGGTCACGGTGTACGTCAGGTCGCTGGCCTTCTCGGGCGGCAGCGCCACCGAGACCGGCCGCATCATGTCCATCTCCTCATGGCTGAGGATGTGGCAGTGGTAGACGTACTCCCAGCCGAAGTTCACGAGCCGGTTGATGATCGCCGCGGTCGGGTTCCCCTGCGGATCCGTCGCGTTCGCGTCGGTCAGGGTCGCGCCGATCGGCATCATCGGGTTGAGCGGGCGGATGCTGTTCGGCAGCTTGAACGGCAGTGTCGGGATGATCGGCCGCAGGGCCACGTACGTGTCCTGCAGCGGGTTCATCCGCACCGTGTCCTTCCAGCCGAGCTCCGTCCGGTCGGGCAGCGTCATGATGTTGTCCCAGGCGACCCGGTTGAGCACCTGGACGTCGTACAGGTGGAAGTGGATCGGGTGGGTGTCGACGCCGTTGTGGGTGAACTTCCAGATCTGCGTCCCGTCGTCGCCGGTGCTGATCGGCGTTGCCGTCATGCCCTCGGGAAGGTCCTGAGGCAGCTTCGACGCGTCGATGATCTCGGTCGTCGGGTTCGTGTACGGGTACGGGATGAAGTTCTGGAGCCCCGGCGTCGCCGGGACCGCCTCCAGCCCGAGGAAGCCCGTCATGCGGCCGAACGGATCGAACGAGGTCGAGTTCATCTCGTCGTGGATCGCCTTCGGCTGGAGCCTGACCGAGATCGGCGTGTTCGGGGACTTGAGCGTGTTGAACTTCCACATGTCGCCGCCCTGGTCGGAGATGCGGGCGTACCCGTCACACCGGGCGCTCGGGTTGTTCGGCGCGTTGCAGAAGCCGCCCGACACGAAGTTCGTGCCGTAGGCGCTGTTGTAGGTCGACTGGCCGACGATGATCGGGTTCTGGCCTGACTCGAACACGCCCGAGCCGTCCGCCTTGTGGCGGAAGGCGCTCTGGAGCGCGTTCAGGTTGAACGCCGGCGCCGGGGCCGTGTCGGCCACCTTGACCTGCATGACCGTGCGCGTGTTCGGACCGTAGCCGGGGAGGATCGTCGGGGCGCCCGACGGGCTGAGGTCCGGTGCGCCGGTGTAGTAGTCGTACTGCGGCACGCGGGCCGGGAAGGCGGCGGGCGCGTCGTTGTACAGGATCAGCGTCTTGCCCGCGAACTTCGAGAAGTCGACGACCGTGTCGGCTCGCTCCGCGGGACCGAGCAGCAGCGCGTGCTGGTCGACGTTCCCGACGTCGAAGCGGGTCGGATCGGTGATCCAGGTGATGGGCTGGTTGGGGACGACGACCGGTGCCGGCAGGAAGCCGCCCTCGGTCCCGATCTGGATCCAGCTCGGCCCGGCGGGGCTCCACTTGGTGTCCGGGGTCGGGAAGATGACCGGGTCGAGCTGCGCGGCGGCGAGCTCGTCCGGGTTGAGCGCGACCTCGCTGTCGGTGCCCGTCCGCGGATCGGCGACGTACCACTGGAGGTTCCAGAAGCGGTCGTTGGCCGCGTTGAGCACGCGCACGCGATACGACTTGGGCTGGACCGTCGTGGTCGGGTAGGCCGTGCCGTTGACGACCGGCGTGTCGTTGAACTGCTCCATCCCGGCCGAGATGTTCGGCGTGCCCGGGATCTGGGCAGGCTCGCAGAACGGGTCGGTGTCGTACTGCCACGTCTCCGGCTCGTCGAGCCTGCAGGCGGGGTCGTAGTACGGGTTGTCGATCGGCCCGTGCTTCGCGTCGCCGGCCGGCGGCCAGAACCACGGCCCGTACATCCAGCGACCGAACGCGCTCATGCCGGATGGGTCGCCGGGGTTCTGGGCCGGCATGTACACGTGGTGGTACCAGAGGTCGCCCTCGCTGCCCCAGCGAGCATTGTCCCACGTCGGATCCTGGCCGTAGATGCCTGCGTCCGGATCGCCGTAGAGCTGCTCGTCGCTCGGGACGAAGGTGCGGTCCTGGATGATCAGCGGGATCTGGTCGACCGGGAGGATCCCGTCGTCGATCAGCTTCTGCTCGGTCGGGTCGGTGATGACGTAGCCGGCGGCCTCGCCCGAGTAGACGTTGAGCCGCGTGATGCCCCACGAGTGATCGTGGTAGAACATCAGCCGCGCCGACTGCTGGTTGGTGTAGAAGAACGTCTGCGCGCCCGGGCCCGGATCGGGCATGTCGGGCACGTTCTCGACGCTCACGCCCTCCGGCCACGGGGTGTCCTGGCCGGCCGGGGTGATCCACTGGTGCGGCGTGCCGTCGCTGATCCACGGGGTGACCCCACCGTGCAGGTGGAGCGTCGCCCGGTTGTCGGCGAAGCACATGTCGCTCTTCGGGTCGCGGGTGCACAGCTGATCGCGCACGGCGTCGTCGACGGTGCCCTGGTCCGCCGGCTCCGGCATCTCCATCGGACCCATGCCCGAGCCCATCATCGTCGAGTCGACCGGCAGGAACAGGTCGCCCTCGGCGCCGGTGGGCAGGAGGTTGCGGAAGGTGATGCGGACCGGCCGGTCCTTCGAGGCGACGATGACCGGGCCCAGGTAGTGCGGATCGTCGACGGCGATCGCGGGGCTGCCGTCGGGCAGCAGGGTCGGCTGGGACGAGCCGTCCTTGCGCTCGGTCTGGAGCGCGACGTGCTTGCTGAAGTCGGCGTTGGCCGCCGTCTCAAGCTGGACGTACTCGCGAAGGAGCGTGCCGCGCTCGGGGAGCGAGGAGCTCATCCGCTCGCGGGTCTGGACGACCGCGATCTCGTAGTAGTCGCTGCCGGGGTACGTCGTCGTGTCGGGCACGGCGACCGGGATGTGCTGGCCGAGGTTGTTGTCCGTGCAGTCGGCGAAGGTCTCGCCCGCGGCGGGCATGCACAGGACCGGCAGGCCGTCCTGGAACTTGCGGATGCCGCCCTGGGTCAGGTACCCGCTGCCCGGGCTGTCGAGGGTGATCCCGGTCACCGCGCCGGCGTTCACCGTGGCGGTCGCGGTTGCGCCGCTGCCGGTCGGGTCGTCGATCGTCACGCTCGGCGGGGTCGTGTAGCCGCTGCCGAACGAGTCGAGGACGATCGAGCTGACGGCCAGCGTGGCGGTCGCGGACGCCGGGCTGAAGGCGCCCGGGTCGATCGGGGTGATCGGGTCGAACAGCGTCCCGTTGCGGATCGCGACACCGGGCGCCGACGCATAGCCGGAGCCGGGGTGGTCGACGACGACGCCGGTGATCGTCACGCTGCCGCCCTCGGTGGCCGGCATGCAGTCGGTCTCGGCGCACACGACGTGCCCCGTGGCCTTGACGCCGTCGGGGTCGTCGGGCATGTCGAAGTCGACGGTCGGGACCGTGTAGCCGCTGCCGGGATCGGTGATCGAGACGGCGTCGACGCCGCCGTAGACCGTGCCGGTCGCCTGCGACGGCGCGGCGGTCGTGACGACGCCCGCGCCGAACGAGTACGTCCGAGCCTGGCCGTAGTCGGGGAAGCCGGGGCCGCCGAAGTCGACGGTGTCGCCCTCGGCCGGGGCCGCGTCGGCGGGGAAGCTGAACAGGTCGAGACCGGCCGCATCGATGTCGACCGGGATGCCCGAGCCGAAGAAGCCGAGGACGTCGCCGGCCTGGACCGCGACGTCCGCGACGTCGTACGTCGCAACCTCGGAGGTGCCCGGGGTCGTCAGCGCCGGGACCGTCAGGACGCCGCTGTCGGCGACGACCGTCCAGGTGTTCGGCGAGCCGCCGACCGGGCGAAGGACGTACGCGTGGAACCGGCCGCCCGCGGATGGCACGGATGCCGCTCCGGCGTTCGCCTGGTTCCAGCTGCGGAACTCGGTGAGGGTGCCGTCCGGGAGCTCGGTCGGAACGACGACGAAGACCGGGACGAGCGGGTTGGGCTGGGTGAGGTTCGCAGGGTCGATGTCGAGCGTCGCGGCGTTCGCCAGCACGACCAGCCACGGATCGGCCTCGGTGCCGGTGCCGCTCACCGCGAGCGCCGCGGCGCCGACTGCGGTCCGGACGTCGTCTGCGGCGGCGTCGAACGCGATGGCGCCGGTCGCCGTGCCGTCGACGAGGAGCGCGAACGTGCCGCCCGAGGCGGACCCGACGTGGACCTCGTAGGTCGCCGCCGCGCTGACCGCGGCGCCGGTCACGGGCTGGCTCAGCAGCGCCGTGTCCATGGAGACCGCGCCCGGCGCGGTGTCGAAGACGAGCACCCACGGGTCGGGAGTCGAGCCGGAGCCGGTGACCGTGGCCGTGACGCCGGCGGTCGCGAGCGCCGCCTCGACGTCCGCTGCGACCGCGTTGAAGGCGATGTCCCCGGTCGTGGCGGCATCGACGGTGAGCGTGAAGGTGCCGTCGCTCGCGTCGCCGACCGTCGCGGTCCAGGTGCGGTTCGCGACGGCCGCCACCGCAGCCGGGACGACCGCGGGCGGCGCCACGAAGTCGGTCGCGTAGGTGCGATCCTCGAGCGCGTTGCCGACGGCGCTCGGGACGTTGACGCCGCCGCCGCCGCCGATCGTCACGGTCGGTGCGGTGTAGCCCGCGCCACCGTTCGTGACGGTGATCGAGGTGATCGCCCCGGATTCCGTGATGGTCGCCGTGGCCGCGGCACCGCTGCCGCCGCCGGTGATCTCGACGGTCGCGGTCGAGTAGCCGCTGCCCGGGTCGGTGATCACGATGTCGGTGAGGACACCGCCGGCGCCGACGGTCGCGGCCGCCGCCGCGCCGGTGCCGTCTCCCGTGATGGACACCGACACGTCGGCCAGGGTGTAGGGGCTGTTGGCCCAGTTCGGCCAGGGGCCGAAGTAGTGGGGGTTCTTTGATTCGTCAACGGCGGCCGGCGTTGCCACGTCGGCCTGTGTCGGGGCCCGGCCGCCTGCGCTGACCGGCCCCCCGATGCTCACGGCGAGGATCGCCGCGAGCCACACGACGAACGATCGTCTCATCGGTCTGCGTCCTCTCTCCACTCTCCCGCTGCGTCAACGGCGGCGGTGTCGCTGTCCGGGTCCCCCCCCGGAATGGATCGACTCGGGCCGGGGGACGCTGCCGGCGGGCCGGGTCGGGACGGGCGTGGCGCGGTGAGGCACACAGACCGGCCGGTCGCACGCTCGCTCTCGCTGCACCGTAGGCGCCCGACCCGCCGCTGCCATCCGGGGGGTCACGGACGCGGTCACGGGTCGACCGGCTGCACCCGGAGGGATGGGGTCCGGAGTTTCACGGACCCTCGATCCGTAGCCGCCCCGGTGGTTTCACGGGTCCGCCCTCCCGCCACCCGCCCCTAGAGTCGAGCCATGACGGACGAGCGGGACCTCGATGCGCGGGCGGCGGCACGAGCGCGCGCCAGCTTCCGCGCCGGGCTGGAGCTGGCGGTCACGCCCGACGCTCGGATCCACGATCTCCTCGAGCCCGGCGAGCGGCTCCTGGCGACCCGGCGGGGCGTCCGCCTCGAGCGACGCCAGTCGGGCATCGCCGACGCGCCGACCGGCGACCTGTACGTCACCTCGCAGCGGCTCCTGCTCCTCGGGCGCCATCCGGTGACCCTCGGGCTCTGCGAGATCGAGGACGCGACGATCATCGGCGAGCGCCTGGTGCTCCTGCTGCGAGGGGGCGTGGCGGCATCGATCGAGACCGGTCGGCCCCGCCTGCTTCGGGTGCAGATCGCGGCGGCCCGCTCGATGGCGATGCGTGCGACGGATCCGCTCGGCCGCGGATCGTCACGCCTCGGTCAGCCGTCGCCGCGGTAGTGCTGGGCCGCCTCGACGCGGTTCCGGACGCCGAGCTTTCGCAGCACGCTGCTGACATGGGTCTCGACGGTGCGCGTGGAGATCGTCAGGGCGCCGGCGATCTCCCGGTCGGTCATTCCCTCGGCCAGCAGTCGCAGCACCTCCCGCTCGCGCGTGCTCAGCCCGTGCGCGGCGAGGGGGTCGTGACCCGAGGGCGCGCGCCGCGCTCGCTCCGCCAGGCGACGCACGAGACGGGCTGCCATGCGGCGCGGGACCGCGAGGTCGCCGTTGTGGGCGCCGCGGACGGCTCGCTGGAGGGCGTCGGGCGTGAGGTCCTTCGTGAGGTAGCCGCTTGCCCCGAACTCGATCGCCTCGAGCACGTCCTCGTCGGCCGTGGACACGGTCAGCATGACGAACCGCGTGTCGGGCAGCCGCGGCGAGAGCTCCCGTACCAGCTGGACGCCCGAGACACCGGGGAGGGCGATGTCGACGAGCATGATGTCCGGCCGAAGCCGCGGGGCGCTCGACATCGCGTCCTCCGCGGACGCGGCCTCGCCCACGAGCTCGATGTCCGGCGCGGCCACGGCCTGGCGGACGGCGGAACGGACGAGCGGGTGATCGTCGACGAGCATCACGCGGATGGGACGCGGCGCGTGCGAGCTCAACGGACGGCTTCCTCCGGTGCGTCGGCGTCGGCGTCGGCTGCGGAGCGGGCCCCGTGGGCGATCGGCGCGCGCACCTCGACGCGCGTTCCCCGGCCGGCTGCCGACGAGATCGTGAGCGTCCCGCCGATCATCGCGGCGCGTTCGCGCATGGCAAGCAGGCCGAAGTCGGTGGGGCGGGGGTCGTGCACCTCGAAGCCGACGCCGTCGTCGGTGACCGACAGGACGACGTCGTCGCCCTCGTGCCGGACGCCGACGTGCACGGTTCGGGCCTGCGCGTGGCGATGCACGTTGGTCAGCGCCTCCTGGGCGATGCGCAGGAGCTCGGCCTGCGTTCGCGTCCCGAGGGCCGGCAGGGCCGGCTCGGCGCTCACCTGGACGCGCAGACCGAAGCGATCCTCGACATCCTCCGCGTAGCGGACGAGCAGCTGGCTGAACGAGCCGTCGGTCGCAGCCGCGATGCGCATTGCCATGACGGCCTGGTGTGCCTCGGCGAGGCCCCGGTCGATGGCCGAGGTCGCCTCGTCGATGAGCGCGCCGACCTCCGGGTCCCCGCCGACCACGCTCGTCAGCCGGCCGATCTTCAGCTTCGCGAGCCACAGGTCCTGGGTCAGGCCGTCGTGGAGCTCTCGTGAGAGCCGGGCGCGCTCCTCGAGGGCTGCCCGTGCGACCTCCGCCTCGCGCAGCTCCTCGAGCGACTGGTTCGCCCGGCGCAGCGTGGCCAGGATCGCCCGCGCCTCGGCCTCGATGGCCAGCAGGAGCGCGACGTCGAAGGCGAACCACAGGACGTCGGCGAGGGTCACCGGGCCGGGATGGGTGCCGGGCGTGATCGCGCCGACGATGAGCGCGAAGGCGGCGAACAGCAGTCCGACCGAAACGAACGCTTCGGCGATCGACCGGTCGCGCTGCCACAGGCGGCGGGTCAGGAGCACCGCCGCGAGGAAGAGCCCCGCGCCGGAAAGGTGGAGCCCCGCGCCGAACGTCGTCAGGACGGGCGGAGCGGGCGGTGGCGGCGTGATGAGCAACGCCGGCACCAGCAGGGCAGCGGGATGGGCGAGCACGGCGATCGCAACGACCGCCGCGATCGCGACCCCGATGACGAGCCTCGCCCACCTGGTGCCGTCGCGCAGGGCGGACCAGCCGCCCAGCACGAGCAGGAGACCTGCCACAAGGCGGCCGGCCGTGAAGACGACCAGCTGCTCCTGTCCCGGTTCGGCCGAGGAGAGCGGGGCCGTCGGATCCACCCCGACCGTGTCGATGACCGCACGGAGGTAGGTGACCGCGAGCACGAAGAACGCGGCGGCCTGGTACAGGGCAATCGCCTGGTTTCGCTCGCGATACCGGATCCAGGCGAGCATCGCGACCGTGCTCGTCACGACGAGCGCGATGGAGTCGAGGGCGAGATCGAGGGCGGGCGCGACGACCCGCTCGGGAAGCTGTGGGGCGACGACGAGCACCACGGCACCTGCCCCGAGGATCGCGAGGGCGACCACGAGCACGGCGTCGAGGCCGTCGTGACCGCGCGCCCGATGTTCGACGTGGCCGGTCGTCGCCGACACGCTCAGGCCAATGCCCCCAAACCCGACGCGGACGCCGCGGCGCGGCACGCGTTCGAGGTGCGACCGTACCACCCGTCCGTTGGGTGACATGGGGTCATGCGGCCCGGGCTGCGGGTGCCGTTGCGCACGGATCCGTGGTCCGGCGCGTACCATCGGCCCATGCCGAATCGCCTCGCCGGCGAGACCAGCCCGTACCTGCTCCAGCACGCCAACAACCCCGTCGACTGGCTGCCCTGGGGACCCGACGCGCTCGCGCGCGCGAAGCTGCTCGACCGGCCGATCTTCCTGTCGATCGGTTACGCGGCGTGCCACTGGTGTCACGTCATGGAGCGCGAATCGTTCGAGGACGAGGAGACCGCACGCTTCCTCAACGACCGGTTCGTGTCGATCAAGGTCGACCGAGAGGAGCGGCCCGACCTCGACCAGGTGTACATGGCCGCCGTCCAGGCGATGACCGGCGGCGGCGGCTGGCCGATGTCGGTCTTCCTGACCCCCGAGGGCCGGCCGTTCTACGGCGGGACGTACTTCCCCGACGAGCCCCGTCACGGCATGCCGTCGTTCCGCCAGGTCCTCGAGGGCGTCGACCGCGCGTGGCGCGAGAACCGCTCCGAGGTCGAGGGCGCCGGGCTGCGCCTGGTCGAGGCGCTCGTGTCGCAGAGCCGTCTCGCGGCCGGCCCGATGCAGCCGACGATCGGGCTGCTCGAGGCGGCGACCTCGGGCATCGAAGCGTCGTTCGACACCGCCAACGGCGGCTGGGGTCGCGCCCCGAAGTTCCCGCAGCCGATGACGATCGAGTTCCTGCTCCGGCGTCACGTCGCGACCGGCGACGCCCGACCGCTGGCGATCGCCCGGCGTTCGCTCGACGCGATGGCCGATGGGGGGATCCGGGACCAGCTCGGCGGCGGGTTCCACCGGTACGCGACCGACGCGAAGTGGCTCGTGCCGCACTTCGAGCAGATGCTCTACGACAACGCCCAGCTCGCGCGTGTGTACGTCCACGCCTGGGCGCTCACCGGTGACGAGCGGTACGAGGGTGTCGCGCGTGGGGCGCTCGACTACATGGAGCGCGAGCTCCGGACCGACGACGGCGCCTTCGCTTCCAGCCAGGATGCGGACACCGAGGGCGTCGAGGGACTGACGTTCACGTGGACCGCCGGCGAGGTTCGCCAGGTGCTCGGCGAGGCGGCGCCGCTGTTCGAGGCCGCGTACGGGGTGACCGAGGAGGGCAACTGGGAGCACGTCACGATCCTGTCCCGCGTGCGCGACGACGAGGACCTCGCGGAGGCGTTCGGGGTCGCGGTCGAGACGGTGCGGTCGCGGCTCGGGGCGGCCCGCGAGGCCCTGCTCGAGCGCCGCCGGACGCGGCCGCAGCCCGCGCGGGACGACAAGGCGCTCGCCGCCTGGAACGGGCTCGCGATCGCCGCGTTCGCGGAGGCGGGGCGTCTGCTCGGCGAGGACGCGTATGCGGCCGCGGCTGCACGGGCCGCACGAACGATCGTCGACGGGCTGCTCGCCGACGACGGCTCGCTCCGGCGCTCGTGGAAGGACGGCCGGGCGGTCGGGAACGGGGTGCTCGAGGACTACACACTCCTCGCCGACGGGCTGCTCTCGCTCTACGAGGCGACGTGGGACGAGCGGTGGTTCGAGCTCTCGCGCCGGCTGCTCGATCGCGTCCTCGGGCGCTTCGCCGACCCGGCCGGCGGGTTCTTCGACACCGCCGACGACCACGAGCGGCTCGTGACCCGGCCCAAGGATCCGCAGGACAACGCGGTGCCGTCGGGCGGCGCGATGGCGGCCCGGGTCCTGCTGCGGCTCGCGGCCTGGACCGGGGAGGGGCGCTACCGCAGCGCCGCGGAGACCGCGATCCGGACGGTCGCGCCGCTCGCCGAGCGCTACCCGACGGCCTTCGCCGAATGGCTGTCGGCGATCGACCTGTCGCTCGCCGACGCGGTCGAAATCGCGATCGTCGGGGAGCCCGGCGACGCGGCCACGCAGGCGCTGCTCGAGCCGGTCGCGCGCGGCTACCGGCCGAACCAGGTGCTCGCGCTCTCGGCGGACCCGGCCTCGTCGACCGTGCCACTCCTGCGTGATCGGGTCGCCATCGACGGCCGACCAACGGCGTACGTCTGTCGCGGGTTCGTGTGCCGGCTTCCCGTCACGGACGACGAGGCGCTGCGCGCCCAGCTGGCGGAGCCCGCCGATGGCCGTTGAGGACAGGCCCGCTGCGGCGATCACCGTGCGCGAGGCCGTCCCCGCGGAGTTCGATGCGATCGCCGCGCTCACCGTGCAGGCCTATCGCGCGCTCGGGGATCCGCGCTTCGACGAGTACGAGCCGGAGGTTCGCGCCGTGGCGGCGCGGGCGAGGGTGTGCCCGGTGCTCGTCGCGGTCGACGGCGGCGGCGCGGTGCTCGGGAGCGTGACCTATGTGCCCGGGCCGGGCACACCGCTCTCGGAAGGCGAACGCGACGGCGAGGCCGGGTTCCGGATGCTCGCGGTGGACCCGGCGGCGCAGGGCCGGGGCATCGGCCGCGTGCTTGCCCAGGCCTGCCTCGACCGCGCCCGCGGCGAGGGCCGCGATGCCGTCCACATCTACGTCCGCCCGCTGAGCACCGCTGCGCAGCGACTCTACGCGGGGATGGGCTTCGAGCGAACCCGCGGGCGCGACTGGGAGTTCGAGCCCGGCGAGTGGCTCTGGTCGTTCCGCTACCCGTTCTGACGTGACCGAGGGGTCCGCCGCCGCGCGAGCCGCGACCGTCGAGCCGGCGCCGGCCGCGACCGTCGTGCTGCTGCGACCGGGGCCGGACGGGCTCGAGGCGCTGCTCACGGTTCGCCCGTCGACGATGGCGTTCGCGGCGGGCATGCACGTCTTCCCGGGCGGCCGCGTGGACCCGGCCGACGCCGCGCCGGCGCTCGCCGCCCGCTCCACGATCGGGGCCGCGGAGGCGGCGTCGCGGCTCGGTGGTGATCGAGCCCCGGCCGATGCGCTCGCGACGCACATCGCCGCCATCCGCGAGCTGTGGGAGGAGGGCGGCGTGCTCCTCGCGGACACGACCGCGTCCCCCGAGGCCGTCGCCGACGCCCGCGCCGCCGTCGTGGACGGCTCGATGCCCTTCGGGGAGGCCGCGGACCTGCTCGACCTGACGTTCGGCACGGATCTGCTCATGCCGCTGTCCCGTTGGGTCACCCCGCCCGGCTACCCGCGCCGGTTCGACGCGCGCTTCTTCGCGGCCCACCTGCCCGAGGCGGGGGTCGCCTCGCTCGTCGGCGAGGAGGTCGTCTCGATCGAGTGGCTGACGCCGCGAGCCGCGCTCGATGCGATGGCCGGCGGGCGGCTCGGGATGTGGCTGCCGACCAGCACGACCCTCCAGCAGCTGCTCCACGTCGCCGACGCGTCGGAGCTGGCGCGGCTGGCGCCGGGGCCGCTCGGCGCGGTCTCGGTCGACGAGCCGGCTACGGACATCGTCCGGATCGTGATGCCCGCCGGAGGCGGCGTCGCCGGCCAGCCGGTCTGCGCCTACCTCGTCGGCCGGCGGCGGTTCGTGCTCGTCGATCCGGGCGACCCGACCGGACCGGGTCTCGAGCGCGCGGTGGCGGAGGCCGAGGGCCGCGGCGGCTCGATCAAGGCGATTGCGCTCACCTGCGTCGACCCGGACCACCACGCCGGCGCCGAGGCGCTGGCGGAACGGCTGTCGGTCCCGGTCCTCGCCGGCCCGGGTGGGGGGCGGTGGCTGCCGTACGACATCGTGGAGCTCGACGACGGCGCGACGATCGACGCCGGCGACGTGTGGTTGCGAGCGCTGGCGACGCCTGGACCGCGGCCGGACCACCTCGCGTTCGTGGTCGGGGACGGCCGGTCGGTCCTCATCGGTGACCTCGACGGCCGTCGCGGCGGCCGCGCGATCGGCGGACCCGTCGACACGCACGCGCTCGCCGCGTCGCGGGCCCGGCTCGACGCGATCGGCGCGCGCCTGCGGCTGCCCGCGCACCCCGACGGAGAAGACGCCTAGGCTCGATCGCGCGGCAGCGAGGCCGTCAGGTTCCGGAGGAAGTTCAGCCCCTCGTCCACTTCCTCGACCGGCGCGTACGGGGCGGGCATCAGGAAGCACGGCCGGCCGCCCAGGGCCACCCCTTCGAGCTGGCCCCACGGCTCCCGGAGCCGCCGTCCCGCACACGTCTCCGCGACCCGCTTGTAGACGAACACGATCGCGGCCGGCCGCCACAGCGCGACCTTCTGCCAGAGCGGTCCGACGCCCGCGGTCAGCTCGGCGTCGGTGGCGGTATCGCGCGCGGTCGGGCGCTTGAGCAGGTCGGTGATCCCGTGCCCGGCCGCGAGCAGCGCGTCGTCGGCGGTCTCGACCGGGGTCGCCGGCGGCAGCACGGTGGCGAGCATCAGCCGGCGCCAGAACGTCCGCCCGAGCCGCCCCTGGTGGTAGTGACCGGCCTCGACGCTCACCGGCGACGGGTTGAGCCCGACGAACAGCAGGCGGTCGCGCTCGGGCGGGAGGTCGGCCAGCGTCTCGGTCGGCCGGCCGTCGATCGTCAGCGTCGTCCGGTGGTTGCCGGGACCGGGCCGGCGAGTGAGCGCGTCGAGCTCCTCGGGCGTCACGACGTCCCGGGCTCGGCGCTCATCGGAGCCGGGGCGCGACGTCCTCGGCGAACACCCCGAGCGTCTCGCGCTGGACGCCGGGATCGAGGCCCGGGAAGTAGGCACGCGCCACGAAATGCCCGTTCGGGCCCAGCACGTCGCGGTATGCCGCGATGGCCTCGACGACCTCGTCCGGCGTCCCGACGATCGTGCGCTTTCGGAGCGCGTCCTCGTCCTCGACCGACAGGGCCGGCGGCGACCGACGCTCGAGCGACCCGAACGCGGTCTCCATGTCGTCGTACTTCCACGACATGTAATGCGCGAACGGCCGGATGCGCTCCCAGGCGTCGCCGCCGCGCCAGGCGAACGTCGGAATGTGGACCGCGAGCTCGATCGCGTCCGGGTCGCGGCCGGCGCTGATCGCCGCCTCGCGGATCAGCTCGACGCGACGGGCGAGCCCCGCCGGCGCGATGCGCGACGAGATGTAGCCGTCGGCGACCCGCCCGGCGCGCTCGACCGCGGCGTCGGCGCCGCCCCCGATCCAGATCGGCGGGCCGCCTGCTTGTGCGGGCTTCGGTGTGACGTTGAACCCGTGCTCGGGATAGCGATAGATCCCGTGCGTGTCCCTCGTGACGAGCGCGTCGCCCCACGCCTGCCGGAGGATCTCGATGATCGCCTCGAGCCGGCGGCCCTTGTGGCCGTCGGCGCCGCCGAGCCCTTCGAACTCCTCGTCGCGCCAGCCGATCCCGAGGCCGAAGATGAGCCGTCCCTCGGACAGCAGGTCGACGGTGGCGGCATCCTCGGCGAGGTGGAGGGGGTCGAACATCGGCGCGAGGAGCACCCCGGTCCCCAGGCGGATCCGTTCCGTGCGCGCGGCGACGGCGGCCAGCACGGGGAGCTGCGACGGCATGTACCCGTCGTCGACGAAGTGGTGCTCGCTCGTCCAGACCGTGTCGAGCCCGAGCCGCTCGGCCTCGACCGCGAGGTCGACGGCCTCCCGGTAGATCTCGGTCCAGGAGCGCTGGTCGTCGGGATGACGCTGGGCGGTGATCAGCCCGTAACCGAGGTGCATCGTGTCGCGGCGCGTCCGGGCGTCAGGTGCGCGGCTGCGCGCTGGGGTCGGTCGGGCTCGAGTCGTCGTCGCCGGACTGGACCTTGTCGACCTCGCGCCGGACGCCGCGCACGGCCTGGCCGAGGGCCTCGCCCCACTTCGGCAGCGTCTTCGGGCCGCGCCAGATCACGACGACCGCGAGGATCACGAGCAGGATGATGATCAGGTCCATCGCCGGTGATGGTACCCCGCCACGGTCGCCGGTATCGTGGCCCCGATGCTCCTCGTCCACGGACCTCGCTCGACCGACTACGACTTCGGGCCGTCGCATCCGCTGACGCCCCGCCGGTTCGGGCCGTCGCTCGACCTAATGCGGTCGGTCGGGGCGGAGCCGGGGCTCGCGCCCGAGCCGGCGTCCGACGAGGAGCTCGAGTGGCTCCACGACCGGCGATTCCTCCGGGTTGTCCGGGCGTTCTCCCACGACCCCTTCGGGTTGCCGGAGGCGGGGATCGCCGAGGGCGGGGACGTGCCGCCGTTCCGTGGCATGCACGAGGCAGGGGCCATGGTCGCGGGCGGCTCGATGCGCGCGATGGCGTCGGTGCTGGCCGGCGAGCAGGAGCACGCGTTCCACCCGGGCGGCGGGCTCCACCACGCGATGCGCGCGCGGGCGTCGGGGTTCTGCATCTACAACGACGTGGCGCTCGCGATTGCGCTGGCCCGGCGCCGGGGGCTGCGGGTGCTGTACCTCGACTTCGACGTGCACCACGGCGACGGCGTCCAGGCGCTGTTCGAGGACGACCCGGGGGTGCTCACGTTCTCGATCCACGAGACCGGGCGGTACCTCTTCCCCGGGACCGGGTTCGCCGACGAGCTCGGGGAGGGGGAGGCGGCCGGGTCGTCGGTCAACCTGCCGGTCGAGCCCGGGTGCGGCGAGGGCGCGTGGCTTGCTGCCGTTCGTTCGCTGGTGCCCGAGTTGGCGGCCTCGTTCGCCCCCGATGTCGTGGTCTCGCAACACGGCGCCGACTCGCACGCGTTCGATCCGCTCGCGCACCTGCGGATGACGACGACCGCGATGGGGGAGGCGGCGCGGCTAATCGACGCGGTGGCGCATCGCTGGGCGAGCGGACGGTGGCTGGCGACCGGCGGCGGCGGGTACGACGCGTATCGGGTCGTGCCGCGGTCGTGGTCGCTCGTGTGGCTGGCGGGGGCGCACCGGGACGTTCCGGAGGCGACGCCAGCCGACTGGCGCGAGCGGTGGGCCGCCGAGGCCGAGCGGTACGGCCAGGCGCCGCTGCCGGTCTCGTTTACGGATCCGCCGAACGCGGGGCTGGCGTTCGACGCGTCGCAGGAGGCGGCCGAGCTGCGGTCGATGGCGACGGCGGCCCTCGTTCGGTCGGCGGTGGTGCCGGCGTTCATTCGGGTGGCGGTCGATCGCGGGTGGTGCGACCCGCTCGGGGGTTCCGCCTCATCACCGGCCACCGACCCGGTTCCCCAAGGCGCTCCCACCGTCCACGCTCGCCTCGACCGGGAGGGGCTCGCGGGCCTTCGCGTCGCCGATCGGGCGCTGCCGTTGCCGCGCGGGTCGGATGCCGCGGCGGCGCTCGACGGGGCGCTCGCGTCCGACGCGGATCGTGTTTCGGTCACCGCCGCGGTCGTCGGCGACGTGCTGGTCGGCGCGGTCGTGTCGGCGGCAGGGGGCGAAGGGGTGGAGCGCGAACTGTTGGCCGTCGGTGTTGCGCCGGAGCACCGGCGTCACGGGCTCGCGACAGCGATGCTGCGGGCGCATCTCGACTCCTTCGGACCCGGCGACGTCGACTGGCGTGCGACGATCACGGTCGCCGAGCGCGACCCGGTCCAGCCCCTCGCGCGGTCGGAGCGGGCCGACGTCGCTCGGCGGCTTCTCGAGCGTGCCGGCTTCGCCGTGCGCCCGGTCAGCGGCTCGCTTCTAACGGTCGACAACCTCGCGCTGGAGGCTCGGCGGCCCTCGTCGTGACGAGCCGCGTCAGTCGTCGTCGTCCTCGAAGTCCGGCCATGCCGCGATGTCGACGCCGTGGTTCTCGGGCGACGCGAGCGACCACCACAGGGGCGCCCGGCTCGATTCGGCGAGTCGGCCGCCGGCGTCCAGCGCCGCCTTGACCCGTGCCTCGGCCTGATCCGCGGGCACGCTGACATCGATGTGCAGCCGGCCGCGACCCGGCCGTGGTGGGTGGATGGGCTGGAACGCAACGTGCGGGAGGCGTCGATGCGGGTCGACGACATCATCGCCCGGCCCCAGGCTGCGGAACCCGAGGGCGGCTGCCCAGAACGGACCGACGTCGCTCCCGTCGTTCTGGGCCACGGCGATCCCGATCGCCTGGACCTGGGTGGGGTCGGGCTCGGCCTCGAGCCGCCGGGCCTCGACCGAGATCCGGCGAGCCAGCTCGATGTCGCGCCCGCTCATCGCGCCGTATTCGCCCGAAGCCGTGCGGACCGTCACGCCCTCCGGCCGCAGATCGACGTCAGGGAAATGGCCGACGGCCGCGGCGCCCTCGGCGATCGCCGCGACGAGGCGGGCGCCGTGCTCGAACGATCGCACACCGAAGTACGCGTGGGCGCCGCCGTAGAGGACGCGCCACTCCTCGACTCCCTCGGCGTCGTGGAAGGCCTTCGCGGTGATCCGCTTCTCGTTCATGCGCGGACGATAGCGCCCGGGCGACACGCGGTGATCGCGAGACAAGCGGCAGTGCAGTCGCGGTTGAGCGACGTGGGCTTCACTGCGCGCATGCGAGCCGAGGAGACCGACCGGCGCCGGGCGAAGCGGGTCATCGACGTCCGCCGGGCGATCGGCAACGATCTCCGAAGCCTTCGCCTCGACGCGGGGGCCTCCCTCCGCCGGGTCGCCGCCGCGGCTGGCGTGAGTCCGGCGCACCTGTCGGCCATCGAACTCGGGAAGGCCGAAGCCAGCATGGCCGCACTCACGGCGATTACCGACGTGCTCGGAGCGGACCTGGCGATCCGCGCCTACCCGAACACGGGGGCTCGCCTCAGGGACCGGCTCCAGGCCCCGGTCGTCGAAGAGCTGCTCCGGATCGCTCACCCCCGCTGGCGCCGGCTCATCGAGGTGCCCGTGTATCGCCCGTCACGTGGGGTGGTTGACGTCGTGCTGATCGATCCGAGCGCTCGCCTCGTGGTCGCCGACGAGGTCGAGTCGCAACTGCACCGGCTGGAGCAACAGGTGCGCTGGGCGAAGCAAAAGGCCGAGGCGCTTCCCTCGGCCGACTTCTGGCGGCACCTCGAGGGCCCCCACGAGGTGAGCCGCTTGCTCGTCCTCCGCTCCACCCGTGCCACCCGAGAGCTCGCGATCCGCTTCGAGGAGACGTTGCGGGCGGCCTACCCCGCCCGGACGCGCGAGGTGTACGAGGCACTCGTCGGGGCCGCAGCCTGGCCGGGGGCGGGGATCCTCTGGTCCGAGGTCGATGCTCGCGGCGCCCGGATCCTCGCGACGCCGCCGCGCTTTGTGCGCGTCGGGCGGTGACGCGTCAAGGCACCGGTGAGGACAGCGAGCGGCGCCACCGGGTGTTCTCCGCGGCCGAACACTCGGGGGCCGAGGCGCGTGCGGCCAGGTGCCTCACGGCCCGGCGTTCACCAACGACGAACATTCGGCCGTCCCAGCGTCCTCTCTCGGTCCCTGGGCCGTCACCTGTTCGCTGGCGGCGAACACGCGCCGGCGCGCGGGTTGCCTGGGAACGGAACGTTCGGCTGCAGCGAACACCGTGACCGGAGGCCGCGTGGATCGGCGACGCGCCGGCGCGCGGGTTGCCTGGGAACGGAACGTTCGGCTGCACGAACGCCGTGACCGGAGGCCCACTCGATCGGCGGGGCCACGGCGTAGAACGCATGGTCGAAATGCACGGCCCGACCTATACTGCCAAGTCCCATGGCGACCACCACCCGCTCGGATCCCCTGGCGCCGTTCAGCCCGGCCGTCCGCGAGTGGTTCGCCACGAGTTTCGAGGCCCCCACCGACGCCCAGGCAAGCGGCTGGGCCGCGATCGCCGCCGGCAGGCACACGCTCATCCATGCCCCCACCGGCAGCGGGAAGACCCTCGCAGCATTCCTCTATGCGCTCGATCGCCTCGTCCGCCATCCGAGCCCCCCGCCCACCCGCCAGCAGCCCGGGCATGTCCGCGTCCTCTACGTCTCCCCGCTCAAGGCGCTGACGTACGACGTCGAGCGCAACCTCCGCGCCCCGCTCGCCGGGATCGCCCTCGCCGCCGCCCGCCTCGGGGAGCCCGAGCCGCGGATCACGGTCGCGAGCCGCACGGGGGACACCCCGCAGGAGGACCGCCGGGAGATCGCCCGCCGCCCGCCCGACATCCTCATCACGACCCCCGAATCGCTGTACCTCATGCTCACGAGCCAGGCGCGCGAGGCACTTCGGCACGTCGAGCACGTCATCGTCGACGAGGTCCACGCGATCGCCGGCAGCAAGCGCGGCGCCCACCTCGCGCTCAGCATCGAGCGGCTCGAGCGGCTCCGCCCGGACGACGCGCCGCCGCTCCAGCGGATCGGCCTGAGCGCCACGCAACGACCGCTCGAAACGATCGCACGCTTCCTCGGAGGAACAGGACCGGGCCGCGAGGTCGAGATCGTGGACGCCGGCACGCGCAAGCCGCTCGACCTCCAGGTCGTCATTCCGGTCGACGACATGACGAGCCTCGGCGAGCCGCTGCCGCTCGACGAGCAGCCCGGCGGCCCCGCCACCAATCCCGAGGCCCGGGCCAGCATCTGGCCGGCGATCCATCCGCGGATCCTCGAGCTCATCCGCGAGCACAAGAGCACGATCGTGTTCACGAACAGCCGCCGCCTTTCGGAGCGGCTCGCCCAGCGGCTCAACGAGCTGGCCGACGAGGAGCTCGTCCGCGCCCACCACGGCAGCATCGCCCGCGAGCAGCGCCTCGCGATCGAGGAGGAGCTCAAGGCCGGCCGCCTCCCTGCGCTCGTTGCCACGTCGAGCCTCGAGCTCGGGATCGACATGGGTGCCGTCGATCTCGTCATCCAGGTCGAGAGCCCGACGAGCGTCGCGCGCGGGCTCCAGCGCGTCGGCCGGGCGGGCCACCAGGTCGGCGCGCCGAGCAAGGGCGTGATCTTCCCGAAGTACCGCGGCGACCTGCTCGAGGCCGCGGTGGTCACGCGGCGGATGCACGAGGGCGCGATCGAGGCGACGACGCTGCCCCGCAACCCGCTCGACGTCCTCGCCCAGCAGATCGTCGCGATGACCGTCATGGACGCGACCACCGTCGACGACCTCCTCGCGACCGTGACCCGCGCCGCGCCGTACGAGACGCTCACGCGCGAGGTCCTCGAAGGCGTCCTCGGCATGCTTGCCGGCGCCTACCCGAGCGACGAGTTCGCCGAGCTCAAGCCGCGCGTCGTCTGGGACCGCGTCACCGACACGGTCGAGGGCCGCCGCGACGCACGCGTCGTGGCGATCACGAGCGGCGGCACGATCCCGGATCGCGGCCTGTTCGGCGTCTTCATGGTCGGCGAGCCCGGGCAGGTCGGCCGGCGCGTCGGTGAGCTCGACGAGGAGATGGTCTACGAGAGCCGGGTCGGCGAGGTCATCACGCTCGGGGCGAGCAGCTGGCGGATCGAGGAGATCGGGCACGACCGCGTGACGGTCAGCCCGGCGCCGGGCGTCCCCGGCAAGCTGCCGTTCTGGCACGGCGACGCCGTCGGGCGGCCGATCGAGCTCGGGCGGGCGCTGGGTGCGTTCGTGGGCGAGCTCGAGGCGGACCTCGCGAAGGGGCCACGCGGTCGCCGGCAGGCCGCCGCCCGGCTCCGGGAAACCCACGACCTCGATGAGCGGGCGGCCGAGAACCTGCTGCTGTACCTCGAGGACGAGCGCGACACGACGGGCGCCCTCCCGACCGACCGCCGGGTCGTCGTCGAGCGCTTCCGCGACGAGCTCGGGGACTGGCGGCTGTGCCTCCTGACCCCGTTCGGCGGCCGCGTCCACGCCCCGTGGTCGCTCGCGATCGAGGCGCGCCTCCGGGAGCGGCTCGGCATGGACGTCCAGACGATCTGGTCCGACGACGGCATCGCGATCCGGATGCCCGAGGGCGACGCGAGCCTCGACGGTGTCGAGGAGCTGCTGTTCCCCGACCCGGAGGAGCTCGAGGACCTCGTCGTGAGCCACGTCGGCAGCTCGGCGCTGTTCGCGAGCCGGTTCCGCGAGAACGCCGCCCGGGCGCTGCTGCTGCCCCGCCGCCGGCCGGGGACCCGCACGCCGCTCTGGCAGCAGCGCCAGCGGGCCGCGGATTTGCTCGCGGTCGCCAGCCGCTACGGCTCGTTCCCGATCCTCGTCGAGACGTACCGCGAGTGCCTGTCGGACGTGTTCGACCTGCCCGCACTCCGCGAGGTGCTCGCCGGCGTCGGGCGGCGCGAGATCACGGTCCACTCGGTCGAGACCCAGCGGGCGTCGCCGTTCGCGAGCTCGCTGCTGTTCGACTACGTCGCCGAGTACATGTACGACGGCGACGCCCCGCTGGCCGAACGCCGTGCCGGCGCGCTCACGCTCGACCGCGACCTGCTCCGCGAGCTGCTCGGCCAGGAGGAGCTCCGCGAGCTGCTCGACCCCGATGCGCTGGCCGATCTCGAGCTGTCGCTCCAGTCGCTGACCGAGGACCGCCGGGCGTCGACCGCCGACCAGGTCCACGACCTGCTCCGCCGCCTCGGCGACCTGACGCCCGACGAGGTGGCGGCCCGATCCGAGGGAGGCGAGGCCTCCGCGACCGGGTGGCTTGACGAGCTCGTCCGAACCCGCCGGGCCGCGCTCGTGCGCATCGCCGGCGAGGCTCGCTGGATCGCGATGGAGGATGTCGCCCGCTACCGCGACGGAGTCGGCGTCCAGGCGCCGGCCGGCGTTCCGCAGGCGTTCCTCGCCCCGGCCGCGGGCGCGCTCGACGGCCTGCTCGCGCGCTTCGCGCGCACCCACGGGCCGTTCCTCACCCCGGAGCCTGCCCGACGCTGGGGCCTCCCGCAGGGGATCGTCGAGGACGCGCTCGAGCGGCTCCTTGCCGCGGGCACGATCCTGCGCGGCGAGTTCCGGCCCGGCGGCGCCGAACGCGAGTGGTGCGACCCGGACGTCCTGCGCCTGCTCCGTCGGCGGTCGCTGGCGCGGCTCCGGCGCGAGGTCGAGCCGGTCGACCCCGAGGCGCTCGCGCGGTTCCTCCCCGAGTGGCACGGCATTGCGCCGGTCGGGAGTGCGCCGCCGCCCTACCGCGGTTCGGCCGCGCTCGAGCGGCTCGCCGAGGTCGTCGACCGGTTGGCGGGCCTCGCCATCCCCGCGTCCGTGCTGGAACGGGACGTGCTGCCGGCACGGATCCCGGGCTACACCCCGCGGCTGCTCGACGAGCTCGGGTCGCTCGGCGAGGTGGGCTGGGTGGGGCGGGGGAGCCTCGGCCGCGACGACGGCCGGATCATGCTGTTCCGCCCGGGGCACGACGCCCTCCGCCCGGCGACGCTCCCCGACGAGACCGAGCGCCCGCCCGAGGAGCGCCACGAACGCATCCGCGAGCACCTCGCCCGTCGCGGGGCCTCGTTCTATCGCGAGATCCACGCAGCCGCCGGCGGTGGCACGGACCGTGACGTGCTCGATGCGCTGTGGGACCTCGTCTGGGCCGGCGAGGTCACGAACGACACGTTCGCCCCGCTCCGCGCGCTGCGCTGGAAGCGGACCGGGCGGAGCAGCGGGAGCCGTCGTCCCGGGCGGCTGACCTCGCTCGGGCCGCCCGAGGCGGCAGGCCGCTGGTCGCTCGTCGAGCCGCCCGGCGCCACCTCCACCGAGCGGCTCCACGCCCAGGCGCTCGCGCTGCTCGAGCGGCACGGCGTCGTCACGCGCGAGGCCGTCATGACCGAGGGGCTCGAGGGCGGCTTCAGCGGTGTCTACCCGGTGTTCCGGGCGCTCGAGGAGGCCGGGCGGATCCGGCGTGGCTACTTCGTCGACGGGCTCGGGGCCGCGCAGTTCGCGCTGGCCGGCGCAATCGACCGGCTGCGCGCCGTCCGGGAGCCCGCCGACGACCCGACGCGGGCGGTCGTCCAGCTGCTCGCCGCGGCCGACCCCGCGAACCCATACGGTGCCGCGATCCCGTGGCCGCGCCGCGGCGACGACGATCGGCGGCCGCTCCAGCGAGCCGCGGGGGCCTACGTGGTGACCGTCGACGGCCGTGCCGCGCTCTACCTCGAGCGAGGCGGCGCGACGCTCCAGGTCCTCGCCCCGGCCGACGATCCGGCGGTCGCGGCGGCGGCGGTTCCAGCGCTCCGCAGCCTTGTGGCGGACGGCCGGGTTCGCGAGCTCGTGATCACGAAGGTCGACGGTCTGCCGGTCAACGAATCGCCGTTCCGGCCCGCGCTGCTCCACGCGGGCTTCGTGCCCGGCTACCGGGGGCTCGCGCTGCGGGGCGGTGCCGGCGCCGGCGGCGGCTCGGGCTCGACCGGCCCGTCGCGCGCTGCTCGCTGACCGCCGCGCAGCCTCGACGATGCCCGAGGGCGACACGCTCCACCGAACCGCCGCGGGGCTGCGGCCGTACCTCGTCGGCCGGACCGTCACCGCGGCGCGCACGAACGGGCCCGGACCGGTGCCCCAGATCGACCGGGTCGTCGGCCGGGCGGTCACCTCGGTCGAGGCGGTCGGGAAGAACCTGCTGATCGGCTTCGACGGCGGGCTCGAGCTTCGGACGCACCTCCGGATGAACGGCTCGTGGCACCGGTACCGCCCCGGGGAACGCTGGCGCCGGCCGCCGGCGCGGGCACGGCTCGTGCTCGAGGTCCCGGGCGCAGTCGCGGTCTGCTTCGACGCGCCGGTCGTCGAGCTGTTCGAGCAGCGGGCCGAGCATCTCCATCCGGCGCTGTCACGCCTCGGTCCCGACCTGCTCGGCCCCGACTTCGACCGCGACGAAGCGCTGCACCGCCTTCGCGATCTCTCACGCGCCAAGCGCTCCATCGCCGAGGCGCTGCTCGACCAGCGGGCGCTCGCCGGGATCGGCAACGTCTACAAGTCCGAGACGCTGTGGATCGAGCGGGTCTCCCCGTTCATCCCGGTCCGGGACGTCGACGACGACACGTTGGGCCGGCTCGTCGACACCGCGCGGCGGCTGATGCTGGCCAATGTCGCGCCCGGCCGCGGCCCGGAACGCATCACGACGACCGGCGACCGCGCCGCAGGCGGCCCGCTGTACGTCTACGGTCGTGCCGGCCGGCCGTGCCGCCGCTGTGGCACCCCGATCGCCTCGACGCGCCAGGGCACCGACCTGCCTCGCCGCACGTTCTGGTGCCCGCGCTGCCAGGGAGGCACACTCTGAATATGTGGTTGTCCGAGCTCATGCGGCGGTTTGGCCTGTGGCTCACCGGCTTCGCAGGCGAGTCCGGGAGGAGGTTCGTGCCTCCGCGGCGCGACCGTCGGGCGGCTGCGCGACGCGCCCGCGTCGAATGGCAGGCCGAGTCGATCGCCCGCCGTCCACCGCCTGATCCTCCGGAGTCCCATCTCGGCGGTGGGGGCCCCGTATGAGCACCATCGACGTCACGACGACCCCCGCCGCCGACGGATGGACATGCCGCGTCCGGGTGACCGACGCCGACGGCTCCACGGCCGAGCACGAGGTTGCCGTCTCCCACGCCGACCTCGACCGGCTCGCGCCCGGCGCCGCCGACCCGACCGACCTCGTCCGACGCTCGTTCGCGTTCCTGCTCGAGCGCGAGCCGAAGGAGTCGATCCTGCGCCGGTTCGACCTGCCGGTGATCGGCCGCTACTTCCCGGCGTACGAGCGCGAGATCCGCCGGGGCTGACAGCGGCCGTATCATCGCCGCCCATGTGCGAGCACTTCATCGCCCGGGCCAGCGAGCCGTTCCGGCTCGACGAGCTGTGGCCGTTCACCGAGGCGCTCGAGCGCTACGGCGTCACCGGCTTCGGTTGGGGCGCGGCCTGGATCACCCGGGACGGCGCGCTCCTCGCCCATCGCGACACGCGCGCCTTCCGCGACGACCCGGACCGCGACCACGTGGGCGCAAGCGAGACGACCGCCGCGATCGTCCACCTGCGGCGGCCGTCGAAGCTGTCGACGATCCAGCTCGCCGACACGCAGCCGTTCGTCGACCCGGCCGGCCGCTTCGCGTTCAGCCACAACGGCGAGCTCACCGGGCACCGTGCGGACCGGGCCCGCTACGCAGCGCAGGGTCGGATCACGGGTCGCGCCGACTCGGAGGTGGGGCAGCGCTGGCTCGAGGACGAGTGGGCCGACCCGGGAGCCCCGGACGCCGCTGCCGACGCCGATCGGGCGACGCTCCTGTGCCGACTCCACGAGCGGTTCGGGGGCGTCGCCAACCTCACGCTCCTCGCCGCGGACGGCACGCCCTATGCGTACGCGGGCAACCCCGAGAACCCGGTCTTCTCGTTCCGCCTCGGTCGCATCGGGATCGTCTCGACCGCGGTCTATTCGATCGACCGGTCGCTGTTCCGGCTCGTCGCGCCCGGTGCAACCGATCGGCGACTGGTGCGCCAGGGGCGGTCGGTCGTGCTCGACCACGACGGTGTCGCGACGATCGCGTCATAGCATTCGCTCGCACCGGGGGACTGGAGGGGAACGATGACCGACGTCGCCGCGACGGCGACCGACGCAGCCGGCCGCCCGACGACTCCGCTCCCGATCGGCGCGCTCGTGCGGATCTCCGCGTTCTGGCTCGGGCTCACCTCGATCGACGCGGTCGTCAACGCCGCGGTCCAGTCCCGGATCAAGTTCGACGGCCTCGCGGAACCGGGCACCGAAGGCAGTTCGCTCGCGCTCGTCGCGGTCCTGACGTTCGTCTTCTCGGTCGCGGTCCAGCCGACGGTCGGCTCGATCTCCGACTACACGACGAGTCGCTGGGGCCGCCGCAAGCCGTACATCGTCGCCGGCGCGCTGTTCGACGTCGTGTTCCTCATCGGGATCGCCACGGCGAACTCGCTGCTCGCGATCGCGGCCTTCGTAACGCTCCTGGCGTTCAGCACGAACGTCGCGCGCGGTCCGTTCCAGGGCTACGTCCCTGACCTCGTGCCCGAGCCGCAGGTCGGCCTGGCCAGCGCGATGGTCGGGCTCATGCAGGTGCTCGGAAACGTGCTCGGGTTCGCCCTTGCCGCCATCGCGAACAGCCAGGGCAACGTCGGCATCGCGATCCTCGCGATCGCGGTGGTCGAGGCGGTGACGATGATCAGCGTCGTCGTGCGCGTCCCGAACGGCCCGCCCCCGAAGCCGCGCGAAGGCCGCTCCTGGGCGTCGATCGCGGCCGAGACCTGGGGCACCGACATCCTGCGCGAGAAGAGCTACATCTGGCTGCTCGCGTCGCGGCTGTTCATCCTCATGGGTGGCGCGTCGGTGCTGAACTTCGTGTTCCTGTACCTCGCCGACTCGCACGGGCTGACCCAGGAACAGTCGGGCGGCATGTTCCTCCAGATGCTCGGTGCGGCGACCGTGCTGAGCCTTGTGTCGATCGTGCCGGCTTCCCGGCTGTCCGATCGGATCGGGCGCAAGCCGGTGATCTACGGCTGTACGGCGCTCGGGATCGCCGGGCTCGCGATCATCGGCGCGGCCCCGAGCGTCCTCGTGGCCACGGTCGGCGCCGGGCTGTTCGGCGCATCGCAGGGCACGTTCCTCGCGGTCGACTGGGCGCTCATGACCGACATCATCCCGAAGGCCGCATCGGGTCGGTACATGGGGCTGTCGAACGTGGTCACGGCGTCGTCGACGACGATCGCGGTGGCGATCGGCGGCCCGGCCATCGACCTGTTCAACCGATCGCTCGGCGTCGGGGCCGGGCCGCGGCTCGAGATCGTCTTCGGGATCGTGTACTTCGCGCTCGGGGCGCTGGCGCTTCGGCCGGTCGTGGAGCCCGATCGGCGGCGCGGGCACGTGGCGGCGCCGGCGACGAGCTGACCTCGGTCAGGGCGCGAGACCGAGGAACTCGCGCGCCCGCCGACCGACGTCGCGCGGGGCGACGGCGTGCGTGGCACGCTGCCAGGCGTCGCGCCAGGTGGCCGGTCGGAGCCACCCGAAGGGATCCGGGCGGCGGTACAGCCAGGGAACGAAAGCCCAGAGGAAGACGAGATAGTCGAGCCGGACGGGTCGCGCCCCGAACCCGAACAGCGCATCGAGCTGGGCGATCGTCAGCGGGAGCGTCGCGAGACTGAGCAGGACCGAGAGACCCAGCCAGAGGAGGCCCCACAGGCGCGCCCGAGGGGCGAGGATCAGCCAGTGGACCGCGGGGATCCACTTCATCCACGCGGCGAGCGCCCAGAGGAGGCCGGCGACCCTCGGGCCCGTGAACTGCGCGGCCCACAGCATCAGCGTCAGCTGGAGGTTGATGTTGCCGGTGTCCAGATTGGCCCCGAACGAGAAGGCGAGCAGCGCGATCAGGATCGCGGTCGGGAGCGGCCGCCGGCGGTACGCCCAGTGGAACGTCCAGAGCAGGGCGAGGATCGTGCCGACCCGGAACACGAACCACGCCACCTCCCAGGGCAGCAGCGCCCACGGCGTGAACAGCGGGAGCATCCACGGGGCGTACACGTAGGGCATGAACGGGCCGGTCGGCTGGTACGGGTTGCCGCCGCCGAGCCAGATCCGGACGCCCGCCCAGTAGGCGCGGGCATCGGCGCCGGCCGCCTCGCCGCGGGCGATCATCCCGGCGAGCACGATCGAGAAGGTCAGGCTCAGCAGGATGATCGCCGCCATCCGCTTCGGGTCGCGGATGCGGTTGACCTCGCGCCGCAGCGCTCGGCGGAAGACGCCGGCGCGGCGGCGGGTCGGGCGGTCGATGACGGCGTCGGCGAGCTCCGTGAACGTGACCTGGACGCGCCCGAGGCCCGCGGCGGTCCCGGGAACCGGGGAGAGGCCGGCGGGCTCCTCGGGCCCGTGGCTCGCGTTCGGCCCGTGGCTCGCGTTCGGCCCGTGGCTCGCTTCCGGCCCGTGGCTCGCGTCCGATCGTTGGCCTGGCTCCGGCTCGTGACCCGCTCGCGGGCCCGTTGGGGTCGGCCTCGTGCCGCGGGGGTCCTCCTCGTCCGCCATCGGGCGGCATTCTCGCACGTGCCGGTTGCGCGGCCGAGCGCGAGGGGTTCGGGGCATAAGGGCGCGGCGGGCCGGGTGTCCCGCGACGGGCCTGTCCCGGGGCGGGCGGGTGTCCTCCTGCGCGCCTTTGTCCCGCGGCGGGCGGGTGTCCCCCACAGGCGAGCGCGACGATCTCCCCCGACGCGCTCTGTGCATGGCCATTCCGAGCACGAGCCGGATCGACATCCGGTGAAGGGCCGGCGGATCGACGGGGGTTACGCGTTACCTTAACCATGCACGCGGAATCCGCGCAAGCATCGACGCCTGCGCGCCCGATATCGCGCCCGCTCGTGCTCACGATGACCATGCAGCGGGCGCCGCGTGGCATGTCGCCGGGTTCGGCCGGGAGAGCGCCGCCGGCCGGGAGAGCGCCGCCGGCCGGGGAGAGCGCCGCCGGCCGGGAGAGCGCCGCCGGCCGGGGAGAGCGCCGCCGGCCGGGAGAGCGCCGCCGGCCGAGGCGAGGTACGCCGGCCGAGGCGAGGCACGCCGGCCGCGATGAGGCGCCCGACGCCGCACGCGCCGAACGCCCGCCACGGCCCCCGCACGCCCCCCACGCCCGCCACGGCCCCCGCCACGGCCCCCGCACGCCCCGCACGCCGCCCCACGCCCCGCACTCTCCCACCGCACCCGGCTATGCTCAGCAGGATCGATCCCACCCGAGCGTCCAGGGGAGCCGTGACCGAAGGCACCGTCATCATCATCGGAGGAGCAGAGGACAAGGTCCGCGACCGGGTCATCCTGAGCCGGTTCGCGCAGCTTGCCGGTGGCTCGGATGCCACGGTCGCCGTGATCTCGACGGCCAGCTCGCTCGGCGCCGAGGCGGGCGAGCGTTATCGCCAAGTTTTCAGCGACCTCGGCGTCAAGACGATCCGCCCGCTCCACGCGATGACCCGACCCCAGGCCAACGACCAGTCGGCCGCGCACGCGCTTCGCGATGCGACCGGCGTGTTCCTGACGGGCGGCAACCAGCTTCGGCTGTCGTCCACGATCGGCGGCACGCGGCTGGCCGATGCGATCCTCGAGCGCTTCCAGAAGGGCGCGGTCGTCGCCGGGACCTCGGCCGGTGCGAGCGCGATGAGCAGCCACATGATCGCGTTCGGCGCGTCCGGCGCGACGCCGAAGCACCGCATGGCCCAGATCGCGGCCGGCCTCGGCGTCCTCCCGGGCGTCATCGTCGACCAGCACTTCCAGCAGCGGAACCGGCTCGGGCGGTTGCTCAGCCTGATCGCGCAGAACCCGAGCCTGCTCGGTCTCGGGGTCGACGAGGACACGGCCGGCGTCGTGGGGCCCGATCACGTGATGGAGGTCATCGGGCGCGGCTCGATCACGGTCGTCGACGGCGCCGGCTCCGACACCGACGCCTGGGAGATCCGCGGCCACCGACCGCTGATGATCAGCGGGGTCGTCCTGCACTCCCTCCCGGCCGGCTACCGCTTCGACTTGCGCCGCCGCCTCCGCATCGCCACGCCGGTCCTCCACGCGCTCACCGGCGGTGAGGCCGCGTCGAGCTGACGGTCCGGCCGCCTCGCGGCGGCACGCAACGCCGCGTACACTCGGGCACCACCGCACCGAGGCGTCGCGAGGAGGAAGCCGTGGCCCAGACCGTCCCGCCCGGGCCGAAGCGCCGCACGAGCCGCACCACCGCCGAGTCCGGCGCGCCCGCCGACGTGCCCCCGGCGCCGGGCGCAACCGCCACGCCCAAGGGGAAGCGGCCGAGCCGGCGCGCCTCCGACCGGACCGGAGCGCTCCGCCCCGAGCCGACCCTCCGGATCCTCGACACGCGCGTCCTCCGCGGCCCGAACTACTGGGCGCGCGAGCCGGTCATCCGCATGCTCGTCGACCTCGGGGTGCTCGAGGAATTCCCCTCGAACACGATCCCGGGCTTCACCGACACGCTGATCGAGCTCATGCCGACGCTCGAGGACCATGCCTGCTCACTGGGCCGGCGCGGCGGCTTCGTCACGAGGCTGCGCGACGGGACGTGGATGGGCCACGTCGCGGAGCACATCGCGCTCGAGTTCCAGAACCTCGCCGGCACCGACGTCCGGCACGGCAAGACCCGCGGCGCCGGCCCGAAGGGCCACTACAACTGCATCTTCGAGTACCGCGAGGAGCAGGTCGGGCTCGAGGCCGGCCGGATGGCCGTCGCGCTCGTCAACTATCTCGTCGCGCCGACCGACCCGAAGCACTTCTTCGACTTCGCGCCCGAGCTCGAAGAGCTGATCGAGCTTGCCGAGCGGCGCGCGTTCGGTCCGTCGACCCAGGCGCTCATCGACGAGGCGGCGAGCCGCGACATCCCGTTCATCCGGCTCGACCGGCACTCGCTCGTCCAGTTCGGGCACGGCGTCCACCAGCAGCGCATTCGGGCGACGATGACTTCGCGGACGGCGGCGATCGCGGTCGACATCGCCTCGGACAAGAGCCTCACGAACCGGCTGCTCGACTCGGCCGGGCTGCCCGTTCCGAGGTCGGCCGTGGTCGAGACCGAGGAGGAGGCGGTTGCTGCGGCGCGCCGGCTCGGCTTCCCATGCGTGGTCAAGCCGCTCGACGGCAACCACGGCCGCGGCGTCCACCTCGACCTGCGCGACGAGGCCGCGGTCCGGGCTGCGTTCCCGGCCGCCCTCGCCCAGAGCCGATCGCGCGACGTCGTCGTCGAGACGTACGTCGCCGGCAACGACTATCGCTGCCTGGTGATCGGCGGGAAGCTCGCCGCCGTTGCTGAGCGACGCCCCGCGAGCGTCACCGCGGACGGCGCGCACACGGTCCGCGAGCTCGTCGAGATCGCGAACCAGGACCCGCGCCGCGGGATCGGCCACGAGAAGGTGCTCACCCGGATCCGGCTCGACGCGGCCGCGGAGGAGCTGGTCCGCGCCCAAGGGTTCGGGCTTGATGACGTCCCGCCCGAGGGCACGTGGATCAAGCTCGCGCTCACCGGCAACATGTCGACCGGCGGCACGTCGATCGACCGGACCTTCGAGGCGCACCCCGACAACGTCGAGATCGCCGAGACCGCGGCGCGGATCGTCGGGCTCGACGTCGCCGGCATCGACTTCATCTGCCCCGACATCGCGACGCCCGTCCGCGAGACCGGCGGGGCGATCGTCGAGGTCAACGCCGCCCCCGGGTTCCGGATGCACACCCACCCGACCGAGGGCGAGCCGCAGTACGTCGCGCGGCCCGTCATCGATTCGCTGTTCCCGCCCGGGTCGTCGGCGCGGATCCCGATCCTCGCGGTGACCGGCACGAACGGCAAGACCACGACCGTCCGGATGGTCGCCCACATCCTCAAGCTGATGGGCCGGCACGTCGGGATGACCTCGACCGACGGCATCGTCGTGGACGGCCGTCTCATCCGGAAGGGCGACATGAGCGGGCCGCGCTCGGCGCAGATGGTCCTCCAGAACCCGACCGTCGACACCGCTGTGTTCGAGGTCGCGCGGGGCGGGATCCTGCGCGAGGGGCTCGGCTACGACCGCAACGACGTGGCGGTCGTGACCAACGTGACCGGCGACCACCTCGGGCTCGGCGGCATCGACTCGATCGGCCAGCTGGCGAATGTGAAGGCGGTCGTCGTCGAGGCCGTGCCGCGCTCGGGGACGGCGGTGCTCAACGCCGACGACAGCCACGTCTACCGGATGGGCCGGCACTGCCGCGGCAGCGTCGTGCTGTTCTCGATGTCGACGACGAAGGGCGAGGACGGCTTCGATCGGGTCGACGGCCACACCGGGCGCGGCGGCGCGGCGTTCACGCTCCAGCCGACGCCCGAAGGCGAGCTCATCGTCCTCCGCCATGGCCCGCGGACGATGCCGGTCCTGTACACGCACCTCATTCCGGCGACGTTCGGCGGCAAGGCGCGGATGAACGTGGCCAACGCGCTGGCGGCGGCCGCTGCGGCGTGGGCGTCGGGCGCCCATCTGCACGACATCCGCCAGGGACTGCGGACGTTCACGACGTCGTTCTTCCAGGCGCCGGGGCGGCTCAACCTGTTGGACGTCGGGGGCGTGCGGGTCGTCATCGACTACTGCCACAACGTCGACGGGATGCGCCAGCTGGCGGACTTCGTGGCGCGGATGATGGACGACCCGCAGAAGCAGGCGGGCCGCGTCCAGCCGAGCGGCCGCGCGTCGCGGACCGGCCGGGCAATCGGCGTGATCGGAATTCCGGGCGACCGGCGCGACGACGATCAGCGCGAGTACGGCGCGATCGCCGCGACGGCCTTCGACGAGATCATCGTCCGCGAGGATCGGAACCTGCGCGGGCGGTCGGCGGGCGAGTCGGCCGGGCATGTGATCGAGGGCGTGCGGGCGGCCCGGTCGGACGGGTCGGCGCGGGCGTCCCGGGCGGACACGGTCCTCGAGGAGCTGGCCGCGGTGCGGACGGCTCTGCGCCGGGCCGCGCCAGGCGACCTCGTCGTGTGCTGCGTCGACGACGCGATCGCCGTCTATCGCGAGGCGATGGCCGTGGCGGGCACGGCGCGCGGCGCCACGGCCTTCGCGGACCCGGGCGAGCTCGAGGCGCCGGAGGGGTAGGGGAGGCGCTGGCGCCGGATCCGCCGCAGGGTCGTGCGGCCCTCGCCGGCAGGGATGGGAGTCAGCGCAGACTGCGAGTTCGGCGCCGCGAGCCCGGCGCCGCCGCCCCGAGCTCGGCGCCGCGGCCCCGAGCCCGTGACCTGGGTCGTGCCACTCCGAGTGGCACCTGTGGGGCACGAGCGGGCACAAGCGGCCACGGGCATTCGCCGACATACCGTAATCGAGGCCGGTGCCACTCCCACGGGCAGACAGGGCCCAGTTCGCCGATAGCGCCTCCGTCCCCAGGCGTGCGGTTCGCCTTGGCCGCCGAATTGCCCCGGATGTGGCACTCCCACAGGCACGATCTCGGGTACGGGGCCGAGAAGGCGGTCGAAGGGCCGTTCCGGCCGGTCAGTCCGCCGGCGTGCCCGTTCGCGGCGGGTTGTCGCCGGCGCTGCTCGGCACGTCGAGCACCCACCCCTCCGACGGGTCCCAGCAGATCGTCCCCGCCACGGCCTCGCCCTGGCGCTCGGTGTAGCCGGGTTCGCCGAACGCGAACGACCGAGACTCCACGATCGGCACGCGCGCCCCTCGACGCCGCGACCAGTCGACGTTCACGCGGCGAGGCATGCGGTTGCGGAACATTCCGCCGATCGTCGAGGCGGCCGGGTGGTCGCGGTCATCTATTTATGTACACCAACCCTTGCAGCGGCGTTGCAAGCCGAGCCGTCCGAGCTGGGAACAGGACCCCTGATCCTCACCGGCTCCTCCTTCCCGGTGTCAGCCCCGGCGCGCCCGGTCCTGCAGCCGGGGCACGAGCTCGCTCAGCTCCGCCGACACGTCGACCGGCCGACCGCCGAGCTCCTCGAGCACCTGGTACACCCCGTCCCGATCCTCGTGGCACATGAGCACGATCACGCGCGGCGCGTCGGGTCGGGCGCCGGTCGGAGCGGTGTGGGGACCGGTGCCGTTCAGCTCGTGACGCAGCGCCGCCGTCTCGGACTCGTACACCGGGACCGTGTCGCCCGACACGCCCGAGGCGGTCACCCCGGCCAGGATCTCCCCGATCACCGACGCCGGTGTCCGCCCCCGCAGGTACTTGCGGGTCTCCTTGATCGCGACCCGCTGCGCACGCTCGCCCGCGATCCGCCCGATGCCGCGGAGCGTGTCGTCGGGCCGATCGCCCGCAGTTCCGATGATCGCGGTGATCGGCGCCGCCCGACCGGCCGCGCCGCCGGCGATGCCCTCGGCCACGTCCAGCACCGCGGTTACGCCCGCTTCGTTGTGGGCGAAGTCGACGATGACCACGCGCTGCCCGACCCGGAACAGGTTGAGCCGGCCGGGCGACCGCTCCGACGTCGGGCTGAAGTCGACCAGGCCGCGCCGGACCCGCTCGACCGACACGCCCAAGCCCCGGGTGGCGGCCATTGCGGCCAACGCGTTGGCGACGTTGTGCCGCGCGAGCCCGCCGACGGTCGCCGGCACCCGCGCGACGTCGACGATCTTCGTCGCTCGGTCGCCCTCGAGCTCGTACGCGTCGGCGCCGTCCTGGAGCACGTACGCCCGACCGCCCGCGGCGACGTGCCGCCGGACGAGCGCCGAGCCACCCGGCTCGACCGAAAAGAGCGCCACCTTGGCCCGAACCCGGCGGCGGACCGCCGAGACGAGCGGGTCGTCCGCGTTGAGCACCGCCCAGCCGTCCGGCTTCGTGATGCGTGCGACGACCGACTTGACCTCGGCCAGCTCGGGCAGCGTGTGGATGCCCTGGAGGTCGAGGTGGTCGGCCGACACGTTGGTCATGACGCTCACGTCGTTCGACTCGTACCCGACGCCGCGCAGCACGATCCCGCCGCGGGCCGTCTCGAGGACCGCGACGTCGACGTCGCTCCGGCCGAGGACCATGTGCGCGCCGCCGGGCCCGGTCCAGTCACCCGGGTCGACCATGCGCTCGTCGACGAGCACGCCATCGGAGGTCGTCGTTCCGACCCGGCGACCGGCCGTCAGCAGCACGTGCGTGATCATGCGCGTGACCGTGCTCTTGCCGTTCGTACCGGTGATCGAGACGATCGGGATGCGCCGGTCGTCGTCGCGGATCCACGACGGCGGGCTCGTGCGAGCGTCGGCGATCCGAGCCTGCCAGCGACCGAGCACGCGTTCCTGGTGCCCGGTCAGCCGGGCGGTCCGCGAGGGCGACACGTCGCGGTCGGCGAGTGCGAGGGCGGCCTCGGCGATCGTGTGCGAGCGCTCGGCGCCGGACCACGGGAACTCGACGATCCAGTGGCCGGGGTCGGACGACCGGTGGACCGCGATGCCGCCGTGCTCGCCGTGGTCGGCCCGCAGGCGGCGGAGCCAGGCGACGATGGCCGCAACTGGGTCCGGCCAGGCACGAGCGGGAACGGTCTCGCCGAGGCGGACCAGGGCGTGCCGGGCGGGCCGGCGCTCGCCGTAGAAGGTGCGCCGGCGCCCGACCGCGACCTCGATCTTGACCACCGGCTCGAGCCGGTAGACGTTGGGCCCCTCGAGGAGTCGGATCTCGACCAGTCGCACGGTCCCGGCAGGATAGCAAGGGGTCGTGCCGGGATTCCGGGGAGCGACGCGGGAGGCGTGGCCGGCCCTCGAAACCTTCGCCGGGGGCGAACGCCGGGGCGCGGCGGCAGAGGACCCCGCGCGAGTAGACTCGGCCGACGATGCCGACCCTCCCCGACACCGACCTCGACACCCTCCGCGGCGCCGTCGAGGCCGACCTGCCGGCCTTCCTCGCCGACCTCGAGCGACTCGTCAACACCGATTGCGGCAGCCACACCCGGGACGGCGTGAACGAGGTCGGCCGCTGGACCGGCACGTTCCTCCAGGGCCTCGGCGCCCACGTCGAGTACCGCTCCGACCCGGATGGCCGCCTCGGCGACACGGTCGTCGCCACATTCGAGAGTCCGGACACCGACCACCGAACCCGCGCGCTCCTCATCGGCCACCTCGACACCGTCTTCGACCCCGGCACCGCCGCCGAGCGCCCCTTCCGCATCGAGAACGGCATCGCCACGGGCCCCGGCGTCACCGACATGAAGTCGGGCCTGCTCGCCGGCCTCTACGCGCTGAAGGCGATCCGCGACACCCACGGCGCCGTCCCGTTCGCCCGCCTCACGTTCATCGCCAACCCCGACGAGGAGATCGGCTCGCCGACCTCGGCGCCGCACATCCGCGAGCAGGCCGCCGACGCCGACGTCGCCCTCGTCCTCGAATGCGCCAGGGCGAACGGCGACATCGTCTCGGCCCGCAAGGGCATCCTCGACACCCGAGTCACCGTCCACGGTCGCGCCGCGCACGCCGGCGTCGAGCCCGAGAAGGGCCGCAGCGCGATCCTCGAGGCCGCCCGGCTCGTCCGCGACCTCCACGCGCTCAACGGCCGCTGGCCCGGCGTGACCGTCAACGTCGGCGTCATCCGCGGCGGCACCCGACCGAACGTCGTCGCCGAGCGCTGCGAGTTCGAGGTCGACGTCCGCGCGACCGACGGCGCAGCCCTTGACGCCGCCGAAGCCACCATCCGCGAGCTCGCCGCGCAGACCGAGGTCCCCGAAACCACCGTCGAGGTCGACATCCGCACCAGCTGGCGCCCCATGGAGAAGCGACCCCCGACCGCCGACCTCGTCTCGCGCGTCCAGGCGATCGCCCGAGGGCTCGGGTTCGAGGTGAACGACGCCGCCACCGGCGGCGCGTCGGACGCGAACACGACCTCGGGGATGGGCGTCCCGACGCTCGACGGACTCGGTCCCGTCGGCGGCAACGACCACGCGCCGACCGAATACCTGGAGGTTGACTCGATCGTGCCCCGCACGACACTGCTCGCCGGGCTCCTCCTCGATCTCGCGCGACGGCCGCCGCAACGATGACCGAGCGTCGGCGGATCTCGTCGGGCGGCCCGTGGGAGGCCAAGGCCGGCTACAGCCGGGCGATCGTCGTCGGTGACTCGTGCTGGGTGTCGGGCACGACCGACGCCGGGCCCGACGGTCGCTCGCAGCATCCGGGCGACCTCGTCGGCCAGGCGCGGGCGACGTTCGGGATCATCGAGCGGGCGCTCGCCGAGGGCGGCTTCGGGCTGGCGGACGTCGTCCGCATCCGCATGTTCGTCACGGACATCAGCCGGAACGGGGACCTGCTGCCCGTCCTCGGGGAGCTGTTCGGCGAGATCCGACCCGCCGCCACGATGGTCGAGGTCTCCGCGCTGATGGACCCCAGCCTGCTGATCGAGATCGAAGCCGAGGCGCGTCGAACCGGTTAGGCCGGCAGCGCCGCCAGGCCGGTCGCCCGCGCAACGGCCACGATGGCGACTGCCACGATCAGGCCCACGAGCAGGTTCCGGCGCCAGGCGGTGATCGCCATGCACGCCGCGACCGCGACCCACTCGATCCCGATGTGGAACTGCGGCGTGCCATCCTCGGGCACCACCACCATCACGCCGACCGCGGCGAGCGCCGCCAGGACCGCGGGTCCGACCAGCTGGAGGTACTCGAAGGCGGGGCGGGGGAGCCGGTGGATGCCCGGCGCGAGCAGACCGACCGCCCGCGACGGATACGTCGCGGCGAACATGACCACCGCGAGCAGGACCAGCTCGGTGCTCACGGTCGGGCCCCTGCCTCGTCGTCGGTCGTGTCGACGTGGACGCCGGGCATCGAGTAGCGCTCGGCGGAGGCCGGGGTGCCGAGCGGCGCGTGCTCGGCGGCCTTCTCGCGGGGCACGAGCAGCCCGACCAGCGGCCCGATGACGCCCCCCACCACCACCCCGGTCGAGGCCACGATGTCGAGCGCCGGCGCGACGAAGAGCGCCCACCCGACGCCGATCAGGGCCCCCGCGAGCGCCGCGACGATCTCGCGCCGCCCGGTGATGAGCCCGACCGCGAGCCCGATCATCGCCGCCGGGAAAATGATGTCGATGCCGAGCCGGCCCGGTTCCGGGATCGAACCGCCGACGACCACCCCGGCGAGCGTCGCGAGGTTCCACGGGATGAACGTCGAGGCGATGGCGCCGATCCAGTAGCCGCTCTCGTCGGTTCGCCCGACGCGTCGGAAGTGGCCGATCGCCAGCGCGAACGCCTCGTCCGTCAGCAGGTGGGCCATCACGGCGCGGCGCGGGCGCGGGACGTCGGCGAGCCACGGGGCGAGCGCGGCGGAATAGAGGATGTGCCGCGCGTTGAGCAGGAACGTCAGCAGCGCGATCACCGGCCAGGCCAGCCCGCCCGCGATGTACCCGACCGCCGCGAACTGGGCCGCCCCGGCGAACACGATCGTGCTCATCGCCATCGCCTCGAGTGGGCTGAAGCCGGCGTCGCGTGCCGACAACCCGTAGACGAACCCGAACCCGATGGCGGAGACCGCGATCGCCAAGGCCTCGATGATCAGCTGCCGCCGTGCCTGCTCGGCGGGCATGGCCGGGGACACGGCCGTCAGGTCAGCGCAGGAACGTCTTCGCGCAGGTGCCGTCGCAGACGACGTACAGCGCGTGCTTCTCGATGGCGTACCCGGCGACATGGAGGAGCCCCGGGCAGCCGGTCGTCGGGCACTTCCAGACCCACCAGCGATCGTTGTCGTCGAGCGGGGTGGTCTCGGCGTCGAGCTTGCTCTGGAGGTCCTCGCGGGCCGCGACGAGGGCGGCGATGGCCGCGGCGCGCTCCGACTCGGACTCGCTGCTGTACGGGTAGCTCTGGCTGACGTTCGAGGTCACGGACGCCTCCGGAACGACTGGGTCACACGGAGGGCCGGTGGCGGCTTCGTGTGAGCGCAGCCTGCCACCGGCCGACCGCGAGTATCGCACACGGAGTCACGCCGACGCGTCGGCTACATCGAGGATGTGCCGCGACACCGCGACCATGTGGCGCAGGCTCTCCTCGCGCGGCTCGTTCGGAAGGCTGCCGCGGATCCTACGGGTCGTACTCGATCGGCCTTCGAGTCACCGATCGAAGTCGATGCGCATCACGACGCGTCGGATCGTCGGGTGGCTGACCTGCATGAATCCGGCGCTCTCAAAGAACTCCCGGGTCCCGACGTGGATCTCGTCCCAGGTGATCTCCTGGCCGGGCTCGGTGAGGAGCGGGTAGCCCTCGATCGCCCGGGCGCCGCGCGTACGAGCATGCTCGACCGCGGCCCGGGCCAACGCGTGCGCAATCCCGCGCCGGCGGTAGCCGGCTCGCGCGAGGAGGCATGTCACAGCCCAGACCGCGTCGTCCGACTTGTCCTCGGTGCGGTCGAGCCAGGGAACGCGGTTGTTCCGCAGCAGGCCCTGGTACGCGGTTCGCGGCTCGACCGCGCACCAGCCGACCGGCTCGCCGTCGAGGTAGGCGACGAGGCCCGACGTCGTGGGTGCCTCCGGTTGTCCGGCGTTCGTCTGCGACCTGAGGCGCTCGGCTCGAACCTCCGCGGGGAAGTGCTTGAAGGCCTCGCGCCGGTTCAGCTTGTAGCGCTGGCACTGGCATCGGGCGGCGTAGCCGCGGCCGAAGACGGCCTGGATGTCGTCCCACGACGCCTCGTTCGCGGGCACGATCTGCAGCCCGGGCGGAGCGATCGCGTCGGTCATGGCGTCACCCTATCGGACCGTGGCGACGAGTCGTGACAACATCACGGCCGCTTCGGCTACAGGTCGAGGTGCAGACGGAGCGCTTCGTCGATCTCCGTCATCAGGACGCCCGGCACGGAACCGAGCCGATTGCCGACGCGCTCGACCGCCACCGCACGTACCTGCTCGGCTTGGGCCTTCGAGTCCCTGGCGAGGCCCGTGGCGCTGGCTGGCAGGAACACCTGGAAGGGGTACAGACGCTCGACGCTCGACGTGACAGGGACGATGGTGACGACGCCTCGGCCACGTCGTTCGGCGCTCGCGTTGGCGCCGTCGTTGCTCACGATGACCGCCGGCCTCGCCTTGTTCGCCTCCGAGCCGCGAACGGGTTCGAGGTCGACCAGATGAATGTTGCCCCGACGAATCACCCGAGCCCGTCGCCGGTTGTCGACTCCCAGACCTCGGCTTCCCCGGACTCCTGCCACTCGTCCCATGCGGCTTCGTAGGCTGCTCCGAGTTCCGCTGCTCGAAGCATGCGTACTGCCCGCTGCAGCGCGGCGGATCGCGACTCGAGGCCCTGTTCCCGAGCGTACTCGTCGAGGAACGCGACATCCTCGCCGGGCAGGCTGACGCTCACCTTCACACCGTGATACTACCCCAGGTATGACCTAGGTAGCAACGTCACGCCAGCAGCGTCAGCCGGTCGTTCGGATCTTCCAGAACGAGTCCTTCTTCACGACCTTGCCGTCGCGGAGCGTCCACAGGTCGCATCCGCGGACCTCGATCCGCTGACCGTCGGTCGTCGTGCCCGATAGCGTCCACTCGGAGGCGCCTCGGCCCGCCTCGCAGTCGACGAAGTGCTCGTCGTCCCGATAGCGCACGTCCGGGATCCCGGAGAACCGCCCGGCGAACCCCTCACGAACGGCCTCCCGGCCGACGAACCGCGTCCCCCACGGCTCGGAGCCGCGCGGCGCCTCGAACACGGCGTCGTCGGTGAAGTGCTCCATGATCCCGTCGAGGTCGTGCCGGTCGAACGCCGTGGCGATCGCCTTCAGCATGTCGACCGCTTCGTCTCGATCCATTGCACGCCTCCTTGGGACGCGCCGTCCGGCCTACTTCCAGGGCGACGGCAGGTGCGTCAGCGGCTCCCGGTCGGGAAGCACGTCGGTCTGGAGCGCCGGGTCGGCGCCCGGCACGTAGCGCTCCTCGAGCCCGAGCTCCTTCAGCACGATGTTCCGCCCCTGGGCGATCGCCGCGGCCTTGTAGTACGCGACAGTCCGGTTGCAGCCCTGCCGCCCGAACCCGCAGTCCGACGAGAGCACGAGCTTGTCGGCCGGAATGGCCTCAAGGGCACGCCGGATGCGGCCCGCGACGACCTCGGGCAGATCGGCCTGGAGCTGCCGGTGGTTGACGACGCCGACCGCGACCTTCTTCGAGAGGTTGGCGGCGTACGGCTTGAACAGGTCGATCTCGGCGAAGTCCCGCTCGGTCATCTCGACCGTCCAGACGTCGCCTTTCAGCCGGTTGAGGTACATGTCGATCGAGTTCGCGTACGACTCGCCGCTGTAGACCTTCTGCATCATCGGGTTGCCCCAGCAGGTGTGGATCCACACCTCGACGTCGTCGAGCCCTTCGACCTCGTGGTTGAAGGCGTCGACCATGAAGTCGAGCAGCTCCTCCTCCTCGGGGTGGAACGCCGCGGTGAAGTGAATCGTCGGCTCCTCGATCTGGATCACCTTCGCGCCGGCCGCCGCGAGCTGCCGGAGCTCGGCGTTCATGGCGGTCGCCATGTCCCAGATGAGCTGCTTCTTGTCGTCGAGGTCGTACGCGGACGTGTGGCTGTCGAGGAAGATCGCGAGCACCTGCGACGAGCACGTGCCGAACTTGACCGGCTTGCCGGCTCGGGCCTGCGCGATCCGCCAGAGCTTGGCGTACTCGAGCGGGTTCTTCGGGTCGTGCTCGACCTTGCCGACCACGCGCGGCCAGCGCCACGTCGTCTCGATCTCGTTCATGAGCGTCCCCGGCGGGAAGGCGAGCAGGCTGTCGCGCGAGCGCTCGTACTGGAGCTCCTCGTGCTCGAGGCCCTTCCAGCGCTGGAGCGGGTAGTGATGCCACGAGCGACCCGCGAAGTCCTCGTCGAGGTGGTAGTCGCCGTTGGTGAGGATGTCGAGGCCGGCCCGGGTCTGGTCGGCGATGACCACAGCGTGGGCGTCGAGGAACTGCTCGCGGAAGCGGACGTCGAGCAGCGCGGTGTCGAGCGGCCGGCCCCACAGCCCCTGGTCGTACCAGCGCGGCCTCGGCCACGAGCCGGTGACGGTGGCGGGGAGCATCAGGTCCTTGGTGGCCGTGAGCATCGCGCGTGCGCCTCCTCATCGAGATTCGTGGGTCCGTCGATCGTAGTGCGTCGGCGTGCGGGGCGGGTGCTGGACAATCCGCAGATATCTTCCTATTCTGCGTGCTATGTCACGTCGCAAGCCCGGCACGCTCGTGCCGCTCGAGACCGAGATCCTCGCCACGGCGCTCCAGCTCCTGCGCGCCGGCCAGCCGACGTTCCACGGCTTCGGCCTCGCCCAGGCGATGCGCGAGCAGCGCGGCTCCCGCTCGCTGACCGCCCACGGAACGCTCTACAAGGCGCTCGGCCGGCTCGAGGAGTTCGGGCTTCTCAGTTCGCGCTGGGAGGACGTGCCCGCCGTCGAGGGCCGACCGCGGCGGCGCCTGTACGCGCTCACCGGCGAAGGCGCCGAGGTCGCCGAGGACGCCCTCGCCCGAACGCCCGGCGTCGGTGCGCGCCGGCTCGCGTCGGAGCCCGCATGAGCCCCGAGCGCGTGTCCGGCCTCGTCGCCCGCTGGGTGCGTCTCTACACCAAGGACCTGCCGGCCGCCCTGGCCGACCGACGGCGCGAGGAGATCGCCTCCGACCTCTTCGAGCACGTCGAGCTCGAGCGTCGCCGCGGCACGCCCGACCGAACGATCGCCCTGGCCGTCCTGTCGCGGATGGTTCGAGGCATGGCCGCCGACGTCGCCTGGCGGCGCCACACCGACCCGTCGAAAGGAGACCTCATGAAGCCGCTCGCTGCCCTGTTCGTCGCCGCGATCGGTGTCGCGGTCCTCGCGCTGGTGTTCGACTCGCCCGTGCTGATCCTGCTCGCGATCGCCGCGGTGGTGGCCGTCGGCGTCGGCGCGTTCGCGCTGAGTGCGCGGGATGCCCTCGAGGGCGCGTTCCTCGTGCCGCTGGTCGTCGCGCACGCCGTGGCGCTCGGGCTGACGGCGCTGGGTGTGGCGGCGATCGTTGTCGGGGAGCGGGGGGATGCGCCCGGGTTGATCCTGTTCGGGGTCGTGCTGATCTCGTGCGTCGTGGTCGGCGCGATCACGGTCTCGATGCGCACGTTTCGCCGGAGCAGCCAGTAGCGGTTGCCTCGCCCCGCGCGTGGCGTGGCCCTAGCATGGGGTCGTGAACGCGACGGCGTCGGACCCCGTACGGGTCATGGTCGAGCACGGGCACCGCGGCAAGCGGGACGTCGCGGTGGCGTTCGACTGGCCGGGTTGGGATCGGAGCGGGAAGACCGAGGAGGGGGCGCTCGAGACCCTCGAGGCCTATCGACCCCGCTACGCGAAGGTCGCCGAGCTCGCCGGGCTCGGCGAGGAGTTCGGTCGGGCGGGGCCGCTCGAGGTCGTCGAGCACATCGTCGGCATGGGCATGACCGACTTCTACGGGGTTTCCTGCCGGCCGGCCGCCCCCGAGCACGACCAGCTCAGCGAGGCCGACTGCGAACGGAAGATCGCGCTGCTGCGGGCGTCGTGGACGTACTTCGACTCGGTCGCCGAGCACGTGTCGGCCGAGCTGCGGAAGGGTCCGCGCGGCGGCGGTCGCGACCGCGACGTGATCATCCGACACGTCAAGGGCTGGGAGATCTTCGACCTCGCAAAGAAGGTCGGCGTCGTCCGCGATCCGGAGATCTATCGCGACCCCGACGCGCTCGAGGCCTACCGCGACGCGGTTTGCGAGGGCCTGCGCGACCACAACGCGCGTGGCGCGATGGCCCGCACCTGGACGGTCCAGTTCCTGATCCGTCGGTGCGCGTGGCACATGCTGGACCACGCGTGGGAGCTCGAGGATCGGGACTTGTCGGAGCCCGGCTAGGGTCGGATCTCGATCTCGAGGCCGGACGCGCCGGCACTGCCGGGCAGCGCCGTTGGGATCCGCGCGATCTCGTCGGCGTGCGCCTCGTAGGCGGCGGCCGCCTTTCGCAGCAGGGCCGCGGTGCGCCGCCTCGCATGGCTGGACTTCAGCCGAGCGGGGAGCTTCCGATACCAGCGACGTTCGCTCGTCTCCGGGTCGATGTTCGGCCGCTCGAGCACCTCGGCCATGTCGAGCATCTCGAGGGGCGAGATGAACTCGAGCACGACGTCGCCTGCCTCGACGTGGATGGTCGGGTAGCCCTTGCCTGGAATCGGTCGGATGGGAGGGTTCCACTCCTCGGGCGGCAGCGCGGACATCCCGCGGGTCCCAAACTCGCCAGACCACCACCGGTGCGTCCCGATCAGGCCGCGTCGCGCCCCTTGATGAAACTCGACCCAGATCCGCGGCATGCCTTGACCTTTCGAGCTCAGAAGTCCCAGTCGACGACGAGCGGTATCCGGCGACGCGCGGACGCTTCAGCGACCGGCTGGATGAGGGCCGCCGCCGCTCGGACGACGTTATCGTCGACGATCGACACGAGGAACGCGAGCTCGTCCAGCAGGGATTCCGACTGCAACGGATCGAGGACGACGAGTTCATAGGGCTCGACGACGTCGGACAGGATATGGAGCCCGTACGCATGGCCGAGCGCTTGAAGCCGGCCGAATGCGACCTCTCGGACGTCGACGCCGTCCGTCGCCTCCTCGCCGAGGCGAAGCTGCACGGGCTCGCCCTCGTCCATGAGCCGGAGATCAAGGCGGTCAGCGTATCGGTTCACCGTCGGCGGCTCGCGTGTCGGAGCGCGAACGCCACGCCGTCAACCACCGAGTCGGGCATCCCTTCCCACCGACTCAGGTCGGCCGGCTGGTGATCGCTGGCGGCCCATGCCCGTGCGGCTTCGAGGCCACCGTGCCATGTCTCGGCACGGTCGACCGGCCTTCGTTGTCGTAGGCGCGGACGACGAAGCCGCCCTGCTCCTCGTCGGCGGTGATGATGACGACAACCGATGCGGGGCGACGCGCCCGGTCAGCACCGCTGACGCTCGCCCACCAGCGCTCCGTCATGCCCGGCCGACACGCCGGCGCGCGGGGCGCGGGGGCAGGCCGGTGCACGCAATCGCGGGAACCCGCGAGGAGGTGACGGCACCGACCGCGATCGCAAGACCCACACCCGCGGAACTCAAGAGGCGCACGGCGGCATCGTTCGTCGACCGTTGGGCGATGTCAATTACCATGTCGGCGTGGTTTCGTTCGCCGATGACCGCTACCGTGTCGAACGTGGCGAGCCTTCCATCGGGGCGTCGAATAGAGACGCCTGCCGAAGGGCGCAGCTCAGCAACGTCTCGTTCGTGGCTGTCGGCTAAGCCCGGATCCACCGAAGCACTGAATGATCCCGTCGGTTGACGGCTGAAGACC
>JBIQKJ010000026.1:0-21734 GCA_044506615.1 Chloroflexota bacterium | reverse complement strand
CGCAGCCCGCCCCGGCCGTTCGGGCCCCCGGCCTACTTCGTGTAGACGCCCTCGGGATCGAGCTCCTCGCGCACGAGCCGGAGCTCCTCGGGAGTCGGCGGCGGCGTCGCCGCGAGGTCGTCGGCGACCTTGACCTCCCAGCCGATCGTCTCGCGCACCGCGTCGAGCGTCGCGCCAGGGTGGAGCGACTCGAGCCGCATCTCGCCGGCCTCGTCGAAGCGGTAGATGCCGAGGTCGGTCACGACGATCGACGGCCCGCGCCCGAGCCAGCCGCCCTCGCGCCGGATCCGCTCGGCCTGCTCGGCGCCGCCGAGGTTCCCGGGGGAGGTCCGGAAGTCGATCCGCTCGACGAAGCTCCGTCGGCTCTGGCGCATGATCACGAACACCTGGCGGGCGTTGATCGCGATCTCGCACGCGCCGCCCGAGCCCGGCAGGCGCGTCTTCGGGTGCGCGTAGTCGCCGATGACCGTCGTATTGATGTTGCCGAACCGGTCGATCTGCGCCGCGCCGAGGAACCCCACGTCGATCAGCCCCCGCTGGAGGTAGTAGCCGAACAGCTCGAGCATCGGCACGACCGCGGTCGAGCCGGTGACGATCGTCGGGTCGCCGATGCTCAGCGGCAGCCGCGCCGGCCGGGCGCCAAAGACACCGGCCTCGTAGACGAGCTCGAGGTCGGGCGCGACCGTGCGCTTGGCGAGGTTGACCGCGATGTTCGGCAGCCCGACGCCGACGAAGCACACGCGCTGGCCCTCGAGCGCGCGGGCCGCGGCGACGATCATCATCTCGGACTTGCTGAAGGAGGCCGGCTCGCCGGTCACGACGGCACCTCCCGGGTCGCCGGGCGCGGCCGCGTCTCCGGCGGCCGTCCGACGTGCTCCCCACGCCAGAACCACCCGGGTTCGTGCGCCAGGCGCACGATCCGCCCTCCGGCTTGCGCCGGAAGCATGTGTCGGCGCCGGGCCGGCCTTCGAGCGTCGAAACCCTGCGCATGTCGCAAGTTCCAGAACCTGGACGCTCCCCCCGCGCCCGAATCCTGCCTGGGAAGCAAGAACCGACGCCGATTCGGGCCCAGCGGGTGCCGGCCGGAGTCGATACGTGCGCCGGACGCAAGTCGGGGCTCGGGCCGCACCAGGATCGCGCTCACAGGACCGCCTCCTCGACCGCCGGCACCTCGGCCAGGTCGCGGTAGACCGCCTTCCCCAGCTGCTCGGCGACCCGCACCATCCGGTCCGCGCCATCCGACGCCCCGCCGATGCGCAGGCAGGCGTCGCACCGGGCGAGCACCCGCTCGGCCACGGGATGGAACAGCCGCTCGTCGGCGTCGGTCTCGCCGGCGGCTTCGGCGGCCTCGATCAGCGGCAGCGCGAACCACTCCCCCATGACCGGGAGGTGGCCACGCCGGTACAGCTCGAGCGCGGTCGCGGTCATCGCGTCGAGGTTTGCCTGGATGCGCGCCGGGTCGCCGCCGGTGCCGGAGCGGTACGGGCCGGCTACGAGGATCATCAGCGGCCCGCTCACGCGTAGGACCCGTAGTCCACCGAGCCCGACGGTGCAGGCCCCGGCCGCAGCGATGCCACGCGCTCCGCCCCGAGCTTCTCGAGGTACGCGGCCCGCCCGTCGAGGTCGTAGACCCACTGGCGAAGCCACGCCTGGAGCGTCTCCTCGTCCCGGGTGATCGCGTCCCAGTCGAGGTAGAAGCGGTTGTCGCGGTCGTACGCGCCCTGCACGTACGACGGGTGTGCCCCGAACGGCTCGACCACGACCGCGTCGACGATGAGCCCCGGGATGATCGTCCGGTTCGGGTCGGCGCGGATGACGTCCTCGGAAACAACCTCCTCGACCACCACGATCACCCGGTCCGCGGCGAAGGCCGCCTCCTTCTGGCAGCCGAGCAGCCCCCACACCTGGGTGTCGCCCGACGCCGAGGCGCGCTGGGCGTGGACGATCGCGACGTCGGGCCGGAGCGGCGGCACCGCGTACACGGTCCCATCCCCGTACGGCGACGCGATCGGACGGATCAGCGGGTTGGCGGCCGGCAGGTCGGTCTCGAAGTACGAGCGGAGCGGGAAGAACGGCAGGTTCATGGCGCCCGCGGTGTAGCGGGCGACCATCCCGAAGTGGCTGTACTCCTCGAGCGCAAGCGGCTGCTCGGGGATGTCGCCCTCGACCCGCCGGCGGATCGCGCCCAGCCCGCCGACGCCCGGGTTCCCGAGCCACGAGAAGACGAGCTTCGACGCGACCCCGCCCGCGATCATCTGGTCGTAGACGAGGTCCGGCGTCATCCGGCACAGCGTCAGATCGCGCCGCCGCTGGCGGATGATCTCGTGCCCTGCGGCGAACGAGATCAGGTGGGTGAACCCCTCGATCGCGACCGAATCGCCGTCGCGCACGAGCTCGGCGATCGCGTCGCGCATCGACGCGACCTTCGACGTGGCCATCGGTCGGTCAGCCCGCCGCCTCGACCTCGTGGAGCGCGCCGGCCTCGGCGACCTCGGCCAGCACCTCGGCGCCGTGGCCCGCGACCTGCTCGACGGCCTCGGTGAAGATCCGGACCGCGGTGGCCATCTCGGCCTCGCTGACGGTGAGCGGCGGCGACATCCGAACGGCCGACTTCCCGCACTCGAGCACGAGCAGCCCGCGCTCGAAGCAGGCCCACTGGACCTCCTCGGCGTGCTCGGCCGTGTCGAACTCGACGCCGAGCATGAGCCCCTTGCCGCGCACGTCGGTCACGAGCCCGTCGAACCGCTCGACGAGCGGCCTGAGCGCGGCCAGCGCCTGGTCGCCGCGCGCCGCGGCGTTGTCGATGAGCCCGCCCTCGAGCAGCTCGATCGTCGCGAGCGCGGCCGCGCACGCGACGGGGTTCCCGCCGTAGGTCGAGCCGTGGTGGCCGGCCGACCAGCCCTCGAGGAGGTCGGCCCGGGCGACCAGCCCCGCCAGCGGCATGCCCGACGCGATGCCCTTGGCGGTCAGGAGGATGTCGGGCTCGACCCCCCAGTGCTCGATCGCCCACATCGTCCCGGTCCGACCGGCGCCCGACTGGATCTCGTCGGCCACGAGCAGGATCCCGTGTTCGTCGCAGATCCGGCGGAGCCCCTCGAGGAACCCGTCCTCCGGGACGATGTAGCCACCCTCGCCCTGGATTGGCTCGACGATGATCGCCGCGACCTCGCGCGCGGGGACGAGCTTGTCGAAGAGCACCTCGTCGAACCAGCGCAGCCCCTCGACGGTGCCGAACGGCGCGTGGTACACCCCGCCGAGCAGCGGGCCGAACCCGGCGTGGTACTTCGACTTCGAGGCGGTGAGCGACACCGCGCCGTACGTCCGGCCGTGGAACCCGCCGAGGAAGCCGACCACGTACTGGCGCCCGGTGACGTGCCTGGCGAGCTTGATCGCGGCCTCGACGACCTCGGCGCCGCTGTTGCCGAGGTACGCGCGAGCGCGGCCGCCCGTGATCGGCGTGATCGCCGCGAGCCGCTCGCAGACCTTCGGGTAGATCGGCAGGTAGAAGTCCGACGCCGAGAAGTGGATGAGCTCGCCGGCCTGCTCGCGGATCGCCTCGACGACCGCCGGGTGGGCGTGGCCGGTCGAGTTGACCGCGATGCCTGCCGCAAAGTCGAGGAAGAGGTTGCCGTCGATGTCCTCGACCGTCAGGCCCTCGGCGCGGACCGGGACGATCGGGTAGGCCCGCGGGAGGCTCGGCGACGTCCAGGTCTCGTCGTACGCGACGTGCGCGCGGGCCTTGGGGCCCGGGATCTCGGTGACGATGTCTGGAACCGGACGGCCGTTGGCGATCACTCGATACCTCGGACGGGATGCATAGGAACTATGCAGACTGCATGGACGGTCGTCCGAGTATACCGTGCCCGCGCCGCAGGAATCGCGGGCCGCGAGCCTTACGAGGACGCTGCCCGACGGCCCCGCCCGCGTGCCACAGCCGCCAGCAGCATGCCGAGCATCAGCCCGCCGCCGCCCGCCGCGAGCGCGACGACGCCGACGCCATCCGTGCTCGAGCTCGCGTCGACGCCGGCGGCCGGTCGATCGGGCACCGGTGTCGGCCCGACGAGATCCGCGACCGTGGCCGCGCCCTCGCCCGCGTCGCCGACGACGACCGCACCGACCATCCCGGGGTGCAGCGGGCAGCTGTACGGGAAGACGCCCGGCTCGGCGAACGCCTGGATGAGCTCGCGACCCGGCGGCAGCGGCGCCCCGCCCCAAGTCTGTCCGCGACCGAGCACGACGTGCTCGACCGTGGACGTGTTGAGGAACCGGACCTCCGTCCCGACCGGGACACGCGCCACGGTCGGGGCGAAGCTGCACACGTCCATGCGGATGACGCTCGCCGTGCCGTCGGTGTGGACGCTGCCGCTCACGTCCGCGTGACAGCCACCGCCCGCGAGCACCGTCGAGGCGATGCCCGAGCCGGGGGCCAGGAGCAGGACGACGGCCGCGATGGCCTGGATCAGACGCCTCGGCATTGGGGACCTCCGTGCAGGTGGTGCCGGAGATACACCGCCGGGGCGGACCCGGTTCCCGGTCAGTCCACGACGGTGTGGCTCTGCTCCCGCATGAACTGGGCCACGTAGTACATCGACAGGCCGGCCTTGCCGGTCGAGCCCGAGCCCTTCCAGCCGCCGAACGCCTGCACGCCCGGCCAGGCGCCGGTCGTCGCGCCGGCGCGCCGGTTGACGTACAGCACGCCCGCCTGGATTCGGTCGAGGAACCGCTGGACCTCGGCCGGGTCCTCGGAGTACACGCCAGCCGTGAGCCCGTAGATCGAGTCGTTGGCGAGCTCGAGCGCCTCGTCGAGCGAGTCGACCGCGTGGACCGCGGTGAACGGCACGAACAGCTCGTCCTGGAACAGCCGGTGCGAGGCCGGCAGGTTCCCGACGACCGTGGGCTCCACGTACGTCCCCTTGTCGAGCCCGCGGTCCGACAGCCGCTCGCCGCCGGTGAAGACCGTCCCGTCGCGGCGCGCGTCGGCGACCGCCTGCTCGTACCGCTCGACTGCCCGGTCGTCGATCACCGGTCCGAGCCAGTTCTGGCGCACGACCGGATCCCCGATCGTGATCGCCTCGGTCCGCTCGACGAGCAGCCGCACGAGCTCGTCGTGGACCGGCCGCTCGACGTACACCCGCGAGTTCGCCGAGCACTTCTGCCCGCCGAACCCGAACGCCGCGCGCATGATGCCCTCGGCCGCCTCGTCGAGGTCGGCCTTGCGCGACACGATCGCCGGGTTCTTGCCGCCCATCTCGACGATGCACGGCCGCGGCCAGCGGGTCGAGAACGAGTGGAAGAGCTTCATCCCGACCTCGTACGAGCCGGTGAAGACGATCCCGTCGATGCCCGGGTGGTCCTGGAGCGCCTGCCCGACGGTGTCGCCCGGCCCCATCACGAGGTTGATCACCCCGGCCGGCACGCCCGCGTCGTGGTAGGCCTCGATCAGCTTGACCGCCGACAGCGGCGACGCCGAGGCGGGCTTGAAGACGACGGTGTTGCCGGCGATGAGCGCGCCCGCCGACGGACCGGCCGAGAGCGCCATCGGGAAGTTGAACGGGCTGATGACCGCGAACACCCCGTGCGGCCGCAGGATCGAGCGGGTGTGGACCGTCGCGTCGCCGAGGTTGCCCATCGGGTGGTCGTACCCGTCGTTGTCCTCCATCGTCTGCGCGTAGTAGCGCAGCAGGTCGGCCGACTCCTCGACCTCGCCGAGCGCCTCGATCCGGTTCTTGCCGACCTCGTAGGCCATCAGCGCCGCGTTCTCCATGAGGCGATCGCTGATGATCTCGGCCGCGCGCCGGATGATCGTGAGCCGCTCGCGCCACGGCATCGCCGCCCAGGCGGGCTGCGCGCGTCGAGCGGCGGCGACCGCGGCGTCGACGTCGGCCGTCGTGCCCTTCGCGAAGCGCCCGAGCAGGATGTCGCGGTCGATCGGCGAGCGGGCCTCGAACGTGCCGTCGCCGCCACGCCACTCGCCGTCGATGTAGTTGCGGTGCTCGCCGCCGAGCGAGGCACGCACGCGCTCGGCCGCCTCCTCGAACCCGGCGTGGAGCTCCTCGTTGTCGGCGCGGAGCGTCGCGTAGGTGATCTTGATGCGGGGCTTCGGTTCGGCAGTCATGGCGTTCGGCCCTCGATGCGTGGGCGCGGCCGGTGCCGCGTCAGTCCAGTGCGGCGACGACGTCCCGCAGCGACGGTGCGACGCCGTGCGGCGTTCGGCCGCCGCGGCCGTGACCGTCGATCCGGGAGAGGTCGTCGAGCGAGTGCTTTCCGGTGAGCACGAAGATACCGCGCAGACCGGCACGCTGACCGGCCAGCACGTCGGTCCGGATGTCGTCGCCGACGATCGCGATCTCGGCGCGCCGGAGCCGTCGCGGTCCCCGCGCCGCGCCCGCGGTCTCGCGTCGAAGCGCGTCGACGCCGAGCGAGAAGAACGCCGGCGACGGCTTGCCGATGATGCGAGCTCGGACGTTCGTCGCGAACTCGAGCCCGGCGAGGTAGGCGCCGGAATCGAGCGTGGGGCCGTGCTCGGTCAACCACCATGCATTCCGATGCATCCCGATCAGCGCCGCGCCCGCGCGCACCAGGCGGAACGCGCTGTTGAGGTTGCGCTGGCTGAGCGCGTCGGGCGAGTCCCCGACGATGACGGCGGCAGCGCGGGCGCCCGGCGTCGCGGCCTCGTCGTCGGTCAGCAGCCACTGCCCGGCGAACTCGGTCCGGCCGTCGTCGGAGGTGAGCACGTAGAGCGGCTCGTCCGCGTACCGCTGCGCCGCGTACTGCGCGGATGCCGACAGCGCGGACTGGAACCGCTCGGGCGGGATGTCGGAGCCGAGCCGCGCGGCGTAGCGCGACAGCGTGGCGCGGCTGACGAGCGACGTGTTGGTCACGATGCGGTACGGCGTGCCGCGCCGCTCGAGCTCGGCGAGCGCCTCCACCGAGCCCGGCACGGCCTCGCCCGCGACGACGATCACGCCGTCGAGGTCGAGCAAGAGCGCACGGACGCCCGTCAGTGCCTCGTTCAGCCCCTCCCGCGCCGCCCCGGGCGCCGCCACCGTCTGCATCCGCGTACCTTAGCCCGAAGGGCGCTCGCGAACCTTCGGCTCGACCTCGTACACCAGGTGGACGGCGAGCGGCTCGGTCGTGGCGGCCGCCGGACGGAGCGCGAACGCCTCCGGGCGCAGCCCGTCGAAAAGCCGCTCCCCGCCGCCGAGGACAATCGGTGCGACGTGGAGCCGGAGCTCGTCGACGGCGCCGGCGTCGAGGTACTGCCGGGCGACGTCGGGCCCGCCGCCAATCATGATGTCCTGCGATCCGGCGGCCTCCCGGGCACGGCGCAGCGCCTCGTCGATCCCGCCCGTGACGAAGACGTACGAGGTGCCACCCTCCTTGACGATCGTCTCGTCGGGCCGATGCGTGACCACGAAGACCGGGGCGCGGAAGACCGGGTTGTCGCCCCAGAAGCGGATCCCGAGATCGGCCATCCGCCGACCGACGATCACGGCGCCGACGTCGCGGAACTTCTCGAGCTGGAACGCCTCTGCCTCCTGCCCGGATCGGTTCGCGAACATCCAGTCGTGGAGCGCCTCGCCGCCGCGACCGAGGGGATCGTCAGGGCTCACGTCCGGGCCGGTCGCGTAGCCGTCGAGCGAGAGGCTCATCTCGAGCAGAACCTTCGTCATGCGGTGCTCCTTCAGCGTGCGCTGGTGTCGATGGTATGGACCGGCCAGCGCCCGTGGGCTCATCGGCGGCGGAACGTGCGTCGGTCAAGGCGTCGCTGCCGGAGACGCAGCGGTGGAGTCCCCGTGGCGTGCGATGATCCGGTCGCCGGCGGGGTCGCGGCTCGGAACGGAGGACACGGATGGGACTGCTCGACGGGAAGAACGCGCTCGTCTTCGGCGTGGCGAACGACCACTCGATCGCGTGGGGCATCGCCAAGGCGTTTCGCGAGGCGGGCGCGGACGTCGGCTTCTCGTCGGTCGAGAGCCTCCTCGAGCGGCGGGTGCGCCCGCTGGCCGAGTCGATCGGGTCCACGTTCGTCGAGCCGTGCGACGTGCAGTCCGACGAGCAGATCGAGGCGGTCTTCGCGAAGTGGAACGAGGCGCGCGGCGGCAGGCTCGACATCCTCGTGCATGCCCTGGCCTTCGCCAAGCGCGAGGACCTCGCGGGGCAGTTCGTCGACACCTCCCGCGACGGGTTCGCGCTCGCGATGGACGTGTCGGCATACTCGCTCGTGGCGCTCGCCCGGGCCGCCCGCCCGATGCTCCGCCCGGGCTCCTCGATCATGACCCTGACCTACTACGGCGCCGAGAAGGTCGTCGCGAACTACAACGTGATGGGCGTCGCCAAGGCCGCGCTCGAGGCGTCCGTCCGGTACCTGGCCGCCGACCTCGGGCCCGAGGGCGTCCGGGTCAACGCGATCAGCGCCGGCCCGATCCGGACGCTGGCGGCGAGCGGGATCGCGGGCTTCCGCAAGATGTACGGCTCGTTCGCGGAGGTGACGCCGCTGCGCTCGAACATCACGATCGAGGACGTCGGCAAGACCGCGCTGTACCTGGCGTCGGACCTCTCGAGCGCGGTGACCGGGGAGGTCGTCTACGTCGACGGCGGCTTCAACGTCCTCGGGGTGCCGACCGAGGGCGAGTAGCCGTCAGTCGCCGCCGCGAACCTCCCAGCGTCGGAGTCGCAGCGATCCGAGGACGACCGAGCCGACGAGCACCACGACGATGATCGCCACCGAGGTCGGCAGGTCGAGGAGCTCGCTCGATCGGTCGCCGGACAGCTCCGCGGCGATGCCGAGCGTCGCCTGGCGGATCGACAGGAAGCGCGTCGACTCGAGGAGGCCGGCAAGCACTCCTTCCCAGATCAGGGTGTACCCGAGCCCCAGGATCAGCGCCCGGCTCGTGAACGCGCTGAGCGCGACGAAGGCCGCGGCGTAGGCGGCGCCGCCGGCGAGGGTCGCGAGACCGAACGCGAACGTGTCGCCGAGCGACTCCCCGCGCAGCCCGCCCGCCAGCACGCCGGTCAGGACCGTCGCGGGCATCACGAGCGCGACGGTCAGCCCGGCGGCGACGAGCAGCTTGGCACCCAGGATCCGCCAGCGCGGGACGGGCTTGACCATGAGGAACACGGCCGTCCCGTCGTCGAGCTCGGAGCCGAGCGCGGCGGTCCCGAACACGAGCGCAACCAGCGGGAGCACCGTGCGGACGATCATCGGGTCGAGGATCTCGTCGGGATCGGAGGAGCTGCCCGCGATCCGGATCAGCAGCGCGACCAGCACGGGCACCGCGACCAGCAGCAGCATGAGCACGCTCCGCCGCCGGCCGAGCAGCCCGCGCAGCGTGACCGCGGCGATCGGGAACTGGGCGATCATCGACGCACCAGGTAGCGGAAGACGCTCTCGAGCGAGTCGTCGGTCGGGCGGACCTCGTGCAGCGAGATCGCGGCGTCGCGGGCGATCCTCGGCATGAGCCTGGTGAACGCGGCGAAGTCCGAGGTCCGCACGGTGAGCAGCCCGTCGGACAGCTCGGCGCCGAAGACCGACGGGTCCGCGAGCAGCGCCGCGGCAAGCCGGCGGTCGTCCGAGGAGCGGACGAGAAACGTGTGCGGCCGGTCGGTCATCAGCCGACGGATCGACCGGAAGTCGCCCGACGCCGCGAGCCGGCCGGCGTAGATCACGAGCACCGCGTCGGCGAGGCGTTCGACCTCCTCGAGGATGTGCGACGAGAAGAGGATCGTCCGGCCCGCCGCGGCCATCGAGCGGAGGAGATCCATCATGTGCAGCCGCTGGCGCGGGTCCATGCCGTTGAACGGCTCGTCGAGCAGCAGGATGGGCGGGTCGTGGACGAGCGCGCCGGCCAGCTTGATCCGCTGGCGCATGCCCTTCGAGTAGGTGCCGACCGGGCGGTCGGCAGCGGCCGCGAGATCGACCGTCGTGATCGCGCGCTCGACGGCCGCGTCGGCGTTCGGGACGTGCTGGAGCGTGGCGTTGAGCAGCACGAACTCGCGGCCGGTGAGGTACGCGTGGACCGCCTCTCGCTCTGGGACGAGGCCCAGGTTTCGATAGACATCGGGGTTGGCCCACGCGGTCTGACCCGCCACGAGCACGCGGCCGGCGGACGGGGCGAGCAACCCGGCGAGGAGATGGAGCAGCGTCGACTTGCCGGCGCCGTTCGGCCCGAGCAATCCGGTGACGCCCGGCCCGAGCGCGAACGAGATGTCGTTGACCGCGACGACGTTGCCGAACCAGCGCGAGACGTGGTCGACGGCAAGCGGCGCCGCCGGAGCGCTCGGCGGCGCCGCCGGAGCGCTCGGCGCCGTCGCGGGGGCGTGGGCGGCGACCTCGGTGGGCTCGGTCACGTCGGTCATACGGCGATCCGCAGGTAGCGCCGGATCGTGATCAGGACCGCGACGACGGTCCCGACGACCGCGGCCCCGAGGTAGACGATGCCGTCGAGGTCGACGGAGCGGAGGGTCGGGCTGTCGGCGCGGACGTCGAACAGCCAAGCGTTCGTGCCCTCGAGCACGTCGGGTGGGCTGAGCAGCACGAAGATCGTGGCGAGCGGCGAGTCGGTGACCTCGACGACGATGCCGGCCACGATCGGCGGGATGAGCATCAGCGCGATGATCCCCGCGGTCGCGAATGCGCGCCGCGGGGTGAAGGCCGCGATCGCCATCGACAGGCTGCCGAGCAGCCCCGCAACGATGAGCGACTGGGCGATCAGCGGGATCAGGTTCGGCAGCTCGTTCGACAGCCCGGTGACGGGGTCCTCGGCGACGAAGACCCGGCCGAGGAACAGGATCAGGTACGGCGTGACGACCAGGAGGAGCAGCGACGCGAAGAGCCCGAGCAGCTTCGCGACGGCGTAGTCGATCCGAGCGAGCGCACGCGAGAAGTAGACCGGCAGCACGCTGTAGCGCTGATCGCGGCCGAGCAGCTCGGGAGCCTGGGCGGCGCAGAACAGCGCGACGAACACGGAGATCGCGCCGTTGAAGGTCTCGTACCGGATCGGCGAGGCCTCCTCGAGCATGTCGCCCGCGCCGAGCTGGCGGGAGAGCGCAGCGATCCCGACGCCGATGATGGCGGGGAGGATGGCGAGGATCGCGAGCACGAACGGGGCGATCTTTGCCCGCCCCCCGCGGCCGATCCCGTAGCAGGACCTGACCGAATGCCAGAACAGCGCCCGGATGGCGGAGCGGCGGCCCTCGCGTGGACCCTCGTAGCCCTGGTAGCCGAGGTCGTAGATGCTGCCGCCGGCGCCGCTTGCGCGGAGGGGGGCCGTCGTGCCGCGCACGCCCTCGGTCATGCGACCGGCACCGCGGGCGAGCCGGCCGTCTCGGGCGCCTCGTCCCGGAAGAGGTCCTCGAGGGACTGGCGGCGCTGCTCGAGCCGGACGAGCGCCAGGTCGAGCTCGGCGACGACGTCGCGGACGTGGTCGTAGGTGCCCGGGCCGGCGATCGCCGCGAGGACCAGCCGGCCGTCGGCGACCACCTCGAGACCGCGGCCGCTCAGCGCGGCGGCCAGCTCGTCGCGTCCCTCCTCGACCTCGATCGCCAGCACGCCGGTCTGCTGCGTGAACGAGCCGAGCGGCGCAGCCCGGAGGAGGCGGCCCGCGTCGATTGCGACGAGGAAGTCGCAGACGCGCTCGATCTCGCCGAGCAGGTGGCTCGCGACGATGACCGCGATGCCGAACTCGGTGCCGGTGCGGCGGACGAGCTCGAGCATCTCGTCACGACCGGCCGGGTCGAGGCCGTTCGTCGGCTCGTCGAGCAGCAGCAGGCGCGGGTCGTGGACGAGGGCCTGGGCCAGCTTGACCCGTTGCTTCATGCCGGTCGAGTAGCCGCCGATCGCCCGGTAGCGCTCCTCGTACAGGCCGACGTGGCGGAGGACCTCGGCAGTGCGCTCGCGGGCGGCCGTCCGCGGCAGGCCCGACATCCGTGCCATGTGCTCGACGAAGTCGGTCGCCGAGGAGTCGGGCGGGAGGCAGTCGTGCTCGGGCATGTAGCCGACGAACTGACGGACCGCGGGACCCTGCCGCCGGACGTCGAGCTCCATGACCCGGGCGCCGCCGGAGGTCGGCTCGATGAGGCCGAGCAGCAGCTTGAGCAGCGTGCTCTTGCCGGCGCCGTTCGCTCCGACGAGACCGATGATCCCGGGCTCGAGCTCGAGCGTGAGGTGATCGAGGGCCGTGACGCCGCCCGGGTAGTGCTTGGTCAGCTCGTCGAGCGCGATGAGGGCCATCGCGGGGAAGGGTACCGTGCCCGCGTTTCCTGGAACTGCCGTTGGCGCGCGCCGGTCGGTGCGCGGGGTCCGGGCGGGCCGGGCGGTCGGGGCGGGCCGGGCGGGCCTGCGCCCCGCGGCGGGCGTGCCTGCGCCCCGCGGCGAGCGGGCCTGCGCCCCGGGGCGGGCGTGCGCCCCGGATCCCGCGGCGGCCCTGCGCCCCGGACCCCGCGGCGGCCCTGCGCCCCGGACCCCACGGCGGCCCTGCGCCCCGGACCCCACGGCGGCCCTGCGCCCCGGGTCCGGCCCGTTTTGTGGCCAGATATCAGCCGGGGGAGTCGCCGGCCACCGACGAGCCGCTCCTCGGGCCGAACCAGTGGCCAGATAGCAGTCCCGGTGCTGCCTGGCCAGGAACTCGGCACGGAATCGGGCCGTGCCGCGGCCGTTGACTACGTGGGTTCGTATCTGGCCACTTCCGAGGCCACCGGCGCCCCTGGTACGGGGCCCTGGTACGCGGCGCGGCCCGGGCCCTGGGGCGGGCCGTCGTGGACGGCACGATCCACGGCCCGACTTCGGTGAGAGCGATACCGCAGGAACATTCGAGCGCGCGTCGGACGCCGATTCGCCCAGAGTGCCGCCGAGCCCCGCACGAATGTTCCCGGCGTTTCGGCGCGACCGAAATGTGCACGGAACATCAAGGGCGAGCGAAATTCCGCCGACACGTCGCCCGTCGCCCGACGACGTCGCCCGTCGCCCGACGACGTCGCCCGTCGCCTGACACCTCGCCCGGGGCCCGACACGTCGCCCGGGGCCGCACACGTCCCCCGGCCCGCCGACCCTACCTGCGGTCGACCGGGACCTCCGCGTCGCGCACCCATGCCTCGGCCTGGAGCAGGTACCCCGCGGCAGCCTGGCGCAACCGGCGGCCGAGGCTCGCCCGTCGGCGTCGCTCGCGTGCCGGCTCGATCGGCACGACGACCGGCACGGGATCCGCCGCCGCGACCGGGGCGGGCGCGGGCACCGGCACAGGGCCCGCGGCGACCGTGGGCACGGGTTCGGTCGCAGGCTCCACGGCCGCAACCTCGACCGGCGCGGGCACGAGCCGCGGCCGGAACCGGCGGTCCGCCGCGGTGGCGACGTCGTCCCAGGGCCGCGGCCGAGCGTTCTCGGGTCGCCACTCGTCGAGCGCCCGCGGCACCTCGATCCGGCCCTCGAACAGGTCGTCGAACGTCGCGCCGTCGACACGCTCGTGCTCGACGAGGTACGCGGCACACCGGCGGAGCGTCTCGACGTGCTCGACGAGCGTCCGGTAGGCCGTCTCGTAGGCATCGTCGAGGATCGCCCGGATCGCGCGGGTGGCAGCGCCCTGGACGCCGCTCGGCATCGAGCCGCCCGCGCTCGCGACGAGGAACCCGAGATCGCCGCGCCCGGAGGTGCCGCCGTCCGCGGCCTCGGGGTCGCGGCCCATGCCCCAGCGATTGACCATCACCGCGGCGAGGCGGTTCGCCTTCTCGAAGTCGTCGCCGGCGCCGCCGGTGACCTCGTGGAACAGCAGCTCCTCGGCGGCTCGACCGCCCATCAGCGCGACGAGCCGGGCGCGGAGGTCGGACTCCGACGGGAGGTCGTTGTCCTCCTGCGAGCTCACGGTCACGCCGAGCGCCTCCCCGTGGGCAAACAGGCTGATCTCCTCGACCTTGCGCTTGTCGCCGTGGACCCGGCCGCAGATCGCGTGGCCGATCTCGTGGGCGGCGATGATCGACCGCTCGCGCTCGTCCATCGAGCGTCGCCGCGACGTCCCGACCGCCACCTTGAGCCAGCCCGCGTGGATGTCCGCTTCCTCGATCGCCTCGCCCCCGCGGCGAGCCGCGAGGATCGCCGCCTCATTGAGCAGGTCGCCGAGCTGCGCGCCCGAGAACCCGTAGGTCCGGCGGGCGAGCGCGTCGAGGTCGACCGAGTCGGCCAGCGGCTTCTCCGCGGCGTGCACCGCGAGGATCGCGCGGCGGCCGGCCACGTCGGGCAGCCCGACATGGATCTTCCGGTTGAACCGGCCGGGTCGGAGCACGGCCGGGTCGAGGATGTCGAGGCGGTTCGTGGCGGCGATCACCACGACCTCGTCGGTCGTCGAGAAGCCGTCGAGCTCGACGAGCAGCTGGTTCAGCGTCTGCTCGCGCTCCTCGTGGCTGTTCGCCCCGCCGCGCGAGCGCCCGATCGCGTCGAACTCGTCGATGAAGATGACGCCGCGACCGAGCTTGCGGGCACCGGTGAACAGCTCCCTGACCCGTCGGGCGCCCACGCCGACGAACTTCTCCACGAACTCCGAGCCCGAGGCGTAATGGAACGGCACGCCAGCCTCCGACGCGACGGCGCGGGCGAGCATCGTCTTGCCGGTTCCCGGCGGACCGAACAGCATCACGCCGCGCGGGATCCGCGCGCCGAGCTGGCGGAATCGCTCCGGCGAGCGGAGGAACTCGATCATCTCGGTCAGCTCGAGCTTCGCCTCGTCACAGCCCGCGACGTCGTCGAGACGGACGGGCCGGCCCTCGGTCGGCTCGAGCGCGGGCCCGCTCGCCGGCTCGGTCGCCGGAAGGATCGTGCGGAAGCCGCTGGACTGGTCACGACCGGCGTTGTTCGACTTGTGGATGCGCCAGGCGACGAACCCGAGCACGCCGAGCATCAGGAGCGGGATCAGCATGCCCGTGAACGTTCGCAGCGGGTCGGCCGGGGCGATGGTCTGGACACCGGTGACGACGATGACCCGACCGTCCTCGCCGGCCGCCTGCTCGAGCACCTCGAGCGTTGCCGGGTCGAGCGCGACGGTCCCCGCGGTCCTGGCCGGTTCGCTTCCGGCCGGCCTGTTCACCAGCGTCAGCGCGAGGACCGCGCCGATCGCGAGGACCGCGACGAGAGCGGCGATCAGGGGCCCGCGACCATTCGGTCGGGAGAGTCGGCGGAGGCGCGGGGCGCGAAGCGACGATCGCACGGACAGTTCCGATTCCTGGACGGGATGGGGAAATCGATATACCGATGTTAGGAAGCGGCCCGACACTGCAGCAATCCTGCATCGGTACCAGAGACCCTACGTCAGATTGACCGTTCGTGCGTTGCACGAAAGATTGCGAGGCGGTCGCGATCCGGTACGGGGTCAGCGGAAGGTCAGGGTACCGAGGACCGGCTCCGCATGGTCGAGGAGCGCGCCGAGATCGTGACCGTTCGCGCCCTCGAGAATCACCACGAACGGACGACCCTTCTCCTGCAGCACGAGCAGACGAGTGACGGTCTCGACCTCGGCGTAGTAGACACTCTCCCCCACCCCGAGGACGGGGACCCGCTCATCCCCGGTCGGGACGACATCGAGCACGGTCGCCCGACGACCGCCGACCTCGGTGCGTCCGCCGCCCAGCACGTCCAGATCGTCGTTGTCCTCGAAGGCACGCACGACCCGCCGGGCGGACGAGGGCGGCTCGCGCGGCTCCCCCTCGTCGTAGATCTCGCCGATCTCGCCCACGAGCGCGAGGTAACCCTCGTCGCGGGCGAGGACGACGATCCCCGGCTGGTGCAGGAAGGTCGACCAGCCGTCGGCGACCGCAAACTGGACCGCGGGCGCGAAGCGCGACGGTGCGTAGACCGCCGCGCCGAGCGAGCAGGTGTCGCTGCCCGCCGCCTCGCACAGGTCCGCGGTCCCGTCGGCTCCCGTGCGCGGGGTGGGCAGGTCCGTGGCGGGACCGCCGGTCGCGGGGTCCTCGGGCGCGGAGGTGGCCGGCTCCTCGGCCGCGGGGGTGCCCGGCGGCGGATCGGTCGGATCGATCTCGGCGACGCCTCCCGGCGATTCGACCGCCAGCCCGGGCCCGCCGCCGAGCAGGAAGGCCCCGGCCGCACCCGCGACGCCGAGCACGATCGCGACGAGCAGCAGCGAGGGCACGGCGAGCCCGGGCCCGTCCCGACCGGCGGGCGCGCGACGGTGAGCCGCCTCCGTCCGCCGTGCGGCTGTGCCGGCCGGAGACGCGGCGGACGATGGCGGTCCGGGCAGGGCCGCGGGCCCGCCGGTGGTCACGATCGTCGTCGGGCTCGTCGAATCGGCCGGGCGGGCCAGCGCTTCGAGATCGGCCGCCAGTGCGCCGGCGTTCGGGTACCGGTCGGCCGGCTGCGGCGCGGTGGCGCGCCGGACGATCGCGTCGAGTGCCGGCGTGACGGCCGGATTGACCGCCCGGGCCGACGGCGCCGGCGCCTCGACGCGGGCCAGCGCGATCTCGGTCGGGGTCGAGCCGCCGAACGCCCGCGTGCCGGTCAGCATCTCGAACAGCACGAGCCCGAGCCCGTAGACATCCGAGGCCGGCGTCGTCGTTGCGCCCCGCGCCTGCTCGGGGCTGAAGTAGTGGACCGACCCGAGCGTCGTGCCGGGCAGGGCAGCCTCGGCCTCCGCCGCCAGCCGCGCGATCCCGAAGTCCGTGACGCGCGCGCGCCCGTCGGCGCCGAGCAGGATGTTGCCCGGCTTCACGTCCCGGTGGACGACGCCGCGCGCGTGGGCAACCGCGAGGCCGCGGGCGACGTCGGTGGCGATCCGCAGCGCGTCGGCCTGCGGCAGCGCGCCGTCCCGACGGAGCCGCGAGGCAAGGTCCTCGCCCTCGACAAGCTCCATCACGAGGTACGGCTGGTCGCCGTCGCGACCGGTGTCGAGACAGGCCACGACGTTGGGGTGGCGGAGGACCGTGGCAGCGTGCGCCTCGCGCCGGAACCGGAGCGCGAGGTCGGGGTCGGCCAGGATCTCGGGCCGAAGGAGCTTGACGGCGACCGGCCGGTCGAGCGAGGCGTCGCGCGCGCGCCAGACCGTCGCCATGCCGCCCCGACCGAGCAGCGCCTCGAGCCGGTACCGGCCGCCGACGACCCGCCCGGCGTCAGGCATGTCCGGCGCTGTCCCGGCGGTCGGCGGCGGCTCCTCGTTCACGGGCGCACCTTAGCCCGGATCGCCGCATGGCGCGCCGACCGACCGAAGGCGCGGATAAGGCACCTGACGGGCTCGAGCCCCGGAAATGAAGAGTCGGCGGACGTCCGAATGGGGCGCCCTCCCGATGGCCGGCCGGCGCGCCGCCCATACGGTCGGTGTCAGCCGGCAAGCCACCGGCACGGACCGCTGGAGGCGACGACCATGCATCCCGAGCAGCAGCTCCTGATCGCCCACGATCGCATCCGGGAACGGCACGACGAGGCCGCCCGAGATCGGCTCGCCCACGAGGCGCGCATCCACCGGACCAGCCAGGCGGCGCGCAGCGGACCGCTCCGCGGGTCGAAGCGCCTCGACCTCGGCGGCGCGACCGCGCGGTTCTTCGGCGGACGCATCCGTCGGCCCGCGTTCCTCCGCCCTGCGGGGAGCTGAGACGGGATGAGCATCCCGATCGATGCCCCGCGGTCCGGCGTGGCCAGGGACGGGACATCGAACGGAGCCCTGTGAGGCGGGCCGCGCCTTTCGAGGTCGGGCGGATGGCGACCGTGGCCGTGGACGTCGTCGTGACGCGTGCATGGTCATCGGGAACATGAGTCGAACCCATATCGCGTCGCGGCGCCGTCGCCTTCGCGGTGTTGAGCCTCACTCCGACCATGGAGCGGGAATTCGAAGCCGTATCCCGGTCCGCCAGATCGATCCGACGCACCATCGTGCTCACGGTGACCATGCACCGGGCGCCGCGGGCGACGTCGCGGAGCTCGGCCGCACGCTCGGCTGCGGGAGAGGCCCGCGGGCGAGAGAGGACCGCGGGCGCGAGAGGCCCGCGAGCGGGCCTGCCCGGTCCGGTGGCCCCGAGGCGGCCGGGAGGCGCCCGCGTTGACCTGCGACGGCGGCGGCGTAGGATGCCCGGGCATCGGCCGGCAGGGCGGCCCACCGAGTCCAGGAGGGCGACATGCACATCCAGGTTCGTTCGCGCACGACGAAGAGCGGCGGGGGGTTCGCGGTCGGCGAGCCGGGTGACTTCGCGGTCGCCGCCGAGTTCCAGGCCGGCGCGCTGCTCGAGATGCTCGGCGTGCTCAGGGACGCCGGCTTCAACCTGCGGGCCGCGGGCGGCACGGGGATCGAGCTCGACGGCGAGCTCGCGTTCTGGGTCGATCCGCGCGACGAGGACGGCGACCACGAGGCTGCCGCGTATGCCGCGGCCGACACCCTCAACGGCTCGGGCTACGACGCGTGGACCGAGACCGTCCACGCCGTGGTCCTCGACGACCGGCCGGGCGCGCTCCGCGACGAGCTCGAGAAGATCAAGGACCAGGGGCTGCTCGTCGAGGGCGTGCTCGTGGGGACGCCGGGGCGCGACAGCGACGGGCGGATCCCGGTGCAGCTTCGGCTCGTCCGGGCGGGCTGATCGGCCGCACGCCACAGGGCCTCAGGCTTCGGGCGGCTCCCCGATGCCGGCCCGAGCCGCCACGATCGCGGCCTCGACGCGGCTGTTGACGCCGAGCTTGTCGAGGATGTGCGTGACGTGGACGCCGGCCGTCTTCGGGCTGATGAACAGCTCGCGCGCGATCTGCCCGTTGGTGCGTCCCGCGGCAACGAGCGCGAGGACCTCGAGCTCGCGGGGTGACAGCCCGAGGTCGACGGTGAGCGTCGCACCTCCCGATGGCCGAGCCGCGGCGGGCCGGCGACCCGCCGCGACCACCTCGACCACCGGGGCCTGCGTGAGGTCCAGTCGTCCGCGCCGGGCCAGCGCCTCGATGGCCCGCAGGAGCGGCGTCGCGCCGGCGTCACGCGCGAGGGCGGCGGCCGTCCGGATCGCCGCCGTCGCGGTCTCGCGGTCGCCGCCCAACAGCGCCGCCTCGGTCGCGCGCAGCAGCGCGTAGGCCCGCCACGACGGCATCGGGATCGTCCCCCAGGCGTCCCCGGCTTCCCGCCACGAGCCGACGGTGGCGGTTCCCCGCCCGCGCGCTCGCTCCGCGTCGGCGACGGCCCGCCAGGCTCCAGCGGAGACGGTCGTCGGCGGTCGTCGGCTCCAGAGCTCGTCGACGATCGTTCCGAACGCGTCCGCCTGCTCTGTCGCGGCCTCGGTCTCGGAATCGCGGCGCAGGACCCGCGCCCGCTCGATCCGGTCGGCGGCGGCCCGCAGCCCGGCCGCGCAGAGCGGCCCGACGAGCACCGTGTCGTCGCCGGCCGCCAGGTGGTCGAGTCCCGCCGCGGCCGCTGCGGCCGCCTCAGCGGGTCGGTCCCGGGCGAGCTCCAGCTCGGCGCGTACGAGCGCGACGTACGCACCGACGTCCGCGTCGATCTCGCCCACCGCGAGGCCGGCCGCACCCGCGAGACGCGCCTCCGCGTCCTCGAACCGGCCGCGCGCCGCGAGCACGCGCGCGACGGCGGCGTCGCGGTAGATCGTGCCGATGCCCCCGGACGGCGGTCCGCCCGCGGCGTCGACGAGCGCGAGGGCCTGGTCCCAGCGCCCCAGGCGGAAGAGGGCGTCGACCGCCGTTGCGACGAAGTGCGGGCCGATGTGTCGATCGAGCCCGTGTCGGTGGACCGCCTCGCGGCCGCGAACCGACGCTTCGACCGCTTCCTCGAGCCGGTCCGCGACGATGAGCTGGTAGGCGAGGTTGCCGCTCGCGACGACCAGCGTGTCGAGCGAGCCGACCCGCTCGGCGATCTCGCGCGCGGATTCGAGCTCGGCAAGACCGGCGTCGACGTCGCCCAGCGAGACGAGATCCGAGCCGAGGATGGACCGGGCGCGTGCCTCCTCCGCGGGAGCATCGATCGACCGCGATACCTCGATCGCCTCCCGGAGGAGCTCGGCCGACTCGCCATATCGCCCCGTCCCCATCAGCCAGCCGGCGTGGCGGGTCACGACGCGCGCCCGCTCGGCCGAGGGCGGCGCGGCCGGGACGAGCGTCACCGCCCGTTCATGCTCGACCTGGGCGGCGTCGGGGTCGTCCGCCAGCCACAGGAGATAGCCGAGCTCCGAGTGGAGGCTGCCCGCGCGGATCGGGTCGGCGTCGGGTTCGATCCGTGCGATCGCTGCCCGAACGAGCTCGACCGCGCCCGCCGTGTCACCGGCGTCGCTCGCGGCCCGTGCTGCTCGACGGCGGAGCTCGACCGGGTCGGGGATCCCTGGGTCCTCCGAAGCCGCATCGGCCACCGCGGGCTCGAGCTCGAGAGCGCGGCGATAGTGGGCGGCGGCGTCGCGATGGGCAAAGACCGCGTGTGCCGCCACGGCCGCACGGATCCAGGCACGGAAGGCGTCGAGCGGGCGATCGGCGCCCGACCAGTGGCGGGCGAGGTCCGCTGCCGCGCCGGCCGCGCCGGGGGCCGCGAGCGCCGGCCACTCGGTCAGGACCGTGGCGAACGACTCGTGGATCGTCCGACGTTCGGCAGGCAGCAGCGTCGCCTCGATCACCTCGCGCAACAGCGCGTGGCGGGGAGTGATCCCGCCGGTGCCCGGGTCGACGACGAGGAGCCCCCGGCCGAGCATGTCCCGCAGCGGATCCCGGACCTCGACGTCCGACCGGCCTGCCACGGCCGCGAGGAGCCGGTCGTCGACGGGTCGACCGGCAAGCGCGACGACCCGGAGCAGCTCGCGCGCCGCTTCGGGGAGCGCCGTGATCTGCGCGCCGATCGTCTCGGTCAGCGTTCGCGGGAGGGAACCGGACGGGCTGCGCAGCTCGGCGTCCACGAGCTCTTCGACGAAGTACGGGTTGCCGCCCGAGCGCGCGACGACCCGGTCGACGAGATCGGCGGGCGGGTCTGCGCCGAGGATCGCCTCGATCAGCCGCTGGACGTCGGGTCGGGTCAACCGGGCGAGGTCGATCCGGGCGCCCGGCGCATGCCGCCCGAGCTCGGTCAACCAGGCGAGGGTCCCGTCGCCCGCCTCGAGGCCGTCGGTCCGGACGGTGCTGACGACGAGCAGCCGCTCTTCGGTCGCATTGCGAAGCAGGAACGTCAGGAGGTCGCGCGAGGCGCGGTCGATCCACTGGACGTCCTCGACGATCAGCACGACCGGGGCGACACGAGTCAGGCGGCCCACGACCCCGAACACGAGCTCGAACAACCGGGTCTGGGCAAACGCCGAGTCGAGGTCGGTTGCGGGTCCGGGCTCCCCGGGGATGCGCAGCGAGGGGACGAGCCGGGCGAGCTCGTCGCGTGCCGGACCGAGGATGTCGACGGCCTCGTCGTCGGTGAGCTCCCCAAGGAGGCCGCGGAGCGCCTGGACGAACGGACCGTACGGGAGCGTTGCCTCGGCAAGGTCGAGGCAGCCGCCGGCGAGGACGCGCGCGCCGCCGTCCCGGGCGCTGGCTGCGAACGCCGTGACGAGGCGTGTCTTCCCGACGCCGGCCTCACCGGCAACCGTGGCGAGGGCCGCTCTCCCGCGCCCGACGGCCGAGAGCGTCGAGGCGAGCGTCGCGAGCTCGGCCGCCCGACCGACGATGACCGGGCTCGATCGCGCCAGCGTCATGGCGGCGAGTATGGCCCTCGGTGCACGTTTGAGGTACCCCCCGCTCGACGTTTAAGCCCGGATCCACCGAAGCACTGAATGATCCCGTCGGTTGACGGCTGAAGACC
>JBIQKJ010000025.1:14874-23237 GCA_044506615.1 Chloroflexota bacterium | reverse complement strand
GGACCCGACCCCCACGCGGACCCCGACGCCGGACCCGACTCCGACGCCGAGCCCGAAGCCGGACCCCACGCCCACCCGCACCCCCGTGGCGAAGCCGACCCCGACGCCGAGCCCAACGCCCACGGCCTCGCCGACCCCGACGCCGAGCCCCACGCCGGCGTCCACACCGAAGCCGACTCCCACCCCCACGCCGACTCCCACGCCGGCGGCCCCGGTCGGGTCCGGATCGATCCTCCTGTCCGCGACCGACCTCTCGCGGCTGCCGACCTCGGGCACCGCCTGGAGCCAGGTGAAGGCTCGCGCCGACCAGTCGGCGGCCTCGCCCCAGATCTCGAACCAGGACGACGGCACCGACCTCGTCGTCCTCGCCAAGGGCCTCGTCTACGCCCGGACCGGCACGACGACCTACCGGGCCCAGGCGCTCGCGGCCATCAAGGCCGCCGTCGGCACCGAGGCCGGCGGTCGGACGCTGGCGCTCGGGCGGAACCTGCCAGGCTACGTCATCGCCGCCGACCTGATCGGCCTCGGGACGCTCGACCCCGCCTTCGATCGGGACGTGTTCCGTCCATGGCTCCGCGGCCTGCTCACGAAGTCGCTCGACGGCATGACCCTGCGCTCGACCCATGAGCTGCGCCCGAACAACTGGGGCACCCATGCCGGCGCCGCCCGTGCCGCCATTGCGGCCTATCTCGGCGACTCGGCCGAGATGGCCCGGACCGCGACGGTGTTCCGCGGCTGGCTCGGGGACCCGGCAGCCTACGCGGGCTTCAGCTGGGGCGATTTGAGCTGGCAGTGCGACCCGACCAAGCCGGTCGGGATCAACCCATCGGGCTGCAGCAAGAGCGGTGTCGCGATCGACGGCGCGCTCCCCGAGGAGATGCGCCGCGGCGGCACGTTCCAGTGGCCGCCGGTCTACACCGGCTACGCGTGGGAGGGCCTCCAGGGCGCGGTGCTCCAGGCCGAGATCCTGCACCGGGCCGGGTACGACGCGTGGAACTGGTCGAACAAGGCGCTGCTGCGTGCCACGCGCTTCCTCGAGGACCGCGTCAACTGGGGCGCGGAGGGCGACGACGAGTGGCAGCCGTGGCTGCTCGACCGACGATACGGGACCGCGTACCGGACCGCCGCGCCCGCCGGCACCGGCAAGAACTTCGGCTACACCGACTGGCTCTACGCACCGTGAGCTGACGGCCAACCACCCGGGGGACGCGCCCGGCGAGGCCCGTCAGCCGGTGGTCGGACCGAGGACGAGCGTCTGGCGCGCCGGCACCCGCTCCGACGCGGGCGAACCCGCGTCGGCTTCGCGCAGCGCGATCACGGCGGCCGCGCCGGCGAGCGCGAGGATCAGCCAGTAGAACCGGGCGAACGACAGGTGCAGGAACATGCCGGTCACGAAGTAGGTCATGAGCGACAGCGCGAACGGCGTCGTGAGCCGCTCGAGGTCGGGCCGGGTCGTCAGCGTTCGCCGACGCGCGATCGTGATCAGGCGCACGGTCAGGAACGCAACCATGAGGAACGCACCGAGCCCGAGCAGCCCGAGGTCGGCTCCGACGCCCAGGTAGAGGTTGTGCGCCTCCCGGGTCGCGCCGAGATGCACGAGCAGGCCGACCTCGCGCGCGTACTCCTCGTAGAAGACCGGGAACATGTCGGGCCCCACGCCGACCAGCGGGTGGTCGGCGATCGCGAGCGCCGCGGCGAGCGTCTCGGTGGCCCGACTCAGGATGACGTTGCTCACCTGGACGGTGCTCGGATCCTCGGCCCCGACGAGCGCCGTCAGCTCCTCGAGCGTCGAGATCCGGGTCAGGTACTGCGGGAACGCCGTGAACACGACGACCGCCGCGAGACCGAGCGCCGCGACATGGACCGGTCGGACGAGACGCAGGAAGGCAAGCGCCACGAACAGGAGCGCCAAACCGACGGCCGCCCCGCGCGAGAACGTGAGCACCACACCGAACGCGATCAGCAGGGTCGCGCCTGCCGCGAGGACCTTCAACCCCTGGCGTCGCTCGCCGAGGACCCGGTAGATGCCGAGCGGGACGAGCATCAGCATGACCTGCGCGAAGCGATTGGTCTCGCCGACGGGCCCCGCGAGGCGCCGTTGCTGGACGTCGCCGACCAGCGTGGCCTGGCCGGTGTCGAATGCCGCGTTCGATGCCTGCGCGAACCCGAGGTAGTTGCTGTCGTAGTTGTTCGTGAGGTCCTGGTGGACCGAGAGGCCGCCGATCACGGCACCCACCGCCAGCAGCGTCCAGGTCGCGTACCGCAGCATCTCGGGCGTGCGCACCACGTTGATCAGCGCGAAGTAGAGCCCGAACCCTTCGACGAGGAAGACGATGACGCCGTCGAACGCGCGGACGGTGTTGCTCGAGAAGAGCGCCGAAACGATGTGGACGAAGAGTAACCCGATCATCCACGGCACCATCGGCGGCGCGACGACCGGCAGCCGCCGCACGACCAGGTCGCGGGCGAGCGGAATCGCGAGCAGCATCGGCACCGCCGCGCTCGCGAAGAACGGCAGGCCGTGGAACCGAACGAGGATCACCGCGGCGTTGCTGTACAGGATCGCGAGCGTGACGAGCGTCGCGGCATCGGGCTTGACGATCATCGCGACGCCGAGCAGCAGCGCGCAGGCCGCGGCGACCGCGAGGATCGGGGCATCGCCGGCGATCAGGCCCGCGGCGACGCCGCCGAGGATCATCAGGAGGGCCATCGCGGGCGCGACGAGCGCCCCCGGCAGCGTCGACGAGCGGCGAACCGCCCCTGTGAGCCCGGTCATGCGGCCCGGTCCTCGGGCGGGGAATCCGCGGCGGCCGTCGGGCCGCCCGGCGCGACCCCGGCGCCGCGGTCGGGGGTCCACCGGGCGATGCGCCGGCCGGTCAGCAGGTTGAGGAGGGCGTGGAGCGCCGCGACGTTGACGAGCACGAAGAACGCCGGCAGCGCGAGGAGCTTGCTCCGCCCGATCGGCCGGTTGCGGAGCAGCAGCCCGAGCGCCCCGAGCCCGTAGACCCCGATCTGACCGAGCGTCGCGAGCCGGTAGAGCGCGCCCCGCGACCAGAGGAGGGGGCTCGTCAGCGCGATGACGACCAGCGGCACCGCCATGAGCCGGCGCAGCACCTTGTGGGTCAGCAGCTGCAGCGCATAGAAGCCGTGCCGGCGGGGGTCGAGCAGCGACCGGGCCACGACGACGCCGCGCAGGCCGCGGGTCATGATGCGGACCTTGCGCCGGTACTCCTGGCGGCTCGACGGGGCCACGGGCTCGTAGGCTCGCGCAGCGGGCTCGAAGACGAGCCGCCGGCCGTGGGCGATCACCCGGGTCGAGGTGACGAAGTCGTCCGTGACGCCCTCCGGGACCGACACGAACAGCTCGCGCCGGAGCGCGTAGATCGCGCCGGTGGCCGAGATCACGTTGCCGCCGAGGCTCTCCCACGTCTTGACGAGCCGGTCGATGTCCCAGTAGCTCCGCTCGCCGACGCCGCTTGCATCGGCCTCGTCGGCGCCGGCGGGGTTGGCCCCGCGTGGGAGGTAGCGCTGGTCGCCGGCCACGCCGCCGACCTCGGGGTCCGCGAACGACCGGACGATCGCCCGGACGGCATCGGGCGCGTAGCTCGTGTTGGCGTCGGAGAAGACGAGGATCTCGCCGGTCGACGCCGCCACCGCGGCGTTCAGCGCCTCGGCCTTGCCGACCCGCGGCAGGTCGAGGACCACGACCCGGGGGTCGTCGCGCCGGGCGGCTCCGACCGTGCCGTCGGTCGAGCCGTCGGAGGCGACGACGATCTGCAGTCGGTCGGCGGGGTAGTCCTGGCCGAGCAGGTTGTCGACCCGCGCACCGATGTGCTCGGCCTCATCGTGGGCGGCGATGACGACGCTCACCGTCGGGGTGATGTCCGCCGGACGATGCGGTCGCGGCGCCAGCCGCGCCCGCAGGCCGACGAGCGCGGGAAAGGCGGCGTAGGTGAACGCCACGAGCGCGCCGGCCAGCCAGAACAGGAGCCGGATCACCGGGCAGGTCCAGCGCCTGCCGTCGCCGCCGCCGACGTCGCTCGCCCCAGCGACGTCCGGATGCGGGCGGACAGCTCGCGCGCGTTCCGATCGACGTCGAAGTCCCGCAGGACGGTCTCGCGCCCCGCCGCGCCGAGCCGGGACCGGAGCGCGTCGTCCCCGGCCAGCCGTGCCAGGGCGTCGGCGAGCGCGTCGGGATCGCCCGGCGGCACGAGCAGCCCGCTCGATCCGTCGGCCACGAGCTCGGGGATCCCCGACAGCCGGCTGGCCACGACCGGCAGCCCCGTGGCCATCGCCTCCATGAGGACGACCGGAATCCCCTCGCGCTTGCCCGATCGGGTCGGGACGCTCGGAGCGACGAGGACGTCCGCCTCGGCCAGCTCGCGCGCCACCTCGTCGCTCGTCCGACGGCCGACGAGCTCGACGTGGTCGGCGAGCCCGAGCTCCCCGATGCGCGCGGCGAGCATCTCGCGGTCCGGCCCGTCGCCGATGAACCGGCAGCGGAACGGAACCCCGCGCGCGGCAAGCCGGGCGCACGCGTCGACGAGGTGGACCTGGCCCTTGACCTCGTGGAGGGTCCCGACGGACACGATCCGGAGCGGGCCGCCGGTCGGGCGCTCGACCGGCCGGAACCGCTCCGGGTCGACGCCGCAGTGGATGACACCGACCCGCCCGACCGAGCCCGGTCCGCTCGTCTCCTCGATCAGCCGCCGGTTGTCCTCGGAGATCGTGACGACGAAGGCGGCCTCGGCGACCTTGGCGGGCAGCATCGTCCGGTCGACGTGCAGGTCCGATCCGTGCGCCGTGAAGCTGTACGGGATGCCGGCCAGGCGGTGGACGAGGAAGCCCGCCAACGCAGGGTGGTTGGCGAAGTGACAGTGCACGTGGTCGACGCCCGCCTCCCGCATGGCCAGCGCGGCGTGCGCGACCTTGGGGAAGATCCCGATCCCGCCAAGCAGGAAGTTCGGCGACCGCCACGTGCCCGCCAGCATGTCGAGCAATGCCCGGACGTAGCGCCGGCGGCGTCGGGCGTCGCGCAGGTAGCGGAGCTGGCTGCGCAGGATCGAGGGCGACAGGAACGGGAGGTAGTGGGCCCGGGCCACGATCTCGGCCGCGCCCGGCTGGAGCACCTCGGCGCGTTCGCGGAGGAGCGGCCAGACCGACACCTGCACGCCCGCGCGCTCCATCGCGAGGATCTCCGACAGCACGAAGGTCTCGGTGAGCTTCGGGAAGCGGGACATGACGTAGGCGACGTGGAGCGGGCGGTCCGCGGCGTCGTCGCCTGCCGCTCGGACGGCCTCGCCCGGCCGCGCGGGAGCGTCCACGGCACTCACGCGGGCGATCCCACCGGAGCCGCCGCCCCGTAGCCGTCGGGGTGGGCGACGTGCCATCGCCAGGCGGACGCGAGGATGTCGTCGAGCGTCCGCCGGGCGGTCCAGCCCAGGACCCGGGAGGCGAGGCTCGTGTCGGCCCAGACCGCGGGCGGGTCGCCGGCGCGGCGCGGGGCGTCGGCGACCGGGATCGGCCGGCCGGTGATCCGGCGGGCCGCCTCGACGACCTCGAGGACGGACGCGCCGCTGCCCGTCCCGACGTTCACCGTGATCGACCGTCCGCCGTCGGCGAGGACGTCGAGCGCGCGCACGTGTGCGTCGGCCAGGTCGAGGACGTGGATGTAGTCGCGGATCGCGCTGCCGTCCGGCGTGTCGAAGTCGCGACCGTACACCCGCAGCTCGGGGATTCGCCCGGCCGCCGCCTTGAGCACGACCGGGACGAGGTTCGGCGCCGCTGCCCAGTCCTCGCCGGCCGAGCCGTCCTCGGCCGCACCGGCGGCGTTGAAGTAGCGCAGCGCCGCCGAGCGGACGCCGTGCGCCGCCTCGAACCACGGAAGCAGGCGCTCGGCGAGTGCCTTGCTCTCGCCGTACGGGTTGATCGGCGCGATCGTCGTCCGCTCGTCGACCGGCAGGCGATCCGGCATGCCGTACACCGCGCACGAGGACGAGAACACGAAGCGGCGCACGTCCGCAGCGGCCATCGCGCGGAGCACGGCCAGGGTCCCGCCAACGTTCGCATCGAAGTACGCGCCGGGGTCGCCGACCGATTCCTCCACCGACTTCAGCGCCGCGAAATGGATGACCGCATCGATCGCGGCATCACGCAGCGTGCGCTCGACCAGCTCGCCGTCCCGGACGTCGCCGACGACGAGCGGCAGCGGGCCGACGGCGGCCGCGTGGCCGGTGCTCAGATCGTCGAGGACGGTCACCTCGTGTCCGGCCGCGCGCAGTGCGGCCGCGGTCCGTGAGCCGATGTACCCGGCGCCGCCGGTGACGAGAACCCGCATGGGGAAGACGCTCAGGGCTGGCTGCGGTTGGCTCGGCGTCGGGGCGCGCGCGGCTGCGTGCGAACGCTGTCCGGTGGAGCGATCGGTCCCCCGGCCGCCTCGACCGCTTCGGCCCGCACGAGGCCGCCGTCGCGCTCGACCGCGTCGGGTCCGCGCCAGTCGGTCTCGCTCTCCCCGGTCTCGCCGCCCTCCGGGGTGGCAGCCCGCCCCACGCTGCGTCGGCGCTCGGCCAGGACCATGCCGCGGACCCCGACGCCGACGAGCCGCAGGCTCTCGACCGCATAGGTGACGTCGTCGCGCCGGGTCTGGTCGCGGACGGCCACGCAGATCGCGGTGTCGACCGCGCGCGCCCAGACGAGCGCCGCGGCGGCCAGGTGCAGGGGTCCGGTGCTCACGACGACGAGGTCGGCGAGCTCCGCGAGGTCCTCGATGATCCTGCGCGCCCGCTCGGTGTCGAGGGCGTCGATGCTTCCCGCGGTACCCACCGGCAGGACGTGCAGCCCGGGCTTGATCGTCGTCAGCACATCGACCGCGCGAAGCGTCGAGTCGTCGGCGAGCTCGCTCAGCCCGACCCGGTCGGACACGTCGAAGATCCGTGATGCGAAGCCGTCGGCGATGTCGGTGTCGATCAGCACGACCCGGCGGCCGCCGCGGGCAGTGATCGCGGCAAGGTTGGCCGCGACCTGCGCGGTCGCGCTGTCGGTGCCGGTCCCGACGACCGCCATCGAGCGGGCCGGCTGGTTGCCGTCGCGCACGGCGGCCTTCGCGGCGACGAGCCGGTACGCCGCGGCGGCCGCCGAATCGGGGACGCTGTCGACGAGCCCTCGCCGGCCGCGCGGCGTTCCCTTGGCGGTGTCGACGCGCCCGAGGAACGGCATCCCGGTCAGCTTCTGGAGGTCGTCCTGGGTGCGGACGGTCGCGCTGAGGTACTCGACGAGCATCACGAGCACGAGGGCGCCGACGAGCGCGGCGAGCGCGGCCATCCCGACGATCAACGAGACCTGGGGCGCGACCGGGGCCGAGGGCGGTGTCGCGCTGTCGACGACCTGGAGCTGACCCTCCGGACGATTGGTCCCCCGGGAGGCGAGCAGCGAGATCTCCTCGGCCAGGGCGTTCGCGAGGGCTGCCGCGCGGTCGGGGTTCGTGTCCTGGACACGGATCGACAGGAATCGGGTCGTCTCGTCCGCGGTGACCCGGGTGTTCGCGTTCAGCTCGCTCGAGCTCAGCTCGGGATCGACCTCGGCAATCGCCGAATCGAGCAGCGGCTGGGTCGTGACGAGCTCCGCGTACGTCTGGACGAGCGAGCCGGCGGCGCGGAGCGTCTCAGTGTCGGTGTTGTAGGGACCGACCAGCAGCTGGACGCGGGCCTCATAGGTGGGCGGGATCTGCGACGCGACGACGTATCCCGACACCGCTGCCACCCAGGTCGCGACGAGCAGCGTCCACCACCACCGTCTGGCGACCGCGAGGTAACCGGATAGCTCCACTGGACCCCCTTGCCACGGACGCTTCGACCGGCGTCATCGGTGTCGTTGTCAGTTGCGGGCGCCTAGCATACCGCCCAGCGTCCGGAACTCGGCCTCGGGCGACGCCCGGGGCTCCTGCCCGTGTGGACGGCGCGCACCGATCAGCGCGCCGCGAGGCGGTACGTGGTGATGGCTGCCGCGATCACGCTCACGATGACCAGTGAGATCGTCCATGCCGGTCCCTCGAGGTCGTCGGGCACGAAGTCGAGCCGGGTGACGAGGATGATCACGGCGCCGATCGCGCCCGGGATGATGCCGAGCAGCGCCCGCGACCAGCGACGCTCGAACGTGCCGATCCCCCGGACGCGCGCTGCCAGCACCGCAGCCGCAACGAGAACCCCGGAGGCGATCAGAACGAGCTCGAGCGCCTGCACGGCCTCATCGTACCCGGGACCGCCCTCGGCGGCCCGGATCGGTCCGGGGAGGGCGACCGGCTCACGGCGACGTCGTCACCACCAGCTCCGGCCGGTTGGTGGCGGCCTCCTTCGAGTTGAAGATCG
>JBIQKJ010000025.1:0-14774 GCA_044506615.1 Chloroflexota bacterium | reverse complement strand
GCGAGGGTCGCCCCGTTGACCGTGGCCGTGCTCAGCGCCGGCGGGGTCGTGTCGGTGGCCGGGGTCGTGTTGGTGACCGCGCGGTCGGTCAGCGCGGCGGCATCGTTGCCGGCGGCGTCCTGGACCGGGTTGCTCGCGGGCACGGTGTAGTCGAGCTCGACGGTCTGGCCGTTGGCGACCGGGCTGGCCAGGGTGAGCGTCACGGTCGAGCCCGCGATCGCCACGTTCGACACGCCGCGGGCCGACCCGTTGACCGACACCGCGTAGGCCGAGGCGGCCGGGACCGAGCCCGTGTCGAGCGCCTCGTTGTAGGCGAGCGCGAGGGTCGCCCCGTTGACCGTGGCCGTGCTCAGCGCCGGCGGGGTCGTGTCGGCCGGGGGCGGGCCGCCGGCGGCGAGGTCGGCGTGCCAGTAGCGGCGCGTCGTGTCGTTCGTGGCGACCACGACGATCCCCGATGCGGCCGTGGGGTTGGCCTTGGCGCCCGTGACGTTGTTCAGGTCCTGGTCGCTGGCGTCGTGCATGACGATGGTGCCGTTGCCGGACGCGAACGAGATCGAGCCGATCGGCGTCGTCTTCTGGGTGATCGAGCCGCCGGACGAATCATCGGTGTCGAGGACGCGCACGAGCCCGGCCGGCTCGTCGACGATGACGATCGGCCGCGTGTGACCGTCCGATCCGCGGGACACGGTGTGGTTCGACCACGTGCCGTTCGACTGCCGGACGAGCAGCACGATCAGCGGGTTGGAGCCCGACATGCTGGTCTTCACCGCGGCATACACGCGACCGGCCGAGTCGGTCTTCAGGTTGATGTGGTCGTCCGCGAAGTCGGGACCGGCGTAGGCGGTCTCCCGGGGACCCCACGTCGTGTCGCCCGCCGCGTCGTCGTGCACCATGAAGTAGTCCGTCTCGGTGTCCTGGTTGCTCCAGAAGACCCCGATCTTGTTGCCGCCGAACGCGACGATCGACGAGATGTCGTCGCTGTCGACCGTGCCCGAGCCCGGCAGCGCGAACGGCGCGCCCCACGCGCTGTCCGAGCCGGTCGTCCGGTTGACCCAGATCGTCCCGCCGGTCTCCCAGGTGGCCCACAGCTGGCCGGTGGAGTCCTTCTCGATGACGAGCGTCTCGGATCGGACCGAGTTGATCGTGGCCGGGAACCCCGCGTCGAGCGAGTAGGTGTCGGTCGAGGCGTTGTAGGAGTAGCGGCGGAGCAGCGATGAGCCGCTGCCCGTCCCCTCACTGAACTGGTAGGCGGCGACGTACAGCTTCGTCCCGTCCCAGAGCACGTCCGTGCGGGCGTTCGAGCGCGTGTCGACAAGGCTGTTCGTCCGGGACCAGGTCTGGGTCGTGCGGTCCAGCTTCCAGATGTAGAAGTCGCCGGTCACGGCATCGAACATCGTCGCCCACCAGTGGCCGTCGTTGAACCACACCTTCGACTCCGGCTTGGAGCCGCTCGGCGAGCCGCTCGCGCCCTGGAAGCTGGGGCCCTCGTAGCCCACGTCGCCCGGATCGGCCAGTGCCGCAGCGGGCGCGCCGAGGAGGAGCCCGACGGCCAGCGCGAGGACCGCGCCCAGTCGAATCCCCCCGGGGCCGAACCTCAGGCCGGCGAACGGTGGCAGCAGCCCGGCATGAACGGGTCGGCGACGCGCGGCATGCAATTGATCACTCCCCCGATCGCCCCTGGCACGCCGGCTCCGAACGATGGAGATGGGCCCGGTCGAGACGATCCTGTACCGCTGTCGGAGCGCTCCGACAGGACCATCGGTGGCGACGGCCCGCCAATGGTACTCACCGATCCCGCTCGGAACAATCCCCGAGGGGGTGCCAATTGGTGACAGGAAGCACGATCGAATGATGGAGTACGGTTCGCATCTCGCCCGTCATCCGACCGTACTGGTCGGTGCCCGCGGGCAGCTGCGGAGACCGATGTACACCGACATGCCCCGACCCGTCCCCGAGCCCTTCGTGCGCGCAACCCGCGCGCTCGACGCTGCCGGCATCGCCTGGTGTCGCCTCCGCTCGCTGCACGGCGGGAGCGAGGACGACGTGCTCGTGGAGCCCGTGTCGAACGGCCGTCTGGACGCCGTGCTGGCGCAGGCCGGCTTTGCGCCGGACCGCCGTCCCGGTCGTGGAGCGCACCGCGCGTACCACGCGTACGACGAGGCGGGGGGAACGTGGTGGAAGCTCGACACGGTGACCCGGATCGAGCTCGGGCCGCACCAGGAGGTGCCGACGAACCTCGCCCCGGGGTTCCTGCAGCGACGGCTGAACCGGGGGCTCGCGACGGAGGCGGCCGGCGCACCGGTGACCGACGGCGCGACGCTCGCGCCGGACGACGCGTTCTGGGCGCTGCTGCTCCACGAGCTGTGGGACCGGCCGAAGCCCGTGATCCGCCGAGGAGCAGAGCTGGCCGCGCTGGCCGCGCGCGCCCGGTCGACCCTGACCGGGGCAACGGCCGTCGAGCCGCTCCTGCCGAAGGGCGTCACGCCCGCCGACGTCATCGCGTGGGCGCATGCCGGCGACGAGCGGCGGCTGCTGGATCTCGGCGCGCGGCTTCGCTCGCGGTCGGGCTTCCGGGCCACGCGGCGTCGCCTGGGCCGGCGGCTCGTGCGCTGGCTCGACCGACGCGACCCGCCGTTCGTTCGGCGTGGGCTGACGATCGCCTTGCTCGGCCCGGACGGCACCGGCAAGTCGACGCTGACCGCGACGATCGGGCGAGGTGGGCCGGTCCGCACCAAGGCGGTCTACCTGGGCCTGTACGGCGGACGGCGAGGAGGAGCCGGGCGGGCACGGGTCCCGGGTCTCGGATTTGCCGGCAGGCTGCTCCGCATGTGGCGCGGCTGGCTGGTCGGTGCGTGGCACGCACGGCGCGGGCGGCTCGTGATCTTCGATCGGCACCCGTTCGACGCCCGCTTGCCGTCACCCGGGTCCCGCCGGGCGCTCGGACGAAAGCTGCTCGCCCGGGCGTTGCCGGCGCCGGACCTCGCGATCGTCCTCGATGCGCCGCCCGAGGTGCTCTACGCCCGCAAGCCCGAGCTTCCGGTCGAGCGCCTCGCCGAGCAGCGTGCCGGCTACCTCGAGCTCGCGCGCCGGCTCGAGCGGGCCGCGGTCGTCGACGTCACCGCACCCGCCGACGCCGTCGCGCGGCGCGTCACCAGGCTCGCATGGGACCGCATCGTCGAACGGTCCGCCGGCCGGTGACCACGGGCACCGGTCGCGCGCGGTACCGTGCCGCACACGCATGAGCGGGACGGGTAGCGGGGGGGACCTGGGCATCACCGACGCGAGCACGGCCACGGCCGCGCATCCTCCCGAGCCGGCCGGCTCGTCGCTGACGACCAAGCAGATTCGCGGGTCGAGCCTGCTGCTCGCCGGCCGGTTCCTGTCGATCGGCGTCAACTTCCTCGTCCAGGTGCTCATCGTGAACTACCTGTCGAGGACCGACTTCGGCGCGTTCGCGTACGCCCTCTCGTTCGTCTCGATGGGCGAGATGCTCGTGATGTTCGGCCTGGATCGCGGCGTCGGGCGCTTCCTCGCGATGTACGACGAGGAGCGCGACTACGCCAGGGTCTTCGGGACGATCGCGATGGTCCTCGGGTCCATCCTCTCGCTGGGGCTCGCGCTCATCCTGATCGTCGTCGGACTGCAGGGCGTCATCGGCGCCACGATCATCGACGACCCGACCGCGGTCGCGCTGCTCGTCATCCTGATCGTCCTCGCCCCGATCCAGGCGCTCGACAACCTGCTCGGCAGCGTCTTGGCTGTCTTCGCGAGCGCTCGGGCCATCTTCGTGCGGAAGTACATCGTCGCGCCGATGCTCCGCCTCGCAGTCGTCGGGCTGCTCGTCCTCGGCGGCCTCGGGGTCGACTTCCTCGCGATCGGCTACGTCGTGAGCGGCGCGATCGGGATCGCCGTCTACGTGACGATCCTGTGGCGGGTCCTGCGCTCCCGCGGGATCCTCGAGTACCTGCGGCTGGACCGGCTGGACATCCCGTTCCGCGAGATCCTCGTGTTCACGTTCCCGCTGCTGACGACCGACCTGCTGTTCATCGCGATGAACACGACCGACGCGATCATCCTCGGCCACTTCTGGGGCACCGAGGAGGTCGCGGCGTTCCGGGTGATCCAGCCGCTGGCCGGGTTGAACACGCTGGTGTTCTCGAGCTTCACGATGCTGTACATGCCGGCCGCGTCGCGCCTGTTCGCGCGCAAGGACCGGGCGGGCATCGCCGACATCTACTGGCGCACCGCGATCTGGATGGCGGTCTTCTCGTTCCCGATCTTCGCGGTGACCACGTCCCTGGCCGAGCCGGTCACCGTGACGCTGTACCAGGAACGCTACGCGGAGTCGGCCACGTACCTCGCGCTGCTCGCCGTGGGCAACTACCTCAACGCCGCGCTCGGGTTCAACGGGCTCACGCTGCGCGTGTTCGGGTTCATCCGGTACACGGTGGCGATCAACGTCGTGGCGGCGATCGTCAACGTCGCGCTGAACCTCACGCTGATCCCGGCGTACGGGGCGCTCGGCGCGGCGATCTCCACCTGTACGACGCTGATCGTCCACAACGCGCTCAAGCAGTTCGGCCTCTCGCGTGGGACGGGCATCTCGATGTTCGATCGGCGCTACGTCCGGGTCTACGTGACGGTGGCCGTCGCCGCGCTGGTCCTCGCCGCCATCCAGGGTGTCTTCCGACCCCACTTCGTGATCGACGTCCTGCTCGCCGGCGCGATCTCGCTCGTGGTGTTCCTCGTGAACCGCGACCTGCTCGACATCGGCGGCGTCTTCCCCGAGGCGCGCCGGCTGCCGCTGGTCCGATGGCTGATCGGCGCATGACGGGCGACGAGCGCGTCCTGGCGGTGAGCCTCGCCACCGAGCCGGTCGTCGGCTCGAACCTGCGCGGCGGGGTGTCCGGCGGCGGGTGGCTGTATGCGCTCCCGCGGCTGGACCATCGGCGCATCGTCTGTGTCGGGATGCCGCCGATGGCGACGATCGCGGCCCTTGCCCGGGCGGGCACCGTCACGGTGGTGGAGCCGAGCCACCGTCGGCGCGGTGCCCTCGAGCGCTCGCTCCGGGCGGCCGGGATCGAGGGCGTGGACGTGGCTGCCGCCGCAGGCGACGAACCGATCGACCTGCTCGTGGCGATCGGCCGGCGGGCCGTGTCGACCGCGCAGTCCACCGGGCTCCTCGACCGCCTCGCCCCCGACGGACTCGCCTACCTCGAGCGCGCCGGCCGAGCGACGCCGCCCGCGGTCGGCACCGGGCTGCGCCTGGCGCTGGCGCCGGGCTTCGGCGAGGCCCGCACGATCGTGCCCTCCCAGGACGTCGCGATGCGGCGATCCGTCCGGCGCCGCCGGCTCGAGGGCGTCCCGCACGGCCGAGTCCGCCTCGCGCTGCTCCGGGGCCGTGTCGCGGGCCTCATCTCGCTCCGGGGAAGGCCCCAGCGGGAGGCGTACGTCGGCCGACCGGGTGCCGCCGTGAGTGCGGACGTGCCGGCCTACCTCTCGGCCGCTGCGACCGAGGCCGGGCTCGACCTGGCCGGCTGGCGGTGGGCGGTCGTCGCGCGGGGCGACTACGACTCGCAGAAGGTGCTCGTCCTGCTCGCTCCGCCCGGTGCCGAGGAGCCGACCGGGGTCGTCAAGGTCACCCGCTCGCCGGTCCACGCCGCGCGACTGCGGAACGAAGGCGCGGCCCTCGCCGCAGTGGCCGCGTTGCCGTCTGGCGCGGGCCGTGCGCCGGTGCCGTGGTTCGCGGGAGAGCAGGCGGGCCGGCCGTTCCTCGGCGCGTCCCTCGTCGAAGGCACCCAGTACACGGAGGCCGCAACGTACTCGGCCGACGACCCGCTCCTGCGCGACGCACTCGAGTGGCTGACCGAGCTTGCTGCCGCCAGCGCCCGGCCGGTCTCCGCGCGCGCGATTGCGGAGGCCCTGATGGCGCTGCTCGAGCGCTACGAACGGATCTATCGACCGCCTGCCGCCGAGCTGGCGGCGCTCCGTGAGCGCTTCGAGCGCGTCGGCGAGACGGAGGCGCCGATCCCCGTCGTGCTGCAGCACGGGGACCCGGGGATCTGGAACCTCCTGGCGACTCCCGAGGGTCGTACGGTGTTCCTCGACTGGGAGGCCGCGGAGCGGAGCGGCATGCCGCTCTGGGACGTGCTCTACTTCTTCCGGAGCTACGCGGTCGCGGAAAGCCGCCGTGCCGGCGTCCGGGACCGGCTCGAGGCCGCGTCCCGTCATCTGCTCGGCGCGTCGCCGTTGGCGGATCGGCTCGTCGAGACGATCGACGCCTATCGCCGGCGCATCGCGCTCCCGGCGGCGGTGGTGGAGCCGCTCGCCTTCGGTTGCTGGATCCACCGGTCGTTGAAGGAGGCATCGCGCCTGCCGGCGGATCGCCTGGATCGGGGCCAGTTCGTGCGGCTCATCCGCAGAATGGTGGCGGAGCCGGGAGCGCCGACCCTTGCGCGGCTGGCCGTGCTCCCGGACGACGGGGAGGAGGGGACATGACGGCGGTCGAGACGGTCGACTTCGACTTGCACGGGATCGTGGGGATCCGACTGGTCGACGCCGCTCCGGGCGACGTCGCGGCGGTTGCGCGACAGCTCGGACCGCTCCCGCGCTCGCTCGAGCGCGAGCCGGACCTCGTCCTGCGGTTCGTGGATCGCATCGACCTCGGGTCGCGACTGCGCTACCTCGGCGCGCGCGAGGCCGGCTTCACCGACGACGGCTTCTACGTGCTGAAGAGCCGGAAGGAGCCGGTGGTCGTCTCGATCCCCATGGATCGCATCGGCGGTCCTGCCGAGCTCGTGTGCCAACGGGGCCTGCCCGCGGTGCCGTTCCTCATCGCGATCATGAATCTGACCGCGCTGGGTCGCGACGCGCTGCCGCTCCATGCGGCGGCGTTCGAGCTCGACGGGGTCGGGGTGCTCGTGACCGGCTGGTCGAAGGGCGGCAAGACCGAGGTCCTCCTCGGCGCGGCCGCCGCGGGCGCCCGGTACATCGGGGATGAATGGGTCTACCTGACGGGGGACGGCAGGATGCAGGGCATTCCGGAGCCCGTGCGGCTGTGGGACTGGCACCTTCGCCAGCTGCCCGCCGTCCGCCGCCGGCTGGGGCTCGGGGACCGCATGCGGATCTCCATGATCAGGGCGGCCAGGCGAGTGGACGGCGGCATGCCGCGCCGGCTCCGGAGCGTTCCGCCGGCCCGGCTGCTGCATCGCGGGCTCCCGCTCGTCGAGGGGGGTCTCGGGGTCAGCGTGCCGCCCGAGCGGCTGTTCGGCGAGCTGGGCGACCTCAGCGGCTGCGTCGATCGCGTGCTGTTCGTCGAGAGCGCCGCCGGTGACGAGATCGACGTCCGACCGATGGACGCGTCGGAGGTCGCCCGGCGGATGGTCGCCTCGCTCCTGTACGAGCGGCAGGATCTGGCCACGCTCCTGCTCCAGGCCAGGTTCGCCTTCCCGGACCTCGTCAATCCGCACCTCGCCACGTTCGAGGCCAGGCAGCGGGAGCTGCTGGACCGCTCCCTCGCGGGCCGGCCGGCGTTCGCCGTCACGCATCCGTATCCCGTCGACCTGACGGCGCTCTTCGATGCAGTCCGACCCGTCATCCGCTGACGCGGCCGCACGTGCCGGGCCCGGCGCGTCCCCGCCGGCCGCCGCCGGTTCGGCCCATGAGCGCGACGCCGACCGAGCAGCGGGTCCGGACCACGACGCCCACCTCAGGCTCGCGCGACGCCTCGACTGGCGGTTCCTGCTCCCCGAGCCGGCGCTGGGCGACGTCCTGCTCGTCGGCCGATCGGACAGCGAGCTCGAGGCCGCCCTGGCGGCGCGTGCCCGGTCGGTACGGGTCCTCGATCCCGCCTCGCGGGGAGACGGCCTGCCGGAGCGGTCGGCCGACCTCGCGGTGATCGTCGGCGGGGTGCCGGCGTCCGTGCTCCGGCGCGTCCAGCAGGCGCTCCGGCCGGGCGGCTGGATCGTCGCCGAGGTGAGGGGGATCGCGGGCTGGCGGCCCTCGCAGGTGCGTGGAGCCGCCCTCGGCGAGCCGCACAGGATGGCCCGAAGGCTGGGTGCGGTCACCCGCTCGCCCGTTGCCGCCTGGCTGGCCGTCCCGAGCCACGGCTCGGCGACCGCGCTACTCCCGGCCGACGACCCCGCGGCCCTCGCCGCGTACGCGCGTCGCCGTCTCGGATCCCTCGGCCCGATCGCGGCTCCGATCGCCACGGCGGCCGCCCGGTTGGGCCTGGCGACCCCCCTCGGCCCGGCCTCGATCCTGCTGGCGCGCACGCCGCCCGCGGCGGGCGCGCCCGGTGCACTCCCGGGCGAGGACCGACTCGCCGCTCGCTCGTGGCTCGCCGCGTGCATCGATGCGGCCTCGGCCTCGCGCCGCCCGGAGGGGAGAACCCAGGGCGCACGGCTGGTCGTCCTGACGCCGCGTTTTCGGGCCTCGGCGCACGTCGTGGCGCTTGCCACCCTGCCCGGAGCGCCCGGCCCCGGTCCGCACGTGGTGCTCAAGGCCGCCAGGCTCGTCGGCGGCGGGCGGGACCTCGCCGCCGAGGCCGAGGCCCTGCGCCGGGTCGAGGCGTCGCTCGGGGCAGCCGGCGCGGCGCCGGTCCTGCTCGGGTCCGATCAGCACGGCGATCCGGCCTACCTCGTCGAGACCGGGCTCGTCGGACCGGCCCTCGATCCCGCCGCGGTTCGTCGCGATCCCGCCCGCGCGGCCCGGGCGATCGCGCAGCTGGCGGCCCGGATACCGCCGGGCTCGGTGGACGGGGCCGCCGATCCCCGCGTGCAGACGGTCGGGCGGCTCGTCGGTCCCGCCCTGGCGATCGTCCGCGAGCGCGCCGGCGCGTCGTTGCGCGACCTCGTCGAGGCGACCGAACGGACGCTCGAGCCCGACATGGACGGTTTGCTGCCCGTCGTCGTCGAGCACGGCGATCTTGCCCACCCCAACCTGATCCGCGTCGGGGACGGAATGCTCGGGGCGGTCGACTGGGAGCGCTCGCGGCCGGACGGGCTCCCGCTCCACGACCTCGTGACCGGTCTGGCGTACGTCACCGCCGCCGCGCGGGGCGCAACGCGGCCCGTCGACATCGCGACGGCCTTCCGCGCCGCCGTCGAGGGACCCGATCCGTGGATTCGCGACGTGATCGATGCGGAGCTCGGGCGCCTCGGGATCCGACCGGACCTCCGCGGCGCGCTGCTCCTCGCCCCGTGGCTGCGGGCGGCTGCGTGGCTCGCCGAACGCACGGACCCTGCATGGCTCGCGACCGATCGGTCCGTTGCTCTCTGGCGTGCGATGCTGGACGGCCCCGCCCGCCGATGACCATCCGGAGCCGCATGCGCATCCTCTACGTCACGAACGACCTGCCGTGGCCGCTCACGAGCGGCTACCTCCGCCATTTCCACTTCATCCGCGCGTTGTCGGAGCGCCATGCGGTCACGCTGCTGTCGCTCGAGCGGCCCGGGCACGATGCCCGGGACGCGGCGGCGCTGGCGCCCTACACGGAGCGGGTCGTGACGCTGCCGGCGTCGATCGGCCGCCAGAAGCTCGCCGGTCGGGTCGGTGCCCGGATCGGGGCGATCGTCGCCGGCGGCGATCGCCGTGCGGCGGAGCTCGGCTCGATCGGTGCGCGCCTCCACGCGGAGGAGCCGTTCGACGTCCTCCTGCTCAGCGGGAAGCGAACGTTCCCGGTGCTCGACGAGCTGCCAGCCCTGCCGATCGTCGCGGACCTGTGCGACGCGACCTCGACGCGGATCCGCCGGCAGATCGTCCACGCGGGACCGATCCGCGGCCTGCCGCTCGCGCTCGAGTACGTCGAGATTCGGAGAGTCGAGCGCGCGCTGATGCGGCGCGCGCGCTCCGCGCTGTTCGCGTCGGTCCGGGATCGCGACGCGATCGCCGGCCCGGGCGACACCGACGCGGGCGGGGCGACGCCGGTGGTCGTGCCGAACGGCGTCGATCTCGCCGTCTGGCAGCGGACGGGCCGCCGCCTCGGGGACGCGATCGTGCTCACCGGTGCGATGGACTACGTCCCCAACGCGGACGCGGCCGTCGAGCTCGCGTCGCGCATCCTGCCCCTCGTCCGGCGGGACGTTCCGGACGCGCGCGTGGTGATCGTCGGCCGCGACCCCGGCCCGGCGGTCCAGGCGCTGGCGCAGCTCCCCGGGGTCTCGGTCACGGGCTTCGTCGAGGACGTGAAGCCGTACCTCGAGGATGCCGCGGTGTTCGCCGCGCCGCTGCGGATCGGCGCGGGGATCCAGAACAAGGTCCTCGAGGCCATGGCCATGGAGGTGCCGGTGGTCGCGACCCCGCTCGCAGCCGACGGGCTCCGCACCGAGGACGCCCAGACGCCCCCGATCGACGTCGCGGCCGGCCCCGACGCCCTCGCGACGGCCATCGTCCGACGCCTCCGCGCCGCGCGGGCGAACCCCGAGCCGGATCCCCGGCTTCGGGAGTACGTTGCGGCGAACTTCGACTGGTCCGTCCATGCGGCGCGTGTCGAGGAGCTGCTGTCCCGGGCGGCGGGGAGCACCGCGTGACGACCGTTGCGCTGATCGGACCGGACGGAGCCGGCAAGACGACCGTCGCGCGAGAGCTCGAGCGCGCGCTCGGGCTCCCGGTGCGCTACCTGTACATGGGCGTCAGCGCCGACTCGAGCAACGTCGTCCTGCCGACGACCCGGATCGCCCGCCGGATCAAGCGCGCCCTGGGCGCGCCGCCGGACACCGCGGGGCCGCCCAGCCACGACCGGCCGGTCCGGCGCCAGCGCTCGTGGCTGAAGCGTCGGATCGCGGACGCGCGGGCGGTCCTCCGCCTCGGGAACCGGTTCGCGGAGGAGTGGTACCGCCAGTGGCTCGCGTCCCGCTGGGAACGAACGGGCGCCGTCGTCGTATTCGACCGGCACTTCTTCGTCGACTACCACGCCTACGACGTGGCGGGCGACGAGCGGTCGCTGACCCGCCGCCTGCACGGCCTCGTGCTCGAGCGGCTCTACCCGCGACCGGACCTCGTGATCTACCTCGATGCGCCGGGCGACGTCCTGCTCGCCCGCAAGGGGGAGGGCACCGCCGAGGCCCTCGAGCGCCGGCGCGACGAGTACCGGGCGATCCGGCCGCTCGTCCCCGACTTCGTCGAGGTCGATGCGACCCAGCCGCTCCCGAGTGTCGTCGCCGACGTCGTCGCGGCAATCCGCGCCCGGGTGCCGGATGGAGCCGCCGGTCGATGACCGATCGACCTCGCCACGTCCTCGTCACGGACGCAGGTCGGGGCAGCGCCGTGGCGTTCATCCGGTCGCTCGGGCGACGCGGCTGGCGCGTGACCGCGGCCGACCACGACCGGTCGAGCCCCGGCTTCCGCTCGCGCTACGTGACGTCGAGGCTCCTCGTGCCGAATGCGGTTGCGGACGCCGACGCCATGGTGGAGCGGATCCTCGCGGCGGTTCGCGACACCGGCGTCGACCTGGTGGTCCCCGTGACCGACGAGACCGGTCTGCCGCTCGCGGCCGCTCGCGACCGGTTCGCGGGACGGACGGTCCTCGCGGTGCCCGACCCGGAGGCGCTGGCCGCAACCCACGACAAGGCCGCGACCCTGGCGATCGCCGAAGCGCTCGAGATCCCGATCCCGCCGACGATCCGCGTCGACGATCCCCGAACGGGCCCCGCCGCCGCGGCCGAGCTCGGGGGCTATCCCATCGTCGTGAAGCCGGCGAAGTCCCGGGTCGTGCGCCCGGACGGAACCATCGCCAAGCACACGGTGTCCTATGCGACCGACGATCGCACGCTGGTCGACGCGCTCGGCGCGGTCGAGCCCGGCGTGACCGTCCTCCTCCAGCGGTGGCTCCCCGGCGAGGGCGTGGGGGTCGAGCTCCTGATGGATCAGGGCAGGGCGCTGGCGGCATTCCAGCACCGCCGCGTCCGCGAGGTCCCGGTCACCGGCGGCGCAAGCGCGTTCCGGGTGAGCGAGGCGCTCGATCCGGTCCTGCTGCATCGGTCGGTCCGGCTGCTCGCCGCGATCCGCTGGACCGGGCTGGCCATGGTCGAGTTCCGTCGTGCGCCGGATGGCACCGCCCGGCTGATGGAGGTGAACGGCCGGATCTGGGGCTCGCTGCCCCTCGCCGTCCGGGCCGGCGTCGACTTCCCGGCCGGGCTTGCCGATCTGCTCCTCGACGGGGTCGTCGAGCCTGCGCCGGAGCCGCGATCGACCGACTACCGGGTCGGGCTCCGCGCCCGGAACCTGCGGCTCGAGCTCGCCTGGATCCGCGCGGTGCTGACGGGCCGGCGGCGGTACCCCGAGCTGCCCTGGCCCGGGCGTCGCGCGGGGCTCCGCGCCGCCGTGCGCCTGCTCGATCCGCGCGTCGCCGACGACCTGCTCGACTGGTCGGACCCCGCCCCGGGGCTCGCCCAGCTTCCCGCGATGGCCCGCGACCTGCTGGGCGGGGGAGCGAGCCGTGGCTGACGGCGTCCGCGGGCTCGTGGCGAGGCTGGCGAACGGACCGATCGCCGCGCGCACGGTACGGCTCGTGGAGCGCGCCGCGCCGTGGCGCCCGGGTGTCCTCGCGATCCTCACCTACCACCGGGTCGATGAGCGCGGGGCGCGACCGGACCTGATGCCGAACCTGTTGAGCGCGACGCCGGACGGCTTCGAGCGACAGGTCGAGGTGCTCGCCGAGCGCTACCGCCCGGTCTCGCTCGCCGAGGCGCTCGAGGGTCTCGCCCGGCCGGCGACGCTCCCGCCGCGCGCGGTCCTCGTGACGTTCGACGACGCCTACGCCGACTTCGCGGCCGTGGCCTGGCCGATCCTGCGGGCCGCCGGCGTTCCCGCGACGCTGTTCGTGCCGACCCGGCTCGTCGGCGCCTCGGGCCGCCCGTTCTGGTGGGACCGCCTCTGGGCCGCCTGCGTGGCGCCCGCCTCCGGCCGGGCGAGCGTCGAGACCCCGATCGGCGCCCTCCAGGTCGGGGCCGCGGACGGCCCCGGAACCGTGAAGCGGCTGCGAACCTGGCTGAAGCGGCAGGAGCACGACTCCGCCATGGCGGTCGTCGACCGGATCCTCGGGGAGCTCGGGGAGCCGCCTGCAGACGCCGACAGCATCCTCACGTGGGACCGACTCCGGGCGCTCGCGGACGAGGGCGTCACGCTTGCCCCGCACTCGCGGACGCACCCGCTGCTCGACACCGTCCCGTTCGATCGCGCGGTCGACGAGATCGCCGGGTCGTGGGCGGACCTGGCGCGCGAGGTCGCGGACCCGCCGCGCGTCCTCGCCTATCCGAGCGGCGCCCACGGCGGTCGAGCGGTCGAGGCGGCGCGGGAGGCCGGCATGGTGGCCGCGGTGACGACCGAGCGCGGCGGCAACGATCTCCGGGCGGCCGATCCGCTCCGGCTGCGCCGCATCAACGTCGGCCTGCGGGCCGGGCCGCCGCTCGTGCGAGGGCAGCTCGTGTGGGCGTCGACGATCGATGCTCGACGGAGACGGGTGGACCGGACCTGACCCTCGTCCCGACGACGCGCGCGGGTAGCGGCGCCGGGGCCCCCCGCGCCCGTCTCAGTCGAGCACGAGCTGCCAGAGATCCGCGCGAGGGGTACCGCCCGCCGAGCCGCCGTAGAGCAGCAACCGCTCGCCGGCCGGGTCGCCCACGAGCGCCGGGGAGACGAGACCACCCGGGCCCCTGTCGCTCGCCACGTATCGCACGGGCTCGCGTCCATCCGCTTCGAAGGCCACGACGTCGGTCGCGGGGGCGCCCCGCGCGTCGACGCCGCCCGCCACCACGACGAGGTCGTTGTACCGCTCGAGCGCGAAGTCCGCTCGTGCCGGAAGCGCACCGGACCGAGCCACCGGCGACCAGCGTGGGCTGTTCGCGGCAGCGCCCTCGAGCGCCCAGCGCTCCCCCGTGGGACCCGCTGCGGTGCGCCCCCCGAAGAGGAGGAGCTCACCGTCCCGCGACCACCAGCAGCCATGGCCGCTGCGCGCCTCCGGCGGGTCGGCGGCCTCCACCTCGGTCCACGTCGTTGCCGCCGGGTCGAAGACCCAGGTGTCGGCGAGCGGCTCCTCCCCCGCGCCCAGGCCGCCGGTGACCCACAGGCGGCCGTCGTCCGCGGTCGCCATGCACGTCGCGGCGCGCGGGGCCGGGGCGGGCCCGGGCACCTCGAGCCGGCGCCACTCCGCGCGCGACGGATCGAATGCCCACAGCGCGTTCGACGGCACGCCGGCCCCATCGAGCCCGCCGAAGATGACGACACCCAGCTCGTCGAGCCACGCGGCGGCATGGCCGGTGATCGCGCCCGGCCCGTCGTCACCGGGGTCGAGCTGCCGCCACGCGTCGGCCCCGAGGTCGTACGCCCAGACGTCGCCGAGCGGCCCCGCTTCGGCGGCGCCGCCGACGAGGTACGCGACGCCCGACGACGGGTCGACGGTCCAGGTGTGCCCCGCGCGTGGGCCCGGGCTATCACCGTCCGTCGTGAGCGGGGTCCAGGTCACCGGCGCGACGGGCAGCTGCCCCTCAGCGGTCGGCGACGGACCGCCGTCGGTCGGCGCGACGGCGGGGGAGCCGTCGGCGCCCGCGGACGGGGCGATCGACGGTCCGCCGGTCCCGGGGAGGCTGGCCCGCGGGGTCGCCGAACCGGCAGTGCTCGTCGGCGCAGGCTGGGGGCTGCGCGGGACGAGCCAGACGAGGAGCGCGACGAGCGCGACGGCAGCGATCGCCGCGACCGTCAACCGGGTCGATCTCGTCGTTGCCATGCGATGCTCCTATGTCAAGCGGCCGCCGCGAGAATCGCTCGCAGGGCTGCTC
>JBIQKJ010000003.1:0-292190 GCA_044506615.1 Chloroflexota bacterium | reverse complement strand
TGGGCAACGATGGTATGAGCCAGATCGCCCGGACAGCCGACAGCGTGACACTCAGTCGATGGTACGAACCCCGGATCGCGGGTCCATGGGCATTCGTCGGTGCCGGTCGTGCTCGAACCTCGTGCACCGGCGAGGAATGAACCTTTTCGCCGGCGCGCACGTATGGATGTGATACAACCGGGGAGGCGGTTCAGCCTGAACGGAGATCGCACACGAACGACGAGTCGCTGCCCGGACCGGCCACCGAGCGTCAGCCCAGCGATGGGGAGCTGATCCGCCGCATGCAGGCGGACGACCTCGACGCGTTCGAGGCGTTCTTCGCCCGGCATCGCACGCTCGTGTTCCGCACCGCCTACGGACTGACCGGAGATCGCCAGGCCGCCGAGGAGGTCCTCCAGGACACGTTCGCGCGCGCGTACCGCCACCGCGGCCGGCTTCGGACGGACGTCTCGCCGGTGCCGTGGCTCCACCGGGTGGCGTTGAACCTGTGCTACTCGCGGCTCGACCGCCGCCGGGTCCAGACCGAGCCGATCGGGGAGGCCGCCGAGGCGCACGCCGGGCCGGCCAGCGGCGAGCCGTCGGCGCGCGCGGAGCAGCAGGAGGTTCGTCGGATCGTGCGGGAGGGGATCGCCGCGCTGCCCTCGAAGCACCAGCACGTCGTGGTCCTCTACTACCTGCACGGGTTCTCGCTCCAGGAGACCGCGTCGCTCCTCGATCTGCGGCTCGGGACGGTCAAGTCGCGGCTGCACTACGCGCTGCGGACGCTGCGCGGGCACCTCGAGCGCGATCGCCGGTTCGACGACTTCCCGACGCCGGCGGCCGACGAGAAGCTGCGGGTGCGCCACCCGTGACGTTCCGCTGGCGCGACCAGTGCGCCGCACACCAGGCCGCTCTGAACGACTTCGTCGACCGGCGAGCCGGGTACGATCCCGGCGCCGCGCGGGGCGTTCCGGCGGCGCTCGACCACCTCGAGCGGTGCCGCGACTGCGAGCTCGAGCTCGGTGCGACCGCGCTGGTGGTCGCCGCCCTCCGTCGCATGGCGGACGACGTGGATGCCGTCGAGCCGTCGCCCGACGCGTGGAACCGCCTCGCCGTGGCGATCGCGCCCACCCGCGAGCGACGGAGCATCCTCGCATCGCCGCTGGCCGGGCTGGCCGTCAGCGCCGGCCTCGTCGTCGCGCTGCTCGCGCCACTCGGGTTCGACCTGGCGCCGAGCGCCGACATCGCCTCCATCCCCGCGGCCGACAGCGCGGCCCTGCAGGAGGAGGAGCGCTGGCTCCGCGAGCGCTCGCAGGGCACGCGGTCGGCCGCGGACCGCACGCCGCCAGATGCCGTGAGGGTCGTCGTCGCCGGCGATCGGATCGGGCCCGACGGCGTCCAGCTGCAGACCCTGTGGGGCCACGAGACCGCGCCGCCGGGTCGGCAGCTGTGATGGATCGGGAGTGGATCCAGCAGAAAGCGAGGTGCCCCAAGGGAGACGATCCCGGACCGTCCCGGTGTCGCAAGTTGACACCTCATGGGGCGCTGTCCATAGTACGGCCAGCGCCGCGGCCTGAGTTTGGCGCGCGTTTCCAGCCTGCGTCCCGCACTCCGCCGCACCGAGTGCCCGGAACCCGTGGGGCGAGTGGGGGAGTCGGCCGGAACTGCCAACGGCCAAGGCGGATACGAGTCCGGGTCCGGCCAGGGCCCGTTTGGGAGGAGCACGAATGCGGAAGCGGTTACTAGGGCTGCTTGCGAGCACGATGATCGTGTTCGCGGCATGCGGTGGCACGACGGGGACGGCATCCGCCCCGCCGGCATCGCAACCGCCGGCTGAGACGACGGCGCCGAGCGCCCCGGCCAGCCAGGAGCCCAGCGCCCCTGCAAGCCCTGAGGACGTCCTCTTCGCCTACAACTACGAGCCGACCGAGGGTCAGCCCGGCGGTTCCGTCGTCATCGGCGAATGGCAGGCGGCAGCCAACCTCAACACGTACTACGACAACAGCTTCACGTCGGCCCAGGTCCTGGTGCCGACGATGCGCGGGCTCTGGATCGCGACGAGCGACGGCCACTGGAAGCCGGACCTCGCGGCGAAGATGCCGCGCTTCTCCGACGAGTCGATCCGCCAGGCCGACGACGGGAGCTTCGAGGTCGACCTCGAGCTGCGCCCGGGCCTCAAGTGGTCCGACGGCGAGGACCTCACGCTCAACGACCTCCGCTACACCTGGGAATGGATGATGGATCCCGAGCAGGTCGGCCTCGTGTCGGGCACGACCGGCTGGGAGGACATCACCGACATCGAGGTGGCTGCGGACGGCCTGACCGCGACGGTCAAGTTCGACAAGCCGTACGCGGGCTTCTACGGGCTGTTCAGCTCGTTCATCCTGCCGGAGCACTACTTCAGCACGATCCCGGTGGCCGAGGCCGCGACCCGCTCGATGCCGGTCAGCCCGGACATCGCGAACGTCCCGACCTCGGGTCCGTTCAAGTTCGAGAACGCGTCGCCCAACGGCGTCGAGCTCTCGAAGAACGAGAACTGGGTCGGCGGCGCCTTCGACCAGGGCGCCTATCTCGACAGCGTCACCTTCCAGTACTACGCGGACAAGGACGGCATGATCGCCGCCTTCCTCGCCGGTGAGCTCGACGTCGCGCTCGACATGACCGCGGCCGACTACGCGGCGATCCAGGGCGTCGATCCGTCCCTCGGCGAGGCGATCATCGAGCCGGCGTGGGAGTACGAGCACCTGGACATGAACCAGGGCGACAACGGCCACCCGATGCTCCGCGACGTCAACGTCCGCCGCGCCATCTACCAGGCCATCGACCGGACGGACCTGTACAGCAAGCTCTTCCCGGGCTACCCGCTGCCGGATCCGCCCGCGTGCTCGCCGGCGCCCCCGGGCACCTACTGGCGTGACGAGTCGATCACCTGCCCCGAGTTCGATGTCGCTGCAGCGCAGGCCGCCCTCGAGGCCGCCGGCTGGACCGACTCGAACGGCGACGGCACGATCGACAAGGACGGCGAGGAGGCAGTCCTCGAGGCCTGCACCAGCGCCGGCAACCCGACCCGCCAGCTGACCCTCGAGACGATCGCGGGCTACCTGCAGGCCGTCGGCATCAAGATCAACATCACCCTTGCCGACGCGGCGAGCGTCTACTTCGCGGGCTGGAACGACACCACCCCGGAGACGAAGTGCTCGATCTACCGCGGGACGTACGACCTGGCCCTCTTCGCGTGGGTCCTGACGTTCGACCTGTTCGGCAACTACTACTACAGCTATCACACCGAGCAGTGGCCGGATAACGAGCCGCACGACGGTGGCAACACCTCGCGCTTCTCGAACCCGCAGATGGACGAGGCGCTGAACACGCTCCGGAGCGCGATCAACACCGAGGAGCAGATCAACGCCGTCAACACGGTCCAGCAGATCTACGTCGACGAGATCGCCGAGATTCCGCTGTACTATCGCGAGTCCACGCGCGGCAAGTCGGTCCGCCTCCAGAACTTCTTCAAGAACCCGACCACCGCATCCGACATGTGGAACATCGAGGACTGGTGGGTCCAGGAGTGACGAAGCGCGGCGAACTCCAGTCAGACTGAGTCGCCGCCAGCCGCGGGACGGGCTTTGGCCCGTCCCGCGGTTTCACATCTACCGGAGCTGACCGGGAAGCATGTCCAAGTACATCGTCCGCAGGGTCCTCGGCCTCATTCCGCTGCTGTTCGGGATCATCGTCATCAGCTTCCTGCTGATGAAGATGGCTCCCGGCGGCCCGCAGTCGCAGTTCAACCAGAACCCGCGCGTGACCGAGGAGCAGATCGACGCCTGGCTCGAGCGATGGTGCCTGGAGCGTGAATCCTCTCCGATCTCGGTCATCCGCGAGTTCGGCGGCTGGCTCGGCGTCTGGAATTGCACGACCGACAGCTTCCTGAGCGAGCAGGGCGGGCTCAACTTCCTGCCGACCGCGCTCGGCGGCGGCGACAACGGGATCCTCCACGGCGACCTGGGCCTGTCGATCAAGGCCGGCCGGCCGGTGACCGACATGATCGCGGAACGGGTCCCGGCGACGCTCATCCTGACCACCACCGCGCTCGTCATCTGGGTCGGGCTGGCGGTCATCCTCGGGGTCATCGCCGCGGTCAAACGCTACTCGTTCTTCGACCAGGCGCTGACCTTCTTCAGCTACGTCTTCTACTCGCTCCCGACCTTCTGGCTCGGGCTGATGTTCATCTACATCTTCTCGGTCCTGCTGCGCTGGTTACCGCCGCAGGGGATCGTGACACCGCGCGAGTGGCCGCCGTTCAACACCCCGAACTACTGGGCGGCCTTCGGCGAGGCGCCGATCGACGCGATCCTCAACATCGCCAACCACATGATCCTGCCGGTGACGGTCCTCGTCCTCGTGAGCATCGCGGCCGACAGCCGCTTCGTCCGGGCGAGCATGCTCGAGACGCTCAACCAGGACTACGTGCGGACCGCCAAGGCGAAGGGCCTGCCCCAGCAGCGGGTCTACATGAAGCACGCCTTCCGCAACGCGATGCTGCCGGTCGTGACCAACGTCGGGCTCGAGCTGCCGTTCCTGTTCAGCGGCGCGATCGTCACCGAGACGATCTTCAGCTGGCAGGGGATGGGGCTGCTGTTCATCAACGGCGTCAACGACCGCGACTACTTCATCCTCATGGGACTCATCCTCATCACGTCCACGCTCGTCGTGTTCTTCAACCTGCTCGCGGACATCGCGTATGCCGTCGTCGATCCGCGGATTCGCTATGACTGAGGCCCGCTGATGGCAGATCCGATCCGGACGATCGACGCGTCCGACAGCGCCGCCGTGATGACCGACAGGATCGGTCTGCCCGAGGAGGAGTTCGTCGAGGTCAACCTCGAGACGCTCAACCAGTGGCAGCTGGCCTGGCGGCGCTTCAAGCGCCACAAGCTCGCGCTCATCGGCGCGGCGATCCTCATCGTGATGGCGCTCGTGGCGATCTTCGGCACGATCCTCTGGCCGTACGACCCCACCGACGTGAAGGCGATCAGCCGACCCGGGGGCGACCCGCCGTCGCTGAGCCCGATCGAGAACATCTTCGGCACGGACTTCGGTGGCCGGAGCGTCCTCCAGCTGGTCGTCGTCGGCGCCCGGATCTCGTTCGCGGTCGGCCTGTTCACCTCGCTGATCGCCACGACGATCGGGGTGACGGTCGGCGCCATCGCCGGCTACTTCGGCGGCCGGGTCGACAACCTGCTGATGCGCTTCGTCGACCTGATGCTCGCGATCCCGTTCCTCTTCGTGATCCTCGTCGCGGCGCGCTTCTTCGGCGGCGGCGACCCGGTCGTCCTGATCCTCATCTTCGGCCTCCTGTCGTGGCCGGGCCTCGCTCGCCTGACTCGGGCGTTGTACCTGTCGCTGCGCGAGGCCGAGTTCGTCCAGGCGGCCCGTGCCGTCGGCGTCGGCGACGGGCGGATCACGTTCCGGCACATCCTGCCGAACGCCCTCGGGCCAGTCGTCGTCAGTTCGACGCTGATCTTCGCCAACGCGATCGTCCTCGAGGCGTTCGTGAGCTTCCTCAACTTCGGCATTCGCGCCACCGACGTCAGCTGGGGCAACGCCCTCTCCAACTCGAAGGGCACGCTGCTCACCGGCAACTGGTGGTGGCCGTTCTTCCCCGGCATGATCCTCGCGACGACCGTCATCGCGGTGAACTTCCTCGGCGACGGCCTCCGCGATGCGCTTGATCCCCGGTCCAAGGAGACCTAGACCCCGTGACTTTGATCGAGCCCGCGCCGATGAGCCCGGCCGGGCCGCCGTCGAGCGAGAACCTGCTCGAAGTGCGCGACCTGCGCACCTACTTCCACGTCATGGACGGCGTCGTCAAGGCCGTCGACGGCGTGAGCTTCGCGATCCGCGCCGGCCAGACGCTCGGCGTCGTCGGCGAGTCGGGCTGCGGCAAGAGCGTGACCGCGCTGACGATCATGCGCCTGCTCGACATCCCGCCCGCCGCGATCGGCGAGACGAGCGAGATCTGGTTCGAGGGCCGCGACCTGCTCAAGCTCTCCGACGAGGAGATGCGGCGCGTCCGCGGCAACGACATCGCGATGATCTTCCAGGAGCCGATGACGAGCCTCAACCCGGTCTTCACGGTCGGGGACCAGATCGCCGAGGCGGTCATGCTCCATCACGGCGTGAAGCGCCGCGAGGGCATCGACAAGGCGATCGAGTCGCTCAAGGCGGTCGGCATCAACAACCCCGAACGGCGGGTGAAGCAGTACCCGCACGAGCTGTCGGGCGGGATGCGCCAGCGCGTGATGATCGCGATGGCCCTGTCGTGCGATCCCAAGCTGATCATCGCCGACGAGCCGACGACCGCGCTCGACGTGACGATCCAAGCCCAGATCCTCGAGCTGATCCGGAAGGTCCAGGACGACACGGGTGCCGCGCTCATGCTGATCACCCACGACCTCGGGGTCGTCGCGGAGACCGTCCACGACGCGATCGTCATGTACGCCGGGCGCGTCGTCGAGACCGGCACGGTCGACGAGGTCCTGCTGGCGCCCAAGCACCCCTACACCGAGGGGCTCATCGCGTCGATCCCGTCGAAGGGGATGCGCGGCCAGCGGCTCAACGTGATCAAGGGCACGGTGCCGAACCCGTTCAACATGCCGAAGGGCTGCAACTTCGCCCCGCGGTGCCCGTACCGCTTCGAGCCGTGCGGCCCGCACGATCCGCGGATCGAGGACGCCAACCCGCCCGACGTCGCATGCTGGCTCTACACGGCCGCGCCCGGGTACGGCATCCCGCCGCGGGTCCGGCCGAGGCTCCAGGAGCGTGAGGTGACCGCATGACGGCCGAGGGGTCGGCGACGCCGCAGGCGACCGACACGCCCGACCTGCCGGCGCCGACCAACGGCGCCGCTACAGCCGAGACGCTCGTCGACATCCGGAACCTCGTCAAGTACTACCCGATCCACGGCGGCATCCTGCGGCGCAAGGTCGGGGACGTGAAGGCCGTCGACGACGTGTCGTTCGAGGTTCACCGCGGCGAGGTCTTCGGCCTCGTCGGCGAGTCCGGCTGCGGCAAGTCGACGCTCGGCAAGACGCTGATCCGGCTCCAGCCGCCGACCGGCGGCAGCGCGACGCTCTCGGGCGAGCCGATCTTCGAGAAGAAGGGCTCGGAGCTCAAGAAGCTGCGCCGCCGGATGCAGATCATCTTCCAGGACCCCGTCGGTTCGCTGAACCCGCGGATGCCGATCAGCGACATCATCGGCGAGGGGCTCCTGGCCCAGGCCGACAAGGAGAACGGCTGGGCCAACAGCGCGACCCGGATCAAGCGGATCGAGGACTACCTCGAGGCGGTCGGGCTTCGGCGCGACTTCACCCGGCGCTACCCGCACGAGTTCTCGGGCGGCCAGCGACAGCGGATCGGGATCGCCCGGGCGCTCGCGCTCGACCCGGACTTCATCGTGTGCGACGAGCCGGTGTCGGCGCTCGACGTGTCGATCCAGAGCCAGATCCTCAACCTGCTGCTCGACCTGCGGCGCGAGTTCAACCTGACCTACCTGTTCATCGCCCACAACCTGTCGGTCGTGCAGTACATCAGCGACAGGGTCGGGGTGATGTACCTCGGCAAGCTCGTCGAGCTGGCGCCGGTCGGGGAGCTGTACGAGAACCCGCGCCACCCGTACACCGTCGCGCTGCTGTCCGCGGTGCCCGACCCCGACCCGCGGGTCCGCAAGAAGCGGATCGTGCTCAAGGGCGACGTGCCGTCGCCGGCCGCGCCCCCGTCCGGGTGTCGGTTCCATACCCGGTGCTGGCTGCGCGAGCGGCTCGGGAACCCCGAGAACTGCGTCACCGAGGATCCGGCCTTCCGCGAGATCGTCCCCGGCCACCGGGTCGCGTGCCACTGGGCCGAGAAGGTCACCGAGACCACGGTCGAGAAGGCTGCCGCCGAGACGCCGAAGGTCGAGACCGCCGAGGCGCTCCCCAGCTAGGTCGAGCGGCCTGTCGTCGAGGCCGCTCGTGCCGCGTCGTTCGGGACGCCCCGCGTCGCGTCGGCGCCCGGCCCGCGGAAGTGGCAGGCCGCTTCGTGCAGCTCGCCGAGCCGGATCAGCGGCGGCTCGATCTCGGCGCAGATCGCCGGCTCGCCGAGCGCCTGGCGGAGCTGGCAGCGCGGATTGAACCGACAGCCCGTCGGCGGGTTGACCGGGCTGGGGACGTCGCCGCGCAGGATGACCCGCTGGCGGCGCAGACCCGGGTTCGGGATCGGGATCGCCGACATGAGCGCCTGCGTGTACGGATGCTCGGGATCGCGGAACAGCTCGCGCCGGTCGGCCAGCTCGGCGATCTTGCCGAGGTACATCACGGCGACCCGGTCGCTGATGTGCTCGACGACGCCCATGTTGTGCGCGACGAAGACGTACGTCAGGCCCAGCTCGCGCTGGAGATCGCGGAGCAGGTTGAGCACCTGGGCCTGGATCGAGACGTCGAGCGCGGACACCGGCTCGTCGCAGACGACGAGCTCCGGCTCGAGGACGAGCGCGCGGGCGATGCCGATCCGCTGGCGCTGGCCACCGGAGAACTCGTGCGGGTAGCGCCGGGCGTGGTACGGCTGGAGCCCGACCATGTCCATCATCCGCGTCACCCGGCGACGCCGTTCCGCGCCGTCCCCGACGCCGTGGATGCGCAGGCCCTCGCCGATGCTGTCGCCGATCGGCGTGCGTGGGTCGAGGCTCGCGAACGGGTCCTGGAAGATGATCTGCATCCGCCGTCGGTACGGCTTGAGCGCGGCGCCTCGAAGGCGGGTGATGTCGACGCCGTCGAACCGGATCGTGCCGGCCGTCGGCTCGATGAGGCGGAGCAGCAGACGTCCGACGGTCGTCTTGCCGCAACCGGACTCACCGACGAGCCCGAGCGTCTCGCCCCGCCGGATGTCGAAGCTGACGCCGTCGACCGCCTGCACGAGCCCGATCGTCCGCTGAAGGATCCCGCCCTTGAGCGGGAAGTGCTTGACGAGGTCGCGGACCTCGACGAGGTTCGGGGAGACGGGCGCAGGCGCCGGCTCGGCACCCGGCACGGTCGCGGCGGTCATCGGGCGGCCTCCTCGTCGCCGCCGAACGTCCGGGCGACCTCCGCGGCGGCGGCGCGGGCCTCGACCCCGGCGGTCGCAGCCGCGCCGGCGGCTCCCACGCCGACGCCCGTGTGGGCCGCGGCGCCGGACGCAACGGCCGCCGACCGGCCTTCGCGGATGGCCGCCGCGATGTCGGGCATGAGCGCCCCCGTTGCGTCGTGGTAGAGCCAGCACCGGACGTCGTGGCCGGGGCGCAGGGACCGAAGGGCGGGGTGGACCTCCTCGGCGATGCGCACGTCGAGCGGCTCGCGTGCCGCGCAGCGTGGAGCGAACCGGCAGCCCGGCGGCAGGTCGATGAGGTTCGGGACGTTGCCGGGGATGACCGCGAGCTCCGGTCGCTCCTCGCCGAGCACCGGGATCGAGCCGATCAGCCCGCGCGTGTACGGGTGGTGCGGGTCGCGGAAGAGCGACTCGACGTCGGTCTGCTCGACGATCTCGCCGGCGTACATGACCGCGACGCGGTCGCACATCTCGGCGACGACGCCGAGGTCGTGGGTGATGAGGATGATCGCCGTGCCGGTCTCGTCGCGCAGCTTGCGCATGAGGTCGAGGATCTGGGCCTGGATCGTCACGTCGAGCGCGGTCGTCGGCTCGTCGGCGATCAGCAGGTCGGGCTCGCAGGCGAGCGCCATCGCGATCATAATCCGCTGCGCCATCCCGCCCGACATCTCGTGCGGGAACGCCTTGAGCCGGCGGGCCGGGTCGGGGATGCCGACCATCCGCAGTAGCTCGAGCGCCCGCGCCTCGGCCGCCTTGCCCCTCATCCCGCGGTGGATGCGCAGGACCTCCTCGATCTGCGTCCCAACGTCCCAGACCGGGTTCAGCGAGGACGTCGGCTGCTGGAAGATCATCGAGATCTTCTCGCCCCGGATCCGGCGCATCGCGTCCGCGGACACCTTGAGCAGGTCCTCGCCGTCGAACAGGATCTCGCCCGCCTCGACGCGGCCGGGGCTGGCCACGAGGCGCATGATCGAGAGGCTCGTGACGCTCTTGCCGCAGCCGGACTCGCCGACGAGGCCCATGATCTCGCCGCGATCGACGTGGAAGTCGATCCCGTCCACGGCCCGGACGACGCCGTCGCGCGTGTAGAACGAGGTGCGGAGGCCCTTGACCTCGAGGAGCGGCCGCTCCCCGGGCTGCCGCCGCGGTCGGCGGGCGGCGGCCGGCACGAGCTCCTCGACGACGGTCTCGTCGAGCGCGGCGCCGATCGCCCGGTCGGTGTCGTTCGGCGGGAGCTCGGTCATCGGTTGAGCCTCGGGTCGAGCGCGTCCCGCACACCGTCGCCGACCAGGTTGAAGCCGAGCACGGTCAGCGTGATCGCGAGGCCCGGGAAGAAGATCAGGTGGGGCGCCGAGAAGAAGAGGTTGTAGTCGAAGCCGATCATCGAGCCCCACTCGGCTTCCGGCTGCTGCGCGCCGAGCCCGAGGAACGACAGCGCCGCCACCTCGACGATCGCCGAGCCGATCCCGAGCGTCCCCGCGACGATCAGCGGTGTCAGCGCGTTCGGCAGGATCCGCCGGGTGAGGATGCCGACCGACGATTCGCCCATCGCGCGGGAGGCGGTCACGAAGTCCGATTCGCGGATCGACAGGACCGCGGCGCGCATCACGCGTGCGTAGACGGGGATCGACACGATGCCGATCGCGAGCATCGCCTGGTAGAGCCCACTGCCGACGACCGTGACGATCGCGATCGCGAGGATCAGCGCGGGGAACGCGAGGACGACGTCGAGCAGCCGCATGATGACGTTGTCGACCCAGCCGCCGGCAAACCCCGCAACCGCGCCGAGCAGCATGCCAGCGACGATCGCGAAGCCGACCGTCACGAACCCGACCATGAGCGAGATCCGCGAGCCGTGGACGACCCGGCTGAACTCGTCGCGCAGGTTCGAGTCGAGGCCCATGAGGTGCTGCGGCTGGTCGGCCGGGCAGCCGAGCAGGTGCACGCACGGCGGCTGACCGCGGCGGACCCCGACCTCGCCGGAGTCGAGCATCGAGGTGTTCGGGTGGTGGGTGGCGACGACGTCGGCGAAGATCGCGACGAAGACGAGGATCCCGAGCACGACCAAGCCGGCGACCGCCGAGCGCTGGCGCAGGATGTTCCGGATGGTGTCGCGCCCGAGCGACCCGCCGTGCGCGGCCGCAGCCTCGACCGGGACCTCGGGAAGCGACTCGACGTTCGCGGTCATCGCGGCATCAGGTCAGCCGCACGCGCGGATCGAGGAACGCGTAGAGGACGTCGACGATGAGGTTGACGAGGACGTAAAAGACCGCGACGAGCAGGGTCGCGCCCTGGATGATGCTGTAGTCGCGGCTGTTGATCGACTCGAACAGCGTCCGGCCCATCCCCGTGAGGCCGAAGATCGTCTCGGTCAGCACGGCGCCCGACAGCAGCGCCCCGAGCGACAGCCCGATGACCGTCACGACCGGCAGCATCGCGTTGCGCAGGCCGTGACGGACGACGACCGCCCGTTCCTTGACGCCCTTGGCGCGCGCGGTCCGCACGAAGTCCAGCCCGAGCACCTCGAGCAGGCTCGAACGTGTCATCCGGGCGATGATCGCGAGCGGGATCGTGCCGACCGCGATCGCCGGCAGCAGCAGGTGGCGGAGCGCGTCGCCGAGCACGCCCCAGTTGCCGGTGACGAGCGCGTTGAACGTGTGCATGTTCGAGAAGAAATCGAGGAGCACCCGTGGCGGTCCCGACAGGTCCTGCATGCCCCAGACCTGCGCGAGCGGCGGCAGCGAGACGCCCGGCGACAGTCGCCCGGACGGCGGCAGCACGAGCGGCGTGTCCTTCAGCAGGACCGCGAAGGCGTAGGCCAGGAACAGCCCGAGCACGAAGACCGGGATCGACACGCCGAGGTTGGCGATGACCATCGTGCCGACGTCGATCGGGGAGTTGCGGCGGATCGCCGAGATGACCCCGAGCAGCACGCCGACGATCGTCGCGAAGAGCATCGCCGCGATCGTCAGCTCGACCGTGACCGGGAGTCGCTCGATGATGATGTCGGCGACCGGGCGGCCGAAGCGGATCGAGTGGCCGAGGTCGCCCGAGGCGAGCGTCTGCAGGTAGATGACGAACTGCTCGCCGAGCGGCTTGTCGAGCCCGTAGCGGGCGGCGAACGCGGTGCAGATCTGCTCGGTCGCCTTCTCGCCGTACGTGGCGATGCAGGGGTCGCCCGGGATCACGCGCGCGAGCGTGAACACGAGCAGCACCGCCCCGAACAGGACGGGGATGCTCACGAGCAGGCGACGGATGATGAAGCGGGGCACTCGTTCCTCGTGCCGGATGTGCCACGGCGGGGGCGCCCGCTGGACGCCCCCGCCGTGATGGCGTTACCCGGTTACTCGGCTGGCGGGTTCAGGAACCCACCGAACAGGGCCGAGAAGTACGTGAAGCTGCCGTCACGGCCCTTGTGGAGCTCGTGCGCGGCGTCCCACTGGACGGCGTACGACAGGACGACGTCGTTCGCGTCGAGCGTGGCCCCGTTGTGGAACTGGACGCCCTCACGGAGCGTGCAGGTCCACTGGGTGAGGCCCTCGTTCGGCTCGCAGACCTCGGCCAGCGACGGGGTTGTCTCCGTGCCGCCGGTCTCGTAGGCGTAGAGCGACTCGAGCATCTGCTCGCAGGCGCGCAGCGCCTCGCCGTCGGTCTCGTCGGCGCAGTACAGGCCGCCCGGCTCGCCGTTCTGGCTGAACACGAGCTGGCTGCGGTCGCCCGGGGTCATCACCGCGAACTGCTCATTGCTGAGCGGGGACGCGTGGGCCCCGTCGACATCGGCGCGATAGGCCAGGCCCGAGCCGCCGTGGGCGATCGGGATCATCGGCACGTGCTGCTTGATCAGCTCGTTGGCCGTGGCGTAGGACGGCTCGCGCGCCGCATCGTCCGCACCGGCGGCGCCCTCCTGGAGGGCGGCGACGATGTCGGGATGCTGCTCGCCGAACTGCGCCGAGGCGCCGGCGCCGAAGTGGTAGTCGAGGAAGTTCGTGACGTCCGGATAGTCGGCGCCCCAGCCGAGGAGGTGGAGGCCCTCGAGCAGACCGGCGTCGGCGTTGTCGAGATAGGTGGTGTCGTCCTGGAGATCAAGCGTGACGTTGATCCCGAGGTTGGTCTTGAGCTGGGTCTGGATCTCGGTCGCGATGACCGGCGGGTCGGGCAGGTAGCCGCGGACCGCCGCGCGATAGCTGAGCGGGAAGGTCTGATCGAAGGGGAAGTTCGCGGCCTCGAGCTCCGCCTTCGCGGCCTCGGGGTCGAACTCGTACCACTCGGGGCCCGCACAGCCGTTCGGGATGTCGCACGGCGTGAAGTGCGACGCGACCTCCGACCCGGGCGGGTAGAAGTTCGCGACGATCCGCTCGCGGTCGATGCCCTTGGCGATCGCCACGCGAACGGCCTCGTTGTCGAACGGGGCGAACTGGTTGTTGAAGCCGATGTAGAAGGTGTTCAGGCCCGGCCGCGGCACCAGCTGGAGGTTCGAGTCGGCCTCGACGGTCGGGAAGTCGGTCGGCCCGACGTTGTCGATGCCGTCCACCTGGCCGGCCTGCAGCTCGACGAGCCGCTGCGCCGCCTCGGTGTTCCACTTGAGGATCGCGGTCTGCGCCTTGGCAGCCTCACCCCAGTAGCCGTCGAACCGCTCCATCGTGATGTCCGAGCCGCGGTTCCACGCGGTGAGGCGGTACGGACCGGTGCCGTTCACCTCGGAGACGATCGCCTGGTTCTCGTTCTGGCTCGGGTCGATCTTCTCCTCGAGCCAGGCGGTGTCGTTGATCTGGAACGCGCTGAACGCGATCTTCGACAGGAAGGCGACGTCGGAGGCGCACAGGTCGAAGACGACCGTCCGCTCGTCGGTGGCGCTGATCCGCTTGATGTTGCCGGTGTACGGGGCCTCGCCGCAGGGCGCGTCGCCGTCGGCCGGGTAGGCCATCGGCTCGAACGCCGTGTCGGGCGGGGTGCTCGGCGCGGTCGTTGCCGTGCCGCCGTCCGTCGCGGGCGCTGCGCTCGGCGAGGCGGTGGTTCCGCCACACGCTGCAGCGATGATGGCCGTGGCAGCGAACAGCGTCGCCAGCCTCGACCACCGCGGGGTGGTTCGTGACATGCGCAAGTACTCCTCCTCGTGCCGCCCGCTGCCCGGATCTCCGGCCTCCCTGTCCGGGCCCGTCGGGCGCTGTCAGCCGGTGTCACGCACAATCCGTCTGACGATGAGCCGGAAGCCTAGCATCGCAACCCGCCCGGCGTCATCCCTTCGGGCACGGTCGTCGCGTATGCTCCGCGCGTGCAGCAGCCCGTTCGAATCGCGCTCGCCCAGGTAGCTCCCCGGCTGGGGGCGCTCGACGACAACGTCGCCCGCCATCACGAGCTGCTCGAGGAGGCCCGCGCGGCCGGCGCCGGCCTCGTCGTCTTCCCCGAGCTCGGCCTGACCGGGTACCTCCTCCAGGACCTCGCGGGCGAGGTGGCGATGCGCCTCGACGACCGGCGACTGGCCGGGCTGGTCGACGCGACCCGCGGTCTCTCCGCGGTCGTGTCGTTCGTCGAGGAGTCGGGCGATCACCGGCTGTTCATCGCCGCCGCGCTCGTCGAGGACGGGGCGATCCGACACGTCCACCGCAAGCTGTTCCTGCCGACGTACGGGCTGTTCGACGAGCGGCGCTTCTTCGCGCCGGGCGACCTCCTGCGCGCCACGCCGTCGCGGCTGGGGGTCGGGATCGGGCTGGCGGTGTGCGAGGACTTCTGGCACCTCGCGGTGCCCCAGCTGCTCGCGCTCGACGGCGCGCACGTCCTCATCAACGTCTCGTCCTCGCCGGGACGGGACGTCGCCGCGACGAACGAGGTCGGTCTCGGTACGGCGGCCTCGTGGCGGACCCTCATGCGCACCTACGCGCAGCTCACGACGTCGTTCGTGGTGTTCTGCAACCGGGTCGGCGTCGACGAGTCGATCTCGTTCTGGGGCGGCTCGGAGGTCGTCGGGCCGACCGGGGAGACGCTGCTCGCGGCGCCGCTGTACGACGAAGGGCTGTTCTGCGTCGACCTCGCGCTCGGCGACGTGCGCCGGGAGCGGATCGCGCTCCCGCTGCTGCGCGACGAGCGACCCGAGCTGCACGTGCGCGAGCTCGAGCGGATCGTCGCCGAGCGCGCCGGGCTCGCGCCCGACTCGACCGCGGAGCCGGGCGCAGCGCCGGGGCTCGACGTGGCGGTGCCCGGGGCGCGGTCGTGACCGCTGCGGGCGACGCGGCGCTGTTCGTCCTGCCCGACGAGGTCGCGATCGACACGACGGTCGCACGGCGGGCGATCGGCGAGTTCATCCGGGGCCAGCTCCGGCAGGCGGGGTTCGAGCGGGCGGTGCTGGGGCTGTCGGGCGGCATCGATTCCGCGCTCGTGGCCTACCTCGTCGCCGAGGCCATCGGCGCCGAGCGACTCCTGTGCGTGCTGATGCCGTACCGCACCTCGTCGCCGGCCTCACGCACGGACGCCGAGGAGGTCGTGCGGCGGCTCGGCTGTCCGAGCGAGCTCGTCGAGATCAGCGCGATGGTCGACGGCTACTTCGGGCGCGACGGCCAGCCAGGCGAGGGCGGGCCCGAGGCGCTCGACGCGAGCCCGCTGCGACGCGGGAACTTCGCGGCCCGGATGCGCATGGCCGTGCTGTACGACCGGTCGGTGACGTGGGGCGGGCTCGTCGTCGGCACCGGGAACAAGACCGAGTCGCTCATCGGCTACACGACGGTCTTCGGGGACAGCGCCTCGGCGTTCAACCCGATCGGCGACCTGTACAAGAGCCAGGTCCGGCAGCTGGCGGCCGCGATCGGTGTACCCGAGGCGATCATTCGCAAGGCGCCGTCGGCCGACCTGTGGCCCGGCCAGACCGACGAGGCCGAGGCCGGCTTCTCCTACCCCGAGCTCGACCGGCTGCTCTTCTGGCGGATCGACAAGCGCCGCTCGGTCGACGAGGTCGTGGCGCTCGGGTTCGACCGCGCGCTCGTGGAGCGCGTCGACCGGATGATCGCGGCGTCCGAGTTCAAGCGCCAGGTGCCGCCGATCGCCAAGCTCGGCCCGCGCACCGCAGGCGTCGACTACCTCTACCCGCGCCGGCGGCCCGGCTCGGCCCGCGAGCAGCGGTGACGCCGGCGGGGGAGGGAGCAGCGGCGGGCGGGACCCTGTACGTCGTCGCGACGCCGATCGGCAACCTGGAGGACGTCACGCTGCGCGCGCTGTCGGTGCTGCGGGGCGTGCCGCTCGTCGCCGCCGAGGACACGCGGGTCACCGCCCGGCTGCTGGCGCGCCATGGGATCGAGGCGCGCACGACGAGCTTCCACGCCCGGAGCGGGCCGGGCCGGCTCGCGGCGCTGCTCGAGCACCTGCGCGGGGGCGCCGACCTCGCGCTCGTCACCGACGCGGGCACCCCGGTCGTGAGCGACCCGGGCGCCGAGCTCGTCACCGCATGGGCGGCCGAGGGCGGCAGCGTCTTGCCGGTGCCGGGAGCCTCCGCGGTGATGGCGGCCGTGTCCGCCTCCGGCGTGGCCGGGCCGCGCTGGGCGTTCGAGGGCTTCCTTCCCCGCTCCGGGCGCGAGCGGCGGGAGCGGCTCGGGCGGATCGCGGCCGACGACCGCGCCACGGTGCTGTTCGAGGCGCCGTCGCGGGTCACGGCGACCCTCGAGGACCTCGCCGCGGTCTGCGGCGCCGACCGGGACGCGGCGGTGTGCCGCGAGCTGACCAAGCTCCACGAGCAGATCGTCCGGGGCACGCTCGGGCAGCTCGTCGCTGCCGTTTCCGACGGGACGATCCCTGCGCGCGGCGAGTTCGCGCTGGTCGTCGCCGGCGGAGCGGGCGACGCGGTCCCGGGGCGTGCGCTCGGGCCGGAGGCCGTTGCCGCGGCACGAGCGGAAGTCGACCGACTCGTGACGGGCGGCGTCGCCCGCGGGGAAGCGGCGCGGCGGGTGGCCGCTGCCACCGGCCTGCCGCGTCGGCAGCTGTACGGCGGGGAGGCGGCCGGACGCACGCGGTAGGTTCGCGAGGCGCGCGTTGCACGGACCGCGGAGCGGACCGTGGTGGTCGTGATTCGGCCGCCGTACCCTGCCATCGATGACCGCCTCGACCGGCGCGCGCTCGATCCCGGTCCTGGGACCCCTGTCCCCGGTTGCGCGCGGCGCGGTCCTCGCCACGCTCGCGCTGTGCAGCCTCGCGATCGTCCTGCGGTTCGTGGTCGGCGCGGACCCGACGGTGCTGTTCGTCGTCTCCGCGGCGGGAATTCTCGGGCTTGCCTGGATCGTCGGCCTGTCGACCGAGCGCCTCGGCTCGCTCACCGGGCCGCAGGTGGGCGGGATCCTGAACGCGACGTTCGGGAACATCGCGGAGCTGATCATCGCGTTCTTCGCGCTCCAGGCCGGCCTGATCGACGTGGTGAAGGCGTCGCTGACCGGCTCGATCATCGGCAACCTGCTGTTCGTGCTCGGCGCGAGCGTCCTGGTCGGCGGGCTGCGCCACGGCACCCAGACGTTCAGCCGGCAGGTCGCGGGCTCGAACGCCGCGCTGCTCGTCGTGGCGCTCATCGGCCTGTTCGTCCCCGCGGTCTTCGCGTTCACGAGCGGAACGTCCCGGGCGACGGTGACCGAGGAATCGATGCTCGTCGCGGTCGCGCTCATCGTCGGGTACGTGTTGTCGCTCGTGTACGGCTTCACGAACCCGTCGGAGACGCTCGGTGGTCACGGCGCCGCCGAGGAGCATGGCGGGCCGGCGTGGAGCGCCCCCGCCGCGGTCGTCGTGCTGTTGGTCGCCGCGGCGCTTCTCGCGGTCCTGTCCGAGGTGCTCGTCGGCGCCATCGAGCCGTTCATCGAGTCGTTCGGGCTGTCCGCGTTCTTCGTCGGCGTGGTGCTGATCCCGACGATCGGGAACCTGGCCGAGCATCTCGTCGCGGTGCAACTCGCGTGGAAGAACAAGATGGAGTTCTCGATGGCCGTGGCCTACGGATCGAGCCTCCAGGTCGCGCTGTTCGTCGCGCCGGTGCTCGTGCTGCTCGGCGCGCTCATCGGGCAGCCGATGAACCTGGTCTTCACGCCGCTCGAGGTCGCGGCCGTCGCCGCGGCCGTCGGGATCAGCGCGCTGATCGCGCTCGACGGCGAGTCGAACTGGCTCGAGGGCGGGCTGCTCGTCATCGTGTACGTGATCCTCGCGGTCTCCTTCTTCGAGACGTGATGCGGGAGCGGCGGCGCGGAGGGGGCACGCCGCCGCTCGGGTGATGCGCGGGGAGTGGCGTCAGGCCGCTTCCTCGTCCGCCTCCTCGTCGTCGTCCTCGTCGGCGACGGCCTCGGTCGGCGCAGGGATCGGCTCGGTGGGTGGCGCCTCGCCGTAGGCCTCCGCCTGGGCGGCGAGCGAGTCGGCAGCCTGCTGCGCCTCGTAGTCCTTCTTCCGCCGCCCCGACAGCATCTCGACGTGCGAGGCGACGATCTCGGTCTTCCAGTGGCGCTGGCCGCGCTCGTCGTCCCAGGAGCGCGTCTGGAGCCGGCCCTCGATCGCCACCTGCTGGCCCTTGCCGAGGTACGTGCCGGCGATCTCGGCGAGCCGGTCCCAGGTCACGACCGGGTGGTACTCGCTCTTCTCCTTCCCGTTGCCGATGAACTCGTTGGTGGCCACGGTGAACGTCGTGACGTTCTTGCCGCTCGCGAGGCTGCGCATCTCGGGGTCGCGCGTGAGGCGACCCGTGAGGAGGACCTTGTTCACGGTCCGATCTCCTTCCCGGTCGGCCGGTGGCACCGGTCCCGACCCTGCGTGTCCGGCGGGAACGCGGCGGGATGCGAGCCCGGCCCCGAGATGCGGCGTTCGGCGGCTCGGCGGCTTCGGCGGAGCCGACACTGCTCAGGGCTCGGGCGGGCACGGTTGACGCTAGCAGGCGGCCCTGCACCGCCGATCGACGCCACCTTCACCGCGACGTATCGGGGGAGGCCTCAGCCGGCGGCGGCGATCCCCCGGGAGCGCCGCGGCGCGGCCGGGCTCGCGTCGTCCGACGCCTCGCCGGTCAGCCGGACGTGGGCATCGGTCTCGGCAGCGGCCGTCGACGAGCCGCTTCCGCCGACGCCGGGCCCCGCATCCTCGGCCTCCGGCGGGGGAGCGACGTCGATCGCCTCGAGCTCGCGGTCGCCCTTGCGCGTCCGCCGGATCCCGCTTCGACGAACGGGTTGCTCGAGCAGCTCTGCGTGGCGATGACCGTGCTCGGCATGATGCGAGGCGTACGGCGCGGTCATCGCGAGCACCGACTCGTCGGGCTGTGGGGCCTGCGAGCCGTAGAGGTCGCAGAAGAGCCGGACGATGTCGGGGTCGAACTGGGTTCCGGCGTGACGGCGCAGCTCGGCGATGGCCTGGTCGTGCGACATCGCGCGCTTGTACGGCCGGTCGTTGACCATCGCGTCGTAGGCGTCGGCGACGGCCACGATCCGCGCCCCGAGCGGGATCTCGGACCCGCGCAGCCCGTAGGGATAGCCGTGGCCGGCGAAGCGTTCGTGGTGGTGGAGGATGATCGGGACCGAATCCTTGAGCGCGGCAGCCTGCTCGAGGATGACCTGGCCGATCCGCGGATGCTGGACGACGGCCCGCCACTCCGCCGAGTTGAGCGGCGCGGGCTTGTCGAGGATCTCCTTCGGGACCGCCACCTTGCCGACGTCGTGGAGGAGCGCGGCGATCCGGAGGCGATCGATCTCGGCCTGCGGCAGGTCGAGCTGCCGGCCCAGGCCGACCACGATCGACGCGATGAGCGCCGACGGTTGGCCGCGGTAGTGGGGGAGCGGAGCGATGGCGTTCGTGAGCGCGGCGGTTGCAGCTTCCCGGGCGATCCTTCCCACCTCGACGGCACGGGCTCGGCCGTCGGCCGAGATCGGGGCGCGCGGGACGCGGGCGTCGTCGTCGGGCTCGGCGAAGATGTACGTCTGGTTGCGCCCGAGCGACTTGGCCGAGTACATCGCGGCGTCGGCGTCGTGGACGAGCGGGTCGACCCGGAGCGACCGCCCGACGCCGCCGGCGAGCCCGATCGAGATCGTCACGGTCAGCTCGGGGTTGCCCTCGACCGCGAAGCGTCGGCGCTCGACGAGCATGCGCAGCTTCTCGGTGAGCTGCGCGCCGTCCTCGACCGTGGTCTCGGTCAGGATCAGCATGAACTCCTCGCCGCCGTAGCGGCCGACCATGTCGGTCGCACGCAGGTTGTCGCGCAGGATCTGGGCGACGCCGCGAAGGACCTCGTCGCCCGCGCGGTGGCCGTAGGTGTCGTTGACGGCCTTGAAGTGGTCGATGTCGACGAAGGCGACCGACAGCGGCCGCTCGTAGCGGTTCGCCCGCTCGACCTCGTTGAACAGCGCGGCAAGGAGGCTGGGCCGGTTGGCGACCCCCGTCAACCGATCGACGGTGGCGTCGCGGTGGGTGTCGGTCAGCGCGAGCGAGATCGTGTTCAGGGCGGTCGTGAGCCGGCGCTCGAGACCCCGCCCGCGGGGCGCGAGCTCGACCGAGTAGTCGCCCTTGGCCATCTGCTCGGCGGCGCGCACGAGTCGGACGAGCCGATAGCGGGTGTATGCCGTGAGCACGATGGCGACGAGCGTGACCCCCAGCACGGGTGCCGCGATGGCCACCATCAGCGAACGGAAGTTCTCGCTCAGCGCCGTGACCGTGGCCCCCGGCGCGGCAGTCAGCACAGCGAGCGCGATCAAGGGGATGACCACGCCCAGGAAGGCCAAGAGTCGCATCACGTCTGGAGGCTATCGGCGCGGGCAGGGGAGCAGCAGGGGGCATTCGTACCAACCCCTCGGACCCGAAGTCCTGCCCGGGCCCACGCCTTCGACGTAGCGTGCGGGGATCGGTGCGCCGCGGCACGGTTTGGGGGCGCGGCCGTGGTACGGGCGCACCAGCATCTGGGCGCGGCTCGGGCGTGGCCGGCGCGGGTCCGGCCAGGCCGGGGCGTGTCCGGCGGGGGTCCGGCGAGGCCCCCCTGATGGACTTGGCGGCCGGCAGCGCTGACACCGCTACATCGCGGAGGTTGCGGGGTCTGTGCGTGTCCGGCACCGGGGGATGGGCTGGTCCTGCTCCGCGTTCGACGCACGGCGCAGCGGCGGTGGCGCTGCGGGCGGTCGACGCGTCGACGAGGTGCGGCACGAGATCGAGGGCGAGCCCCCGGTATGGCGCTATCAGCGCTGCGACGTGCCGTATCAGCGATACCGATACATGGCCGGTCGCGGCAGGACGAAGGGCCGGGACGGCCTCCACGTGACGGCCGGCAACGGCCCTTGAAGCGGTCCGCACTGATCTCCGCGTGCATTGCGGCCGGCGAGCCGGACCATGCCAGCCGGATAGCCCCGATTCCATCGATATGGCCGATATGCAAGGCAGCTTCGCGGCCTTCGACCCCGGCCTTGGCGGCACCTGGCCGACGACGCTCCGCCGCGGCCACTCCCCGCCGCGTACGCCGCCGCCCCGAACCCGCCCGACACCCGGGGCCGGACCCCGCCCGACGCCGCCAGCCGGGCTGCTATACTCCGCCCGTCTTCGAGCGCACCGCGAGCACCAGGAGGTCCACGATCGCGCTTCGTTGGCGCATCGGCCGTCCCGTGAGGCGGTCGGGCGACCGGACGACTGGGGTCCCGCGACAGATGCGCGGGGCGACACGGGAGACGTGTATCCGGGTCTCGGCTACCGGCCGGGGCCTTTTCGTTTGTCCGCCCGCCGCGCCCGCCGGCGCCCGGCACACCGAGGTCCCCGCCTGATGCCCGCCACCGTGATCGTCGGGCTCCAGTGGGGCGACGAGGGCAAGGGCAAGACCACGGACTTCCTCGCGGAGCAGGTTGCGATGGTCGTCCGCTACCAGGGCGGCGACAACGCCGGCCACACGGTCCAGAGCGGCGACGAGGTCTTCAAGCTCCGCCTCACCCCGTCCGGCGTGCTCTACCCGCACATCACGTCGGTGATCGGCAACGGCGTGGTGGTCAACCCCGTGACGCTGATCGAGGAGCTCGACATGCTCGCGGCGCGCGGCATCGACACGACCCGCGTTCGCGTGAGCCGCAGCGCGCACGTGATCATGCCGTACCACGTCGCGCTCGACCGCGCGAACGAGGCCCGGCTCGACGGCGCCAAGGTCGGCACGACCGGTCGCGGGATCGGGCCGGCGTACGGCGATCGCGCGTGGCGGCTCGGGCTCCGGATGGAGGACCTGCTCGACGAGTCGGTCCTGGCGGAGCGCCTGGCCCGCGTGGTCCCCGACAAGAACCTCCTCCTCGCGTCGATGGGCGGCGAGCCGCTCGACGTCGATGCGCTCGTCGCCCAGGCGGCCGGCTGGGGCCGGCGCCTCCGGGACCACCTCGACGACGCCACGTGGCTCGTCCAGGGCGCGCTTGCCCGCGGCGAGCACGTGCTCCTCGAGGGTGCCCAGGGCACGCTGCTCGACCTCGATCACGGCAGCTACCCGTACGTGACGAGCTCGAACCCGGTGGCCGGCGGCGCCTGCACCGGCGGCGGCATCGGACCGCTCCAGGTCGACGAGGTCATCGGCGTCGTGAAGGCGTACTCGACCCGGGTCGGCTCGGGGCCGTACCCCACCGAGCTCGACGACGAGGTCGGGGCCGGGATCGCGGAGCGCGGTCACGAGTACGGCACGGTGACCGGCCGGCCGCGACGCGTCGGGTGGTTCGACGCCGTCCCGCTCCGCTACGCCGTTGCGGTCAACAGCGTGACCTCGATCATGCTCAACAAGCTCGACATCCTGTCGGGCATCGAGACGATCCGCCTGTGCGTCGCGTACGAGATCGACGGGCGGCGGGTCGACCGCTGGCCGTCGTCGGGCGCCGCGCTCGCGCGCGCGACACCGATCTACGACGAGCTGCCCGGCTGGACCGAGCCGATCCACGACGTGCGGTCGCTGGCGGACCTGCCCGAGAACGCCCGCCGCTACGTCTCGGCCATCGAGGAGCATGCGAAGGTGCCGATCGTGCTCGTCTCGGTCGGGCCCGAGCGGACGCAGACGATCGAACGGGCCTGGCGCCCGATGCGCAACCGGGCGGGCGTCGTGGCATGACGCTCGTCATGCCCACCCGGATCCTCGTGGTCGGCTCCGGTGGGCGCGAGCACGCGCTGGCCTGGAAGCTCGGCACGGAGCCCGGCGTGAACGAGGTCATCGTCGCGCCCGGGAGCGATGCGATCGCCGCGGAGCCGCGCGTCCGGCGCGCCGCGGACGTCGATCCCCTCGACCCGGAGGCCGTCGTCGCGCTCGCCCGTCGCGAGGCCGCCGAGCTCGCGATCATCGGTCCCGAGGCGCCGCTCGCGGCCGGCGTGGCGGATGCGCTCGCGGCCGCCGGCGTGCCGGTCTTCGGGCCCGGTCGCGCCGCGGCACGCCTCGAGACGTCCAAGGCGTTCTGCCACGAGGTGGCCGAGGCGGCCGGCGTCCCGATGGCCCGCGCGCGGGCGTTCGCCGGCGACCAGGCCGAGGACGCGTGTGCGTTCATCCGCGAGCTTGCCGCAGACGGCGCCGGCGCGGTGCTCAAGGCCGACGGCCTGGCCGGCGGCAAGGGCGTGATCGTCTGCGATGACGAGGACCAGGCCGTCGGGCTCGCGCCGTCGTTCGTGGCGGGCCGATCGCCCGACGTCCCGGCGCTCGTCGTCGAGGAGCGGCTCGAGGGTCGCGAGGCGAGCGTCATCGCGGTCTGCGACGGCACCCGGGCCGTCGCGCTGCCGGCCGCGCGGGACCACAAGCGGCTGTGCGACGGGGATCGGGGTCCGAACACCGGCGGCATGGGCGCGTACTCGCCACTGCCCGACCTCCACGACGACGCCGTGCGCGAGATCATCGAGACGGTCCACCGCCCGATCCTCGCGGAGATGCGCCGGCGCGGGACCCCGTTCGTCGGGTTCCTGTACGCGGGCCTCATGCTCACGGCGGCCGGGCCGCGCCTCCTCGAGACGAATGTTCGGCTGGGCGACCCCGAGGCGCAGGTGATCCTGCCGCGCGTCGCCGGCGCGCTCGGGCCGGTCCTGCTGGCCGCCGCCCGCGGGTCGCTCGGTCGGGACGTGCCGGACCTCCTGCCCGTGCTGCCCACGGCGGCGGTCGGGATCGTGCTGGCCGCGAAGGGCTACCCGGGGACACCGCGGCGCGGCGACCCGATCGCGGGGATCGCCGATGCCGAGCGGCTCGACGCCACGGTCTTCCACTCGGGCACCGTGCGCCGATCGGGCGGCTCCTACGGCACGAACGGCGGACGCGTGCTGACCGTGGTCGGGCGGGGGAGCGAGCTCGAAGCAGCGCGCGAGGGGGCGGAACGAGCCGCCGACGCGATCGCGTGGGACGGCCTCCAGCGCCGCCGCGACATCGCCCTCGACGCGCCTGCGCCGGCCGAGTCTCCTGCGCTGGCGGGGACCAGCCGGTGATCCCGCGCTACACGCTCCCGGAGATGGCCGCGATCTGGTCCGACCAGGCCCGATTCGAGGCGATGCTCCGCGTCGAGATCGCGGTCGCCCGGGCCGCCGTCGCCCGTGGCCAGGTCCCGGCCGAGGCGCTCGAGGCGATCGAGACCCGGGCCCGGGTGGACGTCGAGCGCATCGCGGAGATCGAGCGCGGGACCGACCACGACGTCATCGCGTTCGTCTCGCAGGTCGCCGAGACCGTCGGGCCCGAGGGCCGCTACCTCCACCTCGGGCTCACGAGCAGCGACGTGGTCGACACCGGCCTGGCGCTCCAGCTCCGCGCCGCCGGCGACCGGCTCCTCGCCGACTGCGACCGGCTGCTCGCCGTCCTTGTCGCGCGCGCGCGCGCGGAAGCCGACACGCTGATGATGGGCCGGACCCACTCGGTCCACGCCGAGCCGACGACGTTCGGGCTCAAGCTCGCCGGCTGGGCCTTCGAGCTCGATCGCGGCCGGCGCCGGCTGGCCGCCGCGGTCGATGATGTCGCCACAGGCAAGATCTCGGGCCCCGTCGGCACGTACAGCCACCTCGACCCTGACGTGGAGGCCGAGGTGCTCGCCGAGCTCGGGCTCCACGCCGATCCCGTGAGCACCCAGATCGTCCAGCGCGACCGCCATGCCGCGTTGCTCGCCGCCATCGCGGTCCTCGGCGGGTCGCTCGAGCGGTTCGCCACCGAGATCCGGAACCTCCAGCACACCGAGATCGGCGAGGTCCAGGAGCCGTTCCGGACCGGGCAGAAGGGCTCGTCGGCGATGCCCCACAAGCGCAACCCGATCCTGTCCGAGCGCATCGCCGGCCTCGCCCGGCTGCTCCGCGGTTATGCCGGCACGGCGCTCGAGAATCAGCCGCTCTGGCACGAGCGCGACATCAGCCACTCGTCGGCCGAGCGGGTGATCCTGCCCGACGCGACCGCACTGCTCGACTACATGCTCGTGAAGACGGCGGGTCTCGTCGAGCACCTCGTCGTCCGGCCCGAGCGCATGCGCGAGAACATCGCGCGCGGTCTCGGCCTCCACGCCTCCTCGCGGGTGCTGACCCTGCTCGTCGAGACCGGTGGCCTATCGCGCGAGGACGCGTACGCAGTCGTCCAGCGTGCCGCCCTCCGTGCCGCGGACGAGCGCGCGCCCCTGCGCGACCTGCTCGCCGTCGACCCGGCGGTCGCACGCCGCATCCCGCTCGAGCGGCTCGACGCCTGCTTCGACGACACGGCGTTCCTGCGCCACGCGGCCACGATCATCGCGCGGCTGGAGGCGCTCGACCCGGCCCGGGTCCCGGCCGGAGGACGCGATGGCGATCGCTGAGCGGTTCCTGCGCTCGGGCAAGGTCCGCGACCTGTTCGGGCTGCCCGACGGCCGCCTCGCGCTCGTCGCCTCGGACCGCATCTCGGCGTTCGACGTCGTGCTCCCGACGTCGATCCCGGACAAGGGCCGTGTCCTGACCGGCCTGTCGCGGTTCTGGTTCACGGAGACCGCCGGGATCCTCCCGAACCACCTCCTGTCGACGGATCCCGGGAGCGTCCCCGGCGCCCCGGCCGACTGGCGCGGCCGGCTGATGCTCTGTCGCCCGACGACGGTCGTCCCGGTCGAGGCGGTCGTCCGCGGTTACCTCGCCGGCTCGGGCTGGAAGGAGTACCGGTCGTCGGGCTCGGTATGCGGGCTGGCGCTGCCCGCCGGCCTCCGCGAGAGCGACGCGCTGCCGGAGCCGATCTTCACGCCCGCGACGAAGGCGGAGGCGGGCGCGCACGACGTCAACATCGACCTCGAGGGGATGGTCCGCCACGTTGGCCGCGAGCTGGGGCTGGACGAGGCCGCCGCCCGACGCTTGTCCGAAACCATCCGCGACGCGGCCCTCGCGCTGTACCGGCACGGGTCGGCGGTCGCGGCGCGCGCCGGCATCCTGCTCGCCGACACGAAGTTCGAGTTCGGGCTGGTCGACGAGCCGGCCGGCGCGCCCGCCCACGAGCGCCTGATCCTCATCGACGAGGTGCTGACGCCGGACTCGTCCCGCTTCTGGGATGCCGCGGCGTACGAGCCGGGCCGGCCCCAGGCGAGCTTCGACAAGCAGTTCGTGCGCGACTGGCTCGAGGCCCAGCCGTGGGACAAGACCCCGCCCGGGCCGGAGCTGCCGGACGACGTCGTGGCGGGCACCCGCGCCCGCTACGTCGAGGCGTTCGAGCGGATCACCGGCGCGAGCTTCGAGCGCTACCTGCAGGAGGATGTGATCGCCCGATGACCAGCTTCCGGTTCGCCGTCAACGTCACCCCGAAGCCCGGAATCCTCGACCCGCAGGGTCGAGCCGTCGAGGGCAGCCTCGGCCACCTGGGGATTGCGGGCGTGTCCGACGTCCGGGTCGGGCGGCGGGTGGAGCTCAGCGTCGACGCCGCCGATGCGGACGCGGCGCGCGCGACGGTCGAGCGGCTCGCGTCGGAGCTGCTGTCGAACCCGCTGATCGAGGCGTACGCGGTGGAGGCCATGTCGTGACCGTGCGGGTCGGGGTCGTCGTCTTCCCGGGCTCGAACTGCGACCGGGACACCGTCCACGGGCTCCGCGTCGCCGGCGCCGAGCCGGTCGAGCTGTGGCACGAGCAGGCGTCGCTCGACGGCGTCGCGGCGGTCGTGCTGCCCGGCGGCTTTGCCTACGGCGACTATCTGCGGGCCGGCGTCATCGCCCGGTTCAGCCCGGTGATGCGCGCCGTCGCCGCCTTCGCCGACGAGGGCGGGCTCGTCCTCGGCATCTGCAACGGCTTCCAGGTGCTCGCCGAGGCCGGGCTCGTCCCGGGAGCGCTGCTGCGCAACCGGTCGCTCCGCTTCGCCGGTCGCGACGTCGAGATCCTCCCCGAGCCGCTGGACACGGCGTTCACCCGCGCGATCCCGGCGCGGCGGCCGCTCCGCATGCCGGTGGCGCACGGCGAGGGGTGCTATTACGCCGACGATGCGACGCTCGACGCGCTCGAGCGCGACGGGCAGGTCCTGTTCCGGTACGTCGGTTCGGACGGGTCGCCGGCGAGCCCCGGAGACGCCGCCAACCCGAACGGCTCGCTCCGGGCGATCGCGGGCGTCACGAATGCCGCCGGCAATGTCGCGGGGCTCATGCCGCATCCGGAGCGGGCGAGTGAGGCCATCCTCGGCTCCGACGACGGTCTGGGGATCCTCCGTTCGCTCATCGAGAGCGCGGCCGAGCGCGCGACCGCCGGCACGACGCCGGACGTGGCGGGCGCCCGATGACGGTCGCGGAGCCGGCGACCGTCGTGGAGCCGCTGCATCGACGCCTGGGGCTGACCGACGAGGAGCTCGACGCGATCCGGGATCGTCTGGACGGCCGCGAGCCGAACGAGCTCGAGCTCGCGATGTTCAGCGTCATGTGGAGCGAGCACTGCTCGTACAAGAGCTCCAAGCCGCTGCTGAGGACGCTGCCGACGGGCGGGGCGGGCGTCGTCGCCGGTCCGGGCGAGAACGCCGGCGTGATCTCGATCGGGGACGGGCTCGCGGTCGCCTTCAAGATCGAATCGCACAACCACCCGAGCGCCGTCGAGCCGTACCAGGGCGCAGCGACCGGCGTCGGCGGCATCCTCCGCGACATCTTCACGATGGGCGCCCGTCCGATCGCGGTGCTCGATGCGCTGCGCTTCGGGGAGCCGGGGGATCCGCGAACCCGCCACCTCGTCGACGGGGTGGTTCGCGGCGTCGGCGGCTACGGCAACTGCGTGGGCGTGCCGACGATCGGTGGCGAGCTGGTGTTCGACCCGACGTACGCGGGCAATCCGCTCGTGAACGTCATGGCGATCGGGCTGCTCGAGGAGCGCCTGCTCACGCTGGCCGCCGCGCCGGGACCGGGCAACCTCGTCGTGCTGTTCGGCTCGACCACCGGGCGGGACGGGATCGGCGGCGCGTCGGTCCTGGCGTCGGCGACCTTCTCCGACCAGGACGCCTCGAAGCGCCCGAGCGTCCAGGTGGGCGACCCGTTCGCGGAGAAGCTGCTCATCGAGGCATCGCTCGAGCTGATCGAGCGCGGGCTCGTCGAGGGGCTCCAGGACCTCGGTGCGGGCGGGATCACGTGCGCGACGTCCGAGACCGCCGACCGCGCCGGGACGGGCATCCTCGTCGACCTCGATTCGATCCCGGTGCGCGAGCCCGGGATGGCGCCCTTGGAGGTCATGATCTCCGAGTCGCAGGAGCGGATGCTCGCCGCGGTCCGGCCCGATCGATACGACGCCGTCCGCGCCGTCTGCGAGCGCTGGGGCCTGCCGGTCGCGGTCATCGGCCGGGTCACCGACGACGGGGACATCACGGTCGTGACGGGCGGCCTCGACGCCTCCGGGCGACCGAACGCGGGCGCGCGCGAGCTCGCGCGGATGCCGGCCCGGGCACTGACCAGCGATGCCATCGTCCACGCCCGCCGCGCCGAGCCGCCGGCGCACCGGCGGGCCGCGCCCGCGCCCGGCGCCCCGGCCGAGGTGAGCGACCGGCTCCCCGAGCGGGGCATGGACCCCGGCGCCGTGCTCCTCGCGCTGCTCGGCTCGCCGAACCTCGCCTCGCGCCGACTCGTCTTCGAGCAGTACGACTCGACGGTCGGAGCGGACACGGTCGTGGGGCCCGGGCAGGGGGCGGCCGTCCTCCGCGTCAAGGGGACCTCGAAGGCCCTCGTGGCCGCGACCGACGGCAACCAGGCGGTCGGCGCGCTCGACCCGTGGCTCGGGGCCGCGCTCAGCGTCGCGGAGGCGACGCGCAACGTGTCGATCACCGGCGCCACACCGCTCGGCGTCACGAACTGCCTGAACTACGGCGACCCGACGCGCCCCGAGGCCTTCTGGCAGCTCCAGGAGGGCGTGCGCGGGCTCGGCGACGCCTGCCGGGCCCTGGGCCTGCCGGTGACCGGCGGCAACGTCTCGCTCTACAACGAGTCGCCCGCGGGCGCGATCGCGCCGACCCCCGAGATCGGTGTCGTCGGGCTGCTCGATGACGTGACGGGGCTCGTCGGCCCGGCCTTCGTCGCCGACGGCGACGCCATCCTCGTCGTCGGGCAGGCGGTCCCGGGTCTTGCCGGCAGCGAGTACGCGCGGCTGGCCGGCGTCGCGCCCGAGGACGGGCCGCCGACGCTCAACCTCGCTCGGGAAGCCGCGCTCCAGGCGTTCGTCCGCGAGGCGATCGCGCGCGGCATCGTCGCGTCGGCCCAGGACGTCTCGGGCGGCGGTCTCGCGGTGGCGTTGGCCGAGTGCGCGATGTGGGGCGGTCATGGTGCGACCGTGCGGATCGCGGTCGCGGATTCGCCGGCAGTCGAGCTGTTCGGCGAGAGCCCGTCGCGGCTCGCGCTGACGGCCCGTCCTCGGCACGCGCCATCGCTCGAGCTGCTCGCGCGCCAGCACGGGCTTCCGGTCGAGGCGGTCGGCACCGTCGGCGGCGATCGCCTGGTCATCGGGCTCGCCGGGGCCGGGGCGACCGGCGCCGCCGAGGAGCGGGGGAGCCGGGTCGCCGACGAGCTGAACGTCCCGCTCGAGGATCTCCGTCACGCCTGGGACCAGGGGCTCGGTCGCGCGCTGGGCTGGGAGGAGGCCGGCTGATGTGCGGCGTGTTCGGGGCCGTGCTGCCCACGGGCGAGCCCACCGAGGCCGCCAACGTCGCGGCGCTCGGCCTGTTCGCGCTCCAGCACCGCGGCCAGGAATCGGCCGGGCTCGCGGTGAGCGACGGCGAGCAGCTCATGCTCTACAAGGACCTCGGGCTGATCAGCACCGTCCTCGACGAGCGCCGGCTGCCGAGCCTCCGCGGAAGGCTCGCGATCGCGCACTGCCGGTACTCCACGACCGGCTCGACGATCTGGGAGAACGCGCAGCCGACGTTCCGGCTCGGGCCGCGTCGCGCGGTCGCGGTGGGGCACAACGGCAACCTGGTGAACACGCGTCAGCTGCTCGACCAGCTCGAGGGCGGGCGGGCGCGGTTGCCGGCGTCGACCGACACCGAGCTGCTCACCGCGCTGCTCGCCGACGAGCCCGCCGCCGACACGGTCGAGGCCCTCTGCCGGGTGCTCCCACGCGTCCGCGGCGCGTACAGCCTCGTCGTGCTCGACGAGCGGCGCGTGATCGGCGTCCGCGACCCCCACGGCTTCCGCCCGCTCGTCCTCGGTCGCATGCCCGGTCGCGCCGACGCGCCGGACGGGCTGTGGGGCGGCGACGAGGGCTCCGCGGGGTGGTGTCTCTCGTCGGAGACCGCGGGCCTCGACATCGTCGGCGCGGAGTACGTTCGCGACGTCGAGCCCGGCGAGCTCATCGTGCTCGAGCCCGGGTCGCCGCCGCGCTCGGTCCGCTTCGCGGAGGCGACGCCCGCGCTCTGCGTGTTCGAGCTGATCTATTTCGCCCGTCCCGACACGTACATGGAAGGCCGCAACCTCTACGAGGTGCGGCGACGCATGGGCATGGAGCTCGCCCGCGAGCACCCGGCCGACACGGACCTCGTCATGCCGGTCCCCGACACCGGCGCGCCGGCCGCGGCGGGGTTCGCGGAGGCATCGGGCATCCCGTACCGCGAGGGCTTGGTCCGCAACCGCTACACGGGCCGCACGTTCATCCAGCCCTCGCAGACCATGCGCCAGCGGGGCGTGACGATCAAGCTGAACCCGCTGCGTGAGGTCGTCCGCGGGCGGCGACTGACGGTCGTCGACGATTCGGTCGTGCGCGGGACCACGACCAAGCAGATCGTGTCGCTTCTGCGCCGCGCCGGCGCGACCGAGGTCCACGTGCGGATCTCGGCGCCGCCGATCTACCACCCGTGCTTCTACGGCATCGACACCCAGATCGAGACCGAGCTGATCGCCGCGACCCACTCGATCGAGGAGATCCGCTCGTTCATCGGCGCCGACTCGCTCGGCTACCTGTCGATCCAGGGGGTGCTCGCCGCGCTCGAGCTGCCGTACGATCGGTTCTGCTTCGCCTGCTTCGACGGCCGCTACCCGGAGCCCGTTCCGTACGACGCGGCCTCGCGCAAGTTCGTGCTCGAGGAGGCGCCGGTCGCGAGCCATGCGTGACGCGTACCGGGGGGCCGGCGTGGACGTCGCGGCCGGCGAGCGTGCCGTCGAGCTCATGCGGGACGCGGTGGCCTCGACCCGCCGCCCCGAGGTCGTCGGGGGGATCGGCGGGTTCGGCGGGGCGTTCGCGATCCCGGCGGGCTACCGCGAGCCGCTCCTCGTCGGGTCGACCGACGGCGTCGGGACGAAGACCGCGATCGCGGTCGCGCTCCACCGCTACGACACGATCGGGATCGACCTCGTCGCGATGTGCGCCGACGACGTCGTGTGCACGGGCGCCGAGCCGCTCGCGTTCCTCGACTACGTTGCGGTCGGCCGGCTCGACCCCGTCGGCGTGGCGGAGCTCGTCGGGTCGGTCGCGGCGGGCTGCCGGGCGGCCGGCTGTGCGCTGATCGGCGGCGAGACCGCGGAGCACCCGGGGCTCATGCCCGACGACGCGTTCGACCTGGCCGGCACCTGCGTGGGGGTCGTCGAGCGCGACGCGGTCATCGACGGGAACGCGGTCCGTGCCGGCGACGCCGTGATCGGGCTGGCCTCGTCGGGGTTGCATGCGAACGGCTACTCGCTCGTGCGCGCGCTGGTCGCGGAGTGGGACCTCGACCTTACCCGGCCGTACCAGGAGCAGCTCCGGCGCTCGCTCGGCGACGCGGCGACCGACGAGGCGATGGCCGCCGAGCCGCAGCACGCGCTGGCGACGCTCGGCGAGGTGCTGCTGACCCCGACCCGGATCTACGCCGCCGCGATCCTCGCGGTCCGCGCCGAGCTGCGCGCCGCCGGCGCCGACATCCGGGCGCTCGCCCACATCACCGGCGGCGGGCTGCCCGGCAACCTGCCGCGTGCGCTGCCCGAGGGCCTCGGGGCCCGCGTCGACCCGGCCCGGTGGGCGATGCCGTCGGTCATGCGCCTGTTCGCGGCGCTCGGCGGGCTGGGCGACGAGGAGGTCCGGGCGACGTTCAACGGCGGGCTCGGGATGGCGGCCGTGGTGCGGGCCGATGCCGCACGGACCGCCGTGGCGGCGTTCGAGGCGCGGGACGTGCCGGCGGCGGTCGTCGGCGAGGTCGTCGAGTCGGCGGCGCTTGGCGGGGCACGGTACGCGGAGGGGCCGCTGACCGGCGGCACGGCGGGGGCCGGCGACGCCGCGGGGGGCGCGACGTGACCGGCCGGATCGCGGTCGGCGTCTCGGGCGCGGGCTCGAACCTCCGGGCGATAGCGGCCGCCGCCGGGCGCGGTGAGCTCGGCGCCGAGATCGTGCTCGTCTTCGCCGACCGGTCGTGCCCGGCGCTCGACTGGGCGCAGGAGCAGGGGATCGACACCGCACTGCTCCCCGGTGGGCACGACGCGGCCCTCGCGGACACGCTGGCGGCGGTCCGCCCCGACGTGGTCGTCCTCGCGGGCTACATGCGGATCATCGGGCCGCGCGTGCTGCAGGCCTTCCCGAGCCGCATCGTCAACACCCATCCGTCGCTGCTGCCGGCGTTCCCGGGCGCCCACGCGGTCCGCGACGCGCTCGCCCACGGCGCGCTCGTCACCGGCTGCACCGTCCATCTTGTCGACGCGACGCTCGACGGCGGCCCGATCGTCGCGCAGGAGCCCGTGCCGGTCCTCCCCGGGGACGACAAGGCGACGCTGCACGACCGGATCCGCGCGGTCGAGCACCGGCTGCTGCCACGGGTCGTCGCGGAGCTCGTCGCGGGCGTCCTGCGCGTCGACGGTCGGCGCGTGACACGGGACCTCGCCCTGGCCGACGCGGCGCTCCCGGTGCCGCGCCGCGCGCTGCTGTCGGTCTCGGACAAGACCGGGGTCGCGGCGCTCGGGGCCGGCCTCGTGGCGCTCGGCTTCGAGCTCGTGTCGACGGGCGGGACCGCGCGGACGCTCCGCGAGGCCGACCTGCCCGTGACCGACGTCGCGGCCGTGACCGGCTTCCCCGAGATGCTCGACGGGCGGGTCAAGACGCTCCACCCGCGCGTCCACGGCGGGCTCCTCGCGGACCGGCGGCTGGCGGACCACCGGACGCAGCTGCTCGCGGCGGCGATCGCGCCGTTCGAGCTCGTGGTCGTCAACCTCTACCCGTTCGCCGCGGCGGCGGCGCGCCCCGAGATCGCCTTCGACGAGCTCGTCGAGGAGATCGACATCGGTGGGCCGTCGATGGTCCGGGCGGCGGCCAAGAACCACGCCAACGTCGCGATCGTGACCGACCCGTCCCGGTACGGCGCGGTGCTCGCGGCGCTGCGCGAGGAGGGCGACGTCCCGCCCTCGCTCCGCGCCACGCTCGCGCTCGAGGCGTTCCGGCACACCGCGGCGTACGACGCGCACATCGCGTCGGTGCTACCCGGCCGGATGGCCGCGGAGGGGGTCGCCTTCCCGGACGAGCCGGGGCTGCCGGGTGCGACCGACCCCTACCCGCCGACGCTCGCGATCGCGCTCGACAAGGTCGCGACCCTGCGCTACGGCGAGAATCCGCACCAGCCGGCCGCGCGCTACCGCCGCACCGGCGCGACCGAGGCCGACGGTCCGTTCGCCACCGGCGACGCACCGCTCCAGGGCAAGCCGCTCTCGTACAACAACGTCCTCGACGCGGCGGCCGCCGTGGGGCTCGGCCGGTCGCTGCGCGGTCCGGGCGTCGTGATCGTCAAGCACACGAACCCGTGCGGGGTCGCCGAGCGCCGGACGTTGCGCGAGGCATGGGAGGCGGCGCTCGAGGCCGATCCCGTGTCGGCCTTCGGGGGTGTCGTCGCGCTGACCCGCCCGGTCGATCGGTCCGTGGCGGAGGCGCTCATCGCGATCTTCCTCGAGATCGTCGTCGCGCCCGGCTACGACGCGGCGGCGCGCGAGATCCTCGCGACCAAGCCGAACCTGCGCCTGCTCGAGGACCCGCTCCTCGGGCTCGACGAGCCGCCGCCCGGTGCGAGCACGCCGGATCCGCTCGGCGCGATCCGGACCGCCGGCGGCGCCGTTCTCGTGACCGCGCCCGACGTCGCCGCCGACGTCGCCGAGACGTGGCAGCTGGCCACGTCGCGCGCCCCGACCGACGCCGAGCACCTCGACCTCGACCTCGCCTGGCGGATCGTCCGGAGCGTCACCTCGAACGCGATCGTGCTCGTGCGTGACCGGCGGCTGATCGGCCTCGGATCCGGGCAGACGAGCCGGGTCGACGCAGCGCGGCAGGCCGTCGAGAAGGCACGCTCGATCCTCGGTGGCGACGTGCTCGTCGGCGCCTCGTGCGCGTCGGACGCGTTCTACCCGTTCCCGGACGGCGTCGACGTGTGCCTGGCGGCCGGTGTCGGCGCGTTCGTCCAGCCGGGCGGCTCGATGCGCGACGCCGATGTCATCGCGGCCGCCGATCGCGCCGGCGCGACGATGCTGCTGACCGGGGTCCGCCACTTCCGGCACTGACCGCGCCGGCGTCGCGGCGCCCGACCCCGGCGCCGTGCTTCCTGTCCGGCGCCGCTGCTACGATCCTGCTCCCATGACCGACCGTCGCCGCTACTACCTCACGACCGCGATCGCGTACGCCAACAACAAGCCCGGCCTCCACACGCTCTACGAGGTCGTCGGCGCGGACGTCATCGCCCGCTGGCACCGCATGGCCGGCGACGACACGCGCTTCCTGACCGGCACCGACGAGCACTCGATCAACATCGCGATGAAGGCGATCGAGGAGGGCAAGACGCCCAAGGCGTTCGTCGACGAGAAGGTCGAGCTGTTCCGCACGGCCGAGGACGCGCTCGGGATCAGCCCCGACCGGTTCATCCGCACGACCGACCCCGACCACGTCCGGGCGGCGCAGGAGATGGTCCGCCGCGCGCACGCCAACGGCGACATCTACCTCGGCACGTACGAGGGCTGGTACTGCCCGAACGAGGGGTTCCGGAACGCGACCGACGTCGTCGAGACCGCGCGCGGCACGATCTGCCCCAACCACCCCGAGGTCCCGCTCCAGTGGTTGACCGAGAAGAACTGGTTCTTCCGGCTGTCGGCCTACCAGGAGCGCCTCGAGCGCCACTTCGAGGAGCACCCCGACTTCGTCCAGCCCGACTACCGGCGCAACGAGATGCTCGGGTTCATCCGCCAGGGCCTCGAGGACTTCTCGATCAGCCGCGAGCGGACGCCGGGCGACTGGGGGATCCCGTTCCCGATTGCCGAGGACGGCCGCTCGGCGCTGCGCGAGGACGGGACGTGGGACCCGGCCGCGGGCAAGATCTACGTCTGGTACGACGCCCTCATCAACTACATCACGGGCGCGGGCTTCCCTGACGATCCGGAGGCGTTCGCCAGGTGGTGGCCGGCCGACCTGCACGTGATCGGCAAGGACATCGCCCGGTTCCACACGATCTTCTGGCCGGCGATGCTGTGGAGCGCCGGGCTCGACGCGCCGCGCAAGGTCTGGGTCCACGGCTGGCTGCTCACCGGCGGCGAGCGCATGAGCAAGAGCCGCGGCAACTTCCTCGACCCGCAGGACATGGTCGCGGCGCTCGGGATGGACGGGACGCGCTACGTGACGCTGCGCGAGGTCGCCTTCGACCGCGACACCGAGGTGTCGTGGGACTCGTTCATCCGCCGCTACAACGCGGACCTCGCCAACGACTTCGGAAACCTCGTGAACCGCACCGTGTCGATGAGTAACCGGTACCTGGGCGGCGAGCGGCCGGACCCGCGCAGCGCGGACACCTCCTCGCTGGCCGCGGCGTGGCCGTCCGTGCTCCGGACGTACGCCGACCGCATCGAGGGCTGCCTGCTCCACGACGCGCTCGCCGCACTGTGGGGCTTCGTGTCGGACGCCAACAAGGTCGTCGAGGCCGAGCAGCCGTGGGTGCTGGCCAAGGCCGTCAAGGCGGGCGACGCCGACGCCGAGGCACGCCTGCGCGGCGTGCTCGGCGACCTGCTCGAGGCCTGCCGCGTCATCGGCCTGGCGGCGGCGCCGTTCCTCCCGGGCATCGCGCCGCAGGTGCTGGCGCAGCTCGGCTACGCGTATCCGTACGGCGACGACGGCAACGGCGGGCCGCCGATCGTGGACGAGCTCCGGTGGGGCCGGCACGCCGACACCCCGGGGAGTGTCACGCCGCCGCAACCGCTCTTCCCGAGGCTGGACAGCGAGGTCGAATCGGCGCCTGCCTGATCGTGGACCCGTTCGCAGACGAAACGGAGGTCCACATGGCCAAGGGCGAGATCACCCACGTCGAGATCCCCGCCGACGATCCCGAGCGCGCGAAGCGCTTCTATGCGGCGGTCGCCGGCTGGAGCTACGACACGATGGACGGCATGCCGGAGTACTGGATGTTCCGGACGAGCGACGAATCCGGCGGTGCGATCGGCACGCGCGGACAGAGCGTCGGGAGCGTCCTCCGCGCGTACATCACGGTCGACCGCCTCGAGGACGGCATCGAGGCCGCGACGGCGAACGGCGGCAGCGTCGTGACCGAGCCGACCGACGTTCCCGGCCAGGGCCGCTTCGCCGCCGTCCGCGACCCGGAGGGCAACGAGATCGGGCTCTGGCAAACCGTCGAGAACGACTGGGGCTGAGCCGCGGGGGCGTGCGGCACGGCGCCCCATCGGCGACCATGGGCCGGTGCCGCTCATCGACAGCCACAGCCACCTGAACGCCGACCGGTTCGAGGCCGACCTCGACGCGGTCGTCGCCGAGGCGCGCGCGGCAGGCGTCGAGCGGATCCTCGTGCCGGGCTGGAACGTCGCCTCGAGCGAGCGCGCTTTCGGGGTCGTCGAGCGGCATCCGTGGCTGGACGTCGCGGCCGGCGTCCACCCGCACGACGCTGCGAAGGTCGACGACGCGGGCTGGGCGCGGGTCGTTGGCTGGGCGCGGGACCCGCGGGTCGTGGCGATCGGCGAGACCGGGCTCGACTACGACCGCGTCTTCTCGCCGATCCCGGACCAGCTCGAGAACCTGCGCCGGAACCTGGCGCTCGCGCTGGACACCGGGAAGCCGGCGATCCTGCATTGCCGGTCCGCGACGGGCCGGCGCGACGCACAGGACGCGCTGCTCGCCGAGCTCCGGGCGGCCGGGCTGGGCGGGGCGGCGTGGAGCGGTCAGTTCGGTGAGCGTCCTCCGGCGGTCGTCCACTCGTTCTCGGGGCCCGTCGACTATGCGCGCGCGATGCTGGACCTCGGCCTCGCGATCAGCTTCTCGGGGCTCGTGTTCCGGCGCGGCGAGGAGCCGTCGGCCGAGGTCGCCGCGCTCGTCCCGCCGGACCGGCTGCTCGTCGAGACCGATGCGCCGTACCTGGCGCCGCCCGGCGCGCCCCGGTCGCGAAACGCACCGGCCTGGGTGGCGGTCACCGCACGCTGGGTCGCCGAGCAGCGCGGGGTCGGCGAGGACGTCCTGCAGGCGGGCCTCGTCGGCGCCTACGACCGGACGTTCCCGCGCCGCGCCACTGCTGGCTGACCGCAACCCCCCTGCAACGCCGGCCCCGCGGCGCCACGGGCGATCGCGCGGGCGGGGTCCCTACCGTGGCCTCGACGACCGCAGCGAGGGACACATGCCGACCGGCTGGAGTGCCAGGCGCGCGCGACAGTTCGAGCACATCCGGGACTCGTACCTCGCTCGCGGTCGCTCCCCGCGCAAGGCCGCCGAGCTGGCGGCACGGCTCGTGAACGCCCAGCGCCGGGCGGCGGGCGAGACCCGACCTATCCCCGACACGACGAAGGACGAGTGATCCGATGGTCCGCTACGGCTACGCCCTCTCCAGCGAGGAGCACGCACCCTCCGACCTCGTGCGCAACGCGGTCGCCGCGGAGCGTGCCGGCTTCGAGTTCGCGCTGATCTCCGACCACTACCACCCGTGGGTCGACGCCCAGGGCCACAGCCCGTTCGTGTGGGCGGTGCTGGGCGGGATCGCCGAGGCGACCGAGCGGCTCGAGATCGGCACCGGCGTGACGTGTCCGATGATCCGGATCCACCCGGCGATCATCGCGCAGGCGGCGGCGACGGTCGGGGCGATGATGCCCGGGCGGTTCTTCCTCGGCGTCGGGACCGGGGAGGCGCTCAACGAGCACATCCTCGGCGACAAGTGGCCCGAGCACGAGGTGCGATCCGAGATGCTCGAGGAGGCCGTCGAGCTGATCCGCGCGCTATGGTCGGGGGAGCAGATGAGCCACTACGGCTCGTACTACACGGTCGAGAACGCCAGGGTCTACGACGTGCCGGACCCGCTGCCGCCGATCCACGTCGCGGCGTCGGGGCCGCGGGCGGCCGACCTCGCCGGCAGAGTGGGGGACGGGCTCGTCGCCGTCGGGCCCCAGAAGGAGGTCGTCGAGGGCTTCCGATCGGCGGGCGGCCAGGGCAAGCCGATCTATGGGCAGGTGACGCTGTGCTGGGGTCCGTCGAAGGACGAGGCGATCAGGACGGCGCTCGAGGTCTGGCCGAACGCCGCGATCAAGGGCGAGGCCAGCCAGGAGCTGCCGGTGCCCGCGCACTTCGAGCAGCTGGCGCAGATGGTGACCCCCGATACGATCGCCGAGGCGATCCCGTGCGGCCCCGACCTCGAACCGATCGTGCAGCAGGTCCGCGCCTACGAGGAGGCCGGCTTCGACCACGTGTACCTGCACCAGGTCGGTCACGACCAGGAGGCGTTCTTCCGGTTCGCCGAGTCGGAGCTGCTGCCGGCGCTGCGCGGGTCGCGGGCGACGGCGGGGTCGGGGTCGGCGAGCCGCTGAGGGGGGACGGGCGGGCCGGGCTCGAGCGGTGTGTGGTGGCAGTGGCTCGCTCCCACGCGGGTGCCCGAATATCGGTCCGTAACGCTGATAGCTCTACATCCCGGGTCAGCCGGGACACGGGCCGCTCCGTGGGGCTCGGTACCGTGTCCCGTATCGATGGGATCGTTGCGGAGGCGCGTCTCCAGCCGCTACGCGCCCCCCGACCGCACGAAATCCGGGCTTGACGCGCTCGTGGCCCCGGAGATACCGGTGTCACCGTTACGGCGCCCCTCAACGGGCGTCGCACAGCGGCCCGGGTCGCACATCGGCCCGGGTAGCACAACGGCCCGGGTCGCACAACAGCCCGGGTAGCACAACGGCCCGGCCGCTCATCCGCGCCGGCCGAGTACCCTCTCGCGGAGCCAACGGACCAGCCCTCGTCGGGTGCGACGGCCGCGACCGCGAGCTTCCGCGGCGACCCGATCCTCGTCTCGATGCTCCCGCGTCCGGGCCCCGTCGCTCGCCGCCCGCCGTGTCTCGGCTTCGGTCCAGGTCGCGGCGACGAGCGGATCGAAGGGCGGCTGTGACATGGCGTCATCGTGCCGCCGCGCGCCGATGCACACAAGGTCCGCTCGTCCCGGCCGCCGCCCGCCTCGGCCCGTCACCCGCCCGATATCGCCCTCACGGAAGTCCGGAGAACAATTGAGCGTGGCCGGCGGGCCGATTCGCCCGCACTGTCCGCGAGCCCTGCACGAATGTTCGTGGGAGTTCGTTCGCACCGAAAGTGATGGGCCGTCGGCGGCCGGAGGCGAGGCCCCCCCGCCCGGCCCCCGCCCGGCCCGCCCGGCCCGCCCCAACCCCGCCGGCCCCGCCTGGCACGACCGGTATTGACAGCATCGTCGGCCGTTCGGTACTGTCTTAGCACTCTCAACCCGAGAGTGCCAGCGACGCAGGAGTCCGCTGACCCGTCGCTCCCCGGGGCCACCTCCCGGGCGGCGCGTCGCGCTCCATCGTCGCACGTCGTCTTCGATGCCCGGCGGCCGGCAAAGGCCGTCACAGGAGGAATGCAACGTTGGCCACCGCCACTGCTGCCTCGACCAAGCTTCGCCCGCTCGGCGACCGCGTGGTCATCAAGCCGATCGCGCGTGAGGAGATGACGAAGAGCGGCATCGTCCTGCCCGACACCGCCAAGGAGAAGCCCCAGGAGGGCGAGATCCTGGCCGTCGGCCCCGGCGCCTTCGACTCCGAGGGCAAGCGCCAGCCGATCGACGTCGAAGTCGGCCAGCGCGTGCTCTACGCGAAGTACGCCGGGACCGAGTTCAAGGTCGACGGCGACGAGCTGCTGATCGTCAGCCAGAAGGACATCCTCGCGATCGTCACCGAGTGACGAGCGCGGCCATCGTCCCCACGAAGCTCCCGGAGGAATGACGCAAATTGGCTAAGCAGCTCATCTTCGACGAGACCGCTCGTCGATCGCTGAAGCGGGGCATCGACCGTCTCGCCGACGCGGTCAAGGTCACGATCGGCCCGAAGGGCCGCAACGTCGTGCTCGACAAGAAGTTCGGCGCCCCGACGATCACCAACGACGGTGTGACGATCGCGCGCGACATCGAGCTCGACGATCCGTTCGAGAACATGGGTGCGCAGCTCCTGAAGGAGGTTGCGACCAAGACCGACGACGTCGCCGGCGACGGCACCACGACCGCCGTGGTCCTCGGTCAGGCGATGGTCTCGGAAGGCCTGCGGGTCGTGACCGCGGGCGCCAACCCGATGGTCGTGAAGCGCGGCATCGAGCGCGCCGTCGAGACGATCGTCGACGAGATCAAGAACAACGCCCGCCCGGTCGACAACCGCGAGCAGATCGCGGCGGTCGCGGCGATCAGCGCCGCCGACCCGGAGGTCGGCGAGGTCATCGCCGAGGTGATGGACAAGGTCGGCAAGGACGGCGTCATCACCGTCGAGGAGGGGCAGAGCCTCGGCCTCGAGAAGGAGTACACCGAGGGCATGCAGTTCGACCGGGGCTACGTCTCGGCGTACTTCGTGACCAACCCCGATCGGATGGAGGCGGTCCTCGAGAACCCGCTCATCCTGATCACCGACAAGAAGATCTCGAGCATCCAGGACATGCTTCCGGCGCTCGAGAAGGCCGTCCAGCAGGGCAAGCCGGTCCTCATCATCGCCGAGGACGTCGACGGTGAGGCGCTCGCCACGCTCGTCGTGAACAAGCTCCAGGGCCGCCTCCAGGTCCTCGCGGTCAAGGCGCCGGGCTTCGGCGACCGCCGCAAGGAGATGCTCCGCGACATCGCCACGCTGACCGGCGGCACCGTCATCAGCGAGGAGATCGGCCGCAAGCTCGACTCGGTCACGTCCGAGGACTTCGGCTCGGCGCGCCGCGTCGTCTCGACCAAGGACGACACGACGATCGTCGACGGCGACGGCTCGGCCGACGCCATCAAGGCCCGGATGACCCAGATCAAGGCCCAGATCGAGGAGACCACGTCGGACTACGACCGCGAGAAGCTCCAGGAGCGCCTCGCGAAGCTGTCCGGCGGCGTCGCCGTGATCAAGGTCGGCGCGGCCACCGAGGTCGAGCTCAAGGAGAAGAAGCACCGGATCGAGGACGCGCTCTCGACGACCCGCGCGGCCGTCGAGGAGGGCCTCGTCGCCGGCGGCGGCACCACGCTGCTCCAGGCGATCCCGGCGCTCGACAAGCTCACGCTCGAGGGCGACGAGGCGGTCGGTGTCGACATCGTCCGCAAGGCCCTCGAGGCCCCGGCCCGCCAGATCGCGGACAACGCCGGCGCCCGCGGCGAGGTCATCGTCGACCAGGTCCGCGCGCTCCAGACCGGCCACGGCTACGACGCCCTCAAGGGCGAGTACGGCGACCTCTTCGCGAAGGGGATCGTCGACGCGGCCAAGGTCACCCGGTCGGCGCTGCAGAACGCCGCGTCGATCGCCGCGATGGTCCTGACCACCGAGACGCTCGTCACCGACATCCCCGAGAAGGAGAAGGCGGCGGCGCCGGGTGGGCACGACCACGGCGGGATGGACTTCTGATCCACAGCGAACGGGCTCGCTGACGCCGGGCCCAGCCGAAACGGATGATCGAGCCCGGGCTCCCCGGCGGGGGGCCCGGGCTCGGTGATTCGAGGAAATGGCAGCCGGGGAGGGCCGGCGCATCCGAGGCGCGATCCGAGGGCGTTTGACAGGTCCGCGCCGACAGCCCACCCTGACCGCGGCCCGTCATCAGGGGACCGGCCCGGCTGCCGAGCGCGACGGGTCACCATCTCATTCGAGGGGGAACGTCGTGTCACTCCGCCTACCGCTCCGTCCCGTCCTTGCCGGCTCGCTGGCCCTCGCCCTCGCCGCATGCGGCGGTGCGCCGGCCGCGCCCGCCCTGAGCGACCCCGTCGACATCCTCGTCAAGTCGGTCGAGTCGCTGCGCGAGGTCAAGAGCTTCCACGTCGATGTCGACGTCTCGGGCGAGCTCAACGTCGACATGTTCGGGACCGGCTCGGCGTCGGGCCTCGACCTCGCGAACACCACGGCGTCGGCGGACGTCGACGTCGAGAACGGCAACGCGCACCTCGAGTTTGCGGCGCCGTCGCTGCTCGGCATCGAGGGCGAGCTGATCCAGATCGGGACGACGTCCTACACACGGGTCTCGCTGATGGGCGACTCGTTCACCCGGTCGGAGTCGGAGGACATCCCGACCGACCCGGACGAGATCACCGACGAGGATCTCGCAGAGCTGCGGACCGAGCTCTCGAAGCCCGAGGTCGCCCCGACGAAGGGCGACGACGTCGACTGCGGCGACAAGCGCTGCTACGCGGTCGTCTTCGACCTCACCGCCGCCGAGCTCCAGGACCTGGGCGGCGAGCTGCCCACCGACGAGCTGCCGGTCGACGTCGGCGAGGGCTCGGTGAAGCTGACCGTCCACGTCGAGCAGGACACGCTGCGACCGGCCGCGCTCCTCGTCGATGCCGACGCCGGCCAGGACGGGTCGATCCAGGTCGAGGTCACGCTCTCCGGGTGGGATCAGCCCGTCTCGATCAGCGCCCCGCCGGCCGACCAGGTCCAGGGCTAGCGAGCGCAGGCGGGCCGCGGCGGGACGCCCGTTCGTCGCGGCCGCCCCCATTCGGTTCCCGGGCCCTGTTGCGGCCCGCAACGGTCATAGCGCTATCTCCGGGGTCGGCCGAGGCAGATGGGGCGGGACCGGGTTCGTTACGGCCGCGCGCATCGATCGGGTCGATCGAGCCGTGCGTGATCGGCCCACACGCGCGTCCCGGTCGGGCTCGGTTCGGGGCCTGAGCCCCCGTTGCTCCCGGATATACCGGGATCACCGTTACGGAGGCGCACAGGGGCCGGACCGGCCGGCGAGGCCCTGATCCACGCCCGGATCGACGCCGCGGAGAGGGCCGCCGCCTACAATGGCTCGGTGAGTCCCAACCCCCGACGACGGGCCCGTTCGCGCTCGCTCGACGAGCCCGCGGCGACGACCGGCACGCTCTTCACGGACGTCGCCGAGACCCCCGCCGCGGCGCCCGAGGAGCCCGAATGGCTGCGCGAGGCGCCCGGTCCCGAGGGGTCGCCCGGCGCCCCGATCGACCAGGCCGCCGCCGCCGACGCGGAGGCGCGACGGGCCGAGAGCCGAGAGCGCCGCGCGGCCGAGATCGTCGGCCGGCTCAACCCCGAGCAGGCCCGGGCGGTCACGACGACCGAGGGCCCGCTGCTGATCCTCGCCGGCGCCGGCTCGGGCAAGACCCGGGTCCTCGCGCACCGGATCGCCTACCTGATCGGCGTGAAGGACGTCGCGCCGTGGCGGATCCTCGCGGTCACGTTCACGAACCGCGCCGCCGCCGAGCTGCGCGACCGGATCATCAGCCTCGTCGGCGAGGCCGGCCGCGACGTCCAGGCCGGCACGTTCCACGCGCTGTGCGCCCGGGTCCTGCGGCGCGACGGCGAGGCGATCGGGGTCGACCGCCGGTTCGTCATCTACGACACCGACGACCAGCAGGCGCTCATGAAGCAGATCCTCCGCGAGGAGGACCTGCCGCTGACCGGCGAGTTCCGGCCGTCGGCGGTGCTCGGGGCGATCAGCCGGGCGAAGAACGAGATGCTCGATCCCACGTTCCTCGCCGACAACGCGACGAACCACCGGGAGCGCATGATCGCCCGGCTTGCGACGCGCTACGGGGAGCGGCTGCGCCGGGCGAAGGCGCTCGACTTCGACGACCTGCTGCTGGAGGCCGTCCGCCTGTTCGACGAGGCGCCCGAGGTCCTCGCCGCGTACCAGCAACGGTGGCGCTACCTCCACGTCGACGAGTACCAGGACACGAACCGCGCCCAGTACCTGTGGGTCCGAGCGCTGGCCGCGAAGCACGGCAACCTGTGCGTCGTCGGCGACGACGACCAGTCGATCTACTCGTGGCGCGGCGCCGACCTGCGCAACATCCTCGACTTCGAGCGCGACTGGCCGGCGGCGACGGTCGTCAAGCTCGAGCAGAACTACCGCTCGACCCAGCTCATCCTCGACGCCGCCCACGCGGTCGTGTCGCGCAACCAGGCGCGCAAGGACAAGAAGCTCTGGACCGAGAACGCCGGCGGGCTGCGCATCCAGCGCTTCGAGGCCTACGACGAGAACGAGGAAGCCGAGTGGATCGCGCGGCAGGTCGAGAACCTCGTCGGCGGACGGGGGAGCGTCCTCACCCGGCGGGCGGACGACGCCGACGAGCCGCGCTACCGGGCACGCGACATCGCGGTGATGTACCGGATGAACGCACAGTCCCGGGCGATCGAGGAATCGTTCCTCCGTTACGGGATCCGCTACCAGGTCGTCGGCGGGATCCGGTTCTACGCCCGACGCGAGGTCAAGGACGCGCTCGCGTACCTGCGGGTCCTGCGGTCGGACACCGACAGCGTGAGCTTCGAGCGGATCCTCAACGTCCCGGCGCGCAGCATCGGCGAGAAGACGGTCGAGGTGCTGCGCGGGATCGCCCGCGCGGAGGAGGGATCGTACTGGCGGGCGATCGAGCGGGCGGCGGCCGGTGAGGGGGAGCCGGCGGTCGCGCCCCGGACCCGCAACGCGCTGGCCGAGTTCGCCGCGCTCGTCCGGCGCCTGCGGACGCGGGTCGGCGTCCTGCCGCTCCCCGAGCTGCTCGACGAGGTGCTCGAGCTGTCGGGCTACCGGGCGATGCTCGCCGACGGCTCCGAGGACGGCGAGGAGCGCTGGGCGAACCTGCTCGAGCTGCGCTCGGTCACGACCCGCTACGAGGACCTGTCGCCCGAGGACGCGCTCGACCGGCTGCTCGAGGAGACCGCGCTCGTCGCGGACCAGGACAGCTACGAGGGCGACGCCGACGCGGTCACGCTGATCACGCTCCACGCGGCCAAGGGCCTCGAGTTCCCGGTCGTGTTCATCGCCGGTCTGGAGGAGGGGCTCTTCCCGCACAGCCGCGCGCTCGACGACGAGAAGGAGCTCGAGGAGGAGCGCCGGCTGGCCTATGTCGGGATCACCCGCGCCAAGCGGCGGCTGTTCCTGTCGCACGCCTGGCGCCGGGCGACGTGGGGGATGGGCCAGGCCTCGGTGCCGTCGCGGTTCCTGCTCGAGATCCCGGCCGGGCTGATGGACGGACCGCAGCTCGACGGCGGCGACGAGCGGGACCTCGATCTCGACCTCGTGTTCGGTGCGCGCCGCACGAACCGGCTCAACACCCCGGTGCGCGGCGGCGGCCCGGCGTACCGGCAGGGGAGCGGCCGTCCCGGCGCGCCGGGCCCGGGCGAGTCGTTCCGGGCGACCCGCGACCTTGCCGCCCGGCGCGATGCGTACGCGGGAGGTGCGCCGTCGGGGCAGCTCGGGGGCCGCCGGCCGTGGGACGAGGCGCTGGACCGCTCGTACGGGAACGGCACGACCGGGGAGAGTGTGATCGCGCCCGCTACGCCGCCGCGCCCGCGTCCGGTCATCCCCGGTGAGCGCCAGTTCCGGGACGGCGACCGTGTCCGGCACGCGAAGTGGGGCGACGGGATCGTCGTCACCTCCAAGCTGACCCGGAGCGACGAGGAGGTCACGGTGGCCTTCCGCGACGCGACGGTCGGTCGCAAGACCATGCTGGCGAGCCTCGCGAACCTCGAGGTCACCGGGTGACGGCGGGCGCTGGACGTCGGCCCGGGAACGTCCCGGTAACCGGCATGCCGGGCGTCGTCTCGCTCGCCGACCTCGAGCGCCTTGCCGCGGAGCGGATGGAGCCCGCCGGCTGGGACTACGTCGCGGGCGGCGCCGAGGACGAGGTCACGCTCGGGGACAACGTTGCTGCGTTCCGCCGCCGGCGGCTGCTGCCGCGCGTCCTGCGCAACCCCGAGCCGGTCGTCGACACCCGGGCGACGATCCTCGGGCGGGAGGTCGCGCTCCCCATCGCGGTCTCGCCGGTGGCCGCCCAGGCCCTCGCCCACGAGGACGGCGAGGTGGCGACGGCGCGGGCCGCCGCCGCGGCCGGTGCGCTCTTCTGCCTCTCGACCGTCAGCAGCCGCTCGCTCGAGGAGGTCGCCGCGGCGATCCCCGACGCGGCGCGCTGGTTCCAGCTCTACGTCAACGAGGACGTCCGCTTCACGAAGCGGCTCGTCGAGCGCGCGGAGGCCGCCGGCTACGGCGCGATCGTGCTGACGGTCGATCTCCCGGTGCTCGGGTACCGGGAGCGCGAGAAGCGGCGGGGCTGGGAGCTCGACGTGCCGCTCGGCAACTTCAGCGGCCGAGAGGGGGAGGCGGCGGCCGGCGAGGCCGACACCGGCGACGGCGTGAACCTCGACGTGCTGCTCGATCAACGCCACGCCGGGCTCACGTGGGACGGGCTCGGCGTGATCAGCTCGTGGACGTCCCTGCCGCTCGTCGTGAAGGGCATCCTCCATCCCGAGGACGCTCGGCTCGCGGTCGAGCACGGGGCCGCCGCGGTCGTCGTCTCGAACCACGGCGGGCGGCAGCTCGACCGGACGCCGGCCAGCCTCGACGCCCTCGAATCGGTCGCGGCCGCGGTCGACGGCCGTGCCGAGGTCTACCTCGACGGCGGACTGCGCCGCGGCGCCGACGCCCTGATCGCACTCGGGCTCGGGGCGCAGGCCGTGTTCACCGGCCGCCCGTTCGTCTTCGCGCTCGGCGCGGGCGGCGAAGCGGGCGTGCACCGCGCGTTCGCGATCCTGCGCGAGGAGCTCGAGCGGTCGATGACGCTGCTCGGCGTGTCGCGCCTCGACGAGATCGCGCGGGCCCACGTGCTGCCGGGCCCGGAGCGCGCCTGACCGGCTCGCTATCCTCACCCCGATGACGACCGACCTGCCCGTCGACCCCGCGCTCGTCGAGGACGCGGCGGCGCTCGACCTGGACGCTGCGGCCGCGCGGCACGCGGACCTCGTCGCCCGCATCGATCGCGCGAACCGCCTCTACCACGTGGAGGACGCGCCCGAGATCACCGACGCGGAATACGACCAGCTGTTCCGCCGGCTCGTCGCGCTCGAGACCGCGTTCCCGCAGCTGGTGACGCCCGATTCGCCGACGCAACACGTCGGCGGCACGCCGATGGGCGGGCAGTTCGCGGAGGTCCGCCACCGCCGCCCGATGCTGTCGCTGTCGAACGCGTTCAGCCACGACGAGCTGCGCGCCTTCGACGCGCGCGTGCGGCGGGGCCTCGGCCTGCCGGCAGCCCCCGAGCCGGCCCCCGACCTGACCTACGTCGCGGAGCTGAAGATCGACGGCCTTGCGATCTCGCTTCGCTACGAGGGCGGCCGGTTCGTCCGGGGCGCCACGCGCGGCGACGGGACGACCGGCGAGGACGTCACGGCGAACCTGCGCATGATCTCGGCGATCCCCGAGCGGATCTCGGCCATGACCTCGCTCGACGTCCGCGGCGAGGTCTACATGCCGAAGGGGGAGTTCGCCCGCATCAACGCCGAGCGCGAGGAGCAGGGGCTGCCGCTGTACGCGAACCCGCGGAACAGCGGCGCGGGCTCGCTCCGCCAGAAGGATCCATCGGTGACCGCGAAGCGGCAGCTGTCGGTGTGGACGTACCAGCTGCTCGAGGAGTCGGCGGCGGCGCCGACCGCCGACGAGGCCGGCAGCTCCGTGGATTCCGCGGCGGTCGGCGTGACGACCCAGACCGGCGCCCTCGAGCGGCTCGAGGCGCTCGGCTTCCCGGTCAACCCGCACCGCGAGGCCGGGCTGGACATCGAGGGCGTCATCGGGTTCACCGACGCGTGGCGCGAGCAGCGCCACGAGCTCCCGTACGAGACCGACGGCGTGGTCGTCAAGGTCGACCGGTTCGACCAGCAGGCACGGCTCGGGATGGTCAGTCGCGCGCCGCGCTGGGCGATCGCGTACAAGTTCCCGCCCGAGCAGGTCGAGACGACCGTCGAGGACATCGTCCCGTACGTCGGCCGGACCGGGACGCTGACCCCCGTCGCCCACCTCGTGCCGACCAAGGTCGCGGGCTCGACCGTGGCGCGGGCCACGCTCCACAACCTCGACGAGCTGCGGCGCAAGGACATCCGGATCGGCGACCGGGTGATCCTCCAGAAGGCCGGCGACGTCATCCCGGAGGTCGTCCGGTCGCTCACCGACAAGCGCACGGGCGAGGAGCGCGCGTTCAAGATGCCGGAGCGCTGCCCGGTGTGCGACACGCCGGTCGTGCGCGACGAGGGCGCCGTGCGCCACTACTGCCCGAATCCGGCGTGTCCGGCCCGGGTCGGCCAGGAGTTCGGGCACTTCGTCGGGCGCGGCGCGATGGACATCGAGGGCGCCGGCTGGGCCGTGCTGACCCAGCTGCTCCAGCGCGGGCTCGTGAAATCGCGCGGCGACTTCTTCCGTTTGACCGTGGAGGACCTCGAGGGGCTCGAGCGCTTCGCTCGCAAGAGCGCCGAGAACCTCCACGCGCGGATCGAGCGGGCGCGCGTCGGGCGGCCGTTCGCGCGCGTGCTGAACGGCCTCGGGATCCCGCAGATCGGCGAGTCGACCGCGATCGAGCTCGCCCGCTGGATCGCGGGTCGGGTCCGCCCCGATGCATTCCCGCCCGCCGACGGCGCGGCCGTGCCGGATCCGTGGCTCGTGGCCGTTGCGGATGAGCTCGAGCGGCTGGCGGCCGAGCAGCCCGAGGCGTTCACCGAGGTCGAGGGGATCGGCCCGAACGTCGCCGCGGCGATCGCCGCGTACTTCACGGCGCCCGCGACGGCGGGCGTGCTGCGAGAGCTCGCCGAGGCCGGGGTCGTGCCCGAGCGGCCATCGGTGCCGCCGCCGGGCGCGGCCGCAGCCGAGGGCCCGTTGACCGGCAAGACCGTGGTCGTGACCGGCACGATCGAGGGCTTCAGCCGCCAGGAGGCCGAGGAGGCCGTCCGGGCCGCGGGCGGCAAGCCGGCCGGCTCGGTCTCGAAGAAGACGGACTACGTCGTCGCCGGCGAGGGCGCGGGCTCGAAGCTCGCCAAGGCGCAGGAGCTGGGCGTGCCGGTGCTCGACGCCGACGGGTTCCGCCGGCTGCTCGCCGGGGACGGGGCGTAGGCCCCCGGGTTACCGACGCCCGCGGTGGTAGCGCTCCATGAGCTCGCTCACCGCGGCCCGCGCGGCCTGCCACTCGGCCTGGTCGCCGAAGATCTCGGCGTTCGCGCCGAATCGCTTGAGCTGGGTCATCGCGGTGACGATCGCGTTGTGCTCGAACGTGCGCCGCCGGCCCCCGTCGACCATGCCGGTCACGAGGTAGCGGCGGACGACGTCGAACTCGGCGGACCAGCGACCGATCCGGATCTGGTCACCGAAGCGCAGCGACTCGAGCCACTCGTCGTCACCGACCGGGTGCCGGTCGTGCTCGGCGAGGTGCCGCTGGAGGTCCACCCGGAGCCCCGGCAGGTCGAGCGAGGGCAGGCGCCCGTCATCCTCGACCGTGCGGTAGCAGACATGGCAGCTCGGCAGCTCGACGTCGGCGCGCGGCGGCGCCCCGTACGGCAGGCCGCAGCGGCGACAGAACGTGGAGGCGGCGTTGGCGGCCGGCGTGCCGCATTGGAGACAGGCGGTTCCGATCATTCGTCCCTTCCCCCGGTTCGGATGGCGGCTTCGATCGTCGCGCGGGTGCGCTCGTCGGCTCGGTCGATGGCGATCTGCCACGCCTCGGGTGTGTAGACGCCCGCTGGTCGTCGTGTGACGTGCGGCTCTCCGACGCCGCCCACGCGCGCGATGGCGGTTCGCAGCGCAGCCTCGAGGGTGGCCGGCGTGTCGGCCCGGCCGGCACCTTCCCCGGCCAGGCCCTCGAGCGCGCCGATCAGCCGCTCGAGCTCGGCGCGGCCCAGTGCGAACGTCACGTCGCTCACCGTGACCGCGAGCGGCACAGCGCCGGCAGCCTGGCGCGCGGCCGCCGCGATCGCGACGGCACCGTGCCGGTCGGTCGGCTGATCGTCGCGCCGCAGGAGGCGTCGCGCGCGCTGCAGCGGGTCCCACATGGTCAGGCGTGCACTCCGGTCGAGCTGGTGGGGGAGACGGCGTCGGGCGGAGCCGCGACCCCCCGAGCATCGGCGAGTCGGTGCATGCGGGCCATCACCCGATCGCCGAGTTCGCCGATGCGACGATCGAGCCATGCGGCCTACGTCGGCAGGACGAGGTCGACGGACGAGACGCGGAGCGACGCCCCGCTGCTACCGTGCTCGCGGGAGGATCTGTCTGTGCGTGAATCGGATGCGCGATTCCTCGAGCGCCTGCTCGACGAGCTCGAGCCCGGGGCGGGTCCGCGCCTCGCTGTGGTCGGCGTCGACGCGTGGGACGTGCACGACGGCGTCCGGGTGGAGGTCACGCTCTCGCGTCTCGGGCGCACGTGGACGCTGTCGACGACGCGGGCGTCGCTCATCGAGGCGGCGGCCGAGCTGCGCCAGGAGGTCGTGATCGCGCGGCTCGGCGACGCGTTCCGTGAGGTCGTCGAGGCCGACCGGCCGGGCGCTCAGCCGAGCGCGTAGTTGAACTGACCCCAGAGCGCCTCGGGCCGCCATGGAGGTTCGGGGCCGCGAACCATCCGGACCTGCTCGCCGGTGACCTCCCAACCCCGGGCGACGAGCAGGCGGTGGCCGACCTCGTTCTCGAACGGGAGGCCGGTCCGTAGCCGGCCGTCCGTGCGCGATCGACGGTCCTCGAGCAGCGCGACGCCGTCGTCGGGGTCCGGCGCGACCGTGACGCCGCCGCGCCAGGGCGGCCGAACGAGGAAGCCTCGAACGATGCCGTCTCCGCCGACGACGACGCGCCCCGTGCCGGGCCGCGTGAGCCCGCGCAAAAGCCCCGAGCGATCCTCGCCGCTCGCATCGGCGTCGAGCGCGATCATCGCGTCCAGGTCGGCCGGCACGGCGTCGCGGATGCGTCGCTTTGCAGGATCGCGCTCGGCCGCTGCCGGCGGCAGCGCCGCCACGCCGCCCTCGGGCCCCTCGAACATCCGGTACCGCGTCTGGATCGCGAAGCCGAAGCGCTCGTAGAGCGGACGGCCGAGGTCCGTTGCGACGAGGACGAGGCTCGTGCAGCCGGCCTCGGTCAGCCGGTCGATCACCCATGCGGTCAGGTCACGCCCGAGGCCGCGCCCGCGGTGGGTCGTCCGGACCCAGATCGTGCCGACCCAGCCGACGCTGCCGTTTGCGGTGGCCACGCCCGTCCCGACGATGTCGCCGTCATCCTCGGCGATGACCGGCCAGGCGCGCTCGTACCCGGCCGAGAAGCGGAAGAACGCGTCGCGCTCGCCCCAGCCGTCCACCCGCACGGCGTCGGCGGCGGGCGGTGCGTCTGCGAGCGTCATGGGCCGGAGCACGGGGGGCACGCGCGCATCCTACCGGCGGTCGTGCCGGCCCGGCGGCGGCCGCCTGTATCATCGGCGCATGGCCGCCCTGACCCGCTCCGACGTCGAGCACGTCGCGCATCTCGCCCGCCTCGGCCTGACCGAGGACGAGCTCGACCGCCTCGAGGGGCAGCTCAACCACATCCTCGACCAGTACGCGATCCTCGCCCGGCTCGACACCGACGCGATCCCGCCGACGGCGCAGACGATCGAGCTCGAGAACATCCTCCGCGACGACGTCGTCCGGCCGTCGCTGCCCCAGTCGGCCGTGCTCGACAACGCGCCCGTGCGCGACGGCGACTACATCGTCGTGCCCGCGATTCTCGGCGAGCGGGACTGATCGCCCGATGACCGACGGCACCGAGCTGACGCGGCTGCCGGCGCACGAGCAGGCGGCCCGCCTGCGCGCCGGCGAGACGACCGCGCGCGAGCTGACCGAGGCCCACCTGGCCATTGCCGAGCGCCAGAACCGGGCGCTCAACGCGTGGCTCACGCTCGACCGGGAGCGCGCGCTCGCCGAGGCCGACGCGGCCGACGCCCGGATCGCGCGTGCCCGCGCCGATGGCACGCTCGATGCGGAGCACCCGTTGCTCGGCGTGCCGGTCGGGCTCAAGGACCTCGTGTCGGTCGCGGGCGGCCAGTGCACGGCCGGCTCGCGGATCCTCGAGGGCTACGTCGCGCCGTACGACGCCCACATCACCGAGCGGCTGCGCGCGGTCGGCGCCGTGATCCTCGGCAAGACCAACATGGACGAGTTCGCGATGGGCTCGTCGACCGAGCACTCGGCCTTCGGGCCGACCGCCAACCCGTGGGACCTCGATCGTGTTCCGGGCGGGAGCAGCGGCGGCTCGTCGGCGGCGGTGGCGGCCTTCCACGTGCCGCTCGCGCTCGGCACGGACACCGGCGGCTCGATCCGCCAGCCGGCGGCGCTGTGCGGGATCGTCGGCATGAAGCCGACGTACGGACGGGTCAGCCGCTACGGGATCGTGGCGTTCGCCAGCTCGCTCGACCAGATCGGGCCGTTCGCCCGCGACGCTCGCGACGCGGCGGCGCTCCTCCACGCGGTCGCCGGCCGCGACGAGCGCGATTCGACCTCGTCGCCGGAGCCGGTGCCGGACGATCTGCTGCGCCTCCCGGCGAGCAACGACGAGGCCGCGTCGACGCTCCGTGGCAAGCGCGTCGGGCTGCCCCGCGAGTACTTCGTGGCCGGCATGGAGCCCGGCGTCGAGGCGCGCGTGCGCGACGCGGTGGCTGCTCTCGAGGCGGCCGGCGCCGTCGTCGAGGAGGTCTCGCTCCCGCACACGGAGTACGGCCTCGCGACCTACTACATCGTCGCGCCCGCCGAGGCGTCGGCCAACCTCGCCCGCTACGACGGGGTCCGCTACGGCCCGCGGCTCGGCGATGGGGACGTCCTCGCACACTACCTCGCGACGCGCGGCCAGGGCTTCGGGGCCGAGGTCAAGCGGCGCGTGATGCTCGGCACGTACGCGCTGTCCGCGGGCTATTACGACGCGTACTACCTCAAGGCCCAGAAGGTGCGAACGCTGATCAAGGGGGACTTCGACGCGCTGTGGGCCCGGGGGTTCGACGCGCTCGTGGCGCCCACCTCGCCGACGGTCGCCTTCCCGATGGGTGCCCGCCTCGCGGACCCCGTCGCGATGTACCTGTCCGATGCGTGCACGCTGCCCGCGAACATGGCCGGGCTGCCCGGCATCTCGGTGCCGTGCGGGCTGTCGGAGGGGCTGCCAGTCGGGTTGCAGCTGATCGGCGCCGCGTGGTCCGAGGCGAGCCTCCTGGCGCTGGCTCGCGGCTACGAGGCCGTCACCGCGGACGCCTCGTGGCGCGCGCTCGAGCCCGCGGACCTCCCGCGCACCGAGGATCCGACCACGCCGACCCCCGCCGAGCGCTTCGCCGCCGTTCCGGCCTGAGCGTCGGGCCCTTCGGCCCTCGCGCGGACGACGGGCGGGGACGATGATGGCGCGAGGAGGTGCACCGGATGTTCAAGCGAATCGTCGTCGGGGCCGCGCTCGCGGGTGCCGGCATCGCCGCGTACACGACCGTGCGGCGGTGGTGGGAGACCTGGGGCGTCGATCCCGCCGAGGCGGAGCGGCCGCTGCCGGGCGACGACCTGGTCACGAATGCGCTCGCCAGCGACACGCGCGGGATCACGATCGAGGCCCCGCCGGACGCGGTCTGGCCGTGGCTCGTGCAGATGGGCTATGGGCGGGGTGGCTGGTACAGCATCGACCAGCTCGACATGCGCGGCCGCAGTGCCGACCGGATCGTGCCGGAGTGGCAGGAGCTGCGCGTCGGTGACATCGTGCCGACCCACCCGGACGGCGGGTTCGAGGCGCGCGTCGTCGAGCCGAACACGGCGCTCGTGCTCTACGTCGACACCGGGCTGATGACCGCCCAGGCCTCGGCCGGGGACGGCGCGCCGGTCCCGGCAGGGCTCCAGGCGTCGGGGGCGTTCCTGTCCGCGACGCCGAGCGAGTTCGCGGCGTCGTGGGCGTTCGTGCTCGAGCCGGTCGGCACCGAGCGGACCCGGCTCATCGAGCGTGTCCGTTACTGGGGCGAGACGTCGACCGCGACGAAGCCCGCGCTCGCGATGCTCGGGTTCGGCGTGTTCGTGATGATGCAGCGGCAGATGGTCGGCATCCGGACCCGGGCCGAGCGGTTCGTCCCCACGGCGGGTGCGGCTGCGACGCCGGTCGCCGAGGCGCCGACCGCGAACGGCCACGCCCCCGAGCTCGGTTCGGAGGTTCTCGCCGCCGATCCGGCGTAGGCCGATCCGCCGCTCGCGGCCGGGGTGGACGCCCGTATTCCGCACGGTTCATGGAAATCGGCCTCAGCACGCTCGACCCTCCCGCACAAGCGGCGGAATCCACCGAGGGTCACGCTCGCTGGATCCGGAACTGATGAACCGTCGGGAATATCGCGCTGGGCCGGGTGGCCGTCGATACCGTAGGCTTGGAGGCCGATGACGACCGAGCTCGATCCGACGGCCGCGCGCGCCCCGCTCGCCGAGCGCGCGCTGTCCGAGCGCGTGCGGGCGGTCCCACCGTCGGGGATCCGGCGCTTCTTCGACATCGTCGCGACGATGGACGATGTGATCAGCCTCGGCGTCGGCGAGCCCGACTTCGACACGCCGCGGCAGATCGTCGAGGCGGGCGTCGAGAGCCTGCGCGAGGGCCGGACCCACTACACGAGCAACTACGGCACGCTCGAGCTGCGGCGCGAGCTGGCCGCCCATCTCGAGCGGCTGTACGGCGTCCGCTACGACCCCGCGACCGAGCTGCTCGTCACGGTCGGCGCCTCGGAGGCCGTCGACCTCGCGCTGCGCGCGACGTGCGACCCGGGCGACGAGGTCATCCTCCACGAGCCGTCGTACGTCGCGTACGTGCCGGCGATCGTCTTCGCGGGCGGCGTCGTCCGCCACGTCCCGACGCGCTTCGAGGACGACTTCGCGCTCGACCCGGCCGCGGTCGAGGCCGCGATCACCCCGCGCACGAAGGCGCTCTTCCTCGGCTACCCGTGCAACCCGACCGGCGCCGTGCTGCCGCCCGAGGTCCAGGACGAGCTCGCCGCGATCGCGGTCCGCCACGACCTGCTCGTCTACGCCGACGAGATCTACGACCGGCTCGCGTACGGCACCTACCGCCACCGGGCGATGAGCGCGCTGCCCGGGATGCGCGATCGCACCGTGCTCATGGGCGGCTTCTCGAAGGCGTACGCGATGACCGGCTGGCGGGTCGGCTGGCTCGCCGCGCCGGCCGGGATCCTCGAAGGCATCGTGAAGGTCCACCAGTACGGGATCATGTCGGCCCCGACGATCGCCCAGGACGCGGCGGTCATCGCGATCCGGGACGGCGAGGCGGACGTCGAGCGGATGCGGGACGAGTACGACCGGCGCCGGCGGCTGCTCGTCGACGGACTCAACGCGCTCGGCCTCGACACGTTCGAGCCGCGCGGCGCGTTCTACGCGTTCCCGAGGATCTCGTCGACGGGCCTCTCGAGCGAGGCGTTCGCCGAGCGGCTGCTCGTCGAGGAGAAGGTCGCGGTCGTGCCGGGCAGCGCGTTCGGGCCCTCCGGCGAGGGGCACGTGCGGATGTGCTACGCCACCGCGTACGAGCAGCTCGAGGAGGCGCTCCGCCGCATCGGCCGGTTCGTCAACCGGGTCCGCGACGCCGGCTGACACGTCCCTGCAACCGCTGCGCGGGTTCTGCCGCCATGGGCTGGAGCCGCGTGCCGGGATGCTCGGGTCATGCTCGATACCACGGCATATCGGCGCCCGCTCACCCGGGTCGACCGCATCCGCGTCCGCGCGCGCGGGCGACGGACCCGCCCGGACTTCGCCGCGCTCTACGTGGCTGCCGCGGCCGCCGGCGTCGTCTCCGGCTACGTCCTGACGGTCGTCGCCTGACGGGCGTCGGGGCGGCGAAGGACCCCGTGTTCAGCCGGCCTCGCCGAGCGCAGCCGGCTCGACGTCGTCCGCCACGGGCGCCGGCCCGACGCGCGCCTCGACCACGATGACCTGACCGCGGCGCTCGGGGAGCGGCGCGAGCGTCCCGTCGACCGGCATGCCGTCGACGACCAGGTGCCCGACGCGCCCGCCACCCGCGGGCAGCGAGATCCGGTACGTCGCGTCCCGGAACCGGCGCACGATCCGCACCGGCCCGACCGAGGCCGGCAGGCACGGGTCGACCCGGAGCCCGTCGAGCTCCGGCCGGATCCCGAGCAGCCACTGCGTCGCGGCGACGAAGTTCCACGCGGCCGTGCCGGTCAGCCAGGAGTTCTTCGCCTCGCCGTGGGTCGGCGCGTCGGGGCCCGCGATCATCTGCGCGTAGACGTACGGCTCGCAGCGGTGGACCTCCGAGATCGTCTCGCGCGCCGACGGGTTGATCCGCAGGTACCCCTCCCACGCGCCGTCGGCGTGGCCCGTCCGGGTCTCGGCGATCAGCACCCACGGGTTCGCGTGGCAGAAGATGCCCGCGTTCTCCTTGTAGCCCGGCGGATAGGACGAGATCTCGCCGAGCCTGGGCTGGTACGCGCTGAACGCCGGCTGGACGAGCACGATGCCGTGCGGCGTCGTCAGGTGCTCGCGGACCGCCGCGAGGGCCCGCTCGGCCCGGCCGTCGTCGAGCCCGATGCCCGCCATCACGCACATCCCCTGGGGCTCGATGAAGATGCGGCCTTCGGCGTTCGCCCGCGACCCGAGCGGCTGACCGGCGTGGTCGTATGCCCGGAGGAACCAGTCGCCGTCCCAGCCGTGGGCGGCCACGGCATCGGCCATCGTCCGCGCCGCCGCCGACAGTGCCGCAGCCTCCTCCGGGTCGCCGTCGAGGTCGAGCAGCGCGCCGAGCTCGGTCGCGGCGAGCACGAACAATCCGCCGATGAACACGGACTCGGCGACGCCCCCCTCGCGCACCGGGGCGGTCTGGAACGATTCGCCCGGCTCGACCGAGAACGTGTTGAGGTTGAGGCAGTCGTTCCAGTCGGCCCGCCCGATCAGCGGCAGCCCGTGCGGCCCGAGGCGGGCGAGCGTGTACTCGATCGAGCGTCGGAGATGGTCGCGCAGCGGGCGCTCGGTGCCGGGCTCGTTGTCGAAGGGCACGGGTTCGTCGAGGATCGCGCGGTCCCCGGTCTCGCGGACGTAGGCCGAGACCGCGACGACGAGCCACAGCGGATCGTCGTTGAAGCCGGAGCCGACCGCGTCGTTCCCGCGCTTCGTCAGCGGCTGGTACTGGTGGTACGCGCCGCCGGTCGGGAGCTGGGTCGCCGCGACGTCGAGCAGCCGCTCCCGCGCGCGCTCGGGAACCATGTGGACGAAGCCGAGCAGGTCCTGGTTCGTGTCGCGGAAGCCGACACCCCGCCCGATGCCCGACTCGTACAGCGAGGCCGACCGCGACAGGTTGAAGGTGACCATGCACTGGTATGCGTTCCAGACGTTGACCATCCGGTCGAGATGCTCGTTGCCGCTCGCGACCTGGAACGCGTCCAGCAGCCGCGTCCACTCGGCCCGCAGCGCGTCGAGCGCGCGGTCTGCGGCGCCGGGCGCGAGCATCCGTTCGAGGACGTCGCGCACCCCCCGGACGTCGGGCCGGCCCGAGCCGGGCGGATCGAACTTCGCGTCGCGCGGGTTCTCGGCGTAGCCGAGCGCGAAGACGAGCTCGCGGGTCTCGCCGGGCGCCAGGTCGAGTCGGACGTGGTGGGCGCCGATCGGTTGCCAGCCGTGCGCCACCGAGTTCGTCGTGGCGCCGCGCTCGACCGCCAGCGGCCGGTCCCAGCCGCGCCCCGGGCCGAGGAACGCGTCGCGGGCCGTGTCCCAGCCGGCTGTCGGCGCCGAGCACGCGAAGTACGCGAGGTGATCGCGCCGCTCGCGGTACTCCGTGGTGTGGTAGATCACGCCGTCACGGACGTCGACTTCCCCGATCGACCAGTTCCGCTGGAAGTTCGTCGCGTCGTCCAGGGCATCCCACAGGCAGAACTCGACCGCCGCGAACAGCGACAGCGTGGCGGGCGTCGCGCGGCGGTTCGTGACCCGAGTGCGCCACAGCTCGAGCGTCTCGCCGAGCGGTACGAGGTACGTCGTGTCGACCGAGATCCCGCGACGCTCGCCCTCGATCGTCGTGTAGCCGAGGCCGTGCCGGCACGCGTAGTCGTCGAGCGTCCCCTCGGGCATCGGCCGGCCGGTCGGGCTCCACGCCTCGCCGGACTCGTCGTCGCGGACGTACAGGAACCGCCCGTCGGTGTCGAGCGGCGCGCTGTTGTAGCGGTAGCGCGTCAGCCGGCGCAGCCGTGCGTCCCGGTAGAACGCGTAGCCGCCCGCGGTGTTCGAGATGATCCCGAAGAACGAATCGGTGCCGAGGTAGTTGATCCAGGGCAGGGGAGTGTCGGGTCGCTCGATCACGTATTCGCGGCGGACGTCGTCGAAGTGGCCGAAGCGCACGGCGCCCTACTTCTCGACGCCGCTGAACACGATCCCTCGCATGAACGCCCGCTGCGCGAAGAAGAACACGATGACCGGCAGCGCCATCGCCATCAGGGCCGCCGCCTGGATCAGCGTCGGCTCCTGCGAGTACAGCGCGTTGAACCGCGACAGGCCGACCGCGAGCGGCTGGAGATCCGGCTGCGACTGCAGGTAGACGAGCGGCAGGAAGAACTCGTTCCAGGCCCAGAAGAAGTGGAAGAGGCTGACCGCCACGATCGCGGGCGTCGCCTGCGGGATGATCACCGAGCGCAGGATCCGGAACGGGCCCGCGCCGTCGATCATCGCGGCCTCGTCGAGCTCGCGCGGGATCGTCAGGAAGTACTGCCGCAGCAGGAAGACGTTGTACGCGTTCGAGAAGAAGTGCGGCACGATCAGCGGCAGCCATGTCCCGACCCAGCCGAGCTGGAGGAACACCGCGTACTGTGGGATCAGCGTCACCTGGAACGGCAGGATGATCGTCGCGAGCATCAGCATGAACAGGCCGTTGCGGCCCGGGAACCGGAACCGGCTGAAGCCGTAGGCGACGCACAGCGCCGACGCGACCGCCCCGATCGTCGAGATCCCCGCGATCGCGAGCGTGTTGAAGAACAACCGGGGGAACTCGATCGTGTTCCACGCGTTCCCGAAGTTGTCGAGGTTCAGCTCGAACGTCCAGTGCTGCTGGAGCGTGCGCCAGCGACCCTCCCACTCGATCGGCCCGGCGGCCGGGTCCGCTGGGTCGATGAACGTCGACGACTCGCGTCCGGGGCGAAGCAGCGCCCAGGCCTGGTATCCGCCATCCGGCGTGGGGACGTCGAAGAGCTCGAGCTGCCTGCCCTCGTACTCGAACGTGGCCGGCGTGGCGGGGTAGATCGGCGCGCCGACCGCGGTCAGCTGGCTCTGGTCCTTGGTCGCGGTCGCGACCATGTAGGCGAGCGGCATGAGGAACGCCGACACGATCATCACCGCGAACAGCGTCACGCCGGCCACCGCGCCGAACCGGCGCATCTGCCGTCCGAGCGGGCCCGCGGTGCTGAGCGGACGGGCCTCGGCCTGCGCGACCGCGCTCATCGGCCCCCGCCCTCGAAGACCCACCGGCCCGACGTCCGGAACAGGAGCACGGTGATCGCGAGCACGATCACGACCAGCACCCAGGCCATCGCCGAGGCGTAGCCCATGTTGAAGAACGGGAACGCCTGGCGGTACAGCTGGAGGTTGTAGAAGAGCGTCGCGCCGTCGGGATCGCCGCGGCCGTTGCTGACCACGTACGCCTGCGTGAAGTACTGGAAGGCCGCGATCAACGAGATCACGAGGTTGTAGAAGATGACCGGCGAGATCTGCGGCAAGGTCACGTGGCGGAAGCTCGCCCACGGACCGGCCCCGTCGACCCTGGCCGCGTCGTACAGCTCGCTCGGCACGCCCTGCAGCCCGGCCAGGAAGATCAGCATCATGTTGCCGATTCCCCACAGGCCCATGAGCGCCAGCGCCGGACCGACCCACGTCGGATCCTGGAGCCAGGCCGGCCCCTCGATCCCGACCGCGCGGAGGGAGAGGTTGAGCCAGCCGGTCGTCGCGTGGAGCACGCCCATCCAGACGAGCGTGCTGGCGACGATCGGGATCTGCATCGGCAGGTAGAACAGCGTCCGGAAGACGTTGCGGCCCGCGAGCAGCCGGCTGTTGACGAGCATCGCGACCCCCAGCGACGCCGCCAGCGTGAGCGGAACCACCATGATCGCGAAGCGGACCGTCACGTAGAGCGACTGGAGGATCGCGGGGTCCTCGAGCATCCGCAGGTAGTTGGCCAGCCCGATGAATCGGATCTCGTCGGGCTCGCGCGGGTCGAAGTCGGTCAGCGAGAGGACGAAGGACGCGATCATCGGGATCGCCGAGAACAGCACGAAGCCGACGATGAACGGCGCGACGAACAGCAGCCCCGTCGTGGACTCGCGGCGCATGACGCCCGACCAGCGGCCGGGCGGCGGGACAACGGCCCCGGCAGGCGGCGCGGACGGCGAGGCGGTGACGCTCATTGGACCTGACCGAACCTCACGCGGTGGCTGCTTGTCCGCCGCACCGGGCGGGCGCCCGGTGCGGCGGGGTGGAGGAGGGGAGCGATCAGCTTCCTGCCGAGAAGATCCCCTGGAGGCGCTCGACGTGGGCGTCGATCTCGCTGTCGAGGTCGAGATCGGGGGTCGTCCAGATCTTGCTGCCGAGGTCCTTGTTGGCCGAGTCGGCCTCCTGGAAGTTCGGCATGTACGCCTCGTGGCTGGGGTTGTCCGGATACTGGAGCATCAGCGAGGAGACGTTCCAGTCGATCTCGAGCGGCGCAAAGCGCTCGTTGAGACCGGCGAAGAAGGCGTCGCGCTGGCTCTCGATCGCGGGCATGGCGCCCCAGGTCTGGATGAGCTCCGGCGACTTGATGAGGAACGACAGGGCCTCGAACGCGGCGTCCGGGTTCTCGGTGCTGTCCATGATCCCGATCGTGTCGGCGTGGAGCTTGGAGGTGATGGTGCCGTCCGGGCCGACCGGCAGGACCGCGATGTCCCAATCGGTCACGAGCGGGTCGCCCTCGCCCGGGTAGACGCAGCAGGTGTACCACTGATGGACGACGTCCATCGCGATCCGGCCGGACTGGAAGGTGTTGCCGTCGGCCAGCGCCTGCACGGCCGCCTGGTCGGGGATGAAGTGATCCTTCCAGATCCCGTCGTACATGTACTGGAGGCCCTGCCGCCAGTTGTCGGGCCACTGCGCGGTCGTGCCGTCGTCGGCCACAGCGGAGCCCGAGCCGCCGAAGATCGTCGACCAGGCGCGGGCGTCGTTCTCGGTGAACTGCGCGTCGAGGCCGAACACGTCGATGTTCTTCGGGTCGAAGTCCGGGCTCGTCGCGTCGTTGCCGTTCGTGTCGACCGTCAGCTTCATCGCGAGGTCACGGACCGTGTCCCAGTTCCATTCCTTGCCGTCGTACTGCGCGCCCACCTCGTGCGGCGGGTACGGCAGGCCGGCCTCGTCGAAGAGCGACTTGTTGTAGTAGAAGAACGACGAGTAGACCGCCATCGGGATGCCGATCTGCTTGCCGTTCACGTTGTAGACGTCGATGAGCGACTGGTCGATCTCGGACAGGTCGACGCCGGAGCTCTCGATGTACGGGCCGATGTCGAGGAGCTGCTCGCCGAACGACTGCAGGCCGCGGATGCCGACCGGCCCGATGATGTCGGGCGCGTCGCCTGCGGCGATGCGGGTCGCCAGCGTGTCGGCGGCCTCGGTGTTGTCGACCACGGTCAGGATCAGCTCGATCTCGTCCTGCGAGTCGTTGAAGGCCTGGACCACGGCCTCCTCGACCGGGATCTGCTCTTCGTTCTCGCCGGTTCCGAGACCGACGTACCACTCGATCTCGACCGGCGTGCCCGCGGCCTGCGAGGCCGTCGGCTGCGGTGCTGTGGTCTCGGGCGCTTCCGCGCTCGCGGTCGGCGCCGACGTCGCGATCGTGCCGCCACACGCGGCCGCGATCAGCCCGACGACGACCCCGAGTGCCGCCAATCGGCGGCGAGGTCGATCGATGTGTTCCACGAACTCCTCCTTGGTGTCCCTTCCGCGGGGCCGTGACAACCGTGCAACGCTGCGACCAAGCAAACCGTCAGGCAGCCTCACCTCCCCGTGCTGGACGCCCTGCGTACGAGCTCGGTCCCGAGCACGACGTGGCGTGGTACCGCGTCCTGCCGCTCGGTGGACTCGACGAGCAGGCGGACCATCTCCCGGCCCATCTCCTCGGCCGGCTGTCGGACGCTGGTGAGCGGCGGCTGGGTGGTCGGCGCGATCGGCGCGTCGTCGAAGCCGACGACCGCGACGTCCCTCGGGACCGACCGACCGGCCTCCTGGAGCGCCTGCAGCGCCCCCGCGGCCATGAGGTCCGAGGCGGCGAAGACCGCATCGACGTCCGGCCGGGCGGCGAGGATCGCGCGCATCGCGGCGCGCCCACCGTCGTGGGTGAAGTCGCCGACGGCCTCGAGCGAGCGATCCGGCGTGAGACCGGCATCCTCGAGGCCCTCGCGGTAGCCGGCGAGGCGGTCCAGGCCCGGGGCCATGTCGGCGGGACCGGCAACCGTCGCGATGACGGTCCGGCCGAGCGACGTCAGGTGGTTGACCGCGTTGCGGGCGCCGCCGCGGTTGTCGATGTCCACGTAGTGGTAGCTCGTGCCGCGGAGCGGGCGGCCGCCGACGACGATCGGGATGCCGCGGCTTGCCAGGCGCTTCGGCAGGGGGTCGTTGCCGTGCAGCGAGACGAGCAGGACGCCGTCGACGTGCCCGCCACCGAGGTAGGCCTCCGCGCGGGCCGCATCGCGTGGTGTCTCCGGCATCAGCAGGACGAGCTGGAGGTCCCGGGCGCCGAGCTCGGTGCTGATGCCGCGCAGGAGGCGCGGGAAGAACGGATCGGCGAAGAGACGGCCGCTCGGCTCGGTGATGACCACGCCGACCGAGTCGCTGCGGCGGGTGACGAGGCTGCGCGCCGCGCGGTTGGGGACGTAGCCGAGGCGAAGGATCTCGCGCTCGACCGCCTTGCGGACGTCGGCGCTGACCTTCGTCGAGCCGTTGACGACCCGGGACACCGTCGCGCGTGACACCCCGGCCGCCTCTGCGACGGCCTCGAGGGTCGCACCGGAACGCGGGCTCCTGCCGTCGAGCTGGACCATGCGCCTCGTGTCCCTTTCGTCTGCATGGACGCGGTGATGTGGCGGGTGTCGCGGCGGTCGCGGCGGGGTCGCGGTGCGGTCTCCCGTCCGTTGCCGTGAGAGCGCTCTCACGTTCCTAGACGGTATCTTCCACCCGTTGTCAAGAGAGCGGTTTCAGGCAGCTCGCCTCCGGCGGCACGGGTGCGGGGGCGGGAGCTGCGCGGTCTGCCGTCGGACGTTCTGGCAAACTGGCGGCCATGGGATCGGTCCTCCTCGTCAGCGGCCTCGTGGCGACCGTCGTCGGGACCTGGCGGGGCTACGTCAACGCGCGTGACGCGCTCGGCCCGGTCGTCCACGGGGGCGAGCCGACCCGCACCGCGCTCGAGGGCGAGCAGCGGGTGCTCGACCGGCCGCGCGTGCGCCGGTTCCTGCGGAACGCGGCCGTGTCGCTGGGGTGGCTGGCGATCGCGATGTACGGGCTCTTCCTCATCTCGACGGCGGAGGCGGTCCGTTGACCGTCGCGGTTGCTCCCCGCACGCCGGCGCTCGAGCGCTACGAGGCGGTCATCGGGATCGAGGTCCACTGCCAGCTTCGGACCGAATCGAAGATGTTCTGCGGGTGCTCGACCGCGTACGACGGCGCCCGCCCGAACACCCACGTCTGCCCCGTCTGCCTCGGGCTCCCCGGCGCCCTGCCGGTCATCAACCGGCGCGCGGTCGAGCACGTCCTGACCACCGGGCTTGCGATCGAGGGCACGATCCCCGAGGCGACGCGCTGGGACCGCAAGAACTACTTCTACCCCGACCTCCCGAAGGGCTACCAGATCAGCCAGTACGACCTGCCGCTCGCCTCGAACGGAAGGCTGACCTTCGGGACGTCGGACGGGTCGTTCACCGTCCGGATCCGCCGCGCGCACCTCGAGGAGGACACGGCCAAGCTCGTCCACGCCACCGACGCCGGCGGCGCCAAGGTCAGCCTCGTCGACTTCAACCGGTCCGGCGCGCCGCTCATGGAGATCGTGACCGAGCCCGACGTCCGCACCGCCGAGCAGGCTCGTCGCTATGCCGAGGAGCTGCAGCTGCTGCTTCGGTCGGTCGGCGCCTCCGACGCCGACATGGAACGCGGCCAGATGCGCGTCGAGGCCAACGTCTCGCTCCGACCGCGCGGTGCGGAGGCGTTCGGCACACGGATCGAGGTCAAGAACATGAACTCGTTCCGGTCGGTGGAGCGGGCGATCGCGTACGAGATCGAGCGCCAGGCCGCCGCCCTCGACGCCGGCGAGCCGCTCGTGCAGGAGACGCGCGGCTGGCACGAGGACCGCGGCGAGACGTACCGGATGCGGGTCAAGGAGACGTCCGACGACTACCGGTACTTCCCGGAGCCGGATCTCCCGCCGCTCCACGTCGACCCGGCGTGGTTGTCGGAGCTCCGCGAGCGGCTGCCCGAGCTCCCCGCCGCGCGCCGGACCCGGTACCAGGAGACGCTCGGCCTGTCCGAGTACGACGCGAGCGTCATCGTCGGGAACCCGAACGCGCTGATCGTCTTCGAGACCGCGATCGGGGCGGGCGCGCCCGCGAAGGAGGCCGCGAACTGGGTGTCGGGCGAGTACCTGCGGCTGCTGCGCAAGTACGGCGAGGGAGACGTGGCGCATCGGACGCCCGAATCCGTCGGGATCGAGCTCGCCACGCTGATCGCGCTCGTCCTCGACGGCCAGGTGACGCGGACGAACGCGAAGGAGGTCCTCGAGATCCACGTGACGAGCGGCGAGTCGGTCGGCGACATCGTCGAGGCGCGCGGGTTCCGGCAGATCTCCGACGAGGGCGCGGTCGCGGCGGCGGTCGACGAGGTGATCGCCGCGAACCCGGCCGCGGTCGGCGACTACCGCGCGGGCAAGGGCCAGGCGATCGGGTTCCTCGTCGGCCAGGTGATGAAGGCGACGCGCGGGCAGGCGAACGCCGGGCTGGTCCAGGCCGCGCTCCGCGAGCGGCTCGACCGGACGGAGGGCTGAGGTGGGGCCGCTCAACCTCGTGCTCTGGGCCGCCGGCATCGCGCTGATCATCTACGGCTACACCCGGGCGCGCGCTCCGCTCGCGCGCTACCAGCAGCTCCGACGCCAGGACGAGAACGTCGCGCGCTACGAGGCGTGGCGAGGCGGCCCGCGCGACAGCGGCCCGACCGGCGCGTCGGTCGCGATGGACGTGCTGCGGCGGCAGGCCCGAACCGGGGTCATCCTCGCGGTCGTCGGCTTCGTGCTCGTGTTCGCGGGGTTTCTCGTTCGATGACCGCCGGGCGGGAGGACGACGGCGCGTCGGAGGCGGCGCAGGGAGCGATCGTGGTGTCGGGGACCGGCCGGGTCTCGGTCGAGCCGGATCTCGCCGAGGTGCGGCTCGGTGTCTCCCTCGCGCGACCGACCGTCGCCGAGGCCCGCGACGAGGCGGCGCGGACGATGACCGCGATCCTCGAGGCGGTCGGCGGCGCGGGCGTCGACCGGCGGGACGTCCGCACGGCGCTGCTGTCGGTCCAGCCCCGGTACGACTACCGCGACGGCGGACCCCCCGTGCTCGTGGGGTACGAGCTGGTCAATGCGATCACGGTGCTCGTACGCGACCTGGCGCGGCTCGGCGAGGTCGTGGACGGGGCGCTGCGTGCCGGAGCGACAAGCATGGACGGGCTGTCGTTCCGAGTGGCGGAGGCGGCGGCGGCCGAGCGTGAGGCGCGGGTCCGGGCGATGCGGGAGGCGCGGGCACGGGCCGAGGTGCTCGCCGAGGCCGGTGGGCTGGCAATCGCCGGGGTCCGGGACATCGTCGAGGGCGTGCCCGTTCGGCCGCCGACCCCGTACGCCAAGGCCGAACGGATGGCCCTTGCTGCCTCGGACGTCCCGACGCCGACCGAGACGGGGTCGGTCGAGGTCGAGGTGACGGTCACGGTGACGTTCTCGGTTCGGTAGGGGGCGGGTCGGACCGCGGACGCGCTGCCCGACCGGCGGCTCTCGGCGCCCCGGGGCCGTGCCTCGCGGCCCGCGCGCGGCCCTGCCCCCGGGGTCGTTCCTCGGGCCCGCGCGCCCCTGCCCCGGGGCCCGGTGCCACTGTGAGTGGCGCGCTCGCGACAAGCCGTCCCCGTTTCTTACGCGCCCGGCCCTGAATCCCGGCCGGTGCCACTGTGAGTGGCAGATCGTGGGCTGGGGCGCCGCAAGGAGGCGGGGAGCGGATTGGTCGGCGACGCTGTCGGTCGATCGGTGCCGCTTTGCCACTCCCACGGGCACGAGGAGGGATAGTCCAGGGCGGGCAGCCGCTCCCCGGCGTCCTTGTGCCCAACGTGCCACTCCCAGTGGCACTGCACGGCGGGGTCCCGCCGACGTGGGCGCCGAGCCGCCACGCGCCGCCGGCACTCGCCACGCGCCGCCGGCACTCACCACGCGCCGCCCGCGCCCAGCACGCCCGCTCCGCCGCCCCTACAGCGCCCGGAGCCCGATCCGCCGCACCTCGATCGCCGTGCACCGGTCCATCACGACGGACAGCCCCGCATCGTGGGCGATCCGCGCCGCCTCCCAGTTCACGACCCCCAGCTGGAGCCACAGGCAGCGCGCCCCGGCGGCGACGGCCTCGCGGGCGTGCGGGACGCACAGCTCGGCGCGCCGGAAGACGTCGACGATGTCGAACGGTCCGGTCGCATCGACCGCCTCGCGCAGCGAACGGAACGCCGGCACGCCGAGCACATCCCGGGCGTTCGGGTTGACCGGCACGCACTCGAAGCCCCGGTTGACGAGGTAGCGGAACACCGCGAACGACGGCCGCGACTCACGCGGTGACGCGCCGATGACCGCGATCCGCCGGCTCGACCGCAGTACGGACTCGATGCCCGCGTCGTCGAGGACGGGCACCGGCCCGCGTCCTTCCTGGAGATCGAGGATGTCGGCCAGGCGAGCGCGTTCCTCGGGGGTCAGGCGCGCGCCTCCTTGTCGTACGGGATCCCGTCGGCGGCCGGCGCCACGGCGCGGCCGACCACCCCCACGAGCACGACGATCGTGAGGATGTACGGGAACATGCCGTAGATCTCGCCGGACCCCGGCAGCCCCGCCAGGAAGTCGCCGATCTCGCCCGGCGGCCGGCTGATCTGCACCGCGGTCTGGAGCGAGCGCGCGCCGCCGAAGATGAGCGCCGCAGCGAGCGCACCGAGCGGCGTCCAGCGCCCGAAGATCATCGCGGCGATCGCGATGAACCCGACGCCGTTGGTCATGCCGTCCTGGAACGAGCCGACGGATTCGAGCGTGAGGTAGGCACCGCCGAGTCCGGCGAACACGCCGCCGAGGATCACGTTCCGGTAGCGCACCCAGTACACGTCGATGCCGACGGTGTCGGCCGCCTTCGGGTGCTCGCCGACGGCCCGCGTGCGCAGCCCCCAGCGCGACCGGAACAGCATCACGTGGAGGAACACGACCGCGAGGATCAGGCTCATCTGGATCGGGCCCTGGCCGAAGATCGCGTTGAGGATCGGCCCGAGGACCGGGATCTGGTAGACGTCGCTCGGCAGTCCGAGGATGTTCTTCGGGAGCGTGCGGGCACCCGAGACGCCGGTCGTCGAGATCAGCAGCTGGTTGAAGTACGCGGTGCCGCCCGCGGCGAGGATGTTGATGATCGTGCCGCTGATGATCTGGTCGGCCTTGACCGTGATCGACAGCCATGCGTGGAGCGCGGACAGGATCATCGAGATGACGATCGCGCCGACGATCCCGAGCAGCGCCGCCGCCACGTGCCCCACGACGGGGTTGAGGTAGGCGCCGATCAGGAACCCGACGAACGCCGAGCTCAGGAGCATGCCCTCGACGCCGATGTTGACGACGCCGCTGCGCTCGTTCATCACCGCGCACAGCGCCCCGTACCCGATCGGCACCGCGAAGCCGAGGATGATGTACGGGTTGGCGAGGGCGAATTCGACGAACCACTCGAGGAACGCGACGACCTCCGGCCCGAGCCCGAGCGCGAGGATCGCGACGAGCAGGACGACGACGATGCCGAGGCCGATCAGCGCGCCCCGGCCGAGGCGCCAGCGCGGCTCGGCCACGGTCGTTGCGGCGGTCATGCGGGCGTCGGGGCCGGAGCGGCCCGCCCCCGTGACGGTCTGCCGCCGGGGATGAGCCGTCTGATGACGATCTCGGCCGCGACGAACAGGATGATCGCGCCCTGGACGATGCTGATGATGTCGATCGGGATGTCGGTCGCCCGCTGCATCGCGCCGGCGCCGGCGCGGAGGAACCCGAACAGCAGCGCGGCCCCCACGACGCCGAACGGATGCGCCCGCCCGAGGAGGGCGACCGCGATCGCGTCGAACCCGTACGTGGTGTTGTACTCGGCCGGGTAGTTGCGGGTGATGCCGAGGATCTCCACCGCCCCCGCGACGCCTGCCAGCCCGCCGGCGATGGACATCGTCAGGACCGTGATCAGCGACGGCCGGATGCCCGCGTAGCGCGCGGCGTGCGGGTTCGCGCCGACCGTCCGGACCTCGAACCCGAGCGTCGTCTTGAACAGCAGGAACCAGACCGCGAGCGCGCCGAGCAGCGCCACGATGATCCCCGCGTGCAGCCGCGACCCCTCGAAGAGCGCCGGCAGCGCGGCCCCCTCGACGATGTCGGGCGTGCGCGGGAAGCTCGCCGCGGGGTCCCGGAACGTCGTGCCCGCCAGGAGCTTGAGCCACAGTGCCGCGACGTAGTTGAGCATGATCGTGACGACGACCTCGTGGGCGCCGCGCCACGCCTTGAGGAAGCCGGGGATGAAGCCCCAGAAGGCGCCGAACAGGAAGCCCGCAAGCAGCGAGACGAGCATCGCGATCGGGAACGGCAGGCCCAGGTACGCCCCGGCGATCGCGCCGCCGAAGGCCCCGAGGAAGAACTGGCCCTGCGCGCCGATGTTGAACAGCCCGGCCCGGAACCCGAACGCCACCGACAGCCCGGCGAGGATCAGCGGGGTCGCGGAGTTGAGCGCGTTGCCGATCCCGCGGATGTCGAAGATCGCGCCCTCGTCGCAGCCGAACCCGCCGGACGCGAACCCGTTCTCGCACAGGAGCGAGCCGTCGAGCAGCGCCCCGTACGCGGTCAGCGGCAGGAAGGGGTCGAAGCCCTCGTCCGAGAGGGCGCTCGACAGCCAGATGAGCAGGGCGCCGACGAGCAGCCCGAGGAGGATCGCGATGACGGTGCTCGCCAGCTGCCGGCGGACGCCGCCGCCGGTCACGATCGAGGTCGGGTTGACGCTCATGCCGCCGCCGGCGGGGGTCGTCGTCTCGGCGGTCATGCCGCGGGCTCCGCGCGCTGGCCGGTCTCGCCGGTCGCCATCATGAGTCCGATCCGCTCCTTCTCGGCCGTCTCGGCCGGCACGGTCGCGATCAGCCGGCCGCGGAACATGATCCCGATGCGGTCGGACAGCTCGAGGATCTCGTCGAGCTCGGCCGACACGAGCAGGACGGCTGCCCCGCCGTCGCGTCGGGCGACGATCTGCTTGTGGATGAACTCGATCGACCCGACGTCGATTCCGCGCGTCGGCTGGTCGGTGACGAGCAGCTTGACCTCGCGGCTGAACTCGCGGGCGACGATCACCTTCTGCTGGTTCCCGCCAGAGAGCGTGCTCGTCGCGACGTCCGCGGAAGGCGTGCGGATGTCGTACTCGGGGATGAGCTCGGCGGCTTGCCGCGCGATCGCCCCCTCGTCGATCAGCCCGAACCGCGAGAACGGCGCCCGGTGGTAGCTCGTGAGGACGAGGTTGTCCTCCACCGGATAGGGCATCACCAGCCCGTAGCGCTGCCGGTCGCCCGGCACGTACGCGAACCCGCGGCTGCCCAGGTCGCGCGGGGACCGGTTCGTGACGTCCTCGCCGTTGAGCCGGACCCAGCCGCTCCGGACCTTGCGCAGCCCCGTGAGCGCCTCGACGAGCTCGCCCTGGCCGTTGCCCGCGACGCCGGCGATCCCGAAGATCTCGCCCGCCCGGACCTCGAACGAGCAGTCGGCGACGACGATCGACCCGCGGTCGTCGGCGACCGTCAGGTCCTTCACCTCGAGGACGACGTCGCTCGGGGATGCCGGGCCCTTGTCCACGACCAGCGAGACCTCGCGCCCGACCATCATCTCGGCGAGCTGCTCCTCGGTGGCGGTCCTCGGATCTGCCTGGCCGACGACCTTGCCGCGACGGATGACCGTGATGCGGTCGGCGATCTCGAGCACCTCGTAGAGCTTGTGACTGATGAAGACGATGCTCGTGCCCTCGGCCGCGAGCCGCCGCAGGACCGCGAAGATCTCGGTGGTTTCCTGGGGCGTGAGCACGGCCGTCGGCTCGTCGAGGATGAGCACCTTCGCGCCGCGGTAGAGCGCTTTCAGGATCTCGATCCGCTGCTGGAGCCCGACGGAGAGGTCGCTCACCAGCGCATGCGGGTCGATCTCGAACCCGAACTGGGTGGCGAGGTCGTGGATCCGCTGCTCGGCGGCCTTCGCATCGAGGAGGGGACCGCGGCCCATCGTCTCGTTGCCGAGGACGATGTTCTCGGCAACCGTGAACACCGGGACGAGCATGAAGTGCTGGTGGACCATGCCGATGCCGCGCGCGATCGCGTCGGACGGGCCGGTCAGCTGGACCTGCTGGCCGTCGAGCAGGATCTCGCCCTCGTCGGGCGCGATCAGGCCGTAGAGCACGTTCATCAGCGTGCTCTTGCCGGCGCCGTTCTCGCCGAGCAGCGCGTGGATCTCCCCGGGGCGGACCTCGAGGTCGATCCGGTCGTTCGCGACGACGCCCGGGAACCGCTTCGTGATGCCGCGCATCTCGAGCGCCGGCGCCTGGTCGCGAGCCGCGATCGACGGGTCGATCGACGTCCCGCCGCGATCCGCCGAGGCGACAGCCCCTTCGGCCAGCGTCTTCGCATCGGGGACACGGGTGATGCCGGCGCCTTCGGGGCTCTGCCGGCTCGGATCGACGGGAAGCTCGGGTGGTGGCGGAGCGTCGGCCACGGGCGGGTCTCCGGGCTGTGGGGAAAACACGAGCGGCGAGGCCCGTCCAGGCCTCGCCGCTCGAAGGGTGGTCGGGGTGTCGGCTTACTGCTCCGGCGTGTTCCCGTCGACCGTGACGTTCGGCGTGATCGACCCGTCGGCGAGGCCGGCGAAGGTCTCGTCGAGCAGGGCCTGGACATCAGCCGGGACCGCGTCCTCGTTGTCGTGGAACGGGGCGAGGCCGATGCCGTTCGTCGAGGCGTCGTCCGTGTGGGCGCCGCCGGTGAACTCGTCGCTCGCGATGCGCAGCAGCGACTGCTTCACCGCCTCGACGATGTTCTTGGTCGCGCTCGAGACCAGGCACTCCTGGGCCTCGGGCAGGGTCTCGTACTGGTCGGTGTCGACGCCGATCGCGAGGACGTCCGCGTCGCATGCCGCGAGCAGCGCGCCGTTGCCGGTCAGGCCACCGGCCGCGAAGATCACGTCGGCGCCGCCGTCGATCATCTGCTGGGCCGCGGCGCGACCCTGCTCCGGCTCGGTGAACGAGCTGGTGTAGACGAAGTCGACGTCGATGTCGGGCTTGGTCGCCTTCGCGCCGTTGATGTAGCCCTCGACGAAACGCTCGACCGGCGGGACGACGAGCAGGCCGCCGACGACGCCGATGTGGTTGCTCTGCGAGATCGATGCCGCGAGCACGCCGGCGAGATAGCCGGCCTGATCCTCGGCGAAGAAGAGCGACTCGCCGTTCGTGTCCCAGCTCGCGTTGTGGCCGTCGCCCGGGATGCCGTCCACGCTGATGAACTTCGCGTCGGGATGGTCCATGGCGGCGTCGCCGAGCGCGTCGCCGAGGAGGAAGCCGACGCCGATGACGACGTCATAGCCGTTCTCCGAGAACTCGGCGATGTTGCGGGCGTAGTCCGACTGGCTGGTGGTCTCGATGTAGTCGGTCTCGAAGCAGGTCGGGGCCTCCTCGGCCGCGGCCAGCATGCCCTCGTAGGCCGACTGGTTGAAGCCCTTGTCGTTGACCCGGCCGACGTCGGTGACGAGGCCGACGCGGAGCGGCTCGTCGCAGGTGACGCCCTCGGCCGGCGCCGACGGGGCGACCGACGCGGGAGCCTCGCTGGCGGGCGGCGCCTGGGTCTCCGGTGCGGTGGTGGGCGGTGCCTCCGAGGGCGCGGCCGTGCCGCTGCCGCCGCCACACGCGGCGACCAGGATGGACAGACCCGCGAACAGGGTCAGCCCGAGAGAGCGGGTGCGCATGCTTCCTCCTCCAACATCGCGATCGGCAGGCTTCGGTCCACGATGGACGCGCGAGGTGTCGACACGATGGAACGTCCGGCCCACCCCTGCGGGCCGACCATTGGCGCGCATGCTACCGGCGTCGATCCACCCGGGCAAGTGACGATCCGGTGCGCCGGCCGCATGCTCGCCCACGAGGATACGGCCTCGGGGTTGGCGGTGCGTGCCGACTTGGCGGTCCGGGTGGCGGTCGGCGGCCCGAGCGGCGCGCCGGGCGTGCGACGCGCGGCGGCCGGGTCGGCGGGGAGCGGCTCGGCGCCCCAACGGCCGGAAAGCGGACGCCTCGCTCTGTGCATGGTCGTCGCAGGCACGACGGCTGGGGATATCCCCGCGGGGCGCCCGGTCACAGATGGGAAAGCCGTCCTGATTCCACCTCCATGGTCATGCGGCCGGCTTTCCCCCGGGACAGCCTGCGATGTCGATCACGGCCCTGCTCGGGACGACCATGCACGAAGCGCGCCGCGGGATACCGCCGGTTGGTGGTCGGGGCCCGGGTCGCCCTTCGCTCACCCGCCGGCCTGCGCCCGCGCGCCCGGGCCGCTTACGGCTCCCTTTCCGCCTCGACCGCTTCCGCCACGAGCTCCCAGCTGCGCCTTCGCGTCTGGGCGGCCCACTCGTCATGGAGCAGCGCCATGCGAACCTCGTCGACGAACCGACCGTCCTGGTAGTAGGAGCGGCGGAGGATCCCCTCCTCGACGAACCCGGCCTTGGCGTAGGCCGCTCGCGCCCGGAGGTTCTCGGCATCGGTGGCGAGCCACAGCCGCTCGAGCCGCAGCTGGCCGAAGGCGAAGTCCTCGAGGACCTCGACGGCCTCGGTCCCGAGCCCGCGGCCCCACAGCGCGGGGATGCCGATCGTGATCCCGAGCTGCGCGGATCCCTGGCGCAGGTCGAGGTCGAACAGGTCGGCGCGGCCGATCGGCGCGTCGTCTCCGATCCGGCAGATGACGAATGCGAAGTGGTCCTCGCCCTGGCTCGCGACGGACGCCTCGAGCCTTGCCCGGCGACGGTCGATGCTCCCCGGCAGCTCGCCCATGAGCGTCAGGATCCGCGCGTCGCGGTACCAGCCCGCAACCGTCGTCGCGTCCTCGGGCTCGAGCGGACGCAGGTAGAGCCGCGCGCTGCGCAGCGGCTGGATCGGATCGGGCGGGGTCGGGCTCGTCACGCCGCCAAGGCTAGCGCCGGCCCGGGCCGCCGGCGCGGAGCTCGCGCAGCCGCGCGTCGGAGATCCCGAAGTGGTGCGCGATCTCGTGGTGGACGGTGTCGACCACCGCCGCGGCCAGCGCCCGAGGATGGGGGTGCGCGCGCGCCAACGGGCCGCGGAAGATCGTGATCTTGCTCGGGTAGGCGACCGCGTCGGCGCCCCACGCCGTGCGCGGCACGCCCTGGTACAGACCGAACAGACCGCGAACACCGGCCGATCGGAGCTGCTCGGGCGTCGGCTCGTCCTCGACGACGATCGCGACGCTCCCGAGCCGCTCACGGAAGGCCTCGGGCAGCTCGTCGAGGGCGCGCTCGATCAGCGCGGCGAAGGCCTCGTCGTCGATCGTGTGCGGCGGGTCGATCACCCCCTCACGATACGTCACGCCGGCGGAAGGGCCGCCCGGGGACGTGGGCGCAGAAAGGGGCCGCACCCAGGGCGCACCAGGGCCGCACCGGGAGCCGCACGCGGGCCGGATCCGCCGACGCCGGGCCCCGTCCGCCGGGCTAGACTTGGGACCCGTGACCCCTGCGCCCAACGACTTCACCCACCTCCACGTCCACTCCGAGTTCAGCCTGCTCGACGGCCTCGGGCGGATCACCGAGCTGGTGGATTCGGCCGCCCAGCAGGGCTTCGATTCGCTCGCGCTGACCGACCACGGCGCGCTCTACGGTGCGGTGGCCTTCTACCAGGCGTGCAGGAACAAGGGCATCAAGCCGATCATCGGCGTCGAGACCTACGTCGCGCGCCGGGCGATGCTCGACAAGGAGGGCAAGGCCGACGCCCAGCCATTCCACCTCGTGCTGCTGGCGAAGGACTGGACCGGCTACCAGAACCTGTGCCGGCTCATCACCGACGCGCACATCGACGGCTACTACTACAAGCCGCGGATCGACCGCGAGCACCTGGCCCGGCACAGCGAGGGCCTGATCGGGCTGTCCGCGTGCCTCGGCGGCGAGATCCCCAAGGCCCTCGAGGTCGAGGACTGGGAGCTCGCGCGCAAGCTGGCCGGTGAGTACGGCGACATCTTCGGCAAGGACGGCTTCTTCCTCGAGGTCCAGGACCACGGGATGGCCGAGCAGTCGCGGCTCAACGAGCAGCTGTTCCGCCTGGCGCCCGAGGTCGGGCTGCCGCTCGTCCTGACCAACGACCTCCACTACGTCCGTCGCGCCCAGTCCGAGGCGCACGACGTCCTGCTGTGCGTCGGGACCGGCAACAACCTCGACACGCCGAACCGGATGCGCTTCGAATCGGCCGAGTTCTACCTGAAGAGCGCCGCCGAGATGGCGGCGCTCATGCCCGACCGGCCGGAGGTTCTGCGCAACACGCGGCTCATCGCCGAGATGAGCGCCGTCGAGCTGCCGCTCAACCAGCTGCGCATCCCGCACTTCCCCGTGCCCGACGGCGAGACCGTCGAGTCGTGGCTGCGCGCGGAGTGCCAGCGGGGGCTCGAGCGCCGCTACGGGACGGTCACCCCCGAGCTCCAGGCACGGCTCGACTACGAGCTCGGCGTGATCATCTCGATGGGCTACGCGGGCTACTTCCTGATCGTCGCGGACTTCGTCCGGTTCGCGCGCGAGCAGGGGATCGCCACGACGTGCCGGGGCAGCGCGCCGGGCTCGATCGTCACGTACACCCTCGGCATCACCCCGGTCGACCCCATCGCGTACGGGCTGCCGTTCGAACGCTTCCTCAATCCGGACCGCGTGACGATGCCCGACATCGACGTGGACTTCGAGGACGCCCGCCGCGACGAGGTCATCAACTACGTCTCCCGCAAGTACGGCCAGGACCACGTCGCGCAGATCATCACGTTCGGCACGATGCTCGCCCGCGCCGCGATCCGCGACGTCGGCCGGGTCCTCGGCCACAGCTACGGCGAGGTCGACCGGATCGCGAAGGCCGTCCCGAACCAGCTCGGGATCAAGCTCGAGGAGGCCCTCGAGATCGCGCCGGCGCTGCGCGAGATGTACGACGCCGAGCCGCCGATCAAGCGGATCATCGACTTCGCCGAGCAGCTCGAGGGCGTCGCCCGCAACGCCTCCACGCACGCCGCGGGCGTCGTCATCAGCCGCGAGCCGCTGACCGAGCTGATGCCGCTCCAGAAGGCGACGAACTCGGACTCGCTGATGACGCAGTACGAGATGCACGCGATCGAGGCGCTCGGGCTGCTGAAGTTCGACTTCCTCGGGCTCTCGAACCTGACGATCCTCCGCCAGGCGGTCGATCTCGTGCGCGAGCACCGCGGCGTCGAGATCGATCTCGAGCGCATCCCGCTCGACGACGCGAAGACCTTCGAGCTGCTGGCCTCGGGCGAGACGACCGGCATCTTCCAGCTGGAGTCCGCGGGCATGCGCCGCTACATCCGCGAGCTGCGCCCGACGTCGGTCTACGACCTCGCGGCGATGGTCGCGCTCTACCGCCCCGGTCCCATGGACAACATCCCGGCCTACATCCGGCGCAAGCACGGCCAGGAGCCGGTCACGTACCTCCATCCATTGCTCGAGCCGTACCTCGAGAAGACGCACGGGATCTTCGTCTACCAGGAGGACATCATGTCCGCGGCGGTGGCCCTCGGCGGGTTCACCGGCCCCGAGGCGGACACGCTCGGGTACGCGATCCGCAAGAAGAAGTCGGCGGTCCTGCGCGCGCAGAAGGAGAAGTTCGTCACGCAGGCCGCCGAGCGCGGGGTCGAGCCGCAGGTCATCGACGCGGTGTTCAAGGCGTTCGAGCCGTTCGAGCGGTACGGCTTCAACAAGGCGCACGCGACGTGCTACGGGCTCATCGCCTACCAGACCGCGTACCTCAAGGCGAACTACACCGTCGAGTACATGACGTCGGTGCTGACGGCGTTCCGGGCGAACGAGGAAAAGGTGGCCGCGGCGATCGCCGAGTGCCGCCGGCTCGGCATCGAGGTGCTGCCGCCCGACGTCCACCGGAGCCATCTCGAGTTCACCGTCGAGGGCGAGGCGATCCGGTTCGGGCTGCTCGCGGTGAAGAACGTCGGGCAGGGCGCGATCGAATCGATCATCGCGGCGCGCGACGAGGGAGGCGCGTTCCGTTCGCTGACCGACTTCTGCTCGCGGGTCGACCTCCGCCTCACGAACCGCAAGGTGCTCGAGTCGCTGGCGCGCGTCGGGGCGCTCAACGCGTTCGGTCACCCGGCGCAGGTCCTGCTCGGGCTCGACGACGCGATCGCGGCGGGGCAGGCGACCCAGCGCGATCGGATCAGCGGCCAGACCTCGCTGTTCGACATGGCCGCCCCGGACGCCGTCGCCTTCGAGCGGCCGCTGCCCTCGACCCCGGAGGTGCCCGTGCGCGAGCGGCTCCGCTGGGAGAAGGAGCTGCTCGGGCTCTACCTGTCCGAGCACCCGATGGGCGAGGTCGCCGAGCAGGTCGGCCGGTTCGTCAACGCCTACTCGAGCGACCTGCGCGACGAGTCGCTCGACGGCCAGCGGGTCGTCGTCGGCGGGATCGTGACCGGCGTCCGCAGCGTCATCACGAAGGCGAAGGCATCGATGGCGGTCGTGACGATCGAGGACCTCCAGGGGAGTATCGAGATCGTCGTCTTCCCGCGGCTGTACGAGCAGACGGCCGGGACGTGGGTCGAGGGGCGGATCCTGCTCGTCGCGGGGCGCATCGACCACCGCGGCGAGGAGATCTCGCTGCTCGCCGACCTCGCGTGGGACTGGGACGACGCGCTGGCGAAGGGCGAGGAGGCGTTCGGGCGCGAGGTCGCCGCGACGGACCGCGGCGGTGGGCGACGGCGCGGCAACGGTCAGGCGAGCAACGGCAACGGGAACGGGAACGGGTACGCGCGAGGCACCGGAGCGCCGACCGCTGCGCCGGCACGGGCTGGCGTGGCCGTCTCACCGTTGCGCGCCGACGACCGCCCCGCACCGTTCGCCCCGATCGCGCCGCCCGAGCCCATCCCGACCTACGTCGAGACCTCCGCGTCCGACCCGCTCGACGACGATCGGGACGTCGAGCCCGCCGTGCCCGACGAGGCTCGGGCGCGGATCGTGGACCAGGCGCCGGTCAGCGCGCCGGTCGATGCCCGCCCCGACGCGATCCTCCACGTGCGGTTCGTGCGGTCAGCCGCGCCCGAGCGCGTCGTGTCGGCGATGGAGGCGTTCAAGGGCGTCCTGCGCGACCGGCCGGGCGAGACCCGCGTGGTGATCCACATCCCGGGCCCCGGCGGCGAGCCCCGGCCGATGGAGCTGCGCCGTGGTGTCGCCTACGACGCGGAGCTGCTTGCCGAGGTCCGGCGCCGGCTCGGCGAGGGAGTCGTCGACCTCCAGCTCGCCTGACCGCCGCGTCGCCACGGCGCCTCCGCCCTCAGGCCGGGCCGCCACCCTGGGCCGCGCGGCGAACGGCCTGCACCGACGAGAACCGCTCGTGGAACTCGGCCTTCACGGCGTTGACCGTCGCGTCCTCGATGTCGAGCTCCTTCGCGATCTGGTTGAGGACCGCGGCCTCCTCGGCCGAGATCGTCCCGCTTTCGGCGCCGATCGCGAATGCTGCCCGCAGGATGTCGACCCGCTGCTCGGGCGTCGAGATCGCCTTGAACTCGCGGGTCACGACGTAGTCCTCGGTGCCGCCGACCGTCCGCGCCTGGAGCTTGGCCATCTCGACCACGATCACTGCGGTCGCCTCGTCGACGAGCCCATGATCCTGGAGCTCCTGCTCCATCACGCGCGTCTCCTCGTCGCTGATCGACAGGTCGGCGTGGGCGGCCCGGGCCAGGATGTACGCGGCTGACGCCACGAGACGCGCGCGCTCCGGCGGCAGCGCCTCCAGCCGCGCGACGATCCGGCGGACGGTCGCGGTGTCAGCGTCGGGCGCCTCGGTGAAGGCGCGCTCGGCGGCCTCGGCGACGGGTTCCGGGGCGGAGCCGAAGAGCCGGCGGAACATGGCGATCCTCCTCGCGATTACCAGCGCTCGTAGGCGGGATGGTCGGGGCCGACGGCGACGAAGACGCCGCTCGCGGTCGCCGTGACGATGCCTCCGGCGCTCAGCTCGCCCTCGGCGGTCACGCGGTCGCCGTCGACGTCGGTGACGCGGGCGGTCAGGCGGACGGGCGCATCGGTCGGAGTCGGGCGCCGGAGGCGGATCGTGTACTCGGCGGTGACGCAGCCCGGCGGGCCGTCGAGCCCGCGGTCCCGCATGAGGCGCATCGCCGCGGTCCAGTTGAGGTGGCAGTCGAGCAGCGTTCCGATCACGCCGCCGTTGAGGACCCCGTCGAACGCGGCGTGGTGCGGCTGGGGCTGCCAGTCGGCGACCAAGGTCCCATCGGGCGCCTCGTGGCTCTCGACGAGGAGGCCGCGCTCGTTGGCCGGGCCGCAGCCGTAGCAGGTCGAAGTCGGGCTGTAGCGCTGCTGGAGGGAGGGCTCGGTCGTCGGGACGTCCACGACTCGATGATAGGTGCGCCGGCCCGATCGGTGGTCAGGGCACCACGTCGATCGTGACCGCGGCCTCGAGGTCGTGCGGGCGGTTCCCGCACTCGATCTCGGAGAACGAGGCGTATGCGGTGATGGTCCATGTTCCCGCCGGAAGCTCGATGCCGGGCGCCGCGAAGAAGTGGTTGAGGAACGCGGCATTCGGGTCGTCGGCGCTGAAGCCGCCCGACTTCTCGAGCCCGGACACGATCGGCCGGTCTGGGCCGATGTCGTGGCTGCCGCAGGCGGCATCCGCCGCCGGCCCGATCACGAGCGACCCGTCGGCGCGGGCGAAGCTCGTCAGGAGGATCCCGCCGACCGAGCCGCGCAACGGAAGGACGCCGGGGCCGTCGTACCGGAGCGTCATCGTGCCCTCGATCGACTCGGACGCGCGCCAAGTCGCCTTCGGGAGCTCGAGGGTCAGCGTGAAGGGGCCGTCCACGTCCTCGGCAGTGAGCGGTCCGAGAAAGGGACCGGGGTCGGCGCCGCAGGCCGAGACCAGCAGCACGAATGCGATGACGATCCCGATCGGCCGCTGCATGCCGCTGAGACGGTGAACGCCCCTCGGCGGTTGCATCGGGGGATGCGGCCTATGATCGGGCGATGGACGAGCAGCCCGGCCTGATCTGCGCCGCCTGCGGCGAGCCGATCCGGGACGACCAGACGGTGATCCGGTTGCAGCTCGGGGTGGGGCGGCCCGAGGGGTTCAGCCACCTGCTGATGCGCGACGACACGTACCTCCACGCCGGCAGGCCGAACGCAGGACCGTGGGGCGACGAGCCGTCGGACGAGCGGTGGTGTGCGACACCCGAGGGGTTCGACCGCGCGCTGTGGATGCTCCACCTGCACGGCACGACCGGGGCGTCCGGCCGGTATTCGGGGGAGTAGGGTGGCCGACGTGACCGTGGATCCTGACAGCCGCGCCCGCACCCACCTCGCCAACGAGCGGACGTTCCTCGCCTGGTTCCGCACGGGCCTCACGCTCGTCGCGCTCGGGCTCGCGTCGGCGCAGTTCCTGGGCCGGGAGCGCGAAGGCGACGCCGCGATCGTCGAGTGGTTCTCGACCCTCGTGATCGGGATCGGCGTCGTGCTCGTCGCGGTCGGGCTGTGGCGCTACGTCCGCGGGAGCACGCGGATCGAGGACCAGGTGTTCCGGCCGGCGTACCTGTCGGTGATCGTCACCTCGACGGTCGCGCTGGCCACCGCGCTGCTCGCGATCGCGCTGGTCTGGCTGCTGCCCCGCGGGTGACGCGGGCCTCGCCAGGATGGGACGGTTGGAGGGTCGGATCGGGCCGGTCGCCCGTGGTCGCTGCAACGGTCGCCGACGAACCATTCGAGCTGCGGCATCAGGAGGTCCGCCACGTGACCAGGAACACACCCGACCAGGCTTCTTCCCTTCGGCCACTGAGCGTCGCGCTCGGGCTCATCGCCGGCGCTGCACTTGGTCTGCTTCTCATCGCGCCGACGATCTTCGGCGGGGACGTGGCGCTCGGGGCCCTCGTCGGCGCCGGGCTGGGCCTGCTGATCGGCGCGGTCCTCGACCTGGTGATGCCAAGAACGTAGCGGGGGTGGTGCCGAAGGCGGGGATCGAACCCGCACGAGGTTGCCCTCAACGGTGTTTGAGACCGTCGCGTCTGCCTGTTCCGCCACTTCGGCTCGCTCTCGATCGTACCGCGAACGGGGTGTTCGACCGGTCGCTTTGTGGCCCGATGCTCCCCGGGGAGCGTTGCGTATGGCGACGTGGACGCAGTGGAACTGCGCCGTACGCTCGGTGGTGAAGCACCTGGCACGAGCAAGGGAGGATCCGTGCTCGTAACGCTCGGGAGGGAACAGGTGGCAGGGTTCGGGGCGGCTGCGTGCCGGTAAGGCCCCCCGGGGAGCACCTGGCACGGTAGAGCCCGCGAAGGGGCGGACGAGGGCCGCGAGGGCGACGACGAGGGCCGCGAGGGCGACGACGAGGGCCGCAAGGTACCCCGACCGCCGCTACCGCCGCAGCACCCCCGGGATGTCCGGCTCCGGCCCCCGCCACAGGTCGAGCTCCTCGGTGGCGAACCGGCCGTAGTAGTTCGCGAAGTGCGCCCCGTGCCGCCGCAGCACCTCGTGCACCGACCGCTTCTCGGCCTCCGAGCGCACCGTGACGCCCAGCACGGTCCGCCCGTCGCGGACGGCCCGCTCGTAGAGGACGAAGTCGGGCAGCTGGTCCATGACCGTGAAGGCGGTCCACCGGTGCAGCCGCGCACCGATGCCGTGCGCCGCGCCCATGCCGCCGATTCGGTCCGCGCCCTCGTCGCCACGCAGGATCAGGATCGCGTCATCCGCGACACCCGAGGCCCGGAGCTCGCTCACCGCGGTGACGGCCTCGGTGTGGTCGTCGAGGACCGCGAGGATCTGGCGGGTCGGGTAGGGGATGAAGCGGCCGCGACGGGCGTGGGGCGACCGGGGCGACCGGGCAGACCGGGGGCGGATGCGCATGACCCAAGTATCGCCCGGAACGCCGAACCCGGCGTCCTGGAGCGCCGACGGAACCACGTCGCACCGACCGCCGTCTCGATCGGGACCGATGCTAGACTCGCCAGGCCTCAGATTCGCCGTCCGGAGGGACCCCCTGCCCGTGGAGGACCTTCGCTCGACGACGGTCCCCGACGACCCCGTCCAGCGCCGCGATCTCATCCTGCTCGAACACGCCCGTTCGGGCGATCTCGACGCATTCAACGACCTCGTCGAGCTGTACCAGGACCAGCTCTACGCGCTGGTCGTGCGCATGGTTCCGGACCGGGACCAGGCCGCCGACGCCGTGCAGGAGGCGTTCTTCTCGGCGTACCGCAACATCGCCTCGTTTCGAGGCGGGAGCGTCAAGGCCTGGCTGAACCGGATCGCGGTCAATGCCGCGATGGACACCCAGCGCGCTCGCAAGCGCCGGCCGTTCCAGCCGTACCCCGAGCTCGAGGACGACAGCTGGCAGCCGCCGGCCGGCGCCGATGCCGACCCCGAGCGGACCGCCGTGCTCGCCGAGCGGACGCGGATGCTCAATGCCGCGCTTGCCGGGATCAGCGGCGATCAGCGCACGGCGATCGTCCTCTACGACGTCGAGGGCTACGACTACGCCGAGATCGCCGAGATGACCGGCGTGTCGCTCGGGACCGTGAAGTCGCGCATCCACCGCGGGCGGCTTGCGCTCCGCGAGCGCCTCGAGGGCCGGATGGAGCTGTTCCGTGGCTGAGCACGACGCGCACGACCCGCTGCTGATCGCGGCGCTCGTCGATCGCGACGTGACCGAGGACGAGGCCGAGGCTGCCCGCGTCGTCGTCGCGAGCTGCCCCGAGTGCGCGGCCCTCCACGACGACCTCGTCGCGCTCGCCGGCGTCGTCCGCGACCTCCCGACGCCTGCCCGTCCGCGCGACTTCCGCCTCCGACCCGTCGACGCGCACCGCCTTCGCCCGAGCCGCTGGCGCCGGCTGCTTGCCGCGTTCGGCACCTCGCCCGAGACCGTGGGACGGCCGCTCGGTGGCGCGCTGGCGACGATCGGGCTCGCCGGGGTCCTGCTCGGCAGCGCGTCGGCGGTCCTGCCGGCCGGGGCGGGTGGCGCGGCCGGGACCACGCTTGCCGTGCCGGCTCCCGCCGCCACCCGGGAGCCGATCGAGCTGCAGGGCGCCCGCGAGGAAGGCTTCGAGGAGCCGGACGAGGACGTGTCTGCGCTCGATGCATCGGCGCCCGGCCCTGCGATCAACGTGCCGCTCGTCGGCGGATCGGCTGTGCTCGTGTTCGTGGGACTGCTCGGCGTGGCGCTGAGCACGCGCCGCAGCGCCGGTCGAGGGAACCGCGCCCCGCCGTCGACCGTCTGAGGCCTGTATGTCCGACCCGCGCACAAACCACGACGCCCACGATCCGCAGCTGATCGCGGCGCTCCTCGACCGCGACCTCGCGGCCGACGACGGCGCGGTCGGTCGCGCGCTGCTCGCGTCGTGCGCCGCGTGCGCCGCGCTCCACGCCGATCTCGTGGCGCTCGCGTCGGCGACGCGCAGGATGCCGCTGCCCGAACGACCGCGTGACTTCCGGCTGCGCCCGGCCGACGCCCAGCGCCTCCGCCCGAACCTCGTCCGGCGGATCCTCGGCGTGCTCGGGACGCCGCGCGACTCGCTCAGCCGGCCGCTCGCGATGGGTCTCACGACCATCGGCCTCGCCGGCCTGCTCGTGGGGACGGTGCCGGCGGTGCTGCCGATCGGCGGCGCAGCGACCGGGGCCCTCGAGACCGTCGGCCGCGCCACCGACGTGCAGGGCGACAACTATGCGATCAGCGCCGCGCCCGAGCCGGGGGACCAGGGGGCTTCGGGGGGCGGCGCCGAGGCTCCGGCGGCGTCGGCACCGGCCGCGGCGGCCCCCAGCGCGGCCCCGCCGGCGCCCGCAGGCGGGGACGTCGGCCAGATCGAGGACGGCCCGGAGGCCGATCCGCTCGGTGACGGGTCGGATCCCAGCCTCGCCCTCGCCCCCGACCCGAGCGGGCTCTCGACGGTGATCGTCGTGTCCGGCTCGCTGCTCATCGCCGGGCTCGGGCTGTTCGCGCTCCGCTGGACCTCGCGGCGCTTCGGCGGCTGATGCTCCGCGGCTGACGCGTCGTCCGCCCGACGCCTCGACCCGGCGGGACCCGCGGCGGCCCCCCGCCGGTACACTGACGGGGTCCCGTCCCGTACCGCCGGAGACCTGTCGATGGAACGCCTGATGCTGCTCGACGGCTACGGGCTCGTCTACCGCGGCTACTTCGCCCTGCCGCCGCTGACCACGTCCCGCGGCGACCTCGTCAACGGCGTCTTCGGCTTCTGCAGCATCGTCCTCCGCGGCTTCCAGGACCTCCAGCCGGACTACGTCGCGGTCTCGTTCGACCTGCCCGGGCCGACCTTCCGGCACGAGCAGTACGCGGACTACAAGGCGACCCGCGTGAAGATGCCCGACGACCTCCGCGACCAGTTCCCGAAGGTCCGCGAGGTGGTCAAGGCGCTGCGCATTCCGGTCTACGAGATGCCCGGCTACGAGGCCGACGACGTGATCGGCACGATCACCCGGCAGGTCGAGTCCAACGAGGATCTCGAGACGACCATCGTGACCGTCGATCTCGACATGCTCCAGCTCGTCGGGCCGCGGACCCGGCTCATGACGACCCGCCAGGGCGTCGACAACACCGTGATCTACGACGTCGCGCGGATCGACGAGCGGTTCGGGTTGCGGCCGGACCAGATGATCGACTACAAGTCGCTCAAGGGCGACCCGACCGACAACATCCCGGGCGTCCCCGGGGTGGGCGAGAAGACCGCCGCGAAGCTCATCCGCGAGTTCGGCGACCTCGACACGCTCTACGCCCGGATCGACGACGTCACGCCCGAGAAGCTCCGCGAGAAGCTGCGCGAGCACCGCGACCAGGTGTACCAGGGCCGCGACCTGTCGACGATCGTCCGCGACCTGCCGATCGAGCTCGACCTGGACGCGGCGCGCCTCGGCGATTACGACCGCGACACGGTCGTCCGGCTCTTCCGCGAGTACGAGTTCCGGACGCTCATCGAGCGGCTGCCGCCGATGGCCGGCGAATCGCCGGCCGAGCGCGCCGAGCGGCTCCGGGCGGTCGTCCAGAGCGGCACGGTGCCCGCGGCCCGCGTCGCGGGCCAGCAACGCCCCGCCGGCTGGGGTCCGAGCCGCGCGCCCGTGCGGCCCGATGGCGGCGAGCTCCAGCTCCGGCTGGACTTCGATGCGGTCGCGCCCGGTCCGATCGCGGCGGCCGTCGACGGGACGGAGACGGACGCGGTCCGCCCGCGCGTCGAGGCGGCTGCCGTCGAGGATCTGCCGACAGCCCTTGCGGCCGCGATCGTCGACCCCGGCCGGATCGAGGTCCACGAGGCGCCCGGGATCGAGGGGCTCGCCGAGTGGGTCGGCGCCCAGCCGGCGATCGGCGTGTCGCTGCTCAACGACGACCCTCGGCCGCGTCGCGGGGTCCCGCTTGCGCTCGCGCTCGCAGGGGCCGACGGCCGGGTCGTGGCCGCGAACGGCGAGGAGGCGGCGACCGCGCTCCGCCGGCTCGTGGAGCGAGCCGGCGTGCCGCTCGTCGGGCACGAGGTCAAGCCGATGCTCGTCGCCCGGTTCGCCGACGACGAGACCGCGCCGCCGACGCCCGTTGCGTTCGACACGCAGATCGCCGCATACATCCTCAACGCGGCCCTGCGCAGCCAGACGATCGCCGACGTCGTGGCCGAGAACCTCGACCAGATCCTGCCGCCGGCGGCCGAGCTGCCGGCGACGGCCCGGGCGGGGCTCGAGGCGCTCTCCGCGCTGGCCGTGCGGGACACGCTGGAGCGCCGCCTCGCGGAGGAGCGTCTCGACCGGCTGTTCGCGGAGATCGAGCTGCCGCTCATCCCGGTCCTCGCCCGGATGGAGTCGGTCGGCGTCGCCCTGGACCGCGAGGCGCTCGCGGTGCTCGACCGCGAGTTCCGCGCCGAGATCGACCGGCTCGAACAGGAGATCTACGCGGACGTCGGGCACGAGTTCAACCTCGGCAGCCCGAAGCAGCTCGAGCAGGTCCTGTTCTTCGAGCTGAACCTGCCCAAGGGCAAGCGCACGAAGACCGGCTATTCGACCGACGCCTCGGTGCTCGAGGATCTCCGGCCCGCCCACCCGATGATCGACAAGCTGCTCGAGTGGCGGGTCTACACGAAGCTCCGCTCGACGTACGTGGAGGCATTGCCGACGTTGATCGCCGCGGACGGCCGGCTCCACACCACGTTCCACCAGGCCGTGGCGGCGACCGGCCGCCTGTCCTCGTCCGACCCGAACCTGCAGAACATCCCGATCCGGACCGCGCTCGGTCGACGCATCCGGCGGGCGTTCGTGGCCGGCGGTCCGGACGTCACGCTGCTGGCCGCGGACTACTCGCAGATCGAGCTGCGCATTCTCGCCCACGTGTCGGGCGACGAGCACCTCAAGGACGCGTTCGCCCGCCAGGCCGACATCCATCGCGAGACCGCCGCACGGGTGCTGCACAAGGACCCGGCCGACATCACCCACGGCGAGCGTTCGATGGCCAAGATGGTCAACTTCGGGCTCGCCTACGGCATGAGCGACTTCGGCCTCGCGACCCGGGCGAACATCCCGCGCAAGGAGGCGCAGGAGTTCATCAACTCGTACTTCGCCGCGTACTCCGGGATCAGCTACTACATGATGGCGATCAAGGAGCAGGCCCGGAACCAGGGCTTCGTGGAGACGCTGCTCGGGCGCCGACGGCAGATCCCCGAGCTGCGCGCCGCCAACCCCACGCTGCGCGGCGCCGGCGAGCGGATGGCGATCAACATGCCGATCCAGGGCACCGCTGCCGACATTCAGAAGATCGCGATGATCCGCGTCGCCGACCGGCTGGCCGCCGAGGGCCTGCGTGCGCGGCTGCTGCTCACCGTCCACGACGAGCTGCTGTTCGAGACGCCGCGCGACGAGGTGGATCGGCTGGCGGCGGTCGTGCGCGAGACGATGGAATCGGCGCTGCCGCTGACGGTGCCGCTCATCGTCGACGTCAAGGTCGGCGACGACTGGGAGGGCATGACGCCGCTCACGCGAGAGGACGCGATCGCGGCCGAGGCGGACGAGCTGCCGCTCGAGCCGCCGGTGGCGCCGCTGGGGTAGGGACGGCACCGGAAGGAGACGCACATGCTCGAACGGCATCGCCTGGTGGTCACGATCCCGGCCGCGGATCTCGAGCGAGCAAAGGCGTTCTACCGCGATCGGCTGGGGCTCGAGCCGCTCGTCGAGACCCCGGCCTGGATCTCGTATCGCGCGGGCGACGGGTTCTTCCAGCTCTACCCGAGCTCGTACGCCGGCACGGCCCAGCACACGATCGGCGGCTGGATCGTCGACGACATCGATCGCGTCGTGGCCGAGCTGCGCGCCCGCGGGGTGGTCTTCGAGGAGTACGACCTGCCGGGGCTGCGGACCGTCGACGGCATCGCCGACCTCGAGGCCGTCGAACGCGCGGCGTGGTTCCGCGACAGCGAGGGCAACATCCTGTCGATCTCGCAGCTGCTCGTCCCGCCCGTGCCCTGACCGTGGCGGCGTCGGCGCCGCGTGCGGTTTCGGCGCCCGGTGCGCTACGGTCAGCACATGCCCGAGCTGCCCGAGGTCGAGACCGTCGCGCGCGACCTGCGCCCGCTGCTGACCGGCGCCGTCATCACCGGCGCCCGGTGCAGCTGGGCGCGCACGCTGCGCACCCACACGCCGGAGGCCTTCGCCGAGCTCGTCGCCGGCCACCGGGTCGACGCGGTGGGACGGCGGGCCAAGCTGCTCGTCGTCGAGCTGTCCGGGGGGCTCGCGCTGACGATCCACCTCAAGATGACCGGTCAGCTGTTCGTCGTCCCGGCCGACGCCCCCGAGGACCCGTACGTGCGCCTCGTGCTCGAGCTGGCCGACGGGCGCGAGCTGCGCTTCCGGGACGTCCGCAAGTTCGGCAAGGTCGGGCTGTACGAGCGGGATCGCGGCACGGGCGAGCTCGTGGCCGAGGCGGGCGGATCGGCGGTGTTCGCCGGCGTCGGGCCCGAGCCGCTCGACGACGCGTTCACGCTGCGCGAGTTCCGGCGTCGACTCCGCGCGCGCAAGGGCCGGCTCAAGCCGCTGCTGCTCGACCAGTCGTTCATCGCCGGCGTCGGCAACATCTACGCGGACGAGGCGCTGTGGCTCGCGTCGCTCCACCCGCTCCGCACGGCGCGCACGCTGCGTCCGCCCGATGAGCGGCGGCTGTACGCGGCGATCCGGACGATCCTCGCCGAGGCGATCGAGCGGCGTGGCTCGTCCGTCGACGACTACACCGCGCCCGACGGCGACGGCTCGATGCAGGAGCGCCTCCAGGCCTACCAGCGGACCGGGGAGGCCTGTCCGCGCTGCGGTCGTCCGATCCGGCGGATCGTGGTGGGCGCCCGCTCGACCCACTTCTGCTCGTGGTGCCAGCGGCTGCCCGCTGGGGACCGGGCGGGCGCCAGGACGATCCTGCGGACGATCACCGGCGGCGGGCGACGCGGCGGGCGTTGGACCGAGCTGCCGGCGGGCGACGGCGTCGTCGGCCTCACCGCCGAGGAGCGCGCCCGGGCCCGAGCGGAGCGGACGCGTCGGGCTGCGGCCACGCGCCGGGCTGCGGCCCGCACGGCGATCGGGGCGCGCTGATGTCGATCCTGCGGCTCGCCGGCGTCACCCGGGAGGTCGGCACCTTCACGATCCTCGACGGGATCGACGCCGCGATCGCGCTCGGGGACCGGATCGGCCTCGTCGGCCCCAACGGCGGCGGCAAGACCACGCTGCTGCGGATCGCCGCAGGTCGCGACGAGCCCGACCGCGGCACGGTCCAGCGCAAGCGCGGCCTGAGCCTCGGCCTGCTCGCGCAGGAGGCCCACTTCGACGAGGCGCTGATGGCCGCGCCCGACCTGCGGACCGCCGTTCGCTCGGGCGCCGTGCATCTCGACCGGATGGCGTTGGAGCTGGCGACGCTCGAGCGCGACGGCCGCGTCACCGAGCCCCTGTACGCCGAGCTCCAGCACCGGTTCGAGCTGCTCGGCGGGTACACGCTCGACCAGCGCATCGACGCGGCGCTGTCCGGGCTCGGGTTTGCCCGCGACGAGTGGTCGAAGCCGCCCACGGCGTTCTCCGGCGGGGAGCAGACCCGCGCTTCGCTGGCGCGGCTGGTGATCGCCGATCCCGACCTGCTGCTCCTCGACGAGCCCACCAACCACCTCGACGTCGACGCGATCGAGTGGCTCGAGGCGCATCTTCGGCGCCGGTCGGGGTCGTTGCTCGTCGCCTCGCACGACCGCGCCTTCCTCGACGCGACCGTCGAGCGGATCTGGGAGCTCCGGGATCGGCGCCTGACGGTCTTCCGCGGCGACTACTCCGCGTACCACCGCCAGCGTGAGGAGCGCGACGTCCGGGCCGAGAAGGAGGCCGGCACGCACGCAGAGCAGGTCGCCCGCGAGCGCGAGCTCGTCCAGCGCTACCGGAGCCAGCGCAAGTTCTCCAAGATGCACGAGCACGAGGCGCGGCTCGAGCAGCTGCTCGCCGAGCAGCCCGAGCTGCCGAAGGCGCGTCGCGCGCTGCGCCTCCCGGCCGCGGCGCTGGCGGGCGGGGGACCGGCCCGCTCGGGGGAGATCGTCGTCCGGCTCGAGGACGCGGTCGTCGGCTACCTGCCGGGGCGCGGCGGGCCGGTCGGCGACGGCACGGTGTCGGACGGCACGGCGTCCGACGGCGCGGCTCCACGCGAGCCGGCGGTCGTGGCGCGCGCCCCCTTCCTGGCGGCCCAGCGCGGCGAACGGATCGGGATCGTCGGGCCGAACGGCGCGGGCAAGACGACGCTCCTGCGCACGATTGCGGGGGAGCTGCCACCGCTCGACGGCACGATCGCCTTCGGGCACGCGACCCAGCTCGGGTACCTGGCGCAGCTGCGCGAGGGCGGGCTCCCAGGGGAGACCGTGCTCGACGCGCTGCTCGAGGCGATCCCGGTCACGCAGGGAGAGGCTCGCTCGTACCTCGCCCGGTTCCTGTTCCGCGGCGACGACGTCTTCAAGGAGGTCCGCTCGCTGTCCGGCGGGGAGCGGTCGCGGCTCGAGCTCGCGCTCCTCGGGATCCAGCCCTCGAACCTGCTGCTGCTCGACGAGCCGACGAACCACCTCGACATCCCGGCCCGCGAGGCGATCGAGCGGTTCCTCGTGGAGTCGCCGGCGACGCTGCTGATCGTGTCGCACGACCGGCGCCTGCTCGAGACCGTGTGCGACCGGCTGTGGGTCGTTGCCGACGGCCTCGCGGTGCCGTTCGACGGCGGGTACCGGGCGTGGCGGGCAGCGCTCGCCGACGGCTGGACCACCGCGGCGGCAGCCGAAGCCGAGGCGAAGCGCCTCGGGACCGGCGCCGCGGCGGTCGCCGGCCGGACCGGCGCCACCGGGACCGCCCCTGCTCCCGGCGGCAACGGTCGCTCGGGGGGCCCGGCGCGCCGCTCCTGCGGAGCGCAGCGGGTGAGCCCGGGCGGGCCCGTCGGCGCGGCGACGGCGACCCGGTCGTCCACGAAGAAGGCCAAGCTGTCGAAGGACGCCTACCGCAAGCAGAAGGCGGCGGTCGAGGGCGAGCTCACGCGGCTGGGCCTCCGCAAGTCGCACCTCGAGCTGGCGCTCGGCGACCCGGCGACCGCCGCGAACTTCGTCGAGGTCCGCCGGATCACGAGCGAGCTGGCCGACGTCGAGGCGGCGCTGGCCGCGGCCGAGGACCAGTGGCTCGAGATCGAGGAGCGCGCGCCGTGATGGTCCGGATCGGGCTCACCGGGCCGATCGGCTGCGGCAAGTCGACCGTCGCCGGGTGGCTCGGCGAGCGCGGCGCGGCCGTCGTCGACGCCGACGTCGTCGCCCGGGACGTCCTCGCGCCCGGCGAGCCGGCCGTCGGCGAGGTCGTCGCCCGGTTCGGTGCGGGCGTGGCCGGCCCGGACGGCTCCATCGATCGCGCGGCCCTCGGCCGGATCGTCTTCGCGGACGCTGCCGCGCTCCGCGACCTCGAAGCGATCGTCCACCCGCGTGTCCGACCGCGGATCCTCGCGGCGATCGCGGACGCCGAGGCCGACGGGCGGCCGGCGGTCGTCGTCGAGGCGATCAAGCTCGTCGAGGGCGGGCTCGCGGAGCTCATGGACGAGGTCTGGCTCGTGACCTGCGCGCGCGCGGTCCAGCGGGAGCGGCTCGAGCCGCGGGGCATGGCACCGCGCGATCTCGACGAGCGGATCGCGGCGCAGCGCGAGCTGGTCGAGCAGGTCCGGCCCGTCGCCACGCGCGTCGTCGACACGAGCGGCGACGAGACGTCGACCCGCGCCGCCGTCGAATCGGCGTTCGACGAGGCCGTCGCCGACGGCGCGGCGCGCGACGCCGGCTAGGGGCTCGGGCTCGGCTCCGCGGACGGGTCCGGAGCGGCGCTCTCGTCGGGAGCGGGCGTCGGTGTCGGCTGCGGATCGGGTGTCGGCAGCGGGCCCTCGGTCGGCGGGTAGAGGACCGGGATCGGCAGACCGTAGCGGATGATCAGCTCGTTGGTGGTCGTCCCGAGCGGTGCCGCATCGACCGCGCGCGTGTCGACGTCCGGGCGCAGCACGAGGCTGAACGACGCCGTGCCGGACGCCTGGAGGTGCGAGATCTCCTCGGCCACCTCGAGCGGCGCACGAAGCACGTAGAACGTCCCCGATCGCGCGAGCACGACCATGCTCTGGTAGGTGAGCTTCGTCGACTTGTCGGTGTAGTAGCCCTCCTCGTTGTCGTCCTCCTCGCCGGTCAGCACGTTGACCGTGACCGTGGCGAAGACGTCGACGACCTGGTTGGGCTCGATGAGCCCGCCGACGGCCCGGTCGTCGGGCACGGTGAGCGAGACCGCGCGCCACTCGGGCGATTCGGGTGTCACGGTCTCGTCGGGGGTGAGGATCGTGAACTGGCCGCCCGCCGTGCTCGACGCGAGCATGTTCGTGGTCAGCATCTGGCCCTCGAGGACCGACACCGCAGGCACCCGGCCGAGGACCTTGTCGACCGTGCTCACGATGCCCTGCGCGTTCGTCGGGTCGACCGGGACCTCGCGGACCGCCACGTCTCCTTCCTCGATGATCTTCCGGGCCGGGATCGTCCGGACGGCCACGACGACGGACACCTTCTGGAGGCCGGCCTGGCCGGCGATCTGCTGCGCCTGGTTGACGACGTAGAAGGCGATGCCGCCCGCAGCGACGGCGAGGATGAGTCCGAGGATGACGAAGAACTTGCCGCGGCGGCCCGGATCCTTGTACTCGAGTTCCATGGGCGGTCCTGACTCCTAGTTCCAGGGGGCGAGTCGCGCCACCTGGCCGCGACGAAGCGCCGGATCGTTCATGTCGGCATAGACGCCCGAGATCGCGTAGCCATCGATCGAGTTGCTGCTCACCGAGGTGACCCGGAAGACGGCGAACCCGAGGATGTCCACGTACTCGTTGCTGGTGCCCGCCGTCGCCACGTCGAGGACGAACGGGATGTGCCGGGTGACCTTCTGACCGGCCGCGTTCGTGCCGGTCGCCCGCAGCGTGAGCGGGTACTCGCCGGGTCCCAGGGTCCCGGCATTGACGGACAGCGACACGGTCTGGCTCTGGCCCTTGTTGAGCGTGAAGCTGCTCGGTGACACCGACGCCAAGCCCAGCCCGGACGGCAGGACACCGTCGGCCGACGGCGGGCCTTCGATCGACAGCGTCACGGTGCCGCCGAAGTACGTGCTGTTGTTGTTCGGCGTGCTGAACGTCATCGTCCCGGTGCCCGTGCCGCCGGTGACCGGCGTCGCGAGGACGAGCCCGTTGCCGGTGCTCGAGAAGTCGCGCGCCACGCCGCCGACGTTGACCGCGACCGGGTAGTAGTGGTCTGTCAGGTACGGGCTCGACGAGTGGCCCTTGATCCAGACCGTCCAGATGCCGGTCGGCGCGCCGCTCGTGCGGAACGTCGTCCAGCGGACGGTCGTGTTCGGCGTGGCCGGGCTCGGGCCGAAGGCCAACGGTTCGAACGTCGTGCCGTACGGGTTGTCGGGGTCGCCCCAATCGGGCAACGCGGTCGTCTCGACGACGCCGGTGAACGCGTTGTTCTTCGTGAGCGACATCGCGATCGCGTTGTCGCGGTTCTGGGTCGTGCCGATCGTGACCGTGTTGGCGGCGGTCAGCGCGAAGTCGGGGATCGTCATCACGGTCCCGGAGTAGACCGCTGCCAGCACCTCGTCGCCGGCGGCGTAACGGTCGCCGATCGCGTCGATCACGATGCCCGAGCTGTTGCCGTCGAGGATTGCGACCTGGTCGTTCGGGTCGGGTGGCGTGGTCGCTGGCGGGAAGGCCGGGCCGGGGTAGCCGGTCGCGACGTAGGCGGCCTGCATGTCCTTCAGCGTGTTTGCGTTCGTCCCGGCGGAGACCCCGTTGTAGAAGACGTTCGAGGTCGACGAGGCGAAGTTGCGGATGTCGAGCGCGACGAACCCGCGGAAGTTCGACGTGTTCGAGGCCTTCGCCCCCTGGCCGACGAGCGTGATGATCGGGCCGTGGTTGGAAGGGTCGTTGTTCGGGTTCGATGGATCGAACGCCATGCCGGGGGAGGGCGCTTGGCGCAGGCTCCCGTCGGTCTCGCTCCCGAGGCATGCCGTGTCGGCGGTGGCGACGAGGTCCTGGAAGCGGTTCTCGTTGCCGTCGCACGGGTACGAGCTGCCCGAGGACGGCCCCGGCGCGTTGATGTAGTGGCGAACGACGATCGGCAGCAGGTCGCCCGCGCTCTTCACGCGCGCCCGTCCGCCGACCTCCGCCGTGTCGAAGCCGAGCGCCCGCCCGAACGTGTACTCGACGTTGCTCTGGATCGCGACGCGGACGTCGGTGCCGGTGATGAGGATGCCACTCGCGAGGTGGGCCGGGTCGCCGGCGTGCCCGGCGTCGTAGACCGGCGTGGCGGCGACGACGCCGGTCGAGCCGGTCGGGCTGCCGAGGAGATTCCGGGCGATCACGTCGCGTCCCTCGGCTTCCGCATCGGCGTCGGTGGCGCCGCGGATCAGGGCATTCGCCACCGCCAGCGCGCCCGCGTCGGCGGCGTTCTGGAGGAAGCGCTTCTCGCTGTAGAACCGGCCGACGTCGAACGCGATCCCGGCCGCGCCGAACAGCCCGATGACGGCCAGCGCGAAGATCACGAGGACCTGGCCGGCCGCGGCTCGGCGCCGCCGCCTGGTGAGGCCCCACGGGACGCCCATCAGTTGATCACCATCGTGACCTCGGCGACGAGACCGAGGCGCCCGTTGGCGTCGCGCGGGAGCAGGTTCGCGATGAGCGGGATGATCAGGTCCTGGTGGTACGTCGCGCGGACCGTCACCCGCTGGCCGGTCCGGGGGTCGCTGTCGCTCACGCCGCTCGGGATCGCGTAGGTGACGACGAGGTCGCCGTTCGTCCACGTCGACCCGCTCGCGGTCCACGTCGACGACGTCGAGAAGTTGGGCGCGCTCGTGCCGAGGAGGTTCATCGAGCTGCGGACGGCCGCCCGGATCGCCTCGTTGCGCAGCGTGTCGTTCTGCGTCTTCGACTTCGACCGGTCGTAGACGTAGATCGTCCCGATCCGACCGCCCTCGCGTGCGGCATTCGTCATCGTGACGTACGAGTTGAAGACGAAGCCGAACTGGATGATCGCGAGCAGGATCAGGAAGAGCGGCGTCAGGATCAGCGCGAACTCGACCATGCTCTGACCGCGGCCGGCGCGGGACCGGCCGCTGGGCGCGCTGGATCGACGCGTCGTCGCGACGAGACGCATGTGACGTGCACGTACCTCTGGTGTTCCCCGACAGGCTGAGTGTCGAGCCGGCACCCCGGCTCGCGGAATGGGTCCTTGGTCCCACCTGGCCACGCCCGCCGTACTCGCCGGGCTTGCGAGAAACGCGTGGGCGCCCGTATCGAACGGGTGTTCAGTTCGGCCGCGCCGGTGTATCCTCCGGTCATGCCCGACTTCCAGCTCGTCGCCCCGTTCGAACCGACCGGGGACCAGCCGGAAGCGATCGACCGGCTCGTCGACGGCGTCGAGAAGGGTCTCCGCCACCAGACGCTGCTCGGCGCGACGGGGACCGGCAAGACGTTCACGCTCGCGTCGGTGATCGCCAAGGCGAATCGCCCGACGCTCGTGCTCGCCCACAACAAGACGCTCGCGGCGCAGCTCTACGCGGAGTTCCGCGAGTTCTTCCCGAACAACGCCGTCGAGTACTTCGTCAGCTACTTCGACTACTACCAGCCCGAGGCATACCTGCCCCGGAGCGACACGTACATCGAGAAGGACTCGTCACGGAACGACGAGATCGACCGGCTGCGCCACGCCGCGACGCACGCCCTGTTCGAGCGGCGCGACGCGATCATCGTCGCGAGCGTCTCGTGCATCTACGGCCTCGGGGCGCCGGTCGACTACGGCGCGACCGTGCTCAAGCTGCGGGTCAACGGCAAGTACCGGCGCGACGCGGTCCTGCGCCACCTCGTCGACCTCCAGTACCAGCGCAACGACGCCGCGCTCGCGCGGGCACGCTTCCGGGTGCGGGGCGACACGCTCGAGCTCCAGCCGGCCTCCGACGACCGGATCGTCCGGATCGAGTTCTTCGGGGACGAGGTCGAGCGGATCACCGAGCTCGACCCCCTGACCGGTGAGCTGCTCGCCGAGCGGCGCGAGGTCAACGTCTACCCCGCCAGCCACTACGTGACGCCGGCGGACAAGATGCTCGCGGCCATCGCCGACATCGAGGTCGAGATGGAGGAGCGGGTCGGGGAGCTCGAGGCCGAGGGCCGCGCGCTCGAGGCCGCCCGGCTGCGCCAGCGGACGACGTTCGACCTTGAGATGATGCGCGAGCTCGGGTTCTGCTCCGGCATCGAGAACTACAGCCGACACCTGTCGCGGCGCGAGGCGGGATCGCGCCCGTGGACGCTGCTCGACTACTTCCCGCCGGACTGGCTGCTCGTCGTCGACGAGTCGCACATGACGATCCCGCAGGTCGTCGGCATGTACAAGAACGACCGGACGCGGAAGGAGATCCTGGTCGACTTCGGGTTCCGGCTGCCGTCGGCGCTCGACAACCGGCCGCTCACGTTCGAGGAGTTCGAGGCGAGCGTCCACCAGGCGATCTACATGAGCGCCACGCCCGGGCCGTACGAGCTCGAGCGGAGCGAGCGGATCGTCCAGCAGCTGATCCGCCCCACCGGGGTCGTCGATCCGCACATCCGCGTGCGGCCGACCGAGGGTCAGATCGACGACCTGCTCGAGGAGGTCAAGCAGCGGGTCGACCGTGGTGAGCGCGCGCTCGTGACGACGCTGACGAAGAAGATGGCCGAGGACCTCGCGGACTACCTCAAGGAGCTCGGGGTCAAGGTCCAGTACCTCCACAGCGAGGTCGACACGCTCGAGCGGGTCGCGATCCTGCGCGATCTGCGGCTCGGCGTGTACGACGTGCTCGTCGGGATCAACCTCCTGCGCGAGGGGATCGACCTCCCCGAGGTCACGCTCGTGGCGATTCTCGACGCCGACAAGGAGGGCTTCCTGCGCTCGGCCTGGTCGCTGATCCAGATGATCGGGCGGGCGGCGCGCAACGTCGGCGGTGAGGTGGTGATGTACGCCGATACCGTCACCGAGTCGATGCAGGTCGCGATCGACGAGACGAACCGTCGGCGGGCGATCCAGGAGGCCTACAACACCGAGCACGGGATCGAGCCGACGACGATCGTCAAGGAGATCCACGACCTCAACACCCGGCTCCACGCGGTCGCGGAGTCCACGATCGTCTACAGCTCGGAGCGCGGCGGCGAGCTGACCGAGACCGACCGGACCCGGATCGAGGCGCACCTGGCCAAGATGGAGGCCGAGATGCGCGCGGCCGCCAAGGAGCTGGAGTTCGAGCGCGCGGCGGCGATCCGCGACGAGATCCAGCAGATCCGGCTGCGCGTGCTCGAGCAGGACGCCTCGATCATCGTCGGGCGCGCAGCGGAGCGGGCGGCGGCCGGCGCCGGCGCCGGCGCCGGAGCGGGCGGCGGCGGGCTCGAGGGTGCCGCGCAGCGGGCACGCACCCGTCGTCAGGCCGAGGCCGCGGCCGGACAGCCGGGCATGCAGGTGACGAGCGTGACGGTGCTCCCCGCGGAGGACGAGCCAGCGGCGACGCTCGACGGCCACCCCGGTCACGACGGCGACGACCGCGACGGCGCCGAGGGCACCGCGTCGGACTGGCTGCCGGGCATCCGCGACGAGCACGAGGACGCGGGCGGCTGGCAGGCGCGCTGGCTCGAGCGCCCGACCTGGGATCACACGGTCACGCCGAACGTGATCCGGCGGACCGGCACGCGCCCGCCGCGACCCGGACGCCGCCGCCGCTGACGTCCGCGCAACGCCGGTCGCGCTAGCATCCGCGGATGGAGCCCTCGCCGCGCCGCACGAAGCTCGTCTGCACGATCGGTCCCGCGAGCGAGGGACGGGTCCCGGAGCTCGTCGACGCCGGCATGGACGTCGCCCGGATCAACTTCTCGCACGGCTCGCCCGAGTCGCACGCGGCGATCGCCGAGCAGGTCCGCGCCGCCTCCCGGACGGCGGACCGCCCGATCGCGATCCTCGTCGACCTCGCGGGTCCGAAGATCCGGCTCGGGGACCTGGCCGACGGTGCGATCGAGCTCGAGACGGGGCAGCCGTTCGCCCTGGACCCCGGCGCCGTTGGTCCGGGCACGGCGGAGCGGGCCGGCGTCACGTACCCCGGGCTCGCGGGTGACCTCGAGACCGGCGACCGGATCCTGCTCGCCGACGGCGCGGCCGAGCTCGTGGTCGTCGGCACGGACGCCGGCGCGGTGCGGACCGAGGTCGTGCGCGGCGGCGAGATCCGGTCCCGGGCGGGCGTCAGCGTCCCGTCGGAGCGGCTGTCGACGCCGGCGCTGACCGACAAGGACCGCGAGGACGTCCCGCGTGCGGTGGCGATCGGCGCCGATTACATCGGGCAGTCGTTCGTGCGGCGGCCGGACGACGTGCGAGCGCTGCGCCGGCTCCTCGGCGAGGACGGTCCGCGGATCGTGGCGAAGATCGAGACGCGTCCGGCGATCGACGAGCTCGAGGCGATCCTCGACGAGGTCGACGCGGTGATGGTCGCCCGCGGCGACCTCGGGGTCGAGCTGCCGTACGAGGAGGTGCCGATCATCCAGAAACAGCTCGTGCGCCGGGCGCTCGATCGCGGCGTCCCCACGATCGTGGCGACGCAGATGCTCGAATCGATGACGACCGCCCCGCGCCCGACCCGCGCCGAGGCGAGCGACGTCGCGAACGCCGTCTTCGACGGCGCCGATGCGATCATGCTGTCCGGCGAGACCGCCATCGGGCGGTATCCGCTGCTCGCCGCCGAGGCGGCGGTCCGGATCGCCCGGCTGTGCGAGGAGCGCGGCGAACGGTACCTGCCGGCGGGCCGCGTCGCCGCAGCGTCGACGGATGCGGACGCGGTCGCCTACGCGGCGGTGGCCCTGGCCTCGGCCGAGGTCGACGTGGCCGCGATCGCATGCTTCACGCGGACCGGTCGGACGGCGCGATCGCTCGCGGCCCTGCGGCCGCGCGTGCCGATCATCGCGTTCTCGACGGACCCGCGCGTGCTCGCCCGCCTCGCGCTCGTCCGGGGCATCGTGCCGCGCCCCTGCGAGGCCGCCGGGGACACCGCGGGTCGCCTCGACGTCATGGCCTCGCTCCTCGCCGATGCGCACGCGCTCCCGCCCGGGTCGGCGGTCGTCCTGGTCGCGTCGACGGCGGCGCCGGGCACCGGGCCGAACACGCTCGAGGTCCAGCGGGTCCCGGGCTGAGGCCGATCGCGAGACCCGGTCGGCGGGCTACCGCAGCGCCCGCCGGATCAGCCGCCCGAGCTCCGGACCGAGCGACCGGCTGAACGTCGCGGTGAGGTGGTGGTAGTCGCGGTACACGACCATGTCGTCGACGACGTCCGGACACGGGTCCTGGGCGCAGATCGCCGGCGCGAGGTCGATCAGCGGAACGCCCGTCGTCTCGGCTGCGACGGTCTCGATCACGCCGTGCCCGGCGAATGCCTTGGCGTACGGCGTCGCGCACCGGCTGATGTCGTCGGCGTGCTTGGAGAGGCACGACGGGACGTCGCCCTTCGCGTGCGGGTTGTCGGCCATGAGCACGGCGCGGCCCGGGACGCGGTCGAGCTGACGCCCCAGCGCCGCGCCGACGATCGCGACCTTGCCGTGGTCCGGGTCCTGCGGGAGCACCCACTGGTTGATCGCAACGAGCGTGACGTCGGGGCGGATCGCGCGGAGTCGCTCGACCACCGCGTCATTGAACCGTGCGCACTCGCGATACTCGCGCTTGAGCGCGTTGCTCCGGACGGGCAGGTCGATGAACGGGCACGACACCTTGACCATCGGCACGACCGACCAGTTGCGCTCCCGGGCGACCGCGTGGAGCGCGGGGAACCAGTGCGACGCGTGGCTGTCGCCGACGAGCGCGACGGTGAACGAGCCGGTCCCGTAGCGGCAGGTCCGCGGCTCGACCTCGGGCTCCCAGGCAATGCAGCGGTCGGCCTTCAGGCGCTCCTCGTCCGCGCGGATCGCGGCAAGGCCCGGCGTGAACGTGCGGGACACGCCGACGGGCCGCGGCCGTGCCCGGATGATGCGGGCGGAGCCGGTGGACGCCCCGGCGACCGGGCGCGGATCCTTCTCGCGGGCCCGCTGCTCCCGCGCCTTGGCCTCGGCCTTCGCCTTCGCTTTCGCCCTGTCCTTCTTCGACGGCTTCGGCGTCGGGTCGGCGTCGGGATCCGCGGAGGCGCCGGCGTCGAGCTCGACCCCGCGGGGGTCGGCCACGGCGAGCTCGCGGATCGGGCCGTCTCCGGCGGGAGCAGCCGTCTCCCGGCTCGCCGCCCCGCCGCCGAGCGTCTCGAGCTCGAGGCGCGCCGCGTACGACAGCGACGTCGCGGTGAGGACGCAGGCCGTGATCCCGGCGAGCCCGGCGACGATCGTCCGGCGGGGACGTCGCGTGATGCCGCGCCGGATCGGCTCCTCGACCAGCAGCGTGCTCAGCGTGGCGAGCGCGACGGCGAGCCCGACGAGGGCGGCCGCCTGGACACCCGTGAGCTCGGCGCCGTCGGCCGCCGAGCCGACGGCCGCGGCCCCGAGGACGAGCAGCGGCCAGTGCCAGAGGTACAGCGCGTAGCTGATCCGGCCGAGGAACCGCAGCGGCGACACCGAGAGCAACCCCACGGGACCCGCCGCGCGCGAGCCGGCCAGGATCAGCGCCGCCGCACCCAGCGTCGGGGCGAGCGCCGCGGTCCCCGGGTACGGCGTGCTCGCGTCGAAGGCGGCTGCTGACCCGGCGACGGCGACGAGCCCGGCCCAGCCCGTCAGCGAGGCGACGGGGCGCGTCCAGCGCCCGGCCGCCCCGGCGGCGACACGACCGACGAGGATCGCGAGGAGCGCGCCGGCGGCGAGCTGCCACGCGCGCGTCGGGAGCAGGTAGAACGCGAGCCCGGGAGCCGCCTCGGTGACGACGAGCTCGAGCGCGAGCGACCCGGCGAGGATCGCCCCGACGACCGCCGCGACCGCCAGGCGGCGACGCACGAGGGCGAAGGCGCCGATGACGAGCGCGGGCCAGACGAGGTAGAACTGCTCCTCGACCGCGAGCGACCAGAAGTGGAGGAACGGGGACGGCGCGACATCCGGCGCGAAGTAGTCGGAGGCGACGACCGCGAACCGCACGTTCGCCACGGATCCGGCCGCCGCCGCGCCGTCGAGCAGCACGTCGCCGCGCGAGAGCGGATCGAGGAGGACCCACGCCGCCGGCAGGGTCGCGGCGACGACCAGCGCCGCCGCGGGAAGCAGCCGCCGGATCCGGCGTGCGTAGAACGCCGCAAGGTCGATCCGGCCCGACCGAGCCCGTTCCTCGACGAGCAGTCCCGTGATGAGGAACCCGCTGATCACGAAGAAGACGTCGACGCCGATGAAGCCGCCCGACAGCGGCGCGACGCCGGCATGGAACAGCACGACGAGCAGCACGGCGACGCCCCGCAGCCCCTCGATGTCGGGCCGGAACTGGTCGGCGGGGCGGCGGGTGACGGTGGTGCTCATGACGGTCGGGATCGCGTGGGTCGCGGGGTCGGGATGCGGTGCGCGGCGGACCGGTGTGGTGCGTACCGGTGCAAGCCTCGCGTGCCGCGGCATTGTGCGACATCCCGCAAAGGGATGAGATTCGGGGGCGGATCGTACCAGAACAGCTGTTCGAAACGCCGGTTCGCGCCTATACTTCGTCGGGTATGCCGCAGGACCAGCTCATCGTTCGCGGGGCGCGCGAGCACAACCTCAAGGACGTCACGGTTGCGTTCCCCCGCGACCGCCTCGTGGTCATCACCGGCCTGTCGGGCTCGGGCAAGTCGAGCCTGGCCTTCGACACCATCTACGCCGAGGGTCAGCGCCGCTACGTCGAGAGCCTGAGCGCGTACGCCCGCCAGTTCCTCGGCCAGATGGAGAAGCCCGACGTCGACCAGATCGACGGGCTCTCGCCGGCGATCTCGATCGACCAGAAGGGCGCCTCGCGCAACCCGCGCTCGACGGTCGGCACGGTCACCGAGATCTACGACTACCTGCGCCTGCTCTTCGCGCGGATCGGGATCCCGCACTGCCCCAACGGCCACCCGATCGAGCGCCAGACCGTCCAGCAGATCGTCGACCAGGTGCTTGCCCTGCCCGAGGGCACGCGGCTGCTCGTGCTCGGCCCGCTCATCAAGGACCGCAAGACCGAGGGCGACCGCGTCTTCGAGGCCGCCCGCCGGCAGGGCTTCGTGCGGGTCCGCGTCGACGGGGAGATGTACGACCTGACCGAGGCGCCGACGCTCGACCGCTACAAGCGCCACACGATCGAGGTCGTCGTCGATCGCTTCATCGTCCGCCACGCGGAGGCGCCCGAGGGCGCGGCGCGCGGGCCCGACGGCCGGCCGCTCGACCCGGCGACCGGGGAGCCGATCCCGGACCCCGACGCGGCCCGGCTGGCCGACTCGGTCGAGACCGCGCTGCGGCTCGGCGAAGGGCTCGTGCTGATCGCGCCGGCCCCGCGCGAGGACGAGGAGCCGGCGTTCGAGGAGCGTCGCTACAGCGAGCGCTACTCCTGCCCGTACGACGGGTTCACGATGGAGGAGCTCGAGCCGCGCTCGTTCTCGTTCAACTCCCCGCACGGCGCCTGCCCGACGTGCACCGGGCTCGGCACGCAGCTCGTCATCGACCCGGACCTCGTCATCCCGGACCGGAGCAAGAGCCTCGCGCGAGGCGCGCTCGTCCCGTGGGCGAAGATGCCGACCGACGCCTCGTGGCGGCTCAAGATTCTCGAGGCGGTCTGCCGCAGCCACGGCTGGGACTTCCACGCCCCGGTCCGCGACCTGCCGCCCGAGGCGATCCGGTACCTGCTCTACGCCAGCAAGGACGAGAAGGTGCTCGTCCGGTATCGGCACGACCACGGCGAGAACACGTACAAGGCGACGTTCGAGGGCGTCATCACGAACCTCGATCGGCGCTACCGCGAGACCGACTCGGAGTACATCAAGACCGAGCTCGAGAAGTACATGGTCTCGAAGCCCTGCCCGACCTGCGGCGGGAAGCGGCTCCGACCGGAGGTGCTCCAGGTCACGATCGGGGACCGGAACATCTGGGACATCTCGACGCTCTCGAGCACGGCGGCCCTCGACTGGGCCACGACCCTCGGGGCGAGGCTGACCGAACGCGAGCGGACGATCGCCTACCAGGTCCTGAAGGAGATCGTGGCGCGGCTCGGGTTCCTCGTCGACGTCGGGCTCGACTACCTGACGGTCGATCGGACGAGCGTGACGCTGTCGGGCGGGGAGGCCCAGCGGATCCGACTCGCGACGCAGATCGGGACGACGCTCATGGGCGTCCTGTACATCCTCGACGAGCCGTCGATCGGGCTCCACCAGCGTGACAACGCCAAGCTCATCGCGACGCTGACGCGCCTGCGCGACCTCGGCAACACGGTCCTCGTCGTCGAGCACGACGAGGAGACGATCCGCACCGCCGACTGGGTGATCGACATCGGCCCGGGCGCCGGCGAGCACGGCGGCGAGATCATCGCCAACGGTCCGCTCGAGGAGGTCCTCTCGGAGCCCCGCTCGATCACCGGCGCGTTCCTGCGCGGCGAGCGCGCGGTTCCCGTGCCCGCGCGCCGTCGGAAAGGCAACGGCAAGAAGCTCGTCGTGCGCGGCGCCCGCGAGCACAACCTGCGCAGCATCGACGTGACGCTGCCGCTCGGGACGTTCGTCGCGATCACCGGCGTGTCGGGCAGCGGCAAGAGCACGCTGATCACCGACGTGCTGTACCGGGCGCTCGCCCGCGAGCTGAACGGCTCGCGGGAGCCGGTCGGGGCGCACGACCGGATCGAGGGCGCCCAGCACATCGACAAGATCATCGAGATCGACCAGAGCCCGATCGGGCGCACGCCGCGCTCGAACCCCGCGACCTACACGGGCCTGTTTGCCCCGATCCGCGAGCTGTTCGCCGGCGTCCCGGAGGCGCGCGTCCGCGGCTACACGCCGGGCCGCTTCAGCTTCAACGTCAAGGGCGGCCGGTGCGAGCACTGCAAGGGCGACGGGATCCTCAAGATCGAGATGCAGTTCCTCCCCGACGTGTACGTCACGTGCGAGGTCTGCAAGGGCAAGCGCTACAACCGGGAAGCGCTCGAGATCCACTACAAGGGCAAGTCGATCGCCGACGTGCTCGAGATGACGATCGAGGAGGCCCTCGACTTCTTCCGCCCGGTCCCGAAGGTCGCGACGAAGCTGCAGACGCTCTACGACGTCGGGCTCGGATACGTGCACCTCGGGCAGCCCGCGACGACGCTGTCGGGTGGCGAGGCACAGCGGGTCAAGCTCGCGACCGAGCTGTCGCGGCGGGCGACCGGTCGGACGCTGTACGTCCTCGACGAACCGACGACCGGGCTCCACTTCGCCGACGTCGAGAAGCTGCTCCAGGTCCTCCACCGGCTCGTCGACACGGGCAACACGGTCCTCGTCATCGAGCACAACCTCGACGTCATCAAGACCGCCGACTGGATCGTCGACCTCGGGCCCGAGGGCGGCGACCGCGGCGGGACGGTGGTTGCGGCGGGCACGCCCGAGGCGGTCGCCGCGGTCGAGGGCTCGGCCACCGGCGAGTACCTCGCGCGGGTGCTCCGCGGCGAGCCGCTCGTGCCGCTGAGCGACGTGTCGTTCGCCGAGGAAGCCGGGCGCAACGGAACGCGCGCCTCGTCGAACGGGCGGGCCGCCGCGCCGGCGACCGCGATCGCCGTCCCCCGGAAGCGGGCCGCCGCCCGTCGCTGAAAGGGCCGCAGCCGGCTTGCGTGGGGCGCGCGCGGCTCGGCTCGCGGCCTGCGGCGATCGATCTCCCTCCGCGCCTCGGGCGCGTACCATGCGGCCATGCCGGACATCGACTTCGCCTTCCTGGCGGACGCGGCCGAGACGCTCCCCGGGCAGAAGTTCCACGTGCTCGGCGGCGGCGTGGCCCGGATCGGCGGCCGGAGCTTCCCGCTGCGCCACCCGCACCTGGCGCTGGTCGTCGGTCTGCGTGTCACCGCGCCGGAGACCGACCGGGAGCACGAGATCCGGTTCGTGCTGCTCGACCCCGACGGCGCGGAGGTGGCGGGTGCGACCGGCTCGCTCGTCGCCCGCAGCCAGCGCGACGGCCGGGACGCGATCCTCACGTTCTCGATCGACTTGTGGAACCTCACGTTCCCGGCGCCGGGCGACTACTCGTTCCGGATCCTCGTGAACGGGTCCGAGCGCAAGCGGCTGCCGCTGCTGCTGCTCAAGCCGCCGGACGGCGCGGACCACGGGACCCGTCCGGCCGATGCCTGAGCCCCGGGCCGCGCGCGGACCGGCCCGGCACGAGATCCCGGCCATCGACGAGCTGGCCCTGGTCGCTGCCCGGCATGCCGACCGCGTGGTGGCGGCTGCCCGCGACCGTGCCGCGACGCGCTGGCTCAGCTTCTTCGAGCCGCTGCCGGACCGGCTCCGGGACGACGACCTGCCGGGGCTGCGCTCGGCGGCGATGCGCGCCCGGGCGGCGTACGGGCCGAAGGACTCGGTCCGCGACGCGCTGCCCGCGGAGGTGACCGAGCCGTTCCTCGAGTCGATCGACCGCCTGCTCCGCGAGATCGCCCGCGAGGTCAGCCGAGGCCGGCGATGAACCGGCTCGTGCGTCGACGATAGGCCGCGTACGCGGAGAAGCGCTCCTCGAGCCATCGCTCCTCGAGGGTCGCCTTGGCCCCGAAGAAGGGGACAAGGGCGGCCGCCAACAGCAGCGCCCGCGTCGAGGCGGTCAGCAGCGCCCAACCGATGGCGCCGAGGATGAGCGAGCCGTAGATCGGGTGGCGAACACGTCGGTAGATCCCGGACTCCACCAACCGGGCGCCGTCCGTCGGGTGGGGGAGGGGCGTGAGGTTGTCGCGGCCGAGGTCGCGCAGACCGCGGCGCGCCTGGTCGATCGCACGCGCGAGCAGCACAGCGCCGGCGGCGATGCTCGCGACCCGGGCGGGTCCATGCCACGAGGGCCGGCTCATGTCGCGAAGCCCCGCGATGCCCACCGCGCCGAGCAGGGCCGCCTGCAGCGCAACCCAGCCCTCCCCGCGCGGCCCGAGGCTCGGAAGCGTCGACACCGCCACATCCTAGCGGCGATGGCGCTCGCCAAGGGTCACGCGGCATCGGCCGCCGTGTCGGTCGCGTCGAGGCCGAGCTCCTCCGGCGTGAACGCCTCGTGGAGGAACGCCGACGGCGCGAGCGGGTCGTACAGCAGGGTCAGCGTTCGCCGGGCCCGCGTCCACGCGACGTAGCCGAGGCGTCGCTCCTCTTCCATCGCGCGTACGGGGTCCTCCGCGGCCTCCACGGAGCGCCGACTCGGGAACCGGCCGGCCTCCATCCCGATGACCACGACATGGTCGAACTCGAGGCCCTTGGTCGCATGGGCCGTCGCCAGGCTGAGTGGCGCGTCGTCCCGGCGCAGCTCCGCCAGGCGGGTGCGCGCCTCGAAGACCGCGATGCGCAGCCCCGGCAGGTCGCGGCACGGCGCCGCCCAGCCGAGGACCGCCCGCGCGACCGTTCGCGCGCGTCCCCGGGGCGTGCTCGCCAGCAGCCGGCCGATCCGCGGCAGGAGGGGAAGCGCCGGGTCCGTCTCCCGTTCGGCTCGGGCGAGGAGGTCGTCCACGAGCGGCGACTCGAGCAGCAGCTCGAGTCGCGGCGCTCGGAACGGCAACCCCAGCTCGAGCGCGACGACCACCGCGGGCAGCAGCTCGCGGTTCGTCCGCGCGAGCACGGCCCGCGTCCCTCCGTCGTCGGGCCACGACGCGATGACCCGGCGGAGGCGCACGGTCTCCTCGCCGCCGTCGGGCGCGAGGATGAGACCGTCCGTGGCCCGGGTCCCAGCCCGGATCGTCTTGGCGAAGCGTTCCCGGTTGTGCTCCACCAGCCGTACGGCGCGCTCGACGATCGGCGGCGGGCAGCGATGGTTGACCTCGAGATCGACTCGCCGCAGCCCCGGCAGCTGCTCCTCGAGGGCGAGGACCCGGCGGACGTCGGCCAGTCGCCAGCCGTAGATGCTCTGGTCGTCGTCGCCGACGAGGAAGATCCGGTTGCGTGGCGCGGCGAGGAGCAGTGCCAGGCGGAGCTGTGCGCGATCGACGTCCTGGACCTCGTCGACGAGCAGCTCGGCGCAGCGGGCGCGCCAGCGTTCGAGCAGGGCTCGGTCGGCCTCGAGCGCGCGGATCGCGCGCAGGACGAGGTCGTCGAAGTCGAGCCCGCCCGTTACTGCCACGGCCCGTTCGTACGCGACGAAGGTGCGGGCGGTCGGGCCGGCCCGGGAATCGGCCGCGACCTCGTCGGCGGTCACCCCGAGCTCGAGCTTCAGCCGCGAGATCGCGGTGTCGAGGCGCAGCCGTTCCGCGTCGTCGGCGTCGGGATGCAGGGTCCGGAGGATCGCGTCGCGGTCGGCGAGCGGCTCGACGGGCACGCCCGCGTCGCGCAGGATTTCGCGGCCGAGCGCGTGGAAGGTACGGACCGCCACCGTGCCCGGTGCCACGCCGAGCGGCTCGAGCGCCGCGTCCAGCCGCTCGGTCATCTCCTCGGCGGCGCGCTTGTTGAAGGTGATCGCGCGGATGGCGCGGGGCGAGGTCCCGGTCGCGACGAGCCACGCGGCGCGCGCGACGAGCGTCGTCGTCTTGCCGCTGCCGGCCGGCGCGACGCACAGGATCGGACCGGACGGCGCCGTGGCCGCGGCACGTTGGTCGGGCGCCAGCCGGTCCAGCCGCTCCACGACGGGACGAGGAAGGTCCACGGGGCCACGGTAGTTCCCGGCGCTTCACCGGCGATGCACCACCGATCCGCCGCCGATGCACTCCTCGGTGCCTTCGCGCACCGACATCGGTGCGTCCGTGCGCCTCCGTCGTGTCGCGCGTGGTCGGTTGCGAGTGGCCTTGAGCGGTTCGGGCGGGTAGCATCTCCGCCAAGGTGCCGCGCGACGCGGTGCCGTGGAGGAGCCGGGCGTCGGGGGGCCGCCCGGATCGACCGAGGCCAGAGGTATCGAATGAGACGATTCCGCGCCGCCGCCGCACTGCTCCTGGGATTGAGCCTGCTCACCGCCGCGCCGGCGGCCTTCGCCGCGCCACCCGCGGGAGGCAAGGCCCAGGAAAAGGCCAAGACGACCGAGATCCAGATCCTCGGGCTGAACGACTTCCACGGCCAGCTCGAGCCGGTGCCGTCCACCAGCTCGGGCGGCCGGATCGGCGCCACCCCGGCCGGCGGCGTCGAGTATCTCGCGACGCACGTGCGGGAGCTGCGTGCCACGAACCCGAACACGCTGTTCGTCTCGGCAGGCGACCTTATCGGCGCGACACCGCTGATCTCCGCCGTGTTCCATGACGAGCCGACGATCGAGGCGTTCAACCTGATCGGTCTCGACTACAACGGCGTCGGCAACCACGAGTTCGACGAGGGCGTCGACGAGCTGCTCCGGATGCAGAACGGCGGATGCCACCCGGACGACGGGTGCTTCGGTGGCGACGGCTTCGCCGGCGCCGACTTCGACTTCCTGGCGGCGAACGTCCGCTACAAGTCGGACGGCACGACGATCTTCCCCGGCTACGCGATTCACCACTTCCCGGGCGTGAAGGTCGGGATCATCGGCATGACGCTCGAGGGAACGCCGTCGATCGTGAGCCCGGCCGGCATCTCCCATGTCGACTTCCTCGACGAGGCGGAGACGGTCAACGAGCTCATCCCCGTCCTCAAGCGACAGGGGGTCGAGACGATCGTCGTGCTCCTGCACGAGGGTGGGCGGACATCGAACCCGCTCAACGAGGCGACGATCAACGAGTGCGGCACGCTCACGGGCGCGCTTCCGCCGATCGTCGAGGCCATGGACGACGCGGTCGACGTCGTCGTCACGGGTCACACCAACTGGGCCGTGAACTGCGTCATCGACGGCAAGATCGTCACCGGTGCTGCGGCCACGGGCCGCCTCGTCACCGACATCGACCTGACCGTCAGCCGCGCGACCAAGGACGTCGTCGCGGCGAGCGTCAACAACGTCATCGTCACGCGGGACGTCGAGCGGGCCGCCGACCTGACCGAGCTCGTCACGCGCTATCGGACGCTGTCGGCGCCGCTGGCCAACCGGATCATCGGCAAGATCACCGCCGACATCACCCGCACCGCGAACGCGGCCGGGGAGTCGGCGCTCGGCGACCGCATCGCCGACGCCCAGAACTTCGACGCCCAGCAGGCCGGCACGGGCTCGCAGATCGCGTTCATGAACGCGGGCGGGATCCGGGCCGACCTCACCTACGCGAGCTCGCCCGCGGGTGAGGGCGACGGCAACGTCACCTACGGCGAGGCCTTCACCGTGCAGCCGTTCGGCAACAGCCTCGTGACCATGACGCTGACCGGCGCGCAGATCAAGCAGGCGCTCGAGAAGCAGTTCGACGGCGGGATCGGGATCCTGCAGGTCTCGGACGGCTTCACCTACACCTACACGGTGTCCGCCCCGGTCGGCAGCAAGGTATCGGACATGCGGCTCAACGGCACGGCCATCGACCTCGCCGCCACCTACCGCGTGACGGTCAACAGCTTCCTCGCCGATGGGGGCGACAACTACACCGTCTTCGTGAGCGGTACCGACAGGGTCCCGGGCAATGTCGATACCGACGCGTTCGAGAACTATCTCGTTGCGAACCCCGGCGGCATCACCCCCGGGCCGCAGGACCGCATCACGCGCCTCCCCTGATCACTTCCCCGTAGCAACCGCAACGGCCGGCCCGCGAGGGCCGGCCGTTCGATTCGCGTACGATCGGGGATGTGACCCCCCAGCTCCAGGCGACTCTCAAGCGACTGCCCGACCGACCGGGCGTCTACCTGCTCAAGGACGAGCGCGGCGACGTGATCTACGTCGGCAAGGCGCAGAGCCTGCGGAACCGCGTGCGCTCGTACTGGCAGAAGCAGGCGACGCCGCGGGCGATGGCCGACGTCCACCGGATCCGCGAGGTCATCGGCCGCGTCGCCGACGTCGAGTACACGCTGACCGACTCGGTGTCGGAGGCGCTGCTGCTCGAGGCGAACCTCATCAAGCGCTATCGGCCCCGGTTCAACGTCCGGCTCAAGGACGACAAGAGCTACCCGTACATCAAGGTCACGCTCGCTGACGACTTCCCGCGGATCGAGCGCACGCGCAAGCTCGTCAACGACGGCAGCCGCTACTTCGGGCCGTATGCGTCGGCATCGTCGGTGGACGAGGCCATGAACCTTGTGCGCCGGCTGTTCCCGTTCCGGACGTGCACGATCGACATCCGCGACGGGGAGCGGGCGCTCCAGCGGCCGTGCCTGCTGTACCACATCAAGCGCTGCCAGGGTCCGTGCATCGAGGCGATCTCCAAGGAGGACTACCGCGCCGACATCGAGCAGGTCGAGCTGTTCCTCGAGGGTCGCCAGGAGACCGTCGTCCGGGCGCTCCGCAAGGAGATGGACGTCGCGGCGGGCGCGATGGAGTACGAGCGCGCGGCCACCCTGCGGGACAAGGTGCGGGCCATCGAGCGGACGATGGAGAGCCAGAAGATGGCGGCCTTCGCCCGGACCGAGCTCGACCTCGTCGGCATGGCGCGTCAGGACAACCAGGCTGCGCTCCAGCTGTTCGTGATCCGGAACGGGACGATGGTTGGGCGCGACGTGTACCTCGTGGATGCCACCCGCGAGGCTGCCGACGACGAGGTGCTCCGCGCGTTCCTCGAGCAGTACTACGCGCGGGCGAGCTCGGTGCCGCGCGAGGTCTACGTGCCGTTCGCACTGGCCGACGCCGGCGACCTCGAGCGGTTCCTCTCGGAGCGGCGGGGAACCGGTGTCCGGCTGCACGTGCCGCAGCGCGGCGAGAAGCGCGAGCTGATGGCGCTGGCGACCCGCAACGCCGGCGAGACGCTCGCCCGCGAGCAGGCGCGCTGGCTGGCCGACCAGGGCAAGACGCTGGCCGCGCTCGAGCAGCTGGCCGAGGCCCTCGGGCTGCCGGGGCCGCCGATGCGGATCGAGTGCTACGACATCTCGAACTTCCAGGGTTCCGAGTCGGTCGGGAGCATGGTCGTGTTCGAGGAGGGCCGGCCGCGCACGGGTGAGTACCGACGGTTCCGGATCCGGACGGTCCAGGGCCCGAACGACTTCGCCAGCCACCAGGAGGTGCTCCGTCGCCGGTTCCGGTTGACGAAGACCGGCGACGAGGGCTCGGACGAGGAGCGGCGCTGGGCAATGCCGGACTTGGTCATCGTCGACGGCGGGAAGGGGCAGGTGTCGGCCGCGAAGGAGGTGCTCGACGAGCTCGGGCTGCACGACCTGCCGCTGGCCGGGCTCGCCAAGGAGCGCGAGGAGCTGTTCCTTCCCGGCCGCTCGGAGCCGATCCTGCTGCCGCCGACGTCGTCCGCGCTCTACCTCGTCCAGCGGCTGCGCGACGAGGCGCACCGGTTCGCGATCACCTACCACCGGGATCTCCGGGCGAAGCGGACGGTGCGATCGGCGTTCGACGACCTGCCGGGCGTCGGGCCGAAGCGCAAGCGCGAGCTGCTGAAGGTGTTCGGGTCCGTGAAGCGGGTGCGCGACGCGCCGGTCGAGCAGATCGCGGCGGTACCGGGGATCTCGCGGGCGCTCGCCGAGCGGATCAAGGCGACGCTCGAGGCCTGAACGGGCGGCGCGGCTCCCGGCGTGCGCGATCCACGAATCCGTGCGATCGCGGGCGCGACATCCGGCGTGGACGGCCGTCGCTGACTGCATGGCACGAATGGGCACGGTGCCGGCCCACAGGGAGGGCCTGACGACGGGGTCCGTGCGGGCGCCGCGCGTGGTGCGGCTCGATCTCCGGCCCCATGGCGGTGGTCGTGCTCGCTGCATGGTCGACGCGAACACGACCGACGGTCATGTCTTCCATCCCACACCGCCCCGAGCCCGGGTTGTGGCGCGTCGTGACCATGGAGCAGGAGTTGTGCCCCATAACTCGGTCGGACGGGCCCCGGCCGGGACGATGTCGCCGACGCTCGTGGGGAGAGTGACCATGCACCGGGCGCAGCGCGGCGGATGACCCGTGGCGAGTATCCGGGCCCCGGAGGTAGCGCGAGAAACGACTGCCGGCGGCCGCACCGGCGCGCCGACGACCGGCACACACCGGCGCAGCCGGAGCAGCAGGAGCGATCTACACGGGCGTGGCCGCCGGCCCGGCACCGGCGCTGCTCGGGGGCGGGCGCAGGCGAACCGCCCCGCGCCGCCCAGCGCCGCCCTGACGGTCGCCCCGCCCGCCGCACCGGCCGCGGCTCCGCGTTATTCCGGTGTAACATCCCGCCTCGATGCGCAAAGCCGGACCCATCCTGATCGCCCTCGTCGGGCTGCTCGCTCTCTACGTCAACTTCTTCCCGAACGCGGCGATCCCCGATCCGTCCTCGGAGACCGGCGAGTGGCGCCCCCTCGAAACGAAGCTCGGGCTCGACCTCGAGGGCGGCCTCCGCGTCGAGTACCAGGCGCTGCCGGTCGACGGCCAGGCGCCCGATGCCGGAGCGATGAGCGTCATCCGCGACATCGTCGAGCGACGCGTGAACACGACCGGCGTCTCCGAGCCGGTCGTCCTGACCCAGGGCAGTGATCGCGTCGTCGTCGAGCTGCCCGGCGTCAGCGACCCCGAGGCGATCCGGCGGCTCGTCGGGCAGACCGGCCGGCTCGACTTCGTCCCGCTCGGGACGACGCAGATGACCGAGGGCCAGACGATCGACCTCGAGGAGTTCGAGCCGCTGTTCCCCGGCAGCGAGGTCTCGAGCGCCGCGCTCGGCACCGACGAGCAGGGCGGCCTCACCGTCAACTTCCAGCTCCGCGACACCGGGGCGCGCCTGTTCGCCGACTACACCCGAGAGCACGTGGGCGAGTACTTCGCGATCGTCCTCGACGGTGTCGTGATCTCGGCCCCCGTGATCAATCAGTCGATCCCCGGCGGCCAGGTCCAGATCTCGGCCGGCGGCCTCGGCGGCTTCCAGCTCGACGAGGCGCAGAACCTCGTGACGGTCCTGAAGTTCGGCTCGCTGCCGTTCCCGATCCAGGAGGTCTCGAGCGAGCAGGTCAGCGCGACGCTCGGCGAGCGGTTCCTGAATCAGTCCCTGGTCGCGGGCGCGATCGGGATCGGGCTCGTGATCATGTTCATGCTGATCTACTACCGGCTGCCCGGGCTCGTCGCGAGCTTCGCGCTCGTCTACTACGGCATCGTCATGCTCGCGATCTTCCGGCTCGTGCCGGTGACGTTGACGCTGGCCGGGATCGCGGGCTTCGTCCTGTCGGTCGGTATGGCGGTCGACGCGAACATCCTCATCTTCGAACGGATGAAGGAGGAGCTGCGGGTCGGCAAGTCGCTGCCGGCCGCCGTCGAGGCCGGCTTCAACCGCGCCTGGAACTCGATCCTCGACTCGAACGTGTCGAGCCTCATCACTGCGACGATCCTGTACCTGTTCGGATCGTCGGTCATCCGCGGGTTCGCGCTCGTGCTGATCCTCGGCGTGCTGGTCTCGATGTTCAGTGCGATCACCGTCACCCGCACGATCATGCGCGTGATCGTCCGCCAGGAGTGGGCGCGCAAGGCGGGCCTGTACAGCCTCCGCGAGTCCGAGTTCGTCGCGATGGGCGCGACCCGGCCAACGGGCCGGCGGGAGGCGCGCGTCCGTGTTTGACATCATCGGGAAGCGGCGCTGGTTCTACGCCCTGTCGCTGGCGCTGACGATCCCCGGACTCATCCTGCTGATCCTCACGCCCTTCACCGACCTCGGGCTCAAGTTCACGATCGACTTCACCGGCGGTACCCGCTGGGTGATCCAGTTCGAGGACCGGGCGGTGACACCGGACCAGGTCGAGGGGGTCTTCGTCGACAACGGCTACGACGCGACGGTGACCACGACCGAGGACGGCTTCCTCGACATCCGGACCGAGCAGATCGTGGGGCTCATCGAGGCGCCGGAGCCGGCGCCGTCGGCGTCGCCCGACGCGAGCGGATCCCCGGGCGCGAGCGGGTCGCCCGCCGCGTCGGCGTCCGCGGCCGCCTCCGCCTCGCCCGAGCCGTCTGCGTCGGCCAGCCCGGACGCGTCGGGGTCCCCGGGGCCGTCGGGCTCGCCTGCACCGGGCGCCTCACCCTCACCCGCGCCGCCGTCCGGCAACACCAAGATCCCGACCGAGGGCGAGCTCGGCCAGCTCGCGACGGCCCTCCAGGACGAGCTCGGCCCGATCGCCGAGCAGCGGACGCTGACCTCGATCGGAGCGGTCGTGAGCGGCGACCTCATCCGCCAGGCGCTCGTGCTGATCGTCGTCGGGTCGCTCGGCATCGTCACGTGGATGACGTACCGCTTCCGCGACGTCCGGTTCGGCGCGACCGCGCTCATCTCGCTGCTGCACGACGTCGTCGTGGTGCTCGGGGCGTTCGCGATCTTCGGCACGATCGCCGACGTCCACATCGACGCGCTGTTCGTGACCGCGATGCTGACGATCATCGGGTTCAGCGTCCACGACACGATCGTCGTCTTCGACCGCGTCCGCGAGAACCGCGCCCGGCACGCCGGGGAGCCGTTCGAGGAGATCGTCAACCACTCGGTGCTGCAGACCGTCGGCCGGTCGGTCACGACGAGCTTCACGGTCCTCGTGACGCTGCTCGCGCTGTTCCTCTTCGGCGGGGACGCGATCACCGACTTCATCCTCGCGCTGCTCATCGGCATCATCATCGGGACCTATTCGTCGGTGTTCGTGGCCGCGCCGCTGCTCGTCGACTGGGTGGCATGGGAGGACCGCCGCCACGGCCGCATCCCGACCAGCCGGTCACCGCGCGTCCGTCGCGCGGCCTCGTGAGGGGCCCGGACAACCAGCCGTTGATCGGCGGTAGCGCCGGCGTGCAGCGTTCCGTGGCATCCTGACCCCGTGGTCGAGCCGCGCTTCCGCTGGGTCTTCCCGGCGACCGTCACCCTGCCCGACGAGCTCCGCCAGGCGGCGATCCGCCACGCGCTGTCCGAGCGGGTCGCCGGCATCCTCCACGCCCGCGGCGTGGCGAGCGCGGCCGATGTCGATGCCTGGTTCGGTGAGCCGCGCGACGGCCTCCACGATCCCCGGCTCCTGCCGGACGCCGGGATCCTGCTCGACCGCCTGGGGACCGCGCGGCGACGCGGCGAGCGCGTCCTCGTCTTCGGAGACTTCGACGCCGACGGCCTGACCGGCCTCGCAATCCTCGTCCTCGCGTTCCGCCGGTTCGGGGTCGAGGTCATCCCGTACGTGCCGAGCCGCCTCGACGAGGGCCACGGTCTGTCGCTGGCGGCGCTCGACGCGGCCGGGCAGGCCGGCGCGTCGCTGATCGTGACCGTCGACTGCGGCTCGACGAGCGTCGCCGAGATCGCCGAGGCTCGCCGCCGCGGCATCGACGTCATCGTCACGGACCACCACCGGGTCCCGGCGGTCCTGCCCGAGGCGCTTGCCCTCGTCAACCCGCACCGGCCCGACAGCACGTACCCCGACCGCCGGCTCGCGGGGAGCGGCGTGGCGTTCAAGGTCGCCTCGCTCGTGCTGGGCGAGGAGCCGGGCGGCGTCGCGGCTGCGCTCGATCTCGCGGACCTCGCCACGATCGGGACCGTGGCCGACGTCGCACCGATCGTCGGTGAGAACCGGGCGATCGCCCGGGTCGGCCTCGAACGGATGCGCCGCGCGCCTCGGCCCGGTCTCGCGGCACTGCTCGACCGCTCGGGCATCGCCCCGGCGTCGGTCGACCTCGAGACCGTCGCGTTCGCGATCGCGCCCCGCCTCAACGCCGCCGGGCGGGTGGGGGAGGCGCTCGATGCGGCCCACCTCCTGCTCGCCGGGGATCGCGAGGAGGCACTGCGCCACGCGGACGGGCTCGAGGCAGCCAACGCGAGCCGCCGCGAGCTGATGAAGGCCGCGATCGCGGAGGCGCGAGGGGCGATCGACGGCGCCACGCCGGGACCGGCCGTCGTGGTCCGCGGGCCCTGGCCGGTCGGGATCGTCGGGCTCGTGGCCTCCCGCCTGGCCGAGGATCGGGGCGTGCCCGCGGTCGTGGGAGCGGAGCTCGGCGACGTCGTCCGGGCGTCGTGCCGGAGCGACGGCACGCTCGACCTGGGCGCCGCGCTCGAGACGTGCGCCGACCTGTTCATCCGCCATGGCGGCCACGCCGGCGCCGCCGGCTTCGAGATCCCCGCCGCCCGTTGGGAGGAGTTCGCCGCACGGTTCGAGGCCCTCGCGGGGGCCGCCGCGCCGCGCGACCCGCGATCCGTGCTCGCGCTCGACCTCGCGTTGCCGGCGGTGTCGGTCGACTACGCGCTGCACCGCGACCTCGGCCGGCTCGCGCCCTGCGGCCCGGGCAACCCCGAGCCGCTCGTGGCGGTCCTCGGGCTCACCGTCACGCGGGTGCGGGCCGCGACCGGCGGACACAGCCAGCTCACGTTGAAGCGCGAGCGGGACGTGCTCGACGGGATCGCGTTCGGACGCAGCGACATCGCCGAGGTCGTCCAGCAGGGCGATCGGCTCGATGTCGTCGCCCGGATCACGAGCCGCACGTTCGGCGGCTTCGAGTCGCTCCAGCTCGACATCCGCGACGTCGCCCGCTCCGGCGCGCACCCCGAGGCCGCGGCATTGCTCGGGGTCGAGCCGGCGCTCGCGTCGTCGGCGCTCGCCGGGGGCGTCGCATGACGCGGACCCGGGCCCGGCCGCCCCGCCGGGGCGATCCGTACGGACTCGGCATCGGGAGCTCTGCGCTCGCGCCGGGGCTCGCGGTCGTCGGGCTGCTGGTCGTCGCCCTCGTGACGTTCAACCTGTTCAACGGCGACCTGCCGTTCGCGACCCGCGGGAACCAGAACGGCGGCGGGCCGATCGCCGGCCCGGACATCACGCCCGCGCCCTCGAACGTGGTGATCCCGGAGCCGGAGGCCGTGATCCAGGGTGCGATCGTATATGCGAAGGCCGGCAACATCTGGGTCCAGACCGACGATGCGGCCCGCCAGGTCACCAACGGCGGCACCGACTCGATGCCGTCCTGGTCGCCGGACGGCGAGTGGATCTACTACGTCCACACAGACCGGGCCGAAGGCCGCTGGTTCGAGCGCAACGAGCTGCGCGACTACATCATGGACGTGCCGTCGATCATGCGGATCCGCGCCGACGGCAGCGCCGAGCCCGAGCGGGTCAAGTCCGGCCGCTTCCGGCAGAACGGGCGTACCTGGTTCTACTGGCTGCGCCAGCCCGTGCTGTCGCCCGACGGGCGGACGCTCGCTCTCGTGACCGACGCCCCGAACCCCGACGAGCAGGATGTCGTCCTCCAGTTCTACGACCTGGAGCGGGAGCGCTTCACCGCCGCCGACGCACCGCAGAACGCGCCGTTGGGACACCAGGATCCGTCGTGGCGGTCGGACGGTCGGTACGTGCTGTACGTCCGGAACGCGCGATCGGGCTCGCGCGGCAGCCCGGTGATCTCGCGCTATGACACCGAGGAGCGCCGGGCACGTGCGATCTCGGCGCCCGGCTACCTCCAGCCGCACTACTCGCCCGACGGCCGGTTCATTGCCGCGACCCGTCAGCGGGCCTTCGGCAACGACGTCGTCATCCTCGACGGCTCGCGCGGCACCGAGCTGGTCCGGGTGACCAACGACGGCGCCTCCTCGGCGCCCGTCTGGTCGCCCGCCGGCGATGCCATTGCGTTCCTCCACCTCGAGCACGGGATCGTCGACCTGCGGATGGCCAGGGTGGAGCCCGACGGAACGTCGCTGCGGGTGACCGAGACCGTCGACCTCACGACGGTGTCCGGTCTCGACGCGGCGTCACGCCCGGACTGGTTCGTGCCCCCGGAGGAGCTGCCCGCGACGCCGCCTCCGACGGCTCCGGGCGGGTCCCCGGCGCGCTCTGCGGCCCCGTGACCCGACCCTACCTCGAGCGGCTCGCCGAGCGAACCGCGACGGTCGGCAGCGCCCTGTGTCTCGGCCTCGACCCCGATCCCGCCAGCCTGCCGCGTGGCTTCCGGCCCAACCTTGCCGGGATCGAGCGCTTCTGCGCGGTCGTGCTCGAGGCGGCCCTCCCGGTCGCGGCCGCGGTGAAGCCGAACCTCGCGTTCTTCGAGGCGTTCGGCTCGGAGGGCCTCGCGGCGCTGGAACGACTTCGCGCGACCATCCCGGCCGAGGTGCCGGTCGTCGCGGACGCCAAGCGCGGCGACATCGGCTCGACGGCCGAGCGCCAGGCCGCGGCCCTGTTCGACGTCCTCGGCGCCGACGCGGTCACGGTCAACCCCTACCTCGGGTCGGAGGCCGTCGCGCCGCTCCTCGAGCGGGAGGACCGCTTCGCGTATCTCCTGTGCCGCACCTCGAACCCCGGGGCGGGGGAGCTGCAGAGCCTCGACGTCGCGGCCGACCCGGCGACCGGCGCCCCAGCCGAGCCGCTCCACGCCAGGGTCGCGCGCCTGGCGACGGGCTGGGGACCCGGTGGCACGGTCGGGCTCGTCGTCGGCGCCACGGCGCCCGAGGAGCTGCGCACGATCCGGTCGATCGCGCCGGGTCTCGCGTTCCTCGTTCCCGGTGTCGGGGCGCAGGGCGGGGAGGTCGAGCCGGTCATGGCGGCGGGTCCTGCCACCGCCCCGCCGGCCGCCGGCCGCCCCGGCGGCGGGCTGCTCGTCAACGTGTCCCGAGGGATCGCGGGGGCTGCGCGGGTGGCCGCCCCGGGCGGCTCGAGCGACCCTGGCGAGCGCGTCGCGCAGGCCGCGCGCAACTGGGCCACGAGGCTCGCTGTGCTACCCTAGCCGCCGCAGGGGAGCATGCCGTCGGGCCGCGCCCGCGCACCCCAACGCCGCAGGAGCAACGAACGCCATGCCGTTTGGTCCCGTCGAACTGATCGTCATTCTGGTGATCGCGCTGCTGATCCTGGGTCCCGGCAAGCTGCCCGAGGTCGGTGCGTCGCTCGGCAAGAGCATCCGCGAGTTCCGCAAGGCGTCGAGCGACCTGCAGGACTCGGTCAAGATCGATGCAAGCCCCGCCCCGCCGGTCCAGTCGGCTCAGGCGACGCCGCCGCCGGCCGTACCGCCCGCGCCGGCCCCGTCGGTGACCACCGCACCGCCCGAGACGGCAGCGACGGCCCCCGCCCCGGCTTCCGATGGTGCCGCGGCACCGGCCGGTTCCTCGACCGCCGACGCCCAGCCCGTGGCCACCGGTTCCTCCGCCAGCGCTGACCCGGCGAGCCGGCCCGAGTAGGGCCCGGCGTCCCGGTACACCATGGACGCCGACGCCGTTCGCGAGATCGGCCTGACCGAGCGCCCGAGCCCGTCCGACCCGACGCCCCCTGCCACCGACGAGCAGGGGGTGATGTCGCTCGTCGACCACCTCAGCGAGCTGCGGACGCGGCTGTTCCGCTCGATCCTCGCGGTCGCGATCGGGGCCGTCCTCGGCTTCATGGTCAGCGAGCAGGCGATCTCGATCCTGCGGGCGCCGCTCCCGACCGGCGAGGCGCTCCAATTCATCGGGCTCGGCGACGCGTTCGCAATCCGCCTCAAGATCGCGATCGTCATCGGGGTGATCCTGGCCATGCCGGTGCTGCTCTACCAGGGCTGGCAGTTCATCGCGCCGGGCCTCACGGCCGAGGAGCGACGGATCGTCCGGCCGTGGATCCCGCTCGCGCTGTTCTTCTTCGCGCTCGGCGTCGCGATCGCCTACGTCGTGCTGCCGTTCGCGGCCGCGTTTCTCGTGGGCTTCGCGACGCCCGACCTCCAGCCGCTCATCACCGCCAGCTCGTACTTCGACTTCGTCACGACGATGTTCCTCGCGTTCGGGCTCGTCATGCAGTTCCCGATCGTGCTGTTCGGGCTGTCGCGGGTCGGGATCACGACCTCGGCGCGCCTGCGCGGCGCCCGCCGGTACGTGATCCTCGCGATCGCGATCTTCGCGAGCGTGATCACCCCGGGCGGCGATCTCGTGAGCCCGCTGACCCTCGGCGCGACGATGTACGTGTTGTTCGAGCTCACGATCTTCGTCATCGCGCGAACGGGCCGGTGACGAGCGACGCACGCCCCATCGGCGACGGGGCCTCGGCCGCGGCCGTCCCCGAGCAGGACATCGTCATCCTCAGCGGATTGTCGGGCGGCGGCAAGACCGCGGCGTCGAAGCTGTTCGAGGACCTGGGCTACACCGTCGTCGACAACCTCCCCAACGAGCTGCTCCCCGAGCTCGCCGACCTGGTGACGTCGGATCGCCAGCGGTTCGCCCGGGTCGCGATCGTCGTCGACGTGCGAGCCGGCGACGCGGCACTCGCGCTGGCCGCGATGCGCGGTGCGCTCGAGGGTCGCGGCGTCCGCCCGCGGATCGTGTTCCTCGAGGCGCGCGACGACGTCCTGATCCGCCGGTTCTCGGAGACGCGCCACCGCCACCCGCTCGAGCACAACCGGGGCATCGCGAGCTCGATCGCGGAGGAGCGCCGCCGGCTCGAGCCGGTCCGCGCCGAGGCCGATGTCGTCGTCGACACCTCGGACCTTGCGCTGCGCGAGCTCCGCGAGCGGCTGTTCGCCCAGCTGGGCTCGGCCGCGCGCCCCGACCAGCTCGCGATCCAGATCATCAGCTTCGGCTACAAGCACGGCGTGCCGCTCGAGGCGGACCTGGTCTTCGACGTCCGGTTCATGCAGAACCCGTACTACGTGCCCGAGCTGCGCCGCCAGTCCGGGCTGACCGAGCCCGTCCGCGAGTACGTCCTCGGGCAATCGGTCGCGCAGCGGTTCCTGGCTCACATCAAGGAGTTCCTCGACTTCGCCGTGCCCGCCTACATCGCCGAGGGCAAGTCCCGACTGACCGTGGCGATCGGGTGCACGGGCGGCTTCCACCGCTCGATCGTGATGGCCGAGGAGCTCGCGGCATGGCTGCGCGAGCGCGAGTTCGGCCCGGTCGCGGTCTTCCACCGGGAGCTCGAGGACCGAACGTGAACCTGCGTCGCTGGCTGACGCCGGGCATCGGGATCAAGCGCTGGCTGCTGCTGGTCTTCGTCGGGCTGTTCTTCCTCGCGCTGGCGCTTGCCTCGGTGCTGCGCCAGGTGACCCGCGAGCTCCATCCGGGCGGATTCGCCCAGGGCATCGTCGATCTGCTGACGCTGACGTTCCTGCCGACCCAGGTTCGACTCCTCGCGGTCGTGGTGCTCGGGGCGCTGTGCGTCGGCGTCGGGGCGGTGATGGTGATCCGCGCGTTCATGGATCCGTTCCGCTCGCGCGACGGACGCCAGCCGCTCGTCGAGGTCATCTACCAGAAGCGGTTCCTTGCCCGCGGGCCGCGGGTGGTCGCGATCGGTGGCGGAACCGGCCTGTCGGCCCTGTTGCGCGGGCTCAAGGAGCACACGAGCAACCTGACCGCGGTCGTGACGGTCGCCGACGACGGCGGGTCGTCGGGCGTCCTCCGCGAGGAGCTCGGCATCCCGCCGGTCGGCGACATCCGCAACTGCATCGCCGCGCTCGCCGATTCCGAGTCGCTCATGGACCAGCTCCTCCAGTACCGGTTCCCGCTGCGCGGCGAGGTCGTCGCGGGCCAGGGCCTCGCGGGGCACGCCGTCGGCAACCTGCTGATCGCAGCGATGACCGAGCTCCAGGCGGGCGACTTCGAGGAGGGCGTCCGGCGGATCAACCGGATCCTCGCCGTGCGCGGGCAGGTCGTCCCGGTGTCGGCCACGCCGCTGACGCTCCACGCCCGCTGCGCCGACGGAGCGGTCGTCGAGGGCCAGTCGGTGATCATGCGGACGCCCGGGATCGAGCGGGTCTGGGTGAGCCCCGACGACGTCGCGCCGTCGAGCGACGCACTCGACGCGATCCGCGACGCGGAGCTGATCGTGCTCGGGCCGGGCAGCCTCTTCACGAGCATCCTGCCGAGCCTGCTCGTCCCGGCGCTGCGCGACGCCGTGGTGGCGGCGACCGCCCCGAAGGTCTACGTCTGCAACGTCGCGACCCAGGAGGGGGAGACGACCGGGTTCGACCTGGCGGCCCACGTCGAGACGCTCGTCGCGCACACGTCGCCCGGGATCCTCGACATCGTGCTCGCCAACAACCAGCCGCACGCGCGCATCCCGACCCAGTGGACCGCCGAGCCCGTGCGCCTGCGCTGGCCCGCAAAGGTCGAGCCGCTGCCCCGGCTCGTGCTCGAGGACGTCGTGGACCCCGACAACGCGCATCACCACGACCCGGACCGCCTGGCGTCCGCCCTGCTCGGGACGTTCGAGCGCGAGCAGCGTCTGCGGCGTCGGGCGGTGGGCCGCACCGCGTGACATGACGCGGTCGGAGCGCGACCTCGTCGTGGGGCTCCGGGCCGAGCTGGCCGCGATCGACCCGGCACGGCCCTGCGATCGGCTGGCGGAGGCCGCCGGGCTCGGCGACGATGGATGGAACCGCGAGCCCGCCGTGAGCCGCCTCGCGGTGCGGCTCGAGCGACGCGCGATCGAGGGCGCCGCGACGCTCGGAGCCGCAGCAGCGACGACGCCGACGGGCGGAGCCGCGGCGCCTCCCGAGAGCCCCCCGGCGAGAACGGGCAGCCCGGCCGGGTTCGATTGGGACGGGGCACTCGATCATTGTCGATGGGCGTGGCTCCGCGGGCGGTTCCTCGCACGCGGCTCGCTGAGTCTTGCCAACGGCCGGACGCACCTCGAGTTCATCGTCCCCGCCGACGAGGCGCCGATCCTCGCCGCCCGGCTTGCGGAAGTGGGCCTGGCCGCCTCCTGGCGGCTCCGGCGCGGCCGCGGGGTCGTGCTCTGGAAGAGCGCCGAGGCCGTCGGCACGTTCCTGCGCCGGATCGGCGCCGGCGCGGCGCTGCTCGAGATCGAGGCACGCCAGGTCTCGCGCGCCTTGCGGGGCGAGCTGAACCGCGTGCTCAACGCCGAATCGGCGAACCTCCAGCGCGCGGTGGCAGCCGCCGGACGACAGCTCGACGCGATCGGCCGGCTCGAGGCCGACGGGCGGCTGACCGGGCAGCCCCGGGTCGTGCGCGAGGTGGCGGCCGCCCGGCGCGAGACACCCGAGGCGACCCTGTCCGAGCTGGCCGCTCGCCTCGGGATCCACCGCTCGGCGGTCCAGCGCGCGCTCGAGCGGCTCGAGCGGCTCGCGCTGCACCCGCCCGACGACGATGCGGCGGCGCTGGCGGGCGCCCACCGGCGTGCGCGGTCGGACCGTCCGGCCCATGCACGGAGGCCGCTCGGCCCGGGAGCGGGGAGCCGGCCTCTGGCATGATCGACGTCATGCGTGACGTGATCGTGGCCGCCAACTGGAAGATGCACACCACCCCCGCCGATGCGGGCGAGCTCGCCCGGACGATCGCGGGTCGGACCAGGGAGGCGGACGTCGTCCGCGTGATCTGTCCGCCGTTCGTCTGTCTCGCCGCGGTCGCCGCGGCCGTCGCCGACGAGGAGCCCGCCGTCGGCGTCGGCGCGCAGAACGTCCACCACGAGCTGGCCGGCGCCTTCACGGGCGAGATCGCGGCGCCGATGCTCGCGGGGCTGGCGACGTGGGTGATCCTCGGCCACTCGGAGCGGCGGCGCGATGCGGGCGAGACCGACGAGCTCATCGGGCGCAAGCTCGCCCGGGCCGTCGACGCCGGACTCCGGCCGATCCTGTGCGTCGGGGAGCAGCTCGAGGAGCGTGAAGGCGGGCGGGCCGTCGAGGTCGTCGACGCCCAGGTGGCCGGTGCGCTCGCCGACCGGGATGCGACCGCGCTCGGGGACGCGGGCCTCGTCGTCGCCTACGAGCCGGTGTGGGCGATCGGCACGGGCCGCAACGCCCGGGGCGCCGACGCTGCCGCGATGGCCGATGCGATCCGCTCCTCGCTCGCGCGCCTCGGCTTCGGGTCGCGCGCGGACGACGTGCCGGTGCTCTACGGCGGGAGCGTGACCTCGGCGAACATCGATGAGTTCCTCGCCGAGCCGTCGATCGACGGCGCGCTTGTCGGCGGGGCATCGCTCAAGCCCGACGAGATGGCCGGCATCGTGGCGCGTGCCGCCATGACCGCCCGGGCGCGCCGAGCGGCCGCGTGACGGGTCCCGCTGGCGGGCCTGCGCCGCGACCGCGGCCGATCGTCCTCGTCGTCCTCGACGGCTTCGGGATCGGCCGCGATCCGAACGCGGACGCCGTGGCCGCAGCCGACATGCCCGTCTGGCGCGGGCTGCTCGGGCGCTGGCCGCACTGCGTGCTCCGGGCGTCCGAGGACGCGGTCGGGCTGCCGACGGGCCAGATGGGCAACTCGGAGGTCGGCCACCTGAACCTCGGCGCGGGACGACCCGTGCTCCAGGACCTGCCGCGGATCGACGCCGCGATCGAGGACGGCAGCTTCAACGAGCGACCGGCGCTCCTCGATGCGTGCGAGCGCGCGCTCGGCGACGATGGGCGGCTCCACATCGTGAGCCTCATCGGACCGGGCGGCGTGCACGCGAACGATCGACATCTCGTCGCGCTGGTCGGGCTCGCAGCACGCCAGGGGGTCCGGCACGTCCGGGTCCACGCGCTGCTCGACGGGCGGGACACGCCGCCGCAGTCGGCGGTCGGGTTCATGGCGGACCTCGAGCGGCGGCTCGGCTCGGCGCACCCCGATGCCCGGATCGCGAGCGTCGGCGGCCGCTACTACGCGATGGACCGCGACAAGCGCTGGGAGCGGACCGAGCGTGGGTACGACGCCATCGTCCACGGAGAAGGGGAGCACGCGCCCTCGGCGGTGGCGGCCATCGAAGCCGCCTACGCGCGCGGCGAGACCGACGAGTTCGTCCTGCCGACGGTCATCGACGGCGTGGACGGCCGGGTCCGCGATCGCGACCCGATCATCCACGCGAACTTTCGGGCGGACCGCGCCCGTCAGCTGACCCACGCGCTGAGCGTGTGGGGCTTCGACGCGTTCGACCGCACGTCGCCGTCGGGACGACCCGCCCCGCGCGACCTGTTCGTCGTGACGATGACCGCCTACGAGGAGGGGTTGCCGGTCGAGGTCGCCTTTCCGCCCGAGGCCGCGCGATCGCTCGCGCAGGCGTTCTCGGAGGCCGGCTGGACCCAGTTCCATGTCGCCGAGACCGAGAAGTACGCCCACGTGACGTACTTCTTCAACGGCGGCGTCGAGACGGCCTATCCCGGCGAGGAGCGGCGCCTGATCCCGAGCCCGAAGGTCGCAACCTACGACCTCCAGCCCGAGATGAGCGCGCTCGGGGTGACCGACGCGCTCGTCGAGGCGATCGGCTCGGGCCGCTACGACTTCATCGTCGCGAACTTCGCCAACCCCGACATGGTCGGGCACACCGGCGTGTGGGACGCGACGGTCCGGGCGCTCGAGACGGTCGACGGCTGTCTCGGCCGGATCGTCGACGCGGTCGAGCGCGTCCCGGCCGGCGGCTCGGGCTCGGGTGCGCTGCTCGCGATCACCGCCGATCACGGCAATGCGGAGCACCTCCGGGACGACGCGGGCAAGCCGGTCACGGCGCACTCGCTCAACCCGGTGCCGTTCGTGCTGGTCGGGCCCGCCGCGGCGGGCCGGTCGCTCCATGACGGTGTCCTCGCGGACGTCGCGCCGACGCTGCTCGCGTTCGCTGGCCTGCCGGGGTGGCCGGGGATGTCGGGGCAGTCGCTGCTCGCGGACGACCGGCCGTCCCCGGCGTGAGACCGCCCTCGCCGGCGGTTCGAGCCGGTGCCCTGTGGTAGCATCGCTGGCCGTCACCCCATCGGAGGCCGCTCACTCGTGAACCCGATCCTCGCCATCGGCCAGCTCATCATCAGCATCGCGCTGATCGCCGCGATCCTGCTCCAGGCCCGCGGCACCGGGCTGTCCGGCGCGTTCGGCGGCGACTCGGCCGTCTACCGCAGCCGTCGCGGCGTCGAGAAGCGCCTCTGGCAGTTCACGATCATCCTGCTCGCGCTGTTCGTCGTCTTCGCGATCGCCTCGTACCGGCTCGCACCGACGACCTGAGCCGATGGGCCACCCCGTCGGCCCTCGCGCCCGCCATCCTCGATGACCCGCAAGGACCTCGCGTTCGTTCTCGGGCTGCTCGTCGTGCTCGCCGTGATCGGTGGCGCGGTGACGATGCCTGCCCTGCAGCCCGCGGTCTCGACTCGCACGGATCCGCCGGTCGTCGTCCCGGAGACGCGGCCGTATCGCGAGGGGGTCCTCGGCGGCCCGGTGTCGGTCAGCCCGCTCACCGCCAGGACCCAGGCCGACCGCGACCTCGTCGCGCTGCTGTTCTCGGGTCTCGTCCGCCTCGGCCCGAACGGCACGCTGGTCCCGGATCTCGCCGAGCGCTGGTCGGTCAGCGACGACGGGGCCACGTGGACCGTCGAGCTCCGGACCGACGCCCGCTGGCACGACGGTACGCCGGTGACGGCGGACGACGTGGCGTTCACGATCGGCACGCTCCAGGACCCTGAGTACACCGGTCCGCGGGGAGCCTCGTGGGCCGGCGTGACGCTCGCGACGAAGGGGAGCCGCACGGTGGAGTTCCGGCTGTCGACGCCGCTCGGCGGCTTCCTCCAGGCGCTCACGCAGCCGATCGCACCCGCCCACCTGCTCGCCGGGGTGCCGGTCGCCGAGCTGCCCGACGACCCGTTCGGTCGGGCGCCGATCGGCTCCGGGCCGTTCGCTCTCGCGAGCCTCGACGAGCACCGGGCCGTGCTCGAGCCGGCTGCCAGGATCGTGCCGGCGGCTGCGCCCTCGGCCGCCGCGGCTCCGAGCGCGAGCGGGCCGTCGGTTCGGCCGGCCCTGCCGCGGCCGTATCTCAGCGGCATCGAGTTCCACTACTTTGGCGACCCGGGCCGCCTTGCCGATGCCTTCCGCGCGGGCGACCTGGACGCCGCCTCGGGCATCGACGCCGAGCTCGCGGCCCGGCTCGACGCGGAGCCCGGGACACACGTCCTGCGCTACCCGGGCTCGACGCTCACGGCGGTGCTCTTCAACCTCCGGGGCAATCGGCCCGAGTTTCGGACGCCGGCGGTACGGACCGCGCTGCTGCAGGCCATCGACCGCGAGGCGCTGATCGACGCGGCCTTCGGCGGTCTCGCGGTGCGGGCGGACTCGGCGATCCCGCCGAGCTCGGTCCTGTTCGACCCGAATGCGAGCGCGACCGTGGCCCACGACACCGACGCGGCGAAGGCGGCGCTCGAGAAGGCCGACTGGACGCAGAAGAACGGTCGCTGGCGACTGCCCGGGTTGAACGAGGCGTTCGAGTTCGAGCTGCTGAGCCCCGATCGCGCGTCGAACCCCGCCGCGTTCGACGCCGCGGCATCGGTGACCGCCGATTGGCTGACGCTCGGGCTCGGGGTCTCGCACGTCGGATTGCCGCCCGGCGAGTTCGTGAGCACGCGGCTCGCGGCAGGCGAGTTCCGGGCGGCGGTCGTGGACGTGACGATCGGGCTCGATCCCGACCTGTATCCGCTGCTCGCGTCCACCCAGACCGTGTCGGGCGGCTCCAACGTGTCGGGCCTGCAGGACCCGACGCTCGACGGGCTGCTCGAGGCGGCCCGCAAGCCGGGCACCGACACGCAACGGATGGCTGCGTACCGGGCGCTCCAGGAGCAGCTCGCGCAGGGTCGCTACCTGCTGCCGTTGGCGTTTCGCGACGAGATCGTGGTCGTCCGCGAGACGGTCTCGGGACCGGTCGTCCGGCAGGTCGCGGACCCTGGTGACCGATTCTGGGATGTGCTAACATGGCGCCTCGCTGACGACCGGTGACGGCCGTCCGTCCGATGCCGAGGTGGCGGAATAGGCAGACGCGCTAGGTTCAGGACCTAGTGGCCGCAAGGTCGTGTGGGTTCAAGTCCCTCCCTCGGTACCACTCCCTCCTTCGGACGAAGAGCGAACACCTGCCCAGGTGGCGGAATTGGTATACGCGTACGTTTGAGGGGCGTATGAGGCAACTCATCCGGGTTCAAGTCCCGGCCTGGGCACCACCCTCGCACCGATTGACGACCGCCGGAGACGGCGGTCGTTTCATGTCCGGGACCGGTTCCACCAACCCGGCCGCGGCCGGCCGCCGCCGCGCCGCTGCACGGTGCCGCGCCGCTGCACGGCGCCGCGCCTGCCCGGCCTTCAGGGACGTCGCCCGCGCCGATCCTGGACTCGCCTGGAACCTGGCCACGTATCAACCCGTGTAGTGAGCGGCCGCTCCGAAGACCCCCGAGAGCCTCGATTCGTGGCCATCCAGCACCCCCCTTGCTGGCTGGCCGTCGAATCGGCTCGGTTCGGCGTCGGGCGCTGGCCTCCGACTACCCCGGTTGTTACCTGGCCACGAACGGGGCTGCGGCTTGCGGTGCCAGCCACGAACGGGGCTGCCGCCTGCGGCGCCCGGGCCGGGGCCGCTTCACGGACGCCGCGCCCCGCACGAGCCCGGTCGTGCCGCACCGCCGCCCCGATCCGGACCCGCCCGCCCCGCGCCGCGTATGCTCACAGACGTCGGGCGGTTAGCTCAGTTGGTCAGAGCGCCTCGTTTACACCGAGGATGTCGGGGGTTCGAGTCCCTCACCGCCCACCATCCCACGGACGGCACCAGCGCCCGGGTGACCCGCTTGCAAGGCGGCCGACTTGTGGGAACCGGCAGGGTCACGACGACGGAGTTGACATGCTCGAGCGCGCGAGGGCCTTCGCCGGCACGGCGGCCGCGCTCGCGTTCTTCGGGGGCCTCCTCGCGGCTTGTGCCTCCGCGCCCCCGTCGTCCGCCGCGTCACCGGCCGAGGCCCCGGGGGTCGAGGGTCGAAGTCGGTGTCCGGGCTCGGTCCCGGTGGCGTTGACGAACCTGGACGGCCCTGCCGCCGACCTGCTCGAGCAGCTCCAGGGCAGATACGAGGAGCGAGCCGGCTTCATGGCGGTGGTATTCGACGGCATCAACGCCATCGTGGTCGTCGAGGCGGGTCGGCTGGCGGCATGGCGTGCCGAGTTGGACCCGCAGGGCATCGCGGTCGCAACAAGCTGCGTCGATCCCGTGCTCCTCGCGGCGGTGCAGGCGGCCGTGCCGGGGATCACGCCGCCGGGCGGAACCTCCAGCGCGGGCTACAACGCCGTCGACGACAGCATCGATGTGAGCGGCGTCGGCGAGGAACGGCTGCTCGCGGCGCTGGACGGCCTTGATCCCGAGATCGGCGCACGCGCTCGCGAGGCCATCGCTCGCGGCACATTGCGCATCGACGCCGACGCGGGTCCGGTCACGCGGACGAGCGGCGTTGCCGGCCGTGGCTGCCTCCCAATCGGCGACCGAACGGCTTGAGCCCGCTCGGTGTATTGCGAGGCATGACGCGTCACGTCCTCCGCCTCGCGGCGCTCGCCGTGGCCATCGGCACCTTGGCCGTCGCCCCGGCCGCCGTCGCCGGTGAGCTCGAGCGCGTCGAGGCCTGGCTGGACGCCCCGGTTCCCACCGACGCTGCGCCGGGCACGACCGTGACCATCGGCGTGACGATCTGGCACGCCACGGAGGGCACGCCCTTCCTGCTTCCCGCGATCGTGATCGAGCCGTACGACCGTTCGGACCCGGCGACGCCGCTGGAGGCGATCCAGGCCCCGACGGACTGGCCGGGCCACTACGTCGCCGAGGTCGCGATCCCACCCGGCGGCCTCGACCACATCGTCGTGGGGCTGCCCGGCCGCAGCTGCACCGCCGAGGGCGAGTGCGTCGAGAGCATCATCTCCTTCGACGAGGGTGGCGTCGGACCGCCGCCCGAGGCCCCCTTGCCGTTCCTCGCCGACCTCCAGATGGACCTGCTGACCACCCCGGCGATCGCGGGCGAGCCGATCGACGTCGAGCTGACGCTCGAGCACCGCGCGCCGTGGTCGCGGGACCTGGCGCCATATCCGGAGGAGCTCGTCGTCATGCTTCGGCCGCCCCGGGCGGAGCCGCTCACGGAGGCCGTCGCCGCCCTCGCCGACCCCGACACGGGCCGGTATGCCGCGGCCATTCCGGCGCCCGAACCCGGCGACTACGTGATCGACGCCGCCACCGACCCCGAGACGACCACCGGCGAGATCTTCACGCGCGCCACGCAGCGGGTCACCGTCGAGCCGCCCGAGGCCGCGCCGGTCCCGGCCAACGACGAGGCGGCCATCGACCCGGCGCTCATCGCGGCGATCGTTGCGGCCGTCGTCGCCGTCGGCTCGATCGGCATCATCGCGATCCGTCGGCTCGGCTGACGTACACTCTCCGCACGAAGCACGGCTCCGCCGGAGCCGCGGAGGAGGGTATGGACAACCTGCCGCTGATCATCGTCATCGCGGTCATCGTGCTCCTGGTCGTCTTTGCGATCGGGATCTACAACGGCCTCGTCCAGCGCCGGCTTCGGATCGACGAGGCGTTCGCGCAGATCGAAGTCCAGCTCAAGCGCCGCCACGACCTCATCCCGAACCTCGTGAACGCGGTCAAGGGCTACATGGGCTTCGAGCAGAAGGTCCTGACCGACGTCACCGAGGCACGCGCGAATGCAGTCGCGGCCGGTGCGCAGGGCCCTGCCCAGCAGGCTGCCGCCGAGAACGCGCTGACGAGCACGCTCCGCTCGCTGTTCGCGGTCGTGGAGAACTACCCGGACCTCAAGGCGAACCAGAACGTGCTCGAGCTCCAGGAGCAGCTGACGACGACCGAGAACCAGATCTCGTTCAGCCGCCAGCACTACAACGCGACCGTGCTCGACTACAACACCGCCATCCAGGTCTTCCCGAACGTGCTGCTCGCCGGTCCGCTCGGCTTCACCCGCCGCGAGTTCTTCGACGCCGAGCCCGAGGCGGCGAACGTCCCGAACGTCGACCTGAGCCTCAGCTAGGCCCCGACCCAGCGGAGGGCCCGTGGCCGGGTCGACCTTCTACGACCAGATCGCCGCGAACAAGCGGAATTCATTCCTCATGGCGGCCTTCGTCGTCGCCATCCTGGCGGTGCTCGGCTTCGCGATCGGGTATGCCGTCTTCGGCGAGCCCGCCGCCGGTGTCGGTACGACGGGGGTTGCCCTCGCGTTCGGCGGCATCAGCGCGGCCGGGACGTACTTCGCGGGCGACAAGCTCGTCCTGACCGTCTCCGGTGCGCGCGAGGTGAACGAGCAGTCCGCTCCGCAGCTGCTCAACGTCGTGCGCGAGATGGCGATCGCGGCGAACACGCCGATGCCGAAGGTCTACGTGATCGACGACTCGGCGCCGAATGCCTTCGCGACCGGCCGCGACCCGCAGCACGCGTCGGTCGCGGTGACGACCGGCCTGCTCGAGAAGCTCGATCGGGAGGAGCTCCAGGGCGTGCTCGGGCACGAGCTGTCCCACGTCCGGAACTTCGACATCCGGTTCACGCTCGTCGTCGGGGTCATGGTCGGCGCGATCGCGATCCTCGCCGACTTCTTCCTCCGCGCGACGTTCTGGGGCGGGGTCGGCCGGCGTGGTCGCAGTCGCGAGGGCGGTGGCGGCGCCCAGCTCATCATCTTCGTCATCGCGATCGCGCTTGCCATCCTGGCGCCGATCATCGCGCGGTTCATCCAGCTCGCGGTGAGCCGACAGCGCGAATACCTGGCCGACGCGTCCGCTGTCGAGCTGACTCGCAACCCGTACGGGCTCGAGCGGGCGCTGGCCAAGATCTCGGGCGACCCGGAGGTGCTCGAGGCGGCCAACCGCGGCACGCAGCACATGTACTTCACGAACCCGATCAAGAAGTTCGAGGCCCGCTCGTCGGGGCTCATGTCGACGCACCCGCCGATCGTCGACCGGATCAACCGGCTGCGGCAGCTGACCGGGGATCCGCCGCTGTCGGCCCCGGAGGCGGCGACGATGGCGGGGCTCGAGTAGGGGAGCGAGTCGCAGCGCGGGCGGGCGGGGCGGGCCCGGCCGGCCCACTGCCGGCCCACTGCCGGCCTCCTGCCGGCCCACTGCCGGCCCCGCCGGTCCCCCTCGGCTTCGCTCCCGCCGAAGTTTCGAGAACATTCGAGCGTGGCCGCCGGCCGATTCGGCGGAATCGGGCACGACGCCCGCACGAATGTTGCGTGCACTTCGCCCAGACCGAAGTGCCGGCGCCGGGGTCGACGCGCGGGCGGTGCCGGGGCGGGCGGGGCCGCCAACCCGGCCGGCCCCTGCGGGCCCCCCGACGGCCCCGCGCCGGTCCCCCTCGGCTTCGCTCCCGCCGAAGTTGCGAGAACATTCGAGCGTGGCCGCCGGCCGATTCGGCGGACTCGGGCACGACCCCTGCACGAATGTTGCGTGCACTTCGCCCAGACCGAAGTCGGCGCCGGAACGTCGGGCACGGCACGCCGATCGCCGCCCCGGGCCGCGTTGATGGCCCATCCGAACGCGTGGTACAGTCTTCGTCGCCGACGGGCGGCCAAAGCCTAATTGGCCATCGGGCCGAGATAGCTCAGTTGGTAGAGCACGCGACTGAAAATCGCGGTGTCGCCAGTTCGAATCTGGCTCTCGGCACCACCGACTCGTCGGTGGTCGCGGATCGAGCGGAAGTGGCTCAGTTGGTAGAGCATCACCTTGCCAAGGTGAGGGTCGCGGGTTCGAGTCCCGTCTTCCGCTCCATTTTCTTGTCCGGGACGAGGCACTGCCCCTTCGTCTAGTGGTAGGACAGCGGACTTTGGATCCGTGAACCGAGGTTCGAATCCTCGAGGGGCAGCCACCACCTGAGCCAGAACGGACCGCGGTCGGCCGCGCCCTCAGCTCCCCCGCAGTCGATCCACCCACGCGTCCGGGACGAGCGAGACCGGCGCGCCGCGCAGCAGCAGCACGAGCCGGGCCGTCGCCTCGATCTCCTCGGCCACGACCGCGGCGTCGTCGAGCGTGCCGCCCGCCGCCAGCAGCCCGTGGTTCGCGAGCAGGATCGCGCGCGCGTCGCCGGCCGCGGCCTCGACCGCGACAGCGAGGTCCGGCGAGCCGGGCGGGAAGAACGGCAGCAGCGGCTGGCGCCCGACCTGCATCAGGTAGTACGCGGTGATCGGCGGGAAGGCGTCGGCGGGGTCGAGGTCCGCCAGGCACGATGCCGCGACCGCGTGCGGCGAATGGAGATGGACGATCGCCGCGGCATCGGTTCGGGCCCGGTAGATCCCGAGATGGAGCGCCGCCTCCTTCGTCGGCCGCGGTCCCTCGAGCAGCCCGCCGTCGAGACCGACGACCGACAGCCCGGCCGGCTCGAGCTCGTCGAGCCGGCTGCCCGTCGGCGTCATCAGCACGCGCTCGCCGAGCCGGATGCTCAGGTTGCCCGATCGGCCCGGTGCGAGTCCCAGCCGGCCGAAGCGCCGACCGGCAGCGACGATCGCCGACCGCGCGGCGGTCTCGTCGGTCACGCGATCGCCTCGAGCGCCCGCTCGAAGAACGTCGGCGAGCCGAAGTTGCCCGACTTGAGCACGAGCGCGAGCTCGAGCGGCTCGCGGGCGACCACCCAGGGCACGCCAGGCTCGATCTCCCGACCGACCTCGAGCACCCGGACTCCGAGCGCCGCGATCACCGCCCCCGACGTCTCACCGCCCGCGACGACGAGGCGCCGGACACCTCGGTCCACGAGCCCGCAGGCGATCCGTCCGAGCGTTCGCTCGATCGCGGCGCCGGCCTCGGGGCCGGCCTCCCCGGCCACTGCCGCGACGTCCGCCGCAGGAGCGCTGGAGAAGACGAGAACCGGCCCGCGGTCGAGGTGCCCGGCCGCCCAGTCGATCGCCTCGGGAGCCACGTCGTCGCCGGCCGCCGCCCGGCGTGCGTCGATTCGCAGCGCCGGGGCCGTCGCGGCCATCGCCTCGACCTGGGCGAGCGTCGCCGCCGAGCAGCTGCCCGCGATCACCGCCGCCGGACCGTCGCCGATCCCGGGCGCGGCGGGCGCGGGCGACGGCCGGAAGGCTCCGCGGTCCCGAAGGGCGATCGCGATCGAGCCCGCGAGCGCCGAGCCGCCCGACACGAGGGGCTCGTCGGCGAGCGCGACGCCGAGGCGGGCCAGGTCCCCGTCGTCGATGGCGTCGGCGATGACGTCCGCGATGCCGCGCTCGGCCAGTGCAGCCAGTTCGGAGCGGATCGCCTCGACTCCTCGCGCAACGGTCGCGTGTGGCAGGAGCCCGACCTCGCCCCCGGTCTGGCGGCTGAGGAACCGGGGCAGGTTCGACTCGGTCATCGGGTTGAGCGGATGGCGGCGCATGTGGCTGTCGGACAGGAGCGTGGAGCCCACGAAGAGGTGGCCCTGGTAGACGGTCCGGCCGTTGGCCGGAAAGGCCGGACACGCCACGGTCCGGGCGGCCCCGAGGTCGCGACGGAGGGCCACCGTCACGGGACCGATGTTCCCGTCGGGCGTCGAGTCGAACGTCGATGCGTACTTGATGTACACGCGCGGCACACCGAGGGCCGCGAGCCAGGCGAGCGCTCGCCGCGAGTCCGCGACGGCCTCGGCCGGCGGCGTGGATCGGCTCTTGAGCGCGACGACCACCGCGTCGGCGGCGTCCGGGGACGCGGCATCGGTCGACTCGGGCACCCCGACGACCAGCGCGACCCGCATGCCCTCGCGCACGAGCGTGCCGGCGAGATCCGTGGCGCCGGTGAGGTCGTCGGCGATGCAGCCCAGGAGGGGAGCGGTCATCCCGACAAGGGTACCGGCGGCGGACCGGCGTCGGTGCCCGATGGCCGAGCAGGGCCACCCGGCACATGCCTCCCGCCGAGATTTGCTGCTATCCTCGGCCCGCGAAGGGGAGCCTGCGGTTCCTCGTTCCGAGGCGACGTGGTGAAGTGGCTTAACACGGAGGTCTGCAAAACCTCTATTCAGCGGTTCGAATCCGCTCGTCGCCTCCACAGCTCGTACCGCACCGACCGACCCCCAGGCATCGCGCCCGGGGGTCGTCGACCATCAGGCGCACGCACGCCGCCCCCAGCAAGCGAGGAGCGCCAGAAGTCGTGTCCGACAGCCCGATCGATCCCGCGGTCCCGCCGAGCGGACCCGGCTGCGTCGAGTGCGAGGCCTCCGGCGGCTGGTGGTACCACCTGCGGCGCTGCGCGGCGTGCGGCCACGTCGGCTGCTGCGACTCGTCGCCCTCGCAGCACGCAAGCCGTCACGCCGCCGAGGCCGAGCACCCGCTCGTCCAGTCGTACGAGCCGGGCGAGGACTGGTTCTGGAACTACGCCACCGACGAGTACGGGGAAGGCCCGGCGCTCACCCCGCCGCGTCACCACCCGGTCGAGCAGACGGTCCCGGGTCCGGCCGAGCGCGTCCCGCCCGACTGGCAGGACCGCCTGCACTGACCGGCAGGCGATGCACGGCCGTTCGCCGACGCATACGCTTCGCGCGTGACGGCGTCACGAGCTTCCCTCCGCGACAGCCCGCTGTGGTTCGACGGCCTCCTCGCGCTCGGGCTGACCGCGCTGTCGGTCGTCACGCTGCTCGCCGGTGCCACCGACATCGGCTCGTATAGCCCGTCGAGCATCGCCCTGCTGTTCGCCCAGACGCTCCCGATCGCGTTCCGGCGGGTGGCGCCGTTCCCGGTGCTCGCAGTCACGCTCGGCGCGACGGTCCTCCACGCGCTCCAGGCAACGGACTCGCTGAACTCGACGCTCGGCGCGCTCATTGCGCTGTTCACGGTCGCCGAGCGCTACGACCGCCGGGTCTCGGGGCTCGCCGCGATCGTGTTCGCGCTCGTGCTCGGCATCCTCATCGCGGATCGGGCCGGCCTCCCGCAGGCCTTCGGCAGCCTCGTCCAGAACCTCCTGACCGTCACCGTCGCCTGGGTGCTCGGGACGTGGGCCCGTGAGCGGCGCGCGTACATCGGGACCGTCGAGGACCGCGCAGCCCGTGCCGAGCGCGACCGCGAGGAGCGCGCCGAGCGGGCGGTCGTCGAGGAGCGCCAGCGGATCGCCCGCGAGCTGCACGACGTCGTCGCACACCACGTCAGCGTGATCGTGGTCCAGGCCGGCGCCGCCCGGCGCGCGCTGGAGAAGCGGCCGCAGGACGCGCGGGCCGCGATCGACGCGATCGACACCACCGCCCGTCTCGCGCTCGGCGACATGCGCCGGATGGTCGGCGTGCTCGGGACGCCGGGCCCGGCCGGGGATGCAACGGAGGGCGCCGCGCGCGAGCCGATGCCCGGGCTCGATCGTCTCGGCCCGCTGCTCGAATCCGTGCGCTCGGCGGGGCTGCCGGTCGAGCTTTCCATCGAGGGGGAGCGGCGGCCGCTCGATCCCGGCGTCGAGCTGTCGGCCTACCGGATCATCCAGGAGGCGCTGACGAACACGCTCAAGCATGCCGGCGGCGGGCGGGCACGGGTGCTCGTCCGCTACGAGCCGGCGGCGCTCGACGTCCGCGTCACCGACGAGGGCGGCACACGTTCGGCCGAACCCGTGTCGGCGCTCGACAGCGGCGGGCACGGGCTCGTCGGCATGCGCGAGCGGGTCGCGGTGTTCGGCGGCACGCTCGAGGTCGGGCCGGCCGGTTCCGGCTTCCGGGTCGCCGCGCGGCTGCCGCTCGACGGGACGGCCGCGTGACCGACGCTCGGACCACGGACCGCATCGGCGTCCTGCTCGTCGACGATCAGTCGCTGGTCCGGACCGGTTTCCGCATGATCCTTGCCGACGAGCCCGACATCGAGGTCGTCGGCGAGGCGACCGACGGTCGCGCGGCGGTCGAGGGGACGCGCCGCCTCCGGCCCGACGTCGTCGTCATGGACATCCGGATGCCGGTCATGGACGGCGTCGAGGCGACGCGCCGCATCAGCGCCGATCCCGAGCTGACGGCCCGCGTCCTCGTGCTGACGACCTTCGATGCCGATGAGAACGTCGTCCAGGCGTTGCGCGCGGGCGCGAGCGGCTTCCTCCTCAAGGACGTGACGCCCGAGGATTTCGTGGTCGCGATCCGAACCGTCGCGGCGGGCGACGCGCTGCTCGCGCCGTCGGTGACGCGGCGATTGCTCGACACGTTCCGCGATCGCCTGCCGGCCGCGCCGGACCGTCGGTTCGACGACCGCCTGCGTGAGCTCACCGAGCGCGAGCGCGAGGTGCTGACGCTCGTCGCCCGGGGCCTGTCGAACCGCGAGATCGCCGAGCGCCTCGTGCTGGCCGAGCCGACCGTCAAGACCCACGTGTCGCACGCGCTGCTCAAGCTCGACCTCCGCGACCGCGCCCAGGCGGTCGTGCTCGCCTACGAGACCGGCCTCGTCCGACCCGGCTCCATGGACGGATGACGACGGCACCCCGCCGACGAATGACGATGCCGGCCGTCCCGCACCCGATACCGGGGGATGAGGCCGATCGATCGAAGGAGATCGGCTCGATCGCTCCCCGCGGCTGACGACGCGGGGGTCGCCCCACCCGATGCTCTGGTCACCGCGAGCGGCCCAGCTCGCACCGACCAGGAGCACCACCGATGACCAACGCATCCGCGATCCGAATGGAGCGGCTGACGAAGCACTACCCGGGTGTCCAGGCACTCACGGACCTGACGCTCGACGTGCCGGCCGGGTCCATCTACGGCTTCCTCGGCCCGAACGGGGCAGGGAAGTCCACGACCCTCAAGATCCTCGGCGGCCTGATCCGCCCGACGAGCGGCACGGCGAGCGTCGCCGGGACCCCGCTCGACGCCGGCGCCGCCTACCGCCGCGAGATCGGCTACCTCGCCCAGGACCCGCGCTTCTACGACTGGATGTCCGGCCGCGAGACCCTCGAGTTCGTCGCTTCGCTGTCGGCCGACCCGGCCGCCGGCGCCCGTGCCTGGATCGACGCGGTCCTTGCCCGCGTCGGGCTGGCCGATGCGGCCGACCGGGCGACGAAGACCTACTCCGGCGGCATGCGCCAGCGGCTGGGGATCGCCCAGGCGCTCGTCACGAAGCCGCGCGTGATCCTGCTCGACGAGCCCGTCAGCGCGCTCGACCCGATCGGTCGCCGCGAGGTGCTCGACCTGATGGGCGAGCTTCGCGGGGAGGCCACGGTCTTCTACTCGACCCACATCCTCGACGACGTGCAGCGCGTCAGCGACGAGGTCGCGATCCTCGATCACGGGCGGCTGGTCCGCGCCGCGCCGACCGCGGAGCTGCTCGGCAGCTTCACCCGGGACCGTCTCCGGGTCTCGCTCGGTGGCGCGACCGACGACACGTCCGTCGCGCTCGCGGCGCTGCCCGGCGCCCGATCCGTGGAGCCGGCCGAGCGCGACGGCGACATTCGCTCGTACCTGGTCCGCATCGATCCCGACGATGCCGCGCGCGTCCAGCGCGAGGTGTCGCGGTTCGCCTACGACCACGACCTCACGGTGGTCGAGAACGGACTCGTCCGGCTCGACCTCGAAGACGTCTTCCTCCGCCTCGTGGACACCAAGGAGCGTGCAGCATGACTGCCCAGACCATCGGCGACCGGCCCGTCGCCGTCGCCCCGTCGTTCGGCCGGTTCGCCGGCCTCGCCGCCCTCGTCCGCAAGGACGTCACCGAGTGGCGGCGCGGCCGCCGCGCCCCGATCGTGTTCGCGATCGTCACGGCCTTCGCGGTCCTCACTGCGGCCAACTCGTGGATCGTGTCGACGATCGCGGCCTCGCTGCCGCCGGACGTCGCGCCGCCCGAGCTGCCCGCCTCGATGGCGCCGCTCGACAACCTGCTCGCGGCGGTCGGGAGCCAGATCTTCGTGCTGGCCGCGATCTTCGCGGTCGCCAGCCTGCTCGTCCGCGAGCGGGAGAGCGGCACGCTCGCCTGGGTCGCGTCGAAGCCGGTCTCGCGCGGGTCGATCTGGCTCGCCAAGTGGATCTCGGCCGGGGCGATCCTGGCGGTTGCCGCGGTGATCGCCCCGATCGCCGTCACGGCGCTCGCGGTCGTGCCCCTGTACGGCGTCTTCGATCCGGTGCCCGTGCTCGTGGTCACCGGCGGAGCGGTCGCATCGGTCGTCTTCTACGCGGCCCTCGGCCTCGCGGCCGGAACCGTCGTGCCGGGCCAGCCTGCGATCGTCGCGGTCGGGTTCGGGGTCTTCGCCCTCGCGCCGATGCTCGCCGGGCTGATCCCGCTGCCGATCGAGCCGTTCCTGCCGACGTCGATCCTCGGCTGGTCGGCAGCCGTGGCCACCGGCGCCGACGTTCCGTGGTTCACGCCGATCGCGTGGGCGGCGTGGACGGGGCTGCTCGTCGTCTTCGCCCTGCGGCGGATCGAGCGAATCGAGCTCTGAGACCGGCCTCGTCGCACCGAACGGGCCTCCCGCACCGGGAGGCCCGTTACGCTTGTCCGCGATGACCGACCCCCGACGCCGCGCCCGCCGAGCGCCTCCGACGCCGAACCGGCGCGCGGCGCCGCGTCAACCCGCGGCGGGCTCGAGCTGGGACCGCCAGGCGACCTGGTACGACGGCTGGGTGGGGGAGCGCGGCAGCACGTACCACCAGCGGATCATCGTCCCGCTCGCGCTCGACCTCCTCGCACCGCAGCCGGGGGAGGAGATCCTCGACGTCGGCGGCGGTCAGGGGGTCCTGGCTCCCGCGATCCTCGAGGCCGGCGCCCGCTACACCGGGGTCGACGCGAGCCCGCGGCTCATCGAGGCCGGCCGCCGGCGACACGGCCGGCGCGGGGCGCGGTTCATCGTCGGTGATGCCCGGCGGCTCCCCGCGGTGGCCGGGCTCACAGCGAGCGGCTACGACGCCGCGACGTTCCTGCTCAGCATCCAGGACATGGACCCGCTCGAGCCGATCGTCGCCTCGCTCGACTGGGCGCTCCGGCCGGTCAGCCGCGTCGTGATCGTCATGACCCACCCTGCCTTCCGGCAGCCGCGCCACTCCGGTTGGGGGTTCGACGAGGGACGCAAGCTCACGTACCGCCGCGTCGACAGCTACCTCACCCCGATGGCCGTCCCGATGAAGTCGGTCGCGGGTGAGACGCCGACGCGCTCGTTCCATCGCCCGATCGGGACGTACGTCAACGCGCTGGCGTCGGTCGGGTTCGCCGTCGATGCGCTCGAGGAGCCGCCCGACCTCCCGGAGGGCGAGCGCCCGGGCCGCCGCGGCTCGCGCGGTCGGGCCGACGCTGAGATCCCGCTGTTTCTCGCGCTCCGGGCGCGGCGATCGGGCCGCTGAGGATCGCCGGCCGCGGGGCGGACCGCCGGCCGCGGGGCGGACCGCCGGCCGCGGGGCGGACCGCCGGCCCGGAGCGGACCGCCGGCCCGGAGCAGCCGACTTCTCCTCGGATGCGGGGTATCCTGCCGCCCTGCCGTCCCAGCCCGCCAGGGGAGACCCGCCATGGCCATCGCCGAACCTCGCAGCGACACGCCTGCCGACCTTGCGCCCCACCTCGAGGAGCTGTACCGCGACGGCATCACGGCGCTGCGCGGCGCGTTCCCCCGGGACTGGGTGGAGCAGCTGCGCCAGGACATGCTCAAGGCGTTCTGGGCCGCGATCCAGCGGCCGGGCGGCGCGATCGGCAGAGGGCCGCGCCGGTGGTACGTCGAGGTCCACCCCGAGGACATCACGGGCTTCGTCGAGCTGACGACCCACCCCTGGGTGACCGGGATCTCGGAGGCGGTCTGCGGCCCCGACTACCAGATCGTCGAGATCGGGTTCGACGTGCCGTTCGAGGGCGCGAAGAACCAGCCGTGGCACCGGGACTTCCCGAGCCCGCGCGAGACGTACGAGGAGCGGCGGCTCACTTCGCTCGCGTTCAACCTGACCGGTGTGGACGTCACCGAGGACATGGGCCCGTTCGAGATCGCGCCGGGCACCCAGTACGACGACGGCCGCGGCTGGAAGCACGAGATGTTCCCGCCGCAGGAGGCGTGGCAGCGCTTTGCGGAGCGGGGCGTCCGCAAGTTCCCGAAGATGGGCGACATCTCGGCGCGTTCGGCGCTCACGATCCACCGCGGGACGCGGCACGACTCGCCGATCGCGCGACCCGTCCTCGTGCTCGGCGTCGATGCGCCGGGTGCCGGCCATGCCGAGCTCCACGACATGATGGTCACCCAGGCGTTCCACGACTCCCTGCCCCAGTCGCTACGCGAGCACCTGGTCTGCCGAATCGTCGACGAGCTCGTGCCGATCACCCAGAAGCACGACATCGAAGGCCTCATGATGGGGACCGAGTAGCGGCGTCTCTCGGGATCCCGACGGCTCGGCTGACGGTCGCCCGCGCTACTCTCAGCGAGCGAGCCGCGGGAGCGTGGCCCAATCGGCAGAGGCAGTCGACTTAAAATCGATCACGGTGTCGGTTCGAATCCGACCGCTCCCACCAGGTCGCGGCATGCGTCGTCGCGGGTCGCCGTGTTGAGCTGCTCATGAACGGGAAGCGCGAGGGACGCTGGCGAACGGCCCCCACGTGCACCGCCGGGCCCGGCGTCGGTCCGCGGGCGCGCTGCGTCGGATCCCGTAGGCGCTGGGGGGCGGATCATTGCGCGGGCATTGCAATGGTGGACGGACCCACGCGGGGAGCCGCCCGTTTTCCCCCGCTCGTCCACACCGTGCCCCGCGCGAACGCAAGGTGCCGGTCAGCAGCTCACGGGCCGTGGCTTCGGGTGGGCCTCGGCGTGATCGACCGCGACCGACCCGACGAGCCGCGCTGCCACCTGCAGCTTCGGGTACGACGCGTTGGGGCCTTCCGAGGTCTGGAGCCAGAGCGTCTCGCCGCGGGCGCGGACGACCGGGCGGAAGTTGCGGGCGTGCCGTCGGACGCGGTAGATCTCGTACTCGAAGCGCTGGTTGTCACCGGTCCAGACGTATGCGCGCATGCCGAGCATCGACGCGCCGTCGCGTCGCCGCGACCGCTCGAGCAGCGGGAGGAACATCCCGCGCTGTGCGTGGGCGTAGAGGTACACCGGCCCGCCCTGGCCCGGTTGCCGGAACTCGCGCAGGTACATGGCGACGTCGCACGGCGGATAGCTCGTCCGCTGCCGGGTGACCGGCAGGTCGACCCCGAGGTCCGGGATCGCGACGCGCGTCGCGACGCGCCGGGTGGGACCCGCCGCGACGGGGCGGTCGTGGGCGAACGAGGGTGGCGCGGGCGTCGGCGTCGCCAGGTCGGGCACGGGGCCGGGCGTGGGTAGCGGCGAGTACCGCGGGAACGGCGCCATCGCCCGTGGGGACAGGCGCGGGACCTCGGCGTTTGCAGAGCCGGGCGGAGCTGGAGCGGGGATCGAGCCCGCGGGCGGCTCGGGCGTCCCGCGCAGCGCGTCGATCGCGAGCCCGGACCCGGCCACGCCCACGACCGCCGCCGCGAGCACGAGGCTGCCGAGACCGAGGCCGACGCCTCGACGCGCTGGGGACGCCATGAAGGTCTACGCCCGGCGGCGCAGCGCTCCGAACAGACCGCGCCGGTCCGCCACCGCCTCGGGGGCACTGAACCCGTCGGTCCCGAAGGCCGTCCCTGCGAGGCGCACGAGACGCTCGGCGGCGGGCGATCGCGGGGCGCCGAGGACGATCGGGACACCCTCGTTGACGGCCTTCAGATAGAGGAACGGGTCGTACGGCAGGTCCGACTCGATCCGGGTCCCGAGGGCCGCCTCGATGTCGCGCATCTTGAGGATCTCGCGCGCGAACGCGTTGTTGAGCACGAACAGCGCCTTCGTCCCGATCGCTCCTGCCTCGTTGAAGTAATCGAGCAGGGTGTGCATCGCCTTGAGCGCCGCGATCTCGGGATGGACCGGGAGGACGACCGTGTCGGCTGCCTCGAGGACGAGCATCGCCCGCTCGTCGAGGATCGAGCCGGCATCGATGACCACCTGCTGCCACGCCTCGGTCATGGTGCCGAGCAGCTGCGCGATCGCCTCGGGGCTCACGAGCTCGGCGAGCTCGGGGGTCGGCGGCGCGGCGAGGACGTGCAGCCCGGACGGATGCTTGATCGCGTACGACCGCAGGAGCTCCGGCTCGCGCAGCGCGCTCGAGTCGCGGGCAACGTCCGCCAGCGTCTGCTTGACGTCGACGTTGAGATGGGTTGCGACCGCGCCGAACTGCAGGTCGAAGTCGGCCAGGAGCACGCGATCCCGGCGGGCCCCGGCAGCGACCACGGCGATGTTCGTGGCAATCGTGGTCGTGCCGACGCCGCCCTTCGGGCTGAAGACCGCGACCATCCGGCGCGGCGCGGCCATCGTCACACCGTCGGCGGAGACGGCCGCGAGGTCCTTCGAGCGCTGGAAGCGCAGGAGAAGTGCCTCGACGCGCGCCTCGAGCTCGCGATCGTCGAACGGCTTCGCGACCACGTCGTCGGCGCCCGCCTCGAGGAAGCGGATCCGCTCCTCGACGTCGTCGGTCTGGCTCACGCACAGCACGGGGATCTTCGCCATCGCCGGGGTCGCCCGGATCTCGGCGCACACGCTGACCGCGCTGCGTCCCGACGGGACGACGTCGACGATCACGAGCTGGTGGGTGCCGACCTGGCTGAACGCGGCGTCCGGATCGGCGACGGTCGTGACGGTGTACCCGCTGCTCGTCAGCACGCCGCCGAGCGACGCGGCGGCGGTCGGATCGGCGTCGATGAGCAGGATCGTGGCTGCGGGCACGGGGCCTCCGAGGCGGTGCTGGACGCGGTCGCTGGGTGACGTGGGCGATGAGAGCATACAACCCGGACCCGGAGCCCCGAGGAACCCGACGCCGCGGTCCAGGCCCGGATCCGTGGTAGACTCGCCGCCGTTTCCTTTCCGTTCCGTGCCGGCCATGCCGTCAACGGGGCAGACCCACTGGAAGGAGTGTCCTGGCGCATGCGCCGATACGAACTCATGCTCGTCATCCGACCCGACGTCGCGGATGATCGCAGCCAGGCGGTCATCGACCGCACCACCCGACAGGTCGTGGCCGGCGGCGGCCAGATCGTCAAGGTCGCCCCGTGGGGTCGACGTCGCCTCGCGTACCCGATCGAGCGGCACCGCGAGGGCTCGTACCACATCGTCGTGTTCGACGCCCCCGGCACCGTCATCACCGAGCTCGAGCGCAGCTTGCTCATCACCGAGGAGGTCCTGCGCCACCTCGTCACCCGCGTCGAGCGGCCCGTGCGACCGGCTCGCCGCGAGGAGGGCGAGGACGGCGACGAAGGCGATGCGGGCGAGGAGTCGGATACCCGTCTGTCGGGCTCGAGCGACGAGGACGACGACGACGACGACCGCGAGCGGATCGACGAATCCGAGAGCGAGGCGGCACCCGCCGCCACGGACTGACGAGGGGACCGAACGATGGCGCTCTGCAAGGTGATGATCATCGGGAACCTCGGGTCCGATCCCGAGATGCGCTACACGCCGACGGGCCGGGCGGTGACCCAGTTCAACGTGGCGGTCAACCAGAGCACGAAGAACCAGCAGACCGGCGAGTGGGTCGAGGAGACCGACTGGTTCCGGGTGAGCGTCTGGGGGGACCGCGCCGAGCGCATGGCCGAGAGCCTGCGCAAGGGCAACAAGGTCTTCGTCGAGGGCCGCTTCCGAACCCGCGAGTTCGAGGGTCGGGACGGCCAGAAGCGGACCGCGCTCGAGATCACCGCGGACAGCATCGTGAACCTCGAGCGGCGGCCGCGCGATGACGAGGGCGGCTTCAGCGGCTCCTCCGGCGGCCAGTTCGGCGGCGGCGCGGGCCCACAGACCAGCCCGACCCGTCAGCCCGACCCCAACGACTTCGACGACCTTCCCTTCTGACCAGGAGCCCTGAGCGATGCCTTCCGCCCGATCCCGAAAGCGCGACGACTTCTACCGCGACCGGCGCCGCCGCAAGGTGTGCGCGTTCTGCGCGGACAAGACCGTCCAGATCGACTACAAGGAGGTCAACCGCCTCCGCCGCTACCTCTCGGAGCGCGCCAAGATCGAGCCGCGCCGCAAGACCGGCACGTGCGCCGGGCACCAGCGCGAGCTGGCTGTCGCCCTGAAGCGCGCCCGGCACGTCGCGCTGCTCCCGTACGCGCCCCAGCACCTCCGTCCATAGCCGCCCGGCCTCGGTGACGCTCGTGCCGCGAGGAAGCGGTTCCGGCCGCGGCACCGTTCCGTGACCGAGGTCCTCCTGATGCTCGCCGGCGGCGCCGCCGCCGGCGTCTTCGGCTCGCTGCTCGGCCTTGGCGGCGGCGTGCTGATCGTGCCGCTCCTCACGCTGGGCTTCGGGATCGATCTGCGCGCCGCGGTCGGCGTGTCGCTCGTGGCGGTCATCGTGACGAGCAGCGCCGCGGCGGGCGTGTATCTCGAGCGCAACGTCGCCAACCTGCGGCTCGGCATGGGCCTCGAGCTCTTCACGGCCGTCGGCGCCCTCGCGGGCGGCCTCATCGCGTTCCTCATCGACGAGCGCGTCCTGGCCGGGCTGTTCGCGGCCCTGCTCGTCTACGTCGCGGCCAGCATGGTCCGCGCGGGGCGCGCGCCCCGAGGCGTGCCGGCGCCGCCCGCGCCCGAGGACGAGACGATCCCCGGTCCCGACGAGGACGCCAGGGTCCCCGAGCCAGCGCCCGCCGCGCCGCCGCGGGAGACGCTCGTCGATCGGCTGTCGGGCGAGGACTACCGGGTCCGGCGGCTCGGTGTCGGTGTCGTCGGGGCGACCGGCGCCGGGGTCCTGAGCGCGCTGCTCGGCATCGGCGGCGGCCTCGTCAAGGTGCCGCTGATGCACCTCGCGATGGGGGTCCCGCTCCGCGTGGCGACCGCGACGAGCAACCTCATGATCGGGATCACCGCGGCCTCCAGCGCGGTGATCTACCTGCTGCGGGACGAGATCGATCCGTACGTGGCCGGCCCGATCGCCATCGGCGTCTTTCTCGGGGCGTCGTTCGGGTCGCGCGCCGCGCATCGGGTCGACCTGCGGGTCCTGCGCTGGCTGTTCGTCGTCGTGCTGTCGTACACGGCGATCCAGATGTTGCTGCGGGCGCTGTCGTGAACGGGGACGCGCCGTCGGAGCGACGGTTCGAGCACCGGCTCGGCCGGCTGCTGATCGTCGTCACGTGGGTCGCGGTGACGCTGCTGGCGGTCGGCGTCGCGCTCATGCTCGTCGACGGGATCTCGCCGCTCGCGGGCGGGCCGCCGCTCGATCTGCGGTTGCTCCTCGGCAACATCGTCTCACTGGACCCTGCGGGGCTCCTCTGGCTCGGGCTCATCGCGGTGATCGCGACGCCGGTGAGCCGGGTCATCGGTGCGGGCGTCGGCTACGGCCAGCGGGGCGAGTGGCGGATGGTCGCGGTGTCGGTGGGCATCCTGATCGTGATCGGATTGGGCATCGCGAGCGCGGGCGTCCTGGGCTGACAGGGGCGCACTTCGGGGCCAATGCGGGCCGACTGGCCGTTCGGGAGCGCCGGAACCCGCTGCTATACTCGGCCGACCGTTCACCCGAGCCGACCGGCCGCGGCGCCAGCGCCGCGCGCACCGCGCAGGAGCCGCTCCGATGCTGACCGAGAAGACCGAAGCCACCCGCGCCCCGGCGACGCACCACGCGCCGAAGCCGGGGGAGCTGGACGACCTGATCTGCTACTTCGAGGGCGACTTCGTCCCGATGCGCGACGCCAAGGTCAGCATCATGACCCACGCGTTCATGTACGGAACCGCGACGTTCGAGGGCATCCGCGCCTACTGGAACACCGAGGAGCGGCGGCTGTACGCGCTCAAGGTGCGCGAGCACGTCGAGCGGATCCGCCAGTCCTGCCGAATCCTGCTGATGGACCCGGTCCCGTCGGTCGACGAGCTGACCGGGCTGATCGTCGAGACCGTCCGGCGGAACCACTTCGAGTCGGACGCGTACATCCGGCCGTCGTTCTACAAGTCGACCCGCGCGATCGGCGTTCGACTCCACGAGCTCTCGCACGAGCTGTACATCATCGCGGTGCCGTTCGGGAACTACATCGACACCGAATCCGGCGTGCGCGTCATGACCTCGTCCTGGCGGCGCAACGCCGACGATGCGCTGCCGGCCCGGGGCAAGATCGTTGGCGGCTACGTGAACATGGCGTTCCAGAAATCCGAGGCCGAGCTGAACGGCTTCGACGAGGCCGTCGTGCTGACGATGGACGGCCACGTCAACGAGGCGTCGGCCGCGAACCTGTTCATGGTCCGCGACGGCGTCGCGTACACGCCGCCGGTGAGCGACGACCTGCTCGAGGGCGTGACGCGCAAGGCGCTGTTCGAGCTGATGGACCGCGAGGGGATCCCGTACGAGGTCCGGTCGATCGACCGGTCGGAACTGTACGTGGCCGACGAGGTCCTGCTGTGCGGCACCGGCGTCCAGATCTCGCCGGTGGTCGAGGTGGACCACCGCAAGGTCGGGTCCGGCGCGATCGGCCCGATCGCCCGGGTGATCCGCGAGCGCTACTTCGACGCGGTCCGCGGGAAGCTGCCGGAGTACCGCCACTGGCTGACGCCGGTCGAGTAGCTCCTGGGCGCGGTCGCACTCGGCTCCGAGGGGCCACGGGACGCCGGGGCGCTGCTCGCCGCGACCCTATCGGCTGCGCGGCCTGCACCCGGCCGTGCCGGCCGCCGCGAGTCCTCGCCGCGAATCCTCGGCGCGACCCTGCCATATGTTCCCCCGGGAGCGCGATCTGGCTGCCACTGGAGGCGACTTGGCCAGAAGCTTCCGGGCGGATCGTTAGCGGGCGGTTCCACCCGTGGACCTCGCCACGTGCTCGCGTGCCGAGCGTTGGGCCAACTCCGAGACCGACATCGTGGCCCAATGCTCCATCGCGGAACATCCGGCAGGGCACGGGCCGGGCGGGGGTGGTCACGGACGGCTGGATCGCGGCCCCAGGCCGCTGCGTCCTGGCAAGGTTGCGCCGTAACGCTCCCGGGGGAGCAGGTGGCAGGAACGGCCCGCGAAAGGCCCGAGGGCGTCGCGGCCCCGGCCCTGACGGGTCGTTCGCTCGCCGGGCGGATGGATTTCGCGTGCGGAGGGCACGAACGTGTCGGACGGTCGCTTGATCCGCTCGGCGAATGCGAGGCGGGCGCGCCGCAGACCCCGCCACGCCCGCGCCCCCGCTACTCGGGCGGCGCGAGGTCCGGCGTGTTCTGCCCGATCGTGACCGTGATGTCCGCCCGGACCGCGGGGTCCTGCTCGGTCGTCACCTCGACCTCGAACACCCGCTCGAGGAACGCGATCGTGGCGGGCAGCCGCGACTCGGCGCCGTTGTACACGACGATCCGCGTCTGGCGGGGCACCGCGCCCTCGGGCCGCTGGCGCGGCGCCGAGGCGGCCGCGCCGTGGTACTCGAGGTAGCCCGCGATCCGGGTGCCGCGGCGCGCCTCGCCGGTCCCGTTGAGGACCCAGACCGTCCCCGCCTCCTCGGCGATCGCCTGGCGCTCCTCCTCGGTCGTGTCGGACTCCTTGAACGCGTCGCGGACGGCGCGTCGGATCAGGTCGACCTTCGGGACGAGGATGTAGCCGCGCGGGCCCGAGATCACCTCGTCCTGGTAGATCGGGCGGTTGAAGACGAACGAGCGGATGTCGCGCGTGTCCACCGAGTCCGCGAGCCCGAGCAGCTCGTCGAGCAGGTCGACGGGAATGTCCGTTCGCACCGACGACTCGAGCGCGGTGACGAGCTCCGGGATCTTCGGGATGAGCTCGATGGGGTTCGCCTGCTCGCGGAGGGACAGGAGCACCCGCTGCTGGCGTGCGCCCCGGTCGAAGTCGTCGGTCGTGTAGCGCGAACGGGCGTAGCGCAGCGCCTCGGCCCCGTCCATGTGCTGCAGCCCGCTCGGGATATACAGGCGGACCGACTTCGTGCCCGACGGGAACGCGTCGTCGACCAGCGGCACCTGGACGTTGATCGTCACGCCGCCCATCGCGTCGATCACCCGTCGGAACCCCTGGAAGTTGACCTCGACGAAGTACTTGATGTCGAGGCCGGTCAGCTCGCCGAGGATCGCCTTGAGGCCGTTGAACCCCCGCGTCGAGCGGTTGCCGGGGAAGAGGTCCGGCCGGTTGCGGACTGCGTCGTAGAAGCTGTTGATCTTGCCCGCGTAGACCCGGCCGAACACCTGGCGCGCGGGCCCGGGCGGGATCGGCACGTCGACGGTGTCCCGCGGGATGCTGAACATCGCGACCTTCCGGGTGGCGGGGTCGACCGAGACGATGATGAGCGTGTCGGTGTTCGAGCCGGCCCGTCCCTGCCGGTGGTCGGAGCCGACCAGCAGGATGTTGAGCCGCTCGCGACCGTCCCACGGCGGGATCGACACCTGCGGGACGTCCGACCCGAGCGCCGAGGGCTCGGGGGTGACCGCGACGGACGGCTCTGGCTCCGGCTCCTCGGACGGGTCGCCGGACGGATCAGGCGACTCGGACGGGTCCTCCTCGCACTCCTCGTCGGCCGCCTGGTCCCCGACGAAGATGCAGCCGCTGCCGAGCAGGTCGAGCGCCATGACGTCGTAGCGGGCGACGACCACGTGCGACCCGGCCATCACGAGGATGACCGCGAGCAGCCCGGCCATCGATAGCGGGTTGCGCGGCAGCCGCGCCGGACCCAGCCGCCCGTCGCCGCTCGCCTGGTAGGCGTTCAGGTAGGTGGTCACGCGATAGGCGTCGACGATGGCGACGAGTCGGTAGGCGAGCGCGAGCAGGTTGACGACGAAGACGCCGCTGAGCAGGGTCGGGTTGAACACCAGGCCGAGGATGTCGGTCCGGTCCATCCGAAGCGCCATGCCGGCGCCGAGCGCGACGAGCAGCACGGGCAGCGCCGCGAAGCCGATCGCTCGGTAGTAGGCCCCCGCGTACGCGTGGCCGAGGCCGGGGAAGAGGAGCGACAGGAAGGCCGCCGCGAACGCTGACTTCGCGCGCGGCGGCGCGTCCTGCTGACGGTGCATCGCGGGTAGGATACTCGGACCTGCCCGGAGGCGCGGCGTCGTCGTCGAGACGCCCGGACGCGCCTGCCCGACCACACGAGGTTCCATGTTCCGCCCGATCGACCCGAAGCCCGATCTCGTCCAGCAGGAGCACGAGATCCTCGACCTGTGGCGCGAGCGGCGGACGTTCGCCCGGCTCCGCGCCCAGCTCGCCGGCAAGCCTCGATGGAGCTTCCTCGACGGGCCGATCACCGCCAACAACCCGATGGGCGTCCACCACGCCTGGGGGCGCGCGTACAAGGACCTCTACCAACGGTTCCACGCGATGCTCGGGCACGACCAGCGGTTCCAGAACGGGTTCGACTGCCAGGGGCTGTGGGTCGAGGTCAACGTCGAGCGCGACCTCGGGTTCACGAGCAAGCGCGACATCGAGGACTACGGGATCGCCGAGTTCGTGTCGCTCTGCAAGCAGCGCGTCCTGACGTTCGCGGCGCGCCAGACCGAGCAGTCGATCCGGCTCGGGATGTGGATGGACTGGAACGACCCCGACGAGCTGCGCCGCCTGCGCGACCTGCTCGCGGCCGACCCGTCCCAGCACGCCACGACCGACGGCGTCGACGGTCCCGTGACCGACAGCGTCGAGATGCTCGTCGGACGGCTCGGCCTGCCCGAGATCGGCGGCTCGTACTTCACGTTCAGCAACGAGAACAACGACCTCATCTGGGGCTTCCTCGCCGAGTGCCACGCTCGCGGCTGGCTGTACAAGGGCCACGACACGATGCCGTGGTGCGCGCGGTGCGGGACCGGGCTCTCGCAGATGGAGATGAACGAGGGCTACCAGGACCGCGAGGACCCCGGGCTGACCGTCACGTTCCCGCTCCGCGACCGGCCGGGCGAGGCGCTGCTCGTCTGGACGACGACGCCCTGGACGCTCACCTCGAACGTGGCAGCGGCCGTCGGTCCGGAGCTGCGCTACGTCAAGGTCCGCCAGGGCCAGCACGTCTACTGGCTCGGCAAGGGCACGCTGAAGGCAGCGCTGACCGGTCCATTCGAGGTGCTCGAGGAGGTCGCGGGCGAGGCGCTCGTCGGCTGGCGCTACAGCGGCCCGTTCGACGACCTGCCGGCAGTCAAGGCGGCCTTCGCCAAGGGCACCCGGGACGAGCCGGACACGCCCTACGAGCACCGGGTGGTGGCGTGGGACGAGGTCGGCGAGGACGAGGGCACCGGCATCGTCCACATCGCCCCCGGCTGCGGCGCCGAGGACTACCAGCTCGGCAAGGCCCTCGGGCTGCCGATCATCGCGCCGCTCGACGAGTCGGGGATCGTCGTCGACGGGTTCGGGTCGCTGTCGGACCGCGACGTCCGCGACGTGACCGAGCCGATCGTCGAGCACCTGAATAAGACCGGCCGGTTCTACCGGCTCGAGCCGTACCTCCACCGCTACCCGCACTGCTGGCGGTGCGGCACGCCGCTCGTCTTCCGTCTCGTCGACGAGTGGTACATCAGCATGGGCCCGGTCTACGACCAGCCGCGCGAGACGCTGACCAAGGAGCAGGTCGACGCGAGCCTGCGCTACCAGATCATGGAGGTCGTCGACCGGATCCGGTGGATCCCGGAGTTCGGCTACGAGCGCGAGCTCGACTGGCTCCGGAACATGCACGACTGGATGATCAGCAAGAAGCGCTACTGGGGGCTGGCGCTGCCGATCTACGACTGTGCGGCCTGCGGGACGATCGACGTCGTGGGCGGGCGCGAGGAGCTGCGCGAGCGCGCGATCGAGGGCTGGGAGCAGTTCGAGGGGCACACACCGCACCGACCATACGTCGACGCGGTGAAGATCGCCTGCTCGGGCTGCGGCGCGCCGGTCGAGCGCATCAAGGACGTCGGCAACCCGTGGCTCGACGCCGGGATCGTGCCGTTCTCGACGATGCACTACCGCGAGGACCCCGAGTACTGGGCGAAGTGGTTCCCGGCCGACTTCATCACCGAGAGCTTCCCCGGCCAGTTCCGCAACTGGTTCTACTCGATGCTCGCGATGTCGACGGTCCTGCGTCGCGAGCCGCCGTTCAGGACGATCTTCGGCTACGCGCTCGTCTTCGGCGAGGACGGCCGCCAGATGCACAAGTCGTGGGGCAACGCGATCGAATTCGACGAGGCCGCCGACCGCATGGGCGTCGACGTCATGCGCTGGATGTTCGCCAAGGCGCGGCCCGAGGAGAACATCCTCTTCGGCTGGCACGCCGCGGACGAGGCGCGCCGCGAGCTGCTCGTGCTGTGGAACGTCTACGCGTTCTTCGTCACGTACGCGCGGCTCGCCGGCTGGTCGCCGAGCGCCGGGGAAGTCCGCTCCGACGCCGGCGGCTCGATCCTCGACGCCTGGATCCTGTCGCGCGCCGCTGGGCTCGCCGCGGACGTCGGCGAGCGGCTGCGGGACTTCGACGCCGTCGCGGCGACCCGTGCGATCAGCGCGTTCATCGACGACCTCTCGACGTGGTACCTGCGCCGGTCTCGGGACCGGATGCGGGCCGGAGCCGAGCCCGCCGATCGCGACGCCGCCTTCGGCACGCTGCACCTCGCTCTGACGACGCTCGCCCGGACCCTGGCCCCGATCCTGCCGTTCCTGTCCGAGGCGATGTACCAGAACCTCGTGACGACGGTGCTGCCGGACCTGCCCGACAGCGTCCACCTGACGTCGTGGCCCGCCGAGGAGACGGCGCCCCGCCGCGACGAGGCGCTCGAGGCCGCGATGACGACCGTCCGACGAGCCGTCGACGTCGCGCGGATGCTGCGCTCGCAGGCCGGGATCCGGATGCGCCAGCCGCTCGCCCGCGCCTGGCTGTTCGTGCCGGATCGCGGCGGCCGCCTCGACGACGTCCTGCTCGAGCTGTTCGCGGACGAGGTCAACGTGAAGGCCGTCGAGCGGATCGGCGACGGCTCCGAGCTGGTCGACCGTCGGGTGAAGCCGCTGCTGCCGAAGATCGGGAAGAAGCTCGGCGCGGCGATCCCGGGGGTCATGGCAGCCGCGCGCGAGGGCGCGTTCGAGATCCATCCGGACGGGTCCGTCACGCTCGCGGGCGTCACGCTGGCGCCGGACGAGGTCGAGATCCAGGCCACGCCGCGACCGGGCACCGCGGTCGCGGAGGACGACGGGCTCGTCGTCGTGCTCGACACCGAGCTCACGCCCGACCTGCGGGCGGAGGGCGATGCCCGCGAGATCCAGCGCGCGGTCCAGGACCTGCGCAAGGAAGCCGGTCTCGAGCTCGACGACCGGATCGACCTCTGGCTCGTCGGTGTCGCGGAGTCGGTCACGCCGTTCCTCGCGACCGTCGCGGCCGAGACGCTCGCGGAGCTGTGCGACGGCGACGCCCCCGCGGACGCCACCCGCGGCGAGATCGCGCTCGCCACCGGGTCGGTGGCGATCGCCTTGCGCCGCCGTTCCGGCGACGGGTAGGCTCCGGGTGAACGATTCCGGGGACGAGACGAGCGGAGGCGACAGGCTGGCAGGAGCGCACGGCGGCGACACGGCGGCGGTCGACCGACCGGCCGTGACCGCCGCGCCACCCGCACGGCACTGGCTCGTGTTCGTCGGCCTCGCGGTCGCGGTCGTGCTCGTCGACCAGCTCTCGAAGGCGTGGCTGACCGCCACGCTCGCACCGGGCGAGCGTCTGCAGGTGATCGGCGACCTCCTCCGGCTCGTGCACGGCCGGAACAGCGGCGGCCTGTTCGGGCTGTTCAGCGGCAGCGCCGAGATCTTCGCGATCGCCTCGGTCGGCGTGATCGCGCTGATCGTGCTCTATCACGCTCGATCCCGGCCCGCGATGCTGCTGTCGCTTGCGCTCGGGCTGCTGCTCGGCGGCGCGATCGGCAACCTGCTCGACCGGATCCGGCTCGGCTACGTCGTGGACTTCGTCGACGCCGGGATCGGCGACGTCCGCTTCTACACGTTCAACGTCGCGGACAGCGCGATCACCGGCGCGATCCTGCTGCTGCTCCTCCTCGCGCTCGTCCCCCGGCTGGCGGGCGAGCCCGACGGCGGGCGGGATGCCTGAGGCGCCGGGCAGCGCCGTCGTCGGGGTGCGGACCCTCCGGGTCCCCGACGGTGCGCGAGGCCGCGTCGACCGGTTCGTCGCCGACGCGACCGGGCTCTCCCGGAGCTATGTCCAGAAGCTGATCTCGGGCGGCCGGCTCACGGCGGACGGAGCGGCCCTGCGCGCGAACGCGATCGTGGAACCCGGGGCCGAGCTGACGCTCGAGGTCCCGCCCGCGGCGCCGCTCGAGGCGCTGCCAGAGCCCGACATCCCAGTTGACGTGGTCTACGAGGACGACGACCTCCTGATCGTCGACAAGCCGGCCGGGCTCGTCGTCCACCCGGCGGCGGGCCATGCGACCGGCACGCTCGTCAACGCGCTGCTCGGCCGCGCGGGCGGCGCCGAGTACGGCGGGATCGCGGGCGTCCAGCGTCCGGGCATCGTCCACCGGCTCGACCGCGACACGAGCGGGCTGCTGATGGTCGCCCGCCACGACGCGGCGCAGGCGGCGCTCATGGCCCAGCTCAAGGCCCGGCGCATCAAGAAGACGTACCTCGCGCTCGTCCACGGGAGCGTCGCGGCGGCGGTGGGTCGCATCGAGGCGCCGATCGGGCGCGACCCGAAGCACCGGACCCGGATGGCGGTCGTGCCCGACGGTCGGCCGTCGGTGACCGGCTATCGCGTCCGCGAGCGGCTTCCCGGGTGGACGCTCCTCGAGCTCGACCTCGTGACGGGGCGGACCCACCAGATCCGGGTGCACCTCGATGCGATCGGGCATCCGGTCGCGGGCGATCCCGTCTACGGCACGGGGACCTCGCGCCGCGGGCCCGACGATCTCGGGCGCCTCTTCCTCCACGCCTGGAAGCTCGAGCTCGCCTCCCCGACGGACGGGCACCTCATCCGGGCCACCGCACCGCTGCCCGACGAGCTGGAGCAGGTGCTCGACGGGCTCAGGGCGCAGGACGGCACCCGATGAGCGAGGACCTCGTGGATCGCAACGGCCACGCGCCCGAGATCGACGTGTCGGCCGACCCGGGTCGGCCCGACTTCACGATCGAGGGCGCGCCGGGGGCCATCCTCGCGATCATCTCGGGACCGTCGGGCGTCGGGAAGGACACGATCATCGACGAGATGCAGCGGCGCGAGGCCGAGGAGGGCAGGACGGGCGAGCGCCACTACGTCGTGACGGTGACCACCCGGGCGCCGCGCGAGGGCGAGGTCGACGGCGTCGACTACCACTTCGTGACCCGCGAGGAGTTCCTCCGGATCCGTGCCGATCGCGGCTTCCTCGAGGCCAACGAGGTCCATGGCAACTGGTACGGCTCGCCGCGCGACCAGGTCCGGCGAGCGCTCGCGGCCGGCAAGGACGTGATCCTCAAGATCGACGTGCAGGGCGCCCAGGTCGTCAAGGAGCAGGTGACCGAGGCGCTCCTCATCTTCGTGATCCCGCCGTCGCTCGAGACGCTGTTCCAGCGGCTGCGCGCCCGGGCCACCGAGACCGCCGACGAGCTCGAGCTGCGCCAGCGCAACGCGGCGATCGAGCTCGCGCGACAGGACGACTACGACCACGTCGTCGTCAACGAGACCGGCGAGGTCCGGCAGACGGCCGAGCGGATCGACGAGATCATCGCCGACGAGCACCGCCGGTACCCGGGGCGCCGGGTCCGCATCTAGCGCCGTGGAGGGCGGTCTCGATCTCGGCCTCGCGCCTGCCGGCGGCGGGCCGGACGGGGAGGGGAGCGGCGAGGCCTCCACCGGCCGCTTCGTCGAGGTGGCCGTCGACGCGGCCGGGGCCGGTGGCGCGCGGCCGTATACCTACGCGGTGCCGGCCCACCTCGCCGACCTCGAGGCGGGCGAGGCCGTGCTCGTCGAGTTCGGCCGGCGACAGGCGCTCGCGATCGTGCTGGGGGACGCGCCCGCGCCCGCCGGGCGTGACACGAAGCAGATCCGCGAACGGGTCCGCGCCGACGGTCCGCTGCTGCCGCCGCTGACGCTCGCGTTCGCCCGCTGGATTGCCGAGCACTACCTCGTCCCGCCGGCGCTCGTGCTGCGGTCGATGCTGCCGCCGGGGATGCTCGAGCGGCTCGAGTTGGTGGTGGAGCGCACGCCGACCCCGTGGGATGCGGCCGGGGACACGGACGACCGGGTCGCGGACGACCGGGTCGCGGTCGATCTCCTCGAGCAGCTGGGGGGCGGCCCGCGCACCGCCCGCGATCTCGCCGCGCCCGACGGGCGGGCGGGGCTCCTGCGCCGGCTCCGGGCGCTCGAGCGGCGCGGGCTCGTGACGCTCGACTGGACGCTCACCGCCGCCGCAGCGGGGCCGCGGTACGAGCGCTGGGCGGTGGCCGCGTCGGCGGGTCGCACGATCCTCGAGGCGGTGTCGCGCGGGGACAGGCCGGCGGGCCGGGCGCTCGGGCCGCGCCAGCTGTCAGCGCTGCGCGACCTCGCCGTCGCGCCGCCCGACGGCATCCGCGCGGCGGAGCTTGAGGACCGCCACGGGAGCGGGGTCGTCGCGAGCCTCGTCCGCCGCGGCCTCGTCGAGAGCGACGTCCGCGAGCGGCCGCGCCGACCGCTCGCCGCGCGACCCGCCGGGCGACGCGGTGGCAAGCCGCCCGACGCGGCGCTGAGCCCGGAGCAGGCTGCCGCCGTCGACGCGGTGCGCGCCGCCATCGCGGCACGGGATCCGACGCCGCTCCTGCTCGAGGGCGTCACCGGCGGCGGCAAGACCGCGGTCTACGTGGAGGCGATCGTGGCCGCGCTCGAGGCCGGGCGAGCGGTGCTCGTGCTCGTCCCCGAGATCGCGCTCGCGACGCCGCTCGTCGACAGGCTCCGGGCGGACCTCGACGTGGACCTCGCGCTCGTCCACTCGGGGCTCGGGGACGGCGAGCGGGCCGACGAGTGGCGGCGGATCCGGGGCGACGGGGTGTCGATCGTCGCCGGGACGCGGCTGGCGGTCACGGCCCCGCTCGCGGACGTGGGCTTGGTCGTCGTCGACGAGGAGCACGAGGCGGCCTACAAGAGCGACCGGTCCCCACGCCTCCAGGCGCGCGACGCCGCGCTCCAGCTGGCCCGGCTCGCCGGGGCGGCGGTCGTCCTCGGCTCGGCGACGCCGGCCGTCGACAGCCTCGGCCGCGCCGAGGCCGGGGAGTACCGCCGGATCGTGCTCCCGGCCCGGCTGTCGGGCGCCCCACCCACGGTCGAGGTCGTCGACCTGCGCGCGGAGCTCGCCGCGGGCAACCGCGGCCTGCTGTCCTGGCGGCTGGCGGACGCGCTGGCCGTCCTGAACGCCGAGGCGGGCGACCAGGCAATCCTCGTCCTAAATCGGCGCGGGACCGCGTCGATCGTGCTGTGCCGCGACTGCGGCCACGTCCAGGCCTGTCCCGACTGCGAACGGCCGCTGGTCTATCACCAGGCCGGCACGACGCTCCGCTGCCACCACTGCGGGCGCGCGACGCCGCTCGCGACGCGCTGCCCGAGCTGCGGCTCTCCCCGGATCCGCTATCTGGGCGGCGGCACCGAGCGGGTCGAGCGCGAGGTGCGCGCGGCCTTTCCCGACCTGCGGGTGGCGCGGCTCGACCGGGACGTCGTCGAGCGCAAGGGCGCGGCGGAGCGGATCGTCGACGCGTTCGGCGCGGGCGAGCTGGACGTGCTGGTCGGCACGAGCCTCGTCGCCAAGGGCCTCGACATCCCGAGCGTGACGCTCGTCGGGGTCGTCTCCTCGGACGTCGCGCTCAACCTCCCCGACGAACGGGCGGCGGAGCGGACATACCAGCTGCTCGCCCAGGCGGTCGGTCGGGCGGGTCGCGGGGAGCGGCCCGGACACGCGATCCTCCAGACCTACCAGCCCGATCATCCGGCGATCCAGGCGGTCGCGACCGGCGACGCGGGCACCTTCTACGAAGCCGAGCTCGCGCTCCGGCGGCGGTTCGGATCGCCGCCGTTCGGGCGGCTGGTCAAGCTGACGGTCGCGATCGCGGACCGGGAAGCGGCGGAGCGCGAGGCCGTGGCGACGGCGGATCGGCTGCGCGCGCTCGCGGCGGAGCGCGGGGCGCGGGTGACGGTCGTGGGGCCCGCGCCGGCGTACATCGCCCGCCGCAACGACCGCTGGCGGTGGAACGTCGTGCTGCGTGGGGAGGACCCGCGGCTGCTGCTCGACGGCGGCGTCGAGCCGCCGTGGTCGGTCGACGTCGATCCCGAATCGTTGCTCTGACCGCGGCGGGGGACCCGGCGGGACCGCGGCGGGACGACCGCTCCCTCCCGATCCGCGCGATCCGGGTCTACCATGACGGCCCCACCGACGAGGAGGCAGCACATGGACGATCAGACCCGGCCCGCCGGGATGCCGGCGGACGAGCCGGCCGCCCCGGGCGCCGACGAGACCTTCACCTGGACCGGCGATGCCGATGAAGCCCCCGGCCATGCGTCCGGTGGAGCCGCGAGCAACGTCATCGACCAGCTGCGGGCGACCGCCGAGGACCTGGCCGAGAAGGCGGCCCCCGCCGTCCGCGAGCTCTCGGCGAAGGCCGCCGAGCTGACCGCGGTCGCGGCGGTCAAGGCCGCCCCGCTCGTCAAGCGCGCGGGTGAGGTGACCGCCGAGGCATCGGAGAAGCTTGCCGAGAGCGCCCGGACCTGGGCGGATCAGATCCGCGGAGGCGGCGACGAGCCCGGCACCACGGGCGGCATGGCGACCTCGCCCGATGCGGGACCCGGCGTGGGGTACGGCACGCCGGCCGCGACCGTCGACGACGCGCCGACCCCGTCCGACCTTGCCGCCGACACGGGGATCACCGCGGACACGAGCTCCGGACCGGCGCCGTTCGAGACGACCGGCGAAGGCGGCGACGACCGCGCCCCGGACGGCCCGACGATCTGAGGCACGGGCTCCGCGGCAGGCGCCCCCTCCGCTCGCCGCCGGGCCCCGCCCGACCCCTTCGGTATACTCGCGCCATGAGTGTCCGACCCATCGTCATGCTCGGCGACCCGCGGCTCCGGCTGAAGGGTCTGCCGGTCGACAGCTTCGGCAAGTCGCTGCACGAGCTGCTCGACGACCTCGCCCACACCATGCGCGCCGCGCCCGGCGTCGGGCTCGCCGCGCCGCAGCTCGGCGAGGCGCTCCAGGCATGCGTGATCGAGGTCGAGGACCACCTCTACGAGCTCGTCAACCCGCGCATCGTCAAGGCGACCGGGGACGACCGCGACCTCGAGGGCTGCCTGTCGATCCCCGGCTACGTCGCGTACGTCACCCGGCGCGAGCGCGTGTGGGTCGTCGCCCAGAATCGGTTCGGGCGCAAGTTCAAGGTCGCCGGCAGCGGACTGCTCGGGCGCGCGCTCCAGCACGAGCTCGACCACCTCGATGGCAAGCTGTACATCGACTACCTCGACTCGATGGACGAGCTGATCGCGGTCGGCCAGGGCGACGAGGCGGAAGGCGCCGAGGAGCAGGCGGCCGCGCTCGCCTGACGGCGACCACCCGGGTGACCGCCCGAACCGTCTTCATCGGGACCGGGGGCTTCGGGGCCGAAGCGCTTCGAGCGCTTGCCGACGCGCCCGAGGTCCGGATCATCGGCATCCTCACCGGCCCGCCCCGACCCGTCGGGCGGCGGCAGGAGCTGTCGCCGTCGCCGATCTCCACCGCAGCGGATCGTCTCGGCCTCGGGCCGATCCTCACGCCCGAGCGGCTCGACGCCCGGGCGATCGTCGATCTCCTCGACCTGCGGCCGGATCTCGCGGTGCTCGCGGACTACGGCCGGATCGTCCCGAAAGCGCTCCTCGACCTGCCGCACCGCGCGCTCAACCTCCACCCTTCGCTGCTGCCGCGGCACCGCGGCGCGACCCCGATCCCCGCGACGATCCTCGCGGGCGACCGCGAGACCGGCGTCACGATCATCCGGATGGACGAGGGGATCGACACGGGACCGATCGTCGCGGTCGAGCGCGTGCCGCTCTCGGGACGCGAGACGGCGCCGGAGCTCGAGGAGCGGCTCGCGGGTCTGGCTGCCGACCTGCTGGCGCGCACCGTCGGTCCATGGCTGGCTGGCGCGATCGACCCGCGGCCGCAGGACGAGTCGGCAGCGACGATGACCCGGCCCCTGCGTCGCGCGGACGGGCGGCTCGACCCGCGCCGGCCGGCCGCGGAGCTCGAGCGAGCGGTGCGCGCCCACCTGCCGTGGCCCGGGTCGTTCGTCGAGACCCAGCTCATGGGTCGCCTGATCGTGCGGTCGGCGTCGGTCGGTCCGTCAGCCTCGATCGACGAGCCCGGCCACCTGGTCGCCGACGAGGACGGGCTCGCGCTCACGACGACCGACGGACGGCTCCGACTCGGGCAGGTGCAGCTCGAGGGTCGCCGCGCGATGGACGCGCCGACCCTGCGGCGCGGCGCGCCGGCGCTGGTGGGGACGTCGGTGACGTAGGCGGCGGAAGCCGCGCTGCGAACCCGCCTCGAGCCGCACGGTCCGCACGGCGGCGTCCGCCTCTCCGGGACCCGGTCGGGGGCGCCCGTCGCGAGCAGGAGGACCGCCGCGGTCACGGCCGCGACGAGCCGGGCCGTCGGGAAGGGACGCATCATGGCCCGTGGCCTCGCCATCGCCGCACCTCCTCGCGCGCCCTGCGTCCCCGCCCCTCGATCGTCGGTCGTTCGGGCCGGACGGCCAAGGGCCGGAGGTCCCGCCTCGTGTCACGGTTCGGTCACAGCCCGGCCGACGGCCATCACCCCGCCCGTGCGCTAGCATCGACCGGTGATGCCCGACACCCCGCGACCCGGTCTTGCCGGCGTCCTCCCCGAGGAGCTCGCGCGCTGGTTCACCGAGCGCGGCCAGCCGGCCTTCCGTGCCCGGCAGGTCGCCGACGCGTTCTGGCGCGGGCACGCCCGCGATGGCGCCGCGATCCGGACGCTGCCCGCGGCCCTTCGCGATGAGCTGGACGCCGCCTTCCGGCTCGACACCGTGGTCGACACGGAGGTCGTCGAGACCGACGGCGGCCGCACGGAGAAGTTCCTCCACCACCTCGCTGGAGGCGCGGCAGTCGAGTCGGTGCTCATGCACTACCCGGCGCGCGCCGGGTCGCGCGAGCGGCACACGCTGTGCCTGTCGAGCCAGGCCGGGTGCGCGGTCGGCTGCCCGTTCTGCGCGACCGGGGAGCTCGGGTTCACCCGGGACCTCGAGACCGCCGAGATCGTCGACCAGGCGCGCCACGCGGCTCGCCGCCTCGCCGCCGACGGCAAGCGCCTGACGAACATCGTGTTCATGGGGATGGGCGAGCCCCTGCTCAACCTCGACCGGGTGCTGGCCGCGATCGAGGCGCTCAACGATCCCCGGCGGTTCGGTCTGGGCGCGCGCCACATCACGGTGTCGACGTCCGGCGTCGTGCCCGGGATCCGGCGGCTGACCGCGCTCGGGCCGCAGTTCACGCTCGCGATCTCGCTGCACGCGGCGCGCGATCCGTTGCGCGACGTCCTCGTCCCGCTCAACCGGCGCTGGCCGGTGGCCGAGGTCGTTGCCGCCGCGCGCGACCATGCAGCGGCGACGGGCCGCCGGGTGAGCTACGAGTACATCATGATTGCCGGGGTGAACGACACCGACGCCGACGCGGCGGCGCTGAGCGAGCTCCTGCGCGGCGACCACGCGCACGTCAACCTGATCCCGATGAACCCGGTGGCGCACACGCCGTGGACGGCGAGCCCGCCGGCGGTGATCGATGCGTTCGCCGCGCGACTGCGCGGATCGGGCATCGAGACCACCGTCCGCGCGAACCGCGGCCAGGAGGTCGGGGCCGCGTGCGGGCAGCTCGCGGCCGATCGGGCAGGGGAGCCGCCCGCGCCGGCGATCGCCCGGCGGCAGCGCCGGCTCGTCGAGGCGAGCGCGGCGGCGCTCCGCGGCGAGCGCAGCCGGTCGCCGGTGCCGGCCGGGGTGGGGGACTGATGGGTACGGGTCGGGCCCGGATCGCGGCGAGCATCCTCGACGCCGATCTGTCGAACCTCGCGAACGCGGTCCGGCGCGTCGAGCGATCCGGCGCGGATCGGATCCACCTCGACGTGATGGACGGCCACTTCGTCCCGAACCTGACGTTCGGGGCGAAGACCATCAAGCACCTCCGGCCGCGAACCGAGCTCCCGTTCGACGCGCACCTGATGATCAGCGAGCCCGGCCGCTACCTCGACGGCTTCCTCGAGGCGGGGTGCGATTCGATCACGTTCCACGTCGAGGTCGAGGAGGACATCGCCGACACGCTGCGCCGGATCCGGGCCGCGGGGCGGGCGGCCGGGCTCGCGCTGCGACCGGGAACGCCGCTGAGCGCGCTCGAGCCGTACGCCGAGCTCCTCGACATCGTCATGGTCATGACCGTGGAGCCCGGATTCGGGGGGCAGCAGTTCATGAAGGACGTGGCCCGCGACAAGATCCTGCCGGCCCGGGACGTGCTCCGCCACAAGACGCACGGTGGCGAGATCCATGTCGACGGCGGGGTCAACCGGGAGACCGCCGAGCTCGTCGGAGGCCTGGGGGCCGACATCCTCGTCGTCGGGTCCGCCCTGTTCACGAAGGGCCACGACATGGGCCGTGAGATCCGCCTCATCAAGGCGCTTGCCGACGAGGGGTTCCAGTACGAGCTGAACGGGGGCGAGCCGCCGATCCCCCGTGACCGGATGGTGCGGTTCGCGTCCTTGCCGCGACACCTCGCGACGCCGCTCATGGACGAGATCGAGGCGGGCGGCGTGCCCGTGATCATGCTCCGCGGCGACGGCCAGATGAACCCCGACGGCGTCCGCGACTACGACCTGCTCGTGCCGGCGACCGTCGAGGGGGTTGTGGCCGAGCGGCACGCCGACGCCCGGACGCGCGCCGAGCGCGAGGCCGAGGACTGGCGCGCGTCGTTCCCCGCGTCGTCCCGACCCGTGGATCGCGACGAGGGGTGAGGGTCCTCCTCCAGCGCGTGACGCGCGCCGAGGTCCGGGCCGACGGCGAGGTCGTCGGGCGGATCGGCGTCGGGCTCGTGGCGCTCGTCGGGGTCGGGCACGGCGACGACGAGGCCGTCACGGAGGCGCTCGCGCGCAAAGCGGCCGAGCTGCGGATCTTCCGGGACGACGAAGGTCGCACGAACCGGTCGCTGCTCGACGTCGGCGGGGACGCGCTCGTCGTCAGCCAGTTCACGCTGTACGCCGACACTCGCCGGGGCCGCCGTCCCGGGTTCACCGACGCCGGCCCACCCGAGCTCGCCGAGCGGTTCTACGAGCGGTTCGCGGCGGCACTCAGGGACTTGGGGGTGCGTGTCGAGACGGGCCGGTTCGGGGCCGAGATGGCGGTCGAGCTCGTGAACGACGGACCGTTCACGGTCTGGCTCGATTCCGGGGAGCGGTAGGGGGCGGTCCGTTCGGACGTGGTCTCGGCCGTGCCCGGCGGTCGGGCGCACCCGGCCGGGCTCCCCGCGGCCGGGGCCCCCGCGGCCGGGGCCCCGCTTCGGTTGCGCCGAAGCGCACGCAACAATCGAGCGTGGCTCGGCCGCCGTTTCGCCGAATCGGGCCGCGGTTCTGCACGAATGTTGCCGGGACTTCGCTCCGGGCGAAGTCGGGCCAGGGGATCGTGCCGGCGGGGGCCTGAGGCTGCGGCCTCCCGGGCGGCTCGTCAGGCTCCCGTTTCGGTGGCGCCGAAGCCCACGCAACAATCGAGCGTGGCTCGGCCGCCGTTTCGCCGAATCGGGCCGCGGCTCTGCACGAATGTTGCGGGGACTTCGCTCGCGGCGAAGTCCGGCAGGGGTCGTGCGGGTCGTGGCCCAGGCCGTGCCCGGCGGCCGGGCTCCCGCTTCGGTGGCACCGAAGCCCACGCAACAATCGAGCGTGGCTCGGCCGCCGTTTCGCCGAATTGGGCCGCGGCTCCGCACGAATGTTCCCGGGACTTCGCTCCCGGCGAAGTCGGGGCAGAGGGAGCCGTGCGGAACCGAGCGACTCGCCCGCCCCGCACGCCGCCACGCACACACGAACGACCGGCCACCGAGGGTGACCGGCCGGAAGGACGCGAGCGGGACCCGGACGCGAGACGGCCCTCCGCGGGCCGACGGACTAGCGGGAGCCCTTGAGCTGGGTGCGCCGGCAGCGCGTGCAGACGAGCGCCTTGGTCGGGACGCCCTTCTGCTCGATGACGAGCGGCTGCAGGTTCGGCTTGTAGCGGCGGTGGGCGCGAACGCGGTTCATGCCCGACGACTGCGGGTTGAAGCCACCGATCGCAACCTTCCCGCAGATCGCGCAGGAGCGGGCCATGCGTGGTCCTCAGGAGATGCTGGACAGGGGGTACGGACCGGACGGTCCGAACGGGGCGGTATGATAGCACACGGCCTCCGACGTCCCGCTCGGTCGGCCGCCGGCTCATGCAGGAGGACGTCGCCCGCGTGCCCATCGAACCCACGCCCGGCCGGTCGCTCGTCACGCGGCGTGCGATCGTGGACATCATCCGGACGGCGACGCTCGGGTCGTACGGCGTGACGGGCTTCGCAGGTGGTGGACCGGTCGGCATGCTGCTCGAGCGCCTCGGGTTCGCGCCGCGCGGCCTCCGCCTCACGTTCCACGACCGCATCGAAATCGAGCTCGACCTCACGGTTGCCTACGGGTTGCCGATCGCCGAGGTCGCGCGCCAGGTCGATTCGGCCATCCGCTACTCGATCCGCCGCGCCCTCGCTCGCGACGTCGACCGCCTGACGATCCACGTCGACGGGCTCACGTTCCAGCCGGGAGCGGTGCCGCCGGAGCCGGCGGCGACCACGGGACTGACGGTCGGCGACCTCGCCGGCAGCGGGACGGACGTCGCCTGATGCCGCGCCGATCGTGCGACGGCGCCGGGCTGCTCGACGCCTTCCGGTCGGCCGTGGCGAACCTCGAGGCGCACGTCGACGAGATCAACGGCCTGAACGTCTTCCCGGTCCCCGACGGAGACACCGGCTCGAACATGCTCGCGACCGTCCGGGCCGCGCTCGAGGAGGCCGAGTCGACCGCCGACCAGTCGGCGGACCGGATCGCGTCGGCGGTCAGCTTCGGTGCGCTCATGGGCGCCCGCGGGAACTCGGGCGTCATCACGAGCCAGATCCTGCGAGGCATGGCGGAGGGACTCGGCGGCAAGAAGCGCTTCAACGGCCTCGATCTCGCGTACGCGCTGTCGGAGGGCACGAAGACGGCCTACGGGGCCGTGGCCAAGCCGGTCGAAGGCACGATCCTGACGGTCGTCCGCGAGGCGGCCGCGGCCGCCGTTGCCACGGCCGAGCGCGACGACGGCATCGAGGCGGTGCTCGCCGCGACCGTCGAGGCCGCCGAGAAATCGGTCGCCCGCACGCCGAGCCTGCTGCCGATCCTGCGCGAGGCCGGCGTCGTCGACTCGGGCGGGCAGGGACTGTACCGGCTGCTGCAGGGCGCGCTGCAGCACGTCACGGGTCGGCGGGTCGCACCGCGGGCGCGGCCGGCAACGCCCGACGTCGCCGCGTCCCGTCCGACCACCCTCGTCGCCCACGCCGACGAGGGGTTCGGCTACGAGACGATGTTCCTCCTGCAGGCCCCCGCGACCGGATCGATCGACGTCGACGCCCTGCGCGAGCACCTCGAGTCGATCGGCGATTCGGTCCTCGTCGCCGGCGACAGCCGTGCCGTCAAGGTCCACGTCCATAACGACCGGCCCGATCTCGTGATCGGCCATGGCCTGACGCTCGGGATGCTCAGCCGCATCAGCGTCGAGAACCTCGACCACCAGGCGCGCGACGTGCGCGAGGCCCGCGCCGCATCCTTCACGGGCATGGCCGACCCGCCGGCTCCCGGGGCGCCCCCCGCGGCGACCCCTTCGACGAACGGAACGGGCCCGCGGCTGGAGCCGGTCGACGACGGCGAGCCCTCGGGAACCCTGCCGCTGGCGGTCGTGGCGGTCGCGGCCGGGGACGGGCTCGCCGCGATCTTCCGCGACTTCGGTGTCGCAGAGGTCGTGCGCGGCGGCCAGGCCTCGAATCCCAGCACCGGCGAGCTGCTCGACGCGATCGACCGGATCGACGCTCGCGAGGTGCTCCTGCTCCCCAACAACCCGAACGTGATCCTCGCCGCCCGCCAGGTGGCCGGCATGGCGAAGCGGGCCGTGACGGTCGTCCCGACCCGCAACGCCGCCGAAGGGTTCGCGGCGCTTCTGTCGCTCGATCCGACCGCCGGCGCCGAGGCGAATGCCGGCCCGATGGCCGAGGCGGCGCGCGAGGTCCAGACGCTGTCGGTGACCGAGGCCGTCCGCGACGCCACGATCGGCGGGCGCAAGGTGAAGCGCGGCCAGACGATCGCGCTCGATCCCGACGACGGACTCGTGGCCGCCGACACCGACCGCGAGAAGGCGGTGCTCGCGGCGGTGGCCAAGCTCGAGCCGGGCTTCGAGCTTGTCTCGCTGTTCTACGGCGACGACGCCGATCTCGCTGAGGCCGAGGCACTCGCTCGCAGGATCCAGGCGACGGTGGCCGGCGTCGAGGTCGAGGTCCGGCACGGGGGCCAGCCGCACTACCGCTACCTGATCGCCGCCGAGTAGGCGTGGCCGCCGCGACGACGAAGCCCGCTCCGGTCCCGACCGACCCGGTCGAGCTGCTCCGAGCGCCGCTGGCGCAGTCCGGGTTCGCGGCAGCCCGGACGCTCCAGCGCGCCGGGATCCGGCTCGGGTTCTACTTCGTGCGCGACCTGCTGTTCCACCTCCCCCGCCGCTACGACGACCTGCGCGAGATGCGCAAGCTCGGCGACCTCGTCTGGATCGAGGAGGGGAGCGTCGTCTCGGCGCGGGTCCGCGTCGTTGACATCCACGTCGAGCCGACCTTCCGCCGCCGTGTCCAGCGGACGGTCGCGACGCTCGCGGATGAGACCGGCACGGTCAAGGCCACCTGGTTCGGCCGTCGCTACATCGAGCGGCGCCTGCACGCGGGCGACGAGGTCGTCGTGTCGGGCAAGGTCAAGCGGTTCGGACGGTCGCTCACGTTCGACAACCCGGAGTTCCAGAAGGCCGAAGGCGACGCGGAGGTGCTTCACGCCGGCCGGATCGTCCCGGTCTACCGTCTCACCGCGGGGCTCACGGCGGCGCGGCTGCGGGCGGCCATCCGCGAGGCGCTCGACAAGGCCGGCCGGTTCTACCCCGAGTACCTGCCGCCGACGATCGTCGCCGAAGAGGCACTGGTCGGGATCGAGGAGGCGCTGGAGCAGGCGCACTACCCGCAGACCTTCGAAGGGCGCGACGCCGCGCTCACCCGGCTCGCGTTCGACGAGCTGCTCGCGCTCCAGGTCGGCATGGTGGGCCGCCGCCGGCAGCGCGCCCGCGATGCCGCGCCGCAGATCGACGTCCAGGCCCACGACGACGCGCGCATCCGGGCTGGCCTCGGGGCGGCGCTCTCGCGCAAGGTCGGACGCGCGGTCGCCCTGACCGACGACCAGGACCGCGCGATCGACGCGATCCGCGGCGACCTCGGCCGGCCGACGCCGATGCTCCGGCTGCTCCAGGGCGACGTGGGGTCGGGCAAGACCGCGGTCGCGGCCTACGCGCTGGCGGCCGCGGCGACCGCCGGGCGGCAGGGTGCGCTCCTCGCCCCAACCGATCTGCTCGCCCGGCAGCATCTCGTCACGGTCGGGGCGCTGCTCGACGACGTCGGGATCCCCGTCACGTTGCTCACGGGCTCGCTCAGTGCCGACGGACGCAAGCACGCGATCGAGGCGATCCGGACCGGGCAGGCGCCGGTCGTCGTCGGCACCCACGCGCTCATCCAGGAGGCGGTCCAGTTCGCCGACCTCGGGCTCGTCATCGTCGACGAGCAGCACCGCTTCGGGGTCGAGCAGCGCGCCCAGCTCGAGGCGAAGGCCGGTGGCGCGGCGCCGCACGTGCTGCTCATGACCGCGACGCCCATCCCGCGCACGTTGGGCCAGCTGCTCTACGCCGACCTCGACGTCTCGGACCTGCGGACCTCGCCCGAGGGTCGCGTCCCGATCCGGACGGGCATCCGCCGGCCCGACGAGCTCGAGGGCACCTGGCAGCGCGTCCGGGCCGAGGCCGCGGCCGGCCATCGGACGTTCGTCGTCGTGCCGCTCATCGACGAGGCGGACGCCACCGACGACCTCACGGGCGCGGTCGCCGCGGAGAGCGAGGCCCGGCGCCTGACCGAGCTGCTCGCACCGCTCCGGGTCGGGCTCGTCCACGGGCGGATGAAGGCCGCCGATCGGGACGCCGAGATGGCGCGCTTCCGCGACGGCGAGCTCGACGTGCTCGTCGGCACGACAGTCGTCGAGGTGGGCGTCGATGTCCCGGAGGCGACGATGATGGTCATCCAGGGCGCCGACCGGTTCGGGCTCGCGCAGCTCCACCAGCTGCGTGGCCGCGTCGGGCGCGGCGACCACGAGTCGTTCTGCGTGCTCGTGTCGGATTCCGACGACGAGACCGCGCAGGCCCGGCTGCAGGCGGTTGCCGAGCTGCGCGACGGCTTCGCGCTCGCCGAGAAGGACTTCGAGCTGCGCCGGGAGGGCGACGTCCTCGGCCTCGCCCAGAGCGGGCTCCCGCAGCTCCGCGTGGCGTCGATCCAGGAGCGCGAGCACCAGGAGCCCGCGGCCCGGGCGCGGCGCCACGCCGAGGCGCTGCTCGACGAGGCGGGCCGCCTGCGGCCCGGCGCCGAGCCGCTCGGGGCCGAGCTCGCCGAGGGCTGGCTGCGCGGCGTCGCCTCGGCCGACGCCGGCGGGGCGGCGTAGCGGTGGCCGACGCAGGCCGGGTGATCGCGGGGGTGGCGCGCGGCATCCGGCTCGAAGCGCCGGGCACGGGCACGCGCCCCCTCGCGGACCGCGTCAAGCAGACGCTCTTCGCGATCCTCGAGCCGGACCTGCCGGGCGCCAGGTTCCTCGACCTGTTCGCGGGGAGCGGCGCGGCCGGCATCGAGGCGTTGTCGCGCGGCGCGGCCGAGGCCGTCTTCGTCGAGCACGACCCGGGGGCGGTGCGGGTGATCGCGGCGAACCTCGCGCGGACGCGGCTCGGGGGCCCGGGCGCGGACGTGGTCCGCGACGACGCGCTGCGCTGGCTGCGTCGTCACGGCGCGGACCCCGACGCCGCGCCCTTCGACCTCGTCGTCGTCGACCCGCCGTACGCCGACACCCCCGCCCTGGCCGCGGCCCTCGAGGCCCTCGGCCCGGTCGTCGCTCGCGGGGGCAGGGTCGTCGCGAAGCACTTCTGGCGGGATGCCCCGCCCGAACGGGTCGGCCTGCTAGCATCGGAGCGCGAGCGGCGCTTCGGCGAGAGCGCGCTGACGTTCTACCGACGGCAGGAGGGCCCGTGAGCCTCGCGGTCTATCCCGGGTCGTTCGACCCGATCACGAACGGTCACGTCGACATCATCCGGCGCGCGACCGCCGTCTTCGACCGCCTCGTCGTGGCCGTCCTCGCGAACCCGCGCAAGACGCCGCTGCTGCCGGTCGAGACGCGGATCGAGGTGATCCGCGACGCGCTCGCCGAGGCGGGTCTCGACGACGGGCGGATCGCGGTGGACTCGTTCGATGGTCTGACCGTCGAGTTCTGTCGGCGCGTCGGGGCCAGCGCGATCGTGCGCGGACTCCGCGCCGTGAGCGACTTCGAGAACGAGCTGCAGCTCGCGCACAACAACCGCGTGCTCGCACCCGAGGTCGACACGGTCTTCTTCATGACCTCGATCGACAACGGCTACGTCTCGTCGAGCCTCGTCAAGGAGATCGCCCAGTTCGGCGGCGACATCTCGGGCATGGTCCCGGCGGCCGCGGTCGCGGCCCTCGCGGAGGCGCAGCGGGGGAGCTGAGCCCTTCCCGCGGGACGCTCGCGTGCCATAATCGCGGTCAGCCAACCGGGGTTCCGCCACTCGGAGCAGGAGGGCACTCCGATCGACATCATCTTCCTCGTCGAGCGCCTCGAATCGCTCATCGCGAACGGGAAGAAGCTCCCCCTCACGACCAACGTCGTCGTCGACCAGAACGCCGCGCTCGGCCTCATCGACGAGCTGCGCGTTGCGGTTCCCGAGGAGGTGCGCGCGGCCAAGCGCATCAACTCCGAGGGCGAGCGAATCATCGAGAAGGCCGAGGAGGAGTCCGAGCGGATCGTCGCGCGCGCCCAGGAGCAGGCTGCGTTCCTCATCGACGAGCGCGGGCTGACCCAGGCGGCCGAGGAGGAGAGCCGTCGCATCATCGCCGAGGCCCAGATGGCCGCCGACGAGATCCGGCGCGGGGCCGACGAGTACGCCGTCGGCGTGCTCTTGGGTCTCGAGGGCGACGTCGTGAAGACGCTCCAGAGCATCAAGAAGGGCATCGCGATGCTCGACGAGCGGCGGGCCTCGCTCCTGGCCGACGACCGCGAGCCGCTCGACGACGAGGGCGAGCCGTCCGGCGACGAGGCCTGGGTCGACGAGGACGAGAACGAGGCCGAGCCGGTTCGCCGATGACCGGCCCCGCAGCTGAGGGGCTGATCTGGAACGCCGCGGGGTTGCTGGGCGAGGACGCCGGCGCCGCCCGCGAGCTCGAGGTGGACGGGGTCGCGGTCCCGCTCGATGACGATCTCGCGCTGGCCCGGCCGGTCTCGGGCCGTGTCCGCTTCCGGCGCACGAACCGGGGCATCCTCGTCGACGCCGATCTCCACGCCGCGCTCGCGACCGAGTGCAGCCGCTGTCTCCGGCCGATGGAGATCCCCGTCGACATCCGGATCGAGGAGGAGTTCCTGCCGGCGCTCGACATGGCGACCGGGCAGCCGCTCTCGACCGACGAGGAACCCGAGGTGGCGCGGCTGACCGACCACCACGAGATCGACCTCGCCCCGCTCGTGCGCGACGAGCTCCTGCTGGCCGAGCCGATCGCGCCGGTCCACAGCCCCGACTGCCCGGGGCTCTGCCCGGTCTGCGGGTTGCCGCTCGACGAGGGCACGCACGACCATCCCGACGACGACGTCGACCCCCGGCTCGAGGCGCTGCGCGACTTTCGTCCCGCTGACGGGGACGGCCCGCCGGACCGGGACTGACGGCACGGCCGGTTTCGCGGTAGACTCCGCGGTCGGTGCGGCCCTGCGCCCCTCGTTCCGTGGCGCCCTCACGCGCCCGCATCGCACACAGACCACAAGGAGCACCACGACGACATGGGTGTGCCCAAGCGACGCGTGTCGCACGCCCGCCAAGGTGAGCGCCGCGCCCACCAGGCGATCAGCCTGCCGAAGCTCGACGAGTGTCCGCACTGCCACGAGCTGAAGCTGCCCCACCACGTCTGCCCGAACTGCGGCTACTACCAGGGCCGCCTCGCCGTTCCGCCGAAGCCGGTCGGTGGTGGCGGGAGCGACGAGCCCGCCGCCTGATTCGGTGACGGCGCCGGAGCCCGACCAGGGCCGGACCGCCGCGACCGGCGTCCGCGTCGCCGTGGACGCCATGGGGGGCGACCACGGGCCCGTCGAGGTCGTCAACGGCGTTCTCGACTACGCCCGGCGCCACCCGGCCGACCGCTTCGTCCTCGTCGGCGACGAGGCGACGATCCGGGGCATCGCCGGGGACCTCCCCGACAACTGCTCGATCGTCCACGCCACCCAGGTCATCGGGATGGACGAAGCTCCCGCGCTGGCGCTGCGCGAGAAGAAGGATGCGACGATCCTCGTCGCCACCGACCTCGTCAAGCGGGGCGACGCCGACGCGGTCGTGACCGCCGGGCACACCGGCGCGGGCATGGCTGCGGCGGTCCTGCGCCTCGGCCGCCTGCCGGGCGTCGATCGGCCCGCACTCGCGGTCCAGATGATCACCGAGTCCGGGCCGCTGGTCCTGCTCGACATCGGCGCCAACCCGGACTCGACCGGCGAGAACCTCGCCCAGTACGCCCGAATGGGCGCGATCTTCGCCGAGAAGGTCCTCAAGGTCGCGGATCCGCGCGTCGCGCTGCTGTCGATCGGCGAGGAGAAGGGCAAGGGCGACGCGCGCATTCAGGCGGCCACCGAGCTGCTCGACGGGTCGGGCCTGCGGTTCGAGGGCAATGTCGAGGGCAAGGACCTGACCCGGCACCTCGCCGACGTCGTGGTCTGCGACGCGGTCCTCGGGAACGTCGTGATCAAGTTCTTCGAAGGGCTGTCGACGTTCATCTTCGAGCAGTTCCGCGCCGAGTTCGCCCGCTCGTGGCGCGGGAAGCTCGCCTACCTGCTGCTCCGGCCGGGGATCGGGCGGATCCGGACGACGTTCGACTACGAGACGGCCGGCGGCTCGCCGCTCCTCGGCGTGAAGGGGACGGTGATCATCACCCACGGCCGGGCCAAGCGCCGGATGGTCGGCTACGCGTGCGACGTCGCAGCCACGATGGCCCGCGCGCGCGTCCCGGACCTGATCGCGGAGGCCCTTGCGGCGGACGGCAGGCCCGACAGGCGCGCGCCGACGCCGCCCGGGACAGGGGCAGGCGCCACGGGCCGGGGCGCGGCCGTCGGCGAGGCTGCCTCGTGAGCGGCCCGAGCCTGACCGTGGGCGGCGGCGTGATCCGCGAGATGGTCCGGCTCGCCGCGTTCGAGGTGCCCGGCGTCGCGAAGGTCGGCCGGGGCGGGCCGCCGTGGCGGACGCTCCTCGGCCGGTCGGTCAAGACGCGCCTCCGCGACGGCCGCGTCGAGGTCCGGCTGTTCATCGTCGCGCGGCCGGGTCACCCGCTCGGCCCGCTGGCCGCTGAGGTGAGGTCCGCGGTCGCCGCGACCGTCGAGCGCCTGCTCGGCCTCGAGCTCGGGGCGGTGACGGTCCTGGTCGATGGCGTCGGGGGCTGACCGCTCCCGGGGACGCCGGCACGGGCGACGCCTCGCGCTCGCTGCGATCTTCGAGGCGGAGTTCGGCCAGCGGACGGCGAGCGCGGTTCTCGAGCGGCACCTCGCCGAGACCGAGCTCGACCCCGTCGCCGCCGGGCTTGCCCGCGAGCTCGTGGCGGCGGTGACCGAGCACCGTGTCGAGATCGACGCGACGATCGAGCGGATCGCGCCGCAGTACCCCGTCGTCGGGCTGGCCCGCATGGACCGCGCGCTGCTCCGTACCGCCATATCCGAGGTGCTACACTCCGGCACGCCGGCCCGGGTGGCCATCGCCGAGTGGGTCGAGCTGGCACGGACCTACAGTGGAGACCCGATGCGGCGCCTCGTGAACGGCGTCCTGGGTCGGATCGCAACGACGCCAAGCGGCCGCGAGCCGTCGGCACCACCCAACTCCGAGGAGGGAGTCAGTGGCCACAACGTACGACCGGCTGAAGAAGATCGTCGTCGAGCAGCTCGGCGTCGACGAGGATGAGGTCAAGCCGGAGGCGTCGTTCGTCGACGATCTGAATGCGGATTCGCTCGATCTCGTCGAGTTGATCATGAGTCTCGAGGAAGAGTTCGGGACCGAGATCTCGGACGAGGACGCGGAGAAGATCCGGACGGTCCAGGACGCGGTCGACTACATCGAGGAGCACTCCGCCTAGCGGCGCCGGCGGGAGGCGCCGTGGACCAGGCGCGGATCCTCGCCGAGCGGCTCGGACTCAAGGTTCGTGACCTCGACCTGCTCGGCCAGGCACTCACGCACTCGAGCTGGCTGCACGAGCACCGCGACGTCGCGCGCGGTCACAACGAGCGCCTCGAGTTCCTCGGGGACGTCGTCGTCAGCCTCGCGATCTCCGAGGCCCTCTACGGGCGTCATCCTGACGACGACGAGGGGGCGCTGTCGGCGCGGCGCGCGGCGATCGTGGCGACCCCGGGGCTCGCCCGGCTGGCGGCCCGGATCGAGCTCGGCGAGATGCTGCTCCTCGGGGAAGGGGAGTCACAGCGCGGGGGCCGGCGGCGCCCGTCGCTGCTCGCGTCGGCATTCGAGGCACTCGTCGGCGCGCTCTACCTGGACCTCGGCTGGGACGCGGTCCGGACCTGGCTGACGACGCTCGCGGCTCCCGAGCTCGAGTCCGACGGGCCACCTGCCGCGCTCAAGAGCCCGAAGAGCCGGTTGCAGGAATACACCCAACGGCGGTCCGGCGCGCGGCCGGAGTACCGCGTGCTCGACACCGCCGGTCCCGACCACGATCGCGTCTACCGGGTCGAGGTGTGGGTCGAGGGCGAGGTCCTCGGGCGCGGGGAAGGCTCGTCACGCCGGGTGGCCGAGACCGGCGCAGCGGCCCAGGCCCTGGAGCGCCTTCGCGCGGCCCGCCGGGCGGGGGCGGACCTCGCGCCGCTCCCCGCGGACGGGGGCACGGCCGCCGACGGGGCCGCGACCGCCGACGGGGCCGCGGCCGCTGCCGGCGACGACGTCCGGGCCACGGACGCACCCGCGACGGACCGTTCGGCATGACCGACGCCGTCCAGCCCGCCCGCCTCCTCGCGCTCCGGCTGCACGGCTTCAAGTCGTTCGCCGAGCGGACGGTGGTCGAGTTCGGCGGCGGGATCAGCGCGATTGTGGGTCCGAACGGCTCGGGCAAGTCGAACCTCGCCGACGCGCTGCGTTGGGCACTCGGCGAGCAGGGCCGCGCGCTGCGCTCGCGCAAGGCCGAGGACGTGATCTGGGCGGGCTCCGAGAAGCGTGCCGCGCACGGCATGGCCGACGTGACGATCCTCCTCGACAACGCGGACGGGCTGCTGCCGGTCGAGTACCAGGTGCTCGAGCTCGGGCGGCGGCTGTACCGGTCCGGCGAGAACGACTACCTACTCAACAAGCAGCGCGTCCGCCTGCGCGACCTCGTGGACCTGCTCGACGGCGCGCATCTCGCGGACAACGCGTTCCTGTTCATCGGACAGGGCATGGTCGACCAGGCGCTCGCGCTCCGTCCCGAGGAACGTCGTCCGCTGTTCGAGGAGGTCGCGGGGGTTCGCCGCCACGAGCGCCGGCGGCGCAAGGCGGAGGAGCAGCTGGCCGAATCCGAGGCGAACCTGGCGCGCGTCGAGGACATCGTGGCGGAGCTCCGGCCGCAGGCGCGGCGGCTCGCGGCGCAGGCCGAGCAGCAGGCTACCCGTGCGTCGGCCGGCGACGAGCTCGCGGCAGCGCTACTGCTGGCCGCCCACGCCCGCTGGTTCGAGGCGAGCGGCCGGGTCGCGGGGGCCGACGCGCGTCGCGCCGCTGCCCAGACCGAGGCGGACCGTGCGATGACCGACCTCCAGGCGGCCGAGGAGGCGGCCGCCGCGCTCGCGGCCGAGCTCGGCGCACGGGCGGAGGTCGAACGCGAGCGAAGGGGGATCCACGAGGCGGCCCAGGCCGCGCTGACCGCGCTTCGGCTGCGCGACGGGCGGATCGCGTCGGAGCTCGAGGCGGCTGCGCGCGACCGGGCGCGGATCGTCGAGGAGCGGGCCGCAGCCGAGGCCGACCTTGCGAACCAGCGCCGCGCGCTCGCCCGACCCGTGCCCGCGCGCGACATCGAGCTCGAGGACGGGCTGTCGGCGGCGGAGCGCGAGCTCGCGGACGCGCTCGCCGAGCTGGCCTCGCTGCGCGCCGCCCGCCGAGCGCGGGGCGAGGAGCTCGCCGCGATCCGACGTGCCGAGGGGGCGCGCCAGGCCGAGATCGAGACGGCCCGCCGGCGTCTCGCCGAGGCCGAGCGTCGCGCAGCGGAGGAGGCGGCGCGCGTGGCCGCGTCCGCCGGGGAGCGCGACGGGCTCGAGGCGTCGGTCGGGGAGGCGCGTGCCCGGGTCTCCGCGGCCACGGACGCCGAGCGCGCGGCGGTCGATGCCCGCGAGGCCGCACGAGCCGCCGCGGAGGAGGCCGAAGGCCGCCGTCAGGCCGCCGCCGAGCGGGCTGCGGCGCTCGGTGCGGCGCTCGCCGAGACTCGTGGACGGCTCGAGGCGCTCGACGCGCGGCTGCGCGAGGAGGAGACGCGCGGCATCGCCCGGGCTGCGCGCAAGGTCGGGGGGCGGCGACTCGACGAGGACCTGTCGGTCGATCCCGGGTTGCGTGCCGCGGTCGAGACCGCGCTCGGGGAGGCGGGCCGCGCGTACCTCGTCCGGAAGGGGGACGTGACGGCCCTTGCCACCGAACGCGGGATGCTCGTCGTCGCGGAGGCGGCCGGCGGTACGGGTGGCAGCGCCGCCCTCGCCGGACGGGAGCGCGATCGCGAGCGCGAGGCTGCCGCGATCCGCGACGCCGCGATCGAGGCCGGCGGTGGGGTGCTCGCGGACGCCGTCCGACGCGACGGGCCCGGAGCGGCTCGCCGGCTGCTCGAGCGCGCGGTCTGGCTCCCGGATCTCGAGGCCTGCCTCGCGCTCCAGCCTGCGCTGCCGCCAGGCTGGATCGCCGTGCCGCGCGACGGCGGCGCGGTGGTGGGGGATCGAACGGTCACCCTCGGGCGCGCGGACGCCACGCTCCAGCGCAGGGCGGAGGTCGAGCGGCTGACCGCCGACGTGGAGCGGCTCGATCGCGAGGCCAGGGAGGCGCGGGCGTCGGCGGGCGCCCCGTCCGCCGAGGCAACCGAGGCGCGCCGCCCGGTCGTACGGGCCCCGACCGCGGAGGCGGGGGCGGCGGCCGATCGTCGACGCGCCGAGGAGGGCGAGCGGGTGGCGGCGCGCCGGCTCGAGGCGTTCGTGCGCGAGGCCGGCTGGCACGAGGCGCAGGCGGAGCGACTGGCCGCGGACGTGGCCCGGGCACGCGAGGCGCTCGGGGGCCTCGAGGCTGCCGCGGCGGCCCGGGCGGACACGGCCATGAAGGCGGACGCGGACGGCGACCCCGGTGACGGCACGGCGATCGCGACCTGGGAGGCGCGGGTCGAGGAGCTGCGCGCTCGTCGCGACCGGCTCGCTGCGCAGGTGTCCGCGCACGACGCGGCGCGCCGCGAGATCGAGTCCGTTCACGCGCGGGCACAGGCCGCGGTCGCCATGGGGGAGGAGCGCCTCGCACGCGCGGACCGCGACACCGCTGCGCTCGCCGAACGGGAGCGGTCGCTCGAGGGCGAGCGCGAGACCCTGCGCGCCGAGCTCGCCGCGGCGGCCTCGCGAGAGGAGGCGGCACGGACGGCGCTCGACGAGCTGCGCGCCGCCGATGCCGTCGATCGGGACCGCCTCGCCACGGCCGAGCGAGCGGCCTCCGCTGCGCGCGAACGGCTGCGTGCCGCGGACGACCGGTTGCGCGCGGCGGACCACGCCCAGCTCGAGGCGCGGCTCGGGCTCGACGCGCTCCGCGAGCAGCTGCTGGTCGAGCTGGCCGGGCTCGGTCGACTCGGGCTCGACCGGTTGCGCGCCGCCGCCGGGCTGCCGGTGACGGTCGATGGGCCGGCGGAGGACGCTGCCGCACCGTCGTTCGAGGCGCGCGGCGAGGATCCGGAAGCCGCCGACGACGACGGACAGCCCCTCGCGGCGGCTCTCGACGCGGTCGCCGCGACGTGGTCCTCGGCGCGCCCCGACGCCGAGCCGCCGTCCCCCGGCCGGCTGACCACGCTGCGCCGTCGCTACCACGAGCTGGGCGCCGCGAACCCGTACGCGGTCGAGGAGTACGCGGAGGTCCGCGAGCGGCTCGAGCGGTTGGAGTCGCAGGCCGGCGACCTGCGGACCGCGATCGTCCGCACCCGGGAGCTCATCGACGAGCTGAACACGATGATCGCCGATCAGTTCCGCCGGACGTTCGCGGCGCTCGAGACCGCCTTCGAGGCGCGCTTCGTCCAGCTCTTCGGTGGCGGCCAGGCGCGGCTGTCGCTCACCGATCCGTCGGACCTGTCGGCCACCGGCGTCGAGATCGTGGCACGCCCGCCGGGCAAGAAGCCGCAGGCCCTGGCGATGCTGTCGGGCGGCGAGCGAGCGCTGACGGCGGTGGCCCTGCTGTTTGCGATGCTCGAGGTCCGCCCGGTCCCGTTCTGCGTGCTCGACGAGGTCGACGCGGCGCTCGACGAAGCGAACATCGGCCGTTTCGCCGATGCTTTGCGCGGGTTGGCCCACGGCACCCAGTTCATCGTCATCACCCACAACCGCGGCACGATCGAGGCCGCCGATGCGCTCTACGGGGTGACCGTCGGCGACGACTCGGTCAGTCGCGTCATCAGCCTCCGGCTCGACGAGGCCCAGGCCCTCGCCGAACGACGCGAGGAGCTCGCGCCGGCCGGCTGACCGACAGGAGCTCGCATGCCGCTCTGGCGCCGTCGCAAGGATCCCGAGCCGGAGACGCCGGCACCCGACCCCACGCCGACGCCGTTCGGCGCGACCGACACCGACCTCGAGCCGGTCGTCGAGCCGCCCGCGGCCGACGTGGTCGCGGAGCCCGTGGTCGAGCCGCCGGCCGCGGACGCGGTGACGCCTGCCGACCAGGCTCCCGCCGACGCGGATCTGATCCCGGAGGTCGAGCCGAGACCCGACGCCGACCGTGGCTCGACCTCCACGGCCGAGGCGTCCTCCCCGTTCGGCGGGTCCCCGTTCGGCGGCGGTGGCGGCGGATGGTCGGCGTCCGCCATGAAGGCGGCGCCCGCGACCACGCTCGACGAAGGCCTCGCTCGAACGCGCGGTGGGTTCATGGCTCGTCTGCGCGAGGCGCTCGCGGAGGACGGCGGCGCCCCGGTCTGGGACGACGTCGAGGAGACGTTGATCGCGGGGGATGTCGGCGCGACGCTGTCGATGACGATCGTGGAGCGGGCCCGCGAGCTTCGGCATCCCGATGGGCCGGAGGCCGCCGTGCGCGAGGTCCTCGCGAGCCTGCTCGTGCCGCGCGACGTGGCGTGGTCGCCGGCCTCGGCGGTGGATGGCGGGCCGGCGGTCGTGCTCGTCGTCGGGGTGAACGGAACCGGCAAGACGACGACGATCGGGAAGCTCGCCGCACGGTCCGTCGCGGAGGGCCGGTCGGTGATCCTCGCCGCCGCCGACACGTTCCGGGCGGCGGCCATCGACCAGCTGCGGATCTGGGCCGAGCGCGCCGAGGTGCCCGTGGTCGCTCACGCTCCCAACGCCGACCCGGGAGCGGTCGTGTACGACGCGCTCGATGCCGCGGTCGCGCGCGGGGCGGATCTCGTCATCGCGGACACGGCCGGCCGCCTCCACACGAAGTCGAACCTCATGGACGAGCTGGCGAAGATCCGCCGGATCGTCGACAAGCGCCTGCCCGGCGCGGTGCCCGAGACACTCTTCGTGCTCGACGCCACGACCGGCCAGAACGGCCTCGCCCAGGCCAAGGCGTTCCACGAGGCGGTCGGGCTGACGGGGATCGTGCTGACGAAGCTCGACTCGACGGCCAAGGGCGGGATCGTGTTCGCGATCGAGGACGGGCTGAAGGTCCCGGTCCGGTTCGTCGGCGTCGGGGAGGGGATCAACGACCTGCTGCCGTTCGACCCGGAGGCGTTCGTCGAGGCGCTCTTCGCGTAGGGTCGGACACTCCGGGCCGCGGTGCCGGATTTCGGGCTGGCGCCGTCCCGGGACCGCTCCTCGCGGCCGTTCCGCGGCCGTTCCGCGGCCCCGCGGTCGCGGCGCCTCCTCCCCCCGCCGCGAAATCGTCAGATGTTCACCGGGTGAGCATTCGGCGACGATCTTGGGCGGCCCGACCGCGTGTCACGCACGAGCGCGTCCCCGGTTTCCGTCAGATGTCGCGTGGCACGAGCAGGTGACGAAAACTCGCTGCCGAATGACCACATGCGGAACATCTGACGAAAACCGGCGCCGGGCCGGTCCGCGGCGCCGGGCAGGTCCGCTGCGCCGGGCAGGTCGGCGGGCCTGCGAGCAGGCCGGGCAGGTCCGCAGGCCGCGGCGCCGGGCAGGTCCGCGGGCCGCGCGCAGGCCGCGCAGGCCCGCCTGCCCGGGAGCAAGCCGGGCCGACCGGTGGACCGGGAACCTGTCGGCCACGTCGCGGCCGATCCCCCCGGACCCGGTGCCCGTCCGCACCGGCCCAGGACCGTCGTGCCAGACGCGTCGCCACGGGCCCTGCGGTACACTGCCCCACGCCTCGGTGCGTCAGAACCCGCGCACCACCCGGTCCGACCGTCTCGTCTGACCGGTCATCACCCGACGGAGTCCGTACCCGAACCATGTTCGACAGTCTCAGCGAGCGTCTGCGCAAGACGCTCGGCAGCCTGACCGGCCGCGGCCGGATCAGCGAGGCCGACGTCGATGCCGCGATGCGCGAGATCCGGCTGTCGCTGCTCGAGGCCGACGTCAACTTCAAGGTCGTCAAGGAGTTCGTCGCACGCGTCCGCGAGCGGGCCGTCGGCGTCGAGGTGCTCGAGAGCCTGACGGCCGGTCAGCAGGTCGTGAAGATCGTCCACGACGAGCTTGTCGACCTGCTCTCAAAGGGTGACCGGGTCTTCCACCTGAGCGGCAACCCGGCGGTCGTCGCGATGGTCGGTCTGCAGGGCTCGGGCAAGACGACGTCCTCGGCAAAGCTTGCCCGGCATGTCGTGAAGCAGGGCCGGCGCCCGCTCCTCGTGGCCGCGGACCCGTACCGGCCGGCTGCCGCGGATCAGCTCGAGACGCTCGGCAAGGCGCTCGACATCCCGGTCCATCGCGCCCCGGCCGGCACGCCGGTCCTCGACATCGTGAAGGGCGGCGTCGATGCCGCCCGACGCCAGGTGCGGGACGTCGTCATCCTCGACACGGCCGGGCGGCTCACGGTCGACGAGGCGCTCATGGCCGAGATCGCGGCGATCAACGACGCCGTCCACCCGGTCGAGACCCTCCTCGTCGTCGACGCGATGACCGGCCAGGAGGCAGTGTCGGTCGCACAGGCGTTCGTTGCCGCCGTGCCCGTGACCGGCCTGATCATGACGAAGATCGACGGCGACGCCCGCGGCGGCGCGGCGCTCTCGATCAGCGCGGTGACCGGCGTTCCGGTCAAGTTCCTCGGCACCGGCGAGAAGACCGACGCGCTCGAGGTGTTCCATCCCGATCGCCTGGCGGGCCGGATCCTCGGCATGGGCGACATCCTCACGCTCGTCGAGCGGGCGCAGGAGGTCGTCGACCAGAAGCAGGCCGAGAAGATGCAGGAGAAGCTGCGCAAGGCCAGCTTCACGCTCGAAGACTTCCTCGACCAGCTCCAGCAGGTGCAGAAGATGGGTCCGCTCGGTCAGATCATGTCGATGATCCCGGGCATGGGCGGGCTCGCCAACGAGGCCCAGGCCGCGGTCGACCGCGGCGATCTCAAGCGGGTCGAGGCGATCATCCGGGCGATGACCCCGGCCGAGCGTCGCGATCCCACGGTCCTCAACGGATCGCGCCGGCGACGGATCGCCGCCGGCTCCGGGACGACGCTGACCGACGTCAATCGGCTCGTCAAGCAGTTCAGCGAGATGCAGAAGCTCATGAAGCAGCTGTCGGGCGGCGGGGGCCGCCGGGCTGCGCTGAGCGGCCTGTTGGGGCCGCGCTAGGCTCGAGGGGAGAGCGCACATGACCTATCGGGATCCGAACGCGCCGCCGCCCGGCGACGCACCCACCGAGTCGTACCGCGTCGTTGACGGGGCCGCGCCGGGGACCTCTGCGGCGGACGCGCGGGAGCCCGTCGTCACGCCGGCGACCACGAGCCGCGTCCAGTCGGGCGGGCCGCGTCGCGGCCTCCGCTGGGCCGTCGCGCTCGTCGTCGTCGCGCTCGTCGCCACCTCCGCCGCCGCGGCCGTGTTCCTCATGGCCGGCAAGGCGCCGGACGCCGCGGTCCTCGGGTGGATGCCCGAGGACAGCGTCATGTACATGGAGGCGCGTCTCGACCTGCCGGGCGACCAGCGCGCCAACCTCGGCTCGTTCCTGTCGAAGTTCCCCGGGTTCAAGGATCAGGCCAACCTCGAGACGAAGGTCAACGAGGCGCTCGACCGGCTCGTGTCGGAGGCGACGGAGGGCGGCCGCTCGTGGTCGGCCGACATCGCCCCGTGGTTCGGCGGTGAGCTGGCGTTCGGGCTGGGCCGGCTTCCGGAGATCGACGAGAACGACCCGGAGGCGATGGTCGAGACGGCCGACATGGTCGCGCTGATCTCGGTCTCGGACGCCGCCAAGGCGCAGGCCTGGTTCGATGCGGCCGTCGCCGACGCCTCGCCGACCACCGAGACCTACAACGGCACGACGCTCACGATCGTCGGCTCCGGCCTCGACGGTGATGTCCAGATGGCCTACGCCGTTGCCGGCAACGAGGTCGTCGTGGCGGGCCCGCTCGCATCGGTCAAGCGCTCGCTCGACACGCAGGGCGGCAGCGGGTTCGCGACGAGCGAGGCCTTCGCGGCGGCCAACGCCTCGTCCGACCAGGACCATGTCGGCTTCCTGTACGTCGACATGGCGAGCTACATGGACTGGATGCTGTCGGTCGGCGACGTGGCAGGCGCCGAGGGCTGCGGGATGCAGCTGACCGCGCAGATGCGGGACCTCGTCCCGGCCTGGATGGCCGGCCGCCTCCGCCTCGAGGGTGACGCGCTGGTGATGTCGACCGTCGCCCCGAAGCCGGCCACCGTGTACGGGCCCCAGGAGAACGCCCGCTCGGTGCTTGCCACGCGCGTGCCGGCGTCCACGATCACCTTCCTCGAGACCCGCCAGCTCGGGCAGAGCATCCTCGACATGATCGAGCTCTACCGCAACGACCCCGCCTGCGAGGAGGCATTCCGCGAGATCGAGCCGTCGCTCGGGATGGTCGGCGGACTCGATCACCTGCTCGGATGGATCGGGGACACGGCGATCGTCGTCAACCGGACGGCCGATGGTGTCGAGGGCGGACTCGTGATCCAGACTGCCGACGCCGCCTCGGCGCGCAACCTGACCACGATGCTCAGGAGCGCGCTGTCGCTCGCGGGGGAGGGCATCGAGCTTCGCGACGAGACGCACGGCGACGCGACGATCACGGTCGTCGATCTCGGCGACGCGTCCCAGTTCCTTGGCATGGCCGGGATGATGGGTGGTGTCGATGTCCCGGTCACGGGACAGGGCGATCGGGTCGAGCTCGCGTGGACCGTCACCGACGACCTCGTGGTGCTGTCGGTCGGCCCGAGCTTCGTCCGCTCGGTGCTCGACACCGAGGAGTCGGCCTCGCTGGCCACGAGCGATCGGTTCGAGGCGCTGCTCGACCGAGCCGCCGGCGCCGAGAACGCCGGCGTGGCCTACACCGATCTGACCGCGGTCCGCGAGCTCCTCGAGGGCGTCGCCCGCGAGAGCGGCGACTTCTCGCAGTACGAGGCCGAGGTCAAGCCCTTCATCGAGCCGTTCGACGCGCTGCTGTTCACGAACAGCATCGACGACGAGCTGCGCTCCGAAGGCGTCATCACCATCAAGGAGTAGCCGGCCCCAGCCGGCGTCCCGCACCAGGAGGAAGAAGAGCAGCAATGGCAGTCCGCATCCGGCTGACGCGCGTCGGCGCGACCAAGCAGCCGGCCTATCGCGTCGTCGTGTCCGATTCCCGGAATGCCCGGGACGGGCGCTCGATCGAGACGCTCGGCCACTACAACCCCCGGTCCGAGCCGGTCGAGTTCGCGGTCGACGAGGAGAAGGCCAAGGCCTGGCTCGCCAAGGGCGCGAAGCCGTCCGAGACCGTCGAGCGCCTGTTCCGTGGCGCCGGCATCCTGCCGGCCAAGTAGGGGACCGAAGATGGCAGCACGTGAACTGGTCGAGTACGTTGCGAAGTCGCTCGTCGACGACCCGAGCGCCGTCAAGGTCGACGTCGTCGAAGAGGACGGCCAGACGATCATCGAGCTCCACGTCGCCGAGGACGACATGGGCAAGGTGATCGGGCGCAACGGCAGCGTCGCGAAGGCGCTGCGGACGCTGCTCAAGGTGACGTCGGCGCGCGACGGCCAGCCGGTGTCGCTGGAGATCCTCTGAGCGACGGCTCCATGCCGCCCGGCGGAGAGCGCCTCGTCGTGGCCCTCGTCCGCGGGGTCCACGGCCTGCGCGGCGCCGTTCGCGTCGAGGTCCTGACCGACCGGCCCGCGGAGCGGTTCGCGCCCGGCTCGGTCCTGTTCCGCGAGGGCGACGCTGCGCCGCTGACGATCGTGTCGGCGGAGGCGGTCGTCGACGGACCGGGCTGGCGGCTTCGGTTCCGCGAGGTGCCCGACCGAACGGCGGCGGAGGGACTCCGCGGGGCCTATCTCGAGGGCGTCGCGTTCCGCGAGCGCGAGCTGGCGCGGGGCGAGTACTACTGGCACGAAGTCGTCGGCGCCGCCGTGCGCGGCCTCGACGGCACCGAGCTCGGGACCGTGCGCGAGGTGTACCGGGTCGGTGAGACCGAGGTGTTCGAGGTGGCCGGCGGCCCGTTCGGTCCGTTCGACCTGCCGGCCGTCCGCGACCTGATCCGGATCTTTGCGCCCGCGCGGGGCGAGATCGTCGTCGATTCCGAGGCGCTCGACCTCGAGCCGCCGAAGGAGCGAGCTGCGGACCGCCCGAAGGCGCCGCGCCGGCGAGCCGGCAGCCGCCGTCGCCCCGCGTCCACGGCGGGCGACGCCACCGCGGCGCCGCCGACCGGCGACGCCGATCGGCCGCCGCCCGACCGCGAGGGCTGACCCGTGCCCCTCGAGATCGACGTCCTGACGCTCTTCCCGGCAATGGTCGAGACGCCACTCCGGGCGAGCATCCCCGGCCGGATCCTCGAGCGTGGCCTGGCCGTCGTGCGCGTCCATGACCTGCGCGACTGGGGGATGGGCAGGCACCGCACGGTGGACGACACGACCTATGGCGGCGGCGCGGGCATGGTCATGCGCCCGGAGCCGGTCGCGGCGGCCCTCGCGGACCTTCGTCGCGACGACTCGACGGTCATCCTGCTCGACCCGGCGGGCGAGGTCTTCCGGCAGGCGCGGGCTGCGAACCTCGCGACGCGGCCGCATCTCGTGCTCGTCTGTCCACGCTACGAGGGTGTCGACGAGCGGATCCGCGACCTCGTCGACCTGGAGCTGTCGATCGGCGACTACGTCCTCACCGGCGGCGAGCTGCCGGCGCTCGTCGTGATCGACGCGGTGATCCGGCTGCTGCCGGGGGCGATCGACGAACGCTCGACCCACGAGGAGTCGTTCGCCGACGGGCTGCTCGAGTACCCCCAGTACACCCGGCCACCGGTCTTCGACGGGCGCGCGGTGCCGCCGATCCTCACGTCGGGCGACCACGGCGCGGTGCGCCGCTGGCGGCTGAAGGAATCGCTCCGCCGCACGCTCGAGCGGCGGCCGGACCTGCTCATCGATCGGGTGTCGAGCCCCGAGGAGCAGCGCCTCCTCGACGAGATTCGAAGCGAACCGGCCGACCCTGCCTGAGGGTTTGCTATACTCCGCCGTCGGTCGCCCTTGCTGCGGCCCCCTTCCGACGCCCAGCCCGCAGCCACGGCTGCCCACCACAAGTCAGGAACCGCCGCGTGAACGTGCTCGACGAGATCGTCCAGGACCAGCTTCGAACCGATCTGCCCGACATCCAGACCGGGGACACGGTCAAGGTCTCCGCGCGAGTCGTCGAGGGCAACCGGGAGCGCATCCAGGTCTTCGAGGGCACGGTGATGCGGCTTCGGGGCGGTGGGATCACGCGCTCGATCACCGTCCGGCGGATCGCGTCGGGGGTCGGCGTGGAGCGGACCTTCAAGATCAACAGCCCCCGCATCGAGAAGATCGAGGTCGTTCGCCACGGCGTCGCTCGCCGCGCCCAGCTCTACTTCCTGCGCAAGCGCGTCGGCAAGGCGGCCACGCTGCGGGAGCGGCGCGGCAACTGAGCGGTCCTCGCTCGATCCCACGACCCGCCGGTGCCGGCGGGTCGTTCGATTCCCGGTCCGAGCTCGTCCCGTCGCCCTTCGCCCGCCTCGGCGGGCTGCGCCCGTCCGGCCGGCCGGGGTAGGCTATCGGCGATGGCCGTCATCGTCCCCACGCTCCGCTTCGAGCGCCGCCTGTGGAACGACGGTCTCGAGCGCGTCGTCGGCGTCGACGAGGTCGGGGTCGCCCCGACCTGCGGAGCGGTCGTCGCGGCGGCGGTGATCATGCGGCCCGGCTGCCACCGGATCCCCGGCGTGCGGGATTCCAAGACTCTGTCTGCGCTCCAGCGCGACCGGCTCGCACCGCTCATCCGCAAGCGCGCGGTCGCGGTCGGGGTCGGGGCCGCGTCGGTCGCCGAGATCGACCGCCTGAACATCTACCACGCGACGCACCTCGCCATGCGGCGCGCGATCGCGCGCGTCGGCGGGCACGAGCACGTGCTCGTCGACGGCAACCGCATCGCGAACTTCGAGGCGCAGGTCGGGCCGTACACCGCGATCGTCGACGGCGATGCCAAGGTGTACACGATCGCCTGCGCGTCGGTCGTCGCGAAGGTGGTCCGCGACCGGATGATGACGCTGCTGGCCGCCCGGTATCCGGGGTACGGCTGGGAACGCAACCAGGGCTACGCGACGCGTGAGCATCGGGCGGCGATCCGCGAGCGCGGGCTGACGCCGTTCCATCGTCGGTCGTTCCTGGCCCTGCAACGGACGCTGGCCGGCGACCAGGTGTCGCTCGATCTGTTCGGCGACGAGGTGGACGGAACCGCTCCGGACCATCCCGATGACCGCCCCCTGGTCGGGGTGTTCGACGATGCGGTCGAGGAGGCGTTCGCGCCGGTCGGGTAGAGCGCCGGCGAAGCGGCGATCGCCAGACTGGCGGTCGTGGACGGCTCGAGGTCACGGACGGCGGGTCAGCGGCTCGGTGACGCTGCCGAAACGGACATCGCCGCGGCGTTGACCGCGGCCGGATGGCGCGTGCTGGCGCGGAACGTACGGGTCGGGCGGTACGAGGTGGACATCGTCGCGGTCGATCCCGGGCCGCCGGAGACGCTCGTGATCGTCGAGGTCCGCTGGCGCGGCCGTCGGGACTACGGCCTGCCCGAGGAGACCGTCGATCATCGGAAGCGCATTCGTCTGCGTGCGGCGGCGCACGGGCTGCTCGAGCTCGGGCAGTTGCCCGACGGGTCGGCCGTGCCCCGGCTCCCGCTGCGCTTCGACCTGGTGGTCGTCGAGCCCGGTGGGCGCGTGCGGCACCACCGCCACGTCACCTGACCCGCGGTCGGCCCGTGCCACCACCACCGGGTCGGAGGGTGTGGCCCCACCACCCGGCGGCCGACTTCGGTCTCGCCGAAGCCGGGCCCCGCGCCGCCTGCCCGGGCCCCCACCACCCGGCCGCCCGACTTCGGTCTCGCCGATGTCCACGCAACATTCGCGCGGGTCTCGAGCGGCTTTCGCACGATCTGGCCTCGATGCCTGCACGAATGTTCTGGAGATATCGGTCTCGCCGAAGCCGAGGCCCCCGCCCCGCCTGCCCGGGCCCCCACCACCCGGCCGCCGACTTCGGTCTCGCCGATGTCCACGCAACATTCGTGCGGGCCCCGAGCGGCTTTCGCACGATCTGGCCTCGATCCCTGCACGAATGTTCTGGAGATATCGGTCTCGCCGAAGCCGGGCCCCGCCCCGCCTGCCCGGGCCCCCACCACCCGGCGGCCGACTTCGGTCTCGCCGATGTCCACGCAACATTCGTGCGGGTCTCGAGCGGCTTTCGCACGATCTGGCCTCGATGCCTGTACGAATGTTCTGGAGATATCGGTCCCGCCGAAGCCGGGCCCCGCCCCGCCTGCCCGGGCCCCGCGGCCCCACCCCGCCTACCCGGGCCCCGCAGCCCCCTCCCCCGGGCCCCGCCACGCCCCTGTGCTACACTCCGCCGGGCCCGCGAACCCCGCGGTGCCAACGACCACGCCCACGCCCGCGTGCACAGCGCGGAGCACACACGTGGACCGTTCCGACCGGGTCGGTGCCCTCGGGCCGTCGACGCGCCTCGCGCGCAGCATCCCGAAGGCTCCCGGCGACGAGGTCCACGGAGGACAGAACCGAACAGGAGGTCGCCACCCGTGCCGTCCGTTTCGATGCGGCAGCTGCTCGAGGCCGGAATGCATTTCGGCCATCAGACCCGCCGCTGGAACCCCAAGATGCGCCCGTACATCTTCGCGGAGCGCAACGGCATCCACATCATCGACCTGGCGCAGACCGCGCAGCGGCTCGAGGTCGCGCTCGACTTCGTCCGTGAGACGGTCGCCCGCGGGGAGCTCGTGCTGTTCGTCGGCACGAAGAAGCAGGCCCAGGAGCCGATCGCGGCCGAGGCGATCCGTGCCGGCATGCCGTACGTCAACAAGCGCTGGCTCGGCGGCATGCTCACGAACTTCGTCACGATCCGCAAGCGCATCGGCCTGCTCGAGCAGCTCGAGGCCCGGCAGCAGGCCGGCGACTTCGAGCGCATGACGAAGAAGGAAGCCGCGAAGCTGACCGACGAGATGAACAAGCTCGAGGCCACGCTCGGCGGCATGCGCAAGATGAAGCGCGTCCCCGGCGCGATCTTCGTCATCGACCCGCATCGCGAGCGCATCGCCGTCACCGAGGCCAACAAGCTCGAGGTCCCGGTCATCGGCACCGGCGACACGAACGTCGACCCCGACGAGCTCGACTACATCATTCCCGCGAACGACGACGCGATCCGCTCGATCCGCCTGCTGTGCACGCTCGTCGCGGATGCCGCGATCGAGGGCGCCCGCGAGCGGGCGAGCCGCGCCGATCGCGAGCCGGAGCCGGTCGAGGCGGTCGCGATGCCCGAGCCCGACGAGGAGGAGCCGGGTGCCGCCGACGAGCTCGTCGCGGCGCTCGCCGGCGGCGCGGCGCTCACCTTCGAGCCCGACGCCGACGACGACGACCTGCTGCCGGGCGAGCGCGCGGCACGCGCCGAGGCGGCGGTCGCGGAGCCTGCTCCGTCCGAGGCGACATCCGAGGAGATCGCCGCCGAGCTCGCTCGTGAGGCGGCCGAGAAGGCCGAGGACGAGCCGGGCCCGGCCCCGGCCTGACCTCCGGCCTCGACCGACACAGCACCACCACGTAGGCGGGTCCGGCCCGGCGCTCGACCCGCGCCCTAGCCACAGGAGACACGAACGAGCATGGCCGAGATCTCGGCGGCGCTGGTCAAGGAGCTTCGCGAGCTGACCGGCGCCGGGTTCATGGACTGCAAGCGCGCCCTCGAGGAGTCGGGCGGCGACCTCGCCAAGGCCACGGCGCTCCTTCGCGAGCGCGGGATGGCCGCGGCCGAGAAGCGGTCCGGGCGTGAGGCCCGCGAGGGCCTCATCGTGAGCTACATCCACACCGGCGGACGGGTCGGCGTGCTGCTCGAGATCAACTGCGAGACCGACTTCGTCGCTCGCAACGAGCAGTTCCAGAAGCTCGCCCGCGACATCGCGGTCCAGGTCGCCGGCCTCGCGCCGCAGTGGGTGTCGGCCGAGGACGTGCCGGATTCCGCGATCGAGGCGAAGAAGGCCGAGCTGGCCGAAGATCCGCGTACCCGCGACGACGTCGACGCGCACGTCAAGCGCTGGCTGAAGGAGGTCGTGCTCCTCGACCAGCCCTTCCGCGACACCACGATGACCGTGCGCGACCTCGTCACCGACGCGATCGCGACGATCGGTGAGAACATCCGGGTCCGCCGGTTCACCCGGTACGCGCTCGGGGAGGATCTGTGAGCGACGCCGGGAACGCCACCGGTCCGACTGGCCGCGGGGAACTGCGCTACCGGCGCATCCTCCTCAAGCTGTCGGGCGAGGCGCTTCTCGGCGATCGGCCCTACGGGGTCGATCCGGGCTTCTGTGCGTTCATCGCGCGCCAGGTTGCCGAGGTCCATCGGCTCGGCGTCGAGATCGGCATCGTCGTGGGCGGCGGGAACATCTTCCGCGGGCTCGCCGCCTCGGCCAAGGGCATGGACCGGGCGACGGGCGACTACATCGGGATGCTGGCCACGGTCATGAACGGCCTCGCGCTCCAGGACGCGCTCGAGCGGGCCGAGGTGCCGACGCGGGTCATGACCGCGATCGCGATGAACGAGGTCGCCGAGCCGTACATCCGGCGGCGGGCGATCCGCCATCTCGAGAAGGGCCGCGTCGCGATCTTCGTGGCCGGCACCGGCAATCCGTACTTCACGACCGACACGGCCGCCGCGCTGCGCGCGGTCGAGATCAACGCCGAGGTCCTCCTGAAGGCGACCAAGGTCGACGGGGTGTACGACAGCGACCCGCTGACGAACCCCGGTGCACGGCGCTACGCTCAGCTCGAGTACTCGGACCTGCTCCGGGACCAGCTGAAGGTCCTCGATGCCACGGCGGTGAGCCTGTGCATGGAGAACGACCTGCCGATCGTCGTGTTCGACCTCAATCAGGCTGACAACATCACGCGGGTCGCGGCGGGTGAGCCCGTCGGGACCCTCATCGCAGGCGCACCGAGCGCCGAAGGAGGTGCCGTCACATGAGCACCGAGGTCCTCAACACGGCCGAGCAGAAGATGGGCCGCGCGATCGAGGCGATGGAGCGCGACTTCACCGGGATCCGCACCGGTCGCGCCTCGACCTCGCTCGTCGAGCGCATCCACGTCGACTACTACGGCACCCAGACCCCGCTCAACCAGCTGGCCGGCATCAGCGTGCCCGAGGCGCACCAGATCGTCATCCAGCCGTGGGACCGGAGCGTCCTGGGCGCGATCGAGAAGGCGATCATCAAGAGCGACATCGGGCTGATGCCGAACGTCGATGGCACGGTCGTGCGGCTCAACATCCCGCCGCTTACCGAGGAGCGTCGCAAGGAGATCGTGCGAGTCGTCCACAAGCGCATGGAGGACGCGCGCGTCGAGATCCGCAACGACCGCCGAGAGGCCCAGGAGGCGCTCAAGCGCGAGGAGCGCGACGGCGAGATCGGGGCCGACGAGGCCCGCCGGCAGCACGACGCGCTGCAGAAGCTGACCGACCGTTTCATCGCGGACGTCGACCGCCTCGGCGCCGCCAAGGAAGACGAGGTGATGGAGGTCTAGTGGCCCGCACACCGCTGGCCAGGCCGACCGACGCCCCGCCGACCGCGCACGACGCCGCGCGCTCCCTCGACGCGACGCCCGAGACGCCGGCCGCCGCCGCCGACCTGCCGTTCCCCGGCGCGGAGGAGCTCCCCCGTCACGTTGCGATCATCATGGACGGCAACCGCCGCTGGGCCCGCGCCCACGGCGTCTCCGAGTTCGAGGGCCACGCGGCCGGGGTCGAGGCGATTCGCGGCATCCTCAAGCACGCGGTGCGCCGCGCCGTTCCGGTCATGACGCTGTACGCATTCAGCCGGGAGAACTGGGCGCGCTCGGACGAGGAGGTCGCGGGCCTGTTCGGGCTGCTCGAGGACGCGATCCGCAGCGAGACCGAGGAGCTCCGCGCGCAGGGCGTGCGCGTCCAGCTGCTCGGCCGTCTCGACGAGCTGCCGCCCGAGACCCGCGCGTCGATCGACCAGGCGCTCAGCGCCACCGCGGACGGCGACCGCCTCCTGCTGAACGTCGCGTTCAACTACGCCGGGCGGACCGAGCTGGTCGACGCCGTGCGGTCGGTCGTCGCGAGCGGCGCCCATCCCGAGGAGATCGACGAGGAGACGATCGCCGGGGCGCTCTACACCGCCGGCATGCCCGATCCCGACCTCGTGATCCGCACCGCAGGCGAGCAACGCCTGTCGAACTTCCTCATCTGGCAGTCGGCCTACGCCGAGTTCTACTTCTGCGACACCCTCTGGCCGGACTTCGGGCCGGAGGCCTTCGACGCCGCCCTGCTCGAGTTCGCCAACCGTCATCGCCGCTTCGGGCGCTGATCGGGTCGGGGAGGACGACCGTGCGGCAGCGCGCCATCAGCGCCGCGATCCTCGTGCCGGCCCTCCTCGTGGTGCTCGCCCTCGGGACGGGTGCCATCGCGGTCGGGGTCGCGCTGATCGCCGCCGTCGGGGCCGTCGAGGTGTTCCGGCTCCTGCGCGGCGCCGGCCACCACTCGTTCCCGGTCCTCGGGACCGCGCTCGTGTTGACGGTCGTGCTCGACGCCGCATTTCCACGCGTCCTCGATGGAAGCGGCCTGCTCCTCGCCGCGGTCGGGATCGTCCTCGCCGCGGTTGCCGGCTTCACGCGGCGCGATCCGCGCGAAGGGCTGTCGGCCTGGATGGGCACCGTGTTCGGCGCGTTCTATGTCTCGCTGCTGGCGTTCGTCGTGCGGCTCGGCATGTCCGGACCGGAGGTGCCGGCCGGCGCGCCCCTCGGCCAGCTCGGGGCCGAGCGGGGGTGGATCCTGCTCCTCGTGCTCGCGGTCTGGGCCTACGACACCGGTGCGTATCTCGTCGGCAAGCGGTTCGGGCGCACGCGCTTCCTGACCCACCTCTCGCCGTCGAAGACGTACGCGGGGCTCGTGGGCGGGATCGTCGCCACGACCGCGGTGGTCGCGCTGATGCTGTGGGCGCTCGGCCACGACGGCCGGCACGCGGTCCTGCTCGGGCCGTTGACCGCGCTCGCCGCGCAGGCCGGCGACCTGGCCGAGTCCGGGCTGAAGCGCGCAGCGGGCGCCAAGGACTCGGGCACGCTGATCCCTGGACACGGCGGGATGCTCGACCGCATCGATTCGTTCCTGTTCGCCGCGCCGCTCGTCACGCTCTATGTCGTCGCGCTCATCCGCTGAGGCGTCGACCGGGCGAGCGCCGACCGGCGTGGCGCTGCTCGGGTCGACGGGATCGATCGGACGGCAGGCGGTCGACGTCCTCGCCGCGCACCCCGAGGCGTTCCGGGTCGTGGCGATCGCCGCCGGAACGAATGCGCGGCTCGTCGAGGAGCAGGCGGCCGGCCTCGGACCGCTGGCCGTCGCCATGGCGGACGAGCACCTGCTCGACGGGCTCGACCTGCCGCGAGGAACGACCAGGGTCGGCGGCGTCGACGCGCTGGTCGAGCTCGCGACGCGCGACGACGTCGATCTCGTGGTCGTCGGCACGGGCGGCGTGGTCAGCCTGCGCCCGGTCCTCGCCGCGCTCGCCGCGGGCAAGGTCGTCGCGACTGCCAACAAGGAGACCCTCGTCGCGGGCGGCCACCTCGTGATGGCCGAGGCGCGCCGGCTCGCCGCCGCGGTCGCGGCCTCCCGACCCGGCGACCCGTACGCGACGCCGCTCGCCTGGCTGCGCCCGATCGACTCGGAGCATTCGGCGATCTGGCAGTGTCTCGTCGGCGAGGCGATGGGCGGCGTGGCCGGGCTTATCCTGACGGCGTCGGGCGGGCCGTTCCTCGACGGGCCTGCAGATCTGTCGGCGGTGACGCCCGCGGACGCGCTCCGGCATCCGACGTGGTCGATGGGAGCCAAGATCACGATCGACTCGGCCACACTGGCCAACAAGGGCCTGGAGGTCATCGAGGCGCACTGGCTGTACGATGTCCCGTACGAGGCGATCGACGTCGTGGTCCATCCACAGAGCGTCGTCCACTCCGCCGTCCGGTTCGTGGACGGCTCGATCAAGGCCCAGCTGGGCATCCCGGACATGCGTCTCCCCATCCAGTACGCCCTCACCCATCCCGACCGCCGGCCGTCGCCGACCGCGGCCGCCGACCTCGTCGCGACCGGGCGGCTGGATTTCCGCGCCCCCGACGAGGCGCGCTTCCCGGCACTGCGCATCGCCCGGGAGGCCGGCCGGCGGGGCGCGCGCGCGTCGGCCGCGCTGATCGCGGCGGACGAGGTCGCGGTGCGGCGCTTCCTCGACGGCACGCTCGACTTCCCGGGCATCGCCCGGCTGCTCGAGGCCGCGGTGGATCGGTTCGGCGGAACCGCGGACGGGGATCCCGACGTCGAAGCGTTGATCGAGCTCGATCAGGCCGTCCGGTCGGCCTTCGCGTCCGGACCCGTGGGAGGCGTCGCCTGATGGCCATCGTCCAGTCACTCATCACGATCGTCGTGTTCCTCGCGGTGCTCGGCATCCTCGTGATCGTCCACGAGATCGGGCACTTCGTGACCGCGCGCCTGGCCAACGTCCGGGTGCTCGAGTTCGGGATCGGGTTCCCGCCGCGGGCCAAGGTCCTGCGCTCGCGGGGCGAGACCATCTACACGCTGAACTGGCTGCCGATCGGCGGCTTCGTCAAGCTCGAGGGCGAGGACGGCGACGAGGAGGGCGACCCGCGCTCGTTCGCAAGCCAGAACCTCCTGACGCGGCTCTGGATCCTCGTCGCGGGCGTCCTGATGAACGTCGTGCTGGCGTTCGTCATCTTCACGGGCATCGCCTGGCTGGCCTCGCCGTACGTCGGCCTGAAGGTCGCCGAGGTCGTGCCCGATTCGCCGGCCGCGACGGCCGGGCTCCAGGCGGGTGACGGCCTGGTCGCGATCAACGGGGAGCGGTTCCAGTTCCTCAATGGGCCCTCGATCCTCGACGGCCTGCGTGAGCATCCCGGCGAGACCATCACGCTCACGGTCGATCGGGTCGACGGGACGCGCGAGGACCTGTCGGTCACGCTCCGCGATCAGGCCGCGATCGAGGCGGGCCAGGGAGCGCTCGGCATCCAGCGCGCCGAAGCGGGCTGGGAGGCGCACTGGTTCGGCGAGTACACCTCGAACCCGTTGCCCGACGCGATCGGGCTGGGCTGGGACCAGACGACGCACGCGCTCGGACTCATCCTGGCCGGGCTCGGCACGCTCGTGGGCTCGGTTGCGGCCGACCCGACGGCGCCGCCGCCGGTCGCGGGTCCGGTCGGCATCGCGATCCAGATCGGCGACATCCTGTGGAACGCGGGGCCGGTCATGACGCTGTTCGTCGCCGGGATCCTGTCGGCGAACCTCGCGCTCGTGAACATCCTGCCGTTCCCGCCGCTCGACGGCGGTCGGATGCTGATGCTCACGCTCAAGGCCCTGTTCGGGCGGCGGATCAGCCTGCGCGCAGAGCAGCTGACCTACATGGTCGGGTTCGTGTTCCTGTTCGCGTTCCTCATCTGGGTGACGGGGTTCGACATCCTCCGCCAGATCGGATAGCGCACGCGCCGGTGACAACGCCAACCCCCGACCAGCTCCGGCCCGTGCGCCGGCCGACCGTCTCCGTCGACGTCGGCGGCGTGCTCGTGGGCTCGGCGCACCCGGTCGTCGTCCAGTCGATGACGAACACCGACACGGCCGACCCCGACGCGACCGCGATCCAGGTCGCGCGGCTTGCCCACGCCGGGTCGCAGCTGGTCCGCGTGACGGTCAACACCGAGGAAGCGGCGGCGGCAGTGCCCGAGATGGTTCGGAAGGTCCGCGGCCTCGGCGTCGACGTGCCGATCATCGGCGACTTCCACTACAACGGGCACAAGCTGCTGACCGAGTACCCGGACATGGCCGCGGCGCTCGCGAAGTACCGGATCAACCCGGGCAACGTCGGCGCGAAGCGCCACGACGAGCACTTCGCGACGATCGTCCGGGTCGCGATCGACAACGACCGGCCGGTCCGGATCGGCGTCAACTGGGGCTCGCTCGACCAGGCGCTGCTCACGGAGCTCATGGACGCCAACGCGCGATCGCCCGAGCCGCTCGACGCGCGCGAGGTGATGATCGAGGCGATGCTCCAGTCGGCGCTGCGATCGGCCGAGCTGGCCGAGGCGACCGGGCTGCGCCACGACCGGATCATCATCAGCGCGAAGGTCTCGCAGGTCCGCGACCTCGTCGACGTGTACCGCCGGCTCGCGGCGCGCTGCGACTACCCGCTCCATCTCGGACTGACCGAGGCGGGGATGGGGGACAAGGGCGTCATCGCCTCGACGGCCGGGCTCGCGATCCTGCTCAACGAGGGGATCGGGGACACGATCCGCGTCTCGCTGACCCCGGAGCCCGGCGCGCCGCGCGAGCGCGAGGTCGAGGTCGCGCAGCAGGTCCTGCAGTCGCTCGGGCTGCGCTCGTTCCTGCCGCAGGTGTCGGCCTGCCCCGGCTGCGGCCGCACGACCTCGACGTTCTTCCAGGAGATGGCGCAGCAGATCCAGGGGTATCTCAAGGATCGGATGCCCGAGTGGCGCGAGCGCTACCCCGGCGTCGAGGACCTGCGGGTCGCGGTCATGGGCTGCGTCGTGAACGGGCCGGGCGAGTCGAAGCACGCCGACATCGGGATCTCGCTGCCGGGCACGTTCGAGGCGCCGGTGGCCCCGGTCTTCGTCGACGGCAAGCTCGATCGGACGCTCCGCGGCGAGGGGCTGGTCGACGAGTTCATCGAGCTGCTCGAGAGGTACGTCGAGCGGCGCTACGCGCGCGACCTGACGTCGGTCTGACGCCGGACGACGGTCCGAGGCAGCGCGGCCGCCCGACTTCGGTGCGAGCGAAGTCCTGAGCACATTCGTGCAGGGGACGAGGCCGGATCGGCCGAATCGGCCGCGGGCCCCGCACCGATGTTCGTCACGCTTCGGCGAGACCGAAGTCAGCGCCGAACTTCGCGGCGCGACGGAGCGGCCGATTGAGGCTGCCACGCATCCGGGTGTATACTCGGCACAACTGAACGGCCGCTCCGTGACGTGGGTGACCCCCACGTTTCTTTTTGAGCGGGCGTTCCCATACCGAGCCACACGAATTGGAGGCCATCGTGAGTCGAGACTTCGTCGGTGCCCTCCTCCAGCTGAACGCCGAGAAGCAGGTTCCCCGAGAACAACTGATCCGGACCGTCGAGGAGGCGATCCAGTCCGCGTACCGCCGGGTCGCGGGCGACGAGGACATCCACGTCAGCATCGACGCGGAGACCGGCAAGCCGCGGGTCTACCGCGCGCGGCGGGTCGTCGCCGAGATCGAGGACGAGCTGACCGAGATCACGGTCGAGGACGCGCGCGCCTACGACCCGAATGCGAGCGTCGGCGACCTCGTCGAGACCGAGAAGCTCGACGACGACGTCTTCGGGCGGATCGGCGCCCAGACCGCCAAGCAGGTCGTGCTCCAGCGCCTCCGCGAGGCCGAGCGCGATGTCGTGTTCGACCAGTTCGCGAGCCGCGAGGGTGAGCTCATCACGGGAACCGTGAACCGGGTGGAGCCGCGGGCGATCATCCTCGACGTCGGCAAGGGCGTCGAAGCGATCCTCGCCACCACCGAGCAGTCCGCGCTCGAGCACTACCGGATCGGGCAGAACGTCAAGGCGTACGTGCTCGAGGTCCGCCGCTCGACGAAGGGTCCCCAGATCTTCGTCAGCCGGACGCACAAGGGGTTCCTGAAGCGGCTGTTCGAGCTGGAGGTTCCGGAGATCCACAACGGCACGGTCGAGATCCGGGCGATCGCCCGGGAGGCGGGCAGCCGCTCGAAGGTCGCCGTCGCCTCCCGCCAGGACGGGCTGGATCCGGTCGGGGCGACCGTCGGCCAGCGGGGCGCGCGCGTCCAGGCGGTCGTCGCGGAGCTGGCCGGCGAGAAGATCGACGTGATCCCGTGGAACGACGATCCGGCCCTGTTCGTGGCCAACGCGCTCAGCCCGGCCCAGGTGCTGTCGGTCGACATCGACGAGGAGCACCGGATCGCGAGCGTCACCGTCCCCGAGCGGATGCTGTCGCTGGCGATCGGCCGCGAGGGGCAGAACGCGCGGCTCGCCGCGCGCCTGACCGGCTGGCGGATCGACATCCGGAGCGACGTCTCGGTGGCCGAGGCGCGCGCCCAGGCCGAGAACGGCGAGGCCGCCGCTGCCGCGCCCGCCGGCGACGACGCCGCCACCGCCGAGGCGGAGCCCGCCAAGCCGAAGCGCGCTTCGCGCGCCAAGGCAGCATCAACCGACACGACAGCTGAACGCGAGCCCGAGGCAACCGCCGAGGTCTCGACCGGCACCGCCGCACCCGAAGAGGTGACGTCGTAGCGCGGCTACTCGCCGGGGCGACCCGGCGCGTCCCGAGCCGCACCTGCGTCGCGTGTCGGACGGTTCGGCCCAAGCGCGAGCTCGTGCGCGTCGTCCGCTCGCCGGACGGCACGACCGGGCTCGATGCGACCGGCAAGGCAGCCGGGCGTGGCGCCTACGTGTGCCGCGACGGCGCCTGCCTCGACCGCGCCGTCGGTCGCGGCGGGCTCGCCCGGGCGCTGCGCGTCCCGATCCCCGCGGGGCTCGGTGCGGAGCTGGCTCGTGCCGCCGGCCTGACCGTGCGCGAGACGGCAGCGGCACCCTCACACACCACAGACCCGCACAACGACACCACCGACACGAACCAAGGAGGAGCCCGTGGCAAGGAGTAGGAGCGGAACCCGCGGACGACGCGGACCGCGCAAGCCGCCGCGTCGCGACGGCGGGTTCGCCGGCGGGCAGGTACAGGTTGCCGACCCGCGCGAGCGGGGCCCGATCGAGCTGCCCGCGACGATCACCGTCAAGGAGCTCGCTGACCTGCTCACGGTCAACCCCGCGGACGTCATCCGCGAGCTGATCAAGAGCGGCATCTTCGCGACCATCAACCAGCTGATCGACCGCGACACCGCCTCGCTCGTCGCGAGCGAGCTCGGGTACGAGGTCGCGGAGCCTGTTGCGACCAACGGCACCGACGGAACCGACGGCACCGGCGAGGAGGCGCCCGGCGAGGCGACGAAGGAGCTCCTCTTCGAGGAGGAGGATCCCTCGCTCCTGCAGCCGCGTGCGCCGATCGTCACGGTCATGGGTCACGTCGACCACGGCAAGACGAGCCTGCTGGACGCGATCCGCACGACCGAGGTCGCTGCGGGCGAGCGCGGCGGCATCACCCAGCACATCGGCGCGAGCGAGGTGACCAAGGGCGACAAGCGCGTCGTCTTCCTCGACACGCCGGGCCACGAGGCGTTCACCGCCATGCGGGCGCGAGGCGCCCGCGTGACCGACATCGCGATCATCGTGGTTGCCGCCGACGACGGCGTCATGCCGCAGACGCTCGAGGCCATCAGCCACGCCAAGGCCGCCAAGGTCCCGATCGTCATCGCGCTGAACAAGATCGACAAGCCCGACTCCAACCCGGACCGGGTCAAGACCGAGCTCGCCGAGGCAGGCGTGGTCATCGAGGAGTTCGGCGGCGACGTGCCGCTCGTTCCGGTGTCGGCCAAGACGCGGGTCGGGCTCGACGAGCTGCTCGAGATGATCCTGCTGGTCGCGGACCTCCAGGAGCTCACGGCGAACCCGAAGCGTCCCGCGATCGGCACGATCGTCGAGGCGCAGCTGGACAAGGGCCGGGGTGCGGTCGCGACCGCGCTCGTCCAGACCGGCACGCTGAAGGTCGGCGACATCATCGTCGTCGGCGAGACGTTCGGTCGCGTCCGGGCGCTCGAGAACGACAAGGGCAAGCGGGTCCCGAAGGCCGGGCCTGCCAGCGCCGTCGTCGTGCTCGGCCTGTCCGAGGTGCCGGAGGCCGGCGACATCCTGCGGGTCGTCAAGGACGACAAGGAGGCCCGCGCGATGGTCGAGGCCGCCAAGGCCCAGGCTGCCGCGAAGGGCGGCGAGGGCAGCGGCCGTGCGACGCTCGAGGACCTGTACCGCCAGATCCAGGCCGGTCAGGCGCGCGAGCTCCGGATCATCCTCAAGGCCGACGTGTCCGGCTCGCTGGGTGCGATCACCCACGCGCTCGAGCAGCTCGACCAGGAGGAGATCCGGGTCAACGTGCTGCACGAGGGTGCCGGCGACATCACCGACAACGACATCATGCTCGCGACGGCGTCGAACGCGATCGTCGTGGGCTTCAACACCGGCATCACCGAGACGGCCCGCCGCCAGGCGGAGTCGGAGGGGGTCGACGTCCGGCGCTACGACATCATCTACAAGCTGACCGACGACATCGATGCGGCCCTCAGGGGTCTGCTCGAGCCGGAGGTCGTGGAGGTCGTCGAGGGCCGGGCGGAGGTTCGCCAGATCTTCCGGGTCGGGAAGAACACCGTCATCGCGGGCTCGTACGTCACCGAGGGACGGATCGTCCGCGGCGGCGCGCGCGTCTGGCGCGGCGGGAAGGTCATCGCGACCGACCGGATCGAGTCGCTCCGACGCTTCCGCGACGACGTCCGCGAGGTCGCGGCGAACTACGAGTGCGGCATCGGTCTCGCCGGCTTCCACGACCTCGAGGAAGGCGACGTCATCGAGTGCTTCACCCAGCAGACGGTCTCGCGAGCCGCGACGGGGTAGAACCGGCCGGTCCCGGCCGTCGGTCCTGGGGTCGCACCGACCCCCGGCCGGCCTCGGGGCCGCCCGAGGCAGGTACCGATGAGTCAGCGAACGGAGCAGGTCGACGAGTTGCTGCGGCAGGAGATCGCGGATGTCGTCACCCGTGAGGTGGCAGACCCGCGGGTCGGGTTCGCCACGATCACCGAGGTCGAGACGACCCCGGATCTTCGGCATGCCACGGTCTGGGTGAGCGTCATCGGCCAGCCGGCCGAGCGCAGCCAGACCATCGAGGCGCTGTCGCGGGCGATGCCGTTCGTTCGCCGGTCGATCGGCCGGCGGCTGCGGCTCAAGCGGATCCCCGAGCTCCACGTTCGTCTGGACGACACCGCCGAGCGGGGGACGCGGGTGCTTCGGCTGCTCGACGAGCTCCGCGAGGGCGGCGACGTCCATCCCGACGCGCCGCTCGGTGAATCGCTGCCGACACCGGTCCCGCGACTGCGCCATGACGGCGACGCGCCGGACGAGCCCGCCTCGGCCGCCGACGAGGCCGCGGCAGACCGGAAGCCGCGTCGCCGCGCGCGCCGGAGCCCGGCCGTGCGCCGGAGGATGCGATGACGGTCGACCTTGGCGGGTTCGCCGGCGCGGTCCCGGATGCCGTCGTCGAGCGGCTGCGCGGTGCGCGCTCCGTGCTGGCGGTCGGGCACGAGAACCCGGACGCCGACACGCTCGGCGCCTCGCTGGCGATCGCGCGGATCGTCGAGGCGCTCGGGGGTCGTGCGGACGTCGTGATGAGTGACCCGCCGCCGCCGCTGTACGCGTTCATGCCCGGGATCGAGGCCGTCCGCACGGACCCGGACCCGGACGCGACGTACGACCTCGTCGTCATCAGCGACTGCGGCACGCTCGATCGAGTCGGGGAGGTCGGCGTGCGGCACGCCGACCTGTTCGAACGGCTGCCCCGGATCGTGCTCGACCATCACGCCTCGAACGGCGACGAGCGCGGCCCCGCCGACTGGGTCGATCCGCATGCCGCGGCCACGTGCGAGATGGTCGCGCTGGTCGCAACCCGGCTCGGGGTGCCGCTCGACGCCGGGGACGGCGCGCTGGCCGCGACGCTCATGGCGGGGATCGTCATGGACACCGCCACCTTCGCCCACCCGAACGCCACACCGCGCACGCTCGCCGTAGCCGCTGCGCTCGTGGCCGCGGGCGCGCCGCTGTCCGACATCTCTCGGCGGCTCTACCGAACGAAGCCCGACCGCCAGCTGAGGCTGTTCGGGCGGGTGCTCGACCGGCTCGAGACGCGCGACGACGGCCGCGTCGTCTGGTCGGTGCTGCGCGAGGAGGACCTGCAGGCGACCGGCGCGGACCGTGCCCACTCCGAAGGCATCATCGACCTGCTCGCCCAGTCCGACACCGCCGAGGTCGCGATCCTGTTCAAGGAAGCCGGCCCCGCGACGCGGCTCAGTGTCCGGACGAAGCCCGGCGGCGTGGACGCGACCATCCTCACCGGCCGCTTCGGTGGCGGCGGGCACGCCCGGGCAGCGGGCGCCAGCGTCGACCTGCCCGTGGGCGACGCCGTCGCGCCGGTCCTCGACGAGGCGTCCCGGCTCGTCCAGGCCGTGACTCGCTAGGGTGGCGCCGCGCCAGCCCGCATCGTCGGGCCTGCACGGGATCCTGGTCGTCGCCAAGCCGCCCGGGCCGACCTCGCACGACGTCGTCGCGCTCGTCCGCCGGCTCGCCGCGACGAAACGGGTGGGGCACGGCGGGACGCTCGATCCGTTCGCGGCCGGCGTCCTCCCGGTCTTCCTCGGCAAGGCCACCCGCGTCGTCGAGTTCCACATGGGCGACCGGAAGGCGTATCGCGCCACGGTCTGCTTCGGCGCCTCGTCCACGACCGACGATCTCGAAGGCGAGCTGACGGCGGCCGGGTCCGCGCCGAACCGCGAGGCGGTCGCGGCGGCACTCCCCGGGCTGACCGGCACGATCCGCCAGCGGCCGCCGGCCTACAGTGCGATCAAGCTCGATGGCCGACGGGCGTACGCGATCGCCCGATCCGGCGAGACCCCCGAGCTCGCCGAGCGCGAGGTCGTGATCCACCGGCTCGACCTCGTCGCGTGGGACGACGCCGATCCCGACCGCCCGATCGCCATCCTCGACGTCGAGTGCTCGGCGGGCACGTACATCCGCGCCCTCGCACGCGACCTCGGCGCGTCGCTCGGCGGCGGCGCCTATCTCGGCGCGCTGACCCGCACAGCGTCGGGTCCGTTCCGTCTCGAGGACGCCGTCACGCTCGACGACGTCCGGGCGGCCGCCACGAGCGGGCCGGACGGGCTCGTGCCGCTGCTTCGCCCGGTCGACGTCGGTCTCGACGCGTTCCCGATCGTCCGGCTCGATGTCGCGGAAGTGGCCGCGATCGCTCGGGGCCAGTACGTCCGGCCGCGCTCCGGGCTGCCGGGACCCGCGGAGCGGTACCGCGTCGTCGGGCCCGACGACGCGCTCGTGGCCATTGCCGCCGCGCAGGGCGACCGGCTCGCGCCCGACAAGGTGTTCGCGGAACCGGTCCCCGCCGCACGCACGCCGCCTACGCCGGACGGGGAGGGGAGCGGCTCGTGACGGCGCGGGACCTCGACGTCGTGCAGGGGGTCGAACGCCTCGAGCGCCGCCACGGCCCGCTGTTCGTGGTGATCGGTGTGTTCGACGGCCTCCACCTCGGACATCGCTACCTGCTCGAGCACCTCGTGGAGGCCGCCCGGCGCCATGCCGCGCGACCCGCGGTCATCACGTTCGACTCGCACCCGGACGAGGTTCTCGTCGGAGCGGCGCCGCCGCTGCTGCTCGACCCCGCCGAGCGGGTGCGGCTGCTCGGTGAGGCTGGGGTCGAAGTGGTCGTGGTCCAGCACTTCGATGCCGCGCTGCGCCAGACCGAGTACGACGCGTTCGTCGGGCGGGTCGCGGCGCGCGCGGGGCTGGCCGGCATCCTCATGACGCCCGACGCGGCGTTCGGGCACGAGCGGCGCGGCACGCCCGAGGCCCTTGCGACGCTCGGTGCCCGTGAGGGGTTCGATGTCGTGGTCGTGCCGCCGTTCACGATCGGGGGGCATTCGGTGCGCAGCTCGGATGTTCGGGCGGCGATCGGCAGCGGCCAGCTCCGGCTCGCCGAAGAGCTGCTCGGGCGGCCGTACTGCATCGCGGGGCGGGTCGATGCCGACCGGCTCACGACGCCGATGCCGGTGGCCCAGCCGCCCGCGGGGACCTGGCCGGTGTCGGTCGGGACCGCTGGCCCGGGGACGGGCACCGGCGAGCGGGCCACGCTGTCGATCGCGGGAGACGGCACGATGCGGCTCGATCCCGTCCCGGCCGTGCCCGAGGTCCGCGCGGAGTTCGCGAGGACGGCCTGAGCGTTGCCCGCCGCTTCCCGCGCCGACGCGGCATGGGACGCCGCGGGGGCTCGCGCAGCAGGTGCCGGCAGGAGCGCCGCTCGTTTGCCGAGAATCAGCCGCCCTGTTACCATCCGTCGGTCAAAGCAGAGAGTGTTCAGTAATCGATCGTGTCGGAGGACCGAGTGCCGCTCGCGCGGGAAGAGAAGCAGGAGATCATCACCGGGTACGCCACCAAGGATGGCGACACGGGTTCGCCGGAAGTCCAGATCGCGCTCCTGACGGAGCGGATCAAGCAGCTGACCGGCCATCTCCGGAGCTTCCCGAAGGACAATCATTCGCGCCGCGGCCTCCTCAAGCTCGTGGGCCAGCGCCGGCGCCTTCTTGCGTACCTCATGAAGAAGGACAGCTCGCGCTACCGCGCCGTCATCGCACGGCTCGGACTTCGCCGCTAGGCGCTCCATCGCGGACCCCGGGTCGGACCCGGGGTTTCTCGCATCGCGCGCCACCCGGCTGAGCCGGCCCATCCGCCCATAGGTCGGACCCTCCTCCACGACCAAGGAGGAACGGTTCCCTTGTCCCAGATCTTCGAGACCGAGTTCGGCGGTCGGACCATGACCATCGAGACCGGCAAGCTCGCGCGCCTCGCGGGCGGCTCGGTCACCGTGCGCTACGGCGACACGATGGTCCTCGGCACCGCCAACCGGTCGGAGCCCCGGCCGGGTCTCGACTTCTTCCCGCTCACCGTCGACTTCGAGGAGCGGATGTACGCCGCGGGCAAGATCCCGGGCGGCTTCATCAAGCGCGAGGCGCGCCCGTCCGAGGCCGCGATCCTCGCCGCCCGCCTGACCGACCGCCCGATTCGCCCGCTCTTCCCGGCCGGCTACAAGGACGACGTCCAGATCGTGATCACGGTCCTGTCGACCGACCAGGAGAACGACCCCGACGTCATCGGCACCGTGGCCGCCTCGGCTGCGCTGACGATCAGCGAGATCCCGTTCCAGGGCCCGATCGGCGCCGTCCGGATCGGCCGGATCGACGGCGAGTTCGTCGTCAACCCGACCCACGAGCAGCGCGAGGTGTCGGAGCTCGACCTCATCGTCTCCGGCACCCGCGACGCGATCATGATGGTCGAGGCCGGGGCGAACCTCCTGCCCGAGGACGTCATGGCCGAGGCAATCCTGTTCGGCCATCGCGCGATCCAGCCGCTGATCGACCTCCAGGAGGAGCTCCGGAAGGCCGTCGGCAAGCCGAAGCGGATCCCGTTCCTCGAGCCCGGGCCGGACTCGGTGCTGTCGTTCGTCGATGCGGCGAATGCCGGCCGCGAGTTCGTGATCGTCGACGTCGAGACCACCGGCACCGACGCGAAGCTGGCCGATCTCGTCGAGATCGCCGCGGTCAAGGTGAAGGACGGCGCGATCGTCGATCGCTGGTCGTCGTATGTCGATCCGGGCCGCCCGATCGTCGGCAACCAGATGCACGGCATCACCGACGCGGACGTCAAGGGTGCGCCGAGCCCCGCCGAGGCGGTCCGCTCGACGCTCGACTTCGTCGGCGACGCGCTGATCGTCGGCCACAGCGTCGGGTTCGACATCGCGTTCATGGAAGCGGTGGATCCCGAGGGCCGGCGGATCGAGCAGGGACGCTACCTCGACACGCTGACGATCGCCCGCGAGGGTTACCCGGACCTCGAGAACTACAAGCTCGAGACCCTGTCGCGCTACTTCGGCGTGGACCTGACCCAGAGCCATCGGGCGCTGCCCGACGCGGAGGCGACCGCGAACCTCCTGATCTGGTTCGCGAACGACCTGCCGGGCCGGGTGAACGCGCTCCGCGAGGGCATCCGCGCGGCGATCCGCGCGAACCGCGACGGCGGCGACTCGGCGGGCCTGCTCGAGGCGGCCCGGCGCGAGGCGCGCGTCGGCAAGGGCCTGTTCAACCTCCTCCACAAGAAGACCGTCCGCCAGGTCGTGCTCGACGAGGGTATCCGGGTCGACGGTCGCGGGCTCGACGAGATCCGTCCGATCTCCGTCGAGGTCGGGCTCATCCCGCGCGCGCACGGCTCCGGCCTGTTCACGCGCGGCGAGACGCAGGCGCTGACGGTCGCCACGCTCGGCGCCTCGTCCGACGTGCAGCGGATCGACACGATCAGCCCGCTCACCGAGAAGCGCTACCTCCACCACTACAACATGCCGCCGTACTCGACCGGCGAGAACAAGCCGATGCGCGGTCCCGGCCGACGCGAGATCGGGCACGGCAACCTGGCCGAGCGCGCGCTCGTCCCGGTCCTGCCGAGTCAGGAGGAGTTCCCCTACGTCATCCGCCTCGTGTCCGAGTGCGTGACGTCGAACGGCTCGACCTCGATGGCCTCGACGTGCGGCTCGACGCTCGCGCTCATGGACGCCGGCGTGCCGATCAAGGCGCCGGTCGCGGGCGCGGCGATGGGCCTGATCTCCGAGCCGGACGGCCGGTTCGCGGTGCTGACCGACATCCTCGGCAAGGAGGATGCGTTCGGCGACATGGACTTCAAGGTGACCGGCACCCGGGACGGGATCACCGCCCTGCAGATGGACATCAAGGTCAAGGGCATCAACGAGGCGATCATCCGCCAGGGCCTGCAGAAGGCCTACGAGGCGCGGCTGTTCATCCTCGACAAGATGACCGAGACGCTGCCCACCGCCCGGACCGAGATGAGCGAGTTCGCCCCGCGCATCATCACGATCAAGATCAACCCGGAGAAGATCCGCGACATCATCGGCAAGGGCGGCTCGATGATCCGCAAGATCCAGGAAGAGACCCAGACCGAGATCAACGTCGAGGACGACGGGACCGTGGAGATCGCGGCCGTCTCGGGCGAGAACTCGCGCAAGGCCATCCAGTGGATCGAGTCGCTCACCCGTGAGGTCGAAGTCGGGGCGCTGTACCTCGGCAAGGTCACCCGGATCATGGGCTTCGGCGCGTTCGTCGAGATCCTGCCGGGCAAGGAGGGCCTCGTCCGCATCGGCGAGCTCGCCGACTACCACGTGCCGACCGTCGAGGACGTCGTGTCCGTCGGCGACGAGGTCATGGTCGTCGTGACCGAGATCGACCGGCAGGGCCGGGTCAACCTCTCGCGCAAGGCGGCCATGCAGCGCCACCTCGCCAAGGAGCCCGTCTGAGCAACACCCGGGGGCGATCGGCCCCCGGAACGCACCACGCACTGACGGCCTCCGGGGCGGACCCGGGGGCCGTTTTCCTGCGCGCCGCTGATATACTCCGGCCGTGCCCGCTGCCCTTGACACCCGACGCGGAGCCATGCCCTCGATGAACCGCCGACCACTCTCCGTGGCCGTCGTCGGCGCCACCGGCGTCGTCGGCCGGACGATGATCCAGGTCCTCTACGAACGGGAATTTCCCGTTCGCGAGCTGCGGCTGCTCGCCTCCGGGCGATCGGCGGGGCGAACCGTGTCGATCGAGGGCCAGACCCACGAGATCATCGAGTCGTCCCCCGACGCGTTCGACGGCGTCGACATCGCGCTGTTCTCGGCGGGCGCGGGGGTCTCCCGGGAGCTCGCCCCTGCCGCGGCGGCCCGCGGCACGACCGTGATCGACAACTCGTCGGCGTGGCGGATGGACCCGTCGATCCCGCTCGTCGTGTCGCAGGTCAACCCGGACGATCTCGAGGGGCACGCCGGCATCATCGCGAACCCGAACTGCTCGACGATGCAGCTCGCGCCGGTGCTCATGGCGCTGCGCGACAGCGTCGGGATCGACCGGGTCGTCGTCGACACGTACCAGTCCGTCTCCGGCACCGGCGCCGACGCGCTCGCGGAGCTCGAGGGACAGATCCGCGCCCACGTCGCCGGGCAGCCGAAGGAGGCGAAGGTCTATCCGCACCCGATCGCCTTCAACGCGCTCCCCGAGATCGACGTCTTCCTGCCGAACGGCTACACGAAGGAGGAGTGGAAGGTCGTCACGGAGAACCGGAAGATCCTCGGCATGCCCGACCTCCGGATCTCGTGCACGGCGGTCCGCGTCCCGGTCTTCGTCAGCCATTCCGAGGCGGTCCACGTCGAGACCCGCGACCCGGTCACGCCGGAGCGAGCGCGCGAGCTCTTCGGGGCCGTCCCCGGCGTCGTCGTCCAGGACGACCCCGAGGGGCACGTCTACCCGCTCGCGAGCGAGGCCGCCGGCCGGGACGAGATCTTCGTCGGTCGCGTCCGCCGCGATCCGTCGATCCCCGACGACCGCGGCATCGCGTTCTGGGTTGTCTCGGACAACCTCCGCAAGGGGGCCGCGACGAACGCCGTCGAGCTCGCCGAGGTCCTCCTCGAGCGGGACTGGGTCGCACACGCAGCTGCCCGGGGCGCTTCGCCCTACCGGGCGCCGGAACCGGCGGGCGGGGGCACCGCGTGACCCCGGCCGAGCGCCAGGCGGCGCTCGAGCAGATCGCAAGCGAAGTCCGGTCCTGTACGCGATGCCCGCTGCACGAGACGCGCACGCTCGCCGTGCCGGGTGAGGGCGACGCCGACACCGAGGTCGTGTTCATCGGTGAGGGTCCGGGCCAGAACGAGGACCGCCAGGGCCGGCCGTTCGTCGGTCGGGCAGGGGACCTGCTCGTCCGGCTGCTCGGGTCGATCGGCTGGGCCCGCGAGCAGGTCTTCATCACGAACGTCGTGAAGTGCCGGCCACCCGGCAACCGCGATCCCGAGCCGGAGGAGATCGCCGCCTGCGAGCCGTACCTCCGGCGCCAGCTGGAGGTGCTCGATCCGGCGGTCGTGGTGACGCTCGGGCGGCACTCGATGGGCCGGTTCATGCCGGGCGTCCGGATCTCCCAGGTGCACGGCACGATGCGCCCCGCGGACCCGGCCACCGGGGCGCGCAACGCGCTGGTGTTCGCGATGTATCACCCGGCCGCCGCGTTGCGGACGCCCGCGATCGAGCGCGAGAGCTACGAGGACGTCGCGGGGGTGCCGGCCGCCCTCACGGCGTCGCGCGAGCGGCGGGCGCGCCACCGGGCCGCGGCCACGCCCGGCCGAGCCGCCGTGGCCGAGGTCGCGCCACCCGCGCCGTCGGTCGAAGTCGCCGTTCTCCAGCCGGCACCCGCGGTGATGGCGCCGGACCCGACCACGGCAGCCACCTCCGACCCCGTCAGCAACCCCGGCCCGCTCGCTGCGGCAGACAGTCACGCCGCCGCGACCGATACCGATCAGCTCACGCTCTTCTGACACACAGGACACCAATGGATCCGACCAGCGACACGCCGCTCCGCATCATCCCCCTCGGTGGGGTGGGCGAGATCGGCAAGAACATGTACGTCTTCGAATATGGCCGCGACATCGTCGTGATCGACTGCGGCCTGATGTTCCCGGACGAGGAGATGTTCGGCATCGACCTCGTGATCCCGGACGTCACCTACCTCAAGGAGCGCCGCGACGACGTGCGCGCGTTCCTCATCACCCACGCGCACGAGGACCATGTCGGGGGGTTGCCGTACGTGCTCCCCGAGTTCCCGGGCGTGCCGGTCTACGCCTCGACGCTCGCCCGCGGGCTGCTCAGCGTCAAGGTCAAGGAGCACAAGCTTCACAACAACCCGCTGCTCGCGCTCGACCCCGGGGACGAGGTCGAGATCGGACCGTTCACGGTCATCCCGTTCCGCGTCGGCCACTCGATCCCCGACGCGATGGGCATTGCGCTCCGGACGCCGGTCGGCACGGTCGTCCACACCGGCGACTTCAAGTTCGACCACACGCCGGTCGACGGGAAGCTGTCGGACTTCGCGATCCTGGCCGCGCTCGGCCAGGAGGGCGTCATCTGCCTGCTGTCGGACTCGACGCGAGCCGAGAACCCCGGCTACACGCCCTCCGAGCGGACGGTCGGCGAGGCGTTCCGGGAGATCATGGAGCCGCTCGACGGCCGGGTCATCGTCGCGACCTTCGCGAGCAACATCGCGCGCATCCAGCAGGTCCTCGACGCATCGGCCGACATGGACCGGGACACGGTCGTCATCGGCCGGTCGATGGAGCAGAACTTCCGGATCGCAACCGACCTCGGGTACCTCACGTACGACCCGCAGCGGGTCCTCACGAAGGACCGGATCAAGGACCACCCGCCGGAGAAGCTCGTCATCGCGACGACCGGCGCCCAGGGCGAGCCGATGGCCGGCCTCGCCCGGATGGCCAATCGCGACCACCGCTTCGTCGAGATCCAGCCGGGCGACACCGTCATCGTGTCGGCCAGCCCGATCCCGGGCAACGAGGAGTACGTCTCGCGGACCATCGACAACCTCTTCAAGGCAGGCGCGAACGTCTTCTATCACACGATCAAGCGCGCGCACGTCTCAGGCCATGCGAGCCAGGAAGAGCTGAAGCTCATGCTCGGGCTCACCAAGCCCCGCCACTTCATCCCCATCCACGGCGAGTTCCGCATGCAGGTCCAGCACGGCCGCCTCGCCATCGAGACCGGCGTGGCGCCCGAGAACGTGTTCATCATCGAGAACGGCGTCCCGATCGAGATCGCGCCGGACGGCTCCGCCCGGCGCGGGGCGCCGGTCCCCGCGGGCTACGTCTTCGTCGACGGCCTGTCGGTCGGCGAGGTCGGCGAGGTCGTGCTGCGCGACCGCCGCGCACTCGCGAACGACGGCATCTTCATGGTCGTCGTCACGGTCGACAAGCAGACCGGCCAGGTGATCGGCCGGCCCGAGATCATCACCCGCGGCTTCGTCCCGCTCAACGAGCGCGATCCCCTGATGGACGAGGCGCTCGACCGGGTCATCGCCTCGCTCGACGCGCCGCCCGATCGCATCAACGAGATCGGGCTCATCAAGAGCCAGGTGAAGGACGGCGTCTCGCGCTTCCTGTACGAGCAGACCAAACGGCGCCCGATGGTCTTCCCGGTCGTGGTCGAGGTCTGACGTGGCGACGCGACGACGCACGACGACGCGCGCGACCGGGTCGCGGGGCACCACGACCCGCCGGACGCGCCGCCGCGCGGCCTTCGGCGGGCTGCGCCTGCCGGCGATCAGCCCGGAGCTCGCCCGCTCGCTGATCGGCATCGTGATGCTGCTGCTCGGCGCGGTGACGCTCATCGCCCTGCTGTTGCCGGGCCAGGGCGCGCTGACCGACTGGTGGCGCGACTCGATCGCCCCGTGGTTCGAGACAGGGCGCTGGCTGCTTCCGTTCCTCCTGCTCGCCGCGGGCTGGTACCTCGAGTGGGGCCCCGGCCGCCGGCCGAACTCGGGCTGGGGCGCCACGCTCATCGGCGTGGCGATCGCCTACCTCGGGTTCCTCGGCGCCTTCGAGATCCTCAGCCTCGATCTCTTCGGGGTGGAGCGCGGCGGCGGCCGGATCGGCCGCGCGCTCGAGTCGCTGCTCGTGCCGCTGCTGACGATGCCGGGAGCGTTCGTGCTCCTGCTCGCGCTCGTCGCGGTCGGATTGATGATCGGGTTCGCCCTCCGGCCGGCCGACCTCGTCCGACCGGTCGCCGGGGCGGCCCGCTGGCTGGGCTCGACCACCGCGGCGAGCCTGCAGCGCGATCCGCGGACGGCGGAGCCCGCGCGCGCCACCGGCGGGTCGGCCGCCGTGGCGGCGACGAACGGCACCGGCAGGGGACGGCGCGCCGCGACCGGAGGCGCCGTCGCGGCCGGCCCGTCCGACGGCCAGACCGGGATCTGGGGCAGCGGCGACGCCGAGCCGGTCATCCCGGCCGCCATCCCGAGCCCGGCGCCCACCTCGGCCACGTTCGCGCCGGCCCGGGCGAGCGGCGCCGCGTCGGCGACCCTCGTGGCTGCCCCGGCGCGGCTGGAGCGCAGCCCCGACGACATCACCGCGGCCGGTGACTCGGCGCCGACGAAGGAGCTCGTCGAGTACCGCCTGCCGCCGACCGCGATGCTCGACGACATCCCGGTCCCGACGACCCCGGGCGGCGCCGACGAGGTCCACAAGCGCAACGAGGACATCATCGTCGCGAAGCTCGCCGGGTTCGGCATCCCGGCCTCGATCGTCGGGCGCAACGCGGGCCCGGTCGTGACCCAGTACGAGGTCCAGCCCGCACCCGACATCAAGCTGTCGCGGATCGATGCGCTCGCCGACGACCTGTCGATGGCGCTGGCCGCCCGCTCGCTCCGGATCGAGTCGCCGATCCCGGGCAAGAGCGCGGTCGGCATCGAGATCCCGAACAAGGAGTTCAACGTCGTCGCGCTCCGCCGGATCGTGGAGGAGCTCGACTTCGAGGCGACCGGCTCGAAGCTGACGTTCGCCCTCGGGCGCGACGTTGCCGGCAAGGCCCAGGCGGTCGACCTCGCCCGCATGCCGCACCTGCTGATTGCGGGCGCGACCGGCTCCGGCAAGAGCGTCATGGTCAACGCGCTGATCACGAGCCTGCTGTGCCACGCGACCCCGCACGAGGTGCGGATGATCCTGATGGATCTCAAGCGGGTCGAGCTCGCCGCGTACAACGGGCTGCCGCACCTGCTCGTGCCGGTCATCACCGAGCCCGAGAAGGCCAAGGCGGCGCTGCTCTGGGCGGTCGGCGAGATGGAGGCCCGCTACCGTCGCCTGGCGGGCGCCACCGCCCGCAACATCAAGGGCTTCAACGAGACCCGCGTCGACCCGGCCGACCGGATGCCGTACATCGTCATCGTCATCGACGAGCTGGCCGACCTCATGATGCGCGAGGGCAAGAACGTCGAGGACCCGATCGTCCGGCTCGCCCAGAAGGCGCGCGCGGTCGGCATCCACATGGTCCTCGCGACGCAGCGGCCGTCGGTCAACGTCGTCACGGGCCTGATCAAGGCCAACTTCCCGAGCCGGATCGCCTTCGCGATGGCCTCGCAGATCGATTCGCGCACGATCCTCGACGCGCCGGGAGCCGAGGACCTCATCGGGCGCGGCGACATGCTCTACCAGCCGTCGGACCTGCCCCGCCCGATGCGGATGCAGGGCGTGTTCGTCTCCGATCACGAGATCCACCAGGTGGTCCAGCACTGGAAGGACCAGATCGACGACCCGCACTACGACCTGTCGATCATCGAGACCGGCGACGAGGGCACCGGTCGCGCGCCCGATGCCGACGACGAGGATGCGGATCGACTCTTGCCGGATGCCATCGAGGTCATTCGGGAGTACGATCGTGCCTCGGCGTCGCTCCTCCAGCGTAGGCTGAAAGTCGGGTATGCCCGAGCCGCCCGGATGATCGACCAGCTGGAGGCGCGCGGCTACATTGGCGCCTTCGACGGCTCGAACGCACGAGTCGTGCTGAGGCGAGACGAAGCGCCGCAGGCGGGCACGGACGACTTCGACGGGGACGAGGGATGACGACTCGGGATCAGGTCAAGCGGGCGGTCGGGATCGACCGGGAGGCGGTGCGCCCGGGCGGACCGGACTACGGTCCGAACCTGCCCGAGCGCCTGCTGACGGCCCGCGAGCGCAAGGGCGTGGACCTGTACCGAGCCGAGCGCGACACGAAGATCCGTGCGCGCTACCTGGCGGCCCTCGAGCGCGGCGACTACAAGGAGCTGCCCGGAGCGGTCTACACGAAGGGCTTCCTCCGCAACTACGCGCTCTACCTCGGGCTCGACCCGGACGACGTCCTGCTCCAGTGGCGGCGCGAGCGGCCGGACGGCCGCGAGACCGAGCCGGTCATCGTCGTTCCGCGCCCGATCGTGGCGCCGCGCAAGGGCCTCACGTTCTCCCCGGCCGTCGTCGTTGCGGCGATCATGACCGTCGCGATCGTGGCGTTCGCCGGGTACGTGATCATGCAGCTCGCGCGGTTCGTCGAGCCGCCGACGATCGTCGTCACCGAGCCGCGCACCGCGGTCATCGACGTCGACGAATCGGCCTCCTCGTACACGCTCCGCGGCGAGTCGATCGCGGGCGCCACGATCACCATCAATGCCCCCGGCTGGGATCAGCCGTACCGGGTCACCGCCGACGCGGACGGGCGCTGGAGCGCCGAGGTCGAGCTGCGTCGCGGCGAGAACCAGTTCGAGATCAACGCGACGGACCCCGAGACCCAGAAGGTGTCCGAGCAGACGCGCCAGGTGATCATCACCGTGCCGTTCCGGACGATCGAGGCGCCGACGCTGACCGTCGATCAGCCGGCCGAGGGCGCGACGTTCGAGAACGGCGCGATCCCGGTTCAGGGCACGACGACCAACTCGAAGGAGGTCGTCGTCACGGCGACGTTCCTCGGCCCACCTGGCTCGACCGCTACACCGGCGCCGAGCGCCGCCCCGAGCCAGGCCCCGGCGCCCGTGACAGTCGCGGTCGACGAGGACGGCACGTTCAGCGCCCCGTTCGAGCTGACGGCAGGCCGCTGGTCGCTGACCGTTACCGCGTCGAGCCCCGAGGGCAAGACCGCCTCGCTGACCCGCAACGTGTCGGTCGACTTCGAGGGCCTCAACCTGGTCCTCAAGATCAAGGGCGGTCGCGCCTGGGTGAAGGTCTGGGTCGACGGCAAGATCGATCCGAAGCTGGGCGCGGCCGGCGACGTCCTTTCGAACGGCAAGACGCTCACGTTCCAGGCGAAGAAGTCGATCGAGGTGCGCACGGGGAACTCCGGCGTCACCCAGTTCACGCTCAACGGCGTGTCGCTGGGCGCGCTCGGGAAGGCCGGCGTCCCCGAGACGTGGCTGTTCCAGCCGCCGGACGACCCGGTCCAGACGTCCCGACGCTGAGAATGGGGCCGTCGCGATGACCGACGAACCCCTCTCCGGGCTCGCCGAGCGGCTCCAGCGGACCTGTCTCGCGCGCGGCTGGACGGTCGCCACGGCGGAGTCGTGCACGGGCGGGCTCGTCGCCCATGCCATCACCGAGATCGCGGGCTCGAGCGGCTACTTCGTCGGCGGGTTCGTCACGTACGCGGACGATGCCAAGCGCGAGCTGCTCGCGGTGCCCGGCGACGTGCTCGCCTCGCACGGCGCGGTCTCGGCCCAGGTTGCCCGGGCGATGGCCGCGGGCGCCCGGGCCCGGCTCGCGGCGGATGTCGCGGTCGCGATCACGGGGATCGCCGGGCCGGACGGCGGGACCGCCGAGAAGCCGGTCGGGCTGACCTATGTCGCGGTCGCCGACGCGCGCGGCGACGACGTGCGCCGGTTCCACTGGACGGGCGACCGGCACGCGAACAAGGTGGCGAGCGCCGGGGCCGCGATCGAGCTGTTGCTCGAGCGTCTCGAGGGCGGCGCGGCCGACGGCACGGCCGGCACGGAGCACGCCGGGGCCGACCGCGCGTGACCCGCGATGTCGCCGCGATCGGGGCCGGGCTCGCCCCGGCACGCGACCCGCGCCCGATCCGTTCGGGCGAGCGGATCCACGTCGTCGGGGCGGCGGGCGCGGGCGCGAGCGCGGGGGCGCTGCTCGCACAGCACGCCGGAGGCGCGCCGACGGGCTGCGACCCGGGCGGCCCATCCTCGTACACCCCGCCGCTCGAGGCGACCGGCATCCCGTTGACCTGGGCGCACGATGCGCGGCACGTGACCGACGCGCCGGTGCCCGACCGGCTCGCGGTCACCAAGGCGCTCACGGCGATCGACCCCGATCACCCCGAGCTCGTCGCGGCCCGCACCGCGGGGATCCCCATCGAGCCGTGGCAGCAGGTCGTCGCGGACGCGGCCACGGGCCGGCGGCTCGCGGGCGTCGCGGGGACGCACGGGAAGAGCACCACCTCCGGCTGGCTCGTCCACGCGCTGGTCGAGGCGGGCGCCGATCCCGCGGCGTTCGTCGGGGCGCTGCTCCCGGGCGCGGTCACCGGCGGCCTCCCCGCGACGGCTCGCTGGGGGAGCGGCCCGTTCGTCGTGGAGGCCGACGAGTACGCGGGCAACTTCGACCCGTACCGGCCGTCGGTCATCGTGCTGACGTCGATCGAGTGGGACCACCCCGACGTCTTCGCCGATCTCGCCTCGGTCCGGGACGTCTTCGAGCGCTGGATCCGGGCCGCGGGCGAGGCCGCGCCGGCAGGCGAGCCACCGGTGCTCGTCGCGAACGTCGCCGACGCCGCGGTCGGCGAGCTCGTCGAGCGCCTGGCCCCGGACTGGCCCGGGGGCCTGGTCCTGACCGCGATCGTGGAGGCGCCGGCTCAGCGCCTCGACGGCTTCGCCCGGGGTCTGGCGGACGCGTACGGCACATCCGGCGCTCCGCCGGCGGTCCTGCTCGGTCGCATCGCCGCGGCCGATCCCGCCGGGACGACCGTCGAGCTGTACAGCCGGACGATCCTCGGCGAGCCGGCCACCGTACGGCTGGCGACCGCCGGCCGGCACAACGTGGCCAACGCCCTCGGCGTGCTCGGGGCGGCGGCCGCGCTCGGCGTCGATGCCCGGGCGGCGCTGCCCGGGATCGCGTCGTTCGCGGGCGTTGGCCGGCGCCTCGAGCGGAAGGGCGACGTCGCAGGGGTAGTCGTGTACGACGACTACGGCCACCACCCCACCGCGATCCGCGAGACGATCGCGGCGCTCCGGCAGCGCGAGCCCGGTCGACGCCTGTGGGCGGTGTACGAGCCGCTCACGTACCACCGGACCGCGGCACTGCTCGACGACTTCGCGTCGGTCCTCGCCACCGCCGACGCGGTCGCGATCGCCGACATCTGGGCGGGGCGGGATCCCGACACGTCGATCACCTCCGCGACCGCGCTCGCGGAGGCCGTGGCGAGGCGGGTCCCCTCGATCCCCGCCGAAGCGCCGGGCTCGGTCGAGGACACCGGGCGCTGGCTCGCCACGGTCGTCCGCCCCGGCGACGCCGTCCTCGTGATGGGCGGCGGGCGCAGCTACCGGATCGGCGAGCTGCTGCTCGAGGCGCTCGAGTCCGGCCGATGAGCATCGACTACGCAGCCGCGGGGCGGCTGCTCGAGGCGTACGGGCGGGCCTGGGAGTCCTTCGACGGTGACGCGTGGACCGAGCTCTTCAGCGAGGACGCGGCATACCACGAGGACCCGTTCGACCCGCCGCTCGTCGGGCGCACCGCGATCCCGTCATACTTGCTCCACGCGGCCGAGCAGCAGCAACAGGTCGAGTTCACCGTCGAGCGGCACTGGGTGTCGGTGCGACCGTCCTCGCCGCCTGGCACGCCAGCTTCGTCCGGACCGCCACCCGCGGGCGGGTTCGGATCGCGGGCTTCATGACGCTCGAGCTCGACGGTGACGGCCGGATCGTCCGCCTTCGCGAGTGGTGGCACCGACGGGAGTCGACCACCGCAGGCTCGGACGGATAGGAGGTTCGATGGCAGGGGAGAGTTCGTTCGACGTCGTCAGCGACTTCGACGAGCAGGAGCTTCGGAACGCGCTCGACCAGGTCCGGCGCGAGGTCCAGCAGCGCTTCGACTTCAAGGGCGTCACGGTCGACATCACGCAGTCGAAGAACGAGCTCGTGCTCGTGACCGACGACGAGCATCGCGCGGCGGCCGTGAAGGACCTGATCGAGTCGAAGGCGATCCGCCGCAACCTGTCGCTGAAGATCTTCGAGTGGGGGAAGGTCGAGCCGGCCGGCGGGAACACGGTCCGCCAGCAGATCGCGCTGCGACGCGGGCTGCCCGAGGCCGTCGCGAAGAAGCTCCAGAAGCTCATCCGCGACGAGTTCCCGAAGGTCAAGTCGCAGATTCAGGGCGACGCCGTTCGGGTGTCGGCCAAGAGCAAGGACGACCTGCAGCGCGTGATCGCCAAGCTCCGCGAGCTCGACGAGGTCGTTCCGCTCCAGTTCGAGAACTACCGGTGACGTCGCGATGATGCCCGGGTCCCGCTACGCGCGGGTCGTGATGATCGTCGTGGCCGTGCTCGTCGTGCTCGGCCTGGTCCTGTCCGCGTTCGTCGCGCCGGCTGCGATCTGACCCGTTCCGCCCGTCACACATCCAGAGGAGCGTGCCGCCGTGACCGAGCCACTGCCGCAGGTTGCGCCGCCCGACGTCCAGGCTGACGCCGTCCCGGAGGCCGAGCCGGTCCCGCAGGCCGAGCTCCAGCCGACGGAGCCCGAACCGGAGATTGCGCCCGAACCGGAGATTGCGCCCGAACCGGGGACCGCGCCCGAACCGGAGATTGCGCCCGAACCGGGGACCGCGCCCGAACCGGAGACCGCGCCCGACGGCGCCGCCGAGCCTGCCGTCGCGCCGCCCGCCCCGCGGACCGTCGGCCGGTACGTCGCGGACGCCCTCCGCGCCGCCGGGGTGCGGTACGCGTTCACGGTCCCGGGTGAGAGCTTCCTCGGCATCCTCGACGCGCTCGGGGACGCCGGGATCCGCGTGGTGGCGACGCGGCACGAGGGCTCGGCCGCGTTCATGGCAGCCGCCTACGGCCAGCTGACGGGCCGCCCGGCGGCCTGCCTCGCGACGCGGGCGGTCGGTGGGTCGAACCTCGCAATCGGCCTCCACACCGCGATGCAGGATTCGAGCCCGGTCGTCGCGATCATCGGCCAGGTCGAGCGATCGGCGCGCGGCCGGGAGGCCTTCCAGGAAGCCGATCACGTCGCGACCTTCGGCGGCCTGGTGAAGTGGGCCGGCGAGCCGGCCGACGTCGGGGCGATCCCCGACGCCGTGCGGGAAGCCGTCCGGCATGCCGTGAGCGGCCGCCCCGGCCCGGTCATCGTGTCGCTGGCGGAGGACCTGCTCGACGAGGAGATGCTCGACGCGCCGCCGCCCGAATCGGGCCGCGGCCCCGCCCCCCGTCCGTCCGACACCGACGTCCGGGCCGTGCTCCACCTGCTGACGGCGGCCGAGCGTCCGCTGATCCTCGCCGGCGCCGGCGTGCTGCGGGCGCGGACCTCCACCGACCTCACCCGCCTCGCGGAGCTCATCCGCGTGCCGGTCGTCGCGTCGTGGCGCCGCGGCGACGTCATCTCGAACGACCACCCGCTCTACCTCGGCATGACGGGCCTCGGCGCGCCGTCGATCGTGCGCGAGCGTCTCGAGGCAGCCGACGCGCTCCTCGTCGTCGGATCGCGACTCTCCGAGCCGACGACGTTCGGCTACCGGATTCCGGCCGAGGGCACGCGCTGGGCGCATGTCGATCTCGAGCCGCGCCGGCCCGACGGGCTTCGACAGGCCGACCTGGCGATCGCGGCCGACGCCCGGGGGTTCCTCCGCGCGGCGGTCGACCGGCTCGTCCGGCACGGGGTCCTCGACGCGGCCTCCGCGGATCGGCGGGAGGAGCGCAACGCCGCCGACCGGGCGGCGTGGGAGGCGGCCACGATCGTCGACGGGGGCGCATGGTCCGGATCGGGCGTGCATCCCGGGCATGTCGTGACGACGCTCCGCCGGATCCTTCCCGACGAGGCGATCGTCACGAGCGATGCCGGCAACTTCGCTGGCTGGCTCAACCGCGGGTACCGGTTCCGCCGGCCGGGGACGTTCCTCGGACCGACCTCCGGCGCGATGGGCTACGGCCTGCCCGCGGCCATCGCCGCGGCGCTCGTCCACCGCGACCGTCCCGTCGTGGCGTTCGTCGGCGATGGCGGCCTCGCGATGACCATGGCGGAGCTGGAGACCGCCGTCCGGGAGCACGCGCGGGTCGTCGTCGTGGCCCTCGACAACGAACGCTACGGCACGATCCGGATGTACCAGGAGCGGCGCGGCGTGGGGCAGGGGATCGCCACGGAGCTCGGTTCGATCGACTTCGCGACCGTCGCCCGCGCCTGCGGAGCCCGGGGCATTCGCGTCGAGCGGGACGCGGAGCTGGAGCCGGCGCTCCGGCAGGCGCTCGCCGCCGATCGGCCGACGGTGCTCCACGTGGCCCTCGACCGGGCGTGGGTCTCGGTCGACCAGCCGGCGGCCGGGTGAGGCTCACCTTCCACCTCGTTCCCGCGGAGACGTGGGCCGGGCTGCCCCCCGACGCCGACTATCGGCCCGCCTCGCTCGAATCCGAGGGCTTCGTCCACTGCACCGACGGTGCCGCCGAGCTCGTGGCGACCGCCGACCGCCACTATCGCACTGACCCACGCTCGTTCGTCGTGCTCACGATCGACCTCGACGCGGTGGCGGCGCCATGGCGGTTCGACGGCGACACGCGCTTCCCGCACATCTACGGCCCCGTGCCGCGCGCGAGCGTCGTGACGGTCGGGAGCATCCAGCGCGCGCCCGATGGTCGCTTCGTTCGCTTCGATCCCTGACCGACTCCCACTCGTCAGCGAAGGCGCCGCCCGGTGATCGAGAACGACAACGGGATGCGGCCGCGCTCCTCCGGGAGGGCGTCGCGGTGGCCGCCCCACCAGTCGACCGGGTGCTCGTCCAGGCGCTCGACCCGCAGGTCGGTCGCGAGCAGCGCCGTCACGACCTCGCCGAGCGTCCACGCCCGGGCAAACTTCCAGCTCTGTTCCGCATCGGGCAGCGACAGCCGGTCGATGTACTCGGGTGCCCAGCCGCGCGATGCCTCGGGACCCGCGAAGTAGTCGTAGTCGGTCGCGACCCAGCGCCCGCCCGCGTCGACGTCGAACAGCCACTCGATCGGATGGCCCTCGAACACGACGAACCGGCCGCCCGGCGCGAGCAGTCGCTCGATGACCCGCGCCCAGGCGGCAATGTCCTGGACCCAGGTGAGCGAGCCGCGACCCGTGTACACCAGGTCGCCCGTGCCGTCGAGGTCGTGGGGCGTCTCGAGCACGTCGGCGAGCACCCAGCGGGCCGGGGCACCGACGGTGCGCGACAGCTGCTCCGCCAGCTCGAGCATCCGCGGGCTGAAGTCAACGCCGACGACCTCGTCCGCCCCGAGGTTCCACAGCGAGAGCGTGTCCCGCCCGCCGGCGCACTGGAGGTGGATCGCCCGACGACAGCGGCCGCGGAGCGGCCCGATCAGTGCCTCCTCGACCCCGAACAGGTTGCTGCCGCCGGCACGGATGACGTCGATCGCCTCCGGCAGCCAGCGCTCGTACCGCTCCGCGGCCTCGTCCCATGCCCTGCGGTTGGCCGCGTGCATCCCCGGCACGTCCGCACGCTCGCCGGCCGTCGCGGGCCGGACGTCCCCCGCGTCGCCCGCATCGTCGTCCACCGCGGCGAGTCTAGCCCGCCGAGGAGCCTTCGAGCGGGATCCGCGACACCGAGCGGCGCGACCGCGCGACGAGCAGGGCGATGACCGTCAGCGCCTGCATCGTGGCGTCGTCGCCGTTGGCGTGGACGACGAGCGGTCGCTGGCCGTCGTGGAAGGAGATCACCACGTCACCGTCGATCCCGGCCGATCCAACCTGGCGAATGTCCTCGTAGCTCCAGGCTTCGGTCCGGCCGGCGCGCTGCGTGAGGAGGCGGCGGTCCGTGGCGACGAGCGTGAGGTGTGGCAGGGTGACCTGCGCCCAGACGTCCTCGCCGGGGTCGAGCGGCGTCGGAAGGCGGCCGGCGCTGGCGGTCGTTCGCGGCTCGGTCATCCTCCTCGATCCAGCTCGGGCGCGGGCGCAACCTCCTCGCGGCTACGGCAGTTCCAGCATCCCGGCGCCCTCTTGCGGGCGGCTCGCACCAAGGCGGCCTCGCCTTGCAAAGCGGTATCGGTCCCGTCGGCCGGTCATTGGGGCCCGGTGCGGGTCGGCACCGTTCCTGCGTCCCGTCCGGGCGCATCGTGAGCCGCCCGCAAGGTGCGCGCGCGCCCTTGATGGGCGGGCCGTTATGGCCCTCCACCGATGCTGTACGCGGCGCGGACCCCGCGCACCGCAGACGCATGAGGATAGGGAAGGAGCGATATGGGGATCATCTCGTGGCTGGTCGTCGGCGCGATTGCCGGCATCCTCGCCGGGTTCTTCGTCGAGGGTGACGAAGGCCTCGGCATCATCGGTCGGATCCTGCTCGGGATCGTCGGCGCGGTGGTGGGCGGCTTCGTCGCCGGCCTGATCACCGGTGGCGACTACATCACCGGCATCAACATCGGCACGATCATCGTTGCGACGATCGGCGCGATCATCGTCGTGGTCGCCTACAACATGCTGACGGGTCGCAACCGGACGGGCCGGGGGGCCGTCTGACACCCGCCTGACAAGCCCACCGCACGAACGCCCGGGGCCGACGAGCCCCGGGCGTTCGTCTGTGCAGGAGGCAACGCGGCTGGGAGCCCGGCCGGCCTGCGGGGCGTGGTCTGCACCGGGCTGCACGCCGAGCCTCGTCGGTGTTCACGTTCCTGTGAGGCGCGATGGGCGATCCTGCCCGGAGCCGGGGCGCGAGAGAGCGAAGGGAGTCGCATGGGCATCAGCTGGCGAACGCATGGTGATGGAACGGCACACGCGCTCGACTGCGAGACCTTCGCGGAAGTCGTCTACCGGGACGACACCGTGCTGGTCGTGAACCTCGAGACGAGCATGGTGGCCGACGCCCAGCTGACCGATGCGCTCATGGACGCGATCGCGCGCAGTGAGCGGCGGGCCGAGGCCGAAGAGGCCATCGGCCTGCTTGCCGCGGAGTTCGGCGCCTTCGTGCAGCCCGTCAACCGACGCGACCAGCTCGAGCTCATCGTGTCGCCCGCGTCGAGCGCGGTCGTCGGAGCCGGCTGAACCATGCGCGGGGGGCAGCGCCGATGAGCACTGTGATCGTCGTCTTTCCGACTGCGTCCGCCGCATACGCGGCGTCGTCGGAGCTCAAGCGGCTGTACACCGCCCAGACGTGGGGCGAGATCGAGGTCCGACGCGTCGGCGAGCATGCCGAGATGCTGCTGCCGCCGCACAGCTGGCGCGACCCGCGGCTACGAGAGGTCGTGCGCCGCTTCGGGGGATCCCAGGCAGGCTGAGCGACGTGCCGCGCATCCGGCCCATGCCGTCCGGCCTTGCGCGGTCGACGCGGCCCGTCGCAGACTCCGCCCATGAACATCCAGCTCGTCTTCGATGCGGCCGTGATCGCCGCGATGCTCTGGTTCTGGGCCCGTCGTGCCCGTCCCATGCTCCTGACGACCCGCGCCGAGCCGCTCGCCCTCCGGCTCGGGCTCGCGGCGACGGCACTCGGGGTCGCGGCGATGGCCCTCCACTTCGCCACGGTCGCGCTCGGCGGGGACGAGACGCTCGGGTCGGCCGTGCGGCTGATCGGTGGGTTCGTGTGGGTGGTGATCGTCGGTCTCGGCTATCCCGAGTACCGCTTCCTCCGCCACGCCACCGGGACGAAGCGGCCGTAGCAAGGCCGCCCGCGCCGACGCGACCGCGCGAGGCGCACACTACGCACGTGCACCGCTCCCTGCCGTCTCGCCCATGACGATCCACGAAGGCGCCGGACAGCGCGCCGATCCCGCGACCCTCGTCGACGTCGACGCGCTGCTCGGGGCGTACTACGACACGGCGCCGGACCCCGGCGAGCCCGCGCAGCGGGTGGCGTTCGGCACCTCGGGACACCGCGGCTCGTCGTTCCGGGGCTCGTTCAACGAGGCGCACATCGTCGCCGCCAGCGCGGCCGTCGTGCGACACCGCACGGCCGCGGGGATCGACGGCCCGCTCTTCCTCGCCCGCGACACGCACGCGCTGTCCGGACCCGCGTTCCGGACGGCGCTCGAGGTGTTCGGTGCCGCCGGCGTCGACGTCCGGATCGACAGCGAGGACCGGCCTGCGCCGACACCCGCGCTGTCCCACGCGATCCTCACCTGGAACCGCGATCGGCGCGGGGGGCTCGCCGACGGCGTCGTCGTCACTCCCTCCCACAACCCGCCGGAAGACGGCGGCTTCAAGTACAACCCACCGAACGGCGGCCCGGCCGACACCGACGTCACGCGCGGGATCGAGGCCGAGGCGAACCGCCTCCTCGAGCAGGGCGTCGATGCCGTGCCGCGGATCCCGTGGGAGCGGGCGGCGCGCGAGGCGCGGCCGCACGACTTCGTCGGTGCGTACGTCGGGGACCTCGCCGCCGTCGTCGACATGGAGGCAATCCGCGCGTCGGGCCTCCGCATCGGGGTCGATCCGCTCGGCGGGGCCAGCGTGGCGTACTGGCCGCAGATCGCGACCCGCTACGGGCTCGACCTCACGATCACGAACCCCGGCGTCGATCCGACGTTCGGCTTCATGACGCTCGACTGGGACGGCCGGATCCGCATGGATCCGTCCTCGCGCTACGCGATGGCCGGCCTCGTCGCGCTGCGCGGCGACTACGACCTCGCGTTCGGCAACGACGCCGACGCCGACCGCCACGGGATCGTCACGCCGCGGGACGGGCTGCTCAACCCGAACCACGTCCTGTCGGCGGCGGTGGCCTACCTGTTCGGCGGGGCACGGGAGTGGGGGAGCGACGTCGCCGTCGGCAAGACGCTCGTCTCGAGCGCGATGATCGACCGCGTGACCGCCGACCTCGGCCGACGGCTCTACGAGGTCCCGGTCGGCTTCAAGTGGTTCGTGCCGGGGCTCGTCGACGGATCGATCGGCTTCGGTGGCGAGGAGAGCGCCGGCGCCTCGTTCCTGCGGCGCGACGGCACGGTCTGGACGACCGACAAGGACGGCATCATCGCCTGCCTGCTGGCCGCGGAGCTGACCGCCCGGACGGGGCGGGATCCCGGCGCCGCCTACGCCGCGTTGACCGACCGGTTCGGCTCCCCGGCGTACCGGCGGGTCGACGCTCGCGCAACGCCCGGCGAGAAGGCGATCCTCGCCCGGCTCTCGCCGGCGTCCGTCACCGCGTCGACGCTCGCCGGCGAGCGGATCACGGCGATCCTCACCGAGGCGCCGGGCAACGGCGCCCCGATCGGCGGGCTGAAGGTCGAGACTGCGTCCGGCTGGTTCGCGGCCCGGCCATCGGGCACCGAGGACGTCTACAAGGTCTACGCCGAGAGCTTCCGGGGCGACGAGCACCTCGACGAGCTGATCGAGGAGGCGCAGGCGCTGGTGGCCGCGGCGCTCGCCCGGGGCTAGCGAACGATCCGCGTCCGGGCGTCGCCTCCCGGGATCCCGAGCTCGGCGAGCGCCGCCGCGAAGCCCTCGAGATCCTCGACCGTGACGTACAGCGCGGGCGGCCGGAACGGCCCGCAGCGTGGCGGCTGGCGGAAGTCGAGCCGCACGCCGCCTCGCGCGCTCCCGCCGAACGTGATGTCGCCGCCGCGAACGCTCCGTCGGACGCCGATGGCCGTGATCGCGCGCCACGGGCCCTCGATGCGCCACGAGGTGACGTTGTCGATGGGGGTCCGCAGGCGGGTGCGCCCGAAGCAGGCGTCGAGCTCGACCCCGAGGTCCACCCAGGCGTTGTCGGGCGTCACGCCGAAGACCACGCGCAGCAGGGGTCGCCACCTCGGGTCGAGCCGGAACGGGAACCGGCGAACGGGGTTCACGAGGGGAGCCTAGCGCAGGCCTGCGGCCACAGCTCGAAACGACGCCGGCCCCGGCAGGCAACCGGGGCCGGCTTCGGGCTTGGGGACCCGATGTCTGGAGGCGGCGTTCGCACGGGCGAACCGCGACGGTCCCCCCGGGTGCCGCGCTCCGGACGCACCTCACGCTATCGCCGAGCTGGCCGGGTGGCCATTGCGGTCCGCCTTACGACGCGGGCGCGGATGGTGCGCCGACGCCCCGCCGACCGGCGAGCAGGCCCGCGTCGCCCCATGCCTCCTGGCCCACGCCTCGGGCCGCGCGCGGGAGGACGCCCCGGTGATCAGGGCACCGGGGCGTCCAGGGGTGTGCGGGAGGCTCAGGGCAGGACGAGGTGAACGGGGTTGCCGCGGATGTTGACCTTCCATGTCGTGAGGTCGGTGCTGAACGAGCTCGTCGAGCCGCCCATCTGGTAGCGGATCTTCCACCAGCCGTCCTCGCCCGAGACCGGGTCGGTCGGCGCCGAGTAGTCCTGCGGCAGCGCGACCGTGATCGTCAGCCAGCAACCGTTGAACCGGCTGCTGCCGCCGGTGTTTGTCGTGACCGACGTCACGCTCGTGCCGGACCGGCTGTTGCAGTCGCTCGCGTTGCCGTCGGAGCTGGCCTTCGTGCCCTGGTAGTCGAACGTCGTCGGAGCCCAGCCGCTGCTCGTCGGCGCAAGGATCTGGAGATCGGCCGACAGGCTGCCGGTGTCGCCCGGGTCCCACAGGTTGATCTCCATGGTCTTGCCGGCATGGACTGCCTCGATCTGGGCGAGGTAGAACTCGGAGGCCTGGCCGCCTGGGAGGCGGACGTACGCCTCCATCGCGCCTTGTCCGTAGATCCGTGGCGTGCCGCCGCTCGCGGTGGCGTAGAGCCCGAAGGCGTTGAGGCCCTGGCTGTTGTTCTGATCGCTCGACGAGTTGACGTCGTTCGAGTGGGTGTGGAGCCGGTACGTGCCCGCGCCCAACCCGCTCGCGAGCCGGAACCAATTGAAATGCCAGCCCTGGCCGGCGCAGTCCGCGACGTCGGTGCTCCGCCCGAGCTCGTCGAAGACCTCGTGATCCTGGTACTGGAGACGCCGGAACGTGTCGGCGGTGCTCGCCACGAGCGTGTCGTCGTTGAGGTCGAGCACCGACCCATTCGTGTCGTACAGGTCGAAGAACGCGCTGATCGGGTTGTTCGAACCCTGGAAGTACTCGCCGGTGCCGGCCTGCGTCGTCGCGTCGCAGAAGCCAGGATCGAACACCCAGACCTCGCCGCCCGACGCGCCGGCGGGAATCTCCACCGCGTAGTTGTAGTAGTTGACCGGGTCGTACACGGTGTCTGGGTTCGTGCCGCCGAGCGAGTTCAGGATGCTCGTCCGCACGTCGTAGCGGGTCATGAAGGCATCGCCCTGGATGCTCGGGGAGCCCTGGCTCTGCATCGCGCCCCAGAATTTCTGGGCGGCGAGGGTATCGCCGTACGGCCCGCTGACGTCCACGGGCTCGAGCTCGGTCGTCGTCGTGACGGTCGTCGTCTCGACGGTGTAGTACACGCGGACCTCGAGCTCGTCGACGCGGATCTCGCGGTTCGACGTCGAGCAACCCTTGATCGCGGTCAACCGGACGAGGAAGTTGCTGTCGGAGAGCTTGCTCTGGTTCCATGTCGTGCCCTGCCAGGCGTTGACGCTGGTCGAGCTGCCGAGCGTGTAGTCGGTCGAGTTCGTCGTGCCGAGGTTGCTCGTCTCGGTCGTCGAGGTCGTCCAGCTCGACCCGCCATCCCAGGACAGGTGCACGCGCACACGGCTGTTCGAGCACGAGTTGCTCAGGTACGTGTCGCTCAGCAGGACCTGGATCCCGCGGACGCTCGTGATCTGCTGGTTGCCGGCGAGACCGTCGAGCAGGGCAAAGCTGCCGAAGATGTGCTGAGCGTTGTTGGTGGTCGTGTAGAGGTAGGTCGAGTTGCCGCTGTCGCTGCTGACCGCGTTCACGATCGAGCCGCTGCTCGACTGCCACGAGTTGTTCGACGCATTGCCCGGGTGCTGGAGCCCCGAGTCGTCGTTCGACGTCGAGGTGCTGGTCGTCGTGGTCGTGACCGGCGCGACGAGGTAGCCGATCCCGTAGTAGTTCTGCGGGCTGCCCATCGGGACCGGCAGCACAAAGTCGGCCTTGGCCGCGCGCATGGCGGGGAACGACTGGATCCCGACGATCTGCGCGAAGTACGTGCTCACGGGGCCGCGGATCGTGACGCGCAGCCGGCGCGGGTTCGACGGGTCCTGGAGCGGCATGACCGTGATCCCGTTCGCCCCGTCGGTGTAACCGTTCTTGGCGGCCTCGGCGCGGGCACGGGCGTAGGCGGTCGTCGGGTCGCCCGGGAGGAACACGACCCCGGCCAGCGCGGCCGCGTCCGCGGCGCGCTGCATCCGCAGATTGCTGGTCCAGTACCACGAGACGTCGACGATCGTGGCGCACAGCAGCAGGAACAGCGTGAGGAACGCGGCGAACAGGACGACGATCTGGCCGCGCTCGGCTCGGCGATCGGGGGCGGGCCCCGCGATCACCTGGTTGTGGTGGCCGAAGCGGGAGGTGCGACGGATACGGACGAGTCTCATCGTGGGCATCTCAGTCGGTGGGGTTGAGCGCCATGACGCTGCGGTCGGAGACCGTCAGGGCAAGCCCGCCCGGCGGCCCGAAGAAACCGAGGATCGTCGGCAGGGGCGTCTGCAGGCGGTACGAGTAGGTGAGCCCGACGCCGATCGAATCCGGCGACGAGCCGTTGTCGCGGCCACACGACGGCCAGCTGACCGAGTCGGCGCGGAAGTCGAGCGGCGCGCCATCGACGCTCGGCCCGAGTCCCGGCGCGTACGTCCAGCGGTTGATGTCGCCGCCGATCGCGACGCCCGAGCTGTTCGCCCGGAAGATGTGGATCTCGGAGATGCGGTCGACCGCGATCGGCGACCCGGGGGCCGTGAGCACGCGCTGCACGGCCGCGATGACATGGGCATCGACGTCGGAGCAGTTCGAGAGCCCCGAGCCGTTCGCCAGCGCCGAGCCGGTCCGCGCGCCCTCGCGAGTCGCGTACGTCAGCGTCAGCTGGTGGTCGAAGACGAGCCCGAACTCGAGCATGCCCAGCAGGACCAGGAGGAAGACCGGGACGAGCATCGCGAACTCGACGAGGCTCTGACCACGGCTCCGCCGAACCTGGCGGCCGGTGGCGCTCAGCGAGCGCGCTTGCGCCGCGGTCACAGGATCGGTTCCATGCGCATGACCATCGTCCGGTCGAACGAGGGGCCGCCCGCGCCACCGCCGATGAAGTTGCGCAGCGGCGTCACCCACACGTGCTGGTAGACGACCCGCACGCCGACGTGATCGAGCGATCGACCGACCGAGCAGCCGGCCAGCACGTCGCATCGGGACGTCTCCGGATACCCGTTCTGGGTCCGCGTGTAGGGGATCGTGAACGCCTGGCCGTCGGGCGCGATGCAATCGGTGGAGCCGCCGCGCGCATACGTGGTGGCAGTGCCGAGCTGTTGCCCGGTGGGCGTCGCCCGGAAGATCTCGACCCTCTGGATGCGGCTGTCGACAGCCGGCGCATCGATGGCACGGTCGACGGTGGAGAGGATCACGCAGTCGCTGCCGTCCTGGCTGCCTGCTTCGACGCTGACGAGCGCGGCGTCGCGGGCGGCGTAGTTCACCGCGAGGACGGCGTTGAACACGAAGGCGAACTCGATGATCCCGAGCGCCACCGTGAAGAAGATCGGGAAGACGAGCGCGAACTCGACGAGTGACTGCCCGTCAGCGCGATCGCGGCGCCGGTAGCGACGCCGACGGCGAAGGATCGTCGCCCGGTGGCGCGACGGCGCTCGCTCCGCTGGTCGCGGAAGTGTCGTCATAGCTTCCCGGAACCCCCGATATTCCGTGTCAGCCGCCGTGACGGTGGCGGCCAGCCGACGCTAGCAGCGGGTTCCTAACAGGTGCCATTAGCGCTGCCCCGGTGCATCGGAGCACCTGGTGACGGCCTGCACCGGCCCTCAGGACCGGCCGATGGAGACCTCTGGCACCCGGCTTGCGGAGGACGCGGCCCCCATCCCGACCGTGCCCGGCTCGGCGGGGAGCGTGATCACGAACGCTGCGCCCCCCAACTCGCCGGCGCGGTAGCGGATCGTGCCGTCCATCCCGCGCAGGAGCGATCGGGCGATCGCGAGGCCGAGCCCGGTGCCCTCCTGGCCGCTGCTCGCGCTGCCACGGGCGAACCGCCGGAAGATCCGGACGCGCTCGCTGTGGCGGACGCCCGGTCCCTCGTCCTCGATCGTGAGGCTGATCCGGTCAGGGATGCGGTCGCGTCGTCCGGACGCGGTCGAGACGACTGCCCGGATCAGGCCGGTCGGCGCGTAGCGGGCGGCGTTGTCGAGGACGATCCAGACGACCTGCTCGAGCGCCCGGATGTCGCCGACCGCGAACGCCCCGTCGGTGGCGTCGACGAGCTCGAACGGGCGCGCGAGTCCGAGCTCGCCCCACACTCGCCGGACCAGACTGCCGAGCCGGAGCGCCTCTGGCTCGAGCTCGAGGGTCCCGGCATCGATCCGCGACAACACGAGCAGCTCCTCGACCTGTCGCTCGAGCCGCTTCCGGGCGACCCGGATCGCCTCGATCCGCTGCCGGTGGAAGTCGTCCTGGACGTCCGCGGCGGCCAGGTCCTCGGCGGCAAGCCCGATCGTTGTGAGCGGGGTGCGCAGGTTGTGGCTGACGCTTCGCAGGAACACGCGCTGCATCCGATTGATCCGATCGAGCCGCGAAGCGACATCTGCGGCGCTGGCGTACAGGCGCGCGTCGCGCAGGACGTTGCCGATCAGGAGCGCCAAAACCTGGAACTGCGCGCGGTCGGCCTCGGTCCACGGGTTGCGCGCGGACCGTTGGCCGACGAGGCGGCTCCGATCCCGCGGGTCGAGCGTGAGCGGGACGCGAACGACCTCCGCGTCCGCCACGTCGGCCGCCGCTGCCGCTTCGTCCGACGCCGATGCGCGGTCGCCGCCTTCCTCGATCCGGCACGCCTCGAGCCCGAACAACGCGGCCGCGTCCGCCGTGGCCTGTCGGACGATCCTGTCCTCCGCGTCCGCCGGAGAGAGGGCCGCCGCAAGATCCAGCGAGCGCTCGAGCAGGTGTTCGCGATGGTCGAGCGCTCGGACGAGCCGGTCGAGGCCGGCCCCGAGGCGGGCGACGTCGTCACCTTCGATCTCGGGCCGCGTCGGCGGGACCCTCCCTTCGGCGATCGCGATCATCCCGTCGTGGACGCCGCGCAGACGGGCCCGCAGGACGGTGGCGAGCCCGAAGGCGACCGCGGGCGCCGCGAGCCCGGTCACGATCAGACCGATCAGCAGAACGCCGGGCAGCTGGCCTGCCGCGACCTGGAGCGCAGCCGACTCTGCGACCAGCACGATCGCGGCCTCATCGGAGCCGTCGCCGAGCGGGAGCGAGCCCACCGCGAGCCCGCTGCCGGGCCGTGGCTGCCCGGCGCCCGTGGAGTCGACGGAGAGACGGCTCATGATCGTCGGGTCGGTGGCGACAACGAGCTGCCCGGACGGCCCGAGCAGGGCGACCTCGAACCCGGTCAACCGTCGGGCGTCCGCGGCGAACCGCGCATCGATGCGGCGCGCGAGGACGACGCGGTCCGGCGGCGCTGTCGGCCGCCTCGGGGACACCGGCACGGTGAGCCGGTGAGCGACCGCCTGGAAGGCGGCCCCGTCCGCGGTGAACCGCACGTCCACGGTCGGCCCCGACGTATCGAGCGGCTCGGCGAGCACGTCGGTGACGTCCATGCCGCTCGCCAGCGTCTGCCCGCCGATCACGACCGCTGCGGCATCGACGGTCCCGCGCTGCACGAGGAACTCGAGGATGTCGTGGCGGATCGTCTCGTGGTCACGGTCGAGCGCAAGCGTCCCGAGGACCGGCCAGCCGGCGTAGCTCCGGGCACGCTCGTCGAGGTCGCGCAGTTCGCGCTCGAGCAGGCCCTCGACGACTGCGATCGCTCGCCCGACACGCTCCTCGACGTCGGCCTCGAGCCCGCGCGACAGCTGCTGGCTCGCCACGGTGCCGATGAGCGCTGTCGGGAGGACCGTCGCCACGAGCAGCGCGACGATCACGAGTCGGTCGTAGCCGATACGCGAGAAGCGGCGCGCCGTGCCGCCCGAGATCATCCGTCGGCGAGGTGCGAGGGAGCCGCGAGCAGGTAGCCGCCACCGTCCCGATCCGTGAGGAGGTACCGGGGGCGGTCGGGGTCGACCTCGATCTTTTGGCGGAGCCGCCGGATCGTGACCCAGACGTAGGCCGGATCGGCGCCTTCCGCGTGGCTCCAGACGCGCGCAAGGAGCTCATCGGTCGACACGGGTGTGCCGGGCTCGGCGGCAAGCACGCCGAGCAGTCGGGTCTCGATCGGGGAGAGGCCCACCCACGAGCCGGCCACGACCGCCCGGCGTCGGCGGAGCACGAGCGTCAGGTGCGGCCCGAGGACGAGCTCGCGTCCGGGCAGGCGCGCGTCGGGTCGCCGGAGGACGCGCTCGATCCGGGCGGCAAGCTCGTCGAACACGAACGGCTTCGTGACGTAGTCGTCGGCGAAGCGCTGGATGAGGTCGATCTTGCTCTCGGCGGCGGAGATGGCCGACAGGACGACGATCGGGATGTTGGCGCGCGCCTTGATGGCCTCGGCCACCTCCTCGCCGTCCATGCGCGGCATCATCAGGTCGAGCACGACGAGGTCGCACCACTCGCGGTCGAAGGTCCGAAGGGCGTCGCGCCCGGATGCGGCGGTGCTGACGGCGTAGCCACGACGGCGCAGCCCGTCCCCGACCAGCATCAGCAGGTGTGGGTCGTCGTCAACGACGAGGATGCGGGCCGGATCCATCAATCGGGAAGCTCCGTGGCGTGCGAGCCCCCCTTCGGCCCATTGCCGTTGCCATTGCCGTTGCCATTGCCCCCGCCGTTCCCATTGCCGTTGCCATTGCCCCCGCCGTTCCCATTCCCCCCACCGTTGCCGCCCCCGCCGTTCCCATTCCCGCCGCCGTTTCCGTTGCCGTTCCCCGGGTTGCCGGCGCCCGGGTTCGAGCCGCCGTTACCGCCATTTCCGTTGCCGCCACCATTCCCGCCCCCGTTGCCCTTCCCAGGCTTCGGCTTGGGCGTGGCGTCCGGGTCCTTCGGGGTGGGCTTGGGCTTCGGCGTCTTCGTCGGGCCGCCGGGTGCCGACGACGAGCCCGCGTTCCGGCCGCCGCCACCCGGCGGATCGGACATGACAGGCGCGTCGTCGTTCGGGAGGGGACCAGCGGCGATGCCGCTGGGCGGATCGGGCTCGTGGCCGTTGCTCGACCCCGGATCGTCCCCGGCAGGCGTGGCGGGGATCAGCGGCGTGGGCGATCCGTCGGGGACGTGGAGGCGCACGACGAGGGTCGCGCCGGTGCCATCCTCGGCGGCGTGGATCCAGACCTCCTTGTCGCGCTGGGCATAGACGACCCAACCCTGCTGCGCGCCGATCCGGACGAAGCCCGAGGACCGGAGCTCCGACTCGTAGGCCTGCATGGCCGCAGGCGGCGACAGGTCCGTGTGGTACTCGACCCAGCTGTCCTCACCGTCGACGCCGGGAGCGCCGGACCCGAGCGCCACGAGCTCGCTCGGCGGGGCGGGGACGCCGGGAAGCGCGGACGCTGCCGGCGTGACGGATGCCGGCGCAGGCGCGCATGCCGCTAGCAGGATGACCAGCGCGGGCACGACGGATCGAACCCGCGTCCTGGCGAAGACCATCAACCGCCCCCGGTTCGGTCGGACTGGACGCGCTCCGCATGATACGCGGCACGCCACCGATCATGCGATGCGCTGCGGCGTCCGAGCACCGCACAACCGTCCCGCGGCACCTGAACGATCGTCAGGCGGCCTCCGCCCAACCGAGTCGGGACGACCGGATGCTATCGTCGCGGCGATGACCCCCGAGATCCGACCGATCCGCGAGGACGAGCTGCCCGCGTTCATCGACGCGCTCAGCACGGGTTTCCTCGACCGGCCCGACGTCGCGCGGATCGCTCGTGAGATCGGCGAGATCTGGGATCTGTCGCGCACCCGCGCCGCCTTCGATGACGGCCGAATCTGCGGGACGTTCCGGTCCTGGCCGACCGAGCTGACGGTGCCCGGCGCCAGCCAGCTGCCCGCCACTGCGGTCTCGGCCGTCACCGTGCTGCCCACCCATCGGCGCCGCGGCATCCTCCGTGCGATGATCGCGAGCGAGCACGACCTCGCCCGCGAGCGCGGAGACGCGCTCGCGCTCCTGTACGCCTCCGAGTACCCGATCTACGGTCGGTTCGGGTACGGCGTCGGGTGCCGCGAGGCCACCTGGACCATCGACGCCCGGGCCGCGGGGATGCCGACGCCGGCCGACGCGAACGTGGCGCTCGCGCCGCTCGACGAGACCACGCGCGACGCGGTCGTCGGTGTGTTCGAGCAATGGCGCCTGCGGCAGGTCGGCGAGCTGCGGCGCCGTGCCGTGAGCTGGGAGTTCGATCTCGGGCTCCGCGAGGAGTTCTGGGGCAAGCCCTGGAAGGGGTGGGTTGCGCTGCACCGCGACGGCAACGGCGACGTCGACGGGTACCTGCGCTATCACGCCGACGAGAAGTGGAGCGAGCGCCAGCCGAAGAACACCCTCGTCGTCGACGAGCTGCACGGGCTCGACGAGGCTGCGGTCGATGCGCTGTGGCGCTTCGCGCTCGGGATGGACTGGATCGCGGTCGTGCGCGCCGAGCGCCGAAGCCCGGCCGACCCGCTGCCGTGGCGGTTTCGCAATGCCCGTGCCGCGTCGGTCGGCGAGGTCGGCGACAGCCTGTGGGTCCGCCTGATCGACGCGCGGCGAGCGCTCGAGGGACGACGCTACGAGCGCGAGGGCCGGATCGTCCTGGAGATCGTCGACGCCGAGGCCGCCGGCGGACGCCTCCGGCTTGTCCTCGATGCGGGACCGGACGGCGCGACGTGCACGCCGACCAATCTGACCGCGGACCTGACCGTCGACGTCGCTGCGCTCGGCGCCGCCTACCTCGGCGGGACGCCGCTTCGCCACGCGGCGCTCGCGAGCGGTGTCGACGAGCACCGAAACGGTGCCCTGGCCGAGGCCGATGCGCTCCTGCGGACGCTCGACGAGCCGTGGTGCTCCACGTTCTTCTGACGGCGAGCGCACGGTGTCCGGCGCGAACAGGCAACAGCGCGCGCTGCCGATAGCCCAATCGTCCTCCCTCGCGCCTGGTACCCGGGAAGGCCGGTGCGCAGGCGCCCCGGCGGTGCGCGATCGCACATAGGCCGCACCGCGACCAACGAGGGCTGGCGGGCGGCGGCCGTCGGGCGGTATTCCTTGGGCGCGCCGTCGGGGGGACGGCGTCCATCGCGCGGCGCAGCCGACGGGGGGACTGCGCCGACCGCCCGACCACCAGTGCCCGGTGGTCGGGCGGCGTCCGTTCTCGGGGCCCTGCGACCCCGGCCCTGCGACCCTAGCTCGCCGCGCTGCCGGCGAGGGCCCGTGCACCGGTCGAGAGCGTTGCCACGAGACGCTCGCCGGATTCCTCGAAGCCGAAGCCCGCGTCGGCCAGGAGCCGGCGCATCCCCTCGTTCCGGGGCGACAGCGTCGCCCGCACGGCGGGCGTCGCCTCCCGGCGTGCCACGTCGAGCGCGGCCGCGAGGAGCTGCCGGCCGATGCCGCGGCGCTGCCAGGCATCGGCGATGACCAGCGTCAGCTGGCGGTCCTCGCTGGCATGGATCCGCGACATCCGCGCGACCCCGACGATCTCGCCGCCGGATTCCGCGACAAGTGCGATCTCCCGGTCGTAGTCGACGAAGCTGATCCGGGTCAGCCGCTCGTGCGCGGTCCGCTCCGCGAGCGCGAGGTCGGTGCCGTAGCGGGCGACGACCGTCTCCCGTGACAGCGTCCGGTGGAACCCGACGAGGGCCGGCTCGTCCTCTGGCCGGATGGGCCGGATCGTGATCTCGGCATCGCGCTCGTCGCGGAAGGACCGCACGTACTCGTGCGGGTACGGCCGGATCGCGAGCCGTGGCAGCTCCGCATCCGGGACCGAGGCGGGGTGGAGGACTACCCGCGCATCGAGCGCGATGATCCGCTCCGGCGAGGCGAGCAGGGGATTGATGTCGATCTCGGCGATCCGCGGCTGCTCCGCGACGAGCTCGCTGAAGCGCACGAGCAACGCCGCGAGCACGTCGGTGTCGACCGGCCGCCGGCCGCGCACGCCAGCGAGGGCCGTTGCGATCGTGGTCCGCTCGATCAGCCGTCGGGCGAGCGTCGTGTTGAGCGGCGGCAAGGCCAGGGATCGATCGCGGAAGACCTCCACGAGCTGACCGCCCATGCCGAACAGCAGCACCGGCCCGAACTGCGGGTCCGGGCTGGACCCGACGATCAGCTCGTAGCCGCTCCAGTTCACCATCGGCTGGATCGTTACGCCCTCGAAGTGCTCGGCGCCCGCCTTGGCGGTGACGGCATCGCGGATGGTGTCGAACGCCTCGCGGACGGCGTCGGCGGAGCGGAGGTTCAGGACGACTCCGCCCACGTCGGTCTTGTGGGTGATCGTGCGACTGAGGAGCTTGGCGACGACCGGGTAGCCCATCTCCTCGGCGGCGGCGACCGCGTCCTCGGGCGTCTGGGCGACCTCGGTGTCGGTGATCGGGATGCCGTACGCCGCGAGGACCTTCTTGCTCTCGTACTCGGTCAGGAGCGTCCGGCCCTCCTCGGTCACGTCGGCGACGATCCGGTCGACCTCCTCGCGGAACTCACCGCGCTCGGGCGCGACCGGCAGCGCCGGGGTCTCGTACAGGAGGCGGAGGTTGTCGGCGTACCGCCACAGGTGGTTGAACAGGACGCACGCGGTGTCCGGGTAGGCGAACGTCGGGATGCCCGCGTCGCGGAGGATCGCGGCACCTTCGGCGACCTCGGCCCCGCCCATCCACGAGGCGAGGACCGGCTTGCCCTCGATCCGGGCATGGCGCGCGAGCGCACGCGCGGTCGCCGAAGGGTCGGTCATCGCCTGGGGCGTCAGGATCACGAGGAGTCCGTCGGCGGCCGGGTCGGCGGCCGCCACCTCGAGCGCCTGGGCGTATCGCTCGGGCGGGGCGTCGCCGATGATGTCGATCGGGTTGTTGTGGCTCCACACCGACGGCAGCACGGCGTTGAGCCGCTCCATCGTCTCCGGCGACAGCTCGGTGAGCTCGCCGCCGCCCGCGATGAGCGCGTCGGTCGCGATGACGCCCGGACCGCCGGCGTTCGTCACGATCGTCAGCCGCCGGCCCGCGGGTCGCGGCTGCTTGGCGAGAATCTCCGAGACCTCGAACAGCTCGCTGATCGAATCGACGCGCAGGACGCCCGCCCGGCGGAACGCGGCATCGAGGACGTCGTCCGAGCCCGTCAGCGACCCGGTGTGCGACGCGGCGGCCTTCGCGGCCTGCGCCGTGCGGCCCGGCTTGATCACGATGATCGGCTTGGTCAGCGCGACCTCGCGGGCGGCCGACAGGAAGGCGCGCGCGTCGCCGATCGTCTCCATGTAGACGACGATGCTGTCGGTGTTGGCGTCGTTGCCGAGGTAGTCGATGACGTCGCCCCAGCCGACGTCGAGCATCGAGCCGAGCGACACGATCGCGCTGAAGCCGACGGCCTCCATGTCCGCCCAGTCGAGGATCGCGGTAAGCAGCGCGCCCGACTGCGACACGAACCCGACCCGCCCGGGCTTCGCCATGCCGGCCGCGAACGTCGCGTTCATCCCCTCGACGGGGTTCATGACCCCGAGGCAGTTCGGCCCGACGACCCGGATGCCGTGCCGGCGCGCCGCCTCGAGGACCTGCCGCTCGAGCTCGACGCCCTCGGGCCCGATCTCCTTGAACCCGGCGCTGATGATGATCACGCCCTCGACACCGGCCCGGCCGCACTCGTCGACGAGCGCCGGCGCGGTCTTCGCGGGGGTCACGATCACCGCCAGGTCGACCGGCTCGCCGATCGCCGAGATCGACGGGTAGGCCTTCACGCCGAGCACCGCCGGTCGCGTCGGGTTGACCGGGTAGACGGTCCCGCCGAACGGGGACGAGAGCAGGTTCCAGAGGATCGTCCGACCGACGGACCCGGCCTTCTCCGTCGCGCCGATGACCGCGACCGACCGCGGATGGAAGATCGCGTCGAGCGGCTGGCGCTCCACGTGGAGGATGTCGGAGGAGGGGTCGGGCGCGAGGGTCAGGTCGGACATCGGGAGACCTCGGGTCGGGCTGCCGTCATCGGGCAGCGTGGATGGTCGTGCGTGGCGAACCCACCGGTCCCGGCGGGCACCGCCTCACGGTCGTGCAACAGCGGCACCCGTGCAAGGGCCGGGTGGCCGGGCGCGGGGGCCAGCCGGCCCATCGGCGGGCGCGTCATGCCGCGAACCGCTCGCGGGTGCCGTCAGCCCCAACGGCGTCGACGAGCCCCGAGCCGGCGGCAAGGTCCGCCTCGAGCGTCGCGCTCCCCGCCGTCCCCGACCAGGACAGGCGCAGGCGCGGTCCCTCTGCGGCAACGGCAAGCTCGCCCTCGAACGCGGGATGATCGTGGCGCAGCCGCAGCAGCCGCAGGATGCGGCGGACCACGGGTCGCTCCAGCGCCGCGTCGATCTCGGCGCGGGCGTAGTCGCGCCGGTTGATCGCCCGTCCCTCGCCGCTGCTCGCCACGGCGGCGTGGTCGTTGTCGCCGGCCAGCAGCCCGACGTAGTAGACCTGCGGGACGCCCGGGGCGAACAGCTGGATCGCGCGGGCGAGCACGTAGGCGTCCTCACTCCCGACCGCGGCCGCGTACGCGATGTTGACCTGGTGCGCATCGAAGGCCGGGTCTGGCCGCCCCGCCGTCGTATAGAGCCGGCTGAGGTTGGCGCCGCGGGCGAGGCACTCGTCGACGAGCGCCCTGGACTCGTCGACGGTCAGGATCCCGTCGAGGTCGGGCTGCACGGGGATGCCGTCGTGGCTGTCGAGCGTCGTGATCTGGCGCGACGGGGACGTCGCGAGGTGGGCGGCAAGTCGATCGGCGGAGCAGGTGCGCAGCGCGTGCAGGACGAGCCCCGGCAGCACGAAGTCGTAGACCCAGCACCCGGTGTCCACGAGACGGTGCTGCTCGGTGCGCGGCGCGTGGACCTCGGTCAGGAGCTCCAGGCCCAGCGGGTCGGCCACCGAGCGGGCCCAGGCGAGGAACGCCTCGACGTCGGGCCGGACCATGAAGCAGCTCGTGCCGGCGCGCTTCGCCACGTACCCGACCGCGTCGAGCCGGACGAGCCGCACGCCGTGGACCGCGAACCGCTCGAGCTGTTCCGCGAGGTAGGCGCGGGCCGCGGGTGACCGCACGTCGAGGTCGATCTGCTCCGACGGGTCGTCCCGCCCGAACGTCGTCCAGACGCGCTCGCTGGCGCCCGTCTCGAGGATCGTGAAGGAGGACCAGGGTCTGGGCCGGCGCAGGTGGATGCGCGCCAGGTCGTCTGGATCCGGCTCGCCGCCGGGCCACACCTTGTCGAGCGTCAGGAATCGGTCCGCATGCGGCGACGAACGGCCGCGTCGCTCGAAGTCCGCGAACTCGGGCGAGCGCCGCGAGACGTGGTTCACGATGAGGTCCAGCGCGAGGTCACCGGCCCGCGCAATGCGCGCCACGTCCTCCCAGGTCCCGAAGCGTGGATCGATGCGCTCGTACGTCAGCGGCGCGAACCCCCGGTCGCCGGACGACGGGAACGGCGGCAGCACGTGGACGCCCGAGAAGCAGCCCGCGAGCCGGGTCCGGAGCAGTTCGTCGAGCGAGCGAAGGCTCCCGCCGAGCGAGTCCGGATACGTGATCAGCTGGGGACGCGTGCGCATCGAGTGGACTGTCGGATGTCACGACGGATCGCGCAACCCGGCCGGTGCAGGCGCGACGACGCACGGCGATCATTGCGCGGTGATTCGGTCCTCCGCGGGCGGCGCGCGGTGAGCGTCGTCCGGTCCGTCCTGCGCCTCCTCGCGCTGTCCCGGTTCCAGCGGGATGCGCGCGTCTTCCTCGTGACCTCCCTGGTCGCCGGCGCCGCCCAGAGCCTGTACTGGATCGACTTCAACCTCTACCTCGCCGCGCTGGGCTTCTCGACGGCCGCGATCGGCGTCGTGTCGACCGTCTCGTCGGTTGCGGGGGCGCTGGTCGCCTTCCCCGCGAGCGCCGCCTCGGATCGGTTCGGGCGACGGGCGGTGATCGGGGCCGGGCTCGGGCTGGCGACGCTCGCGCTGCTCGGGCTGCTCGTGGCCGACGGGTTCCTGCCGGTCGTGCTGCTCGCGGCCGCATGGACCGCAGGTCAGGGGGCCTACCAGGTCGTCCAGGCGCCGCTGCTGACCGACAAGAGCGATCCGGAGCACCGCAACGAGCTCTTCGCGGTCCAGTTCGCGATCCTCAACGCCACGAACGTCGGTGCGGCGATCCTGGGCGGCGTTGTCGCGGCCGTCGTCGCCGGCGTGTTCGGGCTCGACCCGTCCGGCGCCGCGACGTACCGCGTGATCCTCGTGTTGATGGCCGTCCTGCTCATCGTCGCGCTGGGGACCGTCGCGCTGCTGTCGGACGACCGGCCCCGGACGGTCGTCGGGCCTCGGCTCGTCGCGCTCGGCGAGCCGGCCGTCTTCCCGCCCGATCCGCGGCGCGCCCGAAGCCGGCTCGGGATCGTGGTCCGCGATCGGGGGCTGTTCGTGCGGCTGCTCCTGCCGGGGCTCCTGATCGCCACCGGCGCCGGGCAGGTCATCCCGTTCCTCAACGTGTTCGTCCAGCAGCGGTTCGGGCTCGATCTCGCGTCGCTCAACGCCGCCTTCGCGGTCACGAGTCTCGGGACGGTCTTTGCGATCCTGGCCCAGCCCGCATTGGCCCGTCGGTTCGGCCAGATCACCTCGGTCGTGATCGTGCAGGCGGCGAGCATCCCGTTCCTCGTGGTGCTCGGCTTCTCGCCGATCCTCTGGACGGTGATTGCCGCGATGGCGGTCCGCAACTCGCTGATGAACGCCGGGAACCCGATCTTCACGGCGTTCGCCATGGAGCAGGTGACGCCGGCCGAACGGGCGACGCTGTCCGCCGCGATGAGCGTGCTCTGGCAGGTCGGCTGGGTGATCGGCGGGACGTGGTACGCAGCGCTCCAGGCGCTGCTCGGGTTCGACGGCGGCTACGCCGTGAACTTCGTCACGATCATCGTGCTGTACACGGCCGCGACCGTGCTCTACTGGGTCTGGTTCCGCCCGGTCGATCGACGTGGTCTCGCGGCCCGCGCGACCGCCTGAGGACCGGACCGACCGGCGCCGAAGGACGAGCCGCGATCAGGCCCCGACCGACGGCTCCGAACCGCCTGACGAACGCGCCGCACGCGCGGCGGCGTCGAAGGCCGCGCGATACTCGTCGCGCAGGCGATCCACCTCGATCCGAAGCGCTGCGATGACGGCCGGGTCATCCGCCTCGGCAAGCCGACGCTCGGCGTCTCTCCAGTCGGCGAGGAGCTGTTGCACCATGAGGACCATCCAGCCTCCGCGCCCTCGTGTGCCTCGAAGCATGTGTCGAGGTTGTATCGAGGTTCTGGCGGAGCGTAGCACCATTTCGTGTGGAGGTCACGCGCTGCAGTGCCTTGCGTCCCTCTGCCGCCCCGGGTAGCGTTCGGTGATGACCGAATCACTCGGCTCAAGGGGTGTGTACAGCATCGGCGCGGTCTCGCGCATGGTCGAGGTCCCCGTGCCCACCCTTCGCGCCTGGGAAGAGCGCTACGCGGTCGTGCTGCCCCAGCGCAGCGACGGCGGGCAGCGCCTCTTCTCGCGGGACCAGGTCGAGCACCTCCGGTTCGTCAAGGAGCGCATCGACGAGGGGTTCAGCCCCGCCGAGGCGCACCGGCTGCTCGAGGAGCGGATCGGCGGCCTTCCCGATCGTTCGCCGCGGGCCGGCGGACGGCGTCTGCTCATCCTGCTGGCCGAACGCGACCCGTACGCCGCCGAGCTCGCCGAGTACTTCCTGCGGACCGAGGGCTACGACGTCGCGCTGTCGTTCGAGGTCGACGAGAGCCGGCGCGCGTACCGGACGATGGAACCCGACCTGGTCGTGCTCGAATGGCTCATCTCGGGCGGAGCGGGGGAGGAGCTCGTGCGCGACCTCAGGGCGCAGGGCGACCGCCCCATCCTGGTGCTGTCGCCGCTCGCGCTGCGCGATGCGGCGCTCGAGGCCGGCGCCGACGCCTTCCTGCAGAAGCCGCTCGACCCGTTGCTGTTCGTGTCGACCGTCAAGGACCTGCTCGGCGAGAGCGCGCTTATCCGGCCGACGGCCGCGCGTGCCGGGGTCCAGGTGCGGGTGCCATGACCGTTCGGTTGTCGAGTGGTCATCCGAGCCTCGATTCGGTCCTCGGCGGCGGGCTGCCGTCGAACGCGATCAACCTGATCGTCGGGCTGCCCGGCACGGGGAAGACGCTGCTTGCCGAGCAGTACCTGTTCGGGAACACCTCGCCGGACCGACCGGCCCTGTACTTCACGACGGCATCGGAGCCGCTCGAGAAGCTCATCCGCTACGGGCAGGACCTCGCGTTCTTCGATGCCGCGAAGGTCGGCAGCGAGGTGTTCTATGAGGATCTCGGGCCGATCCTGCAGCGGAGCGGCCTCAATGCCGCGCTCGACCGGATCTCGACGCTCCTGCGCGAGCGGCGACCCGGCATGGTCGTCATCGACAGCTTCAAGGCCCTCCGGACGTACTCGTCGGACCGGGTCGACTACCGCCGGTTCGTCATCGACCTCACCGGCCGGCTGAGCGCGCTGGCGATCGACACGTTCTGGATCGGCGAGTACGAGCGGCACGAGCTCGGCGATGCGCCGGAGTTCGCGGTCGCCGACGCGATCGTCCTGCTCGAATCGCGCCGGGAAGGGGCCCGCACGATGCGGACCCTCGAGGTGCTCAAGCTGCGGGGCAGCGACTTCCTGTCCGGCAGCCATGCGTACCGGCTCTCGTCGAGCGGGGTCCGGGTCTTCCCACGCCTTGCCGACCCCGCCGAGGACGAGGGCTATGAGCTCGAGCAGCGCCGGCTGTCGATCGGCGTCGAGACGCTCGACGACATGCTGGGCGGCGGGCTGTTCCCCGGATCGGCGACGCTGGTGACCGGGCCGAGCGGGTCCGGCAAGTCGCTGCTCGGCATGCACTTCCTGCGTGCGGGCGCCGCAGCCGGCGAGCCGGGCATCCTGGCCTCCCTGCAGGAGAACCCGACCCAGCTGGCTCGCTCGTTCGCCGGCTATGCCTGGCCGCTCGACGAGCGCATCACGACCTTCTATCGGAGCCCGGTCGACGTCTACGTCGACGAGTGGGTCCACGAGCTCCTGGCGTTGGTCGACAGCACCGGGGCGAGGCGGATCGTCGTCGACAGCCTGTCGGACCTGCGGGTGGCGGCCCCGGAGCCCGTCCGGTTCCACGAGTACGTCTACTCGCTGGCACAGCGCTGCTCGCGACGCGGGGTTGCGCTCCTGATGACCCACGAGATCCACAAGCTCTTCAACGTCGAGGCCGTCATCGACTCCGACATCTCGCACCTCGCTGACAATCTCGTCCTGCTGCGCTACCTGCTGGCCGAGAGCACCGTGGAGCGCTCGATCATCGTCCTGAAGACCCGCGCCAGCGCGCACGATCCACGCATCCGGCCGTTCGAGATCACCGGGGACGGCATCCGGATCGAGTGAGGGCCGCGTCGCGCCATCGATCTGCAAGGCCCAGCCGCTCGCGGCCGTGACGGATCTGCCTGCCGACGCGCCTATCGTCCGGTCATGACGAACCAGCGCGAACCCGACGGCGCATCGGCGCCCGAGCCCAGCCTGGTCGCGCGCCAGGCAGCCGACGCCGCGGTTGCGCCACTCGCCGAGTCCGACATGGACGCGCCGACGACCGGCCGGGTCGACGACGCCGGCGCCGTCCAGGGACGCGGCGACCCGACGCTCGGTGCGGACGCCGCCACCACGGCGGATCCCTCCGCCGACTCCGCGGACCCGATCGAGGGGGCGTAGTCGCGGGCTCGGGGCGGCCACCTCGGCCGGTGGGCCGGGTCGGACGTGCCGGAAGGCGCCGCGCCCCAGCCTGCCGCGCCCGCCGCGCCCGTCGCGGCCGAGCCTGCCGCGCCCGCCGCGCCCCGAGCCTGCCGCGGAGGAGTCGCGCCGGCCCGGCCCGAGCTTGTCGATGAGCCCCGCGACAAACGTGACGGCGCGCTTGGTGCATGGTCGCCATGAGCACAAACACGATTGGCTTCGGCCTTGCTCACGTCCGGCAGGTGGCGATATGAACCAGGATTCTCGCTCCACGTGCATCCGCCGCCCTTTCGAGGGCGCACGGCTGAGAAAGCGGCGGGCGTCTCCCTCACGACGACCATGCACCGGGCGCCGGCGGCGGTATGTCCCGGCACATCGGGCAGATCACGGTGCAGTGAGCGCGGCCTGCCCCCTCATGGTTCTTCCGCCCGGCATGGCCCCCTGGACCGGCGGTCCGGCCTGGGTGGGACCGATGGCCGCGCCCCACGAGCTCCGCGCGCCACGGACCCCGCCGCGCTCGGAAGCACGCCGGGGCACGCCGCCAGCGGGAAGGCCCGACCGCCCGCTCAGTCCTGCTTGCGTGCGACCGCGCGGGCAAGCTCCTTCTTGTCCATCGACGACCTGCCCCGAATGTCGAGCTTCCTGGCGCGCTCGTACAGCTCGGCCTTGCTGTTGCCCATGACGTCGACGCCCCCGAACGTCTCGGAGCCGCTGTCGCGCGCGGCCCGGCCGCTCTTCGCCGCCTGGGGATCGGACGGGCCCTTCTCGTCCTTCGGCTCCCAGTGGTCGCCGACCTTCTCGAAGCTGTGCTTGAGCGACGAGAACGCGGTGCGATGGGCACGCTCGCCCTCGCCGTACGTCTCGACCGCGCTGTCGTGCGTCTTCGCCCAGGTCTCCTGCGCCTTCTTCGGCGATCGGCGGAGCGTTCCGGGCATCTCCTTGCGTGCAGGCATACGTCACCTCCGTGCGGTTCGACGGTAGCGAGGTCGGGTGGAGGCCCCCGCATCGGGCGGCGCCGTCCGCCTATCAGCGCGGTTGCACGCGCCGCGCCGACGCGCCCGCTATCGTGATCGGGATGTCGAACGACGAAGTCCACATCCGCCGGGCCGTGGACGCCGACGCCCCGGCGGTGCGCGCCGTCGTTCACGCCGCGTACGGCCGCTACGGGGACCTGCTCGGTCGGACGCCGATGCCGATGCTCACCGACTACACCGCGGCGATCCGCTCGCACGACGTGTGGGTGGCCGAGATCGCGGGCTCGATCGTGGGCGTGCTCGAGCTGGTGCCGAAGCACGACCACCTCTGGGTCGACAACGTGGCGATCGACCCGGATCGGCAGGGCAGGGGACTCGGCCGCCGCCTGCTGGCGTTCGCCGAGGACGAGGCGCGCCGGCTCGGGCTGCCCGCCATGGGTCTGCTGACCAACGAGCGGTACGCCGCCAACATCGCGATGTACGAGCGGTACGGCTATCGCGAGACGCACCGGGTCCCATACCTCGGCACCGATCTCGTCCACTTCCGCAAGCCGCTCGACGCGGCGGCCGACTGACGACATCCGGCGCATGCCGCCTCGGCCGACCCGCGAGGACCTCGCCGCCGCCCGGGGTCGCACGATCGCCGACGTGATCGCGCCGGACCTGCGGGTGCTGTTCGTCGGGATCAATCCGGGCCTCTGGTCGGGCGCCACCGGCTACCACTTCGCCCGGCCCGGGAACCGCTTCTGGCCGGTGCTCCATCGATCCGTGTTCACGCCGCGCCAGCTCGAGCCCGGCAAGACCGAGGCGCTGCTCGCGCTGGGCATCGGAATCTCGAACCTCGTGGCGCGGACCAGCGCGACCGCGGCCGAGCTGTCGCCCGAGGAGCTCCGTGACGGCACGCGACGCCTGACGGCGCTCGTGGCCCGGTTCAGGCCGGGCACGGTCGCGGTGCTCGGCGTTGGCGCGTACCGCGCCGCCTTCGAGGAGCCGCGAGCCGGCCTCGGGCGCCAGCCGCGCAACCTGGCCGGGAGGCAACTGTGGGTCCTGCCGAACCCGAGCGGGCTCAACGCGCACTACCAGCTGCCGGAGCTGACCCGGTTGTTCGCCGAGCTGCGACGCTCGCTCGAGCCGGGCTGAGTGCCTCAGCCCTCGCGGGCGGGCGGCGGCGGTGCGCCGGCCGAGCGAAGGAGCTCCTCGAACGGCGGCGGGTCCGGAAACGGCTCGGCCGGCCGGCGGGGCTCGTTCGCGAGCACCGCGGCCGCAAGCTGCCGGGCGGCACGGTCGATCCGCTCGACGAGCGACGCGTCCGCGGGCACGCCGGCGCGGCCCCAGTCCTCGGAGGCGGCGTAGACGGCGGTTGGGACGGTTGCGGCGTTGAGGTAGGCGAACAGCGGCCGGAAGGCGTGCTCGAGCGCCAGCGAGTGACGGGCGCTCCCGCCGGTCGCCCCGAGCAGCACCGGCAGCGCGGCGAGCCGATCACGTGCCAGCACATCGAAGAACAGCTTGAAGAGGCCGTTGTACGACGCGCTGAAGATGGGCGAGGCCGCGATCAGGCCGTCGGCGCCGGTCACCGTGTCGATCGCCTCCTGGAGCGGAGGTGCCGCGAACCCGGTCAGCAGGTTGTTGGCGAGGTCGTGGGCGTGGTCGCGCAGCTCGATCGTATGGACGACCGGCCGGGCGCCGCCGTCGCGCAGGTGTCGCTCGGTCGCTGAGGCGAGGCGATCGGCGAGGAGCCGGGTCGAGCTCGGTTGGCTGATCCCGGCCGAGACGACCGCGATGGAGCGTGAGCGCATGTCAGCCGACCTCGACCGCCGTGCGCTCGCCGACGCCGTCACCCGACACCTCCTCGGGGGAGCCCGCGTCGGAGGGGGACGTGTTGCCACGGCTGTCGCGGACGCGCGGATGGAGCGGCGCATCGGGGATGCCCGGCGCCCGCATCGCCGCGAACTCGCGCCGCAGCACCGGCACGACGAGCTCGCCGAGCATCTCCAGCTGCTCGAGCACGGTCTGCAGCGGCAGCCCCGCATGGTCGATCAGGAACAGCTGGCGCTGGTAGTCCCCCACGTATTCGCGGAACGTCAGCGTGCGGTCGATGACCTCCTGCGGGCTGCCGACCGTGAGGGGTGTCTGTGCCGTGTAGTCCTCGAGCGACGGCCCGCCGCCGTAGACCGGGGCATGGTCGAAGTACGGCCGGAACTCGCGGACCGCGTCCTGGCTGTTCGGGCGCATGAACACCTGCCCACCGAGCCCGACGATCGCGTCGTCCGCTCGCCCGTGCCCGTAGTGCTCGTAGCGGCGCCGGTAGAGCTCGACCATGCGCCTGGTGTGCTCCTTCGGCCAGAAGATGTTGTTGTGGAAGAAGCCGTCGCCATAGTAGGCCGCCTGCTCGGCGATCTCCGGGCTGCGGATCGAGCCGTGCCACACGAACGGCGGCACGCCATCGAGCGGCCGCGGGGTCGAGGTGAACCCGGTCAGCGGCGTACGAAACTGCCCCTCCCAGTCGACGACGTCCTCGCGCCACAGGCGGTGGAGCAGGTTGTAGTTCTCGAACGCGAGCGGGATCCCGTTGCGGATGTCCTGCCCGAACCACGGGTAGACCGGGCCCGTGTTGCCGCGCCCCATCATCAGGTCGACGCGGCCGTCGGCCAGGTGCTGGAGCATCGCGTAGTCCTCGGCGATCTTGACCGGGTCGTTCGTCGTGATGAGCGTCGTCGCGGTCGACAGGATCAGCCGCTCGGTCCGGGCGGCGATGTAGCCCAGCATGGTGGTCGGCGACGACGGCACGAACGGCGGGTTGTGGTGCTCGCCGGTCGCGAACACGTCGAGGCCGAGCTCCTCGGCCCGGAGCGCGAGCGCCACCATCGCTCGGATCCGCTCCTCTTCGGACGGCGTCCGACCGGTCGTGGGGTCGGTCGTCACGTCCCCGACGCTGAAGACCCCGAATTGCATGTCATCTCCTGGTGCCGGCACCGGATCGGTGCCCGCGTTCACCGTAGTCCGACCGGGGGAGCGGGTGGACCCCCGCACGGAACCGGTTGTTGAGGCTACGTTACACAAATATCGTTGCGCACGCAACTAGTTTGGCGAACGGGAGGGCCGCGGCGCTCCGTGGACGCCCGGCCGCGGCGCTATCGTGGGGTCGTGCACGAGGAGCTCCGCGGCCGGCTCGTCCTCGACGATGCCGTCGTCCCGGGTCGCATGCGGATCGAGGACGGGTGGATTGCCACCGTCGAGCCCGACGACGACGCCGTCGCGGGGGACGCGCGGATCATCGCGCCGGGCTTCATCGACGTGCACGTCCACGGCTGGGGCGGCTACGACGCGACCGGGGACGCGACATCGCTGACCGGGATGGCCACGGCGCTCCTCCGGCGGGGCGTGACCTCGTTCCTGCCCACCGCGCCGACGCTGGCCGCCGCGGAGCTGCCGCGGTTCGCAGAGCGCGTCCGCGCCTGGCTTCCCGGCGCACCCGGGGACGGTGCCGAGCCGCTCGGGTTCAATCTCGAGGGGCCGTTCCTCGCGCCCGGGCGTCGTGGCGCCCACGACCCCGCGCTCCTGACGACCCCGGCCGCGCTTGGCGCGGCGGCACTGGAGCCCCTGCTCGACGGCCTCCGGGTCATGACGATCGCGCCGGAGCTCCCCGGCGCCGTCGACCTCGTGCGGCGGTTGGCGGCGCGGGGCATCGCGGCGTCGCTCGGGCATTCCGACGCGACCGTGGGCCAGGCCCGCAGCGGCTACCTCGCCGGCGCGACGACGACCACCCACGTGTTCAACGCGATGAGCGGCATCGACCACCGGCGGCCGGGCCTCGCCGTGGCGGCACTGACGACCGACGAGGCATACGTCGAGCTGATCGCCGACGGCCACCACGTCGATCCTGCGGTCTGGCCGATCATCACCCGGACCAAGCCGCCGGACCGCCTGCTGCTCGTCAGCGACGCCCTGCCGCTGGCCGGCATGGGGGACGGGCGGACCAGCGTCGGCGGCCTGGCCGTCGAGGTCCGCGACGGCCGGGCGACGCTGGCCGGTACCGACACGCTCGCCGGCTCCGTGATCGCGCTGGACACCGCGGTCCGCAACCTCGTCCGCGAAGGCGTTCCGCTGCCGCGTGCGGTCGCCGCGGCGTCGGCGAACCCGGCCGCGCTGCTCGGCGAGGACGACCGCGGTCGGCTGGTTGTCGGTCGTCGCGCGCATCTGGTCGAGCTCGATCGCGACCTGCGCGTTCGACGGGTCACCCGCGGCGCCGGCTGGGTGGACGGCGCCGGCTAGGTCTCGGGTTCCGGGCGCGGGCGCGCCTCCTGTGCCAGGTTCGCGCCGGCGACTGCTTGACAGCGGATCCGTGATGGCGTTCAATGGGCACCCATTCATAACGAAGTGGTTATGGAGATGCCCGCAGACCAGTTGAGCGCCGTCTTCGGCGCCCTTGCCGACCCGACCCGGCGCGCGATCCTCGCCCGGCTGACCGAGCGGGACCTCACCGTCGGCGAGCTCGTCGAGCCGTTCCCGATGTCGCAGCCGGCGATCTCGAAGCACCTCAAGGTCCTCGAGAACGCGGGCCTGATCTCGCGAACGAAGCGGGCGACGGCCAGGCTCAGCCACCTCGAGGCCGAGCCGCTGCGTGCGGCGACCGAGTGGCTCGCGCGCTACCGGGCCTACTGGGAGGAGAGCTACGCCCGCCTCGACGAGCTGCTCGCGCAGCTCCAGGAGGCCGAGGGCACCACGGAACCGCACCCGAAGCAGGAGAGGAGCCGCTAGATGGCAGACCTGAAGATCACGGCCGAGCCCGGCACGCCGTTCATCGACACCGAGCGCGAGTTCGCGGCTCCGCGCGACCTCGTCTTCCGGGCCTGGACGGACCCCGAGCTGCTCGTCCGCTGGCTGGGACCCCGCAACAGCCGCATGGAGATCAAGGAGTACGACGTCCGTGACGGCGGGCGCTGGCGGTACGTCGACCGCGACGAGAACGGCGAGTACGAGTTCCGGGGGGTCTTCCACGGTGCCCCGTCGCCCGACCTCTTCATCCAGACCTTCGAGTTCAGCGGCTGGCCCGGGCACGTCTCGCTCGAGACGTTGCGCCTCGAGGAGCGCGACGGCCGGACGATCGCGCGGACCCACACGGTCTACCAGAGCGTCGAGGACCGCGACGGCATGGTGTCGAGCGGCATGGAGCACGGGATGCGCGAGGGCTACGAGAAGCTCGACGCGTTGCTGGCCGAGCTCGCGCCGGCCGGCTGAGGCAGGAGGACCCGATGGACTACCGGCTCGAGGTGGTCGTCGTCCCAGTCAGCGACGTCGATCGCGCCAAGGCCTTCTACGCCGACCAGTGCGGGTTCGTCGTCGACGTCGATGACGCCTCGACGCCCGGCTTCCGGGTCGTCCAGCTGACACCGCCCGGCTCCGGCTGCTCGATCACGATCGGGCACGGGCTCACGACCTCGGAGCCCGGCTGCTACCAGGGCCTCCAGCTCGTCGTGACCGACATCGAGGCTGCGCGGGCCGAGCTCGCCGGTCGCGGTGTCGACGTCGGACCGATCCAGCACTTCGAGGGCGGCGAGTGGCGCGACGGGAAGGGCGGCCCGTGGAACTCGTTCGTCCGGTTCAGCGATCCGGACGGCAATGGGTGGGTCCTCCAGGAGACGCCCAACCCCTAGCGGCGCCGACGGCGATCGACCCGACCACCCAAGCGATCGACGCCGCACCGAAGCGACGCAGCAGGGCCGTCCGGATCGTGCCGTCCGGCCCTTGTGGCGCGCCGCGGGGCGATCGCAGCCTCATGCCGAACGAACGCGTCTGGAGGAAGCGACGATGCGCGCGCTGGTGGTCTACGAGTCGATGTTCGGCAACACCCGGGACGTTGCGACGGCGATCGCGGCCGGGATCGGCACCGTGATGCCGGTCGAGCTCGTCGAGGTCGCATCGGCGCCCGACGCGATCCCGCCCGACGTCGAGCTCCTCGTGGTCGGCGGGCCGACCCACGGGCACGGCATGTCGACGCCGTCGTCTCGCGGCGATTCGGCGAACCGAGCCGGAACGGCGCTGGTCTCCCGCGGACCGGGGATCCGCGAATGGCTCGCGACGCTCCGACCCAATGCGGGAACGCTCGTGGCGGCGTTCGACACACGGCTCAAGGGCCCCGGCATCCTGTGGGGCTCGGCCGCGAAGCCCGCGGCACGGCGGCTGCGCGACATCGGGTTCGCCGAGATCGAGGGCCCGATGAGCTTCCTCGTCGACGGGCCGACCGGCCCGTTGTTCGACCGGGTCCGCGCGGGCGAGATCGACCGCGCCCGAGCCTGGGGCGCCGGGCTCGCCGCACGCGCAGGCCGGGCGGTGGCCGCGCGCTGACGTACGGCGGCGGCGCCGCGCCAGCCCCGATCGGTCCCGGGCGGTCGAGCGGGCACCCGGTTCGAGGCCGAATGGCCCTGACCCGGCCGGTCGAGGGACACCTAGGATCGGTCCGGGAACGCAGTGGAGGCACGGGTCGATGAGTTCGGTTGCGACGCGCAGCGCGGAGACAGGTCGCCGGCATGTACGCCCAGGGGATCCGTGGCATGGCGCCCGCGTGCCGACGACGGTCGCCGAGGCGAGCGCAATCCTCGATCGGATGGCCCTCCACTGCACTTACGGGTGCGGGCGTGCCGAGGACTGCGCGGGCAACGAGTGCGAGGGCTGGCGGCTCGAGCAGGCCGCGGCCGAGTTCCTCGCGCGCCATTGGGCCGACGCCGAGCGCTGACGCCGAGCGCCGACGCCGAGCGCCGACGCCGATCCCGGACGCCGATCGCGCCCCGCGTCAGATCGCGGGACGGAGCGTCGCGGCGCCGCCGCGCGCGGACCGCGCAACGTTGCCGACCGCCGCGACGACCAGCGCCACCACGACGAACGCGCCCAGGATCGCGAGGAAGTAGACCGCGACGGACCCGTATCCGCCGTGCGCCGGATCGAGGAACGGGTACGGATACCAGCCGTCCACGGCGCCGCGGACGAGGGTGAGCGCCACCCACACCAGCGGGAAGGCCAGCCACAGCAGCGCGTGCCGGACGGTGAGGCGCATGCGCGGCGGATCGACGAGCCAGTCGATGACGAGCACGACCGGGACGAGCTTGTGGACGACGAAGTCGACCCAGTTGACCGCCACCTGCACGTCCTCGCCCTGGAGGAGCAGGATCACGACGAAGAACGTGATCGTGAGGTAGACGACGCTTGCGCCACGGACCAGGTCCAGGCCGCGGCCGGGCTCGCGCCGACCCCGCGCGACGACCGCCGCCAGGACCGCTGCGGCCAGCAGGTTGCTCTGGATCGTGAAGAAGGCGAAGAAGCGGGTCGCGTCGAACCGGCCGATCGCCGCGAGGTCGAACGCCTGCCAGACGATCGCGACGAGGATCAACAGCGCCGTTGCCGCGCGGACGACGGTGAGGACGATCCACCTGTCCATCGCACCCTCCCGGACGAGTGACTCGTGCGGAGCGTACCGTGCGCGGCAAGCGGGTCGGCGGTCGTCAGCCGGCGAGGTGGTCGAGCGAGTCGATGAAACGGAGCTCGGTGCCGCGGTTGGCCTCGCGCACGAACGCGCTGAACGCCGCCGAGCTGCGGGCGATGTCCGGAAGTGGACCGAGGACGACGAGACGGATCCGGTAGTTCACGAAGGCCTGAACGATCTCGCCCGCAACGCCCGTGCGGAGGTCGAAGAACGCCGGATCGAGCCGCGCGACGGGGACGGCCACGGTCTCGGCCCCTGCAGTCCAGGCTTCGCCGATGAGGGCGCCGACCTTGACGCGCCCGATCGGCTCGCCGTCGGCGGGGACGACGAGCACGGGCGGTCGCGTGGCTTCCCAGGCAGGCTCCATCCCTGGATCGCCGTTGCGGCGAGCGGCGCGCGTCAACCGCCGCGCGGTGACGACGCGAGCCGGGCCGGCAGCGCGAACAGCGTCGCCTGGCCCGGACTCAGCACGCGCACGACCGCTCCCCGGGCCCGGACACGTGCGTGGGCAGCGAACCGGTGACCCGGATCGGCCAGCGGGCGGCGCCAGACGTTGTGGAGCCGCCGCGGATAGAGCGTTCCCCAGTGGATCGGCACCGCCGCACCGGCCCGGATGTCGCCGAGGACCTCGGCGGCGGAGCGCGGGCCGAGGTGCCCCGGGCCGAGGTGCGGACCCCACGTCCAGACCGGGAGGAACGCCAGGTCCACGGCCCCGGCGAGGCGCTCCATGCCCGGATACCGGCCGGTGTCGCCCGCGAAGTAGATGCGGGCGCCGGCATCGATCAGGTACCCGACCGGTCGGGCGCGGGGTGCCCCCGGCGAGATCCAGTGCCGCGCCGGCACGGCCGCGACCCGGACGTCGCCCACCGCGACGACCTCGCCCGCCTCGAGCTCGACGACCTCCCCGCGTGTGGCCCCCCGTGTCGCCCGGCCGAGCCCGCGCGGCACGATGACGGTGGGCCGGCCGGGCAGCGCCGCGAGCGACCGAGGGTCGAAGTGGTCGGGGTGGCCGTGCGAGATGAGCACGAGCTCGACGCCGTCGAGCCACGCCGGGTCGGGTGGGGGACCGTGGCGCTCGAGCGGACCCAACCGGGCTCGCAGGAAGGGATCGGTCAGGAGTCGCGTGCCCGCAACGTCGATCGCGACCGTCGCGTGCCCGACGAACCGCACCGAGAGCGGCACCGCCAGCCCGGGTGGGTCGTCGCGCTCAGCCGTTGCCGTCGGTGCCTCCGTGCCGAGTGGCGACCACAGGGTCCTCCCGGCGTCCGGGGACCTGCCGCAGCCGGGCCGGGTGCCGGAGGAGCGTGATCGCGCCGCCGAGCACCGCCCCGGCCCCGGTCTCGATCATGTCGGCCATCGTGTCGTCGTAGGACAGGTCCATGCCCTTCGCCCCGAACTTCGAGGCGACCCACTCTGCGATCTCCCACGCGGCGCCGGCTGCCATGCCGACGGCGCCCGCGAACAGGCCCGCCTCCCACGACGTCCGTGTCCGCGGCGTCGCGACGGCCCCCACGACCGACGTGAACACCGCGCCGTGGGCGAAGTGGACGAGGTCGTCGACGTGCGCCCGCTGGTACAGCCCGACGGCGTTCCCACCCGCGTCGGCGAGGAGCGGCAGCGCGACGGCGAGGTCGAGCTCGCGCGGGTAGCGACCCCGGCGGCCCGCGAGGCGCCAGCCGGCGGGCACGACGAGGAGTCCCAGGGCGTAGCCGACCGCGCGTACCCGCATCGCCTTGCCGCTGAACCGGGGGGTGTGCGAGTTGATGAACGCATCGATCGCGAGCGCCACGATCACCGCCTTGACCGTGGCGATGAGGGCGGTCCAGGCGACGTCTCCGGGCGTCGGCGGCGACGCCGGGGAATCTGGTCGGACCTCCGCGCTGCGCTGGAGCGGATCGCTGGGATCGGGAGACCGTCGAGGCGCTGTCACCCGCCCATCATCGGGCACCGGCCGGCAGCGCGCCACGACCGGGCAACGTTGACGGGTTCTGGCATGGTCGCAGCGCACCATGGGTCCCGAAAGGAGTGCCACGATGATCACCGAGCTTCGCCGCTACCGGATCGACCCCGAGCGGCTCGATTCCTGGCTGACGTTCTTCGAGGAGGCGGTCCGCGAGCACGTCCGGCGCGGGATGCGGGTGGAGTACGCAGGGCTGGACCGGGAGACGTCGACGCTCGTCTGGATGCGCAGCTTCGAATCCGAGGCCGAGCGGGCGACGCAGAAGGACGCGTTCTACGGCTCGGACTGGTGGAACGACCGCGAGTCGTTCGCGATGGGCCACGTCATCGAGTACGAGGTGACATTCCTCGAGGCGCTGATCGTGCGCGACGGCGGCGAGGTGACGCCGGTGCCCCGCCACGACCCGTCCGACCGGGCGCCCGGCGGGACGGTCCGCCGTCCGGCTGGGAGCCATCGACGCGGCAGCACGTGGTCCGGGCGCACACGGCCGCCTCGGGAGCCGGCGAGCACTAGCCATCGGGCGCCCCGGGCCCGCGCTCCTCGAGCGCCGCCACCTCCGGGCGGATCTCGTGGAGCCAGCGTCGGAGCGCGAGCAGCGCACGGTCCTTGCCCTTGGCCTCGAGCATGATGTCGAGCGGTGCGCTGGCCGCAGCCACGACCGCCTCGAGGTCCCAGGGCAGCACGAGATCGGCGTGCGCGCGCAGCGGCGGGACGACCGTCGGTGAGGCCGAGGCGCCCGCTGCCCCGAGCATCGTCCTGGCCGACGACAGGTGGATCTTCGGACGAACGAGTCCCCACGTGGCACAGGCCGCGGCGAGCGCGTCCCCGAGCGGGATGGCGGCGCTTCGCGGGTGGATCCGATGGTGGTGGACGTCGAGCACGATGCGCACACCCGTCCGGCGATGCAGCTCGAGGACGTCCTCGATCCCGAACAGCCGCTCATCGTTCTCGAGCGCGAGCCGGGCACGAGCCCGGTCGGACAACCGATCCCAGGCGGCCGTCCAGCGATCGAGCGCGGCGTCGCGGTCCCCGTAGCTTCCGCCGACGTGCACGACGATCGACCCTTCGGGCCCTTGCCCGAGCCGGTCGAGGAGCTCGGCGTCCTGCTCGAGATCGGCGATCGCCTTCGCGACGATCGGGGGCTCGGTGGCGTTGAGCACCGTGTACTGCCCCGGGTGCGTCGACAGGCGCAGGCCGGCGCGCCGCGTCTCGACGGCGAGGGCCTCGAGCTCGTCGCGCGCCTCGTCGAGCTGGCGTCGGTAGTCGAGCTCGGGAAGGTCCGGGTGCGTGCCGTACGGGACGACCTGGCTCGACAGCCGGTAGACCCGAACGTCGATCCGCTCGAGGTACCGGACGACGGGATGCAGGAGCTCGATCGACCGGCGCAGGTGCGGCCCGGATTGCCAACGCCGGGTGTCGGCGGTGGGCAGGCCGCCCGCGCCCAGCACCTTGACCGCGAACCCGAGGCGATACCGCACGTCCTGCATGGCAGCGAGGCTTCCACCCGCCTGGATCAGGCCGGGTAGCGGGGGCCCGCGTCGGTCCTGCAACCACGTGTCACGTGCGCGACGGCGTCCCGGCCGCCGGCGGGCTCGACGAGCGACAGTGGAAGGCATGCACGATCGGCGATGTCGTCTGTCCACACAGCGCCGTCCCGGGCGAGGGTGGGCTGTGGTGTGCTCCGAGCGGTGAGCTCGAGCCCAACAGGAGCTCACGGAACAGAAGGAACGAATGAACCGCACCACTTCGCGGCGCACCCCGGTCGTCGGGGGCGCCGCCGTCATCCTTGCCGCAGCCGCGCTGCTGCTGATCGCGAACGGGGCGTTCGGCGGGGGCGCCGTCGCCCCGAGCGCGCCGCCCTCCGCCTCGCCGAAGCCGTCACCGGTCGTCACGCCGTCACCGGTCGTCACCCCCGCGCCGAGCCCGAGCGAGCCGGCGGACCACCCGCCGATCGAGGGCGACGTCACCGTCGACCTCGACACCGCGACCGACCACGACGTCCGTGCGACCGTCCGCGACGAGTCCGGCCGGATCGTCGGTGTTCGCTCCGGGATCCCGGGCGACGGAATGTCGGTCCGGTGGGGCGAGGTCCGGGTCGAGAACGTCGGCGCCCGGACGATCCGGATCACCTGGGTCGGCCTCGCGATCGACGACGTCGTCCACATCGCGGTCTCCCGCGACGGTCGCGGCTACCTCGTCGACATGGTCCAGACCGCGCCGCTGCCGAACACCGACGCGGTCGGGTACGACCGCGTGGTCGAGCTCACGTTCGACGGCGCCGTTCGTGCCGCCGACGTCGAGGCGGCGATCGCCGACCGCGCGCCCGCGATCTAGGCGCTCGAGCCGGGCACCCGCGGGGGCCGCCCTCCGGCGGCCCCCGCTTCGGCGTGTCAGCGCTTGACGAGGACCGCCTCGAGGTAGGCGTTCGGCACGACCATCATCCCGTCGTCGGCGCGGTTGAACTGCGCGATCAGGTCCACGATGTCGGCTTCGAGATCGGCAGCGCCGGCGTCACCGACCGCCTCGAACGCCTTGCGCGTCGGCCCGTACCACTCCCGCCAGAACTCCACGAACTGGGCCGGACTGGGATGCCGGAAGACGTGCTCGCGCCGCTCGGCGCGGAGCTCGGACACCGCGTCACCGAACAGCTCGCGCAGGCGGTCCTCGGTGCCCCACAGGATCGGCGAGCGCAGGCCCGCGGGCGGCGGGACGTGCCGCGCGATCACCTTGAACAGCTGCCCGATGAAGCCATCGGGCGCATGGGCCACCAGGCCGATCCTGCCGCCCGACCGGGTCGCGCGCAGCAGCTCCGCGGCCGTCTGCTCCTGGTTCGGGGCGAACATCGCGCCGTACACCGAGCACACGACGTCGAACGAGCCGTCGGCGACGGGCAGCGCCTCGGCATCGCCCTCGATGTAGGTCACCTCGAGCTCGTCCGCCTCGGTCCGGAGCCGGGCACGTTCGAGCAGCGCCGGCACGTAGTCCACGCCGACGACCTGGGCACCGCGCCGGGCCGCGGCCATCGCGGCGTTGCCGCTGCCGGTCGCCACGTCGAGGACGCGCTCGGTCGAGCGCAGGTCGAGCGCTTCGATGAGGAGCTCCGAGACGATGACGATCGCCGAGCCGATGCGGTGGTAATCGCCGCTGGACCAGGTGGCCTGCTGGCGCGCCTTGATCGCGGTGAGATCGGGAAGGGGAGCGGGCGCGGTCGGGACGGTTGCGGTCATGCGGTTCCTCTCACTGGGTTCGATGGACGCGCTGAGCGTCACCGACCAAGAGCCGTCCCGCATCGGGAGCGTTCAATATTTGTGCCGCCGGCGTGCCTTTAGCCGGCAGGAGCCGGGCTCCGGATGTCGGTCGGCGTGGAGCGGCGGACAGGCCCCTGAGGCGTGTCGCAACCCCCGGAAACGGCAGAGCCGGCCACGAAGGACCGGCTCCAGCCAGGCGAGGGTCGAACCGACCGCTACGGCCCGACGGTTCGTCCGTCCACGACGGGATTGACCGGCGAGTTCGCGGCGATGTAGTCGACGACGATGTCGAGCAGCGCGTCACCGGGCTGCGCGACGTTCGTGCCGAAGTCGCGCATCGCGGTGTAGCCGTCGCCGCCCGTGGCCATGAAGTCGTTCGTGACGATCCGGACCTCGTCGGCGTCGCCGATCGGGGTGGCCGGGCCCCCCGGGCCGTCCGGCGTGAGCCACATGCCATCGACGACCGGGTTGGCGCCATCGCAGTGGAAGGTCACCTTGATCCCGGACACCGCCGGGAAGCGGCCGCTGTGCGTGTCGTTGCACACGGGCTGGAAGCCGTTGATGAAGGCTTCCTCGAGGTGTGCGCCCGTCATCGTCAGCAGCGTGGTGCGATTGCCGAACGGGAGCACCGCGAACACCTCGCCCCAGGTGATCTCGCAGGCGCCCTCCGATGCGCTCGGCGGGGTGCACACGAGGTCGGCCCGGAGGCCGCCGGCGTTCGTGTAGGCGATGTCGACGCCGGGGTACTTGCCGCGCATCGCATCGGCGACGAGGTTGCCCATCTCGGACTCGTGCTCGCGCGCCGGGTCGCGCATGATGTCGTTGGCCTGCGTGCCGATCACCTGGTTGCGCAGGACGGCGGTCTCCGCGTTCGCCTCGTCGACGATCGCCTTGACGTCCGGCCGCTGCGCGACGCCGATGTTCTTTGCCACCCGGGTCGCACCGCCGGCCCACCGGACGTCGCCGCCCTTGACCATGAGCTGCAGCACCGAGTAGCTCGCGCCGGCGTTGATGCCCTCGACGATCAGGATGTCGCCGCGCATCAGGTTCGAGACACGATGGGTGTGGCCGACGACCATGACGTCCACGGTCGTGTCCTGGAGCTCGTCCGCGATCTCCAGGATCGGGCCGCCCCACGGCACGCCCGGGGTCAGGCCGACGGTGTTGGTGCCGTCGGACGTCCCTTCATGGATGACCACGATCTGGACCCGGACGCCCTGCTTGCGGAGCCGCTTCGACTCGGCCTCGATCGCGGGGCCTTCATCGAGGAACGTGAGCCCGGCCGTGGCGCCCGCGGAGACGAGCTCGGGGGTGCCCTCGAGGGCTGCGCCGATGACGCCGACCTTGACGCCGTTGACCCTGAACACCACCGACGGCCGGACCCACGACGGGCGCTTGCCGGTGGCATTGTCGATGATGTTCGTGGCGAGGAACGGGAAGTCCGCCCGGGCCTGGTGCCGGAGCAGGCGCTCCACCCCGTAGTCGAACTCGTGGTTGCCGTACGACGTCGCGTCGAGGCCCCATGCGTTCTCGACGTCGATGGCGGGCATGTCCTCGAGCAGGCCCGAGATCGGCGGCGAAGCGCCGACGTTGTCGCCGCCCGCGAGCAGGAGCCCCGAGCGACCGAGGGACTTGAACTCCTCGTCGAACATCGTTGCGAGCTGGGCCGCGCCGCCGACGGAGACATTGATGCCGTCCATCGGGATCGTGGTGGGCTCGAGCTGACCGTGGAAGTCGTTCAGCCCGACGACGTTGATCGGCTTGTAGGAGTTGCCGCCCTTCACGAGGTCGAGGAGGACCTTCCCCTGGCTGTGCTGCGGCTCGGGGACGCCGAGCAGGAACGCCAGCGTCGGGGCGAGGTCGATCGACCGCACGTTGACGCGGCCCTTGTCGATGCCGCGCCCGCCTGCGAGGAACGTGGCGCGCATGTTGATGTTGGCCTTGAGGTTGACGACGTCGGGCACGTAGCCGTGCTGGCCGAAGAAATGCGACGGCGCGATCAGCGTGCCCGGCGTCGACGCATCGAACTGGTAGGGCGGGTACGAGAAGACGACCAGGTCGCCGGTCCGGGTCGGGTGCGCCATGTCGGCGGTCGAGCCCGGGCCGTTCGGGATGTAGCGGGCCTCAGCCTTCGTGTAGATCCGGTCGATGACCTTCCAGCCCTCGGGGTCGCCGTCGCCCGTCCAGTCGTTCGGGTCGGTCAGCCCGGCAAAGGCGGCTTCGATGGCGGCGATGGTCGCCGCGGCGTCCGCGGCGGCGACCTGCTGCAGCCCGCCGCCGGCGGGATCGCGACCCGCCAGGTTCAGGTAGACCTGGGCCGTGCCGCCGGCGATGCAGACCTTGGCCTTCCCGATCGTCTCGCCCGTGGGCACCCGGCAGTTCGAGGTTTGCGGCTTCGACAGGAGCCCCAGGTCGACGAGGACCTTGGACGCGTCGATCGCGAGGAACTGCGGCGCGAAGCCGTGGTCGGACCCGACGAAGGTCGTCGGGTTGCCGCCGATCAGCTTGCGGGCGAGGGTCAGGATCTTGTCGGACTCGCGGTACGCGTCGCGGATGAAGCGCTCGCGCTGCTTGACGCGACCGTCCGGCTCGCCGTTGAGGTCGACGTCGTCGTAGGCGGGGTTGCGATCGCCGTTCGGGAGCTTCTTTGAGACGAGCCCGAGGAACTGGTGCTGGAACTCGTCGGTGGTCGGCATGCCGACGAGGAGGAGGTCCGGCCGGTACTCGCGCGCGACGTACCTGAGCATCGGCTCGTGGCCGGTCGACCAGTACATGCCCTGCTCGACGTACGTCTCCTCGCTCACGATGCCGGCCTCGAGGATCGCGAAGTCGGCGGCGGTGGACGTCGGGAACTCGGCCGCGATGAACTCGGCGAAGTCGGTGTAGCCGTCCTCGCCGGCCCATGTCGGCCAGGTGGCGTTGGCCCGGCTGACCGAGGTGTGGAACAGGCGCACCCGAGACAGGTCGGCCGACAGCTCCTCGACCTTGATCAGCATGCCCGCGGTCTTGCCGTCGAGCGGATTGGTGGCCGCCAGATCGAGCGTGACCTTGACGTCGGCCCACTCGCCCTTACGGAGCGTGGCAACCGCATCGTCGCCGTCCTTGGTCGGGGAGAAGAGGACGCGGTCGTAATTGACGCGACCATCGTCGCTCCGGTCGAAGATGTAGGCATTGAGCCCGTACTTGTCGACGCCCGCGTCGAGCACGCGGAGACGCATCTCCATCGCGGGGCTGTAGCTGGTCGGAACGTCGGTCCAGCCGCTGGCGGCCGTCGGCGCAGCGCCGGCGAACGGCGCCTGGCCCGCGAAGCCTGCGGGGTGATCGAACTGCAGGCCGAAGGCCTGGATGAACCCGACGTCGTCGAACAGGACGTCACCGGCCGTGCCCGTGAAGTTGGTCGCGATGCCTCGACCCGAGAACGTCGCCTGGAAGTCGATCGTCGGTCCCTGGATCGCCGCGTTCCGGCCGCCGGCCCACTCGACCTGCGCAACCTTCAGACCGCCGCGCTCGGCAGCCTGGGCGATCGACTCGGCCTGGAGGACGCCCGGGTCGAACGCCGCGGTCCGGTTGCCGAACGGCTGGCCGTTGACGTGGAACGTGTTGTTGGTGGATCCGTGGACGGCCGGCCACGCGCCGGTGGCGAGCGTGTACCAGCCGGCGCCGGTGTTCGGCGGCGCCTGCGTGAGCATGCCGTTGCCGGATGCGTATGCGCCGTTGCGCAGGAACGAGCGCATCGTCGGCATGTACCCCTGGGAGGCGTACTTCTCGACGAGGTCCTGCCGCAGGCCGTCGGAGGCGAAGAAGACCGCCTTGCCTCTGGATGGACTGTCGTCCGGGTCGGCGGCCGCCACCGCCGCAGGTGCCGCGACCGATGTCGCGAGCAGCGCGACGATCGCGAGCAGGACGAAGGAACGGATGCGGGACCGGGGCACTGGACTCCTCCTCCAAACCTCCGAGGCGCGCGCGGGCGCGAGGACAGAGGTGCGGGAGGGGCGGATCTGGACGTCCCCCATCCGCACCGGACCACGGTAGACCGCACACGATAGACCACCGGTGTCGACCCGGCGCACCGATTTTCGGAAACGGGTGCGTCGTCGCACCACACGGTGCCGACGCCTGTTCGCAAGCCAACGGGCCGTTCCGTGCATTGTTCCGCGCACCGGTCCGACGTAGCGTCCGGCCGGGTCGGGGAGACCGCGGGAGGAGACGTGCGAGGCCTGGACGACGCTGGGGACGCCTTTGGATCACGGACGCGTGATCGTGTCCGCGTCCGCCGATTCGACGCCGACCGCACCGACCAGGTCCTGCCGCTCGACGAGGCCCTCGCGTCGGAGCCGACCGAGCGGCAGCTGCTGTGGATCGACATCGCGGATGCCCCGCACCCCGACGAGGTGCAGCGCCTGGGCGACGCGTTCGGGCTCGACGGGCCGACACGTCGCTCGATCGAGGCGCCCGGCAACCTGCCGCACCTGGCCATCCACGGCGGCTACCTGCACGTGCGCGTCGCCGCCGAGCCGAACGACCAGGACGCCTCGGGCACGCCCTGGCTCGACATCGTCGGGGGACACAACGTCGTGATCACCCACCACCGGGTGCCCATCACGTTTCTCGACGACATGGATGAGCGGATTGAGCTCGACACGTCCTTCGGGTCGCTCGACTCCGCGACGTTCATGGCCTCGCTCCTCGACGCGACCGTCACGAGCTACTTCCGGGCGGTCGACGCCATCGAGGACGAGGTCGACCGGCTCGATGCGCGGTCGCTCCGGGACCAGGACCGCCACGAGCTGCTCGAGGACCTCGTCGCGGTCCGTCACCGGATCGCCCGCCTGCGCCGGGTGCTCGCCGCCCATCGTCAGCTGTTCGCGTCGCTCGCCGCCGCGGAGACTGCCCAGCTCACCGACAACCCGGACGTCGCGCCGGCGTTCCAGGCGGTCGCGAGCCGGTTCGAGAGCGCGGTGGGTGCCGTCGAGTCGAGCCGCGACGTGCTGCTCGGCTCGTTCGAGGTGTACATGACTCGCACCGCCCAGCGGACGAACGACGTCATGAAGGTCCTCGCGCTCGTGACCGCGGTGCTGCTGCCGGGATCGATGGCCGCCAGCCTGCTCGGCATGAACGTCCAGGTCCCGCTACCCGAGCACGATCCCTACAGCTTCTGGATCGTGCTCGGCGGCGTCGCGGTCCTCGCGGTGGTGATCCTGCTCATCGCGCGCCGTTGGCGCTGGCTCTGAGCGATCGGCGGACCGCCGGAACCACCTCGCGCGCGAAGCGCTCCACGTCCTCGACTTCCGGGCCGGGCGGCCAGAACACGAAGGTGTCGACGCCCGGATCGTCGGCCCAGCGGATGAGCGTCTCGATCCAGTGATCCACGGGTCCCTCGAGCACGCCCTCGCCACGCGCGCCCCTGGTGATCGCGCCGTTGAGGTTGAAGACCCGCCGGATCGATGCCGGGTCGCGGCCGGCGCGTGCGGCTGCCTCGTCGATCGTCCCCGACGCCCGCCGAAGCGCATCGAGTGTCACGTACCCGATCGACGGCACCCAGCCGTCGGCGAGGCGGCCGATGAGACGCAGGCCGCGCGGCTTGTACGCGCCGATCCAGATCTCCACCCGGTGCGCCGGCGGAGGGCCGGGTGGGTAGCCGGGGACGGGGTAGATCGGACCGGGACCGCGGACGACCCGCTCGAGATCGAGTGCCGCGCGGATGATCGGGATCGCCTCCTCGAGGGCGTCGACCGCCTCCCGTGTCGTTCGTCGCGGTCCACCCATGCCGGCCACCGCGTCCCAGAAGGCCCCGGCGCCCAGCCCGAGCTCGAACCGGCCGCCGCTCATCACGTCGAGCGACGCAGCGGCCTTCGCCAGCATCACCGGCCCGCGCAACGGGAGGTTCGCGACGTCCGGGAAGAAGCGCAGCCGATCGGTGCGGGCGAGCAGGTCGCCCATCAGTGCGAACGTGTCGAGGAACCGGCGCTGGTACGGGTGGTCCTGGATCCCGACGATGTCGAGGCCGCCCTCCTCGGCCGCCGCGACCTGCGCGACGATCGCCTCGTACGTCGCGGCGTACGGCGTCACGGAGATGCCGAAGCGAAGCTCGGGCGATCGCATGGACCGGACGATAGCCCAGCGGACGTCGGCCTCGTCGCGCGTCGCAGCCGGTCGGGCCTCGAGGCGACGTTGCGTCCACCGCGCCGCGCGACTGCGGCGTGGTAGCGTCCGCGACGTGGATCAGCCCTCCCGGGACCGGTCGGCACGCAGTGATTCGAGCACGCTCGTGACGCTCGCAGCGAGCGGGTGCTGCGCCCCCGTGTCCGCGACCGGGCTGGGGGCCGACCAGCCGGACGAGCGCGCGACGGCCGACGGGCTGCGCTCCCACGCGGGCGATGCGTCATGAAGGTCCGCGGGCTCGTCTGGGTGGGCACACGAACCGAGCGATTCGACGAGACCGTCGCGTTCTTCGACGACGTGCTCGGCGTCCCGCTGATCCGCCTCACCGACAGCTTCGCGTGGAGCCGCATGCCGAACACGTCCCAGTTCGAGATCTTCGGTGTCGCGGACCACGACCACGATCACTTCACGACGGGACCCGTGCCCGAGTTCCTCGTCGACGACTTGCAGGCGGCGATCGACGAGCTGCGGGCAGCCGGTGTCGAGATCCTCGGCTCCCCGGTCCTCGACGACGGCGAGGGCAACGGCTGGGTCCACTTCCGAGCGCCGGACGGGAACGTGTACGGCCTGACCAACGGCCACCAGTACCGGCGCTGATCCGAGCGTGACGACCCCCACCGCGAGCGAGCTCCTCAGGTCCTTCACCGACGGGATCCCGTCCCGTCCGCTCGCTCCGCGGCTGCTGGCGGCGCGTGCCGACCTTCGCGCGGCCGTCGAGACCCTCCGCTCGATCCCCGACGACCGGCTTGCCGAACCGTGGCCCTGGAAGGGCGGCAGCGAGGAGGAGGTCCGCTACGCGTTCTACCGGATCGCCGAGTCGTTCGAGCGCGCGGCGATCGACGCGGCGGACCTGCTGCGCGCCGGCGCTCCGGACCGTGGCCGCGCCGGCGACCTCGTCGCGCCCGCGACGGCGGCCCGCTGGGACCTCGATGGCCTGCTCCTCCCGCTCGCCGCAGCGACCTGGGACGCGGACCCGGGCGGCGGCGAGTGGAGGATCCGGCGAACCCTCGGGCACGTCATCGGCTCGCAGCGCGCGTACGGGGTCGGCAGCGGCTGGTGGCTCCGCCGCAGCTTCGCCGCCGACGATCCAACGCTCCCGGCGTCGGTCCCCGAGGAGCTGTGGGCGTCGATGCCCGACGAGGAGGTCGAGGGCGCGGGCTCGCCCGAGGAGGTGCGCCGGCGGTTGTCGGACCTCCTCGACGAGACGACCGAACGCCTTGCCGGTCTCTCGCCTGCGCACCTCGCCCTCGGGGCGCGCTGGTCGGGCTTTGCGGTCGACGTCGGCTTCCGGCTCGGGCGCTGGGGCTCGCACATGCGCGAGCACACGATCCAGGTCGAGAAGACGCTGGCGCTGCTCGGCCACCGGCCCACCGAGGTCGACCGGCTCGTGCGCCACGTGGCGGCGACCTGGGGTCGGAGCGAGGCGGCCGTGTACGGCCGCGCCGGCGCGGACGCTGCGATCGAGCCGCTCGCGTCGGCCGCGCGCGCTGCTCGGGACACGGCAGCGGAGGTCGTCCGGCACATAGGCACGCGCGGATAGTCGGGAGCACACCGCCTCCTTCGAGCCAATCGGCACTCCCCGGCGGCGTGGCACGGGCCGACCATCGCCCGAAGCGCTAGGTGGAGGAACGGGTGATGGACAAGGTCATCGAGACGCTGGCCAGCGGGCTCGGCAACGGCATCGGCTGGCTGGCGAGCCACGGCGTGCTCTTCGTGCTCTTCGCGCTGCTGTGGGCGGGGTTCCTCGCCGCGGTCGTCATGAGCCAGGGCACGCTCGATGGGACGTGGGAGACGATCCGCGGCCTGCCGATCGTGCTCCAGGCCATCGTCTGGCTGCTGTTCCTGCCGGTCGTCGCGGGTCTGTGGATCTGGGAGACGAGCTGGCCGTTCGTGGTCCGCGTCCTGCTGGTCGTCGGACTCGCAGGCTGGAACCTGCTCGTGTTCCTGCCGCGGGCCGCGGGGACGGCACGCCCCTGACCGCCTGAGCCGGAACGTCTAGCGCGAGGCGTCGAGCGGCTCGGTCTCGTCGGGCCCGACCGCGACCGCGGTCCGTCGCCACGGGGTGTAGGAGGCAACGAGCCCCTCCTCGTCGGCCACGAGCTCGGCCTCGAAGTCGCCGCTCTGGAAGCGGTACGTGACGTCGTCGACGCGCGTGTAGGTCTGCTGCGACAGCTCGACGGTCAGCTCGGGGAACGTCACGAGCGCCGCCTTGATCGACTTCGACGCACCGATCCCGAGCCGCAGCCGGCGAATCGGCAGGGTGTTCGTCGAGGGGCTGCAGCCGAGGTCGACATCGGTGCAGCCCTTGAGCGGCCGCACCGTGCTGCCGTCGACCGTCCAGTTGCCTTTCGGATCACGCGCGAGGGTCACCGAGCGCGCTTCGAACCCGCGCAGGTCGCGAACGTGCGCCCCCGTCGTGACGCCGGCCCCGTCGGTGAGGACCCGGTACTCGACGCGCACCGGCACGCCGCCCTCGGCACCGAGCACGGTCCCCACGAGCGACAGCCCCGCGTCGCGCACGGTCAGCGTGCACTGCTCGTCAGTCTCGATCTCGTCCTCGCGGCGCCATGCCACACGTCTCGTCGTCATCGGCGTCCACCTCCGTTCCGCTGACAGCGATGATTCTGCCCTTCCCGGGCGGTCCAATGTGCACATCCCCGCCTCACGGCAGGCGCATCGACACGAGGAGGCCCAGTTATGGATGCCATCGTCCCGAGCCTGTGGTTCGACGGCCAGGCCGAGGAGGCCGCCGCGTTCTACACGTCGATCTTCCCGGGCAGCCGGATCGACAAGGTCTCGCGCTCGGCGGCCGACACGCCCGGCCCGAAGAAGGGCGAGGTCATCACGGTCGACTTCACGCTGCGCGGCCAGCGGTTCAGTGCGCTGAACGGCGGGCCGGAGTTCCGCTTCACCGAAGCGGTGTCGTTCATCATCGACTGCGACGACCAGGCGGAGCTCGACCGCTATTGGGACGCGCTCGTCGAGGGCGGCGGCGAGCACGGTCCGTGCGGCTGGCTCAAGGACCGCTTCGGGCTGTCCTGGCAGGTGGTGCCGAAGCGCCTCTACGAGCTGCTCGATGGGCCCGACACCGCCGGCGCCCAGCGGGCGATGGAGCAGATGCTGTCGATGTCGAAGCTCGATATCGAGCCGATCGAGGCGGCCTACGCGGGCCGGGACGCCTGACCGGCTCTCAGGACTCGATCGGCAGGCGGAGGATCGAGCGAGCGCGGCCGTCGGGGACGCGCTGGTAGTCGGCGAGCCAGATCTCGTGGAGGTGGCCGTGCGGACGCACCCCGGCCGCCTCCGCCGCCTCGTACAGCGCGCGCACCGACTCGTGCTCGGTGGCCGGGCCGCCGACGTGGAGGATCTGCAGCGACCGCCCCTCCTCGAAGCGGATGATCCGGAGCAGGCGGGCGTCCGCGTCGGTCCGGCGCTGCACCTCCGCGAGCGCCGCCTCGACGTCCTCGTCGGTGGCGGCCGCCGGGATCTCCATCATCTGCTGCCAGTGCCACGCCTCGCGCTCCGCGAACGACGCGGCGAGGTCCTGGCTCGGCGGCTCGGGATGGGTCCACCATGCGCACTCGAGCACGCCCGGCTGGATGCGGATGCGGCGCTCGTGGAGCAGCCGGGCGCGGATGGCTTCGTCGGCGGTCCGCAGACGCTCGCTCGCGTACGTGAAGTCGCGCGCCCGCGGGTCGCCCAACCCATCGATGGCGAACATCCGGCGCTCGGGAACGACGACGATGGTGGCGCGGTCGGTCGCGGCGTGGCGTAGCTCGAACCGATCGCTCGGGGTCTGGGCAGTCATGCGACACCTCCAGCCCCATTCTCCCGCCGACGGCGAATCCCGGCAGGCGGGCCCCGCCGTCACGCCGATGCCCCCGAGTAGTGGCGCAGCCCGAACCGCCAGAACCAGCGGGTGAACACGAGGAGCGCCACCGCGAACGCCGCCGCACCGGCCAGCGTGAGCGGCGTCAACCGCCCGGCGAGCGCCTCGGCCGGCACGGTGACCGCGAAGGTGATCGGCACGAGGAACGTCAGCCCGATCCGAAGCCACGAGGGGTACACGCCGACAGGCCACCGCCCGGACTGGTACACCCCCTCGAAGAGCTCGTGGAGCTCGTCCATGCGGACGATCCAGAAGGCGCCGATCGTGAGGATCAGCCAGAAGCAGTAGATCATCGATGCGCCAAGCAGCAGCGCGAGCAGGAAGGCGCCCGCCTCGAGCGGCCCGGTCCGGCCACCGAGCTGCGTCAGCCCGACACCCAGCACGACGAGGCCGATCACGACGTCGGTCAGCTGCCAGATCCGGACCTGGCGCACCGACACGAGCACCTGGGAATCCTCGGGGCGGATCAGCACGAAATCGAGCGTGCCCTCGCGGACGTCACCCATGAGCCGCTGCATGTTCGGTTGGATCCACGTCCCGATCAGTCCGCCCATCAGCACGTGCACGCCCATGACCACGATGAGCTCCGGCTGCGTCCAGCCGCGCAGCGACGACGTCTGCGAGAACACCAGCGCGAGGACCGCGAGACCCGTCCCGAGCGCGATGAGCGACTGGATGAGCTGGGCCACGAAGTTCGCCCGGTACTGGAGCTCGTTGAGCGTGCCGACCCGCAGGTACAGCGCGAACAGCCGCAGCGCGCGCACGCTCAGCCTCCGACCGACGAGAACTGGCGGACCGCGACCCGCCAGCAGACCCGGACGACGACCGCGAAGGCCGCAATCCACGCAACCTGCGCGAGCAGCCCACCGAGGAGCTCGGGGGCCGGCAGGTCGGCGACGAGCGCCTCGATCGGGAACGCGAACGTCCACTTGAACGGCAGGACGCCGGCGAGGTCCTGGGCCCAGGGCGGCATCAGCGCGAGCGGCACGAGCCTGCCCGACAGCAGCAGCTCGGCCGTGAAGAAGATGTCGAAGAACGGCCCGACCCGGGTCGTCCAGAACGTGACGAGCCCGAGCAGCCACAGCATCAGCGACCGCAGCACGTACGCCAGCCAGATCGAGACGAAGAACGTCGCGACCTCGAGCGGACCGATCGAGAACGTCGGCTCGAACAGCACGGTCAGGATCGCCGCGATCGGCAGCCACATCACGAGCACGACGACCTTCCATCCCGCGAGGTCGGCCAGGTCGTAGTGGATGGGGTGGACGGGGCGGAGCAGCAGTGCCGACAGCCGGCCCTGCTTGATGCGCTCCTCCCAGGCCCACGGCGTGAGCCCGATGTTGAACGCACGCACGAGCGTCCAGACGATGTAGTACGCGGCGAACGCGCCGGGGGTGAAGCCGCCGACCGAACCGCCCCGCTCCTCGGCGATCGTCGACCAGACCACGAGGTAGATGACGGGCTCGGCGAGCATGCCGACCAGGTAGAAGTAGTTCGCCACGCGGTATTGGAAGCCGATCGCGATCGAGACGCGGATCGACGTGAGGTACAGGTCGATCCAGCCGCGGACGGCGCTCGTCACCGGGCCGCGGCCGTCTCGGCCGGCGTGGCGAAGACGTGCTCGATCACGTCCTCGATCGGCGGGTCCTCGATCGTCAGGTCGGCGATCGAGAGGTCGTTGAGCAGGCGCGTCGTGACCTCGGGCGTGGACTCCCGTGAGACGCGCAGCAGGACGCGGTCGTCGTCGCTCGGCAGCGGCTCGCCGTAGGCGGACAGGTCGGCCGGGCCGTCGCGTAGCGTGACCGCGATCGTCTTGGTCGCCGTGAACTGCTGCGCGAGCGCGGCGAGTCCGCCGTCGAACAGGATCCGGCCGTGGTGGATGACGATGACCCGCCGGGCGAGCGCCTGGACGTCCGCCATGTAATGGCTCGTCAGGAGGACGGTCGCGCCGAACCGCCGGTTGTACTCGGCGACGAAGAGCCGGATCCGCTTCTGCATCGTGACGTCGAGCCCGAGCGTCGGCTCGTCGAGGAACAGGACCTGCGGCCGGTGGAGGAGCGCGCCGGCGATCTCCATCTTCATCCGCTCGCCGAGCGACAGGTTGCGGATCGGTTTGTGGACGAGGGCGGCGAGGTCGAGCAGCTCGACGAACTCGTCGCGCGTCCGGCGGAACTCGACCGGGTCGAGCCGGTAGATCGCGCGGATCAGGTCGAACGAGTCGAGGGCGGGGATGTCCCACTCGAGCTGCTGCCGGTTGCCCATCACCATCGTGATCCGGCGCAGGAGGGCGGCCTCCCGGCGCGACGGGACATGGCCGAGCACGCGCGCCTCGCCCGAGGTGGGGTAGAGGAGCCCGCTCAGCATCTTGAGCGTGGTGGTCTTGCCCGCCCCGTTCGGGCCGAGGAACCCGACGACCTCGCCCGGCGCGATGTCGAACGAGATGCCGTCGACCGCGTGGACGTCCCGGTGCTCGCGGCGCACCAGGCTGCGCATCGCGTTGCGCAGGCCCTCGTCGCGGATCGGGACCCGGAACGTCTTCCGGAGATCCTGGACGTGGACGGCCGGGGACGGGTCGGTCATCCGGGCGGCTCCCTGCGCGGTGCCCGCTCGTTGCGGGCCGCCGCCGCCGCGACCTGGCGCACCCGCTCGGCCCGGGTCTCGGGGCGAACCGCGAGCGCGATCCAGGCGAGCAGCTGCTTGCGGACCGACGGCGGGAAGGCCGCGAAGCTGGCGGCCGCCGGCGGCGCGGCCCGGAACGCGGCGGCCAGGTCGTCCGGCACCTCGAGCCGCTCGGGGCCGTCGAGCACCGACCACGAGCCGTTCGCTTTCGCCCGCTCGATGGCGGCGAGACCCGCAGGCGCCATCCGGCCCGCGGCCAGCAAACGATCCACCCGTGCCTTGTTCGTCGCGGACCATGGGCTGCGCGCCTTCCGCGGCGCGAAGTACAGCTTCCCGCGTTCCTCGTCGACGGTCCCGGCCGTGCTGTCGACCCAGCCGAAGCAGAGCGCCTCCTCGACCGCGTCCTCGTAGGGCAGTCCCTGCCGGCCCGAGCGGCCCCGCCACGTCACGAGCCACACGCCCTTCGCCGTCGCGTGGTTGGCCTCGAGCCACGCCCGCCACGTTTCACGGTCGTGGATCTCGACGTAGGGCGCGTCGGCGGCGGCCACGACTACGGCTCGGGTGCGGTCGCGGCGAGCGGGGCGGCGGCGGGCCCGCGGTCCGGCGGGCGTCGCGTGGCCAGCGTCGAGCCGAGAATGACCAGGGCGAACCCGGCCGCCATCGCCAGCGTGAACGTCTCGTCGAGGATCAGCACCCCGAGGACCGCGGCGACCGCCGGGTTGACGTAGGTGATGACGGTCGCGCGGACCGGGCCGATCTCGTTGATCAGCGCCGCGAAGACGAGGAACGCGGCCGCGGTGCAGATCAGCGCGAGCAGCAGGATCGACACGAGCGCGGAGGTCGACGGCGTCGCGGCCGGCCACTGGGCGGCGGCGATCGGGGCGAAGACGATCGCGGTCAGGACGAGCGACAGCGACATCACCCCGACCGACGGGAGCCCGTCGAGCTTCCGCACGAGGATCGCCGGTCCGACGGCATAGCCGACCACCACGACGGCCAGCTGGAGCAGCGCGGTCGTGTCCGACACGTCGAAGTCCGCCCCCACGATCGCGGCCACGCCGACGAGCCCGACGAGGAGCCCCGCGACCCCGGCGGGACCGACCCGATCCGCGCCGCCGGTCGTCAGCGAGATGATGGTCCCCACCAGCGGGACGCCGGCGATCAGCAGCGCCGCGAACGAGCTCGAGACGTGCTGCTCGGCCGCGCCGAGCATCACCCACGGGATCGCGATCTCGACGGCCGCGAACGCGAGCAGCCAGCGCCAGCGCGCGAGCACCGGCCGCAGGTCGATGCGGGCGAGGGCGATCGGCAGCAGCACGGCCGCCGCGATGGCGGTTCGTGCGAACACGAGGGTGGCCGGGCTGATCTCGGCCACGGCGATCCGGATGAGGAGATACGGAATGCCCCAGATGACCGACATCGCCGCGAAGAGCACGAGGCCGCGGTTGGTCATCGTGAGAGCCCCTGCCGTGTCACGGCGCCGATCTTCGCACGGCCGCCCTATGCTGCGTCGCGATGTCCCTGAACCCCCGGCGCCGGGAGGCGGCCGACTGGCGCCTGATCCTCGCTGTCTTCTGGATCACCTCGCTGGTGGAGAGCGCGGGGGTCAGCCAGATCTTCGCGCTCGTTCCGTCGTACCTCCGCGAGATGGGCGTCCCCGAGGCCGACCGCCTGCCGTTCGTCGGGCTGTTCGGGGCGCTGCTGTTCGTCGTCGGCATGCCGCTCGTCCCGCTCTGGGGCGTGTGGGCGGACAAGTACTCGCGCAAGGCCGTCATCGCGCGCAGCGCGATCGTCGAGGCCGTCGTGTTCGCGGGGGTCGCCCTGTCGCGGGAGCCCTGGCAGCTCGCGGGGTCGATGCTGCTGATCGGGTTCCAGCTCGGCAACACCGGGGTGATGCTCGCCGCGATCCGGGACGTGACGCCGCAGCATCGCCTGGGAACGACGATCGCCCTGTTCGGTGCGTCCGGGCCGATCGGGTTTGCCGTCGGGCCGGCGCTGGCGGGCCTGTTGATCGATGGCGCGGGATGGTCGATCTCGGGCGTCTTCTGGCTGTCGGCCGCGCTGTCGATCGCGACGGCCCTCCTCGTCTGGTTCGGTTCCCGGGAGGTCCGACCCGAGGTCGTGCCGACCGGGCGCGTGCTCGCGCTGGCCTACGGCGCCGTGCGCGGCGTGCTCGTCGATCCACACGTGCGGCGCATCCTCGCGATGTATGCGGTCGCGTTCCTCGCCACGCAGATGACGCGACCGTACGTCCCGCTCCTCGTCGAGGACCTGGTCGGAGTCGGCGCGGGGCTTGCCAGCGCGATCGCGCTCGTCGCGGGGACGGCGGCCCTCGTGGGCGCGCTCGTCTCGCCGATCGGAGGCGCGCTCGGTGACCGCATCGGATTCCGACGCGTGCTCGTCGGGGCCCTCCTGGCCGGCGGCGTGGCGCTCGCGTTCATGACGCTGGCGCCCGGCGTGCCGGCGCTGGCGATCGCGGCGCTCGTGTTCTCGGCCTGCGCCGCCGCGGTGAGCGCGATGGTCTTCGGACTCCTCGCGACCGAGGTCCCGCCCGAACGCCGATCGGCGACGCTGAACCTCGTCTACCTGCCGCTCTACGCCGCGGGCATCGTGGGACCCGCGACGGCGAGCGTCATCGTCACCGTCGGCGGCCTCGCGGCGCCGTTCCTCGCCGGCGCCGCGGTGTTCCTCGTCGGTGCCGTGGCGCTGGGCTCGACGGCGAGGTCGGCCCCGCGTCCGACGGTGACGACGCCCTGACCTAGGGGCTCGCCGCGTCGATCGCGGTGACGGCGAAGACCGTCCGGCAGTAGACCGACGGCTGATCGGTCTGGAAGTAGTGGTCGACCGTGCATCGCCGCGCTGCCGGGTGGTCGAACTGGCCCGTCACCGCGACGACCTCGCCGGAGGGCAGGGGATCGGGCACCGAACCGCGCGGGGCCGCGTGGAGCTCCATCGCGGTGTCCTCGCGCAGCGGGCCGTCCGGGTCGGCGAGGAACACGAGCGATCGATCGAACCAGCGCGGTCGGAACGCGGGGCTGCCCGTGTCCATCTCGCACCAGCCGCGGTCGGCGGGCTCGCCGGCCCGGTCGCAGTCGAGGAGCAGGGCCTCGACCGTGATCGGCGTCCCACCGAAGCAGGCAATGGCGAGCTCGGGATCGGCGGCCACTGCCCGAAGGTCGGTGAAGGTCGCGGGGGTCGGCGGGCAGTCGAATCGCGCGACGTCGATCCACGGCTCGCCGTCCTTGCCGGCAGCCGCCACCCAGCCCGTCTCGACCTGCTCGGCGTCCCGGCCGGAGCCGACTGCTGTCAGCGTCTCGGCGAAGAACAGGACCTCGAACCAGGCGTAGCCGGATCGACGGACCGGCCCGTCGACGACGTACATCGTCGACCCGCGCTGGAGGAGCGGCTCGAGCCGGATCGACCGGCCGCCCACGCCGGGCGCGGTGCGCACGCGAAGGTCGTCGGTGACGACCTTGGCGATCACCCCGGGACCGAGGCCGGTCGGGGCGCTCGGCGGGGCGGGATCGCTCGGTTCGGCGGGTGGGCTCGACGGCAACGGTTCCTCGGATGCCGGCGGCGCGGACGCCGGCGGCTCGCTGGCCGGTGCCGGGACGGGCGAAGGCGCCAGGGACGGGGCGACCGAGTCAGTCGGGACGGCGCTGGGTTGAATGGCCGGAGCACAGGCGACGACGAGCGCCGCCACGACAAGCGTTCGAAGCAGACGGCGCATGGTGCACCCCTTTGTGTGATTGAGGGGCGCAGACTACGGCTCCGCCGCGGCACCGGCCAGTGTCAAACGTCGTCATCGCACCCGCCCGACCCTCGTCGTTCGACGAGGTCGATCAGCCGTGCCGCTCCCGTCGGTGCAGTCGGGCGATCACGGCCTCGAGCATCGGCACGGCCATCTCGGGGTGCTCGCGGAGGAGCGTGCGGAACTCCCAGGCGGGGAGGAGGTAGCACGTCAGCCGCTCCTCGACGATCACGGTCGCGGTGCGGGCATGCTCCTCGATGAGCCCGAGCTCCCCGAAGAAGTCGCCCGGTCCCAGCCGACCAACCTCGCCGACGCCGTCGCGCTCGACCCGTGCCGTGCCCTCGGCAACAAGGAAGAGGTTGAGGGCCTGGTCACCCTCACGCACCACGACGTCGCCGGGCTCCCAGGTCCGGTGTTTCGCGTACCGGATGATCCGGTCGCGGTCCTTGGGCTTGAGCGCGGCGAGGATCGGGATCCTGCTCGGATCGGGCGGCTGCATGCGACCTCCGGACGGAACAGCTGGCGCGAGCATCGTAGCGGGCGCGTCTGCCCATGCGAAGCCCGCCTCGAGGTAGCGTCGGCACGCTCCGAGCGCTAGGCTGCGCCCGGTGAGCCCGACGAAGCGCAGCTCGAAGCCGAAGGAGCCGAAGCCGCCGAAGCCGTGGCAGCGCGCAGAGGCAGGCACGTATCGCTCGTCGGACGAGCGGTTCACGATCTCGTCGGAGGGGCCGTCGCGCTGGTTCGTGACCGACGAGGCGGAGCGTGACGAGCTGGGTCTGCCACGGACCATCGGTCCGTTCGGGACGCTCGACGCGGCGAAGGAGGCGGCCGACGATCGACGAGACGACGCCCCCGAGGCGTCCCCGCTCGCCGAACGACTCGCCGCGGCCGCCAGAGCGGGGACGACCAAGCCCGAGCCGGCGCTGAGCCGGCCGCGCGGCAGGACCGCGCGTTCGAGCCCCGCCGCGCCCGAGGAGCCGAAGGCGGCGCCCGGGCCGGCCCGCCCCGCGTCCGAGCCGAAGGAGCCGCCGCGACCGCCCCGGACGTGGCTCGATCGGCTCGAGGACGACGACCCGGACGCCGCGAGGCGAGCGCGCCGCCTGGTCGCGGTGCTCGAGGGTCACGGCATCGACGACGCCGAGAACGTCGTTCGTCGCGACGTCGCCGGCAACCAGCCGGCCGTGGCGACCGCGTTGCTCGCCCGGGCCATCCTCCAAGCCGTCGAGCAGGCGACGCGTCCCGCGGCGATCGACGTACTGCTCAAGGCCCTGCCGGCGAGCCGGCGTGACGGCGCCGCGCCCCGGCTGGCGGCGACGGCGCGGTGGAGGCCGTGCTCGAGGTGCTCGGGTCGTCGAAGGCACGGCGAGGCGTCCCCGGCTGGGCGCTCGTGGAGCGCGACGGTCCGGGTCCCGAGCCCCGGCCGATCTACGTCACGCCGGACGACCTGCGCGAAGCGGCCGGCTGATGCCGGTCAGGCCCGCGCGGCCGGGTGCGTCCGCGGTCGGGTCGCCAGCCAGGCGGCTGCCAGCGCGAGCGTGCCGCCGACCAACCCGCCGAGCAGCGCCTCGTCGAAGGTGAGCCCGTCGATGATCGGCTGGATCTCCTCGACGGTCAGGCCGCCCCACACCACCTCGCTCGCGACGAGCCCGCCGACGAACCAGCCCGCCCCGGCGACCGCTCCGATGAACGGCCCGCGGCGCCCGAGAACGAGCTGGACGACGACCCCGAACGTCACCGAGATGACGAGGAGGATCCCGAGTCCCGTGAGCCCCATGTCGAACTGCATCGCTCGACTCCTTCCGGCGCAGGGACGCCTCGTTGGACGCGCTGATCGTGCGCGGGAGCTCCGCCGGGTACCAGAGTCGGACGGCCCCTCCTTCGGACGCGTCGGGTCGGCACGGTATCGTCCGCCCAGCAGGCCCACGGGGAGTGACCGATGAAGGCAGCCGTGCGTGACCGATACGGCGACGTGGACGTCGTCGAGCTGCGCGAGGTCCCGCGGCCGGAGCCCAGCGCGGATGAGGTGCTCGTGCGGGTGGCGGCAGCCTCGGTGAACCGCGCGGACCTCGACCTCATCCAGGCTCGCCCCTGGTTCGCCCGCGCCTTCCTCGGCATCCGGCGGCCTCGCAGCCCGCGGATCGGGTGCGACGTCGCAGGGACCGTCGAGGCGATCGGCCCCGGCGTGACGCGGTTCTCAGCGGGCGACCGTGTCTTCGGCGACCTCTATCCGTTCGGGGGTGGATCGTTCGCCGAGTACGCGTGCGCCCCCCAGCGCGCGTTCCTCCCGGTGCCCGACGGCATGTCGTTCGAGGATGCGGCCACGATCCCGCACTCGGGCATCCTCGCGATGCAGGGTCTGCGACGACGCGACGGCCGGGCGCCGCAGTCGGGCGACCGGGTGCTCATCGGCGGCGCGTCCGGCAACGTCGGTCCGTTCGCCGTCCAGGTCGCGAAGGCGATCGGGGCCGAGGTGACGGCGGTCGCCAGCACGTCGAAGCTCGACTTCGTGCGCTCGCTCGGCGCGGATCACGTCGTCGACTACACGACGACCGATTACACGGCCATGGGGGAGCGATACGACTGGATCCTCGACGTCGAGTCGCACCACCCGATCCTGCGCCTTCGAGGGGCGCTGCGGCCGAACGGCGTGTACATCACGCTCGGGGGCACGTCCCGCTCGATCCTCGAGGCGATGACGGTCGGTCCGGTCATCTCCGCCGCGACGGGCAAGCAGATGGGGCTGATGCTCTGGTGGCGGCCATTCGCCGCCGAGGACGTGGCCGCGCTTACCCAGCTGATCGCAGCGGGCCGCGTTCGTCCGGCGATCGATCGCACGTTCGCGCTCGACGATGTCGTGGCGGCGTTGCGCCACGTCGACGACGGGCACGCGCGCGGCAAGGTGCTCGTCCTGCCGGGCACGGGTTAGGGCGTGTCGGTCGCGCTGGCCTTCGCGTGGCGCGCTCGTTGGGCGGCGAGGCGGTCGTGGGCAACGCGGATCAGCGGGATGACCTCCTCGGTCCAGGTGGCGTGGCTGGGGTTCAGGATCGACACGTAGCGCTGCGCCGCGTACACGGGGTGGGGGAAGAAGCGGTCGAGCGTCGTGTAGTCGGGCTCGGCCTGGTCGCCGACGAGCCGCTCGAAGGTCTCGCGGTCGAGGCCGAGGTTGAGGCGGAAGACCCCTTCGCGTGACAGGTCGGAGAACCGGTCGTAATCGTCGTCCCGGGTCACGATCGTCGCGTAGTTGGGAAAGTGCCGCTCGGGGTCGAGCGAGAAGAAGGAGGCCCCGTCTGCCTCGACGAAGGCCGTCTCGGGGTAGGTCTCGAGGATCCAGGTCGTGATGGTTTCCGGGTCAGGTCCGGCGGGCTCGTGATTCGTCATGTCCTGATCGTGCCGGATGCATGTCAAGACCCTTCCCGGGGGGCGTCCAGTCGCTCTGCCCAGAGCCGCTCGAGCGTCTCGAGCTCCGCGCGAAGGTCCGCATCGGATGCCGTCGGGCGATGGGGGAGCGTGTCGAGCACCTCGAACGTGAGCGCGTCGAAGCCGTGCCTTCGGAGATCGTCGGCCAGGCGCCCGTCGAACGACCCGACGCTCTGCGTCGAACGGCCGAACTCGAACCGGCTTCGCGCCCCCGCGAGATCCGCCGTCGACCGGATGATCCATCCGCCGGTCGCGCCGTGCGCGATCCGGTAGATCCCGGCCGATCGTGCTTGGGTCGCATACGAGTCGCGGAGCTCGCGCCGGCGCTGTCTGTCGGTCATCGCCTCAGGATCGCGCATCGAGCCTCGACACGTCGCACCATGCCGACCGTTCTGCCCCAAAGGGCCCGGCGCAACGGCCCGCACGACACTGGCCGAATTCGGCCCTGGCTGGTCAACTGGCGGACGGGGCGTCCGGGTGCCGGCACGCGTGCCGGCGGGGAGGTGCGTCATGACGAAGGTGCTCGTCGTCTACGGCAGTCGACACGGGGGCACGAAGGGGATCGCCGAACGGATCGGTGAGGTGCTCCGCGGCGCGGGGCTCGACGCGGACGTCACGGCGGCGCATGCCGCGCGGGACGTCGGCCTGGCCGACGCATTCGTGATCGGCAGCGGCGTGTACATGGGCAGCTGGCTCGACGAGGCGCTCGACTTCCTCCGCCGCAACCAGCCGACGCTCGCGACCCGACCGGTGTGGATCTTCAGCAGCGGTCCGCTCCGTGGTTCGACGGCCGAGAGGCCGAGTGACGACCCGCTCGACGCGCTCGGACCGTCCGAGGGCCCCGGCAGCGGCAGTCGCCGGAAGGTGGAGGAGCTGACACACGCGATCGGCGCCCGCGACCATCGGGTGTTCTTTGGCGCATTCGACCCGAACGACTCGCCGAAGACGATCGCGGAGCGCTTCGTGCGGTTGATGCCTGCCGCCAAGGGCCTGCTTCCGGCGGGCGACTTCCGCGACTGGCCGGAGATCGAGGCGTGGGCCCGCGAGATCGCGGCATCGCTGCAGCCGGTGCCCTTCGGAGCGGCATAGCGGGCCGAGGCGCACCGTCACAGGACCGGTCGCACGCGAGTCCCACGGTCCACCGAGCCCGGAGGTGGATGTCATGCATCGGCGGACCCTGATGTCGGCCCATCGCGGCGTCGCGCTCACGACCCTCATGGTGCTTCTGGCCACCGCGTGCGGCGCGCCGGAGGACGCCTCGCCGGTTGGCGCGCCGCCGACGTCGAGTGCGGTCGGTACTCCCGCGGTGCCCGCTTCTTCCGTACTCGATCCTTCGCCGTCGGTCGCTCCCAGCGCCGGACCGACCGCCGCACCGTCCGAGATCCCGGACGACATCAAACGGGCGATCGAGAAGCGTCGCGAGTACGACCTGCGATCGGACCTCGAGTGGGTGCTCGCCGTCTCGGCCGATCCGACCGCGATCGATCACTGGGGCTTCTACATGCTGCCCTCCGAGGAAAGCGAGATGCTGGCTCGAAACGCGTACCTCTCGAGCTTCACCGGCCGGATCACCGAGTACTCGTACCGCCACGAGGACGAGTTCGGGGGTCTGTACCTGGACAATGCGCATCGCCAGGTCGTGACCCTGTGGACCGACCATGCAGATGAGCACCTCACGAACCTCATGGAGGGCCTGGCGGCGGATGCGCCGATCGTGGCGCGTACCGTTCGATGGCCCCTGAAGGAGCTGCGCCGGGTCCAGCGGTACATCGCCCACAGCTGGGCCTGGTTCGACAGGATCGACGCCGAGCCCCAGGCAGCCGGAACCGACGTCTCGGACAACGTCGTCCGGATCGAGATCTCGAGCGCGAACCCGGACGCGCCGCGGCGGATCGCTCGGCGTTACGCGCGCGAGCTCGGTGTGCCCGCGTCGATGATTCGGGTGATCTCCGATGGGACCGGCGTCGAGCGCATGCCGACCGGCATCGTGAACGTCGTCGTCGTGACGGACGACGGTCGAAGGCCCGGACCGAACGATCTGGTGGTGGACTGGACTCCGGAGCGCGCCGGCACGTGTGCGCTCACCTATCTCGGCTATGGTGTCGGCAACCACGGACGTGCCCAGTTCTTCTGCACGCGGGGCTGGTGGAGCGCACAGGCCCTCGTCGGCGACCCGAGCACGATCGAGCCGTTCGTGCCGGTGAGCGACCCTGTGCGGGTTCGCGTTCGCGCCGGGCGGACGACGTCGGTCCGGATCGAGCTCCGCCCGGGCGTGAACGTGCGGTTCGAGTCGCAACGCTGACCGAAGGCCGCCGCCCGGCTACGCTAGGCGGCGATGCCTGCCGAGTTCATCTACACCACCTACAAGCTCAGCCGCCACTACCCACCGGACCGGACGGTCCTCGAGGACATCTCGATCTCGTTCTACCCGGGCGCCAAGATCGGCGTCATCGGCCCGAACGGATCGGGGAAGTCGAGCCTGCTGCGGATCATGGCCGGGCTCGACGACGGGTTCACCGGCGAGGCGCGGCTCACGCCAGGCTTCACTGTGGGCTATCTGGCGCAGGAGCCGCAGCTCGATCCGTCGAAGGACGTGAAGAGCAACGTCATGGACGGCGTTCGCCCGCTCGTCGACCTCATCGACCAGTACAACGCCGTCATGGCCAAGTGGTCCGAGCCCGACGCCGACTACGAGGCGATCGGCGCAGAGCAATCGGCGCTCGAGGACCGGATCAACGCCGCCGACGCCTGGAACGTCGAGCGCAACGTCGAGATCGCGATGGAAGCGCTGCGCTGTCCGCCGGACGACGCCGACGTCACGACCCTGTCCGGCGGCGAGAAGCGCCGCGTCGCGCTCGCCCGGCTCCTGCTCCAGCACCCGGACCTGCTGCTGCTCGACGAGCCGACGAACCACCTGGACGCGGAATCGGTCGAGTGGCTCGAACGCTTCCTCGACGAGTACAGCGGCACGGTCGTCGCCGTGACCCACGACCGCTACTTCCTCGACAACGTCGCGAAGTGGATCCTCGAGCTCGACCGGGGCAGGGGATACCCGTTCGAGGGCAACTACTCGGGCTGGCTCGAGCAGAAGCTCGAGCGCCTGTCGCGCGAGCAGAGGCAGGCCGATGCCCGGCAGCGGACGCTCGCCCGTGAGCTCGAGTGGGTGCGGATGGGCGCCAAGGCCCGCCAGGCGAAGGGCAAGGCCCGCCTCACCGCCTACGAACAGCTGCTCGCCGAGGCCAACGCGTCGAAGGGCCAGGAGCGCGAGCTCGAGATCGCGATCCCGCCCGGTCCCCGGCTCGGCGACCAGGTCATCGACGTTCGGAATCTCCGTAAGGGCTACGGCGACCGGCTGCTGATCGAGGACCTGACGTTCTCGCTGCCGCGCGCGGGGATCGTCGGGATCATCGGCCCCAACGGCGCGGGCAAGACGACACTCTTCCGGATGCTCGTTGGGCAGGAGGCGCCCGATGCCGGCACGATCGAGATCGGCGACACGGTCGTCATGAGCTACGTGGACCAGTCGCGCGACGAGCTGCGGGCCGATCGGACGGTCTTCGAGGAGATCACCGACGGCGTCGAGGTGGTGAAGTCGGGGACGCGCGAGATCCCGGCCCGGGCCTACGTCTCGAGCTTCAACTTCCGCGGCTCCGACCACCAGAAGCTCGTCGGGACGCTGTCGGGCGGGGAGCGGAACCGCGTCCACCTCGCGAAGTTGCTCCAGTCGAACGGCAATGTCCTGCTGCTCGACGAGCCGACGAACGACCTCGACGTGGACACCCTGCGGGCGCTCGAGGCCGGCCTCGAGTCGTTTCCGGGGTGCGTCGTCGTGATCAGTCACGACCGCTGGTTCCTCGACCGGATCGCGACGCACATCCTCGCGTTCGAGGGCGACAGCCAGGTCCGCTTCTTCCAGGGCAACGTGTCCGACTACGAGGCGTTCCGGCGCAAGGAGCTCGGGGCGGCGGCCGATCAGCCGCACCGGATCCGGTACAAGCGGCTCGCGGCCTGAGGCGAGCGGATCAGGGATGGCCGCCGACGACCGCGCGGTCCCGCGCTCGGTCGGCGGTCGCCCGGGGCGTAGCCCCTATGCGGCCGGCGTGCCCGGATCCCGGTCCTCGAGCTCCCACGCGTGGTCCATCACGTGGTGCGCCGTCCGCCGGATGAGGAACTGGATCGGCCAGGTGCGCGCCGCGCGTCCCTCGAGGTTGTAGGCCCGGATCGCGTCGAGGTAGGCGGCACGGTGCGCCGCCAGTCCGTCGGGCGTGAGCACGGCGTCGAGCGGCGTCCGCACCCCGACCTTGCGCGAGAAGCTCTCCGGCTCGCTGCCGTACACGTGGCGGATGACGCGCTCGAGCGACCGCCCGGCGGTGCGTCCGGCCGGGCGCAGCTCGCCCTGGACTGCTCGGCTGATGTCGTCGAAGACCGACCAGCACGCCCCGAGCACCGTCAGGCGCCGCTCGAGGTCCGTCTCGGACAGGACCTCGCGCTCGATCGCCGATGGGACGTGGGCGATGCCCCAGAAGTCGGTCGAGCTCGAGCCCGGGACGCGCTCGACGACCTCGACGTCGGTCGCACGCGCGAACGCGTCGGCGAGACCCGCCCGTTCGGCGACGGCGGCGTAGCGCGGGACGTACGCGAGGAGCTTGGCGAGCGCCTCGTCCTCGTCGCGGCCGGCGCGATCGAGGCCGGGCCAGTCCATCGCGCCGGCGACCACCTTGCGCTTCTTGCCGAGCTCGAGGATGACGCGGAGCGGAGCCACGCGGCGTCAGCCCTCCGTCAGGCGCTCGGCGCGAGTCCGCCCCGTCGCCTCGCCGTAGGCCCATACGTCGATCTCGGGCGGTTCGACCCCGAGGCTCGTGAGCGCGGTGCAGACCTGGCTCCGGTGGTCGGTGCCGTGATGGACGGTCTGGGCCAGCCGGAACCCGACCGGCGCGTGGAACCGCCAGCCGTCGCCCTCCTCGACGGTGGCGGCATCGCCGTCCGTTGCCGTGGCGAGAACCGCGCGCCACAGCGCCCCGTTGCGCGCGATCGCGGCCCGCAGCTCGTCGAGCCCGACCTCCGCCGTTTCGTCCCACGCAGGTGGCTGATCGACCGGGAAGAAGCTGAGGTACCACGTGTCGGTCCCGACGAGGTGCCGCAAGGTGTCGGCGATCGACCCGAACGTACCTGGGCACGGCGTCGCCAGCTGCTCGGCCGTCAGGCCGGCGCACGTGTCGATCAGCCGCTCGGTCGCCCAGACGTGGTGGTCGATCGCGTCGGCGAGGAGTGACCCGCTCACCGGCGTGCCCCGGCGGTCGTGGCGACCTCCCCGATGATCCGGGCGATATCGGCCGGCTTCGACCACATCGGCCAGTGGCTGGTCGGCAGGTCGATCCACGTCGCGTTGCGCAGCTCCGGGATCCCGGCAAGCCAGGTCCACTCTGGGTGCTCGCCCGCGGCCTTTGTGTACTCCGCCGCGGGATAGCTCGTCGCGATGAGCGTGCTCGGGATGTCGCGGCGCGCGTCGTTGGTGAGCGGGATGTTGCCGCGGATCACGCCGCCCGGCACGGGAAGCGCGCGCTGCCGGAACGTCTCCATCTGCTCCTCGGTCAGGCCGTCCAGGTTCTCCTCGGCCTCGATCTCGGACCAGTCGAGCGGCTTCTCGGCGTCGGCGAAGTCCGGATCCTGCGGGCTGATCCCTGGCGCGGTGTCGACGTAGACCATCGCGGCGATCCGGTCGGGGAGGCGGTCGCTCGCGGCGTAGCCGGAGAACCCGGAGGCGCTGTGGACCGCGAGCACGACCGGCTCCGGCGCGGCGCGAACGGCAGCAAGGATCGCCTCGACGTGATCCTCGAGCGTGACCGAGGACCGGTCCGCGCCGGCCGATTCGTACCCGGGGAGCGTGAGCGCGGTCACGTCGTGCCCGTCCCCCCGGAGCAGGGAGACGACCTCGTCCCAGGCCCACGCGCCGAGCCAGAAGCCGGGAACCAGGATGATCGGGGCGGGTCGGTTGTCGGCCATGTCGAACCCTCGGCTGCTGTGGGGTGCGCCCGTCGGCGACGATGGATCGGTGACGGACGTCGATCGATCGAGAAGTCTAGTCCGAGGAATTCGGCCAGCTCCCGCGGCAGGGCGACGTCGTCCACGGGTTCGCCGCCGGATTCGATCCGACGGACCGCCGCACGTAGCCGAACCCTCAGCTCGATCACGCTGGCGACGATGGCCGTCGAACCTGACAACGGTTGACAGGATCGCCGACGATCCTGGCGCACATGACCAACGGATCGATCCGCGCCGCCTACCCGACCTGGCCGCGCTACAACGAGCGTCTGCGAGCCGCGGTCGCGTCGCTGACCGACGAGCAGCTGGGCATCGAGCCGGCGGCGGGTCGATGGCCGCTGTGGGCGACGATCGGCCACCTTGCCTGCCAACGCGTGTTCTGGCTGTGCGACTTCGCGGGCGAGCCGGGCGCCGACACCACGCGGTTCACCGACGCCGGCAACGATTGCCCGGGCGACGACGACCTCGATCACGTGCTCGGCGCCGACGAGCTCGTCGAGGCGCTCGACTCGACGATCCGCATCGTCGAGCGATGCCTCGACGCCTGGACGCTCGAGATGCTCGACCAGGTCATCCGGCATCCGGACTGGGGCGAGGACTGGGTGCATACGCGCGGCTGGGCGCTCCAGCGGGTCTTCGCCCACGACGTGTGGCACACGGCCGAGGTGAACGAGGCGCTCGGCCGGGCAGGGTTGCCGCAGATCGACCTCTGGGGCTGATGCGCTCCGGGCCACCAGCTGTCAGTTGCTACTCCCCGTAGTCCGGCTGGAAGCGCCTGCATCGAGGCGGTCTGGCACGATTCCCCGATGACCGCTCGCACCCCCGAGCGCGCGCCCGACGCCGCCGCGTACAGAAAGGCCCTGGCCGCCGCCGCCCTTCCCACGCTGGCGGTCCCGGTCGTCCTCGGGTTGATCATCGCGGGCCTCGGCTTCGAGTTGGAGCCGATCGCGCTCGCCGCCGGAGCCGTCGGCTGGATCGTCGCGCTCGTGCTGCGCGCGCCCGTGGCGATCGGGGCGTTGCGATCGACCGGCGACCGCACCCGCGCACAGCCGATCATCACCGGCGCGTCGGGCCCGCTCGAGGAGCTCGTTCGGCTGGGCGTCCTGCTGCTGGTCGGGCGCGAGCTGGACACCGCGCTGTCGATCGGGCTCGGCTGGGCGGCCATCGAGGTCGTGTACTCGCTCGTCAACGGCATCGCGCTGCTGACGCTCATCGGACGTGATGACCCGGAGGCCGAGCAGGCCCGGGCGATGCTCCCGATGCGCGAGGTCCTCGAGCCATCGGGCGTCTGGTGGGGCATCGTCGAGCGGGTGTGGGCGAGCGCACTGCACATCGGCTTCACCGCCATCGTTGCTCGCGCCCCGCTCCTCGTGCTCGGCACGATCGTCGTCCACAGCGCGGTCAATCTGACGCTGCTTCGGGCCGGAGAGCGCCTGTCGCTGCCGCGGCTTCAGCTCCTCGGGGCGATCGTCGCGTCGGTTGTCGTCGCCGTTGCGGTCGTCCTCTGGCGCTGACCGGCCGCCCGAACCGATGAGTTCCGTGGGCCCCGCCGGTCGAATCGGACGCTACGCAACGAACTGAAGGAGACCCGATGAAGCTGACGTCGACGATGTTCCTGTCGGTGGACGGCGTGTACCAGGGTCCGGGCGGGCCCACCGAGGACCCGACCGGTGGCTTCGAGCGCGGCGGCTGGCTCGTCCCGCACTTCGACGAGGCGACCGGTCAGTTCATGGACGAGGTGTTCCAGCACCCGGACGCCTTCCTGCTCGGGCGGCGCACCTACGACATCTTTGCCGCCTCGTGGCCGAACGCGAGCGACCCGAACGACCCCGTCGCCTCCAAGCTCAACACGCTCCCGAAGTACGTCGTCTCGAACACGCTCGCGTCGGCGGACTGGAGCAACACGACGGTGATCAACGGCGACGTCGTGACGGCGATCCGCCGGCTCAAGGAGCAGCCCGGGGACGAGCTCCAGGTCCACGGCAGTGGCCGGCTCGTGCAGACGCTGCTCGAGCACGACCTCCTCGACGAGCTCCGCTTGCTCGTGTTCCCCGTCATCGTCGGCCAGGGCCGCCGGCTGTTCCCGGAGGCCGGGGTCGCCACGGCGCTCCAGCTGGTCGAATCGCGATCGACTGGATCGGGCACGGCAATCCACGTCTACCGGACCGCGGGTCGGCCGGAGTTCGGATCGCTCGAGGTCGAGTAGCGGAGCAGGCTCCCAAATCGAACAGGCGTTCGATATGATCGTCACGGCCCCCGCCGACGCAACGGAGCCCGCGATGATCCACGATGCCGACCTGCGAGTCCTCGGTGAGCAGAACCCCCGGCTCGAGCACCGCCACGGCGACCGGTGGATCCGCATGGAGCGGACGATCCCGGTCCTGACCGACCGCTACCCGCGCTCGTACCGGGGAGCCTGGAAGTGCAGCTGCAGCCTCGTCGTGCTCCACGAGTGGCGCGCGCCGACGGAGGCCCGGTAACGGGCCTCGAGGGTCGCCGATCGCGCGGCGGTGTCCCGGGCGCCTCAGTCAGGGCGCCAGAGGTCGATCTGCGGCAGACCGTGGATCCCGAGCGTCTGTGACAGCTCGCCGCAGTGGTAGGCCTCATGGGTCAGCAGTCGCTGCAGGATCGACGCCCGGGAGTGGAGCTGGACCGTGCCGCCGTAGCGGCGCTCGATCAGCTCGTCGAGCGCGTCCGGGGTCCACGTGTCCAACACGCGGTCGACGATCGCCCACGTCGTGTTCAGCGCGGTCACGAGCTCGGAGGCACTTCGCGGATGGTCCAGGTCGTCCTCCCAGCCGACGCCGTCGGGATTGCCGAAGGGCGTCGTCTCCGCGCCCGCCTCGCCGACCACCGTGCACAGCCAGTAGACCCGCCCAGCCGCGCTGTGCGCGACGGTCGCCCAGATCGGGAACCGCTCGGGCGAGGGCCGGATCGCGAGCTGCTCGTCCGTCATCGCACGGACGACCTCGGTTAGGCGCCGGTTGTACTGCGGCCAGCGGTCGTAGAAGCGACGAATGCTCATCGCGATAGCGTAGAGCGCCGCGCCATCGTGGCACCGCGCTCATCGGGCTGATGCCGGATGTGCATACTGCCGCACATTCGCATCGAGGGAGGGTGAAGGATGGCACGCTCGTCGACCGGCGTCCCGGATTGGATTCGGGCTGCCCGCGACCTCTACCTGGTGGCCATCGCGGTGTTCGTCGTGAACATCGTGATCGGGATCCTCAACGGCGCCGATGCGGTCGAGTTCGATCGCAACCAGATCCTCACCCATGTGCATGCGGGCACGGTCGGGTGGCTCACGCTCGTGATCGTCGCCGCGACGACGCTGCTCTTCCGCGCCACGGACCGCCGTCTCGTGCTCGCGCTGGCGGTGACGGTGCCGGTCTACGTCGTCGCGTTCTACGTCGGCAACTTCCCGCTTCGCGCGATCACCGGACTGGCGCTGCTGGTCGTCATCGGTTGGCTCGTCCTGTGGCTGTGGCGCGAGTACCTCGCGGGGGAGCGGACGCTGCCGCGACTCGCGGTGACCCTGGGGCTGACGTCGTTCGGGTTCGGCGCGGTCCTCGGCGTCCTCCTGCAGGTCGCGATGGCGCTCGGCGTCACGATCCTGCCGGGTGACGGGATCGCGGCCCACGCCTCGGCGATGACGTTCGGCTACCTCGTGCTGGTCGCGTTCGGCGTGCTCGAGTGGCGGATCCTCGGCACGCGGGACCTTCCGCGCGCGGGGGTCGTGCAGGTGGTGGCACTGTTCGTCGGCGGCCTCGTGATCTCGCTGTCGCTGCTCGCGGGCGCGGCCCAGGCTGGCGGCGGCATCTACCTGCTCGCCCAGCTCGTCGCGGTCGTGCTGTTCATCGTCCGCGTGTGGCCGCGGTCGCTGCGGGTCCCGTGGCTCCAGGTCGGCCCGATGCGGCATGCCGGCGCGGCCACGATCTGGGTCGTCGCCGCGCTGGTCATGTTTATGTACGTGGTGTACGCCGCGATCTCGAACCCCACGGACCCGAACGCGCTGCCCGCGAACGTCCTCGTCGCGAGCGACCACGCGGTCTACCTCGGGGTGATCACGAACGGCGCGCTGGCGCTGATGAGCCTCGTCCTGCTTCGCCGGGAGGAGCGCAGCTCGTGGATCGGCCAGCTGACGTTCTGGGGGCTCAACCTGTCGCTGCTGGTCTTCGTCATCGGCCTGGTCCTCGAGAGCCCGGAGCTGAAGCGCATCGGCGCGCCGGTCATGGGCGTGGTGCTCCTGGCGTCGATCGGGATCCTCGCGTGGCGGGCGCTGTCGGCATCCGACGAGCAGTTCGAGGAGGCAGCCACGGCGGTCGCGACGGCCTGACGCGCACGGTGGACGAAGCCGACCGCCTCCGAGCGCTCGCCGCGCTCGTTCCGATCCTCGAAGCGCCCGACGTCGACTTCGGGCACTGGGAGCTGCCGCCGCCGCGCGACGGTGTCGGCAGCCTCGGCTGGTACGAGCTCGGGCCCGCCGGGAAGGCCTTCCGTGACGCGGTCGCCCGGGGCGCGTGGCTCCAGGCCGGGTTCGACTGGCCGGCCTGGATGCAGACCGAGGAGGGCCGGGCACTGCGGGACCGAGCGGATGCGATGGAGACCGCCACGCCCGACCAGCTCGCGCGGCTCCTGACCGCGATCGTCCGCTCGGACCGCTTCACCGAGGGGTCGATCGCCGGGGCCTTCGAATCCGGGCTGCTGCTGCGGATCGCCCGTCGCGCCCGAGTCCTGCTGGACGCCGATCGCTAGGCTTGGCCGGTGGCCGGAACAAGGGGCACGGAAGCGCCCCGCTTCATCTCGCCGATGCTTGCGACGCTCGTCGGGGCGCCGTTCGACGATCCGGAGTGGCTGTTCGAGGTCAAGTGGGACGGCTTCCGGGTCGAGGCCGTCGTGGACGACGGGTCGGCGCGCCTCTGGACGCGCGGAGAGCTGGACGCGGCGGCGCGGTACTTCGGACCGTTCCTCGACCCGACGACGTGGATCGACGCCCGGAGCGCGGTCGTCGACGGCGAGGTGATCGCGCTCGACGCGCACGGCGAGCCGGACTTCGCGCTGCTCCAGGCGCGGATCAAGGGCAGGGGCGCGGTCGCCGAGTCGACGCCGTTCGTCTACGAGGTCTTCGACCTGCTCCACCTCGACGGTCGCTCGCTCCTCGACGAGCCGCTCGAGGAGCGCCGACGTCTGCTTGCCGACGTCCTCCGGCCCGACCCGCGCGTCCGGCTCAGTGAGCACGTCGAGGCCGACGGGATCGCGTTCTTCGAGGCGGCGCGCGCCCGCGGCCTCGAGGGGATCATGGCCAAGGACCGCCGCTCGCCGTACGTGCCGGGCAAGCGCTCGGATCGCTGGCAGAAGATCAAGATCCGGCCCGAGCAGGAGCTGGTCGTCGGCGGCTGGGTCGCGGGCACCGGCAAAGCCGTCGAGCTTGGGGCGCTCCTCGTCGGTGTGTACGAGGACGGGGCGCTGCGGTACGCGGGCAAGATCGGCGCGGGCTTCACCGACGCGAGTCGCACCGAGCTCCTGGCCGCCCTCGGGCCCCTGGCGGTCGACGAGCCGCCGTTCTCGCCGCCGCCGCCCCGCACGGCGGCCCGTAATGCGCACTGGCTGCGGCCCGCGCTCGTGATCCGGGCCGAGTTCGCCGGCTGGACCGGCGACGGGCTCGTGCGCCAGGCGTCGTACAAGGGGATCGAGCCCGAGAAGGATCCGCACGCGGTGATCCGGGAGCGGCCGCGCTAGACCGGCGCACGTGTCGCCCGAATGAAACACCAAGCGTCCCGCAGGTCGAGCCCGATCGAACGGAGGGTCGCAAGCATCGACGCATCGCTCACCGAGGTGCCCGATGCGTCTGCTCCGATCGGCCTCCATCGCCATCGCCCTAGTGTCGCTCGCCGCCTGCGCGGCTGACGACGCCGCGGGCACGCCCGAAGCGAGCGAGGCGGGTGGCGGCGCCCCGGGCGTCGTGTCGAGTGCCACCGCGCCCGCGAGCGAGGGGGCGCCCCCCGCGGCGCCGAGCGACACGGCGAGCGGTGGTACCCCCGCCGGCGGTGACACCTCGGCATCGGCGTGCGACGGGTCGCTCGGCGGGGAGCAGGTCGAGGACGTTCGTGTACCCGATGGTGCCTCGTGCACGCTCGACGGCACCACGGTGGACGGCGACGTAATCGTCGGTGACGGCGCAACGCTCGAGGCGACCGGCATCGACCTCGACGGCAATGTCCAGTCGCAGGGCGGCGATGTCGTCAACGTCGCGGACTCGGACATCGGCGGCAGCATCCAGGTCGAGCAGGGGGGCTCCTCCGAGGTGACGGGGTCGCAGATCGACGGTGACATCCAGTGGGAGGGCCAGTCGGGCGCGCTCGTCGCCGATGGGAACACGATCGACGGCAACCTCCAGGCCGAAGGCAACACGGGCGGCCTGACGATCACCGGCAACGCCATCGACGGCAACCTGCAGTGCGAGGGCAACAACCCGGCTCCGACCGGCGGCGACAACACCGTTCAGGGCAACAAGGAAGGCGACTGCTCGGGCCTCTGACCCGCTACGCTCAGCGGCGATGACCGAACTCCAGCGCACCGTGACCCTGCTCGTCGCCGCCGATTCGGCCTACGCCTTTCTGTCGGACCCGGCCCATCTCGCCGCGTTCGTGCCGGTGATGGAGCACGTCGACACCGAGGTCATCGACGAGACCGAGGCGTCCAATCAGCCGGCTGGCCCGCCGCCCGGGCCGTCGCGCTTCTTCGCCGATGCCAGGACGCGGACCATCGAGTGGTCGGCGCCCGGCGCCGGTCTCGAGCTCGCGATCACGGTCGAGCAGGGGACCAGTCGGACGTCGCAGGTCGCGGTTCGCCTGTCGGCCGATGACGCAGCCGGACGCGCGACGCTCGACGGCATCCTCGACGAGATCGTGGCCAGGCTCAGGCGGGTGATCCCTCGCAATTGAGGGCCGGGTGAGCCGCCGGGGTTGACATGCCGTGCGACCCTTCCGAAGACGAGTCACGCGGACGCGAGAAGGGAGACCCATGGGAGCAGTCATGTCCAGCCAGAAGGTGACCACCTCCTTGCCCGACATGAGGCCCCATGCGCACGCTCAATCTCGGAATCCTCGCGCACGTCGACGCCGGTAAGACCACCCTCAGCGAGCGACTCCTCTTCACCGCCGGCGCCATCGACCACGCCGGCAGCGTCGACGCCGGCACCACCCAGACCGATTCGCTCGAGCTCGAACGCGAGCGCGGCATCACGATCCGCTCGGCCGTCGCCTCGTTCCTCGTCGGCGACCTCGCGGTCAACCTGGTCGACACGCCGGGCCACCCCGACTTCATCGCCGAGGTCGAGCGCGTGCTCGGCGTGCTCGACGGCGCGGTGCTCGTCGTGTCGGCCGTCGAGGGCGTCCAGCCGCAGACGCCGCTGCTGTTCCGGGCGCTCCAGCGCCTGCGTGTCCCGACGCTGATCTTCGTCAACAAGATCGACCGCGCCGGCGCGGATCCGGACGCCGTCGTCGCCGAGATGCGACGCCGCCTCGCCCCCGGTGTCCTTCCCCTCGTGCGTGCCCGGGACGCGGGCCGTCGTGACGCGATCGCCGAGCCCCTCGCCGGCGAAGACGGGGAGCACGTCGCCGCGCTGACCGAGCTCCTCGCCGCGCACGACGAAACCGTCCTCCGTGCGTGGGTCGGCGAGGACGCGGCGATGTCGTACCCGCGACTCCGCGAACGCCTCGCGACAGCCACGCAACGCGGCCTCGTCCACCCGGTCTTCCTCGGCTCCGCGGGTCAGGGGATCGGCATCGATGCGCTCCTCCGGGGCATCGACGAGCTCCTCGTGGGCGAGCGTGGCGATCCGGACGCCCCGGTGTCGGCGCGTGTCTTCAAGATCGAGCGCGCGCCGTCCGGCGAGCGCGTCGCGTACGTTCGGGTGTTCGCCGGCACGCTCCACGCGCGGCAGCGCGTTCGGGTCGGTGGGGGCGAGGAGGCGAAGCCGACGTCGATCCGGGTGTTCGCGCCGGCGGGCGCCCCTCGACGCGACCATGTCACGGCCGGCGAGATGGCCACGGTCCGGGGGCTCGGGGCGGTGCGCGTCGGCGATGCGATCGGCGAGCCGCCGCCCGGCGAGGCGGTGACCGCGCGCTTCCCGCGACCGGCCCTCGAGGCCGTCGTCGTCGCCCGCAGGCCCGAGGAGCAGGGTTCGCTCCGCGCGGCGCTCTCGCAGCTGGCGGAGCAGGACCCCCTGATCGACGTGCGCCAGGACGACCTCCGGCACGAGATCGCGGTCTCGCTCTACGGCGAGGTCCAGAAGGAGGTGATCGGGGCGACGCTCGAGCGCGACTACGGGATCGTCGCGGACTTCCGCGAGACGACGACCGTCTGCATCGAGCGCCCGGCCCGCATCGGCGAGGCAGAGGAGGTCATCAGCGCCCGGACGAAGACCAACATCACCGGGCGCAGCTCACCGCTGAGCACGAACCCGTTCCTCGCGACGCTCGCGTTCCGGATCGAGCCCGGGCCGTTCGGCTCGGGGATCGAGTTCCGCAGCCAGGTCGATGCGCGTCTCGTGCCGCTGTACCTGTACCGAACGCCGGACGCGTTCGCCGCCCAGATCGAGGGCTATGTGCACGAGACGCTTGCGGAAGGCCTCGCCGGCTGGCAGGTCACCGATTGCCGAGTGACGATGACCGACTGCGGGTACTCCGCACCGGGCTCGACCGCCGCCGACTTCCGGCGGCTCACGCAGCTCGCGCTCACGACCGCGCTCGACCGGGCCGGCACGTGGGTCTGCGAGCCGCTTGCCGACGTGTCGCTCGAGGTGCCGACCGGCACCTCGCCGGGCGTGCTCGCCGTCGTCGGGCGGCTCGGGGGACGCGTCACCGGCCAGTTCTCCGGCGGCGGCCTCACCCGCGCCTCCGCGGTGATGCCGCTGGCCCAGCTGCGCACCCTCCAGCACCAGCTGCCGGGCCTGTCGATGGGGGAGGGGATCCTGGAATCGCGGCCGGGCGGCTACCAGCCGATCGGGAGCGACCACCCGCCGACACGGCCGCGTTCCGCACCGAGCCCGCTCGACCGGGACGCGTGGCTGGCGTCGCTCGCCAAGCGCGGGTAGCCGAGCGGCCGCATCGACGGACGTCCAGCGCGGCGACCACGGCCGTCCATCGGCGGCAGCGCAGTGGTCGCGGACGATCGCCGCATGCAAACCGTCGATACCAACGGGGCGGTCGGCGCCACGCCGCTCCGCCTCCCCGTCCATCTCCTGGTCGCCGTGGCCGTCGGGATCGTCGCCCCGTTCACCGCCCTCGCGTGGCCGTTCGCGCTCCTCACCGGGATGCTCCTGGGCTCCGAGGACGCGAGCCGCATGCGTGGCGAGCGGAGCGGGGCAGCCGGCGCGGTCGCGACCGGCATCCTCGGCGCCTTCGGCATCCTCGCGATGCTCTTCTTCGGCGCGATCATCGGCGGCCTCATCGCGATCGCGGTCGTGGCCCTCGCCGCGTTCTCGGAGCGTGCGGCGGCGTTCGCCTCGCCGGTCGATCGCGGCGTCGCGCGCATCCTGCTGTTCGTCGTCCCGATCGTGATGTGGTTCGTGGTGTTCCCGCTGCTCGGGTTGAACGTGGACGTCCGGATCGGGTCGTAGCGGTTCCCCGGCGCTGCCGATGCGTTCGGCGGCGCCGGGCACGACGGCGTCAGCGTGCCGGACCGGCGGGGAGCAGCTCGAACACAACGCGGCCCTCGGCGGCCCGCGCGGGATCGTTCAGGTCGACCCCGTCGACCAGGCGGATGAACTGCCGTCCGAAGGGCATGGCGTCGGCCACGGGGACGAGGACGTCGCGGAAGAACGCGACGCGCTCGGCAGGATCGAGCTCGAGCGCGCGGACGCGCTCGGTCCTCCGACGCACGGTGATCTCGGCCTCGCCCGCGGCGCGCAGGTTCAGCACCCAGTGGACCTCTCCCCAGGGCGACCAGATCCAGCGCCGGCCGGCCCGCTCGATGACGGCGATGCCGGTGGTTCGAGGCGCGCCGCTGGTGCGGCCGCGGATCGTGATGAGGCCGTTGAACCCGACCGGCAGGCCGGCACGCAGCAGCGGCATGAGCACCGGGTTCAGCAGCGATACGTAGCGTGGCGCGCGGGCCGCGGTGGCGGTCGGGGCAGTCATGTGAGCTCCTCTCGGTGGCGGTTGGTGGTCCTACAACGAGGACCCGCCCCGCGACCGAAACGTGACCGGAGCCCGTCAGCCCTCCCCGTTCGGCAGGTGGAGCCTCGCCAGCCGGTCCGGGTCGGCGAGCACGTCGATCGCGACGATCCGTCCGCCGCGCACCGTCAGACCGAGCACCGCGTACGGCGTTCCGTCCGGCCACCGCGCCACGCCGCCCGGAGCGCCGTTGACGAGCACCCGAACCGCCGAGTCGGCGAACCGGCGGAACGACATGGCCTGCTGCGCGACGGCCGCCGCGCCGCGCACGAACGAGGTGAGCGCCGGACGGGCGGTTCCGCCGTCGCCGCGCACGACCACATCCGGGTCGAGGATCGAGAGCAGCCGCTCGAAGTCGCCGGCACGCGCCGCGGCGAGGAACGCGTCGGCAACCTCCCACTGCCCGGCGAGGTCGGCGTCGGGAACGGGTGCACCATGGACTCGCCGACGGGCGCGGCTTGCCAGCTGACGGGTCGCGCTTGGCGTGCGGTCGACGATCGGTGCGATCTGCTCGAAGGGGACCGCGAAGACGTCGTGCAGCACGAACGCGACCCGCTCGGCGGGCGTCAGCGTGTCGAGGACGACGAGCAGCGCGAGCCCCACCGAGTCGCCGATGAGCGCCTGGTGCGCCGGATCGATGCCTCGATCGGTGTCGATGATCGGGTCCGGCAGATGGGTGTCGAGCGGGGATTCCCGGCGCGTCGAGCGCGAACGGAGCAGGTTCAGGCAGATCCGTGCGACGACTGTGGTCAGCCACGCACGCAGGTCCTCGATCGCATCCGCGTCGCTGCGGCTCAGGCGGATCCAGGCGTCCTGCACCGCGTCGTCGGCCTCGGCCAGCGAGCCGAGCATCCGGTAGGCGACGCCACGGAGGTGCGGCCGCTCCGCCTCGAAGCGCGCGGCGAGGGCGTCCTGGTCGGTCACGCGATGCTCCTATGTCAAGCGGCCGCCGCGAGAATCGCTCGCAGGGCTGCTCGAT
>JBIQKJ010000024.1:0-30868 GCA_044506615.1 Chloroflexota bacterium | reverse complement strand
CAGGCCACACCCGTCGGTGGGCAACGATGGTATGAGCCAGATCGCCCGGACAGCCAACAGCGTGACACTCAGCTCGATGGTACGCGACGTCGCGGTGACGGCGGGGTCGCGCGGCTGGACTACAGGCGCGCGACCGCCTCGCCGGCGACGGCGGCGAGCACGACGATCGCCCACGGCGGGACGCGCAGCGTCATGAGGAGCGCGGCCCCGGTCAGCGCGATGGCCGCGTCGACCGGCGCCCGGACGGCGCTCGTCCAGACCGGGGTGATGAGCGCCGCGACGAGGAGTCCGACGACCGCGGCGTTCACCCCGACCAGCGCCCGACGCGCGCGCGGCCGCGCCCGGATCGCGTCCCAGAACGGGAGCACGCCCCACACGAGCAGGAACGACGGCAGGAAGATCACGGTCACCGCAAGGAGCGCGCCGGGGACGCCGTTGGGGGAGGGGGTCATGACGGCGCCGAGGTAGGCGGAGAACGAGAACAGCGGTCCGGGCACGGCCTGCGCGGCGCCGTAGCCGGCGAGGAAGCGGTCCTCGGTGACCCACCCCGGCGTGACCACCGATTCGTGGAGCAGGGGCAGCACCACGTGCCCGCCACCGAAGACGAGCGAGCCCGTCCGGTAGAACGTCTCGACGACGTCGAGGGGCTGGCTCTCGATCACCGCACGGGCGAGCGGCAACCCGACGAGCAGCACCGCGAACAGCGCGAGGAAGGCCATCCCGTCGCGCCGGCCCGGGACGGCGGGTGCCGGGGCGGGGGGGTTCGGGTCGGGCAGGGGGAGGACGAGGCCGGCGAGCGCGCCCGCGGCGATGATCCCGACCTGGGTGATCGGGGAGGGGAGCGCGAGCGCGAGTGCCGCCGCCCCGACGACCACTGCGGACCCGGCGAGGTCGGGAGCCAGCGATCGCCACATCGCGAGCACCGCCTGGGCGACGATCGCGACCGCCGCGAGCTTCAGGCCGTGGACCCAGCCGGCGTCGGTCAGGTCGACCGTCGTGGTGAGGAGCGCGAACGCGACCAATGCGATCACCGAGGGCGCCGTGAACCCGATCCAGGCAAGGACCCCGCCGAGCCGACCGGCGCGAATGGTCCCGATCGCCAGCCCGAGCTGGCTGCTGGCGGGCCCCGGCAGCGCCTGGCTCAGCGCGAGCAGGTCGGCGAAGCGGGCTTCGTCGACCCAGCCGAGCCGTTCGACGTACATCCGGCGGAAGTACCCGATGTGGGCGACCGGACCGCCGAACGAGGTCAGGCCGAGCCGGAGGGCGGCCGCGAACACCTCGGTGGGGGAGGAGCGGTCGGGCGCGGGCATGGCGAGACCGTAGCAGGGCGCCGGGGCGTCTCGGGCGTGCGGCCAGGCCGTTCTCGTACGCCCCGCGAGGATTGGGCGCGTTGCGGCGCCGGTACGGAGACGACGCCCCGTGGCCCGAACGCGAGACCGACGCCCCGGCCGCTAGACGAGCGTCGTGCCGGTGATCTGCAGCGCGAGCCAGAGCCCGATCATGATCGACAGCAGGCCGCCCGCGATCACGATGATCCGCCGGACGTCGCGAGCCACGTAGGCGTACTCGTCGGCGGCCCGGACGGCCAGCGGCGCGGCGCTCGAGCCGGCCCGCAAGACCGGCTCGCGCTCGACGGTCCGTCGCTCTCGGTCACGGGCCGACTTGCGCGCCACCTCGGCGGCCCGCTCCTCGGCGAGGAGCTGCGCCTCCAGCTCGGCCGCGCGGGCCTCCTCCTCGGGGGTGAGCGACGTCGGTCGCACCCGAGCGGGCTCGTCAGCGGACGGTCGGGCGGGCGGCCGCGTGCTCCGCTGCAACGGGCGGCGCTGACCGGGACGGGTGCTGCCGCGCGTGCGCTTCGCCATGGGTGTGATGAGCCTCCGGGGCCGGGTTGTGGGAGATGGTCCGGGGGCCGCGTGACGGTCGGCGCCCGTACGGGCGAAGGATAGCACCCGTCGATCGGCAGGTGAGTCCGCCACAAGTCCTGCCTGCTAGACTCGATCGATCCCACGGAGGACCCTGCCATCGACCTCGACGCGCTCGTCGAACCGAACGTTTCGCTGATCGGCGCGGCTCTCGCGGTCGTCACGGTGCTCCTGCTGCTGGTCGTGCTGCTCCAGGCTGTGCGACTCGGCCGGCTGAAGCGTCGGCTGGACGACCTGACCCGCGGCGAGGACGGGTTGAGCCTCGCCGGCGTGCTCGAGGCGCATCTCGATCGCGTCCACACGCTCGCGGGCCAGGTCGACGAGCTCGGGGTACGCACGGCTGTCGCCGAGGCCAACCTCCGCCGCTCGGTCCAGCGGTTCGCGATCGTTCGGTTCAACCCGTTCGAGGACACCGGCGGCAACCAGAGCTTCGCGCTCGCGCTGCTCGACGCCAAGGGGGACGGCCTCGTGCTCACGAGCCTGCACTCGCGCGCCGGCACGCGGGTCTACGCCAAGGCCGTGACCGGCGGTCGGTCCGAGGCCGCCCTCTCCGACGAGGAGACGCGCGCCGTCCGGGAAGCCCTCGCCGCCCCGCCGGCACGTTCCCCGAGCACGGTCTGACAGGCTAGGTGGCACGGAGGCCGCGGATGCTCGCGCCATGGCCCCCATGCTCCCGCTCCCCGAACCCGCCCAACCCGCCGTCGACGTCCTCGAGGAGGCGCCGATGACACGGGCACGCACCCGACGAGAGCCCGCGCCGCTCGAGCAGCTGCCTGCGTGGGGCGAGCTGGTTCCGGTCATCGACGCACCGGCCCCGGCGGATACGCCCGGCGGCCTCGACGCGCTCCTCGGCGGACTCAATCCCGACCAGCTTCGCGCGGTCACCCACGACAGCGGTCCGCTGCTCGTCGTCGCGGGCGCGGGCACCGGCAAGACCCAGGTCATCACCCGGCGGATCGCGTGGCTGATCGCCACGCGCCGGGCGAAGCCGTCCGAGATCCTCGCGCTGACCTTCACCGACAAGGCTGCGGAGGAGATGGCGATCCGGGTCGATCAGCTCGTCCCGTACGGGTACACGGACACCGCAATCTCGACGTTCCACGCCTTCGGGGACGGGCTGATCCGCGAGTTCGCGCTCGAGCTCGGGCTGCCACCGGACGTGCGCGTCCTGTCGCGTGCCGAGGTCGTGATCTTCCTGCGCGAGCACCTGTTCGAGTTCGAGCTCGACGAGTACCGGCCGCTGGGCGACCCGACCCGGTTCCTGTCGGCGCTCGCGACGCTCTTCAGCCGGTGCAAGGACGAGGACATCACGCCGGCGACCTACCTCGATCACGCCGATCGCGTGGGGGAGGAGGCGGCGGCGCTCAACGCAGCGGTCGCGGCCGCGAACGGCGACGCGAGCGACGCGGACCGGGACGCGGCGGACGCCCTCGCCGAGACCGCCCGGCGCCAGCGTGAGCTCGCCCGGGCCTACGCACGCTACCAGGAGCTGCTTGCCGCGAACGGGTTCGTCGACTTCGGCGACCAGGTCGCCCTTGCGCTTCGGCTCGTCCGCGAGTCGCCGGCGGCACGCGCGGCGATCCAGGACCGCTTCCGATACATCCTCGTCGACGAGTTCCAGGACACGAACCGGGCGCAGGCCGAGCTGGTCGGCCTGATCGCCGAGCGGCATCGCAACGTCACCGTGGTCGGCGACGACGACCAGGCGATCTACGCCTTCCGCGGCGCCGCGATCGACAACATCCTCGACTTCCGCGAGCGCTACCGCGGTGCCCGGACGGTCGTGCTCCGCCGGAACTACCGGTCGCTGGCGCCGGTCCTCGACGCCGCGTACCGGCTGATCCGGTTCAACGACCCCGACCGGCTCGAGGTCCGGACCGGCATCTCGAAGCAGCTCCGTGCGGAGCGGTCCGCCCCGGACGGGGCGCCCGTCCGGCTCGAGGCCTTCGCGACCGGCGCGGAGGAGGCCGACTGGATCGCCGGCGAGATCCGTCGGCGGATCGAGGCGGGCGCGCGACCACGCGACCACGCGATCCTCGTCCGGGCCAACGGTCACGCCGACCCGATCCTCCGGTCGCTGAACATCGCCTCGATCCCCTGGCGCTTCTCGGGCACGTCCGGGCTGTACCAGCGGCCGGAGGTCCGGCTGCTCATGGCGTTCCTGCGGAGCGTCGCCGACCTCGCCTCGAGCGTCGACGTGTACGCGCTGGCCGCGTCGGACCTGTACGGGCTCGGCGGCGAGGACCTCACGGCGATCGTCAACACCGCGCGGCGGCGCAACCGTTCAGTCTGGGACGTGCTCGAGGAGCTCGATCGCCAGCCGGGGATCCTGCGGATCGCGCCGGACAGCAGGACCGCCGTCGGCCGGCTCGTGGCGGACCTGCGGGCGTACAGCGAGCTCGCTCACGAGCGCCCCGCGGGCGAGGTGCTCTACGCGTTCCTGCGCGGGACCGGCCTGCTCGCCCGGTTGGCCGGCACCGAGAGCGTCGCCGCGGAGGAGGCGCTCCAGAACATCGCGCGCTTCTTCGAGATCGTCCAGGCGCAATCGGCCCTGCTCGCGGACGACCGGGCGGTCTTCGTCGCGCGCCACCTCCAGACGCTGATCGAGGCGGGGGACGACCCGGCCACGGCCGAGCTCGACCCGGACGCCGACGCGGTCGCGGTGCTGACGGTCCACAAGGCCAAGGGGCTCGAGTTCCCGGTCGTGTTCCTGCCGGGCATGGTCGCGGGGCGGTTCCCGGGGCACGGTCGGGGCGAGCCGCTGGCACTCCCCGCGGGGCTCGGGCGGGGCGCACCCGGCGGCCCGGAGGCGGCCCTCGCCGAGGAGCGGCGGCTGTGCTACGTGGCGATGACCCGGGCGCGGGACGAGCTGATCCTGTCGCACGCGGCGGACTACGGCGGGGCGCGGGCCCGGCGCGTCTCGCCGTTCGTGCTCGAGGCCCTCGATCTGCCCGCATCGTCCGGAACGCCGGGCGCGGGGGCGGTCGCCGCGGCCCCGCTCGAGCGGCTGGCGAAGTTCGAGGCCGCGGCCACGCCCGCGGAGGCGGGGCGCGGGCCGATCGAGGAGCCGCTCTCACTGAGCTTCTACCAGGTCGACGACTACCTGACCTGCCCGCTCAAGTACAAGTTCGCGCACGTGCTGCGGGTACCGCTCGCGCCCCACCACGCGATCGTCTATGGAGCCGCGCTGCACAAGGCCGTCCAGATGTTCCACCACCGCCACGCCCGCGGCCACGTCATGAGCGACGACGAGCTGGTCGAGGTGTTCGAGTCCGCCTGGTCGAACGACGGCTTCGTCAGCCGGGAGCACGAGGAGGCGCGCCTCGAGGCGGGGCGGGCGGCCCTGCGTCGATTCCGCGAGGCGCAGCTGGCGCCGGACGCGGTGATCCCGACCTACGTCGAGCGCGAGTTCAGCTTCACGCTCGGCGGGGACCGCGTCCGCGGGCGATGGGACCGCGTCGACGTCGAGACCGTGGCGGGCGCCGCCCAGGGCGACCCACCAGCTGCGCCGACGCCGCAGGCCGACGTGGTGACGCCGACGCTGGGCATGCTCGGCCGGGAACGGGTGACGATCACCGACTACAAGTCCTCCGACGTCCGCGACCCGGTCAAGGCCCGCCAGCGCGCCCGGGACTCCCTCCAGCTCGCGATCTACGCGATGGGCTACGAGGCGATGACCGGTCGGCTGCCAGACGCGGTCCAGCTGCACTTCCTGGAGTCCGGGCTCGTCGGTCGGGCCGAGGTGGACCCGAAGCGGATCGCCAAGGCACGCGAGCGCATCGCCCAGGCCGCGGCCGGGATCCGGGCCCGCGACTACACGCCGAAGCCGGACTACCTCGCCTGCACGTGGTGCGCGTTCCGGGACATCTGCCCGGCGAGCGCGGTCGCATCGTCGGAGGGCCGCCGATAGACTGCCTCCCCGTGGAGGCACGTGATCGGCTCGCCAACCTGGGGGTGCTCGCCGCCGCCGCGGTCGTCTGGGGTCTCGTCGCGCTCGTGGTCCTGACCCGGGACCCGGTCGAGGAGCCCAGCGCCCGGTTCGTCGGCGCCGCGCTGATGGGGCTCGCGACGGCGCTGACGCTGATCCCCGTGGCGTGGCTCGTCGTCTTTGCACGCCACCGGCGGATCGCCTACCGGGGTGACTGGATCCGGGCGGTTCGGCGGGGCGCGTGGGTCGGGCTGCTCGTGACGGTGTTCGTGCTGCTGCGGCTCGAGGGCGTGCTCGCGCTCCCGATCGCGCTGTTCATGGTCGCGCTCGTGCTGGTCGCGGAGGCCACGCTGTCGGCGGAGCGGTAGGCGCCGTTCCGGCGCTACCCTTGCCCCGGCGCGCCCGTCACCGCAGGCAGGAGAACCCGTGTCGCACATCATCGACGCCCCGGCAGAGCCGTTCGCGGACGCCAAGGCCCGCATCGCTGCTGCCGTCGAGGCGCACCGCGACGAGATCCTCGATCTGTCGCACCGGATCCACGCGAACCCCGAGCCGGCCTTCGAGGAGCACCAGGCGGCTGCGTGGGTCGCCGAGGCCGTGGCTCGCCACGGCTTCGAGGTCGAGCATCCCGCGGGTCGGCTGTCGACGGCGGTCCGGGCCGTCCGCCGCGGCGGTCGGGGTGCGGACGGGCCGCGCATCGGGATCCTCGCCGAGTACGACGCGCTGCCGGGGCTCGGGCACGGGTGCGGGCACAACACGATGGCGGCGTCCGGGGTCGGCGCGGCGATCGCCCTCGCGGCGATCGCGGACGAGATCGCGGGCGAGATCGTCTTCCTCGGCACGCCCGCCGAGGAGCGTGGCAGCGGCAAGCAGTTCATGCTCGACGACGGGCTGTTCGACGGCGTCGACGCGGCACTCCTGTTCCACCCGTCGGACAAGACCCAGGTCGACTGCGTGCTGCTCGCCTCCGAGGACGTCGAGGTGACGTTCACGGGGGTGCAGGCCCATGCCGCCGCGGACCCGTGGATGGGCAAGAACGCGCTCGACGCGCTGGTGCTGCTGTTCACGTCGATCGGGCTCTGGCGGCAGCAGCTGCCGCAGCACGCGCGGGTCCACGGCATCGTCATCGAGGGCGGGACGGCGGCGAACATCATTCCCGAGCGGGCCGTCGGGCGCTTCATGATCCGAAGCACCGACCAGCGCTACTACGAGTCGATGCGCGACCGCTTCCGGGCGATGGCCGAGGGCGCCGCGGCCGCCACCGACACCACGGTCGAGGTCGTCTTCAGCGGCGGCTCCACGACGATGAAGGACAACGAGGTGCTGAAGCGTCGCTTCCGGGCGAACCTCGAGGCACATGGGCTGACGCCGGTTCCCGTCGATCCGGCGAACCTCGGGTCGAGCGACATGGGCAACGTCTCGCTGGTGCTGCCCACGATCCACCCGTCGATCGCGATCTGTGACGAAGGCGTGCCCTGGCACTCGATCGAGTCCCGGGACGCGTCGATCACGCCGCGGGCCGACGAGGCGACGCTGCTCGCGGCGACGCTCGTCGCCGAGACCGCGTACGAGCTCTTTGCGGACCCCTCGCTCGTGGAGGCCGCCTGGGCGGAGTTCCGCGGGGGCTAGCATCGTCGGTCGGCGGTCGGGCGCTGAACGCGTGCGCCGCCCCGGGAGCATCTCGCAACGGACATTCCGACGACATGCATCCGGGACGAGAACACCAAACTCCGTGCGCGCGGCGGCGGTGCCTGCGGTATCGGCCCGGCCACGCACCCGGCGCACCGCCCGAGCGGCTGACGGCATGCGCTAGCATCAGCGGCGGACGCGCCCCGCTGGACGGTGGTCACGAACCGGCGGCGCTCCTCGTGACGGGCCGAGGCGTGCAGACGCCCCCGTCCTGCGGAGGACTCCGTGGCCAAGCGCCCCCATGAGCCCGCGACCGACTCCTTCGCCGCGCGCAACGGCTGGGACCGCGAGTACGAGCTCTACGACGACTACGACCTCCCGACGTACGTCGGTCCGACGACGTTCATGAACCTCCCGTGGGTGACGGATCCGACCGAGCTGCGCCGCCGGGCGGTCGACGTGGCGATCGTCGGGGCGCCGGTCGACGACGCGGTGAGCCACCGGCCAGGAGCGCGCTTCGGGCCGCGCGCGATCCGCGAGGCCCAGTACACCTCCGGGTCGATCCACTCTCTCCAGACCCGCAACGAGCCGTTCGAGGTCCTGACGGTCGTCGACGCGGGTGACGCCAACATCGTCCCCGCCTGGCTCGAGCGTGCCCACGCGCTCGTCTACCGCAAGGTGCGCGAGGTGGCCGAGACCGGTGCCATCCCGATCGTGCTCGGTGGCGACCACTCGATCACGTGGCCCTCGGCCACGGCCGTTGCCGAGGTCCGCCGGCCGGGCAGCATCGGCATCGTGCACTTCGACGCACACGCCGACACGGCGAACGACGACTGGGGCGTGCTCGCCGGTCACGGCACGCCGATGCGGCGCCTCATCGAGTCCGGCGCGGTGAAGGGCCGCAACTTCGTCCAGGTCGGCCTCCGCGGCTACTGGCCGCCGGTCGAGACGTTCGAGTGGATGCAGGAGCAGGGGCTGCGCTACCACTTCATGACCGAGATCGAGGAGCGCGGGGCGGAGGCCGTCATCGCCGACGCGATCGCCGAGGCGCTCGACGGGCCCGACCACGTCTACCTCTCGGTCGACATCGACGTCATCGATCCGGGCCTGGCGCCCGGCACCGGGACCCCGGAGCCCGGCGGCATGCTCACCCGCGAGGTGCTGCGGGCCGTGCGGCAGATCGTCGGGTCGGTCGACCTGGCGGGCATGGACATCGTCGAGGTGTCGCCGCCCTACGACCACGCCGAGACCACGGCGATGGCCGCCAACCGCATCGCGCTCGAGGCGATCAGCGCGCTGGCGACGCGTCGGGCAGCCGGTAAGCGCGTCCGCTTCGCCCCGTGACGGCGGGCCGGCGCTCGTGACGTTCCCGGCGCCCGATCCGGCGACGGCCGCCGCGCTGGCGCGGCTCTACGACCTCGACGTCCTCGACGATCCGGGCGACACGGACCTGTACCTCGCGCTGGCCGACCGTGCGGCGGAGGAGGCGCCGGACCCGAACGGCTCGGCACGGGTGCTCGAGCTCATGGTCGGGACCGGGCGGATCGCGGTGCCGATCGCCGCCGCCGGGCACCGCGTCACCGGCGTCGACCGCGATCCCGCGATGCTCGAGCGGGCCCGGCGCCGGGCGGCGTCGGAGGACGTCGAGCTCGAGCTGGTCGAGGCCGACGTGGTCGAGCTGCGACTCGCGTCGGGTGCCGGGTTCGACCTCGGGTTCATCGCGCTCAACTCGCTGATGACGCTCCCGTCGCGCGCCGACCAGGCCGCTGCGGTGCGGGCCCTTGCCGACCACCTCGTTCCGGGCGGGATCGCTGCGATCGACGTCTGGCTCCCCGACGCCGAGGACCTCGCCCGGTACGACGGCCGGGTCATCCTCGAGTGGCCGCGCCACGATCCCGAGACCGGCCACGTCGTGACCAAGACGGGCTCGGCCCAATACGACGCCGCGACCGGGACCATCCTGCTCACCTCGCTGTTCGAGGCCGGGCCCCAGGGCGAGCCGCCCGCTCGCTGGGTGCGCCACGAGCGGCTGCGCCTCGTCAGCGCCGACGAGCTGTCCGGCTTCGCCGAGTCGGCGGGCCTGCGCGTCGAGCAGGTTGCCGGCGGCTACGACCTCGAGCCGCTCGGGCCGGGCAGCGGCCGCGCCGTGCTGATCGCAACCCGACCCTGACCTTCGAGCGGCCCGGCGGACGACGTCCGGACCGGGGTCCGCGCAACGGGGAAGGTGGTATCGTCGCTCGCGATGCCACCCAGTGACCAGACGCGTCTGCTGATCGTCGAGGACGTGCCGCAGGTCGCGCAGTACATCCGCGGTCTGCTCAACGCGCAGGCTGCGGTCAAGCTGCTCGACGTCATCAGCGAGGGCGCCAAGGCCATCCAGCAGATCCAGCAGCTGCGGCCCGACGTCGTGCTCGTCGACGCCCTGCTCCAGGGCCGGGTCAAGGGGCCCCAGCTCGTCCAGCAGATCCGCGACTCGAACCTGCGGGTCCCGGTCATCGTCCTGACCGTGCCCCAGACGCCGGTCGAGGTCGACCCCGAGGCGGGCATCCACGGCGTCCTCACGATGCCGTTCTCCGGCTTCGACCTCATGACCCGGATCGCCCACGTGCGCAAGGAGTTCGAGGCCAGCACCGACGGCGGCGGCTCGCGGGTCATCACGGTCTTCGCGCCGAAGGGCGGCGTGGGCAAGACGACGATCGCGTTCAACCTCGCGGTCGCGATCGGCCAGCTCGAGCAGCGGACGGTCCTGATCGACGGCAGCCTGCAGTTCGGGGACCTCCGGTCGCTCCTCAAGGTGCCCGCCGACGCGCCGTCGATCCTCGACCTGCCGACCGACCGCATCGCCGAATCCGATCTGTCGGACGTGCTCTGGCGGGACCCGTCGGGCATCGACATCCTGCTCGCGCCGCCGCGGATCGAGATGGCCGAGATGGTCACGACGCGCGACGTCGACAAGGTGCTGTCGCTGCTGCGCCGCGTGTACAACGCGGTCGTCGTCGACCTCGCGACCCATCTCAACGACGTCACGCTCGCGTTCCTCGACACGAGCGACACCGTGCTCGAGATCGTCACGTTCGACTCGACGACGATCCACAACACGATCGCGATGGCCGACACGTTCCGGGCGATCGGCTATCCCGCGAGCAAGGTGCACTACCTCGTCAACCGCGCCGACTCGGCCGGCGGGATCGACCCGCACGATCTCGAGCGTGCGCTGGGCCGGGTCCCGGAGCATCGTGTCGTCTCGGACGGACGGCTCGTCGTCCAGGCTAACAACGAGGGGGTGCCGTTCGTCCTCCACGATCCGGCCGCCGAGATCAGCCGCGACGTCGCCCAGCTCGCCCACGACCTCATGCACATGCCGGTCGCCGCGGTGGCGGGACGCCGCTAGGCCGCCGGTGTCCGATCCCCGTCCGATCGGCGTCTTCGACTCGGGTGTCGGCGGGCTCACGGTCCTGCGCGAGATCCTCCGTCGGAACCCGCACGAGTCGACGATCTACCTCGGCGACAACGCACGCGCGCCCTATGGGACGCGGCCGGACGAGGAGGTCCGGGCGTTCTCGCTCCAGTCGGTCGACGAGCTCGTCGCGCGGGACGTGAAGGCGGTCGTCATCGCGTGCAACACGTCGACGGCGGTCGCGCTGCCCGAGATGCGCCGCCGGTACGACCTGCCGATCCTCGGCGTGATCCGTCCCGGCGCTGCCGCGGCGTCGCTCGCGACCCGCAACCGTCGCGTCGGGGTGATCGCGACCCCCGCGACCGTCCGCTCGCATGCCTATTTCTCGGCCATCAAGGACGAGAACCCGGCGGTCGAGGTCTACGAGCACGCCACGCCGACGCTCGTCCCGATGGTCGAGGCCGGCGTCCTGACCGGCCCGGAGGCGGAGACGACCGTCGCCGAGGCGCTCGCGCCGCTCCTCGGCGAGCGCGACAGCGCCGGGGAGTTCGTCTTCCCGCTGCCGGCGTCGGCGAGCGTCGACACGCTGCTGCTCGGGTGCACCCACTACCCGCTGCTCTGGCCGATCATCAGCCGCGTCGCCGGGGAGCGCGTGGCGATCGTCGATTCCGCGACCGCGACCGCGTCCTCGCTGGCCGAGCTGCTCTCGATCAACGGCCTCGAGGCGCCCGGCACGACCCGCGGAACGGCCGCGGACGCAGGCCGGGACGGGCACAGCCGGCCGGCGGAGGCGGCCGCGCCACCGGCTCATGTCCAGCTCACGACCGGCGACGAGGGGCAGTTCCGGGCGCTCGCAACCCGGCTGTTCGGCGAGGAGTTCGTCGACGTGACCGCGGTCGACCTCGGGGTGGGCGCCCGATGACCGGTCGCAGCGGCGAGCGCCGGAGGGCCTGGCGGGACGACCGCGTGTGGCAGGCCGGGTTCCTCGTCGGATCGGCGCTCGGCGCCGCGGCGACCGTCCTCGGCCGTCGTGCCGAGCGGGCCGCTCGGCAGGGGCTCGTCGATTGGCCCGCCGTCGAGCGCGTCGCCATCGAGCGGCTCCACTCCGCCCCGGGCCGGCTGACCCGCGCCGAGCTCGACGCGACCGAGCCCGACTATCGGGCGGCGATGGAGCGGATCGTGCCCGCGCTGTCGGCCCACCTCGAGACGCACCTCCCGGGGGTGGTCGAGCGGTCCGAGGTCGTCGACCGGGCCGGCTGGGTCCGGGCCAACACGAGCTCGTTTGCGGCGCTCATCGGCAAGCTCGAGGGCGAGCTGCTCGACCAGGTCATGCCGCCCGGCGGGGGTCTCGCGAAGGCGACGATGGCGCTGGCCAATCGCTGGATCACGACCCGGCAGCTCGGGATGCTGCTGGGCTTCATGGGCCAGCGGGTGCTCGGCCAGTACGACCTGGCGCTGCTGTCGGCGGAGGCGGCACCCGGCCGGCTGCTGTTCGTCGAGGAGAACATCCGCGCCACAGCCCGGACGCTCGGCGTGCCGCTCGGGCCGTTCCGCACCTGGATCGCGCTCCACGAGACGACCCACGCGTTCGAGTTCGAGGCGCATCCGTGGCTCCGGCCGTACCTCGCGTCCCGACTCGAGCGGCAGATGACGCTGTTCAGCCAGGATGCCCGCGGCCTCGGTCGGGAGGCGATGCGCGGGCTGGGTCGCGCGCTCCGGGGCGAGACCGAAGGCGGCCACTGGATGGAGCAGTTGATGGGCGACGAGCAGCGCCGGCTCTTCCGTGACGTCCAGGCGGTGATGAGCCTGCTCGAGGGGTTCAGCGACTACATCATGGACGAGGTCGGGCACGGGCTCGTCCCGGGGGTCGAGGAGATCAGCCGGCGCTTCCACGAGCGTCGCACGCGCCGGACGCCGTTCGAGCGGGCGATGCTCCGGCTGACCGGCATGGACCTCAAGATGGAGCAGTACCGGAAGGGCGAGGCCTTCGTCCGGGCGATCGCCGCGGCCGGTGGCGCAGAGGCGCTCAACCGATTGTGGGACGGACCGGAGACGCTGCCGCAGCACGGGGAGATCGACGACCCGACGCGCTGGGTGGCGCGCGTGCTGGGCGCGGCGAGCAGCGGGCCGGGCGGCGCGCCCGCCACGGCCCGATGAGCACGCGATGACCGACACACCCAGCCTTCGCCGGACCGCGGGTCCGGGATCCGGGCCCAAGGGCGTGCCGAGCGCGATCGCGCTCAGCCCGATCCTGTCGGCACGCTACCGGTCGCGCGATCTCGAGCGGATCCGCGCCGCCGCGCCGGGCTCGCGGATCGTGACGGTGAGCGTCGAGGGGCTCGCGGACGGCCCGGTCGAGGACGTCGAGGTGATGCTCCGGGGCTGGCTCAGCTCCGACGCGTTCGACCGGATCCTCGCGCGGGCGTCCCGGCTCACCTGGGTCCACTCGGCCACCTCGGGGGTCGAGCGGGCGCTGACCGCATCGGCCCTCGAGCGCGGTGTCGTCGTCACGAACGCGCGCGGCGTCTTCAGCCGCCCGATCGCCGAGTACGTGCTGATGATGATCCTCGCGGTGTCCCGCCGGCTTCCGCAGCTGCTCGAGCTCCAGCGCGAGCGGACGTGGCAGCCGCTCGAGGGCGCCGAGCTGCGCGACGTCACGGTCGGGATCGTCGGGCTCGGCTCGATCGGGCGGGCGGTGGGCGCGCTCGCGACCGCATTCGGCTGCCGCGTCGTCGCCGTTCGCCGGCGCGGGGGTGCGTCGGGGGACGCGACGTCCGAACCGACGGTCGCCTCGGACGAGCCGCTCTCGTTCGGCGAGGACCTGCTCGACCGGGTTGGCGGCCCGGAGACGCTGCCGGCTCTCCTCGCGGAGTCGGACTTCATCGTGCTCGCGGCGCCGCTCACGCCCGAGACCGAGAACATGATCAACGCGGAGACGCTGCGGGGGGTGAAGCCCGGGGCGTGGCTGATCAACGTGGCCCGCGGCAAGCTCGTCGACGATCGCGCGCTGATCCGGGCGTTGCGCGACGGCCAGCTGGGTGGGGCGGTGCTCGACACATTCCGCGACGAGCCGCTGCCGCCGATGTCGTCGTTCTACGACCTCCCGAACGTCATCGTCACGCCGCACACGGCGTGGTCGAGCGGCCGCGTCCTCGACCGGAGCGTCGAGCTGTTCTGCGAGAACCTGCGGCGGTTCGCGGCGGGCGAGCCGTTGCTCAACGTGGTGGATCCGACGGCCGGGTACTGACCACCTCGGCTCGGGCCGGCCCCGCTACCCTTGCCGCATGCAGATCGCGATCGTCGGGCTTGCCGGGTCGGGCAAGACGACCGTCTTCAACACGCTCACCCGCGGGCACGCCGAGACCGGCGGGTACGGCGGCGTCACGATGAACATCGGCGCCGTCAAGGTGCCCGACGAGCGGCTCGACCGCCTCGCCGAGATCTACAGGCCGAAGAAGGTCGTGCACGCCGACGTCACGTACGTCGACCTGCCCGCGCCGCCGGCCTCGACCGAGGGTCACGTCGGGACCGAGGAGCTGCCGGCCGAGCACCTCGCGCGGCTCCGCGACTCCGACGCGCTGCTCCACGTCGTGCGTGCCTTCGAGGATCCGTCGCACCCGCACCCCGAGGGCTCGGTCGACCCGCGCCGCGACCTCGAGCGGCTCGACCTCGAGTTCACGCTCGCCGACCTCGCCATGACCGACCGCCGGCTCGAGCGGCTCAAGGGAAGCGGCCGGCACGGGACGCAGGCCGAGCGCGAGGCGAACGAGCGCGAGGAGGCGATCCTCGCACGGCTCAAGGCGGCGCTCGAGGCCGGCACGCCGATCCGCGACGTCGAGCTCGAGCCCGAGGAGGAGAAGGCGATCCGCGGCTTCCGGTTCCTCACCCAGAAGCCCGTCCTCGTGCTGCTCAACGTGGGGGAGGGTGACCTCCCGAAGCCCGGCGAGCTCGTTGCCTCGATCGGCGCGGGCTATCAGCACCGCCACGCGATGATCGATGCCTTGTCGGCGCGGATCGAGATGGAGCTCGGCGAGCTGGAGCCCGACGAGGCGGCCGTGTTCATGGAGGAGCTCGGGATCGTCGAGTCCGGGCTCGATCGCGTGATCAAGCTCTCGTACCAGCTGCTCGGGCTCATCTCGTTCCTCACCGCCGGCCCCGACGAGGTCCGCGCCTGGCCGATCCCCGACGGCTCGACCGCGGTCGACGCGGCGGCCGCGATCCACACGGACCTGGCGCGCGGATTCATCCGGGCGGAGACGGTCGCGTACGAGGACCTGATCGAGCTCGGGTCGACGGCCGAGGCGCGCAAGGCCGGCAAGCTCCGCTCGGAGGGCAAGACCTACCGGGTCCGCGACGGCGACGTCATCGAGATCCTGTTCAGCCGCTGACCGTCGTCAGCCGCCGATCGTCAGTTCGGTCGGCCGCCGCCGTCGATGTCGAGGTCGGCGTAGATCGTCACGTAGTCCGGGATCCCGCCGTCCGAGCCCTCGTCGTCGTCATCGTCGTCATCCTCGTCGTCGGCGTCGAGGTCCGCGAGGAAGTTGTCGTCCTCACGGGTCGAGACGTTGACCGCGGCCGTGAGGCGATCGTCGGCGACGAAGACGAAGCCGTGCTCGCGCTCGAGCTCGGCGGCGATCGCCTCGATCAGGGTGTCGCTCGCGTGCGTGTCCTGGATCCGCCGGCGGATCGTCTGAACGAGATCGAAGAACTCGTCGGGCTCCCACTCGGAGTCGCTGTAGAGGAGGACGTCCGAGTAGACTTCGTCGTCGCCTTCGTGGAGCTCGTAGAAGAACATTCGGCGAGTATAGGCCGATGACTTCCGAGCCCCCGCCGAACGACTCGGGGCCGCCGACGACTCCGGGCCCACCGCAGGTCGTCGTGGTCGGCGCCGCGTCGCGCGATCTCGCGCCGGACGATCCGCGTGGCTGGCGGCTCGGGGGTGGCGTGTCGTACAGCGCGCTGGCCGTGGCGCGGCTCGGCCTGCGGGTGGGCGCAGTGATCGGCGCGGATCAGCCGGCCGCCACCGCCGACGAGCTCGCGGCGCTTCGGTCCGCCGGCGTGGCGGTGGTGATCGCGCCGCTCGAGCGCGGTCCGGTCTTCGACAACGTCGAGACGCCCGCGGGTCGTCGACAGGTCGCGCTCGTCGGGTCGGACTCGCTGCCGGTGGACGCGGTTCCCGCGGGCTGGGCCGGCGCGGCGGGGTGGATCCTCGCGCCGGTGGCCGGCGAGCTCGGGGAGGAGTGGGCCGAGGTTCCGCCGGAGGCCGCGCTCGTCGCGCTCGGCTGGCAGGGCCTCCTTCGGGAGGTACGTGACGGCGCGCCTGTCCGACGGGCGCCGCCGGTTCCCTCGGGGCTCCTGCGCCGCGCCGACCTGGTCGGCGTGAGCCGGGACGACCTCGATCCGGGCACCGATCTGCAGGCGCTCACGGGACTGCTGCGGGTCGGAGCGACGCTCCTCGTGACCGCCGGCGGCGGCGGGGGCGTGGCCGCCGAGGTCCCGCCACCCTCGTCTGCTCCGACATTGCACCGCTGGCCCGCGATCCCGTCCGACCGCGTCGTCGATCCGACCGGGGCGGGGGACGTCTTCCTCGCGGCGGTGCTGGCGGCGCGCGCCGACCCGCGGCTCGTCGGCGGCCGGATCGCCCAGCGCTACGACCTGCTGCTTGGCGCCGCCGTCGCATCGCTCGTCGTCGAGGCGCCGGGGCTCGCCGGCGTCCCGGACCGCGCGGCCATCCAACGCCGAATGACGGAAGCCCGGACGAGGAGCAGCAATCGCGGGCCCTAGCACGCGATCTCGCAGCGCGCCCTCAGCTTGCGGCGGCCCGCGTCGCCAGGCGGCGCCTGAGCCGGGCGAGTCGGCGTTCGAGGTTCGCCTCGAGGACGGGCTCCGGCCGGCCGATCCGTCGACGACGCTCCGCGAGCGCGGCTCCGCGGCTCGCGGCCTCGAGCGCACCGACGAGGTCGCCCAGCCGGTGCTCGCGCAGCTTCGCCAGCTCGATCGACGCAACCACGGCCAGCCGACCCGGCGACGCGGTCAGCGCGGCCCATGCCTCACACGCCTCGCCGATCCTTCCGAGCCGTCGCAGCACATGCGCCCGGTCGAGGTACAGCCGCTCATCGGTCCACGGCGCCGCGAAGGCCGCCGGCCGGTCCGGACCGGGCATCGCCTCCGGCCGCCGGGGCCGGCCGCCGAAGTCGGGGCGGTACGCAGGCTGCCACCAGTCGCTGTCGGCGCCCTCCCGGACGGCGCGTGGTTGCGACCGGACGGGGGCGTGCCGCGGTGCCTGCGCTGCTATCGGAAAGGGCAGCGGATCGAGGTCGGGGAGTCGCTCGGGCTCGGCGGCGATCGCCGCATCGAGACAGCCGAGCGCCTCCTCGAGCCGCCGCTCACGGGCGAACGCACGGGCCAGGCCGGCCAGGTCGCCTCGCGGAGCCTCCGCCCGCCGGGCTGGATCCGCGAGGTGACGCTCGAGATGCCCGAGCAGGTGTCCCAGCGACCGGACGTCCTGGTCGTTGTGGCGGACGACCTCGACGAGCGGATCGGCCGGGCCGCCGCGCAGGAAGTCGTGCCACCGCTCCGGGATCTGCCAGCCCTCCACGTCACCGACCCGGTGGACGCCGAGCAGCGTCGCCTCGGCGGTGCGCAGCCGCGCGTCGAGCATCCGGTGGCGGAACAGCCGCCGCACCAGCGGCAACAGGTCGAGGTGGCCGGCATGCTCCGGCGGTGGTCGGCGGACCATCCGGAATCGCGTGGTGAGGAGCGGCCAGTCGAACCCGCGGCCGTTGTAGGTGACGAGCCAGGCGCCGGCCGGGATGTGCCGGTCGAGAAGATCGAGCTGGGCCGGCTCGTCCGCGTGATCGGGCAGGATCAGCTGGACCTGTCGGAACGCGTCGCGCTCCCACCAGCCGAGGCCGATCAGGAACGCGACCGTGCCCGCGGCCGTTGCGAGCCCGGTGGTCTCGGTGTCGAGACAGACGAGCGGCACATCGGGCGGCGGCTGTCCCGGCAGCAGGGCAAGTCGCTCGCGGTCGACCGGCACGGGGCGTGCGGGACCGTCGCGCCGGACCACCGTCCCGAGCGGGGCTCGCACCACCTCTCCGTCGAGTGCCGCCGCCATCCGCTCCGCCAGGTCCTCGACGACGGGACGTGGCCGCGCGCCGCCGTCCGGATCCGTGGCGAGCGTCCGGACGGCCGAGCGATAGCTCGCGAGCCGGCGAGAGAGCGTGGCCGTCGCGTCCATGGTCAGGCGGCCGCGACGCCCGCGCTCGCGCCGAGCCCGGCCAGCAGGCGGAGCGCAAGCGCCTTCGCGTCGAGGCCCGGCTCGAGCCGGGGACCGGTGCAGGCGGGGCAGCCGCTCTCGCACGGGCAGGCGGTGATCAGCTCGGTGGCCGCACGGACGAGCTCCTCGTGTCGCTCCCACAGGCGCTCGGACAGCCCGATCCCGCCGGGGATCGCCTCGTACAGGTAGATCGTGGGCCGCTCCGAGTGCGGCGACCGCACCTGCGCGACGAGGCCGAGGTCGCGGGGGTCGACCATCAGCAGGACGCTGGCGACGGCCTGCAGCGCCCGGCCGGCGCCGACGAGCGCGACATCGAGGTCGTCGCGACGCCAGCCCGCCCCGGCCGTCTCCGCGGTGAGCCAGTAGGCGGTCGTCTGGAGCTCGAGCTCGGGCAGGTCGATCGGGCCCCAGCCCACGTTCTCGTCGGTCCCGAACTTGAGCTTCTTGAACAGCGTGACGAGGCTCGCGACCATCACCTCGCCGTGAACCCGCGAGCCGCCGGTGGCGGGCGCCACCGCGAACTCCTCGAGCGGCTTGAGCGTGACCGCGCGGTTCGCGTACGTGTAGTGGTCGGCGTCGATCTTGTGGACGTACGCCTTGCGCTCGCCCCACTCGAGCCGGTCAACGTAGTACTGCACCGACTCATGCATGTAGATCGCCCGCTCGTGGACGAGCACCTGGGCCGAGAACAGATCGACCTCGCCCAGCACGCGCGGTCGGTCCGGGGTCGTGTCGATGATCACGACGTTCTCGGGCGCGGCGGCGCGCATCGAGATCTCCGACGCCGGGAAGTTCTCCGAGCTCCAGTACCAGCGGCCGTCGCCGGCCTGACGGACGTGACCCTCCTCGCCGAGGAACGCGAGGAGGTCGTCGGCGGGCGCGGGCCCGAACACCTCGCCGGGCTCGAACGGCAGCTCGAACGTCGCGGCCCGCAGATGGGCGAGCAGGACGTGCAGGTTGTCCGGGTCGAGGCGGGCCTCCTCCGGACGCGACCCGAGCAGGAACTCCGGATGGTGGACGACGTACTGGTCGACCGGCGCCCCCGACGCGATGAGGATCGAGACGCTCGTGTCCTTGCGCCGGCCCGCCCGGCCGATCTGCTGCCAGGTTCCGGCGATCGACCCGGGGTAGCCGGCAAGGATCGACACGTCGAGGCGCCCGATGTCGACGCCGAGCTCGAGCGCGTTCGTGCTCACGACGCCGAGCACCTCGCCCTCGCGCAGCCCCTGCTCGATCGAGCGCCGCTCGGTGGGCAGATAACCGCCGCGGTAGCCCCGGACACGGCTGCGCGGTCCGTAGCTCTCGCGGAGCTTCTCGCGCAGGTTCGACAGGATGATCTCGACGGACGTCCGCGCCCGGCCGAAGACGATCGTCTGGCGCCCTGCTCGGAGGAAGGGAAGCGCCCACCGCTCGGCGAGCGTGAGCGCCGAGCCGCGCGCGCCGGTCGACGGGTCGATGAGCGGCGGATCGACGAGCAGCAGGTGGCGCATGCCGGCCGGTGAGCCGTTGTTGTCCACGAGCTGGGACGGCCGGCCCGTGAGTGCCTCGGCCAGCTCGAGCGGGTTCCCGATGGTCGCGGAGCAGCACACGATCACCGGGTTGCTGCCGTAGTGGCGGCAGATCCGAAGCAGCCGGCGCAGGACGTTCGCGACGTGCCCTCCGAACACCCCGCGGTACGTGTGGAGCTCGTCGACGACGATGACCTTGAGCTGCTCGAACAGCTGGAACCACTTCGTGTGGTGGGGGAGGATCGCCGAGTTGAGCATGTCCGGGTTCGAGACGACGACCTGGCCCGCGCCGCGGATCGCGGAACGGATCGGGGCGGGCGTGTCACCGTCGTACGTCGCGGACTTGATGTGCATCCCGGCGGCCGTCGACAGCGCGCTGAACTCCGCAACCTGGTCCTGCCCGAGCGCCTTGGTCGGGAACAGGAACAGCGCCCGCGACGCCGGATCGTCGGCGATCGCCTGGAGGACCGGCAGCGCGTAGCACAGCGTCTTCCCCGACGCCGTCGGCGTGACGACCACCACGTCGCGTCCGGCGTGGACCGCCTCGATGGCATCGGCCTGGTGGGTGTAGAGCTGCTCGATCCCGCGTTGGGCGAGTCCGTCGCGGATGCGGGGATCGAGCCACTCGGGGAAGGGCGCGAAGGTTGCCGGTCGGGCGGGGAGGATCTCGTGGTGGACGACGCCGCGCGCCAGCGACGGTTCCTCGAGCAGGCGTTGGAGGACGGTCTCGGTCGAGGCGGGGGCGTACGTGCGCATTCGAGGCCTCCACACGGCATTTCGAACGGATGTACGAATCGGAGCGAGTCTAGCGCACCGTCCACCCGGGCTGTGACACCTCGGCTGTCACAGCACCTGTCGCGCGAGGCCTCGTTTCGGGCCGATCGGCTCGGTTGACATGTCAGCTGCGCGCAGCTACCCTCCGACCCAATGCCGAGACGGACCGAGCGCCCGCCGCTCGACGAGCCCGCCGCCCCCGAGCCGCCGCCGACCGAAGCATCGGACGACGCCGCGCCCGCGCGCCCGGCCCCGGACCTGTCGGCACTCGGCATCGCGGGGATCAAGCGGCGCCAGGTCGGGATGGTGATCGGGGCGGTGCTGGCGGTGTGGATCGTCGCGGTGTTCGCGCGGCAGGTCGGCGAGGCGTCGGCGGCAACGGGTCGCGCCGAGCAGCTCGCCGTCGCCAACGAGGCGCGCCGCCAGGAGATCGCCGCGTACGAGCGTGAGCTCGCGCTCATCCAGCGCCAGGAATACATCGTCCAGCAGGCCCGGGGCTTCGGGCTCGGTGGGGCGCGCGAGATCCCGTTCGCCCTCGAGGCCGATGCGCCGCCGCTCGACGCGAATGCGCCGGGGTCCGCCGCCGTTCGGGTGGGCGCCGACGAGGGCCGGGTGAGCCCGGCCGAGCGCTGGCTCGACCTGCTGTTCGGGACCGGGGAGGGGTAGGTCCGGGGCCCCGGAGGCCGAGGTTCCGGGCGGTGTCTGCGCGGACCGCTCAGGGCGTGGCGCGGCCGGCTCAGGGCGTGGCGCGGCCCGCTCAGGGCGTGGCGCGGCCGGCCAGGCCTGGTCATCTGCTCCGCCCGGAGCATTAACCCGCGACGGTGCCAGCCGCTCGTCCGGTACGCGCGCCCGCCGGTGCGCGGCCCTCGCGGTTTCGATCCACGTGCCCGGTCATCGCCGCGGCTTTCCTGCCATGTGCCGTGCCGGTGAGCATTAGGCCAACATCCGGGTCGCATTCCTGGCCCAGTGCTCCAGTCCGAAGCAGATGGCAGGATCGAAGGGCGATCGGCGCCGTTAACGCTCACCAGGTGATCCGATGGCACGATCGCGGACGTCGGCACCGGGATAGCGCTCCCGGAGGAGCATCTGGCAGGCCGCAAGTCGCGGGCGGAGGCACAGTCGCGGGCCGAGGCACATGGCGCGGGCCGAGCTACGACCAGCCGACCAAGGTGCGAGCCCGCGCGGCACGCCCCGTCGCCGGAACGCCCCGATTCCGCGACCACCCCCTCGTTCCGCACGCCCCCGCCCGGTATCCTGTGCCCGCGGGGCAGCACGGCGACCCAGACGCCGGCCCCGTCCGTCACCGTCCGACACTCGGAGGGAGGCCGCAGGGCCGATGCTCGACGTCTCGATCGAGAACCTCGTCTTCAGCGTCTGCGCACTCGTCGGCGGCGGGCTGCTGCTGATCACCGTGCTCGTCGACGACATCCTCGGGGCGGTCATCGACTTCGACCTCGGTGGCGTGTCGCTCATGCCGCTGCTGCTCTCGTTCGTGTCGATGTTCGGCGTCGGCGGGCTGATCGCCACCCAGCTCCTCGACGTGCACGGCGGACAGGCAGGGCTGATCGGCGGCCTGTTCGGGCTCGGCGGGTTCGGCATCGCCTACGGGCTGTTCGGCCTGCTCCGCCGCTCCGAGGCCCCGCCGGCGTTCTCGACTCGCGACCTCGTCGGCCAGGACGCGTACGTGGCAGTGGCGATCCCCGCCGGGCGCAACGGCAGCGTCTACGTGAAGGCCGAGGGCCAGACCCACGAGTTCAGCGCGACCGCGTCCACCGACATCCCCGCGGGCACGACCGTCCGCGTGACCGGCGTGGCGGGCGCCGGCCTGATCGTCGCGCCGATCAGCGTGCCCGCGACCGGCGCCGCGCCCGCAACCGGCGCCGGACCCGCCGCACCCGGAGCACCAGACCCGACCACCCCGGGCCCCGAGGGGACCCAACCGTCACCGCAGCAGGGGGCCGATCATGCTTGACGCGATCTTCGACTTCATCGGCGGGGGCGTCCTGCCCGTGTTCCTCGTCGTCATCGTCGCCGGCCTGATCGTGGCCTACATCGGCAGCCGCTACAAGGTCGCCGGCGCCAACGAGGCCCTGATCGTCAGCGGCCAGCGCGACCGGTCGGCGGAGGGCCGGCGCGAGCTCAAGGTCGTCCGGGGCGGCGGCGTGATCGTCTTTCCGCTCGTCAACAAGGTCGGCCGGCTCAAGCTCACCGCCCGGCAGATCAACGTGAACCTGTCCGACGCCGTCACGCGGCAGGGCATCAAGGTCGCGGTGCAGGGCGTCGCGACCTTCAAGATCGGCGCCGACAACGAATCGATCCGCAACGCCGCCGAGCGCTTCCTCGACTCGAAGGACGAGGAGGTCGACTCGATCGTCAAGAACGTCCTCGAGGGCTCGCTCCGCTCGATCGTCGGCACGCTGACCGTCGAGGAGCTCAACCTCGACCGCCAGAAGTTCCAGCAGGCCGTCCAGGACGCCGCGAAGGGCGACCTGGCGACCTCGGGCCTCCAGATCGACTCGTTCACGATCCAGGCGATCCGCGACGAGTCGGGCTACATGGACCTCATCGGGCAACAGGAGACAGCCCGACGCGAGCGCGACGCGCGCATGGCCAAGGCTGCCGCCGACCAGGAGGCCGCGGTGCGCGAGGCCGAGGCCGAGCAGATCAAGATCAACGCGGCCCGGGACGTCGCCCTCCGCCGCGCCGAGACCGAGACGCAGACGGCGGCCGCCGAGGCCCGGGCCGCCCAGGCCGGCCCGCTCGCCGAGGCCGAGGCTACCCAGGAGGTCGTGCGCAAGCAGACCGAGCTCGCCGAGCTGGAGGCTGCCCGCAAGCAGAAGGAGCTCCTCACGAGCACGGTTCGCCCGGCCGAAGCCGAGGCCGAGGCACAGGTCCGCCGGGCCGAAGGCGACAAGCAGGCCCGCATCGCCCAGGCCCAGGCGGAGGCCGAGCGGGTGAAGCTGGCCGGGTCCGCCGAAGCGGCCGTCACGGTCACCAAGGGCGAGGCCCAGGCACGCGTCACCGAGATCAACGCCGAGGCGATCGCCAAGCAGACGACCCTCGAGGGCAATGCCGAGGCCGGCATCGTCTTCACGAAGGGCGAGGCCGAGGCGAAGGCGCTCGCCCTCCGCGCCGAGGCATACCGCCAGTTCAACGAGGCGGCGATCATCCAGACCGTGCTGTCGATGCTCCCCGACATCGTCCGCGCCGCGGCCGAGCCCATGGGCAACATCGACGCGCTGACCGTCGTGTCGACCGACGGCGCATCCGATGTCGTCCGCAACGTGACCCGCACGGTCACCGAAGCGAGCGCGACCGTGAAGGGCCTGACCGGCATCGACGTGCCGCACCTCTTGAACGAAGCGCTCGGTGGCGCGACACCGGCCCAAGGCGTGGAGCCTGCGCCACGGCCGGTGGCGCGCGCGGCGCGCGGGCGTGGACCGTCGGGTGGTGGCGGTGGGGGTGCGGGCGCCTCCGCCTCCGCCCCGAGCGCGGCGCCGGCCTCCGGCGAGACCACCGCCTCCGCCTCGTCGGGTGGCACCTGGCCGAACCCGACCCTGTCGCCGGCAACCCCCGCGCCGGCTTCGGCGCCGTCGGGAGCAACGTCCGGAGCGACTCCACCCGCGGCCGCCGGTCCCGGGGATCTGCCGCCCCGGTTCGAGACCCCCGAGGCCGTCGACGCGGCGCTGGCCGACGCCGACGCGGCGATCCGCCGCGCCGAGCGTGCGACGCGGCCGCTCACCGACACCGCGGCCGGACCCGCCCGGCTCGCATCGGTCGAGATCACCCGCGAGATGACCGTCGACGAGGCGGCCCAGCGGCTCGCGAACGACCTGCGGGCAGTGCCCGGGATCGAGCGCTTCGGCGCCCTCCGGCTCGACGACCTCGATCGGACCGGCCCGCGACCGCTCCGCACGATGTGGCGGCTCGTCCGCGACCAGCTCCGTGATCGCTACGGCAGCGTCACGGTCGGCGAGCTGCTCGATCGAGCCAACCAGGGGCGTCGGTGACCGACGACGCGACGCCGGAACCGCTCGGCAGGCGGGGGGAGTTCGAACGGATCCTCGCCGAGAACCAGCGCTACACCGAGGCGTTCGACCGATCGGCGCTCACCGCGGCGCCGCTGAGCGGTCTTGCGGTGCTTGCCTGCATGGACGCGCGGCTCGACGTCGAGGAGGCGCTCGGGCTGCGCACGGGTGACGCGCACATCATCCGCAACGCGGGCGGCCTCGCGACCGACGACGCCATCCGGTCGCTCGTCATCAGCCAGCAGCTCCTCGGCACCGACGAGATCGTCGTCATCCAGCACACCCGGTGCGGCCTCCACGGGGCGGACGAGGCGGCGTTGCGCGATCGCCTCACGCGAGCGACGGGCCGCGCGCTCGACATGCCGTTCGGCGCGTTCCCGGACCTCGACACGAGCGTCCGGCGCACGGTCGACCGGCTGCGCACGCATCCATGGCTGCGCCGGGGCCCGGTGCACGGTCTGGTATTCGAGGTCGAGACCGGCCGGCTCCGGGTCGTCGTCTAGCCGGCGCCGGACTCGAGCTCGCCGGTCAGGTAGCGCTGGATCGTCGGGCCGATCGCGCGAACGAGCGCGACCCGGTCGGCGGTCGCCAGCGGCTCGACGCGAAGCACGTAGCGGGCCATCGCGAGGCCCACGAGCTGGGTCCCGACGAGCTCGGCGCGCAGGTCCGGGTCCGACACGCCCAGCGACCGGACGAGACGGATCGGTCCCTCGCGGGTGAACAGGCCCGCGAGCATGCGAGCCGCGCCCGGATCGGTCACGGCCGAGCGCAGGATCCCGAGCATGCGCGGCTGGGTCGCCGGGTCGTCCCAGAGATCGAGCGCGAAGCGGACGAGCTGCTCGCCGAGCGTGTCCGGGTCCCCGGGGACGAGATCGGCGAGCGCGCGGAAGCTGTCGAGCGGCAGCGCCACCGCCTCGATGAACAGCTCCTGCTTCGTGCCGAAGTAGTGGTGGACGAGCGCGGGATCGACCGCCGCCCGCGCGGCCACCGCGCGGACCGAGGTGCGGTCGTAGCCGTGCTCGGCGAACATCGCGCGCGCCGCCGCCGCGATCCGATCCCGGGTGTCGGACGGGCCCTTCCGGCGACCGCTGCGGCGCGCCATCAGGCGACCTCTCGACGGATCGTCAGCGAGGCGAGCACGGTCAGGACGACGACGATCGCGGCCAGCACGACCAGGTCGAGTCGGAGCGTTGCGCTCGCGAGGTCGCTGCCCTTGACGAGGATCTCGCGGAGCCCCTCGACCGCGTAGGTCAGCGGCAGCGCACGGGCGACGGGCTCGAGGACGTCGGGCAGCGAGGAGACGGGCCAGAACAGCCCGCACAGCAGGCCCTGCGGCACGATCACGATCGGGATGAACTGGAGGATCTGGAACTCGGTCCGGGCGAACGTCGAGATGAAGATCCCGAGGTTCACCGCCCCGAGCGCCAGCAGGACCGTGACGAGGAACACGAGCAGCGGCGATCCCGCGTTGGCGATTCCGAGCCCGATCGAGAAGGCCGGGAGCGGCCCGATCGCCGGGATTTCGAGGCTGCCGAGCGCGAAGGCGGTGATCAGCGTGACCTGGAGCGTGGCGAAGAACGCGAACCCGAGGCTGTAGCCCGACACGATCTCCGACCGCCGGACGGGCGTCGCGAGGAGCCGCTCGAGCGTTCCGCCGACGCGTTCGCGCAGGAAGCTGACGCCGGTCAGGATGAACACGAGGAAGTACGCGAAGAAGCCAACGAGCCCCGGCGCGAACGCGTCGAGCGTGTCGGCATCCTCGGACCCGAAGATCGACTCGCGCTCGATCGCCGGCACGCGGCCCCCCGCGACCGCCTCGGCGAGCGCGGCCTGGAGCGCCGCGACGTGCGCCCCGTCCTCGGCGGGCGACAGGCCCGGGGTAATCAGCCTGATCGTGGGTTGATCGGCAGTCTGTCCGGCGCCGGCGATCACGACCGCCACGTCGAGCCGGTCCTCGCGGAGCGCCCTTCGCGCCGCGTCCTCGTCGGCGACCTCGACCTGGTCGAGACCCGCGTTCTGCGCGGTCGCGCGCACGATGATCCCGAGCTGCTGCAGCCCGCGGTCGTTGACGATCACCGCGAAGCGCGTCGGGTCGGGTGTCTGGTCGCGGATGACCCAGCCGAGCAGGCCGAGGACGACGATCGGCGCGACGAACATCAGCGCGAGCGTGCGATGGTCGCGCCGGAACTGGCTGACGATGCGACGGCTGATCGCGAAGGCGCGGCGGACGTTCACGTCGCCACGGTCTCGTCGCCGAGGCGGAGGAACGCCTCCTCGAGGTCGGTGACACCCGCGGACCGGCGGATCTCCTCGCCGCTGCCCCGGGCGAGCAGCCGTCCCTGACGGATCAGCAGGAGCTCGTCGCAGCGGTCGGCCTCGTCCATGACGTGGCTGGCCACGAGCAGCGTCGTGCCGTCGGCGGCCAGGCGCCGGAAGTAGCCCCAGAACTGGACGCGGAGCGCGGGGTCCACGCCGACCGTCGGCTCGTCGAGGAACAGCACCGCCGGCCGGTGCACGAGCGCGCAGGCCAGCGAGAGCCTGCGGCGCATCCCGCCCGACAGCGCGTAGGCCGGCGTGTCGCGTCGCTCCTCAAGGTCGACGACCTGGAGCACGTCGGTCAGCGCGGCGTCGTCGTGGACGCCGAACAGCGCGGCGAAGAAGCGCACGTTCTCCCAGACCGAGAGCTCGTGGTAGACGCCGTCGGCCTGGGTCATGTATCCGATGTGTTCGAGGTTTGGCCGCGAGGGCATCGCGACGCCGAGGACGCGTGCCTCTCCGGATGTCGGACGGGCGAGGCCCGCCAGGAGGCGGATCAGCGTGGTCTTGCCCGAACCGTTCGGCCCGAGCAGCCCATAGATCCGTCCTGCGGGAAGCGCGAGGTCGACGGCATCGACTGCGGTGACGCCCCCGAAGCGCTTCGTGAGCGCACGGGTCCTGATGGCGAGATCCCGGGCAGGGGCCTCACGCGCGTCGTGATTCATCAGGTGATGAATTCTGCATCTGATGAATTGGAACCGCAAGGGTGTCGCGGCGCCGCACCGGCGGGCGCGGCGAGCGCGCGGCCCCGGTACGGGCCCGACCGTCGCTGGCGAACGTCGGCCGGCCTGCGCTAGAATCTCCGGGCTCCGTGGCGGAGTAGCTCAGTGGTAGAGCAGGGGACTCATAAGCCCTTGGTCGGTGGTTCGAATCCGCCCTCCGCTACCAACCCCCTCGATCTGATCCGCGACGTATCGCGTCGCGCGGGACGCCCCCCGCTCGTTCCCGTCCGCGACGGTGCGACATCGTCGTGTCCCCGGTGGGCCTTTCTCGTCACATGGGCGCAAGGGCCGCCGACGCTATACTCGATCGCACGGCGGCGCGCGGCGCTGCCTGTCCGACCCGGAGGCTCCCTTTTTGAACCCGAAGTTCTTCAGGAACGGCATCGTGATGCTGGTCCTCGTCGTGGGCACGGCTGCGTTGCTGTTCACGTGGCTCACGTCCTCCACGCCACAGCAGGACACCCCGTACTCGGAGTTCCTCGCCAACGTCCAGGCGGGCGAGGTCGAGTCGGTCGTGCAGGAGGACAACAAGCTCACCGTCACGCCCAAGGGCGGCGGTGCCCCGTACACGGTGTTCGTGGCGGGCCTGCCGGGCGTCACCGCCAACGTCTTCGCCGACATGGAGGAGGCCGCCGAGCGCGGCGATGTGACGCTCGCGGCCGATGCCTACAAGGTCAAGCCGGTCGCCGACAACTCGTGGTTCGGCCTGCTGCTGACCGGCTTGCTGCCGCTGCTGATCATCGGCGGCTTCATCTTCTTCATGATGCGCCAGGCCCAGGGCACCAACAACCAGGCGCTGTCGTTCGGCAAGAGCCGGGCGCGCATGTTCCTCGGTAACAAGACCGTCGTCACCTTCGCCGACGTGGCCGGTGTCGACGAGGCCAAGACCGAGCTCCAGGAAGTCGTCGAGTTCCTGAAGTACCCGGAGAAGTTCAACTCGCTCGGTGCGCGGATCCCGCGCGGCGTGCTGCTCGTCGGGCCTCCGGGCACCGGCAAGACGCTGATGGCGCGCGCGGTCGCGGGTGAGGCCGGCGTGCCGTTCTTCTCGATCTCGGGTTCCGAGTTCGTCGAGATGTTCGTCGGTGTCGGGGCCTCGCGTGTCCGCGACCTGTTCGACCAGGCGAAGCGCAACAGCCCGTGCATCGTGTTCGTGGACGAGATCGACGCGGTCGGCCGCCAGCGCGGCGCGGGTCTCGGCGGGTCGCACGACGAGCGCGAGCAGACGCTCAACCAGATCCTCGTCGAGATGGACGGCTTCGACACGAACACGAACGTGATCGTCGTCGCGGCCACGAACCGGCCGGACGTCCTCGACCCGGCCCTGCTGCGCCCGGGCCGCTTCGACCGCCAGGTCATCCTCGACCGCCCGGACATGAAGGGCCGCACCGCGATCCTCAAGGTCCACACGAAGGGCAAGCCGCTCGACAAGGCGGTCGACGTCGAGGGCATCGCCCGCCAGTCGCCGGGCTTCTCGGGCGCCGACCTCGCGAACCTCGTCAATGAGGCCGCGATCCTGTCCGCGCGACGCAACAAGAAGGTCATCGGCATGTCCGAGTTCCAGGAGGCGCTCGAGCGGATCGTCGCCGGCCCGGAGCGCAAGTCCCGGGTGATCTCGGACGCCGAGAAGGCGATCATCGCCTACCACGAGGGCGGCCACGCGGTCGTCCAGCGGGTGCTCCCGAAGTGCGATCCCGTCGCCAAGGTGACGATCATCAGCCGCGGCATGGCCCTCGGCTACACGATGGCGCTGCCGACCGAGGACCGCTACCTCCAGTCGAAGACCGAGTTCGAGGACAAGATCGCCGGGCTGCTCGGCGGCAACGTCGCGGAGCGGCTGATCTTCGGCGACACGACGACCGGCGCCTCGAACGACATCGAGAAGGCGACCGACCTCGCGCGGCGCATGGTCACCGAGTTCGGCATGAGCGACAAGCTCGGCCCGCTCTCGTTCGGGAAGCGCGACGAGCTCGTGTTCCTCGGCCGCGAGATCGGCGAGCAGCGCAACTACTCGGACGAGGTCGCCAAGCAGATCGACGAGGAAGTCCGCGCGATCATCGACAAGGCCTACGAGCGCGCGATGGACGTCCTCACGACCCACAAGGACAAGCTCGTCGCGCTGGCCGAGAAGCTGGTCGCGGAGGAGACCGTCGACGGCGAGGAGTTCGAGAAGCTGTTCAGCGACCTGCCACCGAAGCAGGACCCGCACGGGACGCCCTCGATCGTCGGGCCGGGCCAGCCGGTCCCGGAGCCGAACCCGCAGCCGGCCTGACCCCGTCGGGCGCGGCTCGCGCTCACGTCGTTCCGCATCACGAGCGGGCCGGGTCGCCGGCCCGCTCGCTTCGTGCCCGGGACGTCTCCCCGCTTCGTGCCCGGGACGTCTCCCCGCTTCGTGCCCGGGACGTCTCCCCGGTTCTCGTGCCACGAGAGCAGACGACGTCGTTCGCCGGTCCAGGGTCGCGAATTCTCGTGCCACGCCAATTGGCGACAAGCGGCACGCGGACCGGTCGGCGTTTCTCACGGGGCGAGACGGATCAGCGCCTCCGACCCTCCGCCACGTCGCCTGCTTGCGTGGGGCGAGAATCCCGTCTCCGACGCGCCGCCGACGCCTCCCGAACCGGCAGGAACAGCACGCCGTTCGCCTCGGGAACACGTCCGGCGGCGAGGGCCGTCCGCACCGCCGCATCGGAGAGTGGGAAGGCCGTTTGGAGCTGTTCCTCCGCAGCCCGGAACGCGCGGCGGTTGGCCCTCGTGTCGGCAAGGACGAGGATCACGACGTCGACGCCGCCGTCGCGTTGCTTCAGGGTGATCCGCCGGATCAGCGCCTGCGAGTCGGTGAGGCGCGTCTCGAGCTCCGCCCCGCCGACCCGGACGCCGTCATCGACGGTGGCGTCCCACGCCCGAAGGCCGCGCCCCGGCTGGACCGGGACCTCGGCCCGCAACCGGAGCCCGCGGCCAAGCACGGCTCGGAACGAGGCGAACAGGCCCGCATGTCGACCGTCGCGGAGCGGATCGGGCCCGGGGAACGCGCGGAGCGATAGCTCCAGTCCGACGACCGCAGCGATCCGCGACAGCACGACCACGTCAGCCCAGTGGGCGACGCCGCGTTCAATGCGGCTGATCTCCGCCAGCGAGACCCCGACCGCCGCGGCCACGGACCGCAACGTCAACCCGGCCGCCACGCGCGCGGCACGCAGCTCGGCGCCCAGGTCGACGAGCAGCCGCAACGCGCGGCGCTGACCCCGGGCGGCGTGCGACTCCGGCATGACCCGGAACATGCCACGGCGCGCTCACCTGTCGGTCTACCATCGCTTGAGTGTCACGCTGTCGGCTGTCCGGGCGATCTGGCTCATACCATCGTTGCCCAC
>JBIQKJ010000023.1:0-30988 GCA_044506615.1 Chloroflexota bacterium | reverse complement strand
TCCCCGCCAGACCGAGGCCGAGCGCCGATCGCTGCGGTGGCCGGCTCCGCCGCTCCGCGGCGCCTCACACGCTCTCAGGCACCCCAACGATCTCGCTGGTGTCCGAATGCAACAGTTCGGGTAGTTGCAAGGCGACAAGGGCTGGTTCCCGGCACGCGGTTCGAGTACAAATGGCCCTATCGTCCGGGGGGTTTCCGTACTCCGGTACTGTCCGGAAACGGGAGGCAGTCATCCATCAGGGGGAGACCCGTCATGTTCCATCGTCCAGGCCGGCGGATCGCGCTGGCTGCAGCCCAGGCGGCCCTCGTCGCCGCCATCGTCGTCCCGGCAGCATCCGCCGCGGCACCGGACGTGACGTATGGCAGCGCCAACGTCAACGGCAATGCCGGTGAGTGGGACCTGACCGCGGACTTCTTCGCGTCGCTCGACGCGGGCGGCCCCATCCGGGCCGACTCGTACGCGCGCTACGACTGCGATACCCAGGTGCTGTACGTCCTCGTGCTGGCCCGCCCGGGTGAGGACATCAAGACCAACGAGCCGGGCGATCACTACGTCCGCATCGATGGATCCGGCAAGCTCGTCAGCGACCTCAGCGGCGACGACGGCACCGCGCCGGACTTCAGCTTCGTGAACCCGGGCGCCGGCAATACCGCGGACGGCTGGGAGGCCTCGGGTCCGCTGCCGCCCGGCACGTACGACATCCGGATCTTCACCAAGGTCCATGACGACGACACCGACGGCTACGACGCCATCCGCCGCGACACCCAGATCGGCATGGATTGCCCGAACGGCGACGGCCCGACGCGGACCATCGGCTTCTGGAAGAACTGGACGTCGTGCGACGGCAAGGGCAACCAGGGCCCCATCACCGACGCGGTGCTCGCGAGCTTCCCGGGTGGCGGGACCTACATCGGCGACCTGTTCGTCAACACCTGCCCCGAGGCGGTCAAGATCCTCGACAAGTCGACCCTGAACGGCAAGAAGATGGCGAGTGACGCCGCGTACGGCCTCGCTGCCCAGCTCCTCGCCGCGAAGCTCAACGTCCAGGCCGACGCCCAGACCTGCGGCACCGCGAACAACGCGATCGCCAACGGCCAGGCGCTCCTCGACGCGATCGGCTTCGACGGGACCGGCAGCTTCCTGAAGGACTCGAGCGCGAACCGCACGCTCGCGCTGTCGATCGCGGAGACGCTCGACCAGTACAACAACGGCAACGTCTGCTGACGCTGTCCCGCCCCGCGACATCCGACGAGCCCGGGAGCGATCCCGGGCTCGTTGCTGTCCGGCCCGCGGGCCGCGTCCCCACCTGGTGTCGGATCCGCATCCGACGCCGTCCCGCCCCGACCGGTACTTCCGGCTGATGGTCGCGGGCCCGTTCGGACTCCTACCGTCCGTCGGTAACCACTCACCTCGTGAGGAGTCCGACGCGCATGTTCGGCGCCGAACGCCGCGTACCCCGCCCGATCCTGCTCGTCCTCGTGTACGGGATCTTCCTCGTCATCGTCGGGGTGACCGCGACCGCCCAGACCTTCATGGTCTCGGCGAACTTCTCGCAGTCGACCCTCCAGTCGATCGTCGGCACCGATGCCGCGCTCATCCGCGCCTTCGTCAACGGCAACGTCGAACCCGCGGACCTCGACCCCGGGACGATGTCGTCCGCGCGCCGCTCCCTGCTCGAGGAGCGACTCGCGCTGCTCGTCGCCCGAACCGAGATCCTTCACCTCGAGCTGCGGCTGCCGGACGGCCGCGTCGTGGTCGCCGATCGCCCCGGTCTCGCCAGCACCAGCGCACCGATCAGCGAGGGCTTCGCCACGTCGGTCGACGAGGGCACCGCGTGGGCCGACTTCACGCCGGCGGCAGCCAGCGGCGCGGCAACCGAGATCACGGGGACGAGCGATCTGCTCGTCGAGTTCTTCCCGCTCAAGGCGGAGGATTCCGTTCAGGCCGTCGTCGGCGTCTGGCGTGACGCGGGTCCGATCCTGTCACGACTCGACGAGCTCCGCGGGAGCATCGTCCTGACCACCCTGTCCGCGGCCGCCGTCGCGGCCGTCGTCCTGTGGCTCGTCTTCCGGTCCGCCCAGGGTCGGATCACCCGTCAGACCGCCGCGCTCGTCGAGGCGACCCGGCGCGACCCGCTGACCAACCTCCTCAACCACGGCGCGATCGTGGACGAGCTTGCGGCCGCGGTCGACCGCTCCCGCGTGGCCGGTGGCGCGATCGGTGTCGCGCTCGTCGATCTCGACGGGTTCCGGCTGCTGAACGAGACGTATGGACACGCCGCCGGCGACCGTGCCCTGCTCACGGTCGTCGAGCACCTGCGCCGGGTCATGCCGACCACGACGGCAGTCGCCCGCTACGGACCAGACGAGTTCCTCATCCTGGCCGGGACGCAGGACGTCGTGTCGCTGGCACCCTGCCTCGAGGCGCTGCGCCACGAGCTCGCCGCGGCGACCCTGCAGTTCGACAGCTCGGAATCGCTGCCGGTCACCGTGAGCGGCGGCGTCGCGACCTACCCCGAGCACGCGTCATCCGTGACCGCGCTGCTCAACGTCGTTGCGACGACCCTGGAGGAGGCGAAGGCGTCGGGCGGCGACCGCATCCGCTTCGCGGACACGGAGCCCCAGCACCAGGGCGAAACGCGCACGTTCGACGTCTTCCAGGGGCTCATCCTCGCGGTCGACACGAAGGACCGCTACACCAAGCGGCACTCGGAGGACGTCGCCCGATATGCGGTCTTCCTGGCCCGCCGCGAGGGGCTCGACGACGAGACGGTCCGGACCATGCGGGTTGCCGGCCTGCTGCACGACGTCGGCAAGATCGGCATCCCCGACCACGTCCTGCGCAAGCCCGGGCGGCTGACCGACGATGAATACGGGATCGTCCAGCAGCACGTCGCGCTCGGCGACATGATCGTTCGCGACCTGCCGAACATCGACCTCATTCGGGCGGGCATCCGCCACCACCACGAGCGCTGGGACGGCCGGGGTTACCTGCACCACCTCGAGGGCGAGGCCATTCCGCTCGTCGCGCGGATTCTGGCGATCGGCGACGCATTCTCGGCCATGACCACGACCCGTCCGTATCGCAAGGCGTTGTCCGTCCAGGAGGCGCTCCGCCGGCTCGAGGACGCCGCCGGGACCCAGCTCGACGAGCGACTCGTTCGGTCGTTCGTCGACGGCATCGAGCACGACACCGACGCCCCGCTGCCCGGCGCGGACCCCGGCGCGCCGCTGTGGACCCCGTACTCGCGCGTCGCCTGAGCATGGATCGGCCCCAACGGTCCGGCCGACCCCGGTCCTGGTTGGCCGCGGCTGCAGTCGTCCTCCTGCTTGCATCGCTCGCGCTTCCCGCCTCGGTGCTCGCGGCCCACTCGTGGACCATCGGCGCATCGACGAGCGCGGTCACGCAACACGTCAGCACGCCGGTGGGGATCTCGGCCCAGAACACCTCCTCGAACGACGGCGGCGGAGAGTCGATCGGGTGCATCGAGATCACGATCCCGGGCGCGTACGAGGTCGAGTCGGCCTCGATCGATGCGGTGTCCGGGGGATACGCCTGGACCTCGAGCGTGTCGGGATCCGGGCCGACGGTCGTGACCTTTGCGGCCGTGGATGATCACAACCGCCTCTACGGCGATCCGCAGTTCGTCACGCTCGATGCCACGATCACGGTCAGCGGCAGCACCGTCGGCCAGGGGGACTGGTCGGCGGTCGAGTACGAGCACTGGGACTGCACCAAGGTCCAGGGCCCGACGGTGACGCTCCCCATGCAGATCGATCCGGGGAGCAACGGCGCGCCGTCGGCTGGCGACGACGCCGCCTCGGTGGTCGCGGGCAACACGCTGACGGTGCCCGCGCCCGGCGTTCTGGCGGACGACACCGACCCCGAGGACGACCCGCTCGTCGCGGTGCTCGAGTCGGACGTCGCCGACGGAACACTGACCCTCGACGCCGACGGCAGCTACACGTACGTCCCGGACCCCGGCTTCAGCGGCACGGACGCCTTCACCTACCGCGCCAGCGACGGGAGCGACGCGAGTGCGCCGGCGACCGTGACGATCAGTGTCACGAATGTCGCGCCGTCGGCGGCCGACGACGCCTACGTGGCCGCGAAGAACGTCCTGCTGAGCGTGGACGCCGCATCCGGCGTCCTCGCCAACGACACCGACCCGGATCCGGGCCAGACCCGCACCGCCACGGTGGTGACGCCGCCGGCGACGGGCACGCTCGATCTCGCCTCGGACGGCTCGTTCACGTTCCAGCCCCTCAACGGCATGACCGGCACCGAGACGTTCACATACAGCGTGACCGACGGTGTGACGACGTCCGCTCCTGCGACCGTCTCCATCACGGTGTCGAACCAGGCACCTGTGGCGATCGCGGACACCTACTCGGTGCACATGGGCATCCTGCTCCTCACGGGCGCACCGGGCGTGCTCGCGAACGACACGGACCCCAACGGCGACCCGCTCACAGCGTCGCTCGTCAGCACGACCTCGAACGGCACCCTGCTGCTCAATTCGACGGGCGGCTTCACCTACGTCCCGAACCTCTTCTTCGCCGGCACCGACAGCTTCGTCTACCGGGTCTCCGACGGGCACAACTTCTCGAGCCCGGCGACGGTCACGATCGGCGTCACCAACGGGCAGCCGATCGCAGTCGACGACGCGGCGTCGGGCTCGCACGATCGGCAGCTGGCCGGCTCCGTTCTCGACAACGACGCCGACCCGGACGACGACGGACTCGCGGCGGTCCTCGAGACCGATGTTGCGACCGGAACGCTCGCACTCGCCCCCGACGGCACGTGGACCTACGACCCGCCGGCGGGCTTCGTCGGCACGACGTCCTTCACATACCGGGCGACGGACGGTGCCGCGACGTCGGCGCCGGCTACCGTCACGATCACGATCACGAACGCCGCCCCGATCGCGAACGACGATGCGCTGTCGGTCCACCATGCGAACGTGGCTGCGGTCGCAGCGCCGGGCGTGCTCGGCAACGACGCCGACGCCGACGGTGACGGGCTCGCCGCGGCCCTCGTCGCCTCCCCCGCGCACGGAACCGCGACGCTCGATGCCGACGGCGCGTGGACGTACGACCCGGCGCCCGGCTACACGGGGCCGGACGCGTTCTCGTACACCGTCACCGACGGGCTCGCGACGTCGGCGGCCGCGACGGTGACGCTCAGTGTGACCAACGCCGATCCCGTGGCCGTGGACGATGCGGCGACCGTCCATCACGCTTCGACGCTCACCGGGACCAGCGTCCTCGCCAACGACACGGATCCCGACGGGGACGCCCTCGCCGCCGCGCTCGCCACGGACGTCGCGAACGGCACGCTCACGCTGCGACCCGACGGCACCTACGACTACGATCCGGACCCGGGCTTCGTCGGCACCGACTCGTTCACGTATGTCGCGAGCGATGGAGCGACGAGCTCGCTTTCCGGGACCGTCACGATCTCGGTGACCGACACGGCGCCGATCACGACCGACGACACCTGGTCGGTCGCGCACGACCGGCCGCTGGTGGTCGCCGCCCCCGGCGTCCTCGGCAACGACGTGGACCCGGACGGGGACGCCGTCGGCGCCGCCCTGGTGTCGGGCCCGACGAACGGCGTGCTCACGTTCGGCTCGGATGGCCGGTTCCGGTTCGATCCGGCGGCGCGGTTCGTGGGCTCCGATTCCTTCGTCTACGAGGTCGACGACGGGGCGCTCACCGCGACCGCGACCGTGACGATCGAGGTCACGAACCTTCCGCCGGCAGCCCTCGCCGACGCGTACACGGTCGTATCGGGCGACGAGCTGGTCGTCGGCGCCGCGCGCGGCGTCCTCGAGAACGACACCGACCCCGACGGGGACGCGCTCAGCACGACGTTCGTCGCCGCTCCGGCGCACGGCACGCTGGTGCTCACCGGGGCGGGAAGCGTCCGATACACCCCTGATGCGGGCTTCGTCGGCGTGGACGGGTTCACCTACGTCGCAACCGACGGCATCGACGCCTCGGCCGCGACGAGGGTGCGGATCACGGTGGAGGCGGCGCCTCCGGCTCCGTCCCCGGCGCCTCGCCCCGACCCGACACCCGATCCGGCGCCCGATCCGGCGGCGTCGCCCGACCCGTCGCCGACCCCCGACGACCCGTCACCGGAGCCCTCGTCGGAGCCGACGCCCGAGCCGAGTGCGAGCCCGACGCCGGCGCCGTCGGACGGACCGGGCACCGGAGCGCCCTCGGGTGGCGCCGGGGGCGGAGGTGCGGGATCGGTCGAACGCTGGTCGATCGGCGACGGCGACGATGGCGATCCGCGATCGATGCCGATCGCGAACCTCGCCTCGAGCACGCTCGGGATCTTCGGCAAGGCGTTCGACTGGCTGGTCCCCGGCGCGATCACCGCCGTTCCCGGGTTGCTGTTGATCCTGGCGATCCTCGCCCAGGCCGGCGGTGCGCTCGCCTGGTTGCCGGTGGTCCGGCGGAAGATCGGAGGCTTCGGGCTGTCGTCGGGATCGGGACCGGCCCGACGCTGACGTCCCGGCGCGCAACGGGCGCCCGCGCGCGCCTGCCGATGCGACGACGATCGTCCGGCTCGGCATCCGTGCCCCCGGCACGCGTGCCCCCGGGGCCGGCGCCCGGCGCCCGTGCCCCTGCCCCCGGCTCTCGTGCCCGGCGCCCGCGACCTGGCTGGCGCCCCGTGCCCCCGGGCCCCCGGCTCTCGTGCCCGGCGCCCGCGACCTGGCCCACGCCCGCCCGGCCCGCCCTCGCCCGCCCGGTAGTGGCCAACCATTAGCCCGGGTAGTGACTGGCCGGCGTATCGGGCCTCCCGACGGCCGTTTCGTGGCCAACCAGCACCCCGATTGATGGATGGCCCCCGGATGGGGCCAGATCGGGCCCGATCGTGGGTCGCGCCCGGCCACTCACCACGGTGGCTGATAGCTGGCCCACGTCAGCGGCGGCCGCGGGCCCACGACGCGGGGCGGCGGGCCTACGACGCGGGGCGGCGGGCCCAGGAGCGTCCCGGAACCCGGCCCGCTTGACGCCCCACCGCCCGCCCGCCCATACTCCGCGCCACATCACGAACACGGGCTGTGAACGGGACGAGTACCCGTCGCACGTCGACCCAGAGACCCGGCGGTTGGTGCGAGCCGGGACGACGACGACGGTGAATGGACCCGGGAGCCTCCGGACCGAACGCGACGCGACCACGAGCCGCGCGCCAGTAGGCTCCGGCGCAGAGCGCCAGCGATACAGGGCAGCGCCGATCGGTCGGCACGGGCGGCATCCTCCGCCCCGAACGCGACCCGTCGGTCACGAGAGTGCGGCATCGCCGAATGAGGGTGGCACCGCGGAAGGCACGACCTTTCGTCCCGAGACGAAGGTCGTTTCTGATTCTCGAGGCACCACAACCGCGATGACCACAGCCGAACCGCTCAGCCTGGCCGAGGCGAAGCGTCTCGCGCCGAGCACCGACACCATCCTCCTGCGCGCGACCCGTCCGGCCGACCTGGAGACGCCGATCGGCGCCTTCCTGCGGCTCGACGACGGCGGCCCCGCCTACCTGCTCGAGTCGGTCGAGGGCGGCGAGCGTCTCGGGCGCTACTCGTTCCTCGGCATCGGGCCGCGCCGGATGCTCGAGGTCCGCGACGGCGTCGCGCGAACGACGACTCGTCCCCTCAGCGTCAACGCCTACGTGCCCGACCTCCCCTTCGAGGACGCCCCGGCGCCCGATCCCCTCGACGCGATCCGCCGCTTTGTAGCCCGACGCCGGGTCGCGCCCAGCGAGGGCATGCCCCGCTTCACCGGCGGCGCCGTCGGTGCGCTCGCCTACGACGCCGTCTCGATCTTCGAGCCGACGGTCCCGCTCCCGGAGCGCGACCCCGTCGGCGTGCCGACCGCCACCTTCATCGAGACCGACCTCGTCCTCGTCTTCGACCACCTGACCCACACGCTCTCCGCGATCGCGTCGCTCCACACGGACGCCCCCGATCTCGAGGGGCGCTACCGGATCGCCGAGGCCGCGATCTTCGACGCGCTCGAGCGCACCGCGCGTCCCAGCGCCGGCGAGCTCAACGGCGCCGCGCCCCGCCGACCCGACAGCCCGCCGGCACCGCTCGACATCGAGACGAGCCTCGGCCGCGACGCCCACATCCGGGCGGTCGAGGTCGCGAAGGAGGCCATCGCGGCCGGCGAGGCGATCCAGGTCGTGCTCGCGCGTCGCCAGTCGTTCGCGCTCCCCGCCGACGTCGCGACCGGCCGGACCCTCGACGGGATCGGGCTGTACCGCGCGCTCCGCCGGGTCAACCCGAGCCCGTACCTGTTCTTCGTCCGGACGCCGTCGTTCGAGGTCGTCGGCGCGAGCCCGGAGCTGCTGCTCCAGGTCGAGGGCGATCGCATCACGACGCACCCGATCGCGGGCACCCGGCCGCGTGGCGCCGATGCCCGGGAGGACGTCCTCCTCGCCGAGCAGCTCCAGCGCGACCCGAAGGAGCGCGCCGAGCACGTCATGCTCGTCGACCTCGGCCGGAACGACCTCGGCCGGGTCGCGCGACCGGGCACGGTCACCGTCAGCAAGTACATGGAGGTCGAGAAGTACAGCCACGTGGTCCATCTCGTGTCGCACGTCGAGGGCCGTCTCCGACCCGATCTCGACGCGCTCGACGCGCTTCGAGCGGTGTTCCCGGCGGGAACGCTGTCGGGCGCGCCAAAGGTCCGGGCGATGCAGCTGATCGCTGCCGCGGAACAGGAGCGCCGGGGGCTGTACGGTGGTGCGGTGGGCTATCTCGGCTACGACGGCAACCTCGACACCGCGATCACGATCCGCAGCGCCGTCCTCAAGGACGGCATGGCGCACATCCATTCGGGCGGCGGCATCGTGAAGGGCAGCATCCCGGAGATGGAGTTCGAGGAGACCGAGCACAAGGCGGCCGCGCTGCGCCGCGCGTTCGAGCTGGCCGCCGGCCTCGAGTCGCCGCCGCGGTCAGGGTCGGCGCCGGTCGCGGCACCGGCCGCCGAGGGCGTTCCCTCGTGATCCTCGTCGTCGACAACTACGACAGCTTCACGTTCAACCTGGTCCAGGCGCTCCAGGCCGCGGGGGCCGACGTCCGCGTCGTCCGTAACGACCAGATCGACCGGGCCGGGGTCGAGGCGCTCGCCGACGATCCGGCCGAGGACCTCAACGGCATCGTGATCTCGCCCGGACCGGGCGACCCGGACGACGCCGGCGTGTCGGTCGCGACGATCGAGGTCGCCGCCGAGCGACGGATCCCGCTGCTCGGCGTCTGTCTCGGCATGCAGTCGATGGCAGCCGCCTTCGGGGCGAGCATCGTCCGCGCCCCCACGCTCGTCCACGGTGAGGCGACCGAGGTCACCCACGACGGCGCCGGGCTGCTCGAGGGCATGCCGCCCTCGTTCATGGCTGCGCGCTACCACTCGCTGGCGGTCGATCCGGCGACGCTCCCGCCCGAGCTGCGGGTCACCGCGATGAGCGAGGTCGACCGGGTCGTCATGGGCATCCGGCACGTGGCGCTGCCGCTCGAGGGCGTCCAGTTCCACCCGGAGTCGGTGCTCACCCCCGAAGGCCCGCACCTCCTCGCGAACTTCCTGCGACAGGCCGGCGAGGGAGAGGCGGCCCGGCTCGACGCCGCGACCGGCTCGTTCGCGACCGCCGGTCTCGCGGAGGACGAGACGCCGGCCGCGGGGGCCGCGCCCACCCTGGAGGCCGCCCGATGAGCGAGCAGGTCCGCGCCGCGCTCGCGACGATCGTCGACGGCGGCACCCTCACGGTCGAGGGGGCGCGGGCAGCCATGGGCGCGGTCATGGACGGCGAGGCCACGCCGGCCCAGCTCGCGGCGCTGCTCATGGGCTTGCGGATGCGCGGCGAGACCGTGGAGGAGCTGGCCGGGTTTGCCTCGGCGATGCGCGAGCGGGTGCTGCGGGTCGATGCGCCGCCGGGCGCGATCGACGTCGTGGGCACCGGGGGCGACGGCAGCCACACGATCAACATCTCGACGGCCGCATCGCTCGTCGTCGCCGCGGCCGGCGTCCCCGTGGCGAAGCACGGCAACCGCGCGATGACCTCGAAGGCGGGCGCGGCCGACGTCCTCGATGCGCTCGGTGTCCGGATCGAGCACGACGCGGCATCGGCCGGCGCGTCGCTGCGCGAGCACGGTTTCGCGTTCCTGTTCGCGCCGCTGTTCCACCCGGCGATGAAGCACGCGGGTCCGACCCGTCGCGAGATCGGCGTCCGGACCGCGTTCAACCTGCTCGGCCCGCTGACGAACCCCGCCGGGACCTCGCGCCAGCTGCTCGGTGTCGGGGTCTCGACGGCGGCCTCCCGGATGGCGGAGGTGGCCCGGCTGCTCGGCACGGAGCGGACCTTCGTCATCCACGGCGACGGCGTCGACGAGCTGCCGCTCGACGGCTCCGGCGTCATCCACGACGTGACGCCGGACGGCGTCGCCGAGCTGCGCGTCGATCCCGAGGCGCTCGGCCTCCGGCGGGCACCGACGAGCCGCCTCGTCGGTGGGACACCCGAGGAGAACGCCAGGGCGCTCGAGGCGATCTTCCGCGGCGAGCCCGGCGTCCGGCGCGACGTGGTGCTGCTCAACGCCGGCGCGGCGCTGCTCGTCGCGGGCGCCGTCGACTCGCTCGAGGAGGGGGTGGAGCGGGCGGCACTGACGATCGACGCGGGGATGGTGGTCGAGCTGCTGAACGCGCTCCGCGCGGAGCGCCGCGCGGCGCCGGAAGCCGCGACGTCGCACGCCGCAGGCAGTCCCGCGCAGGCGCCGGCGTGACCGTCCAGTCGGAGCGACGAGCGGCTGGCCGGAGGCGGACCGCGACCGGGAACGTCGTCGCGGAGATCGCCGCCCGCCGCCGCCGGGACATCCGGGCCCAGGTGCTGGCGACCCCCTTCGGCGCGCAGCTCGATCAGCTCATCGGCGCGCCCCGGGTGCGCCCGATCGTCGAGCGGCTCGCCGCGCCCGGCACCCACCTGATCGCCGAGATCAAGCGGTCGTCGCCGTCGGCCGGCCGCATCGCTGCGACGGACGACGACATCGTCGCCCGGGCGCGCGCGTACGAGGCCGGCGGCGCCGCGGCGATCTCCGTGCTGTGCGAGCCGCACTGGTTCAACGGCTCGGTCGACGACCTTCGCGCGGTCCGGGCGGCGGTCTCGATCCCGGTCCTCGCCAAGGAGTTCGTGGTCGAGGAGATCCAGCTGCCCCTTCTTCGCGCCGCGGGCGCCGACCTCGTGTTGCTGCTCGTCTCGCTCCACAAGCCGAAGGCGCTCGCCCGGCTCGTCGAGCGCTCCCTCGCGCTCGGGCTTGAGCCGCTCGTCGAGGCCCACGACGAGCGCGAGCTCACGGTCGCGCTCGACACGACCGCGCGGCTCATCGGCATCAACAACCGCGACCTGCGGACGCTCGATGTCGACCCGGAGCGCGCCGACCGGCTGCGCGCGCTCGTGCCGGAGGACCGGCTCGTCGTCGCCGAATCCGGCGTTCGCGATGCTGCGACGGTCGCCCGGTGGCGGGCGCTCGGGTTCGATGCGGCGCTCGTGGGCGAGGCCTTGATGCGCGCGCCCGATCCGACCGCCGCGGTCCGCTCGTTCGTCGCGGCCGGCCGGCAGCCGGACGACGGGCCGAACCTGGCCCGCCGCGCCGCGGTCAAGATCTGTGGCGTCACGGAGGCCGTCGGGGCCCTTGCCGCAGTCCGCGCCGGGGCCGACGCGGTCGGCCTCAACCTCGTGCGGGGCACGCCGCGCGCGCTCGAGCTCGACGAGGCCGCCGAGCTGGGGCGGCTCGTGCGCATGGCCGCGCCTGCGTCCCGCCGCGTCGAGGTGGTCGCGATCACCGCGGACGCCTCGACCGACGACCTGGCGCGCATCGCGGCCACGGTCGATCCCGACGCGATCCAGTTCAGCGGGCGCGAGAAGCCCGCCGTGGTCGCGGCGTCGCCCCGGCCCGCCTGGAAGGTCGTCCACGTCGCCGCCGACATCGCCCCCGAGGCGGTGGGCGCCGCCACGCGCGACACCGTGGCGGCCGCCCGCGCCTACCTCGAGGCGGGCGCGGCCCGGATCCTGCTGGACACCGCCGGCGGACCGCATCCCGGTGGCACCGGCCAGCGCGCCTCCGAGGACGTCGCCCGCGGCGTTGCCCGCGAGGTGCCGGTCATGCTGGCCGGTGGGTTGCACCCCGGCGACGTCGGCCCGGCGCTGCGATCGATCCCGGCGGTCGGCGTCGATGTCGCCTCGGGGGTCGAGGCGCCGCGAACGGACGGCCAGCGCCCGGTCAAGGACCCGCTCCGCGTCGCGGTGTTCACGAAACGCGCGACCGCCGCCCGTGACGACCGACCGAACCTGCCGTTCGGGCCGACACCGGTCCAGCCCGCGCTGCTGGAGGCCGACGGCGCCGGCCGCTGGGGGCTCGAGCGCGACTTCGGCGGCCGCTACGTGCCCGAGACCCTCATGGCTGCGCTCGGGCAGCTCGAGTCGGCGTACGAAGCGCTGCGCCACGACTCCGTGTTCTGGGCGGACCTGCGCGAGCTGCTCGCCCGGTTCGCGGGCCGCCCGACCGCGCTCTACCGCGCCGACCGACTTGCCGCCGCCGCCGTCGCCGAGGCGGGTCGACTCGCCGGCGCCGCGGGTGCCGCGCTGCCGTCGGTCCGGCTGTACCTGAAGCGCGAGGACCTCGCGCACACCGGCGCCCACAAGATCAACAACGCGCTCGGTCAGGCGCTGCTGACGCGGCGGCTCGGCAAGCGCCGGGTCATCGCCGAGACCGGCGCCGGCCAGCACGGCGTCGCGACCGCGACCGCCTGCGCGCTGCTCGATCTCCCGTGCGTCGTCTACATGGGCGAGGAGGACATCCGCCGCCAGGGGCCGAACGTGCTGCGCATGCGCGCGCTCGGCGCCGAGGTGCGCAGCGTCACGTCGGGCACGGCCACGCTCAAGGACGCGGTCAACGAAGCGATGCGCGACTGGGTGACGAACGTCGAGACGACCCATTACGTGCTCGGGTCCGCGATGGGCCCGCACCCGTACCCGACGATCGTGCGCGACCTCCAGCGCCGGATCGGCGACGAGGCGGCCGCCCAGCTCGACACGGTCGAGGGACGGCTGCCCGATCTCGCCCTCGCCTGCGTCGGCGGTGGCTCGAACGCGATCGGGCTGCTCGCGCGGTTCATCGGCGAGCCGTCGGTCCGACTCGCGGTCGCCGAGGCGGCCGGTGACGGCATGTCGACCGGGCGGCACGCGGCGGCGATCCTCGGCGGCTCGGCGGGCATCCTCCACGGCTCGCGCTCGCTGATGCTCCAGGACGGCGACGGCCAGGTCATCGAGGCGCACTCGGCGTCGGCGGGGCTCGACTACCCGGGGATCGGGCCGCAGCTCGCGGCGCTCGCCGAGGCGGGCCGGATCGAGGTCGCCGCCGCGACCGACCGCGAGGCGATCGCCGCGATGAAGGCGACGACCCGCTGCGAGGGGATCCTGCCCGCGCTCGAGACGTCGCACGCCATCGCGGCCCTGCCGAAGGTGCTGGCGGGGGTCGAGGGCCTGCCCGGCGGGTTCGATCCGGGTCGCGAGCTGCTGGTCCTGCTCGGCTTCTCGGGTCGCGGCGACAAGGACATGGCGGCGCTCGAGCGATTCGCCGACGTCGAGCCGTGGGAGTCCGTTCGATGAGCGCGGTCGGCGCGCCGGGCGCCTCGCCGGCCGCGGGCACGAACGACACTGCCGGCGCACGCCGGATCGCGGCCGCGTTCGAGCGCGCGCACGCCGACGGACGCGTCGCGCTGATCCCGTACGTCGTCGCCGGCTACCCCGACGCGGACACGAGCCTGCAGGTGGCGCTCGCCGCGGCCGACGCCGGGGCGGACCTGCTCGAGGTCGGGTTGCCGTATTCGGACCCGCTCGCGGACGGCGCGACGCTCCAGCGCGCCTCGAACGCCGCTCTGCGGGCCGGAGCGACGCTCGAGCGATCGCTCCGTCTGATCGAGCAGATCGGCACGGCGCGGCCCGAGCTGCCGATCGTCCCGATGGGCTATGCGAACCAGGTCATCGGGGGCGGCGACGGCGGACCCGTCGCGCGGCGGCTCGCGGCTGCCGGCGCCGCCGGGCTGATCGTGGCGGACCTCACCCCGGACGAGGGCGCGCCGTTCGAGGCCGTGGCACGGGAGGTCGGGGTCGCCGTCGTCTATCTCGTCGCGCCGACGACACCAGCGGACCGTCGGGCCGCGATCGCGGCGCGCTCCGGCGGCTTCCTCTACTGCGTATCGCTCGTCGGCGTCACGGGTGCCCGGACGTCGCTCCCACCGGCCGTCGGGCGGCTGGTCCGGGCGGTCAGGGCGGACTCGCCCGTGCCCGTCGGTGTCGGGTTCGGCGTCAGCCGGCCGGCCCACGTGCGTGCGCTCGCGAAGGCCGGGGCGGACGGCGTGATCGTCGCGTCGGCACTCGTCGACGCGCTCGGATCCGACGGACGCGACGTCGACGCGCTCGCCCGACTCGTGGGGGACCTGCGGGGCGCGACGCGGCGCTGACGCCCCCGCCCCGCCCGGTGCTCCGGTCTCGCCGCTGACGACGCTATCCTGCGTCGATGGCTCGCACACCGATCCCCGTCGGTCTCGAGGTGACCGACAAGAAGGTCTTCGCGAACGCGCTCGAGTGGCCGGGCTGGTCGCGCGCGGGGAAGACCCGCGAGGCCGCGCTCGAGGCGCTCGCGGCCGCGAGCGAGCGGTACGCCGCGGTGGTCGGGTCGGCCGGGCTCGCGCCGCCGACCGAAGCGGACCTCGAGGTCGTCGAGGAGCTGCCCGGCAACGCAACGACCGCGTTCGGGGCTCCCGACGTCCGGTTCGAGGCGGATCGACGCCCGACGACCGCGGGCGAAGGAGACCGCCTTGCCCGTATCGTGGAGGCAGCCTGGGCGACGCTCGACCGGATTGCTGCGGCCGCGCCGGCGGAGCTGCGCAAAGGTCCGCGGGGCGGCGGGCGCGACACCGCGAAGATCCTCGAGCACGTGCTCGGCGCGGACGGCGGCTACGCGACGGTGATGGGGATCAAGCACAAGGCTCTCGACCCGGCCGACGCCGCCGCCCGCGACGCCCTGCACGCCTCGATGCTCGACGTCCTGCGCGCTCCCTCCGACGGGTCGCCGCTCGCCGGCAAGAAGTGGCCGCCGCGCTACGCCGCCCGACGGGTCGCGTGGCATGCGCTGGACCACGCGTGGGAGATCGAGGACCGGAGCGAGCGCGCCGGCTGACGTTCGCGCGCCGAGCTACCAGCGCTGGGCGTACCGCAGGTCACGCCGCGGCCCGGCGCCCCAGATCCCGCGCCCGACGAGCCCGAACAGCACCCCGGCCACGAACCCGCCGATGTGCGCCATGTAGGCGACGCCGCCGGTCTGCTCGGACACCGCGAACGATCCGAACCCGTTGATGAACTGGAACACGGCCCACATGCCGATCGCCACGATCGCGGGCACCTGGTACGGCACGAACCGGAACAGGATCACCGTCACCCGGTTGCTCGGGAACATCACGAGGTACGCCCCGAGCACGCCGGAGATCGCCCCCGACGCGCCCAGCGTGGGGATGATCGAGTCGGGGCCCGTGAGGATCTGGGCCAGGCTCGCGACGATCCCCGCCACGAGGTAGAAGGCCAGGTACACGACGTGGCCGACCCGGTGCTCGACGTTGTCGCCGAAGATCCACAGGAACAGCATGTTGCCGAGGAGGTGCATGAACCCCGCGTGCATGAACATGCTCGACAGCAGCGTCAGCTGGATCGGGTCGGGGCCCGGGGCGTGCGGCACCTCGAACGTCTGGCCGTTGACGGTGATCGGCTGCGGACCGGTCAGGTCGACCCCGGTCGTGATCTCGACCGGCACCGCGGCGAAGCCGTACGTGAACGGTTGCTCGAAGTTGCTCGCCTCGGGAAGCTGGAGCAGGAAGAACACGCCGAGGTTGATCGCGATCAGCACGAGCGTGACGAACGCGGGCCCGCGGCCTGCCTCGTTCTGATCGCCGATCGGGAACACCGACGTGCACCTCCGCTGACGAGGACCGATCTCCGGCCAGTTCCGGCCATCGTGGCGCGGGACGCGCTACACGGCAAGCGGCTGGGAAGGGGCGACCGGGTGTCAGCCGCGCGACGATGCGGCGTCACGACGGTCCCCCACGTGGCGTCACAGCGTGCGTCGGGACCCGGAGGCGAGTGGCGGTAACGAAGTGCGGTCGACGCGACACGTGGAGGAGGCATTTGTGACGCGACGCCGGCTCGCGCGGCTGGCGTTGATGCTCATGGCGGTCCTCGTCGCGGGCTGCGCCGATCAGCCGCAGCCGCCAGCCACCGCATTCGCCCCCGCGACTGCCTCCCCGGCCAACACGCCGGCGCCCGCCGAGACGGCCGCCGCGACCCCCGCCCGAACGGAAGTCCCGCCGCCCGTGACCCCGCCACCGGGCGCGACGCCCGTCCCGATCCCGGACTGGGCGATCGATCTCGAGTCGGCGCTCGAATGCTCGGCGGCACCGGCTCCGGTGGGATACGAGCGCGACTACACGACCGGTCCGCGATTCGCCACCGTGGGGACGCCCTCGCCCTATCCGTTCATCGACGACGTGACGCACGTCGACCTGCCGGCGACCGGATGGGAGAACGACCCGCCGGTCCCGGACGACCCCAACGCCTCCATCGTCCGCTGGGTGAACCGGGTCCACGGTCGGATCAAGGCCGTGATCATCATGGAGGGAACGAGCATCGTGCGCGGCCACGGTCGTTGGACAGTGACGGGGTTCCGGACCTGCCAGCCGGACGAGTTCGACCCGGCGCGCGGTCGCACCACCGACAACAGCCCGTGGGTCGACGCCTTGGGCCAGCGCACCGACCTCGTCCAGGCTCGCACGGGGCCGGCACATTGCGGATGGGAGTCGATGATCTGGCTCCGATATCACGAAGACAGCCTGTACCTGCGCGACCCGCTCGGCGTGTTCGCGGACGTCACGGCCGGCCGGTTCCGAACGAGGGAGACGCTCCCCGCCGACGCCCGCCCAACCGGACTTCACACGGACCGCTTCGAGCTCTACGAGACCCCGGATCGCGACGAGGTCTGGGTCCGCCACGACGGCCGCTTCGAGCGGTGGCCGCGCGCCCGCCGCGAGATCGGCTGCATGTGATGGTCGATCAGCCTCGCCCGAGACTCCGTCGCAGATCGGCCGCGAGCTGATCGACGGCCTCCCCCGCCGAGACCGGCCGGTCCGCGCCGAACAGCCCCACCGCCGCCGCGGCCTCCCCGATCACCTCGGCCGGCGAGCGGCCCGCCGCCCGCAGCTCGCGGACGCCGCTGTCGCCCGCCGACTTCGACAGCTTCGAGCCGTCGGGTCGAAGGACGAGCCCGTGGTGGTAGAACGCCGGCGGCTCGACCCGCCCGAGCAGCCGCGCGAGCCGGATCTGGACCGCGGTCGCCTCGAGCAGGTCCTCGCCGCGCACCACGAGGTCGATGCCCTGGCGGGCGTCGTCGACGACCACGCAGAAGTGGTAGGTCCAGTTGCCGTGCCGATCGCGGACGACGACGTCCCCGCCCGCCGCCGGCATCCCCCGTCGAGGGCCAAGCCGCCGGTCGTGGAATGTCTCCTCGCCCCCACCGACCGCGACCCGGAGCGTCGTCCCGGCGCGCTCCTCGAGCCCGCGTGCGCGGCAGTCGCCCGGGCACCCTTCCCCGAACCAGGCGGCGCCGTGGTCGCGCGCCCAGCCGGCGAACGTCGCCCGGGTGCAGTCGCACGCGTAGACGCGCCCGTTGAACCGAAGCGTCTCGAGGGCCGCTGCGTACACGTGGCCGTCCTCGGACTGCCGGACCGGCCCGGCGTCCGGGACGAACCCGAGCCACGCGAGATCCTCTCCGATGGCCTCGTCGAACGCGCGACGCGACCGCTGCCGGTCGTGGTCCTCGATCCGGAGCAGCACCTCTCGGCCGGTGGCGCGAGCCAGCCCCCACACGTACAGCGCGTTGACGACGTGCCCGAGGTGCAGGTACCCGGTCGGCGCGGGCGCGAAGCGGGTCATGCCCGCCGACGCGGCCTCGCGCGACGCCCGCATCCCGTCAGTCGGCGTCGTCGGACTCCCGTGCGCGATCGCGCACCTCGAGCGCCTTCGTCGCCTCGATCAGGCGCCGGTAGAGCTCGAGCAGCTCGGCCTGCGGGAGCGGCCCCTCGTTCGCCATCGAGACGCGGAGGAGCACCTCGCGCTCGCGCTCCGGATCGGCGATCGCCGTGCGGCCGGCGGCCAGCTTCGCCCGACCGATCTCGCGCCCCAGCTCGGCGCGCTCGTTGAGCAGGCCGACGATGCGCCGATCGAGCTCGTCCATCCGCTCGCGCAGCCGTCGGAGCTCCGGGGTTTCGTCCCGGACGCGATCAGGCATCGGCGTGCTCCCCGTAGCGTGCGGCGATCCTCTCGAGCGCGCGCAGGTAGCCCTCGGGTCCGAGCCCCACGATCGACTCGATCGCGATGTCGTGGAGGAAGTTGACATGCCGGAACGGCTCGCGCGTCGACGGGTCGGACAGGTGGACCTCGATGAACGGCCGCGAGATCCCGAGCAGCGCGTCGCGCAGTGCCACGCTCGTGTGGGTCAGCCCACCGGCGTTGACGATCGCGACGTCGAAGTCTCGCTCGTGGAGGCGGTCGATGAGCGCGCCCTCGTGGTTCGACTGGAAGAACGCCACGACGAGCCCGAGCTCGATCGCCCGTTTCCCGATCCGGCCGTGGATCTCGTCGAGCGTCTCGTAGCCGTAGATCTCGGGCTCGCGCGTGCCGACGAGGTTGAGGTTCGGTCCCTGGAGGACGAGCACGCGGATCATGCCGCCGACCTTGTGCCCGAGCCTGCGAGCATCGCCCGTGCCGCGGTCGCCACGACGTCGTCGGGCACGTCCGCGCGCACCTCCGACCCGTCCGCGGTCGGAAGGACCCAGCGCAGCCGGCCACCGGCGTGCTTCTTGTCGGCGCCGAGGTGGTCGAGCACGGTGTCGATCGATAAGGGGAGCGGCGCCGTGCCGAGCCCCAGCCGGTCGAGCAGACGCCCGATCCGCGCCGCACGCTCCTCCGGCGTCACACCCATCGCGATCCCGATCGCACATGCCGCGCGGAGCCCGTACGCGACGGCCTCCCCGTGGAGCAGGTCCCGGTAGCCCGCGGCGGCCTCGACCGCGTGCCCCAGCGAGTGGCCGAGGTTGAGCGTGATCCGGCCGCCGGCCGCTCCCCGCTCGCGCTCGTCGGCGGTCACCACCTCGACCTTCGCCCAGCCGGCGCGCTCGACGACCTCCGCGACCGACCCGCGCTCCACCGCCCCGGGGTCCCCGGTGGCGATCGCCTCGCCGTCGGCCTCGAGCAGCTCGAACAGCCGCGGGTCCCCGAGCGCGGCCATCTTGACCGCCTCGCCGAGGGCAGCCCGCCGCTGCCGCTCGGGCAGCGTCCCGAGCAACGCTACGTCGACGACGATCGTCGACGGCTGGTGGAACGCGCCGATCAGGTTCTTCCCCTCGGGCAGGTCGACCCCGGTCTTGCCACCGATCGCCGAGTCGATCTGGGCGACGAGGGTGGTCGGCACCTGGATGAACGGGATTCCGCGCAGGTACGTCGCGGCGAGGAAGCCGGCGGTGTCTCCCAAGGCGCCGCCGCCGACCGCGACGATCGGCTCGCTGCGCTCCACCCGGAGACGGGCGAGCTCGCGCGCGGCCTCCTCGACCACGGCCAGTCGCTTCGCGTCCTCCCCCTGCGGCACGAGGATTCGTTCGACCGTCCAGCCGGCCGACGCAAGGGCGGCCGCGAGCCCCGCGCCGGCGGCCTCCCAGGCCCCGGGCTCCGACACGAGGACCGCGCGGTTCGCCTCGAGCTGCCGAAGCGCGTCGGCGACGCCCGTGGCGGCGACGCCCTCGCCGAGCACGTACCGCCCGATCCTCGTCTCCGCGTCGAGCAGCCGGGTGTTCCCGGGAAGGCCGCCGCCGATCGCCGCCTCGACCGCGTCGACGACACCGCGGACCTCGGGCACCCCGTTGATCCGCACCGACGCCGCAGCGTAGAACCGCTCCCGGCGCGTCGCGAGATCGCGCACCGCCGCAACCGGCTCGCGCCCGACGATGAGCGGCCGGACGTGCGGCGATCGCCGCAGCCGCTGTGCGAGGACCTCAGGCCGCCCGTCGAGCCAGACCGACAGGCGTCCGCGATAGAGCTGCCACCGATTGCGCGGATCGACGACCGCGCCGCCGCCGCTGGCGATCACCCGGGCGACGCCGTCGCCTGCGTGCGGAACGCCGAGGTCGGCGATGGCGGCCCGCTCGCGGGCACGGAACGCGGCCTCGCCCTCCTCCGCGAAGATCTCGGGGATCGGTCGCCCGGCGGCCGCTTCGATCCGCTCGTCGAGGTCGACGAACGTCGCGCCGTGGCGGCCGGCCAGCCGCCGCCCGACCACACTCTTGCCGCTGCCGGGAAGCCCGACGAGCACGACGTCCATCGGTCAGTCGTCGCCGCCCGAGCCGAACGACCCGTCCGCGGCCCCTGCCGGGGCGACGTCGGCGTCGGCCGCAGGGGCCCCGGTCGCGCCGGTCGCGCCCGTCGTCGCGGCCACGCGACGCCCGCCGGGAACCGGCGCCTCGGGCGGCTGGGCGATCCGCTCGCGATACCGCTCCACGGACGCCCGGATCTCGTCGACCGTGTCGCCGCCGAACTTCTCGACGACGAACGAGGCGAGCGTCAGCATCACCATCGCCTCGGCCACGACCCCTGCCGCCGGCACGACGCTGATGTCGCTCCGCTCGTAGTGCGCCTTCTCGACGGGCTCGCCGGTCACGAGATCGGCGGTGGGCAGTGGGCGGGCCAGCGTCGAGATCGGCTTCACCGCACCGCGCACGACGAGCGGCTCGCCGTTCGTCACGCCGCCGGTCAGGCCGCCGGCGTTGTTCGAGCGATGGATCCAACGGCCGGCCTCGCCGCGGCCCTCGATCACGTCGTGGACCGCCGAGCCGAACCGACGGGTCTGCTCGAACCCGAGCCCGAGCTCCACGCCCTTCACGATGTTGATGCTCATGACCGCGGCGGCGAGCGCCGCATCGAGCCGCCGATCCCAGTGGACGTAGCTCCCGAGCCCGATCGGCAGCCCGTGCGCGACGACCTCGAACACGCCGCCGACCGTGTCGCCGTTCTTCCGCGCCTCGTCGATGCGGGTGATCATCCGCGCCTCGGCGTCCGGGTCGGGGCAGCGCAGCGGCGAGGCGTCGGCCTCCTCGCGCGAGCGGCTCGCGTTGGCCGGGTCCAGCGCGACCCCGCCGACCTCCGCGGTGAACGACCAGACCTCGATCCCGAGCTCGGCCAGGAACGCGCGGGCGACACCGCCGGCCGCCACGCGAGCGGCCGTCTCGCGCGCCGACGCCCGCTCGAGCACGTTGCGGACGTCGTTGAAGCCGTACTTGAGCGCGCCGGCGAGGTCGGCGTGGCCCGGACGAACCCGCGTGACCGGCGTCGCGCGCTTGTTGCCGTCGGCGACAAGGCCGGCCAGCTCCGCGACCTCGTCGTCGCTCAGGTCCTCGACCTGCATGACCCGGGTCCAATTCGTCCAGTCCTTGTTCCGGACGAGCAGGAGGATCGGCGACCCGAGGGTCCGGCCGTGCCTGACCCCGGCGAGGATCTCGGCCCGGTCCTGCTCGATCGCCTGGCGGGCGCCCCGGCCGTAGCCGCGCTGTCGGCGCGCGAGGTCGACGGCGAGCGCGTCGGCGCTCACACGGAGGCCGGCCGGGACGCCCTCGATCGTGACCCCGAGCGTCTGGCCGTGCGACTCGCCGGCGGTCAGGAAGCGGAAGGCGGGCATCGCGAGGCGGCGGTCAATCGGCGCTGGTCGGGGCCGGCTCACCGGCCGGCTCGCCCTCCGCGGAGCGGATCCCGCCGGCGCGTGCCTCGGCGAGCTTGCTCTGCATCAGCTCGAGGGGCGCGGGCTGACCCGTCCACAGCGCGAAGGCGGCCGCCCCCTGGTGGAGCAGCATCTGCTCGCCGTCGGCGACCGTGCAGCCGGCAGCCTCCGCGTCGCGCAGCAGCTTCGTCCGCGCATAGATGAGGTCGAGCACGAGGAGCTCGGACGTCAGGATCTCGGCCGGGATCGGGCTGTCGTTGTCGTCGGTCAACCCGATCGAGGTCGCATTGACCAGCACCTTCGTCTTCGCCAGCTCGGCCTCGATGATCGACTCGTGCCACGGCATCGCCCGCAGCTCCATGTGGGCGGCGCTGCGACCGAAGTGCTTGACCATCCCCTCCGCCCGGTGGAGGTGCCGGTTGAACACGATGATGCGCTGGAAGCCCTCGGTGATCAGGCCGTAGACGACGGCCCGCGCGCCGCCGCCGGCGCCGAGCACCACCGCCTGTCGGGGCATCTTCTGCTTGCCGACGAGCCGATCGAGCGCGACCCGGAACCCGGGCACATCGGTGTTGTGGCCGACGAGCCGCTTGCCCTCGCGCGTGATCGTGTTGACCGCGCCGGTCGCATGGGCCTCCTCGGTCAGGCGATCGACGAGCGGAACGACCCGCTCCTTGTGCGGGATCGTCACGTTCGCCCCGAGGAAGTCGTCGGTCCGCAGCTCCGCGATCGTGTCGGCGAGCTGGAGCGGCGTCCGGTCCCACAGCTCGTACGTGGCGTCGACGCCGAGCTCGTCGAACGCGGCCTGCTGCATCGCGCCGGACAGCGAGTGGGCCACCGGGTGGCCGATGAGGACGACGCGCTTCGTCATGCTCGCATCCTTTCCAGTTCGTCGAAGAACCCCGGGTAGGAGATGCCGGCGGATGCCGGTCGTCCCACCGTGGTGGCCCCCTGGGCGATGAGCCCGGCGATCGCGAACGTCATCGCCAGGCGGTGGTCGTCGAGGCTGTCGGTCTCGGCGCCGCGAAGCGCCGCGCTCCCCTCGATGTGCAGGTCGTCGCCGTCCACGGAGATGCGCGCCCCCAGCGCGCCGAGGCCGTCGGCGATGCCCGCGATTCGGTCGGATTCCTTGTGGCGCAGCTCGCCCGCGCCGCGGATGACGGTCGTGCCTCGCGCCTGGGTCGCTGCGAGGCACAGGACCGGGATCTCGTCGATCGCTTCGGCGACGTCCGACGGCGCGAGCTCGATGCCCTCGAGCGCCGACGAGCGGACCGTCAGATCGGCGAGCGGCTCGCCGACGCCCTCGTCCGGCGCCGGGTCGCGGCGGTGCTCCTCGATCCGGGCGCCCATCCGCAGGAGGAGGTCGATGACGGCCCGGCGGGTCGGGTTCATCCCGACGTCGCGGAGCGTGAGCTCGGCATCGGGATGGACCGCCGCCGCGACGAGCCAGAACGCGGCCGCCGAGACATCGCCCGGGACCCGCTCCTCGACGCAGCGCACGGCGTGCCCTCCTTCGATCGTCCAGGCCACGTGATCGGGCCGGTCCTTCCGGACGATGGCAACCCCCCGAGCCCGCAGCATGCGCTCCGTGTGGTCCCGTGTCGCGACCGCCTCGCGAACGGTGGTCGGCCCGTCCGCCCGGAGCCCCGCGAGCAGGACCGCCGACTTCACCTGGGCGCTCGGCACCGGGGTCCGGTAGTCGATCGGCCGGAGCGGGGTGCGCCCGACCACGGTCAGTGGTGGGAGGGAGTCGTTCCGACGTGCATGGAGCACCGCGCCCATCGAGCGCAGCGGCTCGATGATACGAGCGACCGGTCGCCGGCGCAACGACGCGTCCCCGTCCAGCACGGTCGTCATCGGCAGCCCCGCCAGCGTCCCGGCGAAGAGCCGCAGGCTCGTTCCCGAGTTCCCGCAATCGACCACGCCGTCGGGCTCGCCGAGCCCGTCCGCCCCCGGCGACGAGACGACGTAGTCGACGTTCCGCCCGTCGCCGCCGATGCGCTCGACGGTCGCGCCGAGGGCCCGGACGATCGCCGCGCTGGATCGGACGTCGGCGCCGTCACCGGCACCCGTGATGCGCGACTCGCCGGCGCCCAGTGCGGCCAGCAGCAGCGCGCGGTGGCTGACCGACTTGTCGCCGGGCAGCCGGATCTCGCCGCGCAGTCGCGCGGCGGGACGGATCGTGGTCGCGTCGGGCGCGGCGAGCATGACGGCCTCAGTGCCGGGCGAGGCCGCCGGCCCCGCCGATGCCCAGTGCCGTGCCGCTGACGACCGGGTCGCCCTGGAGCCCCCGGACATGGTCGTGGACCGGGACGATCGAGTCCATGAGCGCGCGGAACTCATCGAGGTTGAGCTGTTGCTCGGCGTCCGACAGCGCCTCCTCGGGCCGCGGATGGACCTCGACCATGACGCCGTCGGCCCCGACCGCGACGCCCCCGATCGCCAGCGGCTTCACCAGCCACCGCTTGCCGGTGGCGTGGCTCGGGTCGACGACGACCGGCAGGTGGGTCAGGTGATGGAGGAGCGGCACCGCCGCGAGGTCCATCGTGTTGCGCGTGTACGTCTCGAACGTGCGGATGCCGCGCTCGCACAGGATCACGTTCGGATTGCCGCTCGAGACGATGTACTCGGCGGCCATGAGCAGCTCCTCGATGGTGGCGCCGAAGCCGCGCTTGAGCATCACCGCGCGCCCGACCCGGCCCACGTCGCGCAGCAGCGAGTAGTTCTGCATGTTCCGCGCGCCGATCTGGAGGATGTCCGCGTACTCCGCCACGATGTCGACCTGGTTCGACTCCATGACCTCGGTGATCACCGGCAGCCCGGTCCGCTCGCGCACCTCGGCCAGGTAGCGCAGCGCCTCGACGCCGAGGCCCTGGAAGGTGTACGGGCTCGTCCGGGGCTTGAAGGCGCCCCCACGGATGATCGTGGCCCCGGCGGCCGCGACGGCGTCCGCGGTCTCGAGCAGCTGGTCGCGGCTCTCGACCGAGCACGGACCGGCCATGACCGTCAGCGACCCGTCGCCGATGGTCGCGTCGAGCACGCGGATCACGGAGTCTTCGGGGTGGAACTCGCGGGAGGTCAGCTTGAACGGCCGGCTGATCGGCGTGATCGCCTCGACCCCGGGCAGCGCCGCCAGGCGACTCGCGAGGACCTGCTTGCGCGGTCCGACCTCACCGACGACCGCGATCACGACGCGCTCGGCGCCGACGTGGTCGTAGGGGCTCATGCCTTCGGCGAGAATGGCGCTCTTGACGCCGAGGATCTCGGCCTCTCCTGCACCGACCGCCATCACGACGAACATCTGCTTCGTGTCTCCCTCGTCGGTCGGCCGGGCCAAACAAAAAAGCAGAGGCTTCACCTCTGCTCCGTCCGCCCGGCACAACCCGTGCCCCCGGTCCTAGCGACCGGGAACGATCATGCCGGGCATCGATAAAAGTAGAAGTGCTGCATGCGCGTGGAGCGACGGTAGCCGAGCCGCGCCCGGAGTGTCAACGTGACCGGTCGCGACGGCGGGGGAGGGGACGTCCCGCCGCGGAGGCGGTCGGGCCCGGTCCCCGGCCCGCGGCGTCCGTCGTGGTAGCATGGCCGGCGCTGCATCGACCGGAGAGGTCGCATAGAGGTCTAGTGCGGCGGTTTGCTAAACCGTTGAGTGGGGTAACCTGCTCCGAGGGTTCGAATCCCTCCCTCTCCGCCACAGTTCCTCGCAGCACCGCGCGCGCCCGTAGCTCAGTGGATAGAGCGTTAGGTTGCGGACCTAAAGGTCGTGAGTTCGAGTCTCGCCGGGCGCGCCAGCTCCCCTCCCTTCGTCGTTGGCGTCGCCACCCCATGATCAGCGCGCCCTGGACGTGACCACCGCCGGGAGCCGACCTCGATCGCTGCGCCCCGTCACGGTCGCCCTCGCCGCCATCGTGCTCGTCGCGGCCGGGTACCTCGCGTTCAGCGCGCTGACCGCCCCGAGGCGCACGACCCCCGTCCACGACCCGCCGGTGCTCGCCGGTCAGCATCTCTGGGCGTCGTGCTCGGCCGGGTTCTACGCTCGCCGGGGCGACACGATCGTGCTCACCTCGTCCGGCCATTGCGCGGGGGAGGGCACGGTCGCCACGGATCCGGACGGTACGGGCGTGCGCGGTGTCTTCGGGTCTGCTGCCTGGGCGTCGAGCTGCCCGCACGAGGGCAAGCGCTGCGCTCCGTCCGACATGAGCTACCTGATCGTGGCAGAGGACCGCATCCCGTGGGGTCACCTCAACGAGGTCGATCTCGGGACCGGCGGCTACCGCTTGATCGAGCCCGGCACGCGCCCGCTGACCTGCGACGACATCGGCATCGGCGACCCGGTCGAGATGGACGGCCGGAACATCCACCGCACGGGCACGGTCCTCGAGAAGGGCGAGTACCTCCACGAGGAGGACGGCGACTTCTTCCCGTGCATCGTCGCGGCCGACATCCAGGTCGGCGTCGGCGACTCCGGCGCGGGCGTGCTGGTCCGCGGGATCCCGGCCGGCGTCACGAGCCGGAGCTTCGCCGGTGCCATGGGCTTCACCCCGCTCGCGGAGGGCCTCGAGGCGCTCGAGCTCGAGCTGTGCACCGACCCGGACTGCGAGCTGGATCCGCCGTGACGGGTCCTCCCGAGCGCCTCCGTTCCCGCCCGGCCCGCGACGTCGCAGACCTGCGGGCGGCCGAGCGCCTCGTCTCCGACGCTTGGCTGTCCCACGGTCCGCGCGTCGCCCCGACACCCGGGGATCTCGAATGGTGGTACGCGCAAGCGTGGCCCGCGAACCTTTCCGACCTGCTGCGTCTCTGGTACCTGGACGGCGAGCTCGTCGGGTGGTCGTGGCGGGCGGGTCCGGAGGAGCTCGACTGGCATGTCGCCCGCCATCGGCCGGACGCCGACGCCCTGATCGACGCGATCCTCTCCGCGCTCGTCGCCGCGGACCCGCTGTGACGCTTCGGACCTGGGCCGCCGGCTACGAGCCGAGCCGGCACGCCGCGCTCGAGCGTCACGGGTTCGCCCCGACCGGCGAGCGCCTCACGCAGCGGGTCCGACGCCTCTCGTCGGCGCCGCGCATCCAAGCGGCCGAGCTTCCGCCCGGGTACCTGCTCCGCCCCCTCCGCGGCCTGGATGAGATCGGGGCACGTGTCGAGGCGCACCGCGCCGCCTTCGCGCCCTCGCGGATGACCGTCGAGAAGTACGAGCGCCTCGTCGAGCTGCCGCACTACCGATTCGAGGACGACCTCGTGGCCGTCGCGCCGGACGGCGTCATCGCCGCCTTCGCGATGGCCTGGTGGGACCCGTTCGCCCGCGTCGGCACGCTCGAGCCTGTCGGCACGCACCCGCACCACCGGCGACTCGGCCTCGCCCGCGCCGTCACCACCGAAGCCGAGCGACGCTGGGTCGAGCTCGGCGCCGAGTGGGGCGAGGTCTACGCCGAGACGTCAAATCCTGCGGCCGAGGCGCTCTACGAGGCGGTCGGGTTCGAAGTCCTCGACCACCACGACCGTTTCGTGCGGCCGGCCGCGGCCGCCGGCCCGGCACTTCGCTCCGACTGATCTCCCGAGATCAGTTGAGCGCGGCCCGAGGCCGAGTCCGACGGTTCCGCTGGGTGACCACGCACGAATGCTCGTCGGATGTCGGCGAGACCGAATTGTGCGCGGGACATCGGTGCGACCGACGTTGGCGGAACAGGAGATGCGGCGCGGAGCCCGGAGCGCTGCGACGTCGGCGCAGGGCGAGCCGAACCGTCACGGGCCGTCGACCCGTCAGCGGCGGAGCGTCGAAGCGACCCGATCCCGAAGCCCGACCAAGCGGGCCCGCAGCGTCGATCGGGCACCCGCCGCGGCACGCACCGCGCGGGCGTTCGCCGCGTCCCGGTTCGCCCGGTCGATGAGCTCGAGCGCCGGCGTGGCCATGCAGGCGCCCTCGTCGTACATCGTCCCCAGCCGACCCGCGTCGGCGCGGGTGGGATCGAAGCCGGCTCGCTGGCGCACGCGGTCTCCTTCGTCGTCCGGTGTCGTGGCGCGGAGACTACCATCACCCCGCGGGGGGATCGGAGGTGGCATGGACCGCATCGGCTTCATCGGGCTCGGCACGATGGGCGCGGCGATGGCCGCGAACATCGTTCGGACCGGGTTTCCGCTGACGGCCTGGAACCGGACGCCCGGAAAGGGCGCGGACCTCGCCGACCTCGGCGCGACCTTCGCGGCCAGCCCGGCGGACGTGGCGCGGGCCAGCGACATCGTCGTGATCTGCGTCTCGGACACGCCCGACGTCGAGGCCGTGCTGTTCGGCGAGAACGGCGTCACCGAAGGCGCCCGGGAGGGAACGCTCATCGTGGATTGCTCCACGATCGCCCCGTCGGGCAGCTGGCGCTTCGCGGAGCGGCTCGACGCGATGGACCTGGCAATGGTCGACGCGCCGGTCTCGGGCGGCAGCGAGGGGGCGAAGAACGCCACGCTGACGATCTTCGTCGGTGGCAACGAACGGGACGTCGAGCGCGCTCGGCCGGTCCTCACCGCGATGGGCCGGACGATCACCCACGTCGGCCCGATCGGCGCCGGGCAGGCGGTCAAGGCGGTCAACCAGGTGATCCTGGCCGGGACTTACGTCGGCGTGGCCGAGGGCATCGCGCTGGCCATCCGGGCCGGGCTCGATGTCGAGCAGGTCATCGAGGCGCTCGGTGGCGGTGCCGCGCAGAGCTGGGTGCTCGCGAACCGGAGCGGACGGATGCTCGACAATGAGTACCCGCTCGGCTTCAAGCTCGCGCTCCATCGCAAGGACCTCGGCATCGCGCTCGGCCTGGCCGACCAGCTCGGCGTCACGCTGCCCGTCGCGGCGCTCACCGCGGCGCTCGAGTCGGGGCTCATCGCGCAGGGTCACGGCGACGAGGACATGTCGGCGGTCGCGCGAGCGATCCGCCGGCTGTCCGGGCTCGAGGGCTGAGCGCCGACGCCCCCAGGTGGTGACGCGCCGGCCGATCGCTCAGTCGAGGCCGACCAGCAACATCGGGGCCCCGAGCTTGCCGTCGTAGCGCGGCCGGAACCGCTCGACGTTGTACATCTCGTCGACGTCGACCTTGCGCGGCCCCAGCGCGGGATCGGGCAGCTCGGTATGGGCGTACTTGCCGTCCTGGATCGCGACCATCCGCCCGGTCGTGCCGGACTCGACGAGGTCCATCGCGACGTTGGCGAACGTCGTCGCAACGAGCGAGTCGATCGAGTCGGGCTCGCCGCTCCGGAGGTCGTAGGTGAGCTCGGAGGCGAGCGTCTCGATGCCGGTCCGCTTCTTGAGCTCCGCGGCCAGCGCTTCCCCGACGTTCGCCTTGTGCCGATGGCCGAACATGTCGGCCTCGCCGACGTCCTGCATCTGCGCCCCCTGCCAGATCGCGCCTTCGGCCGTGATGACGAACGAGTAGTGGCTCGGGTTGTCCCGGTGGTCCTGGGCGGCGATCCCGGCCAGCGCGTCGAGGTCGTAGGGGACCTCGGGGATCACGCACCGAGCCGAGGTGACGTAGGCGGTGTACAGGGCGGAGAAGCCGGCATCCCGACCGAAGATGCGGAAGACGCCGATCCGCTCGTGCGAGCCGAGAGTCGTGCGCTGCCGGTTGATGGCCTCCTTCGCGCGAGTGATCGCCGTCGAGAAGCCGATGCAGTACTCGGTGCCCTGGACGTCGTTGTCCATCGTTTTCGGGATCGCGACCAGCGGGAAGCCGGCGTTGGTCAGGACCTGCGAGTACGACAGCGTGTCGTCGCCCCCGATCGTGACGAGGACGTCGACGCCGAGCGCCTGGAGGTTCTCGAGCACCACCGGGGTGACGTCGTAGATGCCGTCCGCGGTCTCCATGGCGGCCCGGCGCGGCTCCGGGATGGTCGGCGGCATCGCGGTCGCGCGCATCTTGCGTGGGTTGGTGCGCGACGTGTGGAGGATCGTGCCGCCGGTCCGGTCGATCGTGCGCGTGCTCGTGCGGTCGAGCATCCGGACGTAATCGCTGTCGAGCCCGGTGGCCGCCTTCAGGTGGGTGAGGCCCTCCCAGCCGCGGCGGATGCCGATGACGTCGTAGCCGGCCTCGGTGCCGCGGTAGACGACGCTCTTGATGACCGAGTTGAGACCGGGGACGTCGCCGCCGCCGGTCAGGACTGCGATGCGCTTCTGTCGATTCATGGCGCGGACCATCCTACTGCCGCCGTCCCGAGAGGCGAGGTTGCCGAACGGTGCCGACGGGCCGTGCCGAACGGCCCTGTATGATCGCCGCATGAACTACGAGCTCTACATGGGGGAGGCGCTCGCGGAGGCGCAGCAGGCCCTCTCCCGGGACGAGCGACCGATCGCGGCCGTTGCCGTGGTCGACGAGGCCATGGTCGCCCGCGCGCACGATCGCGTCCGCGAGACGACCGACCCGACGGCCCACGCGGTGGTCGTGGCCCTGCGCGAGGCGGCGCGCAAGCTCGGCCGCGAGCGACTGGCGGACGCGACGATCTTCACGACCCACGAGCCCTGCTCGATGTGCGTGGGGGCGATGCTCGAGAGCGACGTCGAGGCCGTCGTGTTCGCCGTTCCCAACGAGCTCGACGGGGCGTGCGGCACGGTGCTCCAGCTGGCACAGCACCCCGGTCTGCCGCGCCGGATCAAGGTCGTCAGCGGCATTCGGCGCGACGAGGCCGAGCGCCTCCTGGCGGGTCCGACCCCGCGGTAGCGACCGGCGCTGCTTCCTTCGTCCCGCCTCCGCCGACCTCGCCCCGAGTCGGGTCCGCGCCGTCGAGGTCGATGGACCCCGTTTGGTATCCTCATCGGCGGAGAGGTGTCCGAGTGGTTGATGGTGCCGCTCTCGAAAAGCGGTCTGCGAAAGCAGCGTGGGTTCGAATCCCACCCTCTCCGCCAGAACCTCGGGCCGATGGCGTCGCGGAGCTCCGCCTCGGACCTCGGTGGGCCACGACGCGCGAGCTCGTCCCGCCGGTGCCACGACCGGGGAGAGGTCGCCTAGTGGACTATGGCGCCGCACTGGAAATGCGGTTCGGGGCAACCCGTCGCGGGTTCGAATCCCGCCCTCTCCGCCATCTACGCGCGCCGGGCTGAGCGCCGATCGCTGCGTTGGCCGGCTCCGCCGCTCGCTCACGCACGATGGGGTGCGC
>JBIQKJ010000022.1:0-31754 GCA_044506615.1 Chloroflexota bacterium | reverse complement strand
CCCGATTCGTCGTTTCAGCGCTCCCTCAGCCGCGGCTCACCGGTGGATCCGGGCTAAGCGCTAGGGGGCCTCGACCGGCAGGTAGGCATCGTTGTCGGCGTAGTAGGTGACTGCCTCGATCAGCTCATCGGTGGTCGGCGTGCGCCCGTTTCGCCACTCCGCCCACACTTCGGCCACCTCTCGAGCAAGCCACACCTCCAGGAGGTAGGTCAGATCCGATCCGGCTTCGTGCCGGCCTTCACCCTCGGGGGCGAGGCGCGCAGGTGAGCCTGCTGAGAGGGGTCGGCGGGGCGAGGCAACAATGGTCATCCGCGGGTCGAGGGACGGCAGGATCCGGAGCAAGTCTTCGAGCGTCTCCACTCGTCTCCTCCGCCGCTACGGGCAGGTGTCTGCGTTCGGCTCGAGGACCTCGTCGCCCAATCCAGTCTCGACCCCCGTATCGATCTGCCACGCCCCCGACCCCATAGGTCCTCGATGCGCGATCGCGAGAACGCCGGCGCCTTGGGGCAGCTCCCCTTTGGCGAGAGTGGCGCAGTCCGACGGGTCGAAGAGCTCGAGGATCGCGGCTCGCCGTTGCGGCTCCCGAACCAATAGGGCGAATTGTCCCGGCCGAAGGATCCAAGCGTGACGCTCGCCGTCGAACAAGAGGCGCACTCCGATCGCTTCGACTTCCTGGTTGACGACGGCCACCTCCCACGGCCTGGCGCAGGCGACGAAGCTCGTGGACACCAGCGCCAGCACCAGGACTCGGCGGTACCAGATCATCGATCGACGGACGGCGTTTGCCTCCTCCGTGTGACGGACCTCGAGGGCCCGCTGGCCGCCTGCCGGGATGGTTGTCGCTCGGGGCGTCCGAAAGCTGGAACCTACTCCGTGGTGTCGCGGACCCTTGCGCGCGCCGAGGCGAGGAGTTGCTCGTAGTGCGGATTGTTCACGATTGGCAACTGAGCTTCCAGCATCGCGGAGACGTCCCACAGGACCCTGAGCTCGGCCTGGTCTTCAATGGACGAATGGTCGTCGCCGGCTTCCTGACCGCGAGTCAGGAACGCGTCGAGCACAAGGGCCTCGTCGACGGTCAGCAGGAGAGCAATCCGATCCTCTCCGGATTCAGGTTGCTCGTTCTTCATGGGCCACACGATAGGTGCTGCGCGACTCACTCAGCGTTCGGGGATGTCACGCCCTCACGGAGCGCCCAGCGCTAGCCAAAGTGCAACCGGGCCAAGCAGCCCCAAGGTGAGAAACGCGAGCGATCCGACGGTTACGACCATGGCGACGGGAGCCCACGCTCGGAGGTGAGGCCGTCGCTGCAGCCAGACCAGCGAAATCAAGCCGGCAATGACGCCAAACGACCCAAGCACTGCAACGCCGACCAGCCCGTCCACGACGGCAGTCTAGGACCAGAGTTTACGACTCGGCCGGTGCCGGACCCACAAGGTGTCGTGGAGTGTCATGACGGCGAAGGCCAAACGGCGGGCTTATGTACAAGCCACCTCATACCAATCCTCCGTGAGAGGCCCGATGACCGTTTCGGGATCCTCCGACTCCAGACGGATCGGCGGGTAAGAGGGCTCAAAGACCAACGAGTTGCAGTAATCGAAGGTGAAGAAGCTACCGGGGCCGATCGCGAATTGGTCCGCTTCATGTTCTATGTGGAAGTACTCGATCGGAAACCCCAAATCCTCGATCGCCAAGACCAGGCGGTCGATGTCGCGGTCGGCCTGGTCGTCGTATGGCCTCGGGTCCGGGTGGTCCCAAACGCGACACCCTCCGTTGACGCTGGTGTCGTTGGAGAAGCTCCCTCGTGGGTAATGGAAGTACCGGCAGTCATCGTCAACCCAATACGCATCCACGCCGAGTTCCGCGATCAGCGGAAAGAGTTGCTCGACCTTCTCGACGTCGCCGACCGCTGCACGCAGCTCTGCCACCTGGCCGCCCCGACAACCGGCACCGACCATCAAAACCAGGAGCGCAATCAAGACCAAGTGCAGCATCGGATCCCGCGGTAGTTGGGCATGTGGACGAAGCCGCGCGTTCCCGTGTTACTCACCGTCGGCGTGAGCCGCCACGCTCAGGCGTCGACTCAGCGTGTTCCTGCGGCGTGAATGTCACCAGACGGCCGGTAGCCCCTCGCTGCGCGGGTCCGTCGTCGCGGCCACGGAGCCGTCGGGCGCCGACGGGCCGCCGCGCACCAGCTCGATCGCGTGCTCGTGGCCGACCGTCCCGTCGAACGGCGCGAGCCGCGTCACCGGATGGCCCATCGACTCGAGCGCCTCGAGGACGCCGTCCGGGAATAGCGGCTCGGCCCGGACCTCGATCGGTGGCTCGTAGTGGTCGGCCGGCTCGACGAACCAGCGCGGCGCGGCGACCGCCGTCCGGATGTCGAGCGCGCCGTCGACCACCGCCGACACGAACTGGGCGTGGATCTGCGGCTGCGCGTCGCCGCCCATGGATCCGACGACGATCCACGGCTCGACCTCGCCGTCACGGAACAGCATCCCGGGGAGCAGCGTGTGCAGCGGGCGCCGCCCCGGCGCGAGCTCGTTCGGGTGCCCCGGCTCGAGGCTGAAGTACGACCCGCGGTTGTGATAGTGGATGCCGGTCTCCGGGTCCACCACGCCCGACCCGAAGCCCATGTAGTTGGACTCGATCAGCGAGACCGCGTTGCCCCAGCCGTCGACGGCCGCGAGGTAGACCGTGCCGCCACCGCGCGGCGCGCCACCGACCGACGGCCGCGAGGCCCGCCCGACATCGATCGACGCCGCCAGCCGCCCGACCCGCTCGTCGGACAGCAGCTCGTCGACGGGCACGTCCGCCATCGCCGGGTCGCCGAGGAACCGATCGCGATCGGCGAACGCGAGCTTCGTCGCCTCGATCCCGAGGTGGAGCCAGCGGGCGTCGGTGTAGCCATCGGAACCGAACGCCGACGACGGCGGCGGATCGAACCGCTCGAGGATCCGCAGCAGCTCGAGCGCCACCACGCCCGACGAGTTCGGGGGGTGGGTCGTCACGCGGACGCCGCGGTACGACGTCGCGATCGGCGTCTCCCAGGTCGCCGGCTGCGCCGCGAGGTCGTCGGTCGTGATCGGCGAGCCGGCCGCGGCAAGCCCGCGGGCCTGGCGCTCGGCGAGGTCGCCCTCGTAGAAGGCATCGAACCCGTCGCGCGCGAGGATCTCGAGCGTGGCGGCCAGCGCGGGGAGTCGGACGCGCTCGCCCTCGGTCCACGGCCGGCCGTGCGACCGGAAGACGCGGAAGAAGCCGGCATCCGACCCAACCGCCGACGCGACAATCGGTGCGGTCCGCTCGACCGAGGAGACGAACCCGGGTGACGCCGGGAACCCGTCGCGGGCGACCTCGATCGCGGGCGCCAGGACGGCGTCGCGCGACAGCCGCCCCCAGCGTTCGTGCGCTCGACCCCACGATCGGACGGCGCCCGGGACGGTGATCGTGAGCGGGCCGCGGTGCGGCATCGCGCGGTGCCCCTGGTCGCGCAGCTTCGTGGCCGAGAGCGCGGCGGCCGCCCGGCCCGAGCCGTTGAGCGCGACCTGCTCCCGCGCCTCGGCGTCCCAGACGAGCCAGAAGGCATCGCCGCCGATCCCGCAGCTCCCCGGCGCGACGACCCCGAGCACCGCGTTGGTCGCGATCGCCGCGTCGACCGCCGAGCCGCCCGCCTGGAGGACGCGCAGGCCGGCCTCGGTCGCGAGGTGGTGGGGCGCGACGACCGCGCCACGGGCGCCACGGGCGAGCGGGACGGGGACCCAGGGCCGGCCGTCGTCGGTCATGCCAGCTCGCCGTCGAGGTACGCCGGCCCCGCCGGTCCCCCGACGTAGTGCTCGTCGCGTCGAAGCTGCCCGAGGAACGGGAGCGCGGCGAGCAGCAGGAGCAGCGTCGCGACGAGCATGCCGTCGATGCCGCGGACGTCGGCCGCGATCCCGCCGATCAGCGCCCCGCCGATCTGGCCGAGCGCGAGGAAGACCGAATAGAGGCCCATGATCGCGCCGCGGTCGTCGGGGAAGCGCTCGGAGACGTCGGCGAGGAGGCCGAGTGCGGCCGGCGTCGCGCCGGCCATCACGAACAGCCCGAAGATCAGGACGAGGGCCGCGACGAGCGGGAGCACGATCGGCAGCCCGGCCGAATGGTTGATCACGAGCCCGGCGAGAACCATCGCCGCGCCACCGAGGATGCCGTAGAGGATGATCGTCGTCCGCCGGAAGCGCTTGAACCGGTTGCCCCAGTAGAGCAGCCCGGCCCCGAAGACGATCCCGACGACAGTCGCCCCGAGACTGATCTGCCACGGCGCGAACCCCTGGTGGAGGATCTGGTCGGGGAAGCGCGGGTTGGCCGACCACAGCTGGAAGATCGACTGGCTGAACCACAGCCCGATCGACGCGTTGACCGCGATCCACGTCGGGGCGAGCAGCCAGACGTGGGCGCTCGTCAGGATCCCGAGATAGCGGCGCAGGCCGTAGCGCTCGCCTGTGTGCGTGGGCTTGTCGGCGGCGGGATCTTCGACGCCCTGCCGGTAGATGAGGAAGGACACGCCGTAGACGACAGCGTTGAGCAGGAACGCGAGCGGGCCGATCGCCGCGAACAGCAGCGGCGCGGCGATGAACCCGCAGCCGAGCCCGAGCAGCGTCGCGCCCTCGAACCGGGCGACGGCCTTGCCGCGGAGGGCCTCGTCGGTGGCGGTCACGAGCGCGATGTAGCCGAGGATCGAGGGGATGCTCGCGGCGGTCGAGGCGCCCTCGAGCCAGCGGGTGCCGCCGAGCAGCAGGAAGTTCGTGGTGAAGGCCGTGATGATGACCGCGACGGCCCCGAAGGCCGGTCCCCACAGCATCACCCGGTGGTGCCCGAGCCGGTCGGACAGCATCCCGAACAACGGGGAGAGGACGAGCTCGGCGGCGTAGAACGTGGCCGAGAAGATGCCGACGACGAACGGGTCGACGGGCTCGCCGCCGTGGTCGGGGAGCGTTGCGAGGTAGCTCCCGAGCATCGCCCCCGTCAGGCCGGTGCTGAAGCGCAGCGTGAACGTGCCGGCGATGACGGCCCAGAGCGATCGATCCATGCGGGGAGCAACTCTAGCGGCTCGGGGCGGTGCGGGGCCGGCGGCCTCAGCGCCCGCCGGTCGGCTCACCCGCCCCCCGTCACCGCGTGCCCCGGCCTGCCGCGCCGCCCGGGAACTTGCTCCGAACACAAGATCGGCCCGCGTCCTTGCCCCTGACGCAAGATCGGGGGCGCCGCTTGCGCAGGAAGCACGTGTCGGCGCCGGGGGGGGTCCGGATCTTGCGCCCTGCGCAAGCCTTCGAGGGCTTCGCGTCGCTCCGGGGGCTCCGAAGAGGGCGATCGGCCCGAACTCTTGCGTCTGGCGCATGGAACCCGTCGATTCGGCTCCATCGGGGCCGCCGCCGGCCTCGACACGTGCTCCCCACGCAAGTCGGGCCCAGCCGCCTGCGGCGCCGGAGCGGAGGACCTGGTCCGGCCACGAAACGCTCGACACGTGCTCCCGACGCAAGTCGCGCGCGAAACCAGTCCGTATCATGCCCGCAACCATCGAGTGGGGGAGGGACGGGGAGGGTCATGGCCCGCATCGCAGTCTTCACCGATTCGGCCTCGGATCTCGAGCCCGCCGCCGCCGAGGCCGCCGGCATCCGCGTGGTGCCGTTGATCGTGAACTTCGGCGACCAGAGCTATCGGGCAGGCGTCGAGATGTCGACCGCGGCCTTCTGGGAGCGCATGACCGCGCCCGACGCGCCGTTCCCCACCACGGCCGCATCGAGCCCGGGCGACTTCCGCGATGCCTACGAGGCCGCATTCGCCGAGGAATACGACGCGATCATCTCGGTCCATGTCGCCGAGACGCTGTCGGGGACGATCAAGAGCGCGCGGGTCGCCGCCGAGATGCTCCCCGGCAGGGAGATCCACATCGTCGACTCGGGCGGGGCGTCGATGGCCCAGACGATCCTGTGTCGGATTGCGGTCGCGATGGCAGCCGAAGGCTCGCCTGCTGCCGAGATCGCCGACTACGTCCGACAGCGCGCGCCCGACCTCCGGATCTTCGTCGCGCTCGAGACGCTCGAGTACCTGAAGAAGGGCGGTCGGATCAGCGGCGCGCGGGCGGCCATCGGAACGCTCCTGTCGGTCAAGCCCATCATCTCGGTCGAGCACGGCGTGGTCGACACCGCCGACCGCGTCCGGACGCGCGCCAAGGCGCGCGAGCGGCTGATCGAGCTCATCACGCAGAAGCCGATCGAGCGGCTCGAGATCCTCCACACGCTGACGCCCGACGTCGAGGCGTTCCGCGACGAGGTCGTGGCGCGCGCGTCGGGGAGCCTCGATCCGTCGACCGTGTCGATCGGGCTCGTCGGGGCGTCGGTCGGGCCGCACCTGGGTCCGGGCTGCCTCGGCGCCGCGGTGCTGTACGAGGCAGGCAGCTTCGACTGACCGCAACACGGCATTCGGCCCCCCGCGGGCGGGACCATCGACCCGTATGGTTGCGGCCGGGTTGCGCTAGCGTTGCGTCACGGTGACCCGCCGAGGTCGGACGCCTCGGCGCGCCGCTATACTCGACAGCCGAAAACAGCCGCGCGCCGTCCCGACGTTCGTCCGCGAAGCAGACCGAGGGGCTACGCGCCCGTGGGGTCGTCCGGGAGACGGCCCGGACCGACGGACAGGCATCAGGAAGCCTGCCCGCTACGGAGGCTTCCGTTCCGATGACGACCGAGCACGCCGCTGCGCAGATCAATCCATGGACCGTCGCCCAGCGACAGTTCGACCTGGCAGCCGAGCGCCTGAACCTCGACCCCGGACTCCGCCGCGTGCTTCGTGAGCCGCGCCGCGAGCTGACCGTCCACTTCCCCGTCAAGATGGACGACGGCTCGGTCCAGGTGTTCACCGGCTACCGCGTCCAGCACAACCTCGGCCGCGGGCCGGCCAAGGGCGGCATCCGCTACCACCAGGACGTCTCGCTCGACGAGGTCAAGGCCCTCGCGATGTGGATGACCTGGAAGTGCGCCGTCGTCGGGATCCCGTACGGCGGCGGCAAGGGCGGCGTGATCGTCGACCCGAAGAAGCTCAGCCAGAAGGAGCTCGAGGGGCTCAGCCGCCGCTTCTTCACGGAGATCGAGGTCCTGATCGGCCCCGAGCGGGACATCCCCGCGCCCGACGTGAACACGAACGCCCAGGTCATGGCCTGGTTCATGGACACGTACTCGATGCATGTCGGTCACACCGTCCCGGGTGTCGTGACCGGCAAGCCGATCAGCCTCGGCGGGTCCGAGGGGCGCAACGAGGCGACGGCCCGCGGCTGCGTCTACACGATCGTCGAGGCCGCGCGCCATCTCGAGATCGACCTGAAGCGCGCCACGGTCGCGGTCCAGGGCTTCGGCAACGCGGGCTCGATCGCCGCTCGGCTCATGGCCGACGAGGGCTCCACGATCGTCGCCGTGTCCGACTCGACCGGCGGCATCCACAAGCCCGACGGGCTCGACATCGGCCGGGTCATCAACTGGAAGAAGGAGCACGGCACGGTCCAGGGCTTCCCCGGCGCCACCGACATCACGAACGCCGAGGTGCTCGAGGTCCCGTGCGACGTGCTCATCCCGGCCGCGCTCGAGAACCAGATCACGGCCCGCAATGCGGCCAACGTCAAGGCGAAGCTCGTCGCCGAAGCGGCCAACGGCCCGACCACTCCTGAGGCCGACGAGATCCTCTACGCGAACGGCGTCTTCCTGATCCCCGACATCCTGTGCAACGCGGGCGGCGTGACCGTCAGCTACTTCGAGTGGGTCCAGGACCTCAACCGCGACCACTGGTCCGAGGCCGTCGTCAACGAGAAGCTCCATGAGATCATGACGCGAGCATTCGACGAGACGCTCGAGATCGCCCACCGCGAGCAGGTCAACATGCGGACCGCGGCGTATCTCCTCGCGGTCGAGCGCGTCGCGAACGCGACCCAGGTGCGCGGTCTCTACCCGTAGGGCCGACACCCCCCAAGGCAACCGAAGGCCCGCGGCGCACGCCGCGGGCCTTCGATTCGCGGTCGGTCAGCGGTTGTCGAGCTCCGGGTGGCGCGCCTGCATGTCGGCGATGCCCTGGGCGCCGATCTGGTCGGGCCGGTCGCCGGGGTCGTCGAGGTCGATCGCGTCGCCCTCGTCGTCGTCGGCCGTCGGGCCCTGCGCGTCACCGCGGAGCGTGCCGGTTCCCCGATCGACCGCGGTGCCACCGCTGGCCGTCAGCCCGCCGCCGATCGTCGCGGTCTGCTCATCCCGCAGCTCGTGCTCCGGCAGGGCGTCGCGGCGGGACGCGGCGTCGGCATCGAAGAAGTCGTCGGTCCGGGCGGGTCGGTCGTCGGTCATCGGGTCTCCTCGTCGGTGTCGCGGCCCTCGGTGTAGTCGTCGAGCCCGGGCGTCGCGGGGTCGTCGCCGCGCACCTGCGCGTGATCGTCGAGGTCGACGAGGGACGGGAACGTGCTCGTCCCGCCGTCCTCGCCCGCGAACGGGCCCTGGGCATCGGGGCCGCTCAGCGTGTCGGTACCGCGCTCGATCGCGGTTCCGCCCTCGCCGAGCACGCCGCCGCCGACGTACCCCTCGCGATCGAGCTCGTGATCGGGCAGGGTGCCCTCGCGGTCGGGCTCGGCGTCCGCCGGTGGGCTGGGGAAGTCGTCGGTCATGGCGTCGGTCCTCCGTGCGGCGGTCGTCGGGACCGCCTCGACCCAGCCTGCCGCCCGGTGGGTTGCGCCGTTGTCACCGGGGGGCCCGGGGCGTTTCGAACAGGCAACGGGCGTGGACGGAGGGCGACCGGAGGCCGGTGTACCATCGCGGCCATGCTCGACCACGAAGAGAAGTTCCTGTTCAAGGAGGAGATCCTCCACCTCGCGAACGCGGTGTCGGAGCCGGGCATCCTCGACAACGTCGAGGACCTGCTGACCGACGTCATCACGAGCCCGCGGTTCGACTCCGAGGTGTTCACGCTCGAGCGGAGCCTCCAGGTCATGCTCGGGCCCCGGGCGGGGACGACGCTGGTCGGGCTGCTGACCGTCGCGCCCGAGGTGTTCGACGAGGTCGCCGAGGTGCGGATCGCCTCGGAGGTCCACGAGCGGCTCGTCGCGTGGCGCGCCCGGTTCGGGCTCGCGATCGACAACGCGCTGAACTTCCTCAACAACCCCGACGGCATCCAGGGCCACAACTTCGCGACGCAGGTCGCGCACGTCGAGGAGCGCCGCGTCCTCCAGGGCCGCCTCACGCTCGTCCGCTACAACAACGAGCCGCAGTTCTTCGTCGCCGACGCGAGCGTCTTCCTCGGCCTGGTCGCCGACATCATGGAGCGGCTCGGCCCATACCTCGAGCCCGACGCGGTCGACGCCGAGACCCTCGCGCGGCTGCGCGACGCGCTCCAGCTGATCGAGCGCAAGACCGCGACCCGGGGCTAGGTCCTCGGGCCTCGATGCGCCACGTCTACCTCGCCGCGACCGGGCAGAACCGCGGCAAGACGACGGTCGCCCTCGGCGTCATCGACGGCTTCCAGAAGCGCGGCCTGTCGACGGGGTTCGTGAAGCCGGTCGGGCAGCGGACGCTCATCGAGGACGGCATGCCGGCCGACGAGGACGCGATCCTCATGCGCCACGTCTTCTGGCTCGACGAGCGGCTGGATCGGATGAGCCCCGTCCACATCCCACGCGGCTTCACCCGCGACTACATCGAGGGGCGGGTCGTCGAGGACCTGGGCGCACGGATCCGCGAGGCGCACGCGTCGTTCGCGGCGAACCGCGAGATGCTGCTGATCGAGGGGACGGGGCACGCGGGCGTCGGGGCCGTGATCGGGCTGTCGAATGCCGTCGTCGCGGCGATGCTCGGGGCGCCGGCGATCATCGTGTCCGAAGGCGGGGTCGGGCGGCCGATCGACGAGATCGTGCTGAACGCGGCGCTGTTCGAGCGCCAGGGCGTGCGGGTCGGCGGGGCGATCGTGAACAAGGTCGACCTCGACGCGCGGCCCGACCTCGGGCGGGTGCTCGAGCGCGGGCTGGCGAAGCACGGCATCCCGCTGCTCGGGGTCCTGCCGTACCGGCCGATCCTGTCGAACCCGACGCTCGCGATGGTCCTCGAGGGCGTCCAGGGCGAGACGATCAACCCGGGGCCCGACCTCGACCAGGTGGTCGGGTCGGTGGCGATCGGGGCGATGGAGCCGGACCACATGCTCGAGCGGGTCGGGCCGCGCACGCTGGTCATCGTGCCGGGCGATCGCGAGGACCTGATCCTCGCGCTCGTGACCGCGCACCTCATGGGCGGCCGACCCGGGAGCACGGATCCCGGGGAGAACGGGAACGGGTACGGCGCGGCGCTCGGGCTCGTGCTCACCGGCGGGTACGTGCCGCGGCGACCGGTGCTCGACGCGATCCGCCGGGCCGACTTCTTCGCGACGCTCGTCGAAGCGGACACGTACCAGGTCGCGTCGAACGTGCACGACCTGCTCGTGAAGACCCACCCGGCCGACACCGGCAAGATCGAGGAGATCAAGGAGCTCGTCTGGGAGCACCTGGCGATCGATCGGGTGCTCGAGGTGGCGACCGAAGCGCGGGTTTGAGGGCGTCCCATCGTGGCGCGGGCTCTCGCCCGCCCCCGCCGGCCCCGCCGGCCCCGCCCGCCCCGCCGGTCCCGCCCCCGTCGGCTCCCGTCGGCCCCGGCGGCTGCCCCGTCGGCCGCCCGCCGGCCCCGTGTGCATCCAACGCACCAACGGGCGGCTGGCCCGGCGGTCGAGCGCGCTTTGGTGCATTGAACGTTCGAGACCGGGTGGCGGAGGGTCTCTCACCGTCAGTCTGGAACGCTCAACGTTCCAGATGACGGATGACGCGCGGGTCGTTCGCCCGGTGGAACATTGGATGCACCAGGCCGGAGCGGAGCGCCGGAGCGGAGCGGGCGGGGCCGGAGCGGGCGGGGCGTGGCGCAGTTGTCCCGCCGCGGTCCGATCGGCGCGGGCCGGGGCCGCGACCCGCGCCGATCCCGAGCCGGACCTGCCGGCTCGACGACGATCAGGTCCGGGACGCGGCGCCCGAGGCAGATCGAACGCGGCGGCCGACGAGGCCTGCGCCGATGGCCGCGAGGACCGCGGCCACGAGGACCGCGGCCACGGCAGGGATCGGGAGATCGCTCCGCCCGACGCCTGCCGCCGCTTCGGTGGTCGCGGCCGCAGGCTGGACCGGCTCGGCCGGGTTGACCGCGGCCGGCACCACCCACGCCGGCCCGACGAGCGGCGGCTCCACGAACGTCAGCGGGAGATCGCTCGTGACGCAGCCATCCGGGTCGCACATCGTCCCCCGCATCCCGAGCATCACCTCGGCAATGCCGCCCGCCGGCACGACGAACGAGGCCTCGTAGTGACCCGACCCACTCGGTCGTTCGGCGCCCATGACCTCGACGACGTTGCCGTCGGCGCCGGTCACGACGAGCACCAGCGGCGAGCCGACGATCGGATGTCGCCCCTCCCCGCCGGGCGCCCAGGCGTCCCAGGCGACCTCGACGGTCGAGCCGGGCTCGGCGTCGCGCGGGATCGGCACGTCGAGCGCGGCCTCGCCGCCTCCCTTGGCAACGACCGGTGCGGCGAGCGCGAGCACGAGCGCGGTGGTGGCGAGGGCGCTGAGCGCGGCGGCGCGTCGGGTCATGTCGGGCCTCACGGGTGCGGGACGGTGTCGAGCGTGGTACACCGCACGCCCGCGGCCGGTTCCCGCCCGCCGCCCGCTACCCGAGCAGCTCGTTGTCGATGAGCCGCGTCGACCCGAGCCGGACCGCGAGCGACGCGAGCGCGGGTCCCTCGATCCGATCGAGCTCCTCGAGCGTCGCGGCGTCGGCCACCGAGACGTACTCGGGTTCCGCCTCCGGCACCGACGCGAGGACGTCCCGCATCACGCTCCTGATCCGCTCGGCATCGCGCTCGCCGGCGGTCCACCGTGCCCGCGCCGCGACGAGCGCCCGATGCAGCACCGGCGCCGCCGCCCGTTGCGCCGGGGTGAGGTGCACGTTCCGCGACGACAGCGCGAGCCCGTCCGGCTCGCGAACCGTCGGGCATGCGACGACCTCGGTGCCGATCGCGAGATCGAGCGCCATCCGCCGGATGACCATCACCTGCTGCGCATCCTTCTGCCCGAAGTAGGCCCGGTCCGCCCGCACGAGCCCGAACAGGATCGCGACGACCGTCGCCACACCATCGAAGTGGCCGGGGCGCGCCGCCCCCTCGAGCGGCCGCGCCACCGCCCCGACCGACACGGTCGTGTCGAACCCCGGCGGGTAGATCTCCTCCACGCCCGGGGCGAACACGAGGTCGACGCCCTCCTCCTCGCAGATGGCGAGGTCGCGGGCCTCGTCGCGCGGGTACTGCGTGTAGTCGGACGACTCGTTGAACTGGCGCGGGTTGACGAAGATCGTCACGACGCTCGTGCCGCTCTCCTCGCGCGACCGGCGCATGAGCGCGCGGTGCCCCTCGTGGAGCCAGCCCATCGTCGGGACGAGCCCGACGGGGCGCGGCAACCCATCGAGCGCGAGGCGCAGCGCCTCGCGCGTGCGAACGACCTCGGTCACCGCGGCGACGTGCCCGTGCGGCCTAGAGGTCGCGGTCGAGCGGGATGCCGCCCGGGATCTCGTCGTCGGCGCGGTCGAGCCGGCCCCGGCCGAGCGCCTCGTCGAGCGCGTCGTCCTCCATGCGCACGGTCTGCTCGGGCCCCGGGAACGAGCGGTCGCCGACCTGCCCGATGTACGCGCGCGCCGCGTCGAGGATCGCCGAGCGGAGGTCGGCGAACGGCCGTGCGTGCCGCGGCTGCCAGTCGGTCCAGCCCAGGAAGTCGGTCAGCACCTGGACCTCGCCGCTGCAGCCGGGGCCCGCGCCGATGCCGATCGTCGGGATGTCGAGGCGCTGGGTGATCGCGGTCGCGAGCTGCTCGGGGACCAGCTCGAGGACGACCGAGAAGGCACCCGCCTCCTGCACCGCGTGGGCATCGGCCAGCAGCGAGCGCGCGCGATCCGCACTCTTTCCCTGGACGCGCACCTTGCCGCCGAGCGCGTGCCTCGCCTGCGGCGTCCAGCCGATGTGGCCCATGACCGGGATGCCGGCCTTCACGATCGCCTCGATGACGCGAGCGCTGCGCACGCCGCCTTCGAGCTTGACCGCCTGGGCGCCGGCCTCCTGCATGAGCCGGCCGGCATTGTCGACGGCCTCCGACGGCGTCGAGTAGGTCAGGAACGGCAGGTCCCCGACCACGAGCGCCCGCTGCGTCCCGCGGACGACCGCCGCGGTGTGATGGAGCATGTCGGCCATCGTCACCCGGATCTCGCTGTCGTAGCCGAGCATCGTCGTCCCGACCGAGTCGCCGACGAGCAGCATCGGGATGCCGGCCTCGTCGAGGAGGCGGGCGGTCGGCGTGTCGTAGGCGGTCAGCATCGGGATGCGCTCGCCGTCTGCGTACATGCGTGCGATGTCGGCAACGGCGAGGCGGCGGGTGGTCGGCGTGGCGCTCATCGATGGGACTCCGGAACGGTCGCGGGTCGTGATCCAGTGTGGGCCGCGGCGTCACGGTCGTCCAGCGCGCGGGCCACGCGGTCGAGCAGATGATCGGCGACCTCGCGCTTCGAGAGCAGCGGCAGATCCTCGCGCGAGCCGTCCGCGGCGAGGATCGCCACCCGGTTCGTGTCGGTGCCGAAACCCGACCCCGCCTCGGAGACGTCGTTCGCGACGAGGAAGTCGACTCCCTTGCGGCGGAGCTTGTCGGCAGCGCGCTCCAGCGAGCCGGTCTCCGCAGCAAAGCCCACGAGCACCGGCGTCGGACGGAGCGGCTCGCGCGTCGCGCCACCCTCGCTGTCGAGCCCGCGCGCGATCCGCGCCACCTCGGCCAGCAGGTCCGGCGTCGGCTCGAGCTCGAGGGTCAGCGACGACCCGCGCTCGAGCTTGCGATCGGCGGCAGCTGCCGGTCGGAAGTCGGCGACCGCGGCGGCCATGATGAGCGCATCGAAGCCTGCCCGGCCGTCGTCGCCGGTCGTCGTGCGAAGAAGGGCCGCCCGCAACTCTCCGGTGCTCCCGACCCGGACCACGTCGACGCCGGGCGGCGGCTCGACCTCGAGGTGCGCGGCAAGCAGCGTCACCCGCGCCCCTCGGGCGACCGCCGCTTCCGCAACCGCCACGCCCATCTTCCCGGTCGAACGGTTGCCGATGAAGCGGACCGGGTCGATCGGCTCGCGCGTGCCGCCGGCCGTGACCACGACGTGCCGGCCCGACAGGTCCTCCTCGCGCACGGGGGCGGCACGCGGCGGCCGGGCAGCCTCGTCGGGCGCGCGGACCGGCCGCGCCCCAACCGCCGCGACGACCGCGTCGACGATCCGCTCCAGCTCCGCGAGCCGCCCGACCCCCGACTGGCCCGAGGCGAGCGGCCCGGAGTCGGGCTCCACGATCGCGTAGCCGAACCCGCGCAGGCGCTCCACGCTTCCCCGGGTCGCCGGGTGCGTCCACATGTCGCCGTCCATCGCCGGCGCCACGACGACCGGCGCCGAGGTCGCGAGGCACGTCGTGGTGACGACGTCCGCTGCCAGCCCGTTGGCCATCGCGCCGAGCCAGTGCGCGGTCGCGGGCGCGACGACGATCGCATCGGCGGTGTCGGCCAGCACGATGTGCCCGATCCGGCCGTCGGGCAGGAGGTCGAGCTGGTCGGTCTCGACCGGGTGGCGGCTGAGCGCCGCGAAGGACAGCGGCCCGACGAACTGCCGCGCCGACGGCGTGAGCATCGCCATGACGTCGGCACCGTCGGCGCGGAGGAGGCGGAGCAGCTCGACGGCCTTGTACGCCGCGATCGAGCCCGTGACGCCGAGCCCGATGAGCCGTCCGGCAAGCCGGCCCCGGTCGGCGGCCTCGCCCTCGGTCACGCGAGCCCCAGCTCGAGCCGCTCGCCGCCGGTGACCTCGGCGTGGAGGATCGCGAGCCCCTTCAGCGTCAGCTCGGGGTCGATGGCGTCGATCCCGTCGAGCAGCCGCGCCCATGGCGCCGCCGACAGCCCTCCCGTCAGGATCGCACGCACGGAATCGGGCGTGACGCCGTCGGTCTCCGCCAGCTCCCGCCGGACCCGGGCGAGGAGCCCCGTCGCGAGCGCCTGGTAGCCGAAGACCGTGCCCGACTGCATCGCGCTGATCGTGTCCCGCCCGATCGCCCGATCCGGGGCGCGGAGCTCGATCCGCGGCAGGCGGGCGGTCCGGGCGGCGAGCGCCTCGAGCCCGAGCTCGAGGCCGGGCGCGATCGCCCCGCCGACGTACGCGCCGTCGAGGGCGACGCAGTCGAGCGTCGTCGCGGTCCCGAAGTCGACGACGATCGCCGGCGTCCCGTACAGCCGCTGCGCGGCGAGCGCGTTGACGAGTCGGTCCGCACCGACCTCCGACGGGCGATCGACGCGCACGGCGAGCGGCACGGTGCCGGCGGAGGCGACGACGAGCGGCCGTTCGCGTCGCGCGGCGATGGCCTCCACGGCGACCGTCAGGTTCGGCACGACCGAGGCGCAGGCGATCGCGCTGACGTCGGCGAACGAGACGTCATCGAGGCGCAGGAGGTTGTCGATCAGCACGTCGAGCTCGTCGGCCGTGGCGCGGGCCGGGGTGATCGCGCGACGGGTCGTGCCGAGCGCCCCGGCGCGGAGGAGCCCGATCGTGACGTTCGTGTTGCCGATGTCGAGCGCGAGCAGCATGGTCGCGATGATACGCGTGGCGCTGGACCGCCCGAGGTGCCTGCGAATTGCAACCCTTTCCGGCCTCGGCGATGCGCTACCATCGGGCCCGTCCCGCGCAGGCCCCCCGACTCGCCGAGGAGACCCAGCCCGTGTCGACCGCGCCGGCCAAGTTCTTCGTGAACCAGGGCGTTGTCACCAGCCGGACCGACATCCTCCACCTGCTCCGACCGCTGCTCAAGCAGACCGTGACGTACCGGTACCTGCGCGGTCGGGATGTCGTCGCCCATGGAACCGGCTGGGTCGAGCGGATCGTCGTCGACGCCGACGACACCTCGACCTACTTCACCCCGCTGGCGATCACGCTCAACGTCGATTCGTTCGAGCACCTCGAGTTCGAGACGCGGCCCGACCAGCTGCTCGTGTACACGCTCGTCCAGGGTGACGAGCGTGTCGTGGTCGAGTTCGCCCCGCTCACCGGCGAGGGCGAGACCGCCAACCCGTTCGCGAACCGCCAGCTCGAGTTCGACACCCGCGAATACGTCCAGATGGAGCTGCTCGGGCTCGATGCCCACGAGGACGAGTAGCACGCGCCGACCGGTCGTGAGGGCGGCCGGCGGCACATCGAGGGAGGAAGGCGCGTCCCGGGTCGATCCTGGCCGCGCGACAGCAGAGAGGGAGGCACGGTCCAGGTGACGGCTGGTACGGCGCCCGCGCCCCAGCGCGGTGGAGCCATCGCGGAGTACTTCAAGTTCGCCGAGCGCGGCACGGACCTCGTCAAGGAGGCCAAGGCCGGCCTGACCACGTTCATGGTCATGGCCTACATCCTGCTCGTGAACCCGAGCATCCTGTCGAACATGTTCGGCCCCGGCTCGGCCGACGCGCAGACGTTCATTCCCGCGGCATCCGCCGCGACGGCCCTCGTGGCGGGCCTGCTGACGATCGCCATGGGCGTGTTCGCGAACGCGCCGATCGCGCTGGCCGCGGGCCTCGGCATCAACGGCCTCGTCGCCTTCGGCCTGGTCCTCACCAACGGGCTGACGCCGGCCGGCGCGATGGGCGTGATCGTGCTCGAGGGCCTCGTCGTGCTCGTGCTGGTCCTCGTCGGCCTGCGCGAGTCGATCATGCGCGCGGTACCGGTCGCGCTGAAGCGGGCGATCGGCGTCGGCATCGGGCTGTTCATCCTGTTCATCGGGTTCATCGATGCCGGGATCATCATCAAGACCGGCGGCAGCTCGGCCGAGAACCCTGTTCCCACGATGCTCGTCTACCCGACCGAGCCCTCGCACTTCGTGTTCTGGTTCGGGTTGATCCTCACGATCGTCCTGTGGGCCCGCAGGGTTCCGGCGGCGCTGCTCCTGAGCATCCTCATCACGACGGTCGTCGCGATCATCGCGGGCGTGCAGCCGCTTCCGACGAACTTCGTCGCGACCCCCAGCTTCAGCACGCTCGGCCAGTTCGACGTGACGAACGTCTTCAGCCAGCTTGGCCTGCTGGCGGCCATCCTCACGATCTTCAGCTTCATGCTGACGGACTTCTTCGACACGATGGGGACGGCGACGGCGATCGCGGAGCAGGCCGACCTCGTCGACGACGACGGCCAGCCCGAGAACGTCGGCCGCATCCTGCTGGTCGACTCCGTCGGCGCTGCGGCCGGCGGTCTCGCCGGCATCAGCTCGAACACCAGCTACATCGAGAGCGCAGCCGGCGTCGCCGAGGGCGGTCGCACGGGCTTCGCATCGGTCGTGACCGGCGTCCTGTTCCTGTTCGCGATCCTGCTGACGCCGCTGGCGATCCTCGTGCCGTTCGTCGCGACGGGGCCGGTGCTCGTCTTCGTCGGCTTCCTCATGGTGAGCCTGATCAAGGACATCGACTTCGAGGACATCGAGGAGGGCCTGCCGGCACTGCTCGGCCTGATCCTCATGCCGCTGACGTTCAGCATCACCGTCGGCATTGGTGCTGCGTTCATCACGTACGTCCTGGTCAAGGTCGTGCGCGGCAAGATCACCGAGATCCACCCGCTCCTGTGGGCGGTCGCCATCGCCTTCGTCATCTACTTCGCGCAGAACTGGATCCTGGGCTACATCGGATAGCTCGGCGCCGGTTCAACCCCAGTTCGGCTCACCCCATCAGCGACGCCCCGGGTCTCCCCCCGCCCGGGGCGTCGTGCTGTCTTTCCGGTACGATCACGACGATGTTCGACCGAACCGCGCTGCCCGCCGGGCCGCGCGTGATCAGCGCCCAGGTCCCGGGCGCTCGCTCCGTCTCCGTTGCGGCGTACGTCCTGGCAGGCTCGCGCCTCGAGAGCGCCGAGCAGGCGGGCGTCGCCCACTTCATGGAGCACATCACGTTCAAGGGCACGGCACGCTACCCGTCCACGCGCTCGATCAGCGAGGCGATCGAGGGCGTCGGCGGCTCATTCAACGCGGCGACCGACCGCGAGTCGACCGTGTACTGGGTGCGGGTCCCCCGGCGCGAGGTCGCGCGCGGCGTCGACGTGCTCGGCGAGCTGATCGTCCGCCCCGCGCTCGAGGAGCGCGAGATCGACGGCGAGCGCTCGGTGATCATCGAGGAGATCCGCTCGTACCTCGACGACCCGAGCGAGTTCTGCCAGACGCTCATCCAGATCGCGCTGTTCGGCGAGGGTCCGCTCGGGCGCGAGATCTGCGGCGACGAGGCCGGCATCCGCGCGCTGCCGTCGGCCACGATCCGCGACTTCTGGGCGTCGACGTATCGCCCGGCCAACACGGTGCTCGCGCTGGCCGGCGACCTCGACCACGACGAAGCCGTCAGGCTCGTGTCCGAGGCGTTCGGAACGGGCAACGGGCCGGTTCCCGGGTTCGACGCCGCGCCCGCCCTGCCCGCCGGACCGCGGGTCATGCTCGGCAAGCGCGACACGGCGCAGGCGCAGCTCGCGATCGCCGTGCCCGCCCTCCGGCGCGACCACCCCGACGCATGGACGCTGTCGGTGCTCAACGCGATCCTCGGCGACGGGATGAGCAGCCGGCTCTTCCTGTCGGTCCGCGAGGAGCTCGGGCTGGCGTACGACGTGTCCTCCGGACTGCTCGACTACGCCGACGCCGGCGCGCTCGAGGTCTCGGCCGGCGTGGACCCCGCGCAACTGCCGCAGGCGATCGACGCGATCCTCGTCGAGCTGGCCCGGCTGCGCGACGAGCCGGTCGGCGAGGACGAGCTCGACAAGGCGAAGCGCTACCTGTCGGGCGGGCTCGAGCTGCGGATGGAGGAGACACGCCACGTGGCCTCGTGGATCGGTGGGCAGGAGGCGCTCCACGACCGGGTGCTGACCGTCGACGAGGCTCTCGCCGCGATCGACGCGGTGCGCGCCGACGACGTGCAGCGGCTCGCCGCCGAGCTCTTCCGTGACGAGGCGCTGCGCCTGGCGGCGGTCGCCCGGCCGCGCGCGCTGCGCGGGCTCGAGTCGCACCTGCGGTTGCCGGCATGAGCGACTCGGCCGCGGCGCCGGTTCGCGATCCGGCGCTTGCGCTCGCGCGGCTCCACCTCCGGATCGGCGCGCTGGTCCAGGCGCGCGCCGAGCTCGAGACGCTCGCCGGACGCGGGGCGCTCGACGAGGAGGCGCTGGTCGACCTCGCCGAGGCACGCTGGCGGACCGGCGACCTGGGCGGGGCGGGGGAGGCCGCGCAGCAGGCGCTCGACGCCGGTCGCCGGGACGCGGTCGCGCTGGTGGTCGCCGCCGAGGCGCTCTCGGCCGACGGCCGGCCGGGCGAGGCGCGCCGGCTTGCCGGCGAGGCGCTCGAGCTGACCGGCCTGGACATCGACGACGTCTTCGCGGGCATGCCCCGATCCTCGGTCTGGCCCGTCGACGCGGAGGAGCCCGCAACGCCGGTCGGGATGTTCGAGGAGCCCGTCCCGCCGCTGCCGATCGTCGGGAAGCCCGGGCCGGCCGTCCCCTCGGGGCGGGCCGCGGCAATGCGCTCGCTGTGGGACGAGGTGCCCGCCGGCGAGCTGCCCGATCCAGCCGACGCGTTCGAGGCCGGCCGGGCCGCCTTCGAGCGTGGCGATCACCACCGCGCGGCACTCCACCTGGGGCTCGCGTTGCGGCTCGCGCCCGGCGTGGCGCCCGTGGTCCTCGATCTGCTCGAAGGGACCGACGGACCCGAATTCGCGATCCTTCGCGGCGACGCGTTCCGGCTCGTCGGGCACGAGCGCGACGCGCGGCTCGCCTTCGCGGCCGCGGCCGCCGGGATCGACGGGACGACCCCGGCCCGAACGGACCCGACCGGATCGCCGGCCGCCACGCTCGAACCACACGACGACCAGCCACCCAAGGAGGACATGTGACCGAACGGACCCTCGTACTCATCAAGCCGGACGGCGTCCAGCGCGGGCTGACCGGGCGGATCCTCGCGCGCTACGAGGAGCGCGGTCTGAAGATCGTCGGGCTCAAGCTCGTGCAGGTCGACCGCGCGCTCGCCGAGCAGCACTACGCCGTCCATCGCGAGCGGCCGTTCTTCGCCGGGCTCGTCGAGTTCATCACGTCCGCGCCGCTCGTCGCGCTGGCCCTCGAGGGCCCGAACGCCATCGCGGTCGTCCGCGCGATCAACGGCGCGACCCGACCGCACGAGGCGGCACCGGGCACGATCCGGGGCGACTTCGCGCTCGAGACCGCACAGAACATCGTCCACGCGTCCGACAGCGCCGAGACCGCCGAGAGCGAGCTCGCGCTGTGGTTCCGGCCCGACGAGCTCCTCGACTACGCGCGCGAGATCGATCGCTGGGTGCTCGCCCCCGAGGAGTAGGGGAGCTAGGGCTCGACCCCCGGCTCCGCGTCGAATCCGGGGGCGAGCCCGGCCGCCGCGTCCACGATCCCGAACCCGCCCGCCATCGTCACGAGCGACCCGAGGGCGAGCACGAGCGACACCCCGATCGCGAGCGGGACCCGGTTCGATCGGAACAGCTCGGCGAGCCACCGGCCGGCGGCCGTCACGTCGACCGGCTGCCAGCGCGGCAGCCATGGTTCGGCGTCGAGGGCGGTGGCGGGACGTCCCACGGCGGATGCGAGGAGCCGCGCGATCCACACCACGGGCAGCAGGCTGGTGAGCAGCAGGAGCCCGTGCAGCGGCCCCGACGCGACCGTCCCGAGCAGCGCCGCCCGCGCATCCCACGCCGCGAGGCCCGGGAGGCCGAGCCCGGCCACGGCCACGACCAGGAACACGAGCAGGAGCGGCGGCGTTCGCCGGCCCCAGCCGCGGAGATCGTCGACCCGGCCGGTGCCGTACGTCGCCCGCACGGCCGCGACCCAACCTGCGAACGCGCTCCGCGCGACGAGCGCCGCGACGATCCAGACCCGTGCGGGGGCCCACGCCTCGGGGTCGAGCGCAGCCAGCCCGATGAGGGCGATCCCCGCGTCGCCGATGATCGCGTACGCCAGGACGTGGTCCAGGTCGTCGGAGATCCACGCCGCGAACGAGGCGAGCACGACGGTCGCGAGCGCGACGACGACCAGCACGAAGCGCTCGGCCCCGAGCTCCGGCGCGAGCACCGCGACGGAGCCGTCGACCCAGGTCAGACCGACGACCGCGAGCACGGCCGGACCCCACGCGATGAGGATCGGCAGGGTCACATCCGGTGCGGCCTCGGCGAGGCGCGCGGCCCAAGCGTGGAACGGGATCGCCCCGAACCGGATCGCAACGCCCAGCCCGAGACACAGGTAGGCGACGCCGAACACGACCGGCTGCACGTCGGCGTCCCCGAGCGGCCGGCCCATCCAGGCCGTTGCCGCGATCGCCAGCGCACCCGCAACGACGACCGCGCGGACGCCGCGCAGCCCGGCCGTGGCCTCGGCGCGGCGGGCGCCGACGCCGAGCCCGCCGAGCGCCGCGAGCGCGCCGCCTGCGGTGGCCGCGACGACCGCGATCCGTGCGTCGGTCAGCGCGAGGGCGAGCGCCGCGGCGGTCAGCGTCCCGAGCATGAGCGGCGGGACGTCGCGACGGCCGCCGGCAGCCGCGGCGATGACCGTGAGCAACAGCCCGACCGTGCAGCCGAGGACGAGGAACGTCCGCAGGAACGGGGTCGCGGCCAGGTCGGCGCCGCCGACCGCCAGGACCTCGCCGCTTCGGATGCCCAGCGCGACGACCAGCGCCACGCCCAGCGCCACGACCCCGGCCGCGGCACGGGCCCGCGGGAACCCGCGGAGCGCGAGCGTCACCGCGACACCGCCCAGCCCCACGACGAGGAACGGCAGGAGGCTCATCGGTCGCGGTCTCGGGCCGGGCCGTCGTCGCGTGGTGCGTGGCCGCCGCCGACCGGCGCTCCCGGCCGGGCATCGCGCGGCCGGCGCACCCTGGCCCCCGGGACGCTCGCGAGCTCGAACCCGCCACCGTCCGCAGCCGCCGCCCAGGCCAGAGCGGCGACGGCGGCGCCGAGCGCGGCGACGAGCGCAGCGCTCAGCAGGTGCTCGAAGTCGCCCGGCGTGCCGGATAGGCCGGCGCGAAGCAGCAGCGCCGCCTGGACCAGGGTCAGGAGCCCGATCCCGACGCGGATCACGTCGCGCCCCGTGAACGCGGCGATGACCGCCAGGGTCCCGAGCGCGAAGCCGAGCGCCTGGGCCTCGGCCGGGCCGCCCGGCGCGGCTCCCAACCCGTGGGTCCCGCCGCCGATCACGAACGCGGCGGCGGCCAGCAGCGCCTCGGCGGGCCACCCGAGTCGGGAGCCGCCGGTGACGCCGCCTCCGCGGACGGCGATCCAGAGGAGGTACGTCGCGAGCAGCGCAGCGGTGAGCCGCGCCGCGAGCCCGATCGGGCTGCCGAACGGCTCCGCCACGAGCGGCGCGAGCACGAGGACCGCACCCAGGCCGATGACGGCCGCGCGCCCGTCGCGCGCGGCGAGGGCCAGGACCGCGCCGACGAGGACCGCGATCGCGACCCCCGTGAGCGCCGGGCTCACGGCTCGGTGGTGGTCAGCGCCGGGTAGGTCGGCGTCTGGAGGACGCCGAAGGTGTCGAACGGCCAGTAGCGGAGCCACGCCCGGCCGATCACCTGGCCGACCTGCACCGGCCCGAATGCCCGCGAGTCCGCCGAGTCCGAGCGGTGGTCGCCCATCAGGAACAGCTCGCCGTCCGGCACCAGCCACGACTCCTGGGGAGCGTTGGTGTCCTGCGGCCGCCCGTCGACCTCGTAGACGTACGGCTCCTCGATCCGGGTGCCGTTGATGAGGACCGCGCCGTCACGGAACTCGACGCTGTCCCCACCCACGCCGATGACCCGCTTGATGAACGGCGTGCCGTCCTCGCCGACCCAGTCCTCGGGCGGCGTGAACACGACGATGTCGCCACGCTTGTACGTGTCGAACCGCGGCGTCAGCTTGTCGACGAGGACGTACTGCTCGGGCTCGAGCGTGCGCTCCATCGATTCCTGCTGGACCTTGTACGGCTGGGCGATGAACGTCTGGATGACGACGAAGATGATGAGCGTGAGGACGAGTGTCTCGACGATCTCGAGGAGGCACCCGAGGCGGGGTCGTTGGCTCACAAGGTCGGCAGTATAGGGGCTGGGCTGCCCGACCCGCGGCCGGTCCGACCGCCGGCCTGCATATCCCACGACCGATGGCACGTTGACCGGGCTTCGGAGCCCTTGCTACACTCCGCCCGGCCCTGAAAGGTTCCAGTCCCGCGTGCATGTGGACCGGTTCCTGCCGCCGTTATTCCCCGGCCCTCGGTCGCACGGCGCCGCCCCGCGCCCGGTCGAGCCCGGCCACAAGCCCAGTCGTTGGAGGAGCCCAACCCCTTGGACGCCAGTGCGCTCCAGCTGATCGTTCCGATCGCGGGCATCGCCGCGGTCCTGTTCGCCCTCTACCTGGCCCGCGACGTGCTCTCGCGCGACAAGGGCCCGCAGGCCATGCAGGACGTCGGCGACATCATCCGAGAGGGTGCAGACGCATTCGTCAAGCGCCAGTACTCGACGATCGCGATCCTCGCCGCCGTCGGTGCGGTCGTCATCGGCGTCGTCATCGCCCTCGTCGAGACCGAGGACGTGGCGGATGTGCCGGCACTCGCCGGCGGCCCCATCGGGATCATGACCGCGATCGCGTTCCTCGTCGGCGCGGCCTGCTCGATGCTCTCGGGCATCATCGGCATGGTCATCAGCGTCCGCTCGAACGTGCGGACCGCCGCGGCCGCCCGGCGCAGCCTCGTCGAGGCCGTCCAGGTCGCGATGCGCGGCGGCGCCGTGTCGGGCTTCCTCGTCGTCGCGCTGTCGCTCCTCGGCGTCTGGGGCATCTTCACGATCTACGAGGCGCTCATCGCCGACGTCACCGTCGCCGAGGCGCCGTTCCTCATCGTCGGCTTCGGCTTCGGCGCGAGCTTCGTCGCGCTGTTCGCCCAGCTCGGCGGCGGCATCTACACGAAGGCCGCCGACGTCGGCTCGGACCTCGTCGGCAAGGTCGAGGCGGGCATCCCCGAGGACGATCCGCGCAACGCGGGCGTCGTCGCGGACCTCGTCGGCGACAACGTCGGCGACTGCGCGGGCCGTGGCGCGGACCTCTTCGAGTCCACCGCCGCGGAGAACATCGGCGCGATGATCCTCGGCGTCGCGGTGTTCGCCATCGCCGAGGCCGCCGGGTGGCCACACCCCGAGGCCTGGATCTTCTTCCCGCTCGTCGTCCGCGCCTTCGGCCTGCTCTCGACGATCGTCGCGATGTTCTTCATCCGCGGCCGCGAGGACGAGGATCCGATGAACATCCTCAACCGCGGCTACTGGGTCACGACGATCCTGTCGGTCGTCGGCCTGCTCATCACGACGAACGTGATGATGAACACCGCCGGCACGACCGGCGCCAACGGCATCCCGGCATGGCTGTGGTTCTTCGGGGCCGGCCTCGTCGGTCTCGCGACCAGCGTGGTCTTCGTCTACATCACGCAGTACTACACCGCGGGCACGTTCCGCCCCGTGCGGGAGATCGCCGAGGCGTCCAAGACCGGCCCCGCGACGAACATCATCAGCGGCACCGCCGTCGGCTTCGAGACCACGTTCGTCACCGCCGTCTCCATCGGCATCGCGCTGATCGCCAGCCACTGGCTCGGCGAGCAGGCCAACATCGTCACCGCGGACGGCCACAACGTCGGCGGGATCTTCGGGACCGCGGTCGCGACGATGGGCATGCTCATGACGACGGCCTACATCCTCGCGATGGACACCTTCGGCCCCATCACCGACAACGCCGGCGGCGTGGCCGAGTTCAGCCGCTCCGAGGCGAGCGCGCGCGAGATCACCGACCGGCTCGACGCCGTCGGCAACACGACCAAGGCCCTCACGAAGGGCTACGCGATCGCGTCGGCCTCGCTGGCCGCCTTCCTCCTGTTCAGCGCGTACATCGACAAGGTCAACCTGATCCTCGGCAACCAGATCGCCGCCGGCACCCGCGAGGCGGGGACGCTGCTCGAGGCGGTCAACCTGGCCGACGTCGGCGTCTTCGTGGCGGCGCTGCTCGGCGCGATGCTCGCGTACTTCTTCTCGTCGCTCGCGATCCGCGCGGTCGGCAAGACCGCCCAGTCGATCATCGTCGAGGTCCGGCGCCAGTTCCGGGAGATGCCCGGGATCATGGACTACAGCCAGCGCCCGGACTACGCCCGCGTCGTCGACATCACGACCCGCGCGGCGCTCCGCGAGATGGTCGCCCCCGGCGTCGTGGCGGTTGCCACGCCGATCGTCGTCGGGCTGCTCCTCGGTCACGAGGCGGTCGCCGGCATGCTGATGGTCGGCACGATCGCCGGCGTGCTCCTCGCCACCGTCCTCAACAACGGCGGCGGGGCGTGGGACAACGCGAAGAAGTACATCGAGTCGGGCAACCTGAAGGATGCGGACGGCAACGTCATCGGCAAGAAGACCGACGCGCATGCGGCGGCCGTCGTCGGTGACACCGTCGGCGACCCGTACAAGGACACCGCCGGCCCGTCGCTCCACGTCCTCGTGAAGCTGCTGGCGACGGTGACGCTCGTCCTGGCCCCTCTCTTCATCCGGTGAGTCGCCGCACCTGACGCCTCAGGCCCGCATTGCCGGGAGTCCACGGGCGGCTGGCTCGCGGGAGCGCCGCCTCCGCCCTCGGCGGGTGCACACTGTGCGCTCGCCGGCGTGCTCCTCGGCGCCTCGGCCTGAGACGCCATCCGCGACGCCTCCGTGGCAATGACGCCGAGGCATAGCTGATGGAGATCCTGCAGGCATTGGTCATGGGGATCGTGCAGGGACTCACCGAGTTCCTGCCGATCTCCTCGTCCGGGCACCTCATCGTCGTTCCGTACCTGCTCGACGTCGAGGACGCCTTCCTCACGTCGCTCGCGTTCAGCGTGATGCTCCACATCGGGACGCTGTTCGCGCTGCTCGGCTACTTCTGGCGGGACTGGCTGCGGCTGGTCCCCGCCGGGCTCGCCACGCTCCGCGACCGATCGTTCCGGGACGACCCGGACCGCCGGTTGGCCTGGCTCCTTGCCGCGTCGACGATCCCGGGCGCGCTCGTCGGCCTCCTGTTCGAGCGCGTCATCGAGGAGTCGTTCCGCGAGGTCTGGCTCGTGGCGATCATGCTCGTCGTCGGGGCCGGGATCCTGTGGATCGCCGACCGACGCGGCGGTGACCTCGATCGCCCGTCGGAGCTCGGCTTCGGGGCAGCCCTGGGGATCGGTGCGGCACAGGCGGTCGCGCTCGTCCCGGGGATCAGCCGGTCGGGCATCTCGATTGCCGCCGGGCGGCTCTTCGGCCTGGACCGCGAGGCGGCAGCCCGCTTCAGCTTCCTCATGGCGACGCCGATCACGGCAGGCGCCGGCATCTGGCAGGCGCGTCAGCTGCTCACCGGCGAGGCCGGCGTCGACCTCGAGGCCGCGCCGCTCGTCGTCGGGATGCTTGCCGCGCTCGTGTCGGGCCTGTTGGCGATCCACGCGCTGCTGCGCTTCGTCCGATCGCACACGCTCGACCTGTTCGTCTGGTACCGGGTCGGGCTCGCGGTCCTCGTGCTCGTGCTGTGGCTGACCCAGGGTGGCCGCTGATGGAGGTCATGAAGCAGCTCCGCCAGCGGGCGATCCGGGACCTGGTCGAGCAGCGCCCCATCCGCACGCAGCAGGAGCTTGCCGCCGCGCTCCGCGAGCGGGGCTTCCGCACCACGCAGGCGACGATCTCGCGCGACGTCGCGGAGCTCGGCCTGATCAAGGTCACCCGCGACGGCATCCAGGCCTACGCGCTCCCGCCGCGGCTCATCGAGGCGGAGACCTCGGGCGAGGACCGATTGCGCAAGCTCCTCGCCGATCTGCCGGTCGAGATCCACGAGGCCGGCCTGCTGCTCGTCGTCCGGACCCTGCCCGGCTCGGCCCATGCAATCGCGGCCGCGCTCGACCGGGCGCGCTGGCCCGAGGTGGCGGGCTCGATCGCCGGGGACGACACGTTGTTCGTCGCGCTCCCCGACCGCGGCTCGCTCCAACGGATCAAGCGCCGCCTGCTCCGACTCGCCGAGGGCGGCCACGGGGGCTGAGGAGCGCGCGGTCCGCCTTTGACACTCGTTCGTGGCGCGTCTACCATTCGCGTCCGGTCGGAACTTCAGGTGCGCGGTACGTCCCGCGACAGCCTGGAGTTCTTTCCTTTATCCACGACCGCTCGACCTCACACCGGGTCGAGTGCCCAACAGCGCGGGGTCCGACCACCGTGAATGCCAACAAGCCCACCTACCTGTCGCGCGAGGGCCTCGAGAAGCTGCGCGCCGAGCTCGACGAGATGCTCACCGTGAAGCGGCCCGAGGTCGCCCAGCGCATCCACGACGCGAAGGAGCACGGCGATCTCACCGAGAACGCCGAGTACGAGGACGCGAAGAACGAGCAGGCCTTCGTCGAGGGCCGCATCCAGACGCTCGAGGCACTGATCAAGAACGCGACGCTCATCGACGAGAACACCTCGACCGATCACGTCCAGATCGGCTCGACGGTCTCGGTCGAGAGCCCCGACGGCGCCGAGACCTTCACGATCGTCGGCTCGACCGAGGCCCGGCCGAGCGACGGCAAGATCTCCAACGAGTCGCCGGTGGGGCGGGCGCTGCTCGGCCGCAAGAAGGGCGAGAAGGTCGTCGTGAAGGTCCCCGCCGGCGACTTCACCTACAAGATCGTCTCCATCAGCTGACAAGGGGGCACGCGCCCCGTGGTTTCTGGTAATCGCCCTTCCGAGTCCGAGGCGGAGCTCCGCGACGCCGCAGGCCCGAGGATCTGGGCCGACGAGCTGGCATCTCGGGTCGAGGGACCGCAGGTCGTCAACGACTCGAAGACCCCGTCTGGGACCGTCCACGTCGGGAGCCTGCGCGGGCCGGTCATCCTCGACGTCATCGTCCGCGCCCTGCGCGCGGCGGGCATCGAGACGACGTACCTGTACGGCGTCGACGACATGGACCCGATGGACGCGCAGGCGCTGTTGACGCCCGACGCGGTCGCCGACGCGATGGGCAAGCCGCTCGCGCACATCCCGGACCAGGAGGGCGACGGCCACGCGTCGTACGCACGGCACCACGCCCAGGTCTTCATCGACACGTTCGCGGGGCTCGGCATCCGCCCCGATCGCTACTACTGGATGAGCGACATCTACCCGACCGGCGACCTGGACCCCTTCATCCGGACCGCGCTCGACCGGGCGGACCTCGTGCGCGACATCTACCGGCGTGTCGCGAACGTCCAGCACCCCGCCACCTGGCACCCGATCAGCGTCGTGTGCGAGAACTGCGGCAGGGTCGGCACGACGATCGTGACCCAGTGGGACGGCGAGCGCGTCTTCTACGAGTGCCGGCCGGACCTCGTCGACTGGGCGACCGGCTGCGGCAACAGCGGCTGGGTCGCGCCGTTCGGCGGCCGGGCGAAGCTGCCCTGGAACCTCGAGTGGGCGGCGCAGTGGAGCGTGTTCGGGGTGACGATCGAGCCGTGCGGCAAGGACCTCGCCACGGCCGGGGGCTCGCGCGACCGCTCGGACGCGATCGCGCGCGAGGTCTTCGAGCGCGAGCCGCCGCTCAACGTCCCCTACGAGTTCCTGAACATCGGCGGCAAGAAGATGTCGACGTCGAAGGGGCGCGGCGCCGCGGCCCACACGATCGCCGAGGTCGTCCCCGCCGAGCAGCTGCGCTTCCTCTTCCTCCGGCCGCGCCCGAACCAGGCGATCGAGTTCGACCCCGAGGGCACCGACCAGATCCCGCGCCTGTTCGACGAGTCGGACCGGTTCGCGGCGGCGACCGCGGGACGTGAGGTCCGCGGCGAGCTGCCGGCCGCCTTCGAGGCGAGCTTCCGGTACTCGCTCGTCGATCCTGCGGCGGACGTCGCGGCGGAGGCGGCCGCCTACCGGCCCGCGTTCGCGCACCTCGCGCTGCTCGCGCAGATCCCCGGCGTGGATGTCGCGGCGCGGGTCGAGGCCGAGAAGGGCTCGCCGCTGACCGACCGAGAGCGGGCGATCCTCGACGAGCGGGTTGCGGCTGCCCGGGCCTGGCTCGACGCGTACGCGCCGGAGCGGGCGATCGTCGCGGTCCGGTCCGAGCTGCCCGGGGCGGCGGTGGCCGAGCTCGACGACGCGCAGCGTGCATACCTCGGGGCGCTTGCCGACAGCGCGGAGCGCGACCGTCCGACGAACGGCGAGACGTGGCAGAGCCTGATCTTCGCGGTAGCGGGCGAGGCCGGTCTGCCCAACGGCCGGGCGTTCGCGGCGCTGTACGCGGCGTTCCTCGGGCGACCGAACGGTCCGCGTGCTGGCTGGCTCCTCGCGTCGCTCGACGGCGACTTCGCGGTGCGACGCCTCCGCGAGGCGGCCGCGGCAACGGCCGGAGCGGCCTCATGAGCGTCGGTCTCCAGCGGTTGCGCGCCGAGCCCGACGTGATCCGGCGGGGCGCCATCGACAAGGGCGAGGACCCCGCGCTCGTCGATCGGGCGCTCGAGCTCGACGGGGAACGCCGCCGGCTGCTCGCCGAGACCGAGGCGCTCAAGGCACGGCGCAACGAGGCGTCGAAGCAGATCGGCGCCGCGATCCAGGGCGGTGCGCGCCCCGACGGCCCCGAGGTCGGCGAGCTCAAGGCGGCCTCGACGCAGGCGGGAGAGCGCATCAAGCAGCTCGACGCGGCACTGGCCGAGATCGAGGCGGACCTCGAGGAACAGCTGCTGCGGATCCCGAACCCGGCAGACCCCGACGTCCCCGTCGGTGGCGAGGACGCGAACGTCACGGTTCGAACCTGGGGCGAGCCGCTCCCGCGGGAGGCCGACGGTTGGGCGCGCCGCCCGCACTGGGAGATCGGCGAGGCACTCGACATCATCGACAACCCCCGCGGTGCGAAGATCACGGGCTCGGGCTTCCCGGTCTACAAGGGCGCGGGCTCGGCGCTCCAGCGCGCGCTCATCAGCTGGTTCCTCGACGTCCACACCCGCGAGCACGGCATGACCGAGGTCTGGCCGCCCGCCGTCGTCAACGCGGACTCCGCGCGCGGGACCGGGCAGATCCCCGACAAGGAGGACCAGATGTACGTCGTCACGCGCGACGACCTGTACCTGGTCCCGACCGCCGAGGTCCCCGTCACGAACCTCCATCGCGACGAGATCCTCGAGGCCGAGGCGCTGCCGATCCGCTACGCGGCGTACTCGCCGTGCTTCCGGCGGGAGGCCGGGGCGGCCGGCAAGGACACGCGCGGGATCATGCGCGTCCACCAGTTCGACAAGGTCGAGATGGTCTTCTTCGAACGCCCCGAGGAGTCGAACGACGCGCTCGAGTGGCTGACGGAGCGGGCGGAGGTGCTGCTCCAGCGGCTCCGGCTGCCGTATCGGGTGCTGCTCATGTCGACCCGCGAGATGGGCTTCGTCCAGGCCAAGAAGTACGACCTCGAGGTCTGGTCGCCGGGCGTCGAGCGCTGGCTCGAGGTCAGCTCGTGCTCGAACTTCCGCGACTACCAGGCGCGCCGGATGGCGATCCGCTACCGCCCGGAGCCCGGCGCGAAGCCCGAGCTCGTGCACACGCTGAACGGCTCGGGGCTCGCCCTCGCGCGAACCGTGGCGGCGATCCTCGAGACGTACCAGGCGGCCGACGGGTCGGTGGCCGTCCCAGACGTGCTCAGGCCGTACGTCGGGCGCGACGTGCTCGCTCGGCCGAGCTGAGGCGCACGAGCCAGGTCGCAACCCAGGCGGTCGCAAGGGCCGCGCGGATCGCCGGCGTCGGCGGTCGGGCGCCGGCCGCGTACGCGAGCGCACCCGCGAGCGTCACCGCCCCGAGCGGATGCCAACGCATGCTCTCGCCCAGGTTTGCGCGCGCGGCGGCGTGCCAGGAGCGGGTCAGGCCGCAGGTGGGGCAGGGGAGTCCCGTGACGCGCCGGACGAGGCAGACCTCGCGGCCGGTGTGGACCGCCGCGCGCGGGGCCAGGGCGACCGCGGCGACCAGCGCGGCGGCAACGTCCCGGGACATCGGCGCTCGCCCCGGCGCCTTCGCGGGCGAGGCTCAGGTCCGCTTGAGCGGCAGTCCGCGCGCGTCGGTGATGTTGTTCATCACGATGAGGATGAGGTCGACGAGCGCCCAGATGCCGCAGCCGCCGAGCGTGATGAGCTTGAGGATCCCGAGCCCCGTGTACCCGAGGTAGAAGCGATCGACTCCGAGCCACCCGACGAGGAACGAGAGCAGCACGGCCGTCAGCCAGTCCTTGTCCGAGAAGACGCCGGGCACCTCCGACGCGGGGAACCACGAGCCGGTCCCGTCGGCGCGGCGCAGCATCGTCGTCGCGCGCAACGCCCCCGATCGAGCCTGCATCTGGAGGTCGAGGACGCTGTATGGACCGTCCTCCGAGCCCATCCGCTGGACCAGGAACGTGTCGTTGCCCGTCATGGCGGTCCTCCATGGGGTGTGTCGGGTCGAGGATACGCCACGGGCGAGGGCGGGTCGGGCCGCTGCTATCCTCTCGTGCGGAGAGGTGGCCGAGCGGTCGAAGGCGGCGCTCTTGAAAAGCGCAGGGTCGAGAGATCCCGTGGGTTCGAATCCCACCCTCTCCGCCATCTACGCCCGCCGGGCTGGACGCCGATCGCTGCGTTGGCCGGCTCCGCCGCTCGCTCACGCACGATGGGGTGCGC
>JBIQKJ010000021.1:0-32110 GCA_044506615.1 Chloroflexota bacterium | reverse complement strand
GTCTTCAGCCGTCAACCGACGGGATCATTCAGTGCTTCGGTGGATCCGGGCTAAGGCCGACGAACCCCCCGATGTGCCACTCCCAGTGGCATCGACCGGGTCAGAGAGCACGACGCCGGGGACGAGCCGAGCTGCTCCCTTGGCCGTCCGGCTGCGGGTGTGAGCATCAACGCTTCGCCAGAACCACCGTCAAGGCCCTGATGCCATAGCCGAACGGCCGCTTATCGCGGTTCGGAGGCCCTCCTGCCACTCCCACCAGCACGAGCGCCGGCAAGGGCGCCCGACCGCGACCCTGTCTGCCTCGAAGCCCCCGATTTGGTGCTCGCACCAGCACCGACGGGGCCAAGGAGCGGAACCGGGCCGACGCATGCCCCAACCGGGGCGCCGCCCTCGAGCGGAACCAGGCCGACGCGGGCCCCCGGTTCCGCCACGGAACGCCCGCGGCCGGCGCCCGGCGCGGATCCGACGCGGCCCCGACCGGGCGCGGATCCGAAGCGGCCCCGCCCCGGGACCTCAGCCCTTGCGCTCGAGGATCGGCCGCGCCCGCTCCGGATCGTCGACCACGAACGCGAACATCGCCCGATCGCCCCAGCGGCCGAGGAACAGGTGCCCGTAGATGTTGACCCCCGCGTCTGCGAGCTCGCGCGAGATGCGCGCCATGCCGCCGGGCCGGTCGTCGACCTCGGCGAGGATCGATTCGCCCTCGAAGTACGTGTAGTCCCCGGCGTCGAGCACCGCCCGGGTCGCGTCGTCGTCGGCGGTCGTCATGATCACGTGGCCGGAATCGCCCAGCCCGCCGCCGCCGATCGCACGCAGGTCCACGCCGCGCGCCGCGAGCGCTTCGGCAAGGATGGCCATCGCGCCGGGCTCGTTCTTCAGCTGGACGACGAACTGGTTGGCCATCGAGCCCTCCGGATGATGCGAGATCGCCCGATTCTAGCCGCGCAGCATGGGCGTTCGCGCCATCGAGCGGTGCTACCGTTCCGGATCGTGCTGACCCTCCGCGCTCCGGTCCACCTCCCGCGCGCCGTCGCTGCCGCCCTGGAGGATCCGCGACCAGGCGAGCTGGACACGATCGTCGCCGCCGCGCTGCCGTGGTCCGTGCGCTGGTGGGGCGATCCGGACGACCGGCCGCTCGTCCTCATCCACGGCGTCACCTCGTCGGGTCGGGCCTGGTGGCGGGTCGGTCCGGCCCTCGCCGCGACCGGCCGGCGAGTCATGGCACCCGACCTTCCGGGCCATGGCGGCACCGGCCACTGGACCGGGCACCACCGGTTTCGGGACAACGCGCGCGACGTCGCCGCGCTGATCCGCGCGGCGGGCCTCGAGCGGCCCGGTCTGCAGGTCGTCGGTCACAGCTGGGGAGCGATGACGGCCGCTGCGCTCCCGGCCGCCGGGCTGATCCCGGAGACGGTGATCCTGCTCGATCCCCCCGCGCTCCCGGCCGACGCCATCGCCGAGATGGTCCACGGGCCCACCGAGCAGCCGTACCCGGACCTCGCGGCCGCCCGTGCCGCCGTGCGTCGCGAGAACCCGGGCTGGCACGACGGCGACGTCGAGGCCAAGGCCGAGGCGCTGGTCCAGCTCGATCGCGAGGCCGCCCGCGCGGTGCTCCTCGACAACGGGGACTGGGACGGCGGTCTCGGCGACCTGGCCCACGACGCCGCGCGCGACGTGCCGGTCTGGGTCGTGCGGGGCGAGGAATCCGCCGGCGGGCTGCTGCGCGAGAGCGCCCTCCCCGCGATCGAGGCCCGGGTCGGGGCGGAACGGGTCATCACGATCGCCGGTGCGCCACACTCGCCGCAGCGAACCCACCCGCGCGAGACCGTCGCGGCCCTGCTACGAGCGCTCGACGCGCCGACGGCCGGCTCCCGGTGACGATCCGCGGCCGTCGGCCACCCTGCCGCCCCCGGTCGGCGCCGGTATGATGCGCCGGATGGAACCCGTCCGCGTCCCGGCGATTCCGGCCGCGAGCTTTGTGCTCCCACCCCGACTCGAAGGCCTTCGCCGCCTCGCCTACAACCTCTACTGGGCCTGGCATCCCCGAACCCGCAGCCTCTGGAGCCGCATCGACCGGTCGGCGTGGACGCGCTACCGGAACCCGATCCCCGTTCTGTCCGGCGCGGTCGCCTGGGACCAGCTGCTGGCGGACGAGGCGTTCATGACCGACTACGCCGACGTCGTCGCCGAGTTCGACGCGTACATGGCGAACGGCTCGGACCACTGGTTCCAGCGCAAGCACGGCCACCGCCTCGAGGGCCCGATCGCCTACTTCTGCGCCGAGTACGGCTTCCACGAGTCGCTCGGGATCTACTCGGGCGGTCTCGGGGTCCTCGCCGGCGACCACATGAAGTCCGCGAGCGACATGGCGATCCCGTTCGTGGGCGTCGGGCTCCTCTACCGCAAGGGCTACTTCCGGCAGTCGATCGACGCCGACGGCCACCAGGAGCACAACTACCCGGACTACGACCTGACCCGGCTGCCGCTCAGCCGGGTCCAGAGCGCGAGCGGCGGCCCGCTCGACGTGACCGTCGAGCTCCCGGGCCGGGACTTGACCGTCGGCGTCTGGCTCGCGCAGGTCGGCCGGGTGCCCGTCCTCCTGCTCGACACCGACGTCCCCGACAACGCAGACGCCGACCGGCCGATCAGCCACATGCTCTACGTCCGCGGCCGCGAGATGCGACTGCACCAGGAGCTGGTGCTGGGCGTCGGCGGCGTGCGGGCGATCCGGGCGCTCGGGCTGTCCCCGGCCGTATGGCACCTCAACGAGGGACACTCCGCGTTCCTGCTCGCGGAGCGCGCCCGTGAGGCGGTCGCCGACGGCCTCCCGCTCGACGACGCTTGGGAGCGTGTGCGGCGCGACTCGGTGTTCACGATCCACACGCCGGTCGCGGCCGGCAACGAGCGCTTCGAGGCGGACCTCGTCCGGCGCGTCGCCGGCCCGCTCCTGGACAAGGCCGGCATCCCGGTGGAGCCCGTCCTCCAGCTCGGGCTCGGCGTGGACAACGACCCGCACCAGTTCGACATGACCGCCTTCTCGCTGCGGCTCTCGAACGGCGCGAACGCCGTCAGCCAGCTCCACGGCGAGACCGCGAACGCGACCTGGTCCGCGGTCAGCCCGAACGAGATCCTCGGCCTCACGAACGGCATCCACGGGCCGTCCTGGATCGGCGCCCCCATTGCCGACCTGCTGTACCGCCACCTCGACGTCAACCTCGACGACATCGACGAGGCGACCGAGGCGCGCCGGTTCTGGGAGCGGCTCGAGCGCGTTCCGGCGAAGGAGCTCTGGGAGGCGCACACGCGACAGAAGCGCGAGCTCGCGATCTTCGCCCGGGGCCGGCTGCGCAACCAGTTCGCCCGGCACGGGGAGGCGCCAACGGTCCTCGCCGAGCTCGAGGACGCGCTCGACCCCAACGTCCTGACGATCGGCTTCGCCCGGCGCTTCGCGACGTACAAGCGCGCGGGTCTCCTGTTCCACGACATCGACCGGCTGGCCCGGCTCGTGTGGGACGCGGACCGGCCGATCCAGGTCGTCTTCGCCGGCAAGGCGCACCCGGCCGACCGCCCGGGCCAGCGCGTCATCCAGGAGATCTTCCAGCGCTCGCGATCGCCCCAGCTGCGCGGTCGGGTCTTCATCCTCGAGGACTACGACATGCGGATCGGGCGCTACCTCGTGCAGGGCGTCGACGTCTGGCTCAACAACCCGCGCCGACCGCTCGAGGCGTCCGGGACCTCCGGCATGAAGGCCGCGCAGAACGGCGTCGTCAACGTGAGCGTGCTGGACGGCTGGTGGGACGAGGGGTTCACCGGCGACAACGGCTGGGCGATCGGCGGCCGGGAGACGAACCCGGACGAGGCCGCCCAGGACTGGGCCGACGCGATGGACCTCTACCGGATCCTCGAGGAGGAGATCATCCCGGCCTGGTACGACCGTGACGGCAACGGCCTGCCCCGCCGCTGGCTGGAGGTCATGCGCCGATCGATGGCAACGACGTTGTGGCGCTTCTCGACGACGCGCATGCTCCACGAGTACGTCGAGCGGCTGTACCTTCCGGCTGCCGGCCACCAGGTCGCGGTCGCCGCGCCGCCGCGGATCGTGACCGAGGCCGGCTGAGCCACCGCTCCTCACCCAACCCGTTCTCGTCGAGGCCCGATCGCTCGTGGCACCACGGATCTCGCTCGCGCTTGCCATCCACAACCACCAGCCGGTCGGCAACTTCGGCTGGGTCCTCGCCGAGGTCTTCGACGCGGCCTACGGCCCGATGCTCAGCGCGCTCGATCGACACCCGACGGTGCGCGTAGCACTTCATTACACCGGCCCGCTGCTCGAGTGGATGCGGCGCGAACGACCCGAGGCCGTCGAGCGCCTCCGCTCGCTCGTCGTCCGGGGTCAGGTCGAGCTGCTCGGCGGCGGCTACTACGAGCCGATCCTCGCGTCGCTGCCGGAGCGCGATCGGGTCGGCCAGCTGCGGCGCATGGCCGACGAGCTCGAGGGGCTGTTCGGGACCAGGCCCCGGGGGGCGTGGCTCGCCGAGCGCGTCTGGGAGCCGAGCGTCCCGACCGCGCTCCGTGCCGGCGGCTACGACTGGACGATCCTCGACGATGCGCACTTCCGGTCGGCCTCGATCCCCGACGACCGGGCCTGGGGCGCGTACACGACCGAGGACCAGGGCGACCTCGTCACGATCTTCGGCACCGAGCAGGGCCTGCGCTACCTGATCCCGTTCGGGTCGGTCGAGGACGTCATCGAGCACCTCCGCACGAACGCCACCGAGGGCGGCGATCGGCTCGGGATCATGGGCGACGACGGCGAGAAGTTCGGCGCGTGGCCGACGACCTGGGAGCACTGCTGGGGCAGCGGTCGATGGGTCGAGCGGTTCCTCGTCGCGCTCGAGCAGAACGCGGACTGGATCACGACCGTGACCCCGTCCGGCTGGCTGGCCGAGCATCCCCCGATCGGGCGCGCCTACGTCCCGACCGGCTCGTACGCCGAGATGGGCGAGTGGTCGCTCCCGCCCGCCGAATCGCGGGCGTTCGCGGACGTCGTGCACCGGGCGACCGAGGAGCATCGGCCCGAGCGCCGCTGGCTGCGCGGCGGGTTCTGGCGGAACTTCCAGGTCAAGTACCGGGAGGTCAACGACCTCCACAAGCAGATGCTTCGAGCCTCCGCGAAGGTGGACGCGATGCCGGCCGGCGCAGCTCGCGAACGGGCGCTCGACCACCTGTACCAGGGCCAGTCGAACGACTGCTACTGGCACGGTCTGTTCGGCGGGGTCTACATCAGCCACATGCGTCTCGCCACGTTCGAGCACCTGATCGCCGCCGAGGATCTCGCCGACAGCGCGCTCGGGACGGGGCCGCGCAGCGAGGTCGGCGACCTCGACCTCGACGGGATCGACGAGGTCCTGCTGGCCGGGCATGGGCAGACCGTGGTGATCGACGTGGCGGAGGGCGGCGGGATCGGGTCGTGGGACATCCGGGCGGTTCGACACGCACTGGCGGCCGTGCTGCGGCGCCGCCCCGAGGCATCCCACGCGACGTTGCTCGCGCACGAGCGGAATTCGGCGAGTAGCTCGGCGGCCACCGGCGGCGACGGCACGACGTCCATCCACGAGCTCGTCCGGGTCAAGGAGCCCGGGCTTGCGGACCGTCTGGTCTACGACGCCTACGAGCGCCGGTCGGGCCTCGTTCGGTTCCTGGCGCCCGACACGGACCCGGGGGGCTGGGCCGCCGGCGCTTCGGACATCGGGTTCCAGGTCGAGGCGCCGTTCACGGTCGCGAGCCTCGGCGACGACGCGGTGACGCTGACCCGCGACGGCGATCTTGCGGTCGAGAAGACCGTGCGGGTCACCGGTGACCGGCGGACGCCGCAGCTGGAGCTCGCGCTCGTCGTCGAGAACCGGTCGGGCGCGAAGATGCGCGGCCGGCTCGGCGTCGAGTGGAACCTCACGATGCTCGGCGGCGGCGGCAACCCCTCCGCCTGGTACGAGGTCGCGGGCACGCGGACCGCGCACGACGCCGCCGGGACCGGCCCCGGCGTCGACCTCGTCCGCCAGGGCAACGACTACATCGGGATCGCGATCGAGACCCGCGTCGAACCCGTCGCGGACGCATGGTGGGCGCCGATCGAGACCGTCTCGAACTCGGAGGGTGGCTTCGAGCGGACGTACCAGGGCTCGTCGCTGCTGCTGTCGTGGCCGGTCGAGCTCGGGCCGGGCGAGCGTCGCGAGGCGTGGGTGCAGCACACCGTCACGACGAGCCGGGACCGGGCGGTCGAGGAGGCCGAGGAGGCCGCGAGCGCCGGCGAGCGGCCCATCCGGCCCGCGTGAGCCGGGCCCGGCTCGTCGTCCACGGGCACTTCTACCAGCCGCTCCGGGTCGACCCGTTCACGGGTGCCCTCCCGCCCGACCCCGCCGCCGCTCCGTACCCGAACTGGAACGCGCGGATCGCGGCGGAGTGCTACCGCCCGAACGCCGAGCGCCGCAACTACGGTCGCATGTCGTGGGACCTGGGGCCGACGCTCGCCGCGTGGCTCGAGGACGGCGACCCGAAGGCGTACCGCGGCTTCGTCGACGGCGACCGGCCGGTCGACCGCGACCCGTCGATCCCCCTTCGCCACGGCAACGGGATGGCGCAGCCGTTCCACCACGCGATCGCGCCGCTCGCCTCGCTGGCCGACCGGCGCACGGAGATCCGGTGGGGCGTGCGCGACTTCCTGCTGCGCTTCGGGCGCCCGGCCGAGGGGATGTGGTTCCCCGAGTCCGCGGTCGACATCGCGACGCTCCGGATCGCGGCCGAGGAGGGCATCCGCTACACGATCCTCGCGCCGTGGCAGGCGTCGGTCGCCGGGATCGACAACCGGCGGCCGTATCGGGTCGAGCTCGGTGGTGGTCGGAGCATCGTCGTCGCGTTCTACGACGCGGGGCTGTCGAGCGCGGTCTCGTTCGAGCCCGACACGACCGCCGACGCGGACCGGTTCGCGCGGGAGCGCGTCGCGGCGCGGCTCGCGCCGGGCGGCGTCCCGTTCGACGAGCCGCCGCTCGTCGTGATCGCCACCGACGGCGAGCTGTACGGGCACCACCAGCCGTTCCGCGAGCTGTTCCTCCAGCGGCTCGTGCGGCCGGGGCCCGACCAGCCGGACCCGGGCTTCGACGTCGTCGACCTCGCGTCGGCCGTCGCGGAGCGTCGTGGCCGCCGGTTCCCGGTCGTCGGGATCAACGAGCGGACCTCGTGGAGCTGCCACCACGGCGTCCTGCGCTGGAGCGGCGAGTGCGGGTGCGCGGCGGACGGGCACTGGAAGGGACCGTTCCGGGCGGCGCTCGAGCGGCTCGCGGCCGGGATCGACACGAAGACTGAGACCGAGTTCGGCCGGATGCCGCGCGACCCCGACCCGTGGGCGGCGCGCGACGCGTACGTCGAGGTCGTGCTGGGTGTCGAGGTGCCGGCGGCCTTTGCCGCGCGCTGGGTCGGCGGCGGGGCGCCGGTCGACGTGCGGCGCCGGCTGTTGACGCTGATGGAGGCGCAGCGCTGGCGCCTCGCGATGTTCACGAGCGACGGCTGGTTCTGGGACGACCCGATGCGCCCCGAGCCCCGCCAGGTCATGCGGATGGCCGCCCGGGCCGCACGATTGGTGGACGAGCTGACCGGGTCCGGGCTCGAGCGGCGGCTCGTCGAGGACCTGTCGCTGTTCCGGTCGCCGGCGCACGGGCTCGACGGCGCGGCGATCTACCACGAGGCGCTGGGCGAGATCGGCCAGCCGGGGCCGCCGACGGAGTAGGTCGGGTCGGGATAGGTCGGGCCGAGGTGGGACCGGCGCCCCGAGCCCAATTTGGCGCTTATTCGCCCCGAGACTCGTGGAGACGTGATTCGCCCGGCAGGTTGCTGGGCAATCTCCCGGAGCCTGCTGACTCGGCCGCGTCGGTCCATCCACGCATGCGGCGAGCGCCTCGGCCGGCCGGACCCTGCGGTACCAGTCTCCCCGAGACTAGGCACGAAGCAGAAAGGCGGCTGCGGGCGATACCAGTCTCCCGGAGACTGAGCAAGAAACAGTTCGAGCAGCTGGCCTCTCGTCGGGCTCGCACCGGTCCCACTCGCCGGGCGGATCAGTCGCAGTCGCCCGGCTCACCCGGGCCGGGCGGGGGCCCGAGCATCGGTGCACCGACCCACACATCGATGCGGCCACAGGACAGATCTGCCCGGGCACCATGGCCCGCACCGGCCCCACCGCGATCGTTCGGAACGCGCCGTACGGTGGCGTCCGCAGGCACGTCCAACGCCACCAACACGCGGCCGCTCGGAAGCAGCGCCTGGATCGACCAGTCACCAGCGGGCATGGCCCCGGCGGACAGCGCGATCGAGGTCCCTCCCGCGATGTCGGCCGCGTGCTCGCCGTTCACGACGATTCGGATCCCGGCGGTCGTGCCGTTCTCGATGTGGACGTCGGCCGGGGATGGTGTCGGGGTTGGTAACTGACAGGCCGCCGCGAGGACCGCGGCAAGCATCGTGAGCAGCGGCGCCGCCGGTCGGCGACGCGCGATGGGCTGCAGCGCTGTCACGTCCACATTCTCGTCCCACGAGAGCAGGCGACGTCCAGCCCGCCTCGAGGGTGTCGCCGGCTCTCGTGCCACGAGAATCCGCGACCCTCGACCGCTGACCGGTCGTGGATTCTCGCCCGACGCAAGGCTGCGACCCGTCGCCGGCCCACCACGTCGCCTGCTCTCGCCCCACGAGAATCGGGCCCCGGGGGGCTGTCCCAGCCCAACTCCGGAACATGCCCCGAGTTCGAGGCCCCGGGCCCACGCCCCGCACCCACCGCATCGTCTACACCGCGGCCTGATGACGATGGTGCACATCACAGCGACGGTCGGGGTCCAGCCCGCGCCGACAACCACGCGACGGATGCGCGAGACGGCAGCCGGAACTGGGCGGACATGCCGCCTGTTACGCGACCACCCGTCGTCGGCTGCCCCCGCTCAGGGTTCTGGGGTCTGCCCGTAGAGGGGGCGCCAGAGGCGTACCAGTCCGGGCCGCCGAGTCGCGGCTGGATCGGCTCCCGACCGAAGAGCAGGGCGAGTAGGGCCACGACCAAGAGGACGGCCGCCGCGACCCCGATGCCCTCAATCCGTGTTATGGCATCGGGGAACACTTGATCGACTGGGTGATCCAGAAGTAGTGGAAGGCGAGGTAGGCCGTGATCGCGTTCAGGACCAACATGCCGACGAACACGGCTCGAAGCCGAAGTCGGCGCATGGCGCGCCGACCGGGCTCCGGGTTGGGCCGCCGAAGCGGTCGACGTGGGCAACGTCGTTGATGTAGAGCGCGACCCCGAGAGCAACAGCCAGGACCAGCGCGGCCGTCGCGATCGGCGCCCACTGCTTCTTCATCGAGCGAGCCTACGCCTATCCCGTCGCGGCAACGACCGGCACTCTGGTACTACGACCCGGAGGACCGGTGAAGCGCCCGACCCACCGCCCCCGGGAATCCGTCAGCCCGTGGCCTGCGCGCCACGGGCTGACGAGGGCATCGCCGTGGAGGGACGGCGAGCGGAGGAGGATGTCGGTGCTAGATCCAGGTCGTCGGCGTCGAAACCCGGCTGTCGACGCCCCACCGCATCGCGGCGAGATCGAACAGCACGAGCGCGAGGACGGCCACGACGAGGACGATCAGGGCGTCCATTGGGTCCCTACTTTCGGGGCTGCGGGTTGATATATTGAACTAGGCCAATCATACGTTGGACTAATGGACTATGTCAATGGACGAAACGTCCCGAATCGGTCACTCGGCGCCCGCACCCGGCGGGGATCTCGACGTCGAGCGCGGCTCGGACGTCCCGATCTCCACCCAGATCTACTGGCAGCTCGCCTACCAGATCGATTCCGGCCGCCTCCTGCCCGGCGCGCGCCTCCCGCCGGTTCGTGAGCTGGGCGCCGCCCTGCGTGTCAATCCGAACACCATCCGTGCGGTCTACCGCCGCCTCGCCGACGCCGGCTACGTCACCAGCCGCCATGGCGCGGGCACGCACGTCGCCGACCGCCCGCCCCAGCGGCGCGGCGCCGAGGCGCTGGCCGGCCTGGTGGCCGAGATGCTGCGCCGCGCCGCGCATGCCGGCTTCACCCCCGACGAGGTCGCCGCCGCCACCTTCGCCGCCGCGACCGAGCGCAAGCGCCCGGGACCCCTTGTCCGCGTCCTGTTCGCCGAGTGCACCAACGCCGATGCCGGCTACGACGCCGAGCGGCTCGTCGCGGAGTTCCCCGGCCTCATCGAGGCCGAGGGCGCGCTGCTCGACGACCTGCCCGACCGGCTCGAGCGCTTCCACTACGACCTCGTCGCGACGACGACCTTCCACGCCGACGAGGCCCAGGCGCTCGTCGGCGGTCGGGTGCCGGTCGTCGCGATGCTCGTCGGACCGGGCTACGTCGAGCTCGTCCACGAGATCGCCGGCCTGCCCGAAGGGTCGCGCGTGGGGCTCGTGTGCGCGTCGGAGCGCGGCGCCGAGAACATCCGCGAGACGCTCGCGCTGTCCGGGACGACCGGCATCGACCTGGTCACCGCCACACCGGACTCGGCCGGCGACCTCGAGCTCGTCGACCGGACCTCGGACGTGATCCTGATGTCGCGCGAGGCACTCAAGCTGGGTCTCGACAAGCGGCTCGACCGCCCGGAGCGCATCCGGCCCTGGACCTACGAGTTCGACCCGTCGGGCCTCGAGCTGCTCCGCCGGGCGATCGAGCACGCGATCGCCACGCGCCCCGAGGTCGTCACCGCCTGACCCGTGTGGGTTGTAACGCCGGCTCAACGCGCCGGCCGTCCGCGCCATCCGCCGCGTACCTGCCCGCGCGCGATGCTTCTCGGCCGAGGGCGTTCGTCCGCGCCCGATGACTCGTCCCGGCGTCGCGCGATGCGATCCGGCAGCAGGAGGCCCGGCCGTTCGCACCGTACCGCCGCCCACCATCGACCCGAGGACAGCCCGGGCTGAGCGTCACACGCTGCGGCGAGCGACCCGATGACCGTCTGGGCCGGCCTCCCCTACCCCCTCGGTGCGACCTTCGACGGCTTCGGCACGAACTTCTCGGTGTTCTCCGAGGTTGCGGAGCGCGTCGAGCTGTGCCTCTTCGACGCCGACGGCACAGAGACCCGCATCCCGATGCCCGAGTCGACCGGCTACGTGTGGCACTGCTACCTGCCGCAGATCGGGCCCGGCCAGGCGTACGGGTACCGAGTCCACGGACCGTGGGATCCCGCCGCCGGCGCCCGCTGCATTCCCGAGAAGCTCCTGCTCGACCCGTACGCGAAGGCGATCGAGGGCACGGTCGACTGGAACGAGGCCGTCTTCCCCTACCGCTTCGACGACCCCGACGGCCCGCCGAACACGCTCGACAGCGCCGCGCACATGCCGCGTTCGATCGTCATCGACCCGACCTTCGACTGGGGCGCCGACCGGCCGATCCGTCGCGCGGACAACGACACGGTCATCTACGAGGTGCACGTCAAGGGGTTCACCCGACGCCACCCCGGCATCCCGGACCAGCTCCGCGGCACGTACGCCGGTCTCGCCCATCCCGTGGCGATCGAGTACCTCCAGCGGCTCGGCGTGACCGCCGTCGAGCTGCTCCCGGTCCACGAGTTCGTCCACGACGCACACCTCGTCGAGCGCGGGCTGCGCAACTACTGGGGCTACAACTCGATCGGCTTCTTCGCGCCCCATCACGAGTACGCGAGCCGGCGCCGCGGCGCAGCCCAGGTCCACGAGTTCAAGCACATGGTCAAAGCCCTCCACGAGGCCGGCATCGAGGTGATCCTCGACGTCGTCTACAACCACACGGCGGAAGGCAACCACCTCGGGCCGATGCTGTCGTTCAAGGGCTTCGACAACGCCGCGTACTACCGGCTCGTCGGCGACGACCGGCGCTTCTACATGGACTACACGGGCACCGGCAACACGCTCAACGTCCGGCACCCGCACACGCTCCAGCTGATCATGGACAGCCTCCGCTACTGGATCCTCGACATGCACGTCGACGGCTTCCGGTTCGACCTCGCGGCGGCGCTGGCACGCGAGCTCCACGAGGTCGATCGGCTGTCGGCGTTCTTCGACCTCATCCACCAGGACCCGACCGTGAGCCAGGTCAAGCTCATCGCCGAGCCGTGGGACGTCGGCGAGGGCGGCTACCAGGTGGGCAACTTCCCGGTCGCCTGGTCGGAGTGGAACGGCCGCTATCGCGACACGATGCGCGACGTCTGGCGCGGCGAGCCCGAATCGCTCGGGGAGTTCGCGTCGCGGCTGTCGGGCAGCTCGGACCTGTACGAGACCACCGGCCGCCGGCCGTACGCGAGCATCAACTTCGTCACCGCCCACGACGGCTTCACGCTCGCGGACCTCGTCTCGTACAACGAGAAGCACAACGAGGCGAACGGCGAGGAGAACCGCGACGGCGAGAGCCACAACCGCTCGTGGAACCACGGCGTCGAAGGACCGACCGACGACCCCGCGATCCTCGCCGAGCGTCGTCGCCACGAACGCAACCTGCTCGCCACGCTGTTCCTGTCGCAGGGCGTGCCGATGCTGCTCGGCGGCGACGAGATCGGGCGGACGCAGGGCGGCAACAACAACGGCTACTGCCAGGACAACGAGATCTCCTGGTTCGACTGGGAGGCGGCCGACGGGGAGCTGCTCGCCTTCGTCCAGCGCCTGATCGCCTTCCGCCACGACCACCCGGCCTTCCATCGACGGCGCTGGTTCCTGGGTCGCTCCGTCCGTCCCAGTCGGACGACCGACATCGAGTGGTTCCGCCCGGACGGAACCATCATGGCCGAGGCCGACTGGACCGACGGGCTCCTGGGCGGCCTCGGCGTCTTCCTCAGCGGCGACGGTCTCGTCGACCAGCACGGCGAGCCGCTCCGGGACGACACCTTCTTCCTCGTGTTCAACACCCAGCCCGACGACCTCGTCTTCTGCCTCCCGACGACCCAGCACGGCCGGCGCTGGCAGGTCGTTCTCGACACCGCGGCCGACGAGCCGTTCCCGGAGGCGGGCGACGAGGTCGACGCCGGCTCCGAGCTGACCGTCCCGCAGCGCTCGATCCGCGTCCTGCGCCGGGTGGGCGCGGCGGTGCCCGGCGGCTCGTGAGGGCGCGGTGAACGCGGGCGCGCCCCGTTCGGTGCCGCGCGCGACGTACCGGCTCCAGCTGCGCCCCTCGTTCGGATTCGATGCCGCGGCCGCCGTCGCGCCGTACCTCGAGCGGCTCGGGATCAGCCACGTCTACGCCTCGCCGTACCTCCAGGCAGCGCCCGGCAGCGAGCACGGCTACGACGTCGTCGACCCGCGCCGGGTCAACCACGAGCTCGGCGGCGAGGAGGGCCACCGCCGCTTCTGCGCGACGCTCGGCAGGCATGGGCTCGGCCAGGTCCTCGACATCGTGCCGAACCACATGGCGATCTCCGGTCCGGAGAACCCGTGGTGGGCCGACGTCCTCGAGAACGGACCGGCGAGCCGGTACGCACCGTACTTCGACGTCGACTGGGACCCGCCCGAAACGTACCTCCGGAACCGCGTGCTGCTGCCGATCCTCGGCGACCACTACGGGGAGGTGCTCGAGGCGGGCGGGATCCGCCTCGCCCGCGACGGCGGCCGGTTCGAGGTCCGCTACGAGGACCACCGGCTGCCGGTCGCGCCCCGTTCGCTCGACGGGCTGCTGCGCGCGACCGGCGAGCGACGCGGCTCGGACGACCTCCAGTTCATCGCGGACGCGTACGGCCGCCTTCCACCCTCGACCGCCACCGACCGTCCGAGCATCGAGCGCCGCCACCGCGACAAGGAGGTCCTGCGGGGGCAGCTGACGCGGCTCCTCGCGGAGACCCCGGACCTCGGCCGCGCGATCGACGAGGCGATCGACGAGGTCAACGGGAGCCCCGCCCGGCTCGACGCGCTGCTGAGCCGACAGAACTACCGGCTCGCCTACTGGCGCACCGCCGGCCGCGACCTGGGATACCGGCGCTTCTTCGACGTGACGTCGCTCATCGGCCTCCGCACCGAGGACGAGGCGGTCTTCGCGGACACGCACGCGCTCGTCCTCGACTGGCTCGAGGCCGGGGTGATCGATGGGCTTCGGGTGGACCACCCCGACGGGCTCCGCGACCCCGCCGAGTACCTGCGACGGCTGCGCGCGGCCAACCCGCGCGGCTGGATCGTGGGCGAGAAGATCCTCGAGCCCGGCGAGCGCCTCCGGCCCGACTGGCCCATCGACGGCACGACCGGCTACGACTTCCTCAACCTGGTCGGTGGGTTGTTCGTCGACGCGCGGGCGGAGGCCGACCTGACCCGCACGTACGCGGAGTTCACCGGGGACGATCGACCGTTCGCCGAGGTCGCCCGCGAGGCGAAGCGCGAGGTCCTGCGCGAATCGCTGGGCAGCGAGCTGAACCGGGTGACCGCGCTCCTGCTCGAGGTGTGCGAGTCCCACCGGCGATACCGGGACTACACCCGCCACGACTGCCACGAGGTCCTGCGGGAGGTCGCGGTCGCCTTTCCGATCTACCGCACGTACGTGCGCGCGGAGGCGGGTCACATCGCGCCCGAGGACCAGGCCGCGATCGACGCGGCTGTCGAGGCCGCCATCGACGCGCGGCCCGACCTCGAGGATCGGCTGTTCCGGTTCGTCGGAGACCTGCTGTCGCTGCGCGTCGGTGGCGACCGCGAGCACGAGCTCGTCATGCGCTTCCAGCAGCTGACCGGGGCGGTCATGGCCAAGGGCGTCGAGGACACGACGTTCTACCGCTACCTCCGGCTGATCTCGCTCAACGAGGTCGGCGGCGACCCGGCGGTGTTCGGGACGTCGGTCGACGCGTTCCACCGGGCGAACGAGGCCCGCCTCGCCGACTGGCCCGACTCGATGCTCGCGACGACGACGCACGACACCAAACGAAGCGAGGACGCGCGGCTCCGGATCCATCTCCTCAGCGAGATGCCCGAGCCCTGGCGGGCGGCGGTCGCCCGATGGTCGGCGATGCTCGAGCGATACCGCCGCGACGACCTGCCGGACGCCGCGGCCGTCTACCTGCTCTTCCAGACGCTCGTCGGGACGTGGCCGATCGAGGAGGAGCGGCTCCTCGGATACATCCGGAAGGCGGTGCGCGAGGCCAAGGTCCACACGAGCTGGGCGGCACCGAACGAGCCCTACGAGTCCGCGTTGCTGGACTTCGCCCGGTCCGCCATCGCCGACGAGACCTTCCGCTCGGACCTCGAGGCCTTCCTCGAGCCGGTCGTGCCCGCGGCGAGGGTCGCGTCGCTCGCCCTGACGCTCCTCAAGCTGACGGTTCCGGGCGTGCCGGACGTCTACCAGGGCACGGAATTGTGGGACGAGAGCCTCGTCGACCCCGACAACCGGCGACCGGTGGACTTCGAGCTGCGCGCGCGGCTGCTCGGCGAGGTCGCCGGGATCACCCCGGAGGAGATCCTCGTTCGGATGGACGCCGGCGTGCCGAAGCTGTGGACGATCGCGGCGACGCTCGGCGTTCGAGCACGCCACGAGGACGTGTTCCGGCGCGGCGCGTACCGGCCGCTGGCCGCGACCGGCGACCGCGCCGAGGCGGTCGTCGCGTTCACGCGCGGCGACGCGATCGCCGTCGTCGCGCCCCGCCTGACGCTGTCCCTCGCCCAGGCCGGCTGGGGCGACACCGAGGTCGAGCTGCCGCCGGGACGCTGGTGCCGGCCGCTCACGCGGGACGCCGTCGAGGGCGGGCGGCGCGCCGTCGGCGAGCTCCTCGATCGCTTTCCGGTCGCGCTGCTCGTCGCGGACGCGGAGGCTCCCGCGTCGTGACGCACCGCCGCGTCTGGGCGCCGCGGGCGGCGCTGGTCGAGCTCGTCGTCGGCGGGGAGCGGCGGGCGATGCACGGAGCCGGCGGCGGCTGGTGGACGGCCCATCCGGCCGACGCGGACGACCTCCGGCCCGGCGACGACTACGCGTTCGCGCTCGACGGCGGCGAGCCGCTCCCGGATCCCCGGGCGGAGGCGCTCCCGCACGGCGTCCACGGCCCCGCCCGCGTCGTCGACCACGACGCCTTCGCGTGGCACGACCGCGGCTGGCAACCCCCGACCTGGCGCGACGCCGTGGTCTACGAGCTGCACGTCGGCACGTTCAGCCCGGAGGGGACGTTCGACGGGGCGGCCGGCAGGCTGGGCCACCTGGCCGGGCTCGGCGTCACCCACGTCGAGGTGATGCCGGTCAACGCGTTCCCCGGCGCGCGCGGCTGGGGGTACGACGGGGTCGGTCTGTTCGCGCCGCAGGAGGCGTACGGCGGGGTCGACGGGTTCAAGCGGTTCGTCGACGCGGCGCACGGCCACGGTCTCGCGGTCCTGCTCGACGTCGTCTACAACCACTTCGGGCCCGACGGCAACTACCTGCCCCGGTTCGGGCCGTACCTGACCGAGCGGCACGGCACGCCCTGGGGCGCCGCGGTCAACCTCGATGACGCGGGCAGCCACGAGGTCCGCCGCTTCATCTGCGACAACGCGATCCACTGGCTGCGCCAGTACCACCTCGACGGGCTGCGCCTCGACGCAGCCGATCGGCTGATCGACCAGTCGGCGATCCACCTGCTCGAGCAGCTCGCCGCGGAGACCCGGGCGCTGGCCGACGAGCTCGGCCGGTCGCTCGTGCTCGTCGCCGAGAGCGACCTGAACGACCCGCGCCTGGTGCGGCCGGTGGAGCTCGGCGGGTTCGGGCTCGACGCGAGCTGGAGCGACGACTTCCACCACGCGCTGCACACGGCCCTGACCGGTGAGCGCGGCGGCTACTACCGCGACTTCGACGGCGTCCCGGACCTCGTCCGCGCGCTCGAGCGCGTCTACGTCTACGACGGCCGCTACTCGCCGAACCGCGACCGCATCCACGGGCGACCCGTCGAGGGGCTCGGCGGCGACCGGTTCGTGGTCTTCGCCCAGAACCACGACCAGATCGGCAACCGGGCCCGCGGCGACCGGCTGGCGGCGCTCGTCGAGCCCGACGCGCTTCGCGTTGCTGCCGCGCTCGTGCTGACCGGGCCGTTCGTGCCGCTGCTCTTCCAAGGCGAGGAGTGGGCCGCATCGACGCCGTTCCTCTACTTCAGCGACCACCAGGATCCCGCGCTCGCCCGGGCGGTGCGCGAGGGGCGCCGCGCCGAGTTCGCGGCGTTCGGCTGGGATCCCGAGGAGGTGCCGGACCCCGGGGCGAGCGGCACGTTCGAGGCCTCGCGGCTCCGGTGGGACGAGCTCGACCGGCCGGGGCACCGCGAGCTCCTCGACTGGCACCGCCGGCTGCTCGGGCTGCGCCGGGAGCGGTCCGACCTCCGCGACGGCCGGCTGCCACACGTGCGCCACGAGCCGGGGACGAGCGCGATCGCCGTCGAACGCCTTCGGACCACGATCGCCGCGAACCTCGGACAGCACGCTGCGCAGGTCCGGCTCGGGCGCGGCGAGCGCGAGGTCCTGCTCGCGTCGAGCGAGGGCGTCCGCGTCGGCGACGACGCCGTCACGCTCCCGCCGCTCTCGTGCGTGGTCCTCGAGGCGCGCCGATGACGCCGCCGAGCGGTTTGACACCCGGGAGCCGCGTCCCCTACGGTGACCTCCCGTGACCGTTCCGACCATTCCGACCGATGGCCGCCGGCGAGCGGTCGTCGAGGGCATCGCCCCGCAGGTCGACGCGGGTCGGTTCCCGATCAAGCGCGTGCTGGGAGATCGGGTCGTCGTGGAGGCCGATGCCTTCGCGGACGGCCACGACGTCGTGCTCGCGGTCCTCCGCCATCGCCGTCCCGACGGGACGTGGCAGGAGTCGCCGATGGAGCCGCTCGGCAACGACCGCTGGCGGGGCGCCTTCACGGTCGACGCGCTCGGGCGGCATGCCTACACGGTCGCGGCCTGGACCGACGCGTGGGCCACGTGGCGGGGCGACCTCGTGAAGCGGCTCGACGCCGGACAGGACGTGGGGGTCGACCTCCGGATCGGTGCCCGGTTGGTGACGCGCGCGGCGGAGCGCGCCGAGGCCGCAGGTGCGCCGGACGACGCGGCCGAGCTCCGACGTCGGGCGGCGGTGCTCGAGGCGGGCACGGAGCCACGCTCCGGCCTGGACGATGCGCTCGACGCGCTGATGCGCGCTCACCCCGACCGCGAGCACGAGACGATCTTCGAGCCCGCGCTCGAGTGCGTCGTCGACCCCGTCCACGCCCGGTTCGCCGCCTGGTACGAGCTGTTCCCGCGGTCCGCGTCGCCGGAGGCCGGTCGCCACGGCACCCTGCGTGACGTGATCGACCGGCTGTCGTACGTGGCCGGGATGGGCTTCGACACGCTCTACCTGCCGCCGATCCACCCGATCGGCCGGACCTTCCGCAAGGGCCCGAACAACGTCACGACCGCCGGGCCGGACGACCCGGGCGTGCCGTGGGCGATCGGCGCCGCGGATGGCGGCCACACCGCGGTCCACCCGGAGCTCGGCACGCTCGACGACCTCGACGCGCTTGTCGAGGCCGCGCGGCGGCGCGACATCCGGGTCGCGCTCGACATCGCGTTCCAGGCGTCGCCGGACCACCCATTCGTCCGCGAGCACCCGAGCTGGTTCCGGCAGCGCCCCGACGGCACCGTCCAGTACGCCGAGAACCCGCCGAAGAAGTACCAGGACATCTACCCGTTCGACTTCGAGTCCGAGGACTGGCCGGCGCTCTGGGAGGCGCTCCGCGGCATCTTTGCGTTCTGGATCGACCACGGGATCGAGGTCTTCCGGGTCGACAACCCGCACACCAAGGCGTTCCCGTTCTGGGAGTGGGTGATCGGTGAGCTCAAGCGCGACCACCCGGGGGTGCTGTTCCTGGCCGAGGCGTTCACCCGGCCGAAGGTCATGTACCGGCTGGCGAAGGTCGGCTTCAGCCAGTCGTACACCTACTTCACCTGGCGGACGCACAAGCAGGAGCTGACCGACTACTTCCTCGAGCTCTCGCGCCCGCCGGTTGCCGACTTCTTCCGCCCGAATGTCTGGCCGAACACGCCGGACATCCTCCACGAGACGCTCCAGACCGGCGGCCGCCCGATGTTCGAGGCGCGCTTCGTGATGGCTGCGACGCTGTCGTCGCTGTACGGGATCTACGGGCCGGCGTTCGAGCTCGGGGAGCACGTGCCGCGCGAGCCCGGCAGCGAGGAGTACCTCGATTCGGAGAAGTACCAGCTCCGCCACTGGGATCTCGAGCGGCCCGACAGCCTCGCCCCGCTCATCGCGAAGGTCAACGCGATCCGCCGGGCGCACCCCGCGCTCCAGTCAAATGAGCGGCTCGAGTTCCACGACATCGACGACGACGCGCTGCTCGCCTACACGAAGCGCAGCGCCGACGGATCGGACACGGTGCTCACGGTCGTCAGCCTCGACCCGCGCGCGCCGCGCTCGGGGCTCCTGCGGCTCAAGCACTGGATGATCGGGCTCGACGAGGGGCGTCCGATCGAGGTGACCGATCTGCTCGAGGGCGGCACCGAGCGCTGGGACCGGCCGGAGCGCCGGATCGAGCTCCGGCCCGGCACCCGCCAGGCGATCATCCTCGGCCTGCGAGGCGCGTCGTGAGCATCGTCGAGCGCGAGGTCCTCGACGACCCGCTCGAGGCGCCGGTCGCCGCCCCTGCCGGCGAGGCCGATCCCGTCTGGTACAAGGACGCGGTCATCTACGAGGTCCACGTCCGCGCGTTCCGCGATTCGAGCGGCGACGGCATCGGCGACTTCAAGGGGTTGACCGAGAAGCTCGACTACCTGCGCGACCTCGGCGTGACGGCGATCTGGGTGCTCCCGTTCTATCCATCGCCGCTCAAGGACGACGGCTACGACATCGCCGACTACCTCGGCGTCCACCCCGACTACGGGACCATGCGCGACGTCCGCCAGTTCATCCGCGAGGCGCATCGTCGCGGGCTCCGGGTCATCACCGAGCTCGTCTGCAACCACACCTCGGACCAGCACCCCTGGTTCCAGCGGGCCCGTCGCGCCAAGCCCGGCAGCGTCTGGCGCGACTTCTATGTCTGGTCCGACGACCCCGACAAGTACCGCGAGGCGCGGATCATCTTCAAGGACTTCGAGACCTCGAACTGGACGTGGGACCCGGTCGCCGAGGCGTACTACTGGCACCGGTTCTACTCGCACCAGCCGGATCTCAACTTCGAGAACCCCAAGGTTCGCGAAGCCATCATGAAGACGATGGACACGTGGCTGGAGATGGGGGTGGACGGGCTGCGCCTCGACGCGATCCCGTACCTCTACGAGCGCGAGGGCACCAACTGCGAGAACCTGCCCGAGACCCACGCGTTCCTCAAGGAGCTGCGCGCGCACATCGACGAGCGGTTCACGGGACGGATGCTCCTGGCCGAGGCCAACCAGTGGCCCGAGGACTCGGTCGAGTACTTCGGCGACGGCGACGAGTGCCACATGGCGTTCCACTTCCCGGTCATGCCGCGGATGTTCATGTCGATCCGGATGGAGGACCGCTTCCCGATCGTCGACATCATGGAGCAGACCCCGGCCATCCCCGACACCGCGCAGTGGGCGCTGTTCCTCCGCAACCACGACGAGCTGACGCTCGAGATGGTCACCGACGAGGAGCGCGACTACATGTACCGGGTCTACGCCCGGGACCCGCAGATGCGGATCAACCTCGGGATCCGCCGCCGCCTCGCGCCGCTGCTCGGGAACAACCGTCGCCGGATCGAGCTCATGAACGGGCTGCTCATGTCGCTTCCCGGCACGCCGGTCATCTACTACGGCGACGAGATCGGGATGGGCGACAACGTCTACGTCGGCGATCGCAACGGCGTCCGGACGCCGATGCAGTGGAGCGGCGACCGCAACGCGGGCTTCTCGTCGGCCAACCGGCAGCAGCTGTACCTGCCGGTCATCACCGACCCCGAGTACCACTACGAGGCGGTCAACGTCGAGGTCCAGCAGGCGAACCCGCACTCGCTGCTGTGGTGGATGAAGCGGCTGATCGACCTTCGCAAGCGCTACCGCGCGTTCAGCCGGGGGTCGCTCGAGTTCCTCCAGCCCGAGAACCGGAAGATCCTGGCGTTCACCCGCCGTCTCGAGGACGAGACGATCCTCGTCGTCGCGAACCTGTCGCGGTTCGTGCAGCACACCGAGCTCGACCTGTCGGAGTTCGAGGGCCGGACGCCGGTCGAGATGTTCGGCCGGGTCGAGTTCCCGCCGGTCGGCGGGGCGCCGTACTTCCTGACGCTCGCCCCGCACTCGTTCCTGTGGTTCTCGCTCGAGGCAGCGGCCGGGCAGGCCGATGACGCCGATACGCTGCCGTCGCTCGCGCTCGACCGGCGGCTCGCCGACGTCGCGGCCGACGACCGCGGCGGCGCGCTCGCGCGCGTGCTGACGAAGCGCCTGCCGACGCGTCGCTGGTTCCGGGGGAAGGCGCGCACGATCAAGGGCACCCGGATCACCGATTCCGTCGTCGTCCCGGGCCGTGACCGGACGGCCGTCGTGGTCATGCTCTCGGTCGACTACACCGAGGGTGAGGGCGAGACGTACCTCATCCCGTTGACGACCCGTCCGCCGGAGGAGGCCGAGGCGCTCCTCGCCGAGAGCCCGGCCTCGGTCCTCGCTCACCTGCGCGGGCCGGATGGCGACGACGAGCGGGGGCTCCTCGTCGACGCGACGCTCGACCCGGGCTTCATGGGCGCGCTGCTCGACGCGATCGGGTCGCGCGGCAAGTTCCGCGGGCGCCGCGGCGAGCTGCGCGGCGTCACGGACCGCGGCTTCCGCTCTGCGCGCGGCACGGAGCCCGAGCTCACTGCGACCCCGATCGGCTCCGAGCAGAGCAACAGCTCCGTCGTGTTCGGTGACCGGATCATCCTCAAGCTCTACCGCGGGCTCGAGCACGGGATCAACCCCGACCTCGAGATCGGGCGGTTCCTGACCGAGCGGGGGTTCGCCGGTGTCCCGGCCGTCCTCGGTGCGCTCGAGTACGACTACGACGGGTCGACCGGCGTAGCGGCGATCGCGCAGGCGTTCATCCCCGCCGCGGGCGACGTTTTCACGTTCACGCTCGATGCCGTCGGGGACTACCTCGAGAAGGCGGTCGCGGAGCCGACCACGCCCGACGTCGGTCCGCTGACCGCAGCGGGTCTCGTCGCGGCCGCGGACCACGAGCTGCCGGACCTCGCCATCCGGCTGGTCGGGTCGTACCTCGACGTCGCCCGCCAGCTCGGGGTCACGACCGGGGAGCTGCACAGGGTGCTCGCGTCGGAGCGGCGCGACCCGGCGTTCGCGCCGGAGCCGTTCAGCGAGCTCTACCAGCGCTCCGTCTACCAATCGATCCATGCGCTCGCGCGGCAGAGCACCCGGTTGCTCGGCCGTCGCCTGGACCGGCTGCCGCAAGCGGCGCTCGAGGACGCCCAGGCGGTCCTCGGCAAGCACGAGCAGATCGATGCGCGCCTGCGCGGGTTGATGTCGCGCCGCTTCGGCGGGACGCGCATCCGCGTGCACGGCGACCTGCACGCCGGCCAGGTCCTGTTCACCGGTCGCGACCTCGTCGTGATCGACTTCGAGGGCGAGCCGACCCGGCCGCTCAGCGAGCGCCGGCTCAAGCGCTCGGCCCTGCGCGACGTGGCGGGGATGATCCGCTCGTTCCACTACGCGGCGTACGGCTCGCTGCTCCAGCCCGATCTCGGCCCGAACGTGCGGCTCGAGGACGCGGCGGCCCTCGACCCGTGGGTCCGCGCGTGGTACCGCTGGGTCACGGCCGCGTTCCTGCGCGGCTACCGGGACACGACCGCCGGCGCCGACTTCCTGCCGGGCGACGACGGCGAGTGGTCGACGCTGCTCGACGCGATGCTCTTCCACAAGGCGTTCTACGAGCTCGGCTACGAGCTGAACAACCGGCCCGACTGGGTGATCATCCCGCTCCGCGGGCTCGCGCAGCTGCTCGACGAATGAGCCCGCCCGGCGGCTTCACGGTGCTGAACGTCGCCCGGGACCGGTACGCGCGCGACGGGGGTCCCGCGGTCGTCGACGACCATCTCGCGGTCCTCGACCGGTCTGCCGTGCGACGGCTCACCGCGCGCATGAACGCCGAGCGGGAGCCGGGCGCGCCGCCGGCCCAGGCCGGCGAGATCGTCGCGCTCGGGCTGCTCCACGAGATCTTCCACGTGCTGATCGAGCGCTACGAGGAGGAGGCCCGTCCCGAGGCGCTCACGGCGGCCGCCGCGGCGCTCGACGAGCGGCTGCGGGAGGACGGGCGGCGCGTGCTCGGCGGGTTCCAGGGCGGGTTCTCGGAGCGGGATCCGTCCCGCGACCCGGCGCCGCCGCCGGAGGTCCTCGAGGAGCTGCTGTTGACGCGCGTCGCCAACGAGAACCCGGCCGCCGAGCCACTGCGCGAGCTGTTCGACGACCGGCCGCTCGCCGCGAGCACGCGCTACGAGGACGCACTGGCGGAGCTCGAGCGTGAGCTTGCGGCCGGACCGGCCTTCGGGCCCGAGGGCGAGACCCTGCTCGAGCTGCTGCGTGCCCCGGCCCGCCACTCCCCGGGGTCGCTGGCAGGGCAGCTCCGCTACGTCCGCGATCGCTGGGAGGGCGTGCTCGGCGACGCGCTGGCGCGGCTCATGGATCGGTTCGACCTCGCGCTCGGGCTCCTCGCCGAGGAGCGGCGGGCATGGGAGCTGCGCGGCGCATTCGGCGGCGGCCCGGGCGATCGCGTCGACCCGCCGTCGTTCGGTGGCGCGGACGCGGAGCCCGAGCGCTTCTCGAGCGACTCCGAGTGGATGCCGCGGCTCGTGCTCATGGCCAAGAGCACGTACGTCTGGCTCGACCAGCTGTCGCGCTGGTACGGTCGCGACATCCGGACGCTCGACGGGGTCCCCGACGAGGAGCTCGACAAGCTCGCCCGATGGGGCGTCACGGGCCTCTGGCTGATCGGGCTGTGGGAGCGCTCGCGAGCGTCCGAGAAGATCAAGCGCTGGCGCGGCAACGCCGACGCTGTCGCCTCGGCCTACTCGCTCGACGACTACCGGATCGCGGACGACCTCGGCGGCGAGGACGCGTACGCGTCGCTGCGCGACCGCGCGTGGGCGCGCGGGATCAGGCTCGCGAGCGACATGGTGCCGAACCACATGGGGATCGACTCGCGCTGGGTCGTCGAGCACCCCGACTGGTTCCTGTCGCTGCCCGAGCCGCCCTACCCGTCGTACACGTTCAACGGTGCGGACCTGTCGGACGACCCGCGGGTCGGGGTCGTGCTCGAGGACCACTACTGGGACGACTCCGACGCGGCGGTCGTCTTCAAGCGCTTCGACCGTTCCACCGGCGACGTCCGCTACGTCTACCACGGCAACGACGGCACGAGCTTCCCGTGGAACGACACCGCCCAGCTGGACTTCCTCAAGGAGGAGGTGCGCGAGGCGGTCATCGAGACGATCCTCGCGGTCGCCCGGCGCTTCCCGGTGATCCGGTTCGATGCGGCGATGGTCCTCGCGAAGCGGCACATCCGCCGGCTGTGGTGGCCCGAGCCGGGCGCCGGCGGCGGGATCCCGTCCCGTGCCGAGTACGGCTCGATGCCGCAGGACGAGTTCGACCGACGGATGCCGGCCGAGTTCTGGCGCGAGGTCGTCGACCGGGTCGCGGCCGAGGTCCCCGACACGCTCCTCCTCGCCGAGGCGTTCTGGATGCTCGAGGGCTACTTCGTCCGGACGCTCGGCATGCACCGGGTCTACAACTCGGCGTTCATGCACATGCTCCGCGACGAGAACAACGCGGGCTACCGGCGGCTCATCAAGGAGACCCTCGAGTTCGACCCCGAGATCCTCAAGCGCTACGTGAACTTCATGAACAACCCGGACGAGAAGACCGCCGTCGAGCAGTTCGGGAAGGGCGACAAGTACTTCGGCGTCGCGACCGTGATGGCCACGATGCCCGGGCTGCCGATGCTCGGGCACGGGCAGGTCGAGGGCTTCGGCGAGAAGTACGGCATGGAGTTCCGGCGCGCGACGCTCGACGAGCAGCCGGACCCGTGGCTCGTCGAGCGGCACGAGCGCGAGATCTTCCCGCTCCTCCATCGGCGCGGGTGGTTCGCCGGGGCGAGCGAGTTCACGCTGTACGACTTCGTCACCGACGGCGGCTCGGTCGACGAGAACGTCTACGCGTACTCGAACGGCTCGGGGCCGACGCGGTCGCTCGTCGTCTACCACAACCGGTTCGGCTCGACGGCCGGGTGGATCCGCGATTCGGTGGCGTTCGCGGTGAAGGGGCCGGACGGGTCCAAGCGGCTGGAGCGGCGGACGTTGGCCCAGGGGCTGGAGCTGCCGGGGAACGACGATCTGTTCGTGGCGTTCCGCGACGCGCGGACCGGGCTCGAGCACTTGCGCTCGGGCGCCGAGCTGCGCGAGCGCGGGCTGCACCTGTCGCTCGACGCGTACCAGGTCCACGTGTTCTGGGAGGTGCGCGAGGTGCACGACGGGGCGGCGCGGCAGTGGAGCCGGCTCGCGTCGATGCTCGGGGGGCGGGGCGTGCTGTCGCTCGAGGACGCGTTGCGCGACCTCCAGCTCGAACCGGTGCACACGGCGCTGCGGGCCGCGATCGCCGAGCCGTCACGCTCGACGCTCGAGCGGTTCGTTGGGGCGCTCGCCGATGCGACGGGGACCGGTGGTGACCGTGGGGCCGTCGTGAAGCAGGTCGCCGAGCGATCCGCGGCGATCGAGCTGGCGGTTACGCCACTCGAGCCCTCGGCGCGCGCGACGGCGCGGGTGTGGGCGCTTCTGTCAGAGGCCGGACGGCTGGCCGCGGGAGCAAATCCGGCCGCGACGAGCCGCGCCTGGTACGACGAGCTGCGTCTCCGACCGGTCGTCGCGGCCGGGCTCCGATCGGCGGGACTCGACGAGGTCGAGGCGTGGCGCGTCGCCGACCTGCTCGCGGTGCTGCTCGACCTGCCGCGACCGTCGCGCCTGCCCGGTCCGACCGGGACCGTCGAGGCGCGCTTGCTCGACGCGTGGCTCGCCCGCCCCGACCTGCGGACCGCGGTGGGCGTCAACACCTGGGAAGGCACCGAGTGGCTCGACCGCGATCGGTTCGTGGCGCTGCTCGAGTGGGCGGCGCGCCTCGAGGCGCTCGACGGCGACGGCCAGCTTGACGTCGCGCCGCCGTGGGTCGAGCGCCTGGCAACGGCGGCCAAGGCCGCCGGCTACCGGATCGACCGGCTCCGCGAGTCGCTCCAGCCGGTCAAGCCTGCCGAGCGCGCTGCGGCAACCAGCGCGAAGCAGCCAGTCCGTGCCTCGAAGCCGAGCCGCGCCTCCCGTCCACGCCCTGCCTCCCGTCGGAAGCCGGACGCGTAAGTCCGGCCAGTGGCCAGATATCAGCCCGTGTAGTACGGGACCGTGCCGGAGGCCCTCCAAGCCCCGAATCACGGCCAGATAGCATCCCGGCTGATCGCTGGCCCAGGATTCGGCCCACGCGCATGCCGACTCGCGGCCGGCAACGACGGCGGCTGATAATTGGCCCCTCGCCGCCGCCGGGGTCGTGCAGTCTGTGCGGGCCTGCCACCGCGAGCGGGACCCAGATCGGGTCAGCACCATGTGCTACCGTTAGCACATGGCATCGACAGGGGTCCGGGAGCTGCGTCAGCGCGCCAGCGAGCTGCTGCGCCGAGTCGAGGCCGGCGAGACGATCGAGATCACCGACCGTGGACGGCCGGTAGCGGTGCTCGCTCCCCTGCCGGACCAGCGACCGCTCGACCGGCTGCGGGCGACCGGCGACCTCGTCCCCGCCCGCGGGGCCCTGGCAGACCTGCCGGAGCCGATGGCCCTGGAGCCCGGACAGGAGCCCCCCTCGAGCGTTCTCGACCGGCTGCGTCGGGATGAGCGCTGAGCGAGCGACCTACGTCGACTCGTCGGCGCTCGTGAAGCTCGCCGTTCGCGAGGCCGAGTCGTCGGCGTTGCGACGATACCTGGCCCGCCGACGATCACTCGTCTCGAGCGCCCTTGCCCGGACGGAAGTCGCGCGCGCGCTCCTGCCGCTCGGGCCCGACGCGGTCCAGCGTGGTCGGGAGGTTCTCGCCCGGATCGACCTGCTTCGGGTCAGCGACCGCATCATCGATGCCGCCGGGTTGCTGAGCCCGGCCGAGCTTCGATCACTCGACGCCGTCCACCTTGCTTGCGCCGAGCAGCTCGGCTCGGACCTGCGGGTGTTCGTGACGTACGACCAACGCCTCGCGCTGGCCGCCGCGGACCGAGGGTTCCGGGTAGTCCGACCGGCTTGACCTTGCTGCCGGCGATCGGCCGGTGGATCAACGAGATGCATCGTTGCAGCGGCCAAATCGGCGATCGTGGGGCGATCCGCAACATCGTCGCCAGGGACACAACGCGCATGTCCGCTTCCGAGGGCTCGAGTTCATCGAGGAATTCCCAGACGCCGTCCTCGTCGTAGTGGGCCGCGTGGAGGACGCTTGCCCCGCCCGGGTAAGTGCCCCCGCCCTCAAGAACGCGAGCTGTCGTCAGGACCGCGACATTCGGTGGGTCCGCGAATTGGGACGACGGGGCTCATCGGCCGATCACTCTTCGCTCACGACCGTCCCATGGATGACCCGGAGCGCTGCTCCGGGAAGACGCCACTGGGCTCGGACGACCTCTGCGACCGCCCTTTCCAGCTTCCCAAGGTCGGGCCCGTACACGTAGATCGCGAACTCGCCATCGCCGACGTCATTGCCGTCGACGTAACCCACGCGCCCTGTCACGAGTCGATCGTGGAGGGCGGCCTCGAGTGCGAAGGCCGCGCCGATCGCGGTGCGATCGGTGACCGGGAGGACCACCTCGATGCCCGGCTCTTGCGCCGCGACACAAACGCTCGGCTCGGCTCCGAGCTCGTCTGGCCGATCCACCGCGCCGAGTCCGAGCTCGACCGTCGCCCGATCCAATGACAAGAGAGCCGCACCTCGGTCTTCAACCGAGAGGCGGCCCTTGTCCGCCGCGACCGCGGCCGCCTGGCGGGCCAAGTCGATGAGCGCAGCAAGAGGGTCCGCCTCCTCCACAATTGACGGTGGCACCGACACGAATACGATCGGTACCCCTCGGTCGCGTCGAGCTCTGATCTCGAACCCGTCGAAGTCAGCGTGTCCGAGACTTCCCGGAACGACGTATGCAACCTCCAGCACCGGGTCGCCTGACGCTTCACGCAGCAGCCGGCTGAGACGTTCCAGGTCGCGCATGATCGGTTTCCGCCGCAGTTCTGGGCCGTACGCAATCGACCCGATGTCGATCATCGGTCGCTCCGTCAGCCCAGAACGATCCGCCGCAGGAGCGACGTCGGCGGTGAGCCGTGGCTGATCACGTTCTCGAGGTGGGCGCGGTAGTCGAAGCCGGGCGTCGCGCCGAAGCCGCCGACCACGCGAGGCTCGGGCACGGCGTCGGCGCCACGCGGGTCCTCTGACGCCGACGCGGCACGTCGGCGGACCTCGCGCTCGATGTCCCAGAACTCCATCGAGCCGGTGAAGTACGTCGACAGCTGGGTCGACGACAGGCGCGCCCGGTCGTACTTCGCGCGGGCCTCGGCCGGCTCCTGGAAGCCACCGTCGACCATCAGCGCGACGGCCTCCTCCTCGGTCATGCCGTGGCAGTGGATTCGCGCGTCGATGATCGCGTTCGTGATCGAGCGCAGGTAGAACTTCCAGTGGGTCAGCAGCAGGGCCGGATCGTCGGCGCCGTAGCCCGCGTCCATCATCACCTGCGTCACGTAGACCGCCCAGCCCTCGGCGAACAGCCCGCTCCAGAAGATCGCGCGCACGAGCGACGGCGACCGATTGGCGTAGACGCCCTGGAGGAAGTGGCCCGGGACCGCCTCGTGGATCGTCAGGAGGCGGAGCATCCGGTCGTTGTCCTCGCGCAGGTACGACTCCTGCTGCTCGGGCGTCCAGTCGTCGGGGACCGGGGTGATCGAGAAGAACGACTTCTCGCCCTTGTCCAGCGGTCCGGGCGAGTCGAGCATCGCACCGCCGAAGGCACGCAGGAAGGTCGGCGTCCAGCGGATGTCGAGCGGCTCGTCGGCGAGCCCGATGAGGTTCCGCTCGCGACAGAACGCCTCGATCCGCTCGAGCTCGGCGCGGCAGTAGTCGAGCAGGTCGTCGGCGGCCGGGTGCTCCGCGGCGACCGCGTCGAGCACCCCACGGACTAGTGCCGCCTCATCATCCGGCACGGGCTGGCCGGTGCACCACGTCGGCCACAGCTCCCGGGCGATCCGGACCATCTCGGCCCGGACGGCGCCGAACTCGCGCTCGGCGCGCTCGAGGATCCGCTCCGGCGTCAGCTCGTCGGAGCGCATCGTGTGGCGCATCTTCGCGGCGAACAACGCCTCGCCGATCCGACCCTCGCCCTCGCTCGCGGGCAGGACGAGGTCGCGCAGGTGCCGCTCGAAGCGGTCGAGCGCAGCGTCGGCCCGCTCGCGGGCGGCGCGCACACGGGGCACCACGGCGGCGACCGCCTCGTCTCCCGTCGCGGCCTCGCCCGCGGCGATCGCGTCGTCGGCCAGCTCGAGGATCCCGGGGAGCTGCTCGAGCGCCTTCTCGGTGTGGAACCGTGCCACCGGCCGGCCGTCGTGCCCGACGAGGGTCGCGATCGCGGCGTCGACGACCGCGTCGATCCCCTGGAGCCGGGCGGCGACAGACGAGAGTCGCTCGGCGAGCGGCGCGAAGTCGCGCGCGACGAGCGGAAACAGCCCGCCGCCGAGCAGGTAGACCCACTCCAGCGGGTTCCAGGTCTCCTCGCGCAGCTCGGTCTCGCCGAACCGCTCTGCCTCGAGCTCCATGACGAGCAGGTCGCAATCGATCGCGTCGTCGGGCGACAGGCCTTCGAAGCCGCGGAGCTCGGCCAGCCAGCGGTCGACGAACGCGAGACGCGCCTGGCGGCCGTCCTCGCTGAGGTCGGGCCAGCGGCCGTCATGGCGGTGCTCGCCGATCGACGTCGCGTCGATCGGATGGACCTCGAACCATTCGGCGAGGAACGCGTCGACGCGCGCAGGGAAGTCAGCCATTCGGCGAGGGTACCGGGCGCACGCGGACGCCGCTACCATGCCCGTCCATGTCGACCGAACCGTGGGTCCGACCCGTCACGCTCGAGGGCCGCATCGTCCGGCTCGAGCCGCTTCGGCCGCACCATCTCGACGACCTGGCCGAGGTCGCGTTCGACGAGGCGATCTGGCGCTACACGCTCGCTCGCCCGACCGACCGCGCCGCGCTCGGTGCGTGGCTCGATTCCGCGGTCGCGGCCGAAACCACCGGGGCCGAGCTGCCGTTCGCGACCGTCGAGGTCGCCACGGGACGGGCGATCGGCAGCACGCGGTTCCTGAACATCGTCCCGGAGCATCGGCGCTTCGAGATCGGCTGGACGTGGCTCGCGGCGAGCCGTCAGCGGACCGGCGCGAACCGCGAGGCGAAGCTGCTCCAGCTGACCCACGGCTTCGAGACGCTCGGCGCCAACCGGATCGAGTTCAAGACCGATTCGCTCAACGATCGGTCGCGCGCGGCGCTGCTCGGGATCGGCGCCACGTTCGAGGGGATCTTCCGCAACCACATGGTCATGCCCGACGGCCGGCTCCGGCACTCAGCGTACTACAGCGTCGTCCGGGAGGAGTGGCCCGAGGTGAAGGCACACCTCGAGCGGCTGCTCCCTCGATGACCGAGGTCACGACGACCGACTACCACACCGGCGGCGAGCCGTTCCGGATCATCACCGGCGGCGCTCCTGTGCTGGAGGGCCGGTCGGTGCTCGAGCGGCGGGCGTGGGCGCGCGACCATCTCGACCACGTGCGCAAGCTGCTCATCCAGGAGCCCCGCGGCCATGCCGACATGTACGGCTGCCACGTCACGCCGCCCGACGACGACGGCGCCGACCTCGGCGTCGTCTTCTTCCACAACGAAGGCTATTCGACCGCGTGTGGGCACGGGACGATCGCGCTCGTCACATGGGCGATCGAGAGCGGGCGGATCGTCGTCGACGGTCCTGGCGAGGTGCGGGTCGTCGTCGACGTGCCGTCCGGGCGGCTCGAGTGCCGAGCCGTTGTCGGCGCCGGGGGGCGGGTCGAGCGGGTGCGCTTCCGGAACGTGCCGTCGTGGGTGCTCGCGCTCGACGCGGGGGTCGAGACGGCCTCCGGGCGGTACACCCTCGACGTCGCGTTCGGTGGCGCGTTCTACGGGAGCATCGACGCGCGCTCCATCGGGCTCGACGTGTCGCCGGGCAGCCTGCCGGCGCTCATCGCGCTCCAGCGCGAGCTACGGCCGGCTCTCGAGGCCGCTCTCGAGGTCGTCCACCCGGACGAGCCCGAGCTGCGCGGGATCTACGGGATCGTGTTCTGGCAGGCCGAGAGCGCGGAGGGCGGGGCCGGCGCGGGGGCCGCCGACGCCGAGCCGCCACTCGTCCAGCGCAACGTCACGGTCTTCGCCGACGGCGAGGTCGACCGATCGCCGTGTGGCTCGGGGACGTCGGCGCGCCTGGCGATCCTCGCCGCGCGCGGGGAGCTCGCGACGGACCGCCGCCTTCATCACCGGTCGATCGTCGACTCGGCGTTCGATGCCTGGGTCACCGGGGAGGGTCCCGTGGTCGGCGGGCGGGCCAGCGTGGTCACCGAGGTCGAGGGCAGCGCCTACCGCACAGGCGAGCACCGCTTCGTGCTCGATCCGCGCGACCCGATCGGAACGGGGTTCCTGCTGCGCTGACCGCGTGCCGCGGAACGTGGCCATGGCCGCCGTCCGGGCGGGCCCTGGCCCGGAATCTGGCCACCTATTAGCCACCGTAGTGAGTGGCCGGGTTCTCGGGCCCTCCAGACCCGAATCGATGGCCAACGATCAGCGGGGATGCTATCTGGCCACCGGAACGGGCTGGAGACAGCTCGGGCGACGGCCTCCCACTACGTGGGCTGATATTTGGCCATCGACGAGAGCACCGGCCTGGGCACCACCGGCCTGGGCAGCACCGGCTTGGGCAGCACAGACCCGGCCGACGGGGCCCCTGCCCGGAATCTGGCCAACTATTAGCCACCGTAGTGAGTGGCCGGGTTCTCGGGCCCTCCAGGCCCGAATTGATGGCCAACGATCAGCGGGGATGCTATCTGGCCACCGGAACGGGCTGGAGACAG
>JBIQKJ010000020.1:0-32119 GCA_044506615.1 Chloroflexota bacterium | reverse complement strand
CCGAGCCTGCCCCGCGGCCCGGCCCGCCGCTGCGGCCCAGCCCGCCGCCGCCCCGCTCGAGCCGGCGGCGACCCTACAACCGGTGCGTCTCGAGAAACGCGCGGATCGCCTCGGCGACCTGCTGGAAGCTCTGCTCGCCGATCACGAGCCCGTAGTGCGAGTGCGCACCGAACGGCTCGAACTCGGCGCCGAGCCACTCGGCGAGCCGCTCGGAGTCGTCGAGCGAGACCGTGCGGTCGAGACCGCCGCCGATGACCAGCCGCGGCACCGACTCGACCGCGCGCCGATCGACCGGCACGCCGGCGAGCACCTGGCGCTTCGCGGCGCCGGCCTCGTGCGGCTTCTGGCCGAGGAGGTGCTGGATCCGCAGGACGTCCGCGATCGTCAGGTCGCGGTCGTCGCGCTGGAGCCGCTCGGGAAGCGTCGCCCAGCCGATCTGCGACCGCCCGTAGACCTCGGGCACGTCGCGCAGCTCGTGCGGTCGGGCCGGCGGCCGCAGGTCGCGCGGCAGCTCGGAGCCGATGAGGATCAACGCCGACACCGGCATGCGCTCGGCGGCCTTGAGCGCGAGGAGCCCGCCCATGCCGTGACCTACCGCGACGGCGTTCGGGCCGAGCCGCTCGAGCGCCGCGACCACGTCCTCGGTGTACGTGTCGAACGACAGCGTCGTCGGGTCGGCGGTCTGCGACCAGTGGTGGTTGCGCAGGTTGAGCGCGTGGCCCTCCCAGCCGCGGCCCGCGAAGTAGCCGAGGTAGCGCTCCCAGACCCACGATCCGCCGAGCTCGCCGTGGACGAGCAGGAGCGGCTTGCGGCGCGACCGCCGCTCGGGCAGCCAGGATTCGATGTAGAGGCCGCGCTCGTGCAGCTCGATCTCGTCCTTGCGGACCGGGCGGCCGTTCGACGGGGCGGCGGGTGCCCGGGAGAGCATCGGTCCGGGCGTGCCGTCGTGCATGGGGCTCACCATTCGTGCGGGTTGATGACGAGGCCGGTCAGGGCCTTCGGGTAGAAGTAGGTCGACTTCTGGGGCATGACGTCGCCGTCGCGGGCGACCGCGACGATGTCGGCGACGGGCGTCGCCTCGAGCAGGAACGCGGCCGCGGCACGCCCTTCGTCGACAGCGGCCAGTGCGTCGGCGGCGGACTTCGTGTAGCCGATGGCGCCGCCGGTGACCGCGGCCGTGTCGAGCCCCGCGAGCCGCTCGAGCGCGACGCCGAGCAGCGTGACGTCGAGGGCCCGGACGGCGTCGCCCCCCGCCGGGAGGTGTGGGCGGAAGGCGTGGCGACGCGCGGTCAGGATGCCGCCAACAGCGTCGCCGCCCGGGCGCGCGAACCACAGCCCGAAGCGGCCGTGGCCGCCCTCGCGCGGCGCCCCGAACGCGTCGAGCAGTCGATCGCGGCCGACCGGCTCCACCTCGAACAGGTCGCGCGCCGCCTCGAGCAGCCCGTCGAGCGGCTCGGCCACGCTGTCGGCCAGCACGAGGCGATGGGTCGGCAGCACCGTCAGCGGCTCGTGGCGCTCGAGCACGAGCGCCAGCAGGTAGTCGAACGGGGGGTCCTCCTCGCAGGAGCGGGTCATCCGCCGCTCGTCGCGGTAGCGCAGCGCGGTCTCGTAGCGGTGGTGCCCGTCGGCGATCGTGACCGGCCCGCTTCCCGCCGCCGACAGGAGGGCGGCCACGGCCGGGTTCGGCTCGGCGCCCCCGGCCGGGACCGGCCAGAGCCGGTGCCGGGTGCCCTCGTCGTCGACGAGGTCGGCCGCGGCCGGCCCGCCGGTCAGCCGCTCGAGCACGTCGCGGGACCGCCCGGACGCATCGTCGTACAGCGCGACGACCGGGCTGGTGTTGACCCCCGTCGCGCGCAGCAGGCGGTAGCGGTCCTCGCGAGGCGCCGCGAGCGTCCGCTCGTGCGGAAGCACGCCGCTCCCCTCCCCGAACGGCTCGAGCCGCAGCCGCCCGAAGAACCCCCGCTGCGTTCGCTCCTCGTCGGTGCCCGGGATGCGGTAGGTCTGCTCGTAGACATAGATCGACGGATGCGGGTCCTTGTGCAGCGTCCCGTCGGAGCGCCACGCCGCGAGGGTCCGGGCGGCGCGGCGATAGCGCTCGTCGGGCTCGTCACCGGGCTCGTCGTGTGGAAGGTCGAGCCGCACGGCATTCAACGGATGGCGGGCGAGCAACGTCGCGCGCAGTCGGTCGTCGATCACGTCGTACGGGGGCGCGACCACCGCTCCGAGGTCCCCGACCGTCGCGGGGTCGTACCGAAGGGCGCGGAATGGGCGGATGACGGGCACGGAAACCTCGGCGCTCGACGGGCGGCGTCGTCGAAGGTGGACGGGATGCCTGCATCGTACGATAGCGGGCGCATCGGGGGCCACCTTCCCCTTCGTCGGGATCGCTCGCGCGCGCCGAGGGGTGTCCGCGAGCGGAGGGGACGCCCATGCGCAACTTTCGGGGGGCTCGAGGCGTCCATGCTCCGACCGGTCCGACCCGCCATCGCCAACGGAGTCCACGTGCGCCACGCTTCCCGCCCCGTCCCGATCGCTGCCCGGCTCGTTGCCGTGCTCGCGCTGGTCGTGATCGGGCTGGCGCCGGCCTCCGCGACGGCGTTCGCGGCCACGACCGACGTCGAGGGGCTCACGATGGAGGCCCGCGTCCTACTCGCGGGCAACGTCCGCCCGGGCTCGTGGATGGCGATCGAGGTCCACCTCACCAACGACGGTCCGGCCGTGACCGGCGAGCTCCAGCTCGCGGGAGGCTCGCAGGGCCGGACGCGGTTCGGGACCGTCGTCGACCTGCCGACGACCTCCGACAAGACGTACCTCCTGTACGCGCAGCCGCCGGCCTTCGGGCGCGACATCACGGTGGAGCTCGTGAGCGGCGAGACCACCGTCGCCCGCACCCAGGCGCCGTTCACGCTGCGCGACGCGACCCAGCTGACGGTGGCGGTCGTCGCCGAGCGCCCCCAGGGCATCGTCGCCGGGCTCGATCTGCTCCCCAACCAGAACCAGGTCGCGCCGGCGGTCCTCCAGCTCGCCCCGGCCGACCTCCCCTCGCGGATCGAGGCCTGGGGACCGGTCGACCGGCTGATCTGGCAGGACGTCGACTCGAACCAGCTCAGCCAGGACCAGATCGACGCGCTCCGGGGCTGGGTGGCGAGCGGCGGACGGATCGTCATCGTGGGCGGCACGGCCGGTCCCGGCGTGCTGTCGGGCTTCCCGGACACGCTCCTCCCGTACCGCCCGAACGGCACGACCGACGTCGCACCGCAATCGATCGCGGGCCTGCTCGGCGAGCTTCCCGACACAGCCGCGGACGTCCCGGCCCTGTCGGGCGAGCTGATCGGCGGCCGGGCGCTCGCGTCCGTCGGCGACGTCGTCGTGGCGGCCGAGCGGGGCTACGGGAGCGGTGTCGTCACGGTCCTCGGCTTCGATCCGGCAACACCGTGGATCGTCGAGTCGGACGCCTCCCAGGGGCTCTGGCGGCGGCTCCTGCCCCCGCGCTCGGGTGGCGGTCTGGCATTCGTCGACGACAGCCAGATCGTCAGCGCGGTCTCGCAGCTGCCGGCCCTGGCGCTGCCGCCGATCGGCGGGCTGCTGGCGCTGCTCGGCGCCTACATCCTGCTCGTCGGCCCGATCAACTACCTCGTGCTGCGTCGCCTCGACCGCCGGGAGTGGGCATGGGTGACGATGCCGGTGCTCATCGTGATCTTCGCCGTTGGCGCGTACGCGTTCGGGGCCGCCCTCCGTGGCAGCAACCTCATCGTCAACGAGGTCGCGATCGTGCGCGGCGCGCCCGGCGCGACCGACGGGGTCGGGCAGGTCTATCTCGGCGTCTTCTCGCCGTCGCGCGGCACCTACCAGGTCGAGATCCCTGGCGGCGCGCTGCTGTCGACGCCGATCAGCGGCGAGTTCATCGGCGGCGAGGCCGGGGGCGCATCGCTCGACGTCCTCCAGGGCGATCCCGCCCGCGTTCGCGACCTCGCCGTCGGCTTCGGATCGCTGCGGGCGATCCGGGCGGAGACCGCCGTCGAGGTTCCGCTCGTCGAGGCCGATCTCCGGCTCGAGGACGGGCGGATCCGGGGAACGATCCGGAACGCCTCGGACGAGGCGCTGGAGGGCGCCGCGGTCGTGCTCGGCTCGACGGCAAAGGCCATCGGCGACCTCCCGCCCGGCGGGTCGCTCGAGGTCGACGTCCCGGTCGAGCCGCGCTTCTTCGGCCAGTCGATCAGCGATCGGGTGGTCGGCCAGGTCTTCTTCGGCGACGGCCAGCGGCAGACCGAGGAGGTCACCCGCCAGTACGTGCGGCGGGCGATCGTCGAGCAGCTGACCTACGACCCGATGTTCGGGACCACCAACCAGCTCCCGAGCGAGAGCGTCGTGATCCTCGCCTGGGGGACCGGGCAGATCCTCGACGTCACGATCGCGGGCGAGGAGCCGCGGCGGACCGGGAACGTGCTGTACTACCTCCCGGCCAACCTCACGATCGAGGGCACGACGACGTTCACCCAGGACCTGATGCGCTCCAGCGTCGTCGAGACCGACGCGGCGTTCTTCAGCAAGGATCCGTGGTCGATGTCGTTCGGGCTCGGCTCGGCGACCCTCGCGTATCGACCGATCGCGTTCGAAGGCACGCTGAGCACGCGGGCGCTCTACATCGATACGGCGTGGCCGGGCGACTTCAACCCGGCACGCCGGGCGGAGACGATCGAGCCGCTCGACGAGATCCCGCCGCCGTGCGACCCGAACACCGACAACTGCGGCCCCGGCATCGACTTCGACGGGATGCCCGAGGTCGAGGTGTTCGACCTGACCGGCAGCGGCTCGTGGCGACGCCTGCCCCACCTCACGCCCGGCAACCGCTACCAGCTCACCGATCCCGCGCGGTACGTCGACGAGTCCGGGGTCGTGCTCCTGCGGTTCGTCAACGAGGCGATCGACGGCACCAGCTTCAACGTCGGCGTCGAGCTCGAGGGGATGGTCCGATGACGACCCCGATCATCCACGCCGAAGGCCTCGTCAAGCGCTACGACCGGACGGTCGCGGTGGCCGGGGTCGACCTGTCGGTGGCCCCCGGCGAGATCTTCGGCCTCGTCGGACCGAACGGCGCGGGCAAGACGACCACGCTCCGGATCCTGGCCACGCTGCTCCTGCCGAGCGCCGGCGAGGCCGAGGTCGCCGGGTTCTCGGTGACCCGGAACCCCGACGACGTCCGGCGCGTCCTCGGGTTCATGCCGGATTCGTTCGGGGTCTACGACGACATGAAGGTCTGGGAGTACCTCGACTTCTTCGCCCGCTGCTACGGGATCCCCGCGGAGCGTCGCCGGCGGATCATCGGCGACCTGCTCGAGCTCGTCGATCTGGCCGACAAGCGCGACACCTACGTCCAGTCGCTGTCGCGCGGCATGCAGCAGCGGCTGTGCCTGGCTCACGCGCTCGTCCACGACCCGCAGGTGCTGCTGCTCGACGAGCCCGCCTCCGGGCTCGACCCGCGCGCCCGGGTCGAGCTGCGCGAGCTGCTCCGCGAGCTTCGAGCGCTGGGCAAGACGATCGTCATCAGCAGCCACATCCTTCCCGAGCTCGAGGAGCTGTGCACGAGCGTTGCGATCGTCGACCGCGGCCAGATGCTCGCCCAGGGCCGGGTCGCGGACATCGAGCGGCGGCTGCGCTTCGGCGCCGTGCTGCGCGTGCACGTTCTCGGAGACGAGGTCGCGCGGACCGAGGCACGCGACCACTTCGCGACCGACCCGGACGTGGCGAGCGCGAGCATCCTCGACGACGGGACGATCGAGCTGGGGTTCCGGGGGGACGACGAGGCGTCGGCACGACTCCTTGCGCGCGCGGTCGCGGCCGGGGTGCGGGTCGTGACGTTCGCGCGCGCGGCGAGCGACCTCGAGGAGCTGTTCCTCCAGGTCACGTCGGGCAACGGCGAGGCGCACGCGGCATGACCGACGAGACGATCCGCGAGGAGCCGACCCGGCCGGAGCAGCCCGAACCGCCGAATGCGCCCGTGCGCGACGAGGCGACGGACGGCGTCACGGCCGACGCGGTGGCAGTCCCGGGCAGCGCGCCCGAGGTCGCCGGGCAGCCGCGAGCGCGGCCGCAGCCGCTTCGCGCGGTACGCCGCCTCCTGAACGGAATCTCGGCCGTCGGGGTCAAGGAGCTGCGCGGCCGGATGCGCGGACGGCGCGCGTTCGTGATCCTGACGCTCTACCTGCTGCTGCTCGCGGGCTTCGCGTGGATGTACGAGCTGATCCTCGAGCGCCAGTACAACACCGGACTCGGCGGCTCGGCCGCGTATGCGTCGGCAGCCATCGGGCAGGAGCTGTTCGGCGGCCTGATCATGCTGGTCACGCTCCTGGTCGTTCTCCTCGCGCCGGCGTTCACGGCCGGGGCGATCAGCCTCGAGCGTGAGAAGCAGACGCTCGACCTGCTCGTCACGACACCGATCTCGTCGCTCGCGATCGTGATCGGCAAGCTGCTCAGCGCGCTGACCTACGTGTTCGTGCTGATCGCGGCATCGGTCCCGATGACCGCGATGGTCTTCGTCTTCGGCGGCGTCGCCCCCGACGACGTCATCCGCGGCTACGTCGTGCTCGTCGCGACGGCGCTCGGACTCGGCGCATTCGGGCTGTTCTGCTCGACGCTCGTCAAGCGCACCCAGGCCGCCACCGTCATCACGGTCTTCGGGGTGATGGCGATGACTTTGGGGTCGGTGTTCATCCTCGCGTTCTGGACCGCGATGAGCGGCTCGCGCTTCGGTGCGGATCCGGAGACCGGCGGGCCGATCCGCGGCCGGCCGCCCGAAGCGGTCGCCTACTTCAACCCGTTCATCGCCCAGGCCGACGTGGTGTGCGGCACCCAGACGACGTACAGCGGCTGGTGCGCGCAGGTGTCGGTGCTGCTCAACGGGAACAGCGGTGTCGTGATCTTCTCGGACGGCGGCCCCGCCCCGATGCCGATCGAGCCCATGCCCGCGCCGGCCATCGACACGATGGGCGGAGGCCTGCCCGTCGAGGACGGCTCGTTCCTCGACGCCCGCGCCGTGAACGACGTCGCGGCCCAGCCGTTCGGGGTCGTGCGCGACCGGTTCTGGCCGCGCAGCGTCGTCGCCTGGCTCGTGCTGTCGCTCGTGCTCGTCACGCTCTCCGTCCAGCTCGTCACGCCGACCCGGCGGTGGCGCCCGCGCCTTCCCTCGCGCGCCTCCAGGAGGACCGCTGCATGACCGTTCGCCGTCCCGCCTGGCTCGCGTCCCGCCTTCGGCGCCCGTCGACCGAGACGCCGGTCGTCCCGGCCGACCCGGCGATCGCGCTGCCCGGTCCGCTCGACCCGGCCCTCCTGTCGATCCGCGCCGGCCTGGTGCCGCACCGCCGACGGCTGTGGCTGCGGCGGATCGTCCGCCGGGCCTGGATCGCGATCGCTGCCGTGCTCATCGCCGAGCTCGTGTTGTGGACGCTCGCCCGCTTCGTCGCGATCGAGGTCGCACCGGTGGTCGCCGCCGTGATCCCCGTCGTCGGGATCGCCGGGCTGCTGGCCGCTTCGATCCAGGCCAGGCCTTCGCTCGGCGAGACCGCCCTCGCCGTCGACGCCGAGGCGTTCCTGGGCGACCGGCTGTCGAGCGCGCTCGAGCTCGCGGTCGCCTTCCCCCAGGCCGCGGGCCCCGAGGCGGAACCCGGCGCGCCGGCCAAGGATCGGACGCTCGACGAGGCCGAGACCGATCGCTTCGTCCGTCGCCAGCGACGCGACGCGCTCGCGGCGATGCGCGTCGTCAACCCCGGGCTGTTCCGACCACGACTGTCGCGCGCGCCGGCGGGCGTCGGGCTCGTCGCGCTGCTCGCGCTCGCGCCGGTCCTGCTCATCCCGAACCCGCAGGACGCGGTGATCACGGCGAACCGCGAGATCCGCGAGGAGGCCGAACGCCAGGCCGAGCGCATCGAGGAGATCGCCGACGAGCTCGAGCGCGAGGGCCGAACCGCCGAGGATCCGCGCTCCCGCCTCGGCGAGGAGCTGCGCGAGCTGGCGCGGCAGTTGCGTGAGCGACCGGGCGACCTGGACGACAACCTCGCACGGATCGCGGCGACCGAGAACCGGGTGCGTGCCCAGCTCGACCCTGCGAACGAGCAGCGGGCCTCGTCGCTGACGTCACTGAGGCGGTCGCTGTCGCGCGCTGCGACCGGGCGCTCCGAGGCGAACCCGAACGGCGACCCAGCGGAGGCGCGCAGTGATCTCGACGAGCTCGCGGACCGACTCGACGACCTCACGCCGGAGCAGCGGCGCGAGCTGGCTCGGCTGCTCGCCGAGCTCGGGTCGGTGGCGTCACAGGCCGACGGTGGCGCGGCGACGGCGCTGCGCGACGCGGCGCAGAGCCTCGGGCAGGGTGACGTGACGGGCGCCCAGCAGGCGCTCGGCCGCCTGGGGGAGGCGCTCGAGGGGGCCGGGCAGCGGGTCGAGACCAACCGGGACCTCGCCGGCGCGGCGGGTCGGCTCCAGGACGTGAAGCGCGAGCTGGCGGACGCCGGGCAGCGCGGCCAGCAGGGGCAAGGGCAAGGGCAAGGCCAGGGTCAGCAGGGCCAGGGCCAGCAAGGGCAGGGGCAAGGTCAGCAGGGTCAGGGGCAAGGCCAGGGTCAGGGGCAAGGTCAGGGGCAAGGCCAGGGCCAGGGTCAAGGGCAGGGCCAGGGCCAAGGGCAGGGTCAAGGGCAGGGCCAGGGCCAGGGCCAGGGCCAGGGGCAAGGCCAGGGCCAGGGGCAAGGCCAGGGCCAGGGGCAGGGGCAGGGCCAGGGGCAGGGTCAGGGCCAGGGCGCCGGGAGCGGCGGCGGCAGCGGGGCTCGGTCACTCGGCCAGGGCCAGGGCGGCACGACCGGCCAGCGCATCCCCACCGGCCCCAATCGCGCCGAGGAGCTCGGCGAGGACCTGTCGGACATCTTCGCGCCGTTCGATCGGCTCGGGCGTCCGGGCGACCCGTCCTACGTGGCGGGAACCGGCGGCGACGGCCAGACCCAGGAGGGCTCGGGCCAGGGGTCCGGCCAGAACAACGGGGCGTTCGTCCCGTACCAGGACGTCTTCACGGACTTCGAGTCCTACGCGCAGACCTCGCTCGATCGCGGCTACATCCCGCTCTCGGTCAAGGACTACGTGCGCAACTACTTCAGCTCACTCGACCCGTCGCAGTGACCGCCGATCGCGGCGCTGCCGGCATCCCGGAGGCACCCATGGACGCACCGACGACCGACACCGCCGCTCCGCGCCTCGCTCCCGAGGCATTCGCCGAGCGTGCCCAGGCGATCGAGCGCGAGGTCGGGCGGGTGATCGTCGGCCAGCGTGAGCTCGTCCGCCAGACGATCACCGGGCTCCTCGCGAACAGCCATGTGCTGCTCGAGGGCGTGCCCGGGCTCGGCAAGACGATGCTGGTGCGGACGATCGCCGACGTCATCGACTGCACGTTCAACCGGATCCAGTTCACGCCGGACCTGATGCCGGCCGACATCACCGGCACGAACATCCTGGTCGAGGAGGAGGGCCGCCGCGTCTTCCGATTCCAGCCGGGCCCGGTGTTCGCGAACCTCGTGCTCGCCGACGAGATCAACCGGGCGACCCCGAAGACCCAGTCGAGCCTGCTCGAGGCGATGCAGGAGCACCAGGTCACGGTCGCCCGGCAGCGCTTCCCGCTCGATCCACCGTTCTTCGTGCTGGCAACCCAGAACCCGCTCGAGATGGAGGGCACGTACCCACTCCCCGAGGCCCAGCTCGATCGCTTCCTGTTCAAGGTGATGGTCCCGTTCCCGTCGGAGGAGGACCTCGTGACGATCATGGATCGCACGACGGGCGCCGAGGCGGTGAGCGCGAGCAAGGTCTGCACCGCCGCGGAGATCGTCGAGATGCAGCGGCTCGCCCGGGCCGTGCCGATCGCACCGCACGTCACCGCCTACGCGGTCAGCGTGCTGGCGGCCACGCATCCCGACCAGCCGAGAGCCCCGGAGCTCGTACGCGAATACGTCCGCTACGGCGGCTCCCCGCGCGGCGCCCAGGCGCTCGTCGGCGCAGGCAAGATCTACGCGCTCCTCGACGGCCGCTTCAACGTCTCGATCGACGACATCCGGGCGGTGGCGCTCCCCTCGCTGCGGCACCGGATCATCCTGAACTTCGAGGGCGAGGCCGAGGGGATCACCAGCGAGGCGGTCGTCCGCACGATCCTCGACAGCGTCCCGGCTCCGTCGGTCGAATAGCCCGACCGCCACGCGACGAGGACCCGGCGATGGACGGCCCCACGACGCCGCCGCTCCCCGGCCCGCCCGAGCGGCCCGCCGCCGGCACGCGCCCTGCGTTCCTCCCGAACGACCTCGACCCGACGGTCTTCGACGAGGCGTTCCTCCGCCAGCTCGAGCGCCTCCTGCTGCTCATGCGCTCGCCGGTCCGCGGCGGGCTCAAGGGCGGCCGGCGCAGCGTCAAGCGCGGGCAGTCGGTCGAGTTCGCCGACTACCGCGACTACGCGCTGGGCGACGACCTGCGCCAGCTCGACTGGAACGTATACGCCCGGCTCGAGCGTCTCTTCGTGAAGCTGTTCATCGAGGAGGAGGACGTCACGGTCACGCTGCTCGTCGACGCATCGGCGTCGATGGCCACGGGCCGGCCCGAGAAGCTGCTGTTCGCCAAGCGGGCGGCCGCGGCGCTCGGCTACATCGCGCTCGCCTCGGAGGATCGGGTCTCGGTGAGCGTGCTGGCCGGTCGGATGGCGCGTCGCCGGACCGGGCTGCGCGGCTCGGGCCGGGTCTTCCGCCTCCTCGCCGATCTGTCGGCCATCGAGCCTGCCGCCGGCCCGACCGACCTGCTCGCCGGCGCCCGGCACGCTGCCGCGCAACTGACCGGGCGCGGCGTCGTCGTGCTGCTGTCCGATCTGCTCGACCCGGCCGCGGACCGCGTCATCCGCGATCTCGCCGCGACCGGATCGGAGCTGGTCATCCTCCACATCCTCTCCCCGGACGAGCTCGACCCGGCGCTCGAGGGCGACCTGCGCCTCGTCGACGCGGAGACCGGCGAAGGCGTCGACGTGACCGCGGACCTGGGCACGCTCGACGCCTACCGCGGCCGGCTCGCCGAGTGGAAGGCCGGACTGGCGGACCTCGCCGCGCGGCGCCGGGCGAGCTACGTGGACCTCGCGTCGGACACGAACCTCGCCGAGCTGATGTTCGCCGAGCTGCGCCGGCGCCGCGTGCTGGGCTAGCGCGATGCCGTTCGCGACCCCGCTCGCGCTGCTGGGACTGCTGTTCATCCCCGCGGTCATCGCGATGTACATGCTCAAGCTGCGTCGCGACGAGCGCGTGGTGCCGTCCACGCTGCTCTGGACGCGGCTCCTGACCGATGTCGAGGCGAACGCGCCCTGGCAGCGCCTGCGCCGCAGCCTCCTGCTGCTGCTCCAGCTGCTGCTCGTCGTGATCCTCGCGCTGCTCGCGGCGCGGCCCATCGTCGAGCGGCCGGCCGGCCTCGCGCGCGACATTGTCCTCGTGGTCGACACCTCGGCGAGCATGGCCGCAACCGACGTCCTGCCCAACCGGCTCGAGGCGGCCAAGACGGCCGCGATCGAGGCGCTCCGCGAGCTGCCCACCGGGGGGCGTGTCAGCGTCATCGCCGCCGAGCGGACCGCGCGGATCGTCGCCAACGAGACGGCCGACCTGAGCCGGGTCCGGCAGGCGATCGAGGCGCTCGCGCCGACCAGCTCGACCGGCAACCTCGGCGACGCGCTCGAGCTGGCGTCGAACCTGGCGCGGCGGTCCGGCGACGCGCAGATCCTCATCGCGACCGACGGTGCGCTCGCCGCGCCGCCGACCGATCCCGTCGACGCACCGATCCGGGTGCTCCCGGTCGGGCGGGACCGCCAGAACCAGGCGATCGTCGCGCTCGCGGTCCGGACCGATCCGTCCGCGCTCACGCAGTCCGCGTTCATCGGCGTCGCCAACCTCGACCTCGACTTCGCGCAGCGCCGGGTCGAGGTATACGGCGACGGCGTGCTGATCGAGGCGCAGGACGTCGACCTCGATCCGCAGGTGCGCCAGGACATCGTCATCGACGACATCGGCGAGCGGAACGTGTCCGTGCTCGAGGTGCGCCTGACCGCGCGCGACCCCGAGGCGACCGGCGACCCGGACCAGCTCGCCCTCGACGATCGTGCCTGGGCGATCGTGCCGTCGCTGCGCGCCCGCGAGGTGCTGCTCGTCGGCGAAGGTGACCCATACCTCGAGGCGGCGCTCCAGACGCTGCCGAACGTCAACCTGTTCGTCGGGACGCCCGCGCAGTACACGGCGGGGCCCGAGCACCCCGACGGCCTCGACTGGGACCTGATCATCTTCGAGGGGACGCTCCCCGCTCGACTTCCCGACGTGCCGATCCTCGCGATCGATCCACCCCGGACGAGCCCGCTCGGCGCGGTCACCGGCACGCTCGAGAACCCGGGGATCGGATCGCTCGACCCGAACGAGCCGATCCTGCGCTTCGTCGACCTGTCGACGATCCACATCGCCGAGGCGCGCCGGCTCGAGGCGCCCGACTGGGCCCGCACGATCATCCCCGGACCGCGCAACGCGCCGCTGCTGTATGCCGGTGAGCGTGCCGGGCTGCCAACCGCGGTCCTCGCGTTCGACCCGCGCAACTCCGACCTGCCGCTGCAGGTGGCGTTCCCGATCCTGCTCGCGAACCTCAGCGGCGAGCTCATGGGCGACTCCACCACCCCCGTCGCGGCGGTCGCGCCGGGCGACCCGGTCGAGCTGAGCCTGCGGCCCGGCATCGCCGCCCTCCGCGTCGAGCGGCCCGACGGCGTCGTGCAGGAGCTCGTGCCGGGGACGGCCGCCGGCTCGTCGGTGACGTTCAGCGCGACCGAGGTGCCCGGCGTGTACACGGTGACGCCCGTCCTCGAGGCCGACGCGAGCCCGGCGCCCCCGGGGGCGGCGCCCTCGTCGAGGCCCGAGCCCACCGCCTCGCCGGCGGCTTCCCCCGGTTCCTCCCCCGGCGCCGGCGAGGATCCGGCCGCCCCGAGCCGCTTCGTGGTCTCGCTGTTCGACGTGCGCGAGTCGACGATCGCCCCGGGCGGGCCGGCAGGGCTCGAGGCGCTCGGCTCCGGCGGCGCATCGCCCGATCCGGGGTCCTCGTCCCGGCCGGGTGCGGCGCCGGCCCCGCCGGAGGAAGCCGCGACGCGGCCCACGACCCGCGATGAGCTGTGGCTGCCGATCCTGCTCGTCGTGCTCGTCGCGCTGTGCGTGGAGTGGGCCGTCTACCACCGCGACGCCCTCGCCCGCGTCCGCCGCGCGCTCGGAGCGCGTCTCCGGCGCGGCCCGGCCAGCGGGAGCGCCTGACGATGGGAATCCATCTCGAGGCGCCGCTGGCGCTGCTCCTGTTCGTCCCCGCGTTCCTGCTCACGCTCGGGCTCCACGTGGCTGCGCGCCGCCGCGTCGGGGCCACGCGGCGCCGCATCGCGCTCGTCATCCGGTCGCTGCTGCTGGCCGCGCTCGTGCTCGCGGTCGCCGGCCTCCAGGTCGTGTGGCCGGTCGACCGGCTCGCGACGGTCTTCGTCGTCGACCTCTCCGATTCGGTCGGCAACGACGGTCGCGAGGACGCGCTGGCCTTCGTGCGCGAGGCGCTCCTCGAGATGCCCGAGGGCGACGTCGCCGGCATCGTGGCGTTCGGCAAGGCGGCGCTCGTCGAGCGGCTGCCGAGCGAGGTCACCGAGATCGACCGGATCGCGTCGACGCCGGTCCGGTCGGCGACCGACGTCGGCGCCGCGCTGCGACTCGCGACCGCGCTCTTCCCCGACGATGCCCAGAAGCGGATCGTCCTGCTCTCGGACGGCAACGACACGACGGGCTCGGGCCAGGCCGAGGCGGCCCTGGCGGCGACGCGCGGGGTCCGCATCGAGACGCGACGGATCGGGCTCGGGGAGAGCGAGGAGGTGCTCGTCGAGCGGCTGACGAGCCCGTCGACCGCCCGCGTCGGCGAGGAGATCGAGGTCGTCGCCGAGGTCCGCTCGTCGGTGGCGCAGCCCGCGACCGTGCGACTCTTCGTCAACGGGACGCAGGTCAGCGAGGCCCAGCGGCTCGAGCTCGTGGCGGGCTCGAACACCGTGCGCTTCTCGTTCCCGGCCGAGGAGCCGGGCTTCCACCGCTTCCGGGTCGTCGTCGAGACGGGGCTCGACACGTTCAGCCAGAACAACCGCGCCGACTCGAACACGATCGTCCAGGGCGAGCCGCGTGCGCTCGTCCTCGCCGGGGACGAGGAGGTCGCGGCAGAGCTCGTCGCCGGACTCGAGAGCCAGCGACAGCTCGTCGACACGATCGTGCCCGAGACGCTGCCCGAGCTCGCGGAGCTGCTCGACTACGACAGCGTCGTGCTCGTCGACGTGCCGCGGGTCCGGCTCACCGACCGCCAGCTGGCCACGCTCCAGGCCTACGTCCGGGACCTCGGTCGCGGGCTGGTCATGGTCGGCGGCCCGCGCAGCTTCGGGGCCGGGGGGTACGAGGGCACCGCGCTCGAGGAGACGCTGCCGGTCGACATGGGCGTGCGTGACCGCCAGCAGCAGCCCGACGTGGCGCTCGTCGTCGTCATCGACCAGTCGGGCTCGATGGACGCGTGCCACTGCAACACCGCCGGGGGTGGCGCGGCGATCCAGGGCGTGCGCAAGACCGACATCGGCAAGGAGGCGATCCTGCGGGCCGCCGCCGCCCTGACCGATCGCGACGAGATCGGCGTCGTCGGGTTCAACGAGCAGGCGCACTGGGTGGTCCGGACCCAGCCGCTCGGCAACGTCGACGACCTGCAGGGCCGGATCTCGGCGATCCGGCCTGACGGCCAGACGAACATCTTCGCGGGGCTCGACGAGGCCGTGAAGTCGCTCGAGGGCGCGAGCGCCACGCGCCGGCACATCATCCTGCTGACCGACGGCTGGTCGTCGTCGGGGCAGTACGACCAGCTGCTCGAGCGCATGGCGGCCGCGGGCATCACGCTTTCGACGGTCGGCGCGGGCGGCGGCTCGCAGAACCAGTTCCTGGCCGGGCTGGCCGAGCGGGGCGGCGGCCGCTACTACGACGCGGCCAATCCCGCGAGCATCCCCGACATCTTCCTCAAGGAGACCCAGCAGGTCTCGGGTCAGCAGATCATCGAGGAGCGGTTCTTCCCCATCCAGACCTCCTCGTCGCCGATCATCCGCGGGCTCAACGAGGGCTTCCCGCAGCTGCTCGGGTACAACGGCACGACCGCCAAGCCGGCCGCGCAGACCGTCCTCGTCACGGCGCGCGACGACCCGCTGCTCGCGCAGTGGCAATACGGGCTCGGTCGATCGGTCGCGTGGACGTCCGACTCGACGGGCCGCTGGGCGGCCGACTGGCTGCGCTGGAACGGGTTCAACCGGTTCTTCAGCCAGCTCGTGAGCTGGACCTTCCCGGGGGAGGAGTCGGGCGGCATCGAGGCGAGCCTCGTGACCGAGGGCGGGACGACCAGGCTGCGCGTCGAATCGGTCGAGGCCGACGGATCGCCGCGCGACTTCTGGTCGACCACCGCGGCGCTCGTCGACCCGGGCCTCGAGTCCATCGCGGTCGATCTCGTGCAGGTGGCGCCCGGCGTCTACGAGCAGGACCTCGGCGAGGTCGAGCCGGGCGCCTACTCGGTGCGGATCACGCAGACCCGCCCCGGCGACTCGCCGCTGGGTCGCACGCTCGGGCTGGTGGCGCCGATCGCCGCCGAGTACCGCCTGCTCGGCCCGAACGAGCCGTTCCTGGCGGCGCTGCGAGCCGCGACCGGTGGGACGCCGGTCGAGAGCGCCGAGCAGGTCTGGCGGCACGACCTGACCTCGACCAGCGCGTACACGGATCTGTGGCCGCTGCTGCTGCTCCTGGCGCTGTTGCTCTGGCCGCTCGACGTCGCGTTCCGGAGGGTTTCGGTCGGACGGCGCGAGCTGGCGGCCGCCGGCGGCTGGGTCCGCGGGCTCCGTTCACGCCGGCAGCGGGTTGCGCCGCGGCCCGCGGTCGCCGAGGGGCTCCTCGCCGCCCGCGGGCGCGCGACCTCGAGCGATGCCCGCTCGGCCCTCCGCGGGGAGCCGTCCTCCGGGCCGGCGGATGGGGCGGGGCCCGGGACGTCCGCAGCCACGACGACCGGTTCCGCTCGTGCCGGTGACGCGCCACCCGCGCAAGCGGCTCCTCCTGCCACTCCCCCGCCGGGGCGGAACCCCGCTCCGACACCGCCGGTCGCTGCACCCGCGCCGCCGCAGACGACCGGTCCGTCCGGGTCGGCCGGATCGGACGGCGCGGACACGCTCGCCCGCCTCCGCGATGCGAAGCGCCGCGCCCGGGAGCGCTGACCCCGCCCGCACGAGCGGAAGCGCTCCGGGCCCGCCGGCCGTAAACGCGGTCCGAGTGATAGCCTGAGGTCGATGTCCCCCCATCGACGGACCCGCCCGGGTCGAGCCTCGTTCGTCGCGCGGTCGATCGTCGCGGTCCTCCTCGTGCTGGCCACCGCCGGCTGCTCGGCGATCCTCGAGGAGGCGCCGAAGCCGACCCCTGCCGACTTCCAGGGCATCGCCGGCCTGCTCGTCCAGCGCGGCATCCAGATCGACAATCTCGTCTCGGGCGACGCCGGCTGCGACGACCCGGTGCTCAACCCGACGGCGATCGGTGTCGACGCGATGGGGCTGGACCAGGAGGAACCGGTCCGGCTCTACCTGTACATCTTCCGCAACCGGGACAGCTTCGAGCGGCTCCGCAGCACCATCGACGGTTGCGCCCGCTCGTTCGTCACCGATCCCGAGACCTTCGAGTCGATCGAGGCATCCCCGTTCGTCGTGGCCGGTCAGGGGCCCTGGGCGCCCGAGTTCGAGGCGACGCTCCGCGAGACGCTCGTCGAGGCGGCCGGCACGGGCGACTGACCCGGCCCACCCGTACCGCGGCTCCTACGGGGCCACAAGGGCCTCGCGCGAACGCACCACGACGACGATGACCATGGTCCCGTTCCGGGACCGGGACGGGTCGACCTTCCTACCGCCGCTGGGACGACCGGGTAGCGGAACGAGACGCCCGGCGGGCGGATTCTCGAGCCATGCAGCGCCCGCGCCTTCGATACCGCCGGATCGTCATCCCGACCGTCCTCGCCGCCGTCCTCGCGGTCGAGACGATCGCGGTGGCTTCTGCGATGGGCGCCGGCGCCCGGATCGACCCGGGCGCGGACATCGCCGCTGCCCGCAGCGCCGCCCACGCGGCGCGCCTTCCGTCGCGCATCGGCGAGGGCAACCCGAACCACCTCCCGGAGGACTTCCTCGCCGCGCCGCACCTCGACCGAATCGGACGCGCGCCGAGCGCGGTCCGGCCGCAGGTCACGATCGCCCAGCCCAAGGCGAAGGCCCTCGTCGCGGGCGCCGCGAGGGCCGGCGGCGGCTCGGGCGGCTCGGGCGGCTCGGGTGGCACCGCCAGGAGCGCCGCGGGCTACTCCGGGCGCAACCGGATGTGGATGCCGGCGCTCGGCATCGACCGCGCGGTCAGCTTCTTCTCGTGCTCGAGCAACGCCTATCCCGGGGATCGCGTGTACCGCTGGGGCTGCGCCGGCTCGAACAACGTGTACCTCTTCGGGCACGCCCACAGCGTCTTCAAGCCGCTCCACGACGCGTACGTCGACGGGCGGCTGCGCAAGGGCATGCAGGTCGTCTACGCCGACGGCAACGGCGCGATCCGCACGTACCGGATCGCGTGGTGGAAGGTGACGACGCCCGACAACGGCGGGTTCGCCTACGCCGCGCAGTCGCGTCCGAGCCTGACGCTCCAGACGTGCGTCGGCAAGAAGAGTCAGTACCGCCTGATCGTCCGACTCGTGCAGGAGGGCTGACCCGGCCCGATCGTCAGCCGGAGCCCGTGCCGGCCTCCGGTCGAGACGTCTCGATCACCTCGAGGTCCAGCTCGCTCGGGTCGAGGTCGAGCGCCTCGTAGTGGGTGATCGTCAGGTCCTCGATCAGCTCCTCGGTCCCGGGAAGCAGCCGGGGGACGCTCAGCTTGCCGCCGGTCCACTCCCACAGGTCTGCCGGCGTCCGCCACTCCTCGAAGAGCACGACCTCCTCGCCCGCGTCCTCGAGCAGCCGGCGCGCGAGCTTCATGTAGACGAGGCCGTGCTGTACGCGGAGGTCGTCGAGCAGGGCGCGCAGCTTCGCATTGAAGGGCGCGACGTTATCCGACGGAACACGCGCCGTAATGACGCGAACAATCACATCCCGCAGCATAGCGGGCCTGATGCGATCCGTGGCAGGCCGGTCGATTGCGGGGGAGACGAGTGAGGTGCGTCCGCGCACCGCCGCGCTCAGACGACGCGCAGTCCGAGGATCCTGCGCGCGATGACGAGCCGCTGGATCTGGCTCGTCCCCTCCCCGATCTCGGTGAGCTTCGCGTCGCGCATGAACCGCTCGACGGGGTAGTCGGTGACGTACCCGTAGCCGCCGTGGACCTGGATCGCGGCGTTTGTCGCCCGGCTCGACACCTCCGATGCGAACAGCTTGGCCTGCGCCGCCGCCAGCCCGTAGTCGCGTCCCTGGTCCTTGAGCCACGCCGCGCGCCAGACGAGCTGTCGGGCCGCCTCGATCTCGGTGGCCATGTCCGCGATCAGGAACGCGACTCCCTGGAACGTGCCGATCGGGCGGCCGAACTGCTCGCGCGTCTGCGCATATGGGATCGCGGCGTCGAGCGCGGCCTGGGCGAGCCCCACCGCGAGCGCCCCGATCGAGATCCGCCCGCCGTCGAGGATCTTCAGGAACGTCCGGAAGCCCTCGCCCCGTTCCCCGAGCATGTTGGCCGCGGGCACTCGAGCGCCCTCGAACGACAGCTCGCCGGTCGCCGACGCGTGGAGCCCCAGCTTGTCCTCGAGCCGGCCCACCCGGAAGCCCGGTGTGTCGGCGGGGACGATGAAGGCGCTGATCTCCGCTCCACCCTTCTCGTCGGTGCCCGTGCGAGCGGTGACGACGTAGGTGCCCGCCTGCCCCGCGTTCGTGATGAACCGCTTCGAGCCGTCGATGACCCACGATCCGCCGTCGGGACCGTCCTCGTGGCGGGCCGTCGTGCGCGTCCCGCCGGAATCGCTCCCCGCGCCGGGCTCGGTCAGCCCGTACGCGCCGATGACCTCGCCCCGCGCCATCGGGACCAGCCAGCGCCGCTTCTGCTCGGGCGTGCCGGCGAGGTGGAGCGGGCCGCAGCCGAGGCTCGTGTGGGCGGCGACGATGAGGCCGAGCGAGCCCCACACGCGCCCGATCTCCTCGACCGCGATCGCGTAGGCCAGCGTGTCGAGCCCGGCCCCGCCCTCGTCCTCGGGGATCGGGATGCCCAGCCAGCCGAGCTCGCCGATTCGACGGACGACGTCGGCCGGGAAGCGGCGCTCGCGCTCGTGCTCCTCGACCACCGGCGCGACCTCGTCGGTCATGAACGCGCGGATGGTGTCGCGCAGCAGCCGGTGCTCGGGGCCGAGGTCCAGGTCCATCAGAGGCGGAGCCTATCATCCGCGGAGCGACGACCGGCCGCTGATGCTAGCCTTCGGCCATGTCCGAGCCGAAGGCTTCGGCCTCCTCCGGCGCCGTCACGCCGGCGAGGCGTCCCGACCCTCCCGGGATCGAGGGAAGCGGCCCCGCCGCCCCGGTCGGGTCGTCCGCGCTGCGACGGGAGATCATGCTCCGGCTCCGGCGCCGCGGCCCGAGCTCACCGGACCATCTCGCCGCCGACATCGGGGCGAGCCGCACCGGCGTCCTCCAGCAGCTCCGCGCGCTCGAGGCGGCGGGTCTGGTTCGGCGAGAGACCGTGCGGCATGGGGTCGGCCGGCCGCGCCACGTCTACGACGTCACCGAGGGGGCTCAGCGCTTCTTCCCGGCGAACTACGACGGCCTCGCGAGCGGCCTCCTCGCGGCGGTCCATGCCGTGGGCGGTCAGGCACTCGTGGACCAGGTGTTCCAGGCCCGACGCCGAATGACGGCCGACCAGATGCGGCGGCAGATCGACGAGCGGCTGGATGGCGGCGGCTCGCTCCTGGACCGCGCTCGGGAGCTGGCGGTCATCCAGGACGAGCAGGGGTACCTCGCGGAGGCCGTGCTCGGCACCGACGGGGTCATCCGCATCGTCGAGCACAACTGCGCGATCCACCGGGTCGCCACCGACCAGGCCGCCGCCTGCCGAGCCGAGCTCGAGCTGTTCCGCGACGTCCTCGGCGTCGACGTCGAGCGCGAGACCCACATCGCGCGCGGCGACCGGTGCTGCACCTACCTGGTGCGCGACTAGGAGCACCCGCGCGTCGGCGGACGTCCCGTCCGGTGGATCGCTCCCCGGGCTCATGGGTCGGGGGACGCACGAGCGGTGTTCGCGCGCACCACCAGAAGTACCGGATTTCTCGACTCGGAAGTCCTGTTTCGGGCAGGATCGCCCCAACGACGTTGCCCGCCTGCCGCGAAGGCAACGACACAATCGGGGGACAGACACGTGGCATCCGATCCGCTCACCGTCCCGGCGGTTGCGCGCGCCGACGTCCGGCTGCAGCGCGTCGGACGCGAGGCCATCCTGCATGACGCCAGGAACGGCCAGGCCCACGTGATCAACGCGTCGGCCGCCCGCGTCTGGGAGCTGTGTGACGGACGGCCGTTCGACGATCTCGTCGCCGCGTTCGCCGAGCCGTACGACATGCCCCCGGAGACGGTCCGCGGGGACGTGCAGCAGGTGCTCGACGGTTTCCGCCGGCTGGGACTGCTGGAGTCGGTACGCCCGGTCCCGCCGGGCACGATGAGCCCGGTCCCGTGATCGGGGCGGTCGGCGGGGGAACGACCGCGGCACCAGCCAGTCACGACACGGCCTACCGCGTCCACGGGGTCGACATCAGGGTCAGCGGCGACGCCACGGGGGCAACGAGCGCGGTCGCACGGTCGTACGGTGCCTTCGCGGTGCCGCTCGAGGCGATCTCGGCCGGCGCGGCCCGGCTGTCCGCCACCGTCGCGAGGGGCGGGTACCGGCTCGTCGATCACCACGGACGGCCCGTCTTCACCACCGACGAGACCCAGGCAGCGCTCGGGCTCCTCGACCGGGTGGTCGTCGTCGTCCTCGATCGCCTCGCGGCCCGTGGGATCCTCGGGCTGCACGCGGGTGTCGTCGAGATCGACGGCCGGGCGGTGATCCTCGCGGGCCGCAGCGGCCGCGGGAAGACCACGCTGACGCTGGCGCTCGTCCGCGGCGGGGCCGGCTGGCTGACCGACGAGCTCGCGCTGGTCGATGGCGACGACCGGACGATGCTCCCGTATCCGCGCGCGATGCATGTGAGCCCCGGCACGCGGGCGCTGCTGCCCGAGCTGTCGTTCCTCGACGGGCGGCCGCGGCACGATCTCGGCGGCGGTGCCGAATGGTCCGTGACGGCCGACGACCTCGAGCGGGCGTTCGGCGCGCGGCGAGTGGGCGCGACGCCGCTCGGCGCGATCGTGCTGCTCGACGGGGCGCCGGAGCCTGATGCGGCACCGCGCCTCGAGCCGGTGATCCCCGCCCTCGCCACGATGGAGCTGTTGCGCGGCACGCCGGCCGCCGAGGTCGACTTCGAGGCAACGATCGCGCGTCTGGGCCGGATCGCTGCCGGTGTGCCGTGCCTCCGGCTGCGTCCGGGCGAGCTGAACGCCACCGCGGACGCCGTGCGGCGCTGGGTCGAGGGAGTCCGATGAGCGCCGCGGATCCGCGCACGATCGCCCTGCTCGGACTGCTCGAGCGGTACCGCGCGCAGGGAACGGCCGCCGAGATCGAGGCGATCGGCCGGAGCATGACGCCGACCATCCCGCCCCGGACGCGCCTCCTCGTCGAGTTCGGGCGGACGCCCGAGCGCATCGGCGAGCTGGTGCTCTTCCGGCGCGGCGACCTGGTCGTCGCCCATCGGCTCGTCGCCCGTCGGCGCGTCGACGGGGAGGCCCGGCTCGTCCTGAAGGGCGACGGGGAGGCGCTGCTCGATCCCCTGCTCGATCCCGCCGATGCCCTCGGCGTGGTGGTCGCCGCCCGCGGCCGGACCGGGCGGGTCGTCCCGCTCGACGGCCGACGCCGCCGGGACCGCATCGTGGCGGTCGTGTCGGCGCTGTCCGGGCGGGCGGCCGGCATCGCCGTCCGCGCGCTCCGTGGCCTGCCGACGCCGCTCCGTCGACCGGCCACGACGCTCGCCCTGCACCTGACCCGGGTCCCGACCCGGCTTGTCACGGCCCCAACCCCCGGCCTGACCGGGGAGCTCCAGGCAGAAGGGAGGTGATTCGAGACATGACGTACGAGAGCCCCGCCATCATCGCCAGCTACTCCGAGGAGGAGCTGACGAGCGAGGCCGCGGTCGCGATGACCTACGGCATCATCAGCGAGGTCGCCGGCTGACCTCATCTGTCCTCGGGGCGCGCGATCGGTCGTTTCGAGCGCGCGTCACGTGGAGGCATGGCGGCCTTCGGGCCGTCGCGGAGGGTTACATGGAGTACGAGTCCCCGGCCATCCTGGCCAGCTACTCCGACGAGGAGCTGACGAGCGAGGCCGCGCTCAGCATGTTCTACGGCGAAATCATCCTCTAGCACCGCGACGGCGGAGCCGTCGAGTGGAGGTACACCGTGGAGTACGAAGTCCCCGAGATCGTCGCGACCTATTCAGAGGCGGAGCTCGTCGACGAGGCCGCCCTCAGCATGACCTACGGGTACGAGATCCCGCGCTAGGTCACATGGCCTCGGCGGCGATGCCGCCGGATGGAGGGAACCACCCATGGACTACGAAGCCCCGGCGATCGTCGCCAGCTACTCCGAGCAGGAGCTCACGGACGAGGCCGCGGTCAGCATGACCTACGGCGTCATCTACCAGAGCTAGCCATTCCCCGACCCGGGACCGGAGCCTCCCCGACTCCGGTTCCCGGGTCCCTCGACCAGAGCGACCAGAGCATGACCTTCGCGATCGAAACCGAGCGACTCACCAAGCGGTTTCGCCCGATCCGCCCGATCCGTGCCGTCCTGCGCGGTCGCCCCGGAGGCCCCGACCGGGTCGCGGTCGACGACGTCGACCTCGCGATCCCTCGTGGCGAAGTGTTCGGCCTGCTCGGTCAGAACGGCGCCGGCAAGACGACGCTCGTCCGGATCCTCACGACGCTCCTGCTGCCGACCTCGGGCGTGGCGAGGGTGGACGGGGTCGACGTGACCGCCGATCCCCGAGGGGTCCGCTCCCGGATCGGCCTCATCAACGGCGACGAGCGCTCGTTCTACTGGCGGCTCACCGGGCGCCAGAACCTCGAGTTCTTCGGAGCGCTTCGACACCTCGACCCACGAGGGACGAGCGCCGCGATCGAGCGGCTCGCGAACCGGCTCGGGATGACCGATCACCTCGACCGGCCGTTCGGCAGGCTGTCGACGGGCCAGCGCCAGGCGCTGGCGATCATGCGCGGCCTGATCGACGAGCCCGAGATCCTGTTCATGGACGAGCCCACCCGATCGCTCGATCCGATCTCCGCGGCGCGGCTCCGGGGTTTCGTTGCCGAGGTGGTCGTCGGCGAGCTCAACCGCACGGTCGTCCTTGCCACGCACTCGATGCCCGAGGCCGAGGAGCTGTGCGACCGGCTCGCGTTCATCCAGGAGGGCAGGATCGTCGCCCAGGGCACCGTCGCCGAGCTGCGGCGCGCGATCGGCTACGGCACGCGCTGCGAGCTCCGCCTGCGCAACGCGCCCGAGGACGTGGTCGACCGCCTGCGCGAGATCGCCGGTGTGACCGCGGTCGCCGCGGCGCCCGCAGCGGGGCACGACGGAGAGGGCGCCCACGTCGTCGTCGTCCAGCTGCGGCTCGTCGCCGAGGACGCCCTGCCGACCGTGCTCCGCCGCCTCGTTCGCGCCGACGTCGACGTGCTGGCGTGCGAGACCGGCGAGCTGTCGCTCGAGGAGATCTACATTCAGACGCTGGGCCAGGCACCCGCCGCGGCCCCGGTCCGGGTTCCGGTGGCCGTCCGATGACCGCGATCGCCCGGCCCGTCTCCGCGCTCGGTCGCGCGACGCGGGTGCCGCGCGCGTTCTTCACCCGCGACCGGCGGATCGAGACGAGCTACCGGGCGGGGCTGCTGCTGCGGCTGGGCTCCGCCGCCGCGACCGTCGGTGTCTTCTTCTTCCTGAGCCGCACGTTCGACGAGGCGGCCCCGGCCCTCACCTCGGTCGGCACGAGCTACTTCGCGTTCGTGATCGTCGGCATCGTCGCGCAGGAGTTCCTTTCGCAGAGCGTGGGCGGGTTCGGCGGGGCGCTCCGCGAGAGCCAGACGACCGGGACGCTCGAGCTGATGCTGCTCGGGCCCTCGCGGCTCGCGACGCTCATGACGTCGTCGATGCTCTGGCTGCACTTCTCGGCGCTGCTCGGCGGCGCGACGTACCTCGTGATCGCGCTCGCGCTCGGCATGGACCTGTCGCAGGCGCACGTTCCGATGGCCGTCGCCGGGCTGCTGCTGCTCGTGGTCGGGTTCACCGGGATGGGCTTCCTCGCCGGGGCCGTCGTGCTGGTGGTCAAGCGCGGGAACCCGCTCGGCTGGGCCCTGCGCGGGGCGTCGCTGGTGCTCGGCGGGATCCTCTACCCGGTCGAGGTGCTCCCGGCGATCCTCCAGCCGCTCAGCGCACTGCTCCCGATGACCCATGCGCTCACGGTCCTGCGCGGCTCGCTGCTCGGCGGGGACGGGCCGGTCGAGCTCGCGGGGCCGCTCGCCGCGCTCACGGTCGTCAGCCTCGCGTACCTCGCGGCCGGGATCGTCGCGATGGGCGCGGCGATCCGGCACGGGCGCACCGACGGCAGCCTGGCGCAGTACTGAGGGGACCAGGATGGCGACGTCGACCGATCCCGATCTCGTGCCCGTCGGCGTTGATCGGCCTGAGGCGCCGGTCGCCGCCGTGCCGCAGCCGACGCCCGAGCCGGGACGATCCGACGGGAACGCCGACGCGCCGTCATCGCGCGTCGGTTCCATTCCGCCATCCGACCTCGGGCGCGAGGAGCGGGTGCTCTGTCTCGCCGCCCGGACGACGCTCGACGAGGCGGCCCGCGCCGAGCTCCGACGGTCGGTCGACCACAGGCTCGACTGGGAGCGGCTCTGGTCGCTGGCCCATCTCCACGAGGTCGCGCCGCTCCTGGGCGAGACGCTGCGCGACGCTGACGGCGGCGTGCCGGCCGAGTTCCTCGAGCGCGCGACGCGACGCCGGCATGTGACGCTGACCTCGAACGCACGCCTCGCGGAGGCACTGCTGCCGATCCTCGAGGCGATGGGCGAGGCCGGCGTCCCGGCCATGCCGGTCAAGGGTCTCGTCCTCGCCGAGCACCTTTACGGGAGCCTCGCCGCTCGGCCGTGCGCCGACCTCGACGTCCTCGTCCAGCCGGCCGACCTGCCCGCGGCGCGCGCGGTCCTCCGCGACCTGGGCTTCCGGCAGAATCCGCGACCCGGCTACAAGGCCCTCGTCCACCAGTTCCACGACCCGGCCTGGGGCCGCGGCACCGGCCGCGAGCACGTCCGGGTCGAGCTCCACTGGGCGCTCTGGGCGGACAGCGAGCGGCGGCTCGGGACGAAGGGACTCTGGGAGCGCGCGGTCCCGGCGACGCTGCTCGACCGCCCGGTCCGGATCCTCTCGCCCGAGGACATGCTGCTCCACCTCACCATCCACCGGACCCGGTCCGCGCTGCGGCTGCGCTGGGTCGCCGACGTGGCAGAGCTTGTCCGCCGGCACGGCGCGACGCTCGACTGGGACGCCGTCCTCGACCGGGCGCGCGCGGCGCGGGCACGGACCGCCTCGTGGGTCGTGCTGTCGCTCGCCCGCGATCTGCTCGGCGCCCCGGTGCCGGAACGGGTCCTTGCCGCCCTCGAGGTGTCGCAGCCGAAGCGCGCGCTGCTCGAGCTCACGTGCGGCCGGCGGGCGCTGTTCCGCGCGGCGCCGTCGGGCGACGTGACCCAGCAGCCGCACCTCGCGTTGCGCGCGTTCGAGGAGGACGGGCCGCGCGCGATCACCGCGGGCCTCGCGCGGAGCGCCGTGCGCCCGATCCGTGAGGGCCTCCACGACCGCGGCATCGTCCGCGCGCGGCGGCGCATGCCGGAGGCGGGCTGAGGTTCGAGGCCGGGCGATCCCCTCCCCTAGGCCTCCTCGCGCTCGACGACCTCCCGGCGCGCCGGTTCGAGACGGGGCGGCGGTACGTCGGAGACGTTCGGGACGAACGACGCGGCGAGAGACGTCGCCGCTGCCTGCTGCTGGTCCTCGAGGCTCAGGATCCCGAGCCGCCCGAGCTGCGCCAGCTCGTCGCGGATGTAGGTCTTGAGCATCTCGGGGCCGTCGGTGTTGATCGTGAAGCGCACCTCGTTGCGCCGGAACGTGTCGAAGATCCAGCGGAACTCGTCCCAGCCCGAGACGACCCGGGTGTTGAGGTTCGACGTCGGGCAGATCTCGAGCACGATCCCTCGCTCGCGGATCATCCCCATCGCGCGCGGATCGTAGGCGGCCTTGACGCCGTGCCCGATCCGGTCGGGCTCGAGCAGCTCGACGACCTGCGAGACCTCCTCGACCGCGCCCGACTCCCCGGTGTGGACGGTGATGCCCAGCCCGAACTGGCGTGCGCGGCGGAAGAGGCGCCGGTAGTCGGCGACGCGGAAGGTGGCCGATTCGGGGCCGGCGATGTCGATGCCGACGACCCCCCGGTCGCGCCACTGGATCGCCTTCTCGACGATGATCTCGTTGAGCTCGTACGGGAACGCGCGATCGAGGCAGAAGATGAGCCCGGGCTTGACCGGGTACTCGAGCGTCGCGCGGTCCATGCCCCGCGTCGCGGCCGCGATGATGTGATCGAGGTCCTGCTCGCCCCCGCGGTTCCGCTTCATCGGGTTGAAGCGGAGCTCCATGGTCGTGACGTTGTTCTTCCGATAGGCGCCGCCGATGACCTCGTAGACGGCGCGCTCGACCGCGATCGGGCTCGACTGGATGAGCTCGGTCCAGTGGAAGAGCTGCAGGTAGCCGTCGAACGACCGGTTCCGACGCGGGGAGACCGTGATGATGTCCCGGAACTCCCAGTAGTCGCGCGTCGGGAGCTTGATCCCCTGGGCGTGGGCGATGCTCCACATGATCGCGGGGGTTACGGCGCCGCCCAGGTGGCAGTGGAGCTCGGCGAGCGGGACCTTGCGCGACAGGGGTCGGGCCATGGCTCCGAGGATACCGGGCGCTGCGGGCCGATGCGGTGCGCCCGCGACCGTGCAGCGCGGCCTATTGGCAGAGCGGGAGGTGCTTGGCCCCGGCCCGCCGTTCGAGCGCGACGACGAGCCCGTTGTCGGAGGTGAAGGTTGCCTCGTTCGGGCCCTGGAAGGCGACGGTCCCGTGCGCCGCGTTGATCGCGTCGCCATGGTCGCTGTCGACGAACCCGACGGGATCCCACCAGCTGCCGTCGAGATCGATGCCGCTCAGCAGCCCGCAATGCCCGAGGTCGAGCTCGACCGGTCCGGCGATGCCCGACGCCGGTGACGACGGATCGACGAGAACCGTGAACGCCTCGCCGCGCTGGACCCCGAACGTGCCGTCGGGCCCGCGCTCGACGCTGAGCTCGATGGGATCGGCCCCGGCGAGCTCGAGGAACACGCGTCCCGCAGGCCTCGCGATCACGGACGGCTCGCAGCCCGGCTGGGCGGGGCACCAGAACGGCCCGACCTCCGCGTAGACGACCGGTGCCGTACCGGACGGGAGCGTCGGTAGCACGGCGCCGAGCACCGTGGCGCAGTCGATCTCGGCGAGACCGTGGCACGAGACCGGCGTGGCCGGGTCGAACGGGAGCGCACCCTCGGCCGGATCGGTTAGGGCCCCGGAGGCAGCGCCGGGGGCCGTGGATGACGGTGCTCCGGACGAGGGAGGTGCGGGCGTCCCGGTGCCGCGCTCGCTCCCGCCGGTCGTGCCGAGGGAGCCGCCGCATGCGACGAGCAGGAGCGCGACGACGAACCCGAGGCGCAACGGGCGGGCGGCCGCGGGCGGCCGGGACGGGTCGGTCATGCGCGACCGACGGCGCACCGGCCCCGAAAGTTCCGCCCGAGAGGCGGCCTACCCGGCGAGCGGGACGACCCTGCCCTCGGCGTCGACGGTCGCCTGGCGGCGACGGGCGGCCTTCAGCTCGGCGCCCGGGACCTGGTCGCGCGCGTGGTAGCTCGAGCGAACGAGCGGCGCCGACTCGACGTGCTTGAAGCCGAGCGCGAGCGCCGCCTCCTTCATCTCCGCGAACTCGTCGGGGTGGTAGTAGCGCTCGACCGGCAGGTGCGCCTCGGTCGGTCGCAGGTACTGGCCGATCGTGAGGATGTCGACGTCGACCGCCCGGAGCGCCTCGAAGGCTTCGGTAAGCTCGTCGCGCGTCTCCCCGAGCCCGACCATGAGCGAGCTCTTCGTGTGGACCGGGTAGCCGATCTCGGCCGCCATCGCCTTGGCGGTCTCGAGCACGTAGAGGCTACGCTCCCAGCGGGCACGCTTGCGGACCGGCTTCTGGAGCCGACGCACGGTCTCGAGGTTGTGGTTGAGGATGTCCGGCCGCGCCTCCATCACCGTCCGCAGCCGGTCGTCGGAGCCGTCGAAGTCCGGGATGAGGACTTCGATGCCCATGCCCGGCGAGCGCCCGCGCATCTGGCGGATCGTCTCGGCAAAGGCACCCGAGCCGCCGTCGGGCAGGTCGTCGCGGGCGACGCTCGTGACGACGACGTGCTCGAGGCGCATCGCGGCCACGGCCTCTGCGACCCGGCGCGGCTCATCGTCGTCGAACCAGGTCGGGCGTCCGGTCTTGACCGCGCAGAACCCGCAGGCACGGGTGCACGTGTCGCCGAGGATCATGATCGTGGCCGTGCGCTGGTCCCAGCACTCCCCGATGTTCGGGCAGCGCGCCTCCTCGCAGACGGTGTTGAGCGTCAGGCCGCGCAGGAGCCCCTTGAGGTCGTGGTAATTGTCGCCCGACGGCATCCGCGCACGGATCCAGTCGGGATGGCGGCGCAGGGCGCGCGAGCCGTCCGCCGCGGGCAGGTTGGCGAGCCCGCCACCCATGGCGATCGTGGGGAGGTCCGCCGGGGCGTGGTGGCCGGCCGCGGCCGGTTCGAACATCGGGAGCTCTCGGGGCATGGTCCGAGTGTACGCCGGAGGTCGCGTGCGTGGCGTGCGCTCAGGCACGGGCGAACGCGTCCCGGAGTCCGGCCTCGAGCTCGCGCGGGGAGTAGCCGAGCTTGAGGCTCGCCTTCGCCGACGACGCCCAGTACGTCACGCCCGCGCCCGCCGACACGATCTCGGCGACGTTCGGCGGGGTCCCGGCGATGCGGGCGGCGAGCGGGCCGAGTGGGGCGAGCGCCTTGACGAGGCCGATCGGAACCGTGATCCGCGGCAGCCGGTGCCCGCCGACCCGGGCGGCCACCTCCATCACGTCGCGCAGGCGCATGTTCGGACCCGCCAGCACGTAGGCCTCCCCGATGCGGCCCTGGTCGAGGGTCGCGAGGATGCCCGCGGCGACGTCCTCGACGTGGACCGGCGAGATCCCGAGGTCGCCGAAGGCCATCGCCCGGGCGCGGCCCGCATAGGCCGCCTCGAGCTGCCGTCCGATCGGCGTGTGGTCGCCCCGCCCATAGGTGGTTCCGGGCATCGCGATCATCATCGGCGCGCCGGCCGCGATGAGCTCCCGGGCAGCGACGTGCGCGAGGTATTTCGTCTCGTCGTAATAGCTGACGAACCCGCGGCTCACGTCGCGCCGGTACGTCTCGTCGACGATGCGGCCGCGGGTGTCGCCGAACGCGTTGACCGTCGAGACGTGGACGATCCGCGCCACTCCCACCGCGAACGCGGCCTCGAGGACGCGGTGGGTCGCACCGACATTCGCGTCGTACATCGCGGGGCGCTCGCCGCGCCCGATCCCGATCCGGTACATGCCGGCGAGGTGGAGCACGGCGTCACAGCCGCGCATGCCGCCGGTGAGCGCCTCGGGCGAGGTCAGGTCGCCCGCGCGCACCTCGCACCCGATCTCCTCGAGCGAGGAGGCGCGGCCCGGGTCGCGGACCACGGCCACGACTTCGTCCCCGCGGGCACGCAGCTGCCGGCACACGGCGCCGCCGATGAAGCCGGCGCCGCCGGTCACGTAGACGCGCATCGACCGCCCTCGGCCGCGATCGGGCCGGGGCTCAGTAGATCGGCGTGTCCGGCCCGACGGCCTCGAGCCAGGCCTTGATGTCCTTCAGCAGTGCCGCCCCGCCGGCGCCGTCGTTCGCCCGGTGGTCGATGCCCAGGACCATGTTCATGACCGGCCGGATCGCGATCACGTCGCCGTCCGGGGTCGACTGGACCACGGGCCGCTTGGTGATCGCCTCCATCGTCACGATCCCGACCTCGGGCACGTTGAGGATCGGCATCACGAGGTTCGTTCCGAGGTAGCCCGTGTTGTCAACGGTGAACGTGCCGCCGCCGAAGTCGTCGAGACGGAGCTTGCCGGCACGGGCACGGTTCGCCACGTCGGTGATCGCCCGGTTCAGACCATGGATCGAGAGCGTGTCGGCGTCCCGGATGACCGGGACGAGCAACCCGTCGTCGACTGCCACCGCGACACCGATGTTGATGCGGCGCTTGGCGAGCAGCCCGCCGTCGGTCCAGTGCGCGTTGAAGCCCGGGTTCGCCTTGAGCGCCTCGGCCGAGGCCTTCACCACGAACGGGACATAGCTGAGGGAGATGCCCTCCTTCGCCTGGTACGCCTTCTTGGCACCCTCGCGGAATGCGACGAGCCTGGTGGCGTCGACCTCCATCTGGACGTAGGCGTGCGGCGCCTGGAGCGCGCGGGTCATCTGTGCCGCGATGCCCTTGCGCATCTGGCTCATCGGCACGAGGACCTCGTCGGCGCCGGCCGGGAACTCGATCCGGGCCACGCCCGGCCGGCCGCCCCCTGCCGACGTTGCAGCGGCGGGAGCGCCGGGAGCGGCGGTCGCTGCGGGCGCCTGCTCGGCCGGTGCTTCGGGCGCGGGAGCGGAGGGCGCGGCGGGCGCGGGAGCGGAGGGCGCGTCGGGCGCGGGTGCGGCGGCCGGTGCCTGCGCGGCCGACTCCCCTCCTCCGCCGGTCCGCATCCGCTCGACCACCGCCAGGACGTCGTCGCGGGTGATCCGGCCGCCGCTGCCGGTGCCGACCACCTGTGCGGCCGTGAGGTCGTGCTCCCGGAGCAGGCGGCGCACGGCCGGGGTCATGCGAGCGTCGGCATCGCCGGCAGCGGGCGCAGTGGCCGCGGGTGCAGCGGGTGCGGCCGCGGCGGCGGCGGGCGCGGATGGCTGCGCCTCGGCGGCGGGCGCGGAGGGCTGCGCCTCCGCGGCCGGCTTGGTTTCGGCGGCCGCCGGCTCCGGTGCCCGGTCCCGACCCTCGTCCGACCCCGCCGGGCCGGCCTCGGCCGAATCGCGGGGTTCGACGTGCGGCCCGCCGGTGTCGGGCTCGGACGGCGCGGCCTCCTTCTCGAGGGCGACGGGCTCCGGCGCCGCTCCATCACCGCCGGTCTCCTCGGCAGTCTCGATGATCGCAATCTCGGCGTTGTTCGGAACCGTCGCGCCCTCCTCGGCGAGGATCTCCTTGAGCACGCCCTCGAACGGCGACGGGACCTCGGCATTGACCTTGTCCGTGATGACCTCGAGCAGCGGCTCGTACTTGGCGACGGTGTCGCCCGGCTGCTTCAGCCACTTCCCGATCGTGCCCTCGGCAACGCTCTCGCCGAGCTGGGGCATCGTCACCTTGGCCACGTTCGTCCTCCTCGAGGGTCGCCGCCCGGCGGGCAAGGCCGGGTTCGTCTGTGCTCGTGCTGCGGTCGCCGTCGGGGCGTGATCGCGTGTCGTTGCGCCTAGTGTCGCCGATCCGGGCGTTCGGGGTCGAGTGGCGGGCGTGCCGGGCGGTCCGGACCCATCGAGAGCCGCGTGCGCGGCGGGTGCGCCACCCGGTTCTCGGCAGATACCTTCGTGCCGCACGCCGGCAGTCGAGCCCCCTCGGGCGTCACTCTGCCGCCAGCCGAGCCGCTGTCGAATCGCTCGGATGCGCCGTCCGAGCCGCAGATCGTCCACGCGAAGACTGTGGCAGGGGCCGCTTACCCCGGATCCACCGAAGCACTGAATGATCCCGTCGGTTGACGGCTGAAGACCGGGG
>JBIQKJ010000033.1:0-4794 GCA_044506615.1 Chloroflexota bacterium | reverse complement strand
TCCCGGCGCGCTGACGTTCCCCGCCAGACCGAGGCCGACGCCGGCCACCTGGCGACAGGCAGCTCGTTGATCGCTACGAGCATGGGCTGACCGAGCGGCCGGGCTGAGCCCGTGGACGTGGTGCATCCAACGTTCCAACGGGCGATCGACCTCGGTTGGACCGGCGATCTGGTGCGCTGGATGATCCAAACCTGACCACTCCCACGGTTCCGGCCGCGATCTGGAACGTCCGGCGTTCCAAACCGACGTGGTTCGCCGGCTCGTTCGCCCGGTGGAACGTTCAATGGTCCAAGAACCGCGCGCGGGCCGGGCGAGCGAACGACCAGGGCGGCGCCCCGGCCCGGCCGCCTCAGCCCCAACGCATCGCACCGACGGCCCGGCCGCTCCCGCCCGCCTGGCCCCTCGCGCGTCCGGCGCCATCCGGGGTAGACTTGCCGGGCCGTGCTAGGCGGGGAACTAGCGGTGCCCTGTACCTGCAATCCGCTCCAGCAGGGCTGAATTCCCTCTCGAGGTCACCGTTCTCGGACGCCGCCGGACGACGCGACGTTGAGGACCGGGTCCCGCGCAGCGGCGAACCGCGAACCGTGTCAGGTCCGGAAGGAAGCAGCACTAAGCGACCATCGCCGGGTGCCGCGGAACGGCCTGGTCCGAGCCGCCCGTCCGTGTGGGCCCGAGGGCGTCCTGATCGACAGAGGGTGCACGGCATACTGATCTCGCCCGCCCGTCGCAGGGGAGGAGGGTCGTGACGTCGACCGTCCCGCATCAGGCCCTCTACCGCCGCTGGCGCGCCCAGACGTTCAGCCAGATCGTCGGGCAGGAGGCCGTGGTCGAGACGCTGCGGAACGCGGTCCGCGCCGACCGCGTCTCGCACGCGCTGCTCTTCGTCGGACCGCGGGGCACCGGCAAGACATCGCTCGCGCGGATCGTCGCGAAGGCGCTCAACTGCACCGATCTCCAGGACGGGGACCCCTGCGATCGCTGTGACGCGTGTGTCGCGATCCGCGAGGGGACGACGCTCGACGTCTTCGAGATCGACGCGGCCTCGAACCGCGGGATCAACGAGGTCCGCGACCTCCGCGAGCGCCTCGCCTACCCACCGACGCAACTCCGCAAGAAGGTCTACATCCTCGATGAGGCGCACCAGATCACGAAGGACGCCTGGAACGCGCTCCTGAAGTCGCTGGAGGAGCCGCCGCCGTTCGTCGCGTTCATGTTCGCCTCGACCGAGCCGTCAGGATTCCCGCCCGCGATCCTGTCGCGCCTCCAGCGCTACGACGTCCGGCGGCTCACGGTCGCCGAGATCGACGGCAAGCTGCGCCGAATCCTCGAGGCCGACGGGCGAGAGGCCGACCCGGCCGCCATCACCTTGATCGCCCGGCTTGCCGCGGGCGGCATGCGCGACGCCGAATCGATGCTCGATCAGCTCCTGTCGGTCGCGACCGAGCGCATCGACGAGGCGCACGTTCGGGACCTTCTCGGCCTTGCAGACGCCGAGGCTGTCCGATCGTTCTCGGCGGCCCTCGTCGTCGGCGACGCGGCGGCCGGCCTGCGCGTCCTCGACGACCTGGATGAGCGTGGCCGCGACATCCGCTCGTTCCTGGACCAGGTGGTCGAAGCGCTGCGGGCCGAACTCCTCGCCGCGACGACTGGCGGCCCGGCCCCGGCCCATCCACCCGAGGCAGTGGCTGCCGCGGCCCGCCGGCTCGCGTCGATCGATCCCGAGCGCAAGGGGATCGGCGGCCTGCGGCTCCAGCTGGAGCTCGCGCTGTTCTCGGCCGCGGCATCCCGGACGGCCGGCAGCGGGGACACCGCGCCTGCCCGACCGGCAGCCGCCGCGCCCGCCCGACCCGCCGCGGCGCCGGCCCCATCCGAGCCCGCCCCATCAACCGCACGCGCGCGAGGGGCTCGAGCCGGCCGACCCGACCCCGTGCCGGCCGAGGCGCCTGTCCAGACGCTGGACCCGTCGCCGGCCGCCGCCCCTGTCGAGCCGCCGACCGCCGCCCGGGCGGACCCGGCCCAGTCCGACCCGCCCGAATCAGACATGCCTGCGGACGTCGCCGCCCCGCCGGATCCCGAGCCGCGGGCCCCCGACCCCGGGCCGCCGCCGACCGCCTCTGCGCCGACCGCACGGACGGCCGCGCCCCCGGGCGAGAGCTCGCTCGACGAGCTGATGGCGGCATGGCCCGACATCGTCGCCCGGGTCAGCGAGCATCCGCCGACGAAGCCGTTGATCCTCAAGTGCCGCCCCGTCGCCATCGATGGGAACATCGTCACACTCGGCTTTCCCGAGGAGCAGGCCTTCCTCAAGGACGTGGCCGAGCGCCGCAAGGGCGTGATCGAGCAGGGGATCAGCGAGCGCCTCGGCCGGTCGGTCGCGGTCCGCTGTGTCGTCGCCAACATCGAGCTCGCGGCGGAGGCCGATCTGTTCAGCGAGGCGAAGCGGATCTTCGCGGACGACCTCGTCGACATCGGCGAGGTGAGCTGACCGCCAGCGGGCGGGAGGCGCTTCCTGCACACTGACCGACACAGACGACGAGGAGGACGGCGATGGGCATGGCCAACCTGCAGCGGATGGCACAGCAGATGCAGCAGGAGATGCTGCGCGTCCAGGGCGAGCTCGAGACCACGCAGGTCGACGGCTCGGCGGGCGGCGGCGTCGTGACCGCGGTCGTCACCGGCAAGCAGGAGCTGGTCAGCATCGCGATCGATCCGTCGGCCGTGGACCCCGAGGACGTCGAGATGCTCCAGGACCTCATCGTGGCTGCCGTCAACGACGCGCTGCGTGCCTCGCGCGAGCTCGCCGAGGAGAAGATGGCGGCGATCACCGGCGGCCTGCGCCTTCCCGGAATGTAGGGTCGGCGCACCGGCGTGACCACCCCGCTCATCGAGCCGGTCGCGCGGCTCATCGAGTCGTTCGCCCGGCTCCCCGGGATCGGCCCGAAGACCGCGCAGCGGCTCACCTACCACCTCCTGCGCGCTCCGGACGCCGAGGCGCGCGCGCTCGCGGCCGCCCTGGTCGCGGTGCGCGACCAGGTGGTGTTCTGCGAGCGCTGCTTCAACATCTCCGATGCCCCGCTCTGCCCGATCTGCCGCGATCCGGCCCGAGACCAGCGACGCATCTGCGTCGTCGAGGAGCCGCTCGACGTGCTCGCGCTCGAGCGAACCGGCGAGTTCAAGGGGCTCTACCACGTCCTCCACGGCGCGATCTCGCCGATCGACGGGGTCGGCCCGGAGCGACTGCGGATCCGCGAGCTGCTCGAGCGGGCCGACGCCGCCCGGCGGGAGGACGCGCCGCTCGAGGAGGTGATCCTCGCGACGAACCCGACGCTCGAGGGAGAGGCGACCGCGATGTACCTCGCCGAGCGTCTGGAGCCGGTCGCGGGGGTGGTCAGCCGGATCGCGCGAGGTCTGCCGGTCGGCGGCGACCTCGAGTACGCCGACGAGGTCACCCTGATCCGCGCCCTCCAGGGCCGGCGGGCTGTCTGACGTGAGCAACCTCGTGTTCGAGATCCTGCTGCGGCTGGCGAAGGCCGGCGCGGCCCTCGTGGTCGCCGTCGTGGTCTACCTCGTGCTCGTCGGGCCGCTGGGTGTCGAGGCCTCGGCGGAGCTCGCACTGCTGTCCTGGCTGAGCGGCGCCGCCTTCATCCTGCTGGTGGAGACGAGCCCCATCTGAGCTCGGGCGAGACCCCGCCGGGCCCCTCCGTTACGATTCGAACATTCGTCCTGTTTTCCCTTGCCCCAGACACCCGCAGCGGGTATGATGGGCGCGTTGTCTGAAGGACCCGACAGACTCCTGGCCGGCAGCCGGGAGGGGGGTCGGGGACGGTCGGACGGGGCGTTTGACAGCCCTTCGGGCCGCCAGTAGTATTCGCCACCGTTGCCGCTGACCAAGCGGCTCGAGCCCCGCCTCTGGCGGCGACTCGGAAGGTCGTCCGGTTTGACACCGCGACCGCAAAGCCCCATCATTAGGGCTCTGCGCCGCGGGCTGTCGCGCCCGGAACGCTGCACCTTAACAACTGAAGAGTGACAGAAGATCCGTGCAAGGATGTGCGAGTGGTCAAACCCTCGGATGAAGTCGCGGTCGCAAGATCGCGCATTCTTTTCGGAGAGTTTGATCCTGGCTCAGGATAAACGCTGGCGGCGTGCATGAGACATGCAAGTCGAACGGACGATCAAGGCTTGCTTTGATCGTTAGTGGCGGACGGCTGAGTAACGCGTAGGTGACCTGCCCCGAAGTGGGGAATAACTGCCCGAAAGGGTGGCTAATACCGCATGTGGTGGTGCGTTCATTCGTACCAGTAAAGCCGCAAGGCGCTTCGGGAGGGGCCTGCGTCCGATTAGCTCGTTGGTGGGGTAACGGCTCACCAAGGCGACGATCGGTAGGTGGTCTGAGAGGACGATCACCCAGACTGGGACTGAGACACGGCCCAGACTCCTACGGGAGGCAGCAGTCGGGAATTTTGCGCAATGGACGAAAGTCTGACGCAGCAACGCCGCGTGAGGGATGACGGCCTTCGGGTTGTAAACCTCTTTTGTCAGGGAAGATGATGACGGTACCTGACGAATAAGCCACGGCTAACTACGTGCCAGCAGCCGCGGTAATACGTAGGTGGCAAGCGTTGTCCGGATTTACTGGGCGTAAAGAGCGCGCAGGCGGTCGTTCAAGTCGCGTGTGAAAGCCCCCGGCTCAACTGGGGAGGGTCACGCGATACTGATCGACTCGAAGGCAGGAGAGGGTAGTGGAATTCCCGGTGTAGTGGTGAAATGCGTAGATATCGGGAGGAACACCAGTGG